>NZ_JBXFYH010000002.1:0-354418 GCF_056844425.1 Cellulomonas sp. NEAU-ZC6 | reverse complement strand
CTGCCCCCCACCACCCCCCCCCCACCCAAACACACCCCGGCGGTCTGTGCGTTTTCCCCCCCCCCACGCCGGTGCTCGGCCTCGCGGGGACTACTGCGCGGTGCGCGCGCCGGCCGAGCGGCCGCGGCCGCCGCGGTGCCGACGGCGGCTCTCGCCACCCGCGCCACCGGCAGCGCCGGCGCCACCGGAACGAGCACCGCCCTGGCCGCCGCCGGAGCGCGCGCCGCCGCCCGAGCCGCCGGCCGACGGGGCGTCGCCGCCCGAGCTCCAGCGCACCATCGAGCCGCCCAGCGCGGGCACGCCCTGGCCGCGGCCACGTCCACCGCCGCCGGACCGCCCGCGGCCGCCGCCCTCGGCGGGACGCGAGCCCTGCTCGCCACCGGCGCGGCCGCCCGCGGCACCACCGCGACGACGGGAGCCGCCGGCGGAGCCGGAACCGGCCCGGCCCGCACCGGCAGGCGCGGCACCGCGGCCGGAGCCGGCGGGACGCTGCCGCGACGGGCTCTGCACGGCCGGGGCCGCGGCCGGCGTGACGTGCGCGGCGACCTCGCCGACCAGCGCGGCGACGACCGGGGACCCGGGCGCGACGCGCTGCGGCGTCACGGTGATCTTGGCCTTGCGGGTCAGGTCGCGGACGTCGCCGGCCTGCTCGGGCAGCTGCACGGTGACGACGTCGCCGCCGGAGCCCGCGCGGGCCGTGCGGCCGGAGCGGTGCAGGTACGCCTTGTGCTCGGCCGGCGGGTCGACGTGCACGACGAGCTCGATGTCGTCGACGTGGATGCCGCGGGCCGCGATGTCGGTGGCGACCAGCACCCTCACCTCGCCCGAGGTGAACGCCGCGAGGTTGCGCTCGCGCGCGCCCTGGCCGAGGTTGCCCTGCAGGTCGACGGCGGGGATGCCGTCCTGCGTGAGCTGCTTGGCCAGCTTCTTGGCCTGGTGCTTGGTGCGGGTGAACAGCACGCGGCGGCCGGTGCCGGAGGCGAGCTCGGTGACGACCTGCTTCTTGGCGTCCGCGTCCGACACGACCAGCACGTGGTGCACCATCGTCGACACCGGGGCGACCTCGGGGTCGACCGAGTGCGTCGTCGGCTTCTCGAGGTAGCGCTTGACCAGGGTGTCCACGCCGTTGTCCAGGGTGGCCGAGAACAGCAGGCGCTGGCCGCCGCGCGGCGTCTTGTCGAGCAGGCGCTTGACGACCGGCAGGAAGCCGAGGTCGGCCATGTGGTCGGCCTCGTCGAGCACGGTGATCTCGACCGCGTCGAGCGAGCACAGGCCCTGCTTGATCAGGTCCTCGAGCCGGCCGGGGCAGGCGACCAGGACGTCGATGCCGCCGTTGAGCGCGCTGACCTGCCGGCTCTGCGCGACGCCGCCGAACACGGTGGTCGAGGACAGGCCGGCGACCTGCGCCAGCGGCTCGACGGTGGCGTGGATCTGCGTGGCGAGCTCGCGCGTCGGCGCCAGGATCAGCGCGCGCGGCCGGGCCTTGGCCCGCTGGGCCTTGGAGTCGGACAGGCGGGCGACGACCGGCAGGGCGAACGCGACGGTCTTGCCGGAGCCGGTGCGGCCGCGGCCGAGCACGTCGCGGCCGGCGAGCGTGTCGGGCAGCGTCGCGGCCTGGATGGGGAACGGGTCGGTGATGCCGCGCTGGGCGAGGGACTTCGCGAGGGCGGCGGGGACACCGAGGTCGGTGAAGCTGGGCATGGCTGAGGCGCCTTTCCGGCGTTGGGTCAGGGGTCCTGACGTCCACGCACGCGGGCGGCGACCGGCGCCGGCGGCTCAGTCAGGCGAGCTTCTGCTGGCGGCGCTGGGCGCCCTGCGTGCGCAGGACGTAGGAGAAGAGCTCGTCCGTCTCCCGCGGGGAGGTCTCGACGAACTGGCAGCCGTAGTGCGTCCCACTCCGTGACGGCTGGGCGCGGACGACGACCGCCTGCAGCCAGAACGCAGCCGACAGCTCGGGGAAGACGAACCTCACCGAGCTCCCCGGAGGCAGCTCGGTCTGACTCATCATACGCATCCCGTGCGCCGACACGTCGAGGACGGTGAACGTGAAGGGCACCTCACCGGCCGCGGCGGCCTCCGCCGGGGCGCCGTCCTCGCCGTCCTCGGGCGCCGCGAGCGTCGCGAAGCCCTCGCACTCGACCGTGACCGACACCCGCGCGACCGCGCGCTTCTGCAGCGTGGACAGCAGCTCGACGCCGGTGAACGCGACGGTGTCCGCGGACACGCGCGCGACGTCGCCCTGGTACAGGCACTCCCCCCGCGCGTCGTCCAGCACGCGCAGCAGGTAGGTCTCGTCCTCCGCCACGCCGCGGACGATCCCCTCGGTGCCCACCCAGAGCACGCCGTCCTCGAACGTGCGGACGTAGCCGCTCAGGGCGGTGCGCCCGTCGTCGTGCTCGACGGAGCAGAGCGCGAGCTCGTGCATGGCAGTCCATCCGGGGGAGGTGCAGGCTGGGGGCGGGTGGAGGCTACCCCGCGGTCCGGCGCCGGGACGTGAGCCGAACGGGTGCGGCGACGTGTCGCGGGACGAATCACCCGGTCTCCTGACCAGGCAGTACAAAGTAGGGCGAAACGCCGCATCGAGGATCTTCTCGCCATTTCCGGCATCACCCCCCTACTCTCGGCGCAGGCCGTCCGGACCGCGGCGGCCCACCCTGCGAGCACTCGAGGCCCGAGCTGGCAACCGCACACCGACGCTGGCCGCTGACCCGGTACTTCGCCGTCGTCAGCGTCGTCGCCATGCTCGCCCTGGGCGTGACGCTGGTGCTCGTCGTCTCCAACGTGATGCAGGACCAGGCCCGGCGCGACGGGGTGGCGCTCGCCCGCAGCATCGAGTCCTACGCCTCCGCGAGCGTGCCGGACGAGGCCTTCACGGTCGGCGTGCTGGCCGGCCCGGACGCCGCCCGCGTGACGGACCAGGTCGACGGGTTCCGCGACCTGCGCCGCCTGCGGCTGTGGACGGTCGACGGCACGCTGCTCTACGACTCCCTCGCGGACAGCACCGGGTTCCCCGACGGCGACCGGCTCGACGCCGCGACCCGGCAGCGCGAGCCGGTGGCGCAGCTGGTCACCGAGGTGCGCGGGGCCGAGCTGGGCGGTACCGGCGGCACCGAGACCACGCTGCTCGACGTGTACGTGCCGGTGCAGCACGGCGGCGTGGTGGTCGGCGCCGCCGAGGTGATGCTGGACTACCAGGGCACCACCGACGCGGTGGCCTCGGCCACCCGCACCGTCACGCTCGTGGTGGCCGGCGGCCTGATCCTGCTGTGGCTGCTGCTGTTCCGCACGGTGCGCAACGCCTCGCTGCGGCTGCAGACCTCCGCGCTGGAGAACGCGCGCCTGGCCCTGCTCGACTCGCTGACCGGGCTGCCGAACCGCCGCATGCTCGCCGACCGCCTGGAGCGGGCCATCGACGGGCACCGGGAGAACGGCAGCACCGTCGGGCTGATGCTGCTGGACATCGACCGGTTCAAGGACATCAACGACTCCCTCGGGCACGACCGGGGCGACGAGCTGCTGGAGCAGGTGGCCCAGCGGCTGCGCGGCTCGCTGCGCGAGGACGACGTCGTGGCCCGGCTCGGCGGCGACGAGTTCGCCATCCTGCTCCCCGACGTGGTGTCCGTCGCCGACGCCGACGCCGCCGCCCGCCGGGTCAAGGCGCTGTTCGTGCCGCCCTTCATGCTGGGCGACCTGGCGCTGCACGTGGACACCTCCATCGGCGTCGCCTGCCTGCCGGACCACGCCGACGACGCGTCCTCGCTGATGCGGATGGCCGACGTCGCCATGTACACCGCCAAGACGCACCGGCTGGGCGTCGCGGTGTACTCGCCGGAGGAGGACGACTCCTCCCCCGCGCGCCTCGTGCTGCTGGGCGACCTGCACCGCGCGCTCGGCGTCGACGACGAGCTCCGGCTGCACTACCAGCCCAAGATCGACCTGCGCACCGGCCGCACCGTCGGCCTCGAGGCGCTGATGCGCTGGCGGCACCCCACCCGCGGGATGCTGCCGCCCGACCTGTTCATCCCGCTCGCCGAGCAGTCCGGCCTGATCCACGACCTGACCCGGTACGCCCTGCGGGAGTGCGTCGCCCAGCTGGCCGCCTGGAACGCCGAGGGCGACCCGGTCCCCGTCGCCGTCAACCTGTCGGCGCACGACGTCACCACGCACGCGGTGGTCGAGGTCATCGAGGACCTCCTGGCGGAGCACGCGGTCCCGCCCGAGCTGCTCGAGGTCGAGATCACCGAGACCGCCCTGGTCAGCGACCCGTCGCGCGTCGTGCCGGTGCTGCAGCGGCTCGGCGACGCGGGCGTGCGGGTGTCCATCGACGACTTCGGGATCGGCAACACCTCGATCTCCCAGCTGCGGGACCTGCCCGTGCACGGGCTCAAGATCGACCGGCTGTTCGTGGCGGACATGGCCGGCACCGGGCGCGAGGGCTCCGAGGTGATCGTCAAGGCGATGGTCGACCTGGCGCACTCGTTCGGGCTGCAGGTCGTCGCGGAGGGCGTCGAGGACGCCGCCACCGCCGAGGCGCTGCGCCGGCTGACCGTCGACCAGGCGCAGGGCTACCTGTACTCGCCGGCGGTCGCCGCGGACCGGCTGCGGGCCGAGGACCTGCCCCGTGACCGGGCGTCGCGACACGCCGTCACGTGATTCACTCCGGAATCGGGCAGATCGCCTCAAGGTGCGCGACCATCTGACCGATAGGCACCTGTACGCCCGATTCCCGCTCACCCGTGAGGATGACGAACCCCCGATGGACGAGCTGCTCCGCGAGATGATCACCCCGCCCCCGCCGAAGCGGGACCCGGCGCGCCAGCGCCGCCTGGTCGCGACCGTGGCGATCCTCGGCATGGCCGGGCTCGGGATGACCTCCCTCGTCACCTCCGCGATCTTCACGGACAACGACGACACCGGCCGGTCCGGCATCATCACCGGCTCCGTGGACGTCGAGGCCGGCGAGGACGCCGCCTTCACGCTGCCGCCCGGCAACCTGGCCCCCGGCGACGAGGTCTACAGCCCCGTCACGGTGACCAACGCCGGCTCGCTCGCGCTGGTCTACGGCGTCCAGTACCAGGCGACCAGCCCCGACGACGCCGCACTGGCCGGGGCGCTGTCCCTGGACCTGTTCGCCGTCCCCGCCGCGAGCTGCACCGAGGCGGGCCTCGCCGGTGCCGCGCCGATCGGCACCGCCGGCCCCGGCCTGGCCGGGACGCCGACCGACATCGTCACGGAGCAGCGGCCGCTGATCGCCGCCGGGTCCGAGGAGCTGTGCGTGCGCGTCTCCCTGCCGCTCGAGCTCGGCAACGAGTACCAGAACAGCCAGGCCGACCTGTCGCTGCGGTTCAACGCGGTGCAGGACCCGACCGACCCGCACCGCACCTCCTGAGAGCCGCGTGAGGCGCTGAACCCCCGATGAGCACGAGGCCGGCACCGACGGTCGAGCGCCGGGCACCCCACCCGGAGCGACCTCGGCACGCCACCGCCGTCACCACCCGCCGCCGCGTCCTGCGGACGGCGCTGTGGACGGTCATCGTCGTGTGCGGGATTGCCTACGCCGGGTCGCTCGCGGTGCCGCTGTGGTTCCAGGCCAACGGCCAGCGGCTGCTGATCGTCACCTCCGGGTCGATGTCCGGCCCGGAGCAGGGGTCGTTCGACGCCGGCGACGCGGTGGTGATGCGCCGGATCGACGACCCCTCGCAGCTGCGGGTCGGCCAGGTGGCGACGTTCTGGCCCGCGGGCTCCGACCAGCTCGTCACCCACCGGATCATCGCGCTGCGCAACCTGCCGGTCATGCAGCAGGACGCCGCCAGCGGGAAGATGGTGCAGACCGTCGACCCGGACACCGGCGAGCCGCTGACCAGGCCGTACATCTTCACCAAGGGCGACGCCAACAGCGAGCCCGACAAGAACGCCACGCCGCTGTCCCAGGTGCGCGGCATCATCCTGCACGTCTACCCGCGCTGGGGCTGGGTGCTGGACTGGGCCGGGTCCGCCCAGGGGCGCGCCGTCATGCTGGCCCCGCCGCTCGCCGCCCTGGTGACGCTCGAGGTCCTGTCCCTGCTCGACGACCGCCGGGCCCGCCGGGCCGCCGGCGAGCGCCGGGCCTCCGTCCGCGAGCAGCACGACGATGCGCTCCTCCTCGGCTGACGCGGCGGCCGCAGCCGCCGCCGGCACCGGGCCCGCCGCGCCCGCCCCGGGCCCGGTGCTCGGGCGCTGGGGCCGGCTCGTGCTCGGCGTGCTGCTGCTCGGTGCCGCGCTGCTCGGGCCCGCGGTCGGGTTCACGTCGGCCCAGTTCGGCGACAGCGCCGAGGTCACGATCACGATCTCCGTCTCCCCCACCGCGCCCGCCCCGTCGACGCCGGCCCCCACGGCCACGCTCGACGCCCCCGCCGACCTGCCCTGACCCAGGGCGGTCGGCCGCCCGGGGTCCCGGGGGCGTGGTGCCGGCGCGCGGAACCAGCGCCTGCTGAGCGCCCGGAGCGGTCAGCCCCGGATGAAGGGGATCGCCAGCCGGGTCGCGAGGACCTGGCCCCGGCCCGCCCGCACCATCCCGCGCACCACCATCACGAGGTGCGCCACCCCCAGGGGGAAGATCAGGACGAACGGGATCAGCGCGCGGTCGCCCGGCGTCGGGCCGAGCGCGAGGGCGAGCGCCACGACCGTGCCGATCATGACGACGCAGACCAGGACGACCGTCAGCCCCCAGTTCGCCGCGTGCCGCGCGTTCTCCGCGGCGACGGGCGACCGCCGACGCTGCGACGGGTACGCGCACGCCATCGCCACCCCCGCGATCACCAGGCTGAACAACGGGATGGGGAGGTAGGCGAGCAGACCGAGGCCCCAGGACAGGGTGCCGGTGGGGACCGCGGCGCGGTACGCCCCCGGCGCGGGCCGGCCGGCGCCCCGGGCCGCCTGCTCGTCCAGGAGCGCCTGGGCCGCCTCCTCGGGGGTGAACCCCGCGGCGACCAGGGCCTCGCGGGCACGGCGGTCGGCGGCGGTCTCGTATCGCGGCTGGGCAGGGTGCATCGGGTCACCGTACCGAGCGCCCCGCCCCCGCGCGGCGCGAGTAGCGTCGGAAGCACCATGCGAGGCCGGGAGCCGTTCGCCGACCGGGCGCAGGCGGGTGCCGCGCTCGCGGGCCGGCTCGCGTCCTACGCGGGGCGGGCGGACGTGCTGGTGCTGGCGCTGCCGCGGGGCGGGGTCCCGGTCGCGGCGCCGGTGGCCGCGGCGCTGCGGGTCCCGCTCGACGTGCTGGTGGTGCGCAAGCTGGGCGTGCCGGAGCAGCCGGAGCTGGCGATGGGGGCCCTGGCGGGCATCGGCGGCGGCGTCGAGGAGGTGCTGAACCGCCGGGTGCTGGCGGCGGCGCGCGTCCCCGAGGCCGACCTGGCCGAGGTGCGCGTCACCGAGCTGGCCGCGCTGCGCCGCCGGGAGCAGGCGCTCCGCCGCGAGCTGCCGCCGCTGCCGGTCGAGGGCCGGGTCGTCGTGGTGGTCGACGACGGCGCCGCGACGGGGTCGACGGTCCGCGCCGCCGTGGCCGCCCTGCGCCGGCACAGTGCCGCGCGGGTCGTGGTGGCGCTGCCCGTCTGCCCGCCGGACACCGCCGCCGCGCTGGCGCGCGAGACCGACGAGCTGGTGTGCCTGCGGGTGCCGGCGACGTTCCGCGCCGTCGGGCTGGAGTACGCGGACTTCGAGCCGCCGGCGGACGCCGACGTGCTGGCGCTGCTGCGCGCGAGCCGGGCGCGCGGGGTCAGCTGAAGCCGATGGTCCGCTGCGCCACCCGGTACGCCAGCACGGACAGCCGGCGCCCCGCGGGGCCCGGCAGGTTCACCAGCTGACCGAGCAGCGACCGGCGCACCCTGCGGTACAGGTACGGGTCCTGCGCGCGCAGCCCGGACCACAGCCGGTCCTTCTCCGCCAGCGCCTCCGGGGTGCCGGCGCGCAGCAGCAGGACCGAGGACACCGCGCAGATGGTCGCGACGTCGTGCAGCCGGTAGGCCTGCAGCCGCCGGTCGGTGACCCGGACCCGCGACACGTGGTCCAGCATCAGCCGGTTGACCCGCAGCTGCTGGTCGATCCGGCGCAGGTGCACGGCCTCGGCCACCGACTGGTCCTCGCGCCCGATGAAGTACCGGTACAGGTCCACGTCCAGGTAGTAGAGGGTGCGGACGTGCGCGAGCGGCACCAGGGCGTAGAGGTTGTCGACGTAGAACGTGTGCTCGGGCAGGCGCAGCCCGGACTCGCGCAGCACCGCGGTGCGGTAGGTCAGGGCGTGCATCATCAGGTACTGCCGCGCGCCGAACCGGCGGGTGGCCGACCAGCCCACGACCCGGCCCGACGGCAGGGCTCCGCGGTACCGGACGACGGTCTTGGTGCGCTTGCCGACCTTCTCGTAGACGAAGTTCGACACCAGCAGGTCGACCCGGCGGCCGCCGTCGAGGAAGCCCCGCAGCGTCGCCACGACGAGCGCGAGCGCGTCCCGGTCGAGCCAGTCGTCCGCGTCGACGACCTTGAGGTAGGCCCCGCGGGCGTGGTCCAGCCCGGTGTTGATCGCCGAGCCGTGCCCGCCGTTCGGCTTGCTCAGCACCCGGACCTCGCCCGGGAACCGGTCGGCGTAGCCCTGCGCCAGCGCGGCCGTGCCGTCCGTCGACCCGTCGTCCACGACGAGCACCTCCACGTCGGGGCCGAGCCCGACGAGGGTGTCCAGCGCGCGGGCGAGGTACGGCTCCGCGTCGTAGGCGGGGACGACGACGGACAGCACCGGGCCGTCTGCTGGGCTCACGCCTGGCGCACCTCCGCGGGTTCCCCGGCGGCGGCCGGAGCGGCGTCCTCCGGCTGCTGCCGGAAGATGACCTTGAAGATCGGGAAGAACACCCAGAACGAGATGGCGGCGTTGATGATCATCGTGACGAAGTCCGCCAGGGTCTCGCCGGTGCCGCCCAGGCCCCAGGTGTCGATGAGCAGATCGTAGACGGGCGCCTTGTACAGGCCCTGCAGCGCAGCGGCGGCGATCGTGATGAGGACGTAGGCGACCGCGTACCAGGACGCCGCCTTCACCACCGACGAGCTCGACTTGAACGTGATGCTGCGCTGGGCGAAGAAGTTGATCACCTGGGCGATCAGCAGGGTGATCTGCACGGCGAGGAAGTACGCGAGCCCGCCGCCGCCCGCGGGCAGGGCGCCCGCGGCGTAGTCGAACACGAAGTACTGCGAGCCGTCCGGGTTGGACCCGACGGGCCAGACCTGGAACGCGGTGTCCACCAGCGACGTCATGCCGAACAGCCACTTGATCGCCGGCATCAGCGCGAGCTGCAGCACCGTGATGCCGTTGCTGAGGACGAAGAACACGACGAACTGGGCCACACCGGGACGCGCCGTGGCGAACCGGCCCCAGGCGGCCTTCAGACGGGTGAGCATGCGAGCGGGTCTCTCTTCCGTGGTGCGGGGTCAGGCGTCGCCGCGCAGGCGGCGGGCGGTGGCGCGGTTCGCGCGGGCGTTGCGGACGAACCCGCGCACGGTGGCGCCCGCGCCGCTGAGGAACCGGCCGTTCACGATCCGGACGATGCCGTCGACCATCTCGGCGCTGACCATCCCGTTGGTCATCTTCCCGATGGCCCGGAACGGCATGTTGAGCAGGAACAGGATGTTCAGGTCGGGCTCGCCCCGGCGGTCCGCCCGGTCCCGCAGCAGCGCGAGCACCCGGTACGCCAGGCGGGCCAGCGGGGAGCGCGCGGTCTGCATCCGGCCGAGGGCGTCGTTGACGCCGAGCGGGCCGTCCCAGGTCGCGGCGGGCACGGGCCGGCCGAGCAGCGCGGCGAAGTCGCCGTCCGGGACGTGCCGGACGTCGCCGGTGCGGTACCGCGCGGGGGCGGGGTCGTCCGTGACGGGCGGGACGGTCCCCGTGACCGCCACGGTCGCGGACAGCGGCAGGTCGTCGACGTGGGCGCCCGCGAGCACGGCGAACTCGCCCTGCTCGACCTGCCACGCGCCGGTGCGGACGTCCCAGTGCCGGAACGCGGCGTCGCCGAGCGGGACCGTGACGGTCGCCGACTCCCCCGGGGCCAGCTCGACCCGGGCGAAGCCGGCGAGCGTGCGGTCGGGGCGGTGCACGCCCGGCGACTCCCGGCGCACGTAGACCTGCACCACGTCGGCGCCGGCGACCGCGCCGGTGTTGGTGACGGTCACGGTGGCGGCGTCGGTGGTCGCCACCAGGCCGGAGTAGGCGAACGTGGTGTACGACAGCCCGAACCCGAACGGGAACGTCACGGGCACGCCGGCGGTCGTGTAGTAGCGGTAGCCGACGAACAGGCCCTCGCGGTACTCGGCCGTGCGCTGCTGCCCGGGGAACGTGTCGGCCGTCGGGGTGTCGGACAGCCGCACCGGCACGGTCTCGGCGAGCCGGCCCGACGGGTTCACCGCGCCGGTGAGCACGTCGAGCAGCGCTCCGGCCCCGGCCTGCCCGGACAGGTAGCCGTGCACGACGGCCCGCGCGCGGCCGAGCCAGGGCATCTCCACCACGCCGCCGGCGCTCAGCACGACCACGACGTCCGGGTTCACGGCGGCGACCGCCGCGAGCAGCTCGGTCTGCGCGGCGTGCAGCGCCAGCGTGGAGCGGTCCAGGCCCTCGGACTCGGCGATCTCGTCCAGGCCGAGGAACAGCAGCACGACGTCGGCCTCCCGGGCGGCCTCGACCGCCTCGGCACGCAGGGCGGCGTCGGGGGTGCCGTTGCGACGGAACCCGGGCGCGAACGTCGTCATCGTCAGCCCGCTGTCCCCGATGACGTCCAGCACCGAGTCCAGCCGGGTCGGGTTCACGGCGGACGACCCGGCGCCCTGGTAGCGCGGGGTGCGGGCGAAGTCGCCGATGACGGCGACCCGGGTCCCGCGCGGCAGCGGCAGGATCGCCTCGTCGTTCTTCAGCAGCACCGCCGACCGGGACGCCACCCGGCGGGCCAGGGCGTGGTGGGCGTCGACGTCCACGGCCGGCGCGGTCCCGGGCTCGCGCGCCTCGGCGACCAGTCGCAGCACCTCGGCGGCGCGGGCGTCCAGGTCCGCCTCGGCCAGCCGGCCCTGCTGCACCGCGGCCACCAGCTGACGCGCGGAGTCCAGGCCGGCCGCAGGCATCTCGAGCGTGCCGCCTGCCGCGGCCGCGGCCACGATGTCGTTGGAGCCGCCCCAGTCGGAGACGACCACGCCGTCGAAGCCCCACTCCTCGCGCAGCACCGTGCCGAGCAGGAACGGGTCCTCGTGGGCGTAGGTGCCGTTGACCCGGTTGTAGGCCGACATGATCGTGCGCGGCCGTGCCGTCTCGACCACGATGCCGAACGCGGTCAGGTAGATCTCGCGCAGCGTGCGCTCGTCGACCACGGAGTCCGACGCCATCCGGCGCAGCTCCTGGGAGTTCGCCGCGTAGTGCTTCGGGCTGGCCGCGACGCCCTGGGACTGGATGCCGCGCACGTAGGCCGCGGCCATCCGCCCCGCGAGCAGTGGGTCCTCGGAGAAGTACTCGAAGTTCCGCCCGCCCAGCGGCGAGCGCTTGATGTTCAGGCCCGGGCCGAGCAGCACGTCGACGTCCTGGGCCGCGGCCTCGGCGCCGAGCGCGCGCCCGACCTGCTCGGCCAGCTCGGGGTCCCAGGTGCTCGCCACCGCGGCGGCCGTGGGGAAGCAGGTCGCGGGCTGGGACTCGGCGATGCCGAGGTGGTCCGCCGCGCCGGTCTGCTTGCGCACGCCGTGCGGGCCGTCGGCCAGCCACAGCGACCGCACCCCGTGCCGGGGCAGGTCGTGGGTCTCCCAGACCGACTTCCCGGTCAGCAGGGCGGCCTTCTCCAGCAGGGACAGGTTCTCGGTCATCGCGGGCGGCGTCCTCATCGGTGCGCGGGTGCGGGGCGGTACGGGGTGCGGGCCCCGGCCGGCTCGCGCGGGCGAGCCGGCCGGGGGTCCGGCAGGAGGCTCAGCGGGCGGGGGTGCCCGCGGAGTCCTCGTCGGCGACCGGGGTGCGGTCGCCCTCGGCGGCGGCGGTGCCCGCGGCGTCCGTGCCCGTGGCGGCCACGGCGGCGTCCGCGTCGCGGCGCCGGCGCACGCGCCGCACCACCCAGACGACGCCGAGCACCAGCAGGATCCCGAGCACCACGTCGACCGCGATCTGCACGTAGCGCCAGGTCGGCGGCGTGTAGTCGAGCGTGGCGCCGGACGCGATGCCGTTCATCGCGTTGGAGTTCGCGACCGTGTACAGGATGTTGTGCGTCGCCGTGCGGATGTTGGTCACGGCCTCCGCGGAGGTCGTGTCCTGCAGCACCTTCATCGGCTGGAACGTCAGCATCAGGTCCGAGCCCGCGCGGATCGCCTGGTCCGGGTACATGTACTCGTACAGGTTGAAGTCCGTGATCGCGAAGCCGCGGAAGCCCCACTCGTCGCGCAGGACCGTGTCCATCAGCGCGACGGAGCCGCCGGCCCAGGTGGACCCGATCCGGTTGAACGAGCTCATGACGGCCGTGGCGGCGCGCATCTCCCGCGTCTCGACCGTGCCCTGGTCGTCGGCGATGTACTCCATCTCGACGGTGGCGTTCTTGAACGGCAGCTCGAACGCCTTGAGGTAGATCTCGCGGATCGCCTGCTCGTTGGCCCAGGTCGCGACGCCGTGGTTGACGCGGTTGGTCTCCTGGTCGTTCATCGCGAAGTGCTTCATCGCGGTGTAGACGCCCTTGGTGGCCGCACCCTCGACGACCGAGGTCGCGAGCTCGCCGGACAGCACCGGGTCCTCCGAGTAGTACTCGAAGTTGCGGCCCGCGAACGGGGAGCGGTGCAGGTTGACCGCCGGCGCGTACCAGCCGTTGGCGTCGAGGGTCAGCGCCTCGTTGCCGATGGACACGCCCATGGCCTCGGCCAGGTCGACGTTCCAGGTCTGGCCCAGCAGCACCTCGGACGGGTAGGCCACGCCCGAGATCGCGTCGTTGATGAACGAGCTGAAGCCGGCCGGGCCGTCGTAGTCGTTCGTGACCTCCTTGACGACCGAGTTGATCGCCCCGGTGTTGTAGGCGCCGTTGAGGATGACCGAGGTCATCTCCTCGACCGGGATCTGGTCGAGCAGCGCGTCCCACGACGGGTCGTCGTAGTCCAGGCCGCGCATGTCGATCAGGCCCAGGTCGCCCTCGGCGCCCTGCGTCGGCATCTCGGCGTCGGACGCCCCGTTGACGGCCGCGGCGTCGTACTCCTGGAACGCCGCCACGACCTCGTCGGTCGCCGTGGTGTCGGCCGCGGTGGGCGCCGTCGGGAAGGTCCCGGCGAAGTCCGCGCGGGACAGGTTGAGGATCTTGCCCTCCTCGGCGGTGTCGACGAACGCCGCGTTCACGTCGTCGAACTGGTTGGTGACCTCGACCTGGTCGGACGCGCGGTGGTCCTCGCCGGAGTAGGTCACGGTCTCGTCGACGGTGTAGGTGATCGGCGCGGTGCCCGCGGTGACGGTGTGCGAGTCGTCCTGCACGGTCAGCGTGTAGTCGCCGGCGTCGAGCACGTAGGCCTGCGCGTCCCGGTAGTCGTAGGACGCCATGTCCTCGACCGCGACGGTCAGGGTGACGGTCTCCGAGGCGCCCGGCTCGAGCACGTCGGTCTTGTCGAAGGCGCCGAGCACCACCGACGACTTCTCGATGCCGCCCGGCGTGTACGGGGCCGAGTAGTACAGCTGCACGACCTGCTTGCCCGCGACGTCACCGGTGTTGGTCACCTCGACGTCGACCGCGATCTCGCCGTCGACCTCGCCGAGCCGCTGCCCGGTGACCTCCTGGCTGAACGTCGTGTAGCTCAGGCCGTACCCGAACGGGTAGACGACGGCCTCGTCGTAGTCCAGGAAGCCCTCGGTGGCCGCGGTCTCGTAGTACCGGTAGCCGACGTAGATGCCCTCCTCGTACTGGACGAAGTACGCGCCGCCGTCGACGCCCTTGGCCTCGTCCGTGCCGAGGCCGGAGATGTTGTCGTAGGCGTAGCTGCCGAAGTTCTGGAACGTCGGGTCCGCGGTGAAGTCCGCGGCGTAGATGTCGACCGTGCGGCCGGACGGGTTGACCTCGCCGGTCAGCACCTTGCCGAGCGCGCTGAGCCCGCTCTGGCCGGGCGAGCCGATCTGCAGCACGGCGTCCACGCCGGCGTCGTCGGCGACCGGGCCGAGCTCCATGCTGGTGGAGGCGTTCACGACGACCACGACGGTCTCGAAGCTCTCGCCGGCCAGCGCGATGAGGTCCTTCTCGTCCTGGTTCAGCTCCAGCTGGTGCTGGCCCTCGGTGTAGTTCTCGTCCCAGCCCTCCATCGAGGTGGCCAGGTCGCCGCCCTCGCCGCCGGCGCGGCCGATGACGACCACCGCGGCGTCGGAGTAGTCCGCGAAGCTCGCGCGCGCCTCGTCCGAGTAGTCCGCGACCGGCATCTCACCGATGGTGTAGACGGAGTCGGCGGGCAGGTCCATGACGATGTTCGTCTTGGGGGCGTCGGCCGCGAAGGTCTCCAGCTCGTCGTAGACGGTGCCGTTGACGCCGATGCCCGCGGCCTCCAGGCCGTCGCGGAAGCTCACCGCGGTGCTGGTGTCGGTCGAGCCGGAGCCCGAGCCGCCGTAGACCGGGTCCGCGGCGGTGCGGCCGAGCAGGGTGACCTGCGGAGCGTCGCCGGCGAGCGGGAGGGCCCCGCCCTCGTTCTTCAGCAGGACGATGCCCTCGGCGGCGATCTCCTGGACCAGCGCGTCGGCGGCGGCCGCGGCGTCGTCCGCGGAGTCGAAGTCCGCCTGGTTGTACGTGGTGTCCCAGTCCGCGGCCTCGTCGGCGTTGGTGACTGTGTAGGTGCCGGTGCCCAGCTGCGAGGCCACCCAGTTGGAGTAGACGCCCAGCAGGATGTTCGCGACGACGGCGACGACGAGCACGAGTCCCAGCACCGGGACCCAGATGGACAGGAACTTCTTGTTGGACATCGGCCTCTTCGCCGCTCTGCTGCTCACGAGGAGTCTCTCCTTCGAGTCGTGGGGGTGCCCGGAGGCGAGCCCAGACAACCGTCCGGGCGGTGCAGCACCGGTTCCCGGCGCACGATCTGTCGGTTCCGGCGCACGAACTGTCGCCGTCGTCGCACGTTCACCACGCAGCCTCGCGGGCGCCCTACACTCGCAGCGCCCAGGCGGCATCCCGAGCCGCTCCCCCGCCCCGGAAGGCGCTCCGCATGGACCTGCTCGTCGTCGGAGCCGGCCTGTTCGGCCTGACGATCGCCGAGCGCGCCGCGGAGTCCGGGCTGCGCGTGACCGTGATCGACCGGCGCGACCACCTGGGCGGCAACGCGTGGAGCAGCGTCGACGAGGCCACGGGCATCGAGGTGCACCGGTACGGGTCGCACATCTTCCACACGTCCAACGAGCGGGTCTGGCAGTACGCCCGCCGGTTCACAGCCTTCACGGACTACCGGCACCGGGTGTACTCCACGCACCGCGGCACGGTGTTCCCGCTGCCGATCAACCTGGGCACGCTCAACCAGTTCTTCGGCGCCGCGATGGGGCCGGACGCCGCGCGGGCGCTGGTGGCGGAGCAGGCCGCCGAGGTGGACGGCGCCACCGCGACGAACCTCGAGGACAAGGCGATCTCGCTGATCGGCCGCCCGCTGTACGAGGCGTTCATCCGGGACTACACCGCCAAGCAGTGGCAGACCGACCCGCGGTCGCTGCCGGCCTCCGTGATCACCCGGCTCCCCGTGCGCTACACCTACGACAACCGGTACTTCTCCGACACGTACGAGGGCCTGCCCGCCCACGGCTACGGGCCGTGGTTCGAGGCGATGGCCGCGCACCCGCGCATCGACGTGCACCTCGGGACGGACTTCTTCGACGCCGGCCAGCCGCTCAGCAGGGACGGCGCGCGCGGGCAGGTGCCGATCGTCTACACCGGCCCGGTGGACCGGTACTTCGGCCAGCACGCCGGCGAGCTCGGCTGGCGCACCCTGGACCTGGAGACCGAGACCCTGCCGGTGCGGGACTTCCAGGGCACGAGCGTCATGAACTACGCCGACCTCGACACCCCGTACACCCGCGTCCACGAGTTCCGGCACTACCACCCGGAGCGCGAGCACCGGCACGCGCAGGACAGCACCGTCGTCATGCGGGAGCGGTCCCGGTTCGCCCTGCCCGGCGACGAGCCGTACTACCCCGTCGCCACGCCGCAGGACCGCGCGCGCCTGCGGGCCTACCGCGACCTCGCGGACGACGAGCCGGACGTGCACTTCGGTGGCCGGCTCGGGTCCTACCTGTACCTCGACATGCACATGGCGATCGCGTCCGCGCAGTCGCTGTGGGCCAGCGGAGCGGTGCTCGAGCGGTCGGCGCCGGCCCTGGCGGCGCGGGTCGCGACGGCCTGACCGCGGCGTCCTCAGGTCCGCACCGGCACCGCGGCGCGGTCGTGCGGCATCGGCACGAGGATCCGCAGCACGAACCAGCCGTCCTCGGTGTTGACGGTCATCGAGCCGCCGTACTTCTCCGCCGTGTACCGGATCGACTTGAGCCCGTAGCCGTGCCGGTCGCGGTCGGCCCGGCGGGTGACGATGTCGCCGTCCTCGGTGCGGAGCTCGCCGGAGAAGTAGTTCTCGAACGTCATCATGACGAACCGGTCCCGGGCGAACAGCGCGACCTTGATCAGCCGCTTCTCCGGCTCCGGCACGGCCAGGACGCCGTCGATGGCGTTGTCCAGCGCGTTGCCGAACACGGCCGAGACGTCCATCGCCGACATGAAGTCCAGCGCCGCGCCGTCGGCCACGTAGGTCAGGTCGATGCCCCGCTCCGCGCACTCCAGGCTCTTGGTGGTGAGGATGACGTCCAGCACCCCGTTCCCGGTGTCGGCCTGCGCGGCGTAGCCGGACACGCTGGCCTCCAGGCTGTCCAGGTAGTCCGCGCGCAGCGCCGGGTCGCCCTCGGCCCGGATGACCGCGATCTGGTGCTTGAGGTCGTGGTACTTGCGGTTGACGATCTCGATGCTGCGCTTGGACTGCAGGTACTGGCCGTGCTGCCGGCGCAGCATCTCGTCGATCGCCTTCACCTCGGCGCGCGCCCGGTGCTGCAGCCTCTGCCCCTGCTGCGCGTACAGCGCGACGAACCCGCAGAGGTCCACGAGCGTGCGGATGTAGAAGATCTCCAGCCCCAGCCGGCCGCTGAACGGGGTGTTCGCGTTGAGGAAGCTGATGTTGCTCATGAAGAACGTGACCAGCGCGATCGCGAACGCCGAGGCCAGCTCGCCGTAGGTGACGTCGAGGGGCTGGACGGGCCGGAAGTGCCGCGCCTCGATCAGGTACGCCCCGACGAACGCCACCGCGTAGGCCGCGACCCCGAACGCCACCTGGACGCCCGTCCCGGGACGGCCGTCCGCGAGGAAGAAGAAGCAGTGGATCTGCCAGTGCGCCGCCGCCACGAGCTCGGCCAGCACCAGCGCCCGCGCCGCGAAGTAGCCCGCGTCCCGTGCCGACACCCGGGCCGCCGACACGATGAAGCCGTACATGCAGGCCACCGCCGCGGCCATGCCCAGCGACCACAGCGACAGCGGCAGCCGGTCGGCCAGCTCCTGCACGCCGACCAGCACGAGCAGCGCCGCGGCCGCGACCAGCACCAGCCGCCCCAGCGGCAGCCGCTGGCGGCGCAGCAGGACGTAGACCAGGCACGCCGCCCACTCCGCGACCCCGGTGAGCACCCGCGGGATGTCGGGCAGCGTCTCGACGATCACGCCGACCGCGCCCCGAGGTAGTCCGTCAGGGCCGCGAGGAACGCCTTCTTCCGCGGCCGGCTGATCAGCAGGTCGTGCCCGCCGACCATGAGCGCGCTGCTGCCCTGCACCCCCAGGACGTGCCGGAGGTTGACCACGTAGCCGCTGTTGCTGCGGAAGAAGCTCTTGCCCTCGAGCTCCGCCTCCAGCCCCTTGAGCGGGCCGACCACCGAGTACCGGCCGTCCACCGTGTGCACCGTCGTGCGGTGCTTGGCGCTCTCCAGGAACACGATGTCGTCCGTCGCCACCCGGACCAGACCGCCGTCGACGGTGAGCAGCAGGTAGTCCGCGGACCGCCGCCGCAGCCGCGCGACCGAGCGCTTGATCTCCTGCGAGAACGCGAAGTACGGCACCGGCTTGAGCACGTAGCTCAGCGCGTCGACCTCGTAGCCGCGGATCGCGTGCTGCGTCATGTTGGTGATGAACACGATGACGACGTCCCGGTCGACCTGCCGGATCCGCTCCGCGGCGCTGAACCCGTCCAGGTGCGGCATCTCGACGTCGAGCAGCAGGATGTCGAACACGGGCCGGTACCCGGAGACGACGTCCGCGCCGTCCGGGAAGTGCGTGATCGCGAAGGCCTCGCCGTGCTCGCGCTCGTACCGGCGCAGGTGGTCGAGCAGGAGCGCAGCGCTCGCTGCGTCGTCCTCGACGATGCCGATCCTGATCACGATGCCGTTCCCCGGGGGTGTGCGTCTCCCCCGCGCGGCCGATGCTAGGCGAGACGCACCTGACGTGTCACCCACGGGCGCTGGCGCGGCGCCGGCTCAGGTCGGGACGGCCATGGCCTCCTCGGCCTCGACCTCGCCCTCGACGGCCCGGACGACCGCCGCCGCCAGGTCGTCCGGCCGGCTCAGCTGCGGCCAGTGCCCGGTGGGCAGCTCGATGATCGTCACGTCCCGCACCCGGGCCAGCTCGCGCACGTACGGGTGGTCCTTCGCCATCAGGTCGCGCAGCACGTGCTCGGGCATCGTCGAGGTGATCACGGTGACCGGCACCTGGTAGCGGCGGTCGTCGTGCAGCCGCTGCGGGCCGTTCGCCACCAGGGGCGGCACCGACACGGCGCGCGCGCGGAAGCCGGCGCGGATCTCGTCGGTGAGGCCCTCGAGCTCCTCCTCCTCGAAGACGCCCCAGTCCGGCAGCGGCACGACGCCGTCGACCACCGGCAGCTCGTCGTTGACCACGCCGCCGTCGGCCAGCGGGCCGCTGTCCACGTACACCACCTGCTCGACCCGGTCCGGGCGGGCGTCCGCCACGGCGTGCGCGACCGCGCCGCCGCCGGAGTGCCCGACGACCACGAACGGGCCGTCCATGCCGTCGATCAGCTGGACGACCGCGGCCGCCTGGTCGGCCAGCGTGATGCCGGCGACCTCGTCCGCCGCGCCGCCGGCGCCCAGGGGCGTCACGGGGTGCGGGGTGTGTCCGGCGGCCGCGAGGGCCTCGGAGACCGGCGCCCAGGAGGACGCGTCGAGCCAGAACCCGGGGATGAGGACGACGTTCATGGTCCGACCGTAGACGTGACCTCCGACACACGACCAGGGGGGCGTCAGCCCACGACGTCGAAGCCGTCCGACCCGTCCGGCTCGGCGTCCGACACGTCGACCCCGGTCACGTCGGCGAGCCGGGGGCCGCGGCGCGCCCACCGGGTCAGCTCCTCGACGGCGTCCGGGGACCCCGCGGCGAGCGCCTCGACCGTGCCGTCGGCCCGGTTCCGCACCCAGCCCGTCACGCCGAGCCGCCGCGCCTCGGCGGCGAGCGAGGCGCGGTACCCGACGCCCTGGACGGATCCGTGCACGACGAGGTGGCGAGCGGTCACCACCTCAGTGTGGTCGCCGTCGGCCGCCCGCGCTCGGGTAGGTTGCCGGTCACCGACGGCACCCGAGGAGGCCCCGTGCAGCGACCGCTCGCGGCAGAGGTCCTGGACCGTCCCGTCCGTGGCGGCATGGGCCGCGGCTTCCTCTGGCTCGTCGCCGTCGGCAACGCCGTGCTCGGCGGCGCCCTGACCGTCGTGGCGCTCGCGGTGCTCACGCAGCCGGGGACCTGGTCGACCGCGACCTCGCTGCTCGTCGCCCTGGTCGGGGTCTTCTGGGTCGCCGCCGGGTCCGTGGGCTTCCACCGGCTGTACCTGCGCCGCAACCCGCTGGACGGCGCGCGCATCACGCTCGACCCGGTGCGTGGCCGGCCCGCGGTGGTGCTGCCCTGGTCGTCGACCGTGATCGCGGTGCCCGCCGCCACCCTGACCGGGCTGGTCGTGCTGCTCGCGGCGGCGACCGTGCTCCAGCTCGCCCAGGGCGACGGCGGGGCCGGGGCCTGGTTCACCGGCGGGCTCGCCGTGGTCCTGCTGCCGCTGCTGCCCGACTCCTGGCTGCGCCTGCGCCGCGAGCCGTGGCTCGCGCTGACCGTGGACGGCGTGGTCGTGCACGGCTGGGACGGCGACGGCGAGCTGGCGTGGGACGACGTCCGCGGGGTCGAGCTGGCGGACGCCGGGTCGTGGACGACGCTGCGCGTGCTGGCGCGGCCCGGGGCCGCGCCCTCGTGGCGCCGCCGGCCACGCGTGCTCCTCGCGCCCGCCCCGCGCGGCGCGTACCTGGAGGTCCCGCTGCCCGCGGTGGACGTCCACCCGTACCTGCTGGCCGGGGCGATCACCCACTACGCCGAGCACCCGGCGGCGCGGCGGGAGATCGGGGACGGTTCCGCGCGCATCCGGCTGCTGGAGCGGCTGCGGCCCGTCGGCTGACTGAAAGGCGACCGGGTGGTAGTTGACACTTCAAGCGTATGGTGGATGCATCTACCACGTACCCGGGCGTCGTCCCGGAGGAAGAGGCGCGTCATGAAGGCCCTGCAGTACCGCGAGATCGGATCCCGTCCCGAGCTGGTCGAGGTCGACCGGCCGACCCCCGGTCCGTCGGAGGTGCTGCTGCGCGTGACCGCCGCCGGAGCCTGCCACTCCGACGAGTTCATCATGGGCACGTCCGCGGAGGACTACTACTTCAAGCCGGTGCCGCTGACCCTCGGCCACGAGGTCGCGGGCGTCGTCGAGGAGATCGGCGCCGGGGTGCACGGCGTCGAGGTCGGCGAGAGCGTCCTGGTCTACGGCCCGTGGGGCTGCGGCCGCTGCTACGCCTGCGCGTCGGGCGAGGAGCAGAACTGCGAGCAGGGCATGCGCGCGCCCGGCATCTTCAGCGACGGCGGCATGGCGGAGTACATGATCGTCGACGACGCGCGGCACCTCGTGCCGCTCGGCGACCTGGACCCGGTGCAGAACGTGTCGCTCACCGACGCGGGCCTCACCCCGTACCGCGCCGTGAAGTCCGCGCTCCCCCGCCTGGTCCCGGGCAGCACCGCCGTGGTCATCGGCTCGGGCGGGCTCGGGCACGTGGCGATCCAGATCCTCAAGGCGCTGACGCAGAGCACCGTCGTCGTGCTGGACGTCGCCGAGGACAAGCTGGCGTTCGCCCGCGAGGTCGGCGCCGACCACGCGTTCCTGTCGGACCCCGACGCCGTCGAGTCCGTCAAGGGCCTGACCCGGGGCCTCGGCGCGGACGTGGTGTTCGACTTCGTGGGCATCCAGCCGACCGCCGACCTGGCCGGCAGCATGGTCCGCGTGGGCGGCGACGTCGTGGTCGTCGGCGTCGCGTCCGGCGCCGTGCGCATCGGGCAGACCACGGTGCCGCTCGACGTGAACGGCCGGGCCATCAACTGGGGCTCGCGCACCGAGCTGATGGAGGTCGTCGAGCTCGCGAAGCGCGGCGCGATCACCATCCACGTCGAGGAGTTCGGCCTCGACCGGGCGACCGAGGCGTACGAGCGCCTGCACGCCGGGACGATCCGCGGACGCGCCGTGGTGGTGCCGGGCCGCTGACCGCCGCGCGAGCGGGCCGGGCGGGCGCGAGCGGGCGGGCGCGAGCGGGCGGGCCGGGCGGGCGCGAGCGGGCGGGACCGGGTGCCCTCGTCGAGGATGGCCGGGTGACCACCACCGAGCCCCGCGCCGCCCGCCCGCTCGGTCGCGGGGCGGCCGCCGTCGCCGCCGCGTTCGCCGTCTCCGGCGTGGTGCACCTGGTGCGGCCGCAGGTGTTCGAGCCGATCGTGCCGCGCGCGCTCCCCCGCCCGCGGCAGCTCGTCCTCGTGTCCGGGGTCGCCGAGCTGGCGTGCGCGGCGGGGCTGGCGCTGCCGGCCACCCGCCGCGTCGCCGGTCCCGCGAGCGCCGCCCTGCTCGTGGCGGTGTTCCCCGCGAACGTGCAGATGGCCGTCGACGCGGTGCACGGCGCGCGCGGCGCGCTCCCGGACCGCCGCCGGACCGCCCGCGCCGCCGTCACGCTCGCGCGCCTGCCGCTGCAGCTGCCCCTCGTGCGCTGGGCCTGGTCGGCCGGCCGCTGAGCGGCGGACTGGCGGCTGCCGGGCGACTGCCTGCGGGCCGGTCCGTCCCCCTGCGCGGGACCGGCCCACCGGCGGTTCAGCCGGCGACCGGCCGGTTGCTGCGGATCAGCCCGCCGGGGTCGACGGCGGCCTTGACGGCCCGCAGCCGCTCGAGCGTCGCGGACCCGTAGGCCCGCTCGATCGACTCGTCGCGGTCCAGGAACGTGAGCGGCGCGGTCCCGGTGCTCCACGGCGCGAACGTCGTGAACAGCCGGTCCAGCGCGGCGTTCACGACGGGGACGAGCTCGGGCACCGGGACCATGGTCAGCCCGGTCAGCAGGTACGGCTCGGGTGCGGCACCGGCCGCACCCGGTACCCGCTCGCGCGCGAGCGCCCCGCCGACGTGCCGGACCTGCACCTGCATGAGCGGCGTGGCGGCGGCGGTGCCGGCCACGGCGATCAGGGCGTCGATCGCGGCGTCGTCGAAGGCGTGCAGGCGCGTCCCGGCGAGCACGGCCGGCACGGGGTCGACCGGCTCCTCGGCGAGCAGCCCGACCTCCCCGGGCGCGAGCGGGCGGAAGGTGTCGCGCAGCACCGGGCCCGCGGCGCGGACCGGGGCCAGCAGGCGCTCGGCCTCGGCGGCGTCGCCCAGGTAGGTGGCCATGACCACGGCGAGCGAGACGCCGCGCAGCTCCTCGGGGATGAACGGCACGTCGGGCAGGTGCATGATCGTCGCCCAGGTCGACAGCGCCTCGGGGGCCTGCTCCGTCACCTCGCGGAACGCGCGCAGCACCGGCCTGGCGGCGTCGACGGGGAACGCGAGCAGCCCGCCGTAGACCTCCGGCGCCGGGTGCAGCTCGAGCTCCACGGCGGTGACGAGCGCGAAGTCGCCGCCGCCGCCGCGCAGCGCCCACAGCAGGTCGGCGTCCTCCGGGCGGTCGCCGCGCACCCAGCGGTGCGCGCCGCCCGCGTCGACCACCTCGACGGCCCGCACCGAGCCGGCGCCCGTGCCGTACGCCCGGCTGAACCAGGACAGGCCGCCGCCCAGGCAGTACCCGACCACGGTCACGTCGCCGTTGGACCCGATCAGCCCGGTGAGGCCCGTGCCGTCCAGCGCGGTCTGCAGCGCGCCCCACGTGACGCCGGCGCCCACCCGGGCGACCCGTGCGCCCGCGTCGACCCAGACGTCGTCCAGCGCGGCGGTGCGCACCACGACGGTGCCGTCGAGCGCGCTGCTGGCGCCGTGGCCGCGGGGCTGCGCGCTGACCGGGACGCCGTGCGCGCCGGCCCACCGCACGACGGCCACGACGTCGGCCGCGTCGGCCGCCAGCACCAGCGCGGTGGGCTGCTGGTCGACCAGCCGGTTCCACGGCAGCCGGGCCTCGTCCCAGCCGGCGTCGCCGGGTGCGAGGACGGTGCCGCGGACGGAGCGGCGGAGGTCGTCGAGGTCGAGGTCGCCCAGGGGTGCCGGGGCACGGAGCTCTGTCGTCATGCCGACGAGCGTCCTCGCCCGCCCCGGCCGCGGGTATCCCAGGAACCTGGGGTCTCGTCGAGCCATCGGTCAGGTCCGGGCGACAGCCGGGCGGACGGGCGAAATCCGGACAAACCGGGTGACGCCTGCGAGGTGCGGCGGGACGATCGCTGCATGGCGACCCTCCGGACCGAGCCCGTGCAGCGCGGGCTCGACGCCCTGGCACGCTCCGGCCTGGACTGGCGCGACTTCGTCCGGGCCGCGTTCGACCTGCTCGCGGCGGCCGTCCCGCACGACGCCGCGTGCATCGGACCCGTCGACCCGGAGACGGGCCTGCTCACCGGCTCGGTCAAGCAGAACCTCGGCGACGAGCTCGACGCCGAGTTCCTGCAGCACGAGTACGTCACCGACGAGGTGAACCTGTTCCGCTCCCTCGCCCGGCGCACGCAGCCCGTCGGGATCCTCGCGGACGACACCGGCGGCGACCCGCGGCGCAGCAGCCGGCACCGCGACATCTTCGTGCCGCACTGGTCGCTGGACCACGAGATGCGGGCGTCCGGCCGCGTCGACGGGCACACCTGGGCGGCGATCGCGCTCTACCGCAACGGGTCGACCAGCGGCTTCGGTCCCGCCGAGGCGGACTTCCTGGGCCGCGTCGCGACGACCCTCGCCGTCGGCGTGCGCGCCGGGCTGGTCACCGCCGCGGCCGCCCCGCCCGAGCCGCGGGTCGCGGGGCCGGCGGTGCTGGTCGTCGACGCGGACAACACGGTCAGCCGGCTCAGCCCCGCCGCGGAGGCGCGGGTCGCGGAGCTCGGCGGCTCCGGCTGGGGCGCGCTGCCCACGCCGGTCGCCGCGATCACCGCCGCCGCCCGGGCGCTCGCCGACGGCCGGTTCGACTCCGTGCCCCGGCTGCGGGTCCGCACCCGGTCGGGCCAGTGGCTGGTCGTGCACGCCGCCCCGCTCGCCGGGCGGGACGGCGCCGGCCGGCAGGTGGTGGTCACCGTGGAGGAGGCGGGACCGCCCGAGATCGTGCCGCTGGTGGTCGCGGCGTTCGGCCTGACCGGCCGGGAGCGGGACGTCGTCGCCGGGGTGCTGCAGGGCGCGAGCACCCAGGAGATCAGCCGCACGCTGCACCTGTCGCCCTACACGGTGCAGGACCACCTCAAGGCGGTCTTCGACAAGGCCGGGGTCAGCAGCCGCCGCGAGCTGGTCGCGCGGGTGTTCTTCGACCACTACGCCCCGCGGTTCGCCACCGACCTGACCCCCGGCGGGTGGTTCGTGCCGGCGTGAGCCTCAGGCGTCGTCGCGGCGCAGCGGCACGCCGAGCACCGTCGTCTGCGGCGCGGGCAGCGTGTCGAGGCCGTCGGGCACCGCCGGCACACCGCCGTCGGGCACGGGGCCGACCCACACCCGCCAGGTGGTCCCGTCGAGCACCAGCAGCCCCGGGACCACGAGCCGCGCGCGGCTGCCCGCCCGCGCCCGCTGGTCCCGCAGCGGGGGCGCGTGCTCCGCCGGCACGAACCCGACCAGCTGGTTCCGGCAGTGCAGCACCAGCCCGTCGCCGCGGCCCGGGTCCACCGTCAGGTCGACGGGCACGGGCCGGCCCGTCGCCCGCTCGGCGGCGGCGAGCACCCCGAGCAGCGCGGTCTGCAGGGCGCGCGCCTCGGCGGCGTGGAACCCGGAGGCGACCTCGGCGTCGACGCGCGGGCTGCGGAACGGTGTCACGGGGCCCAGCGTGCCACGCCGCGGCGGGCCGCGGCCTCAGTCCGGGACCAGCCCGAGGCGCCGGGCCGTCGGGACCGCGCGCAGCACCGCGCGCGCCGCCGGGCCGCCGGTGGCCACCAGCAGGTCGACGTGGTCCCGGCTGTCCGGGAAGATCCGCGCGCCCGTCGCGTACCGGGAGTCGAACGCCGGGTCGAAGAACGGGGCGTCCGTCGTGCCGAACAGGTACGTCATGCTCGCGATCCGCCCGACCGAGCCCGGGCTGTACCGCCGGTGCCGCTCCGCGTACGCGTCGAGGAACCCGAAGTACGCCGACCCCGACCGCAGCGCGTAGCCCATCCACAGCGTCTCGCCGCCCGCCGCGAGCCGGACCAGCAGCAGGTCCTTGTCCCGCCGGAACCGCGCGACGACCTCGCGGAACCACCGCTCGGCCACGGGGTCCAGCGCCAGCGCGGCCCCGCCCCGGCCGGCGTCGCCCTTCCAGCCGGCCGCCTGCAGCGCGAGGAACGCGTCGTCCCCGGACGGGTCCCCGCTGAGGT
Organism: Cellulomonas sp. NEAU-ZC6; assembly: GCF_056844425.1. Lineage (NCBI taxonomy): Bacteria > Bacillati > Actinomycetota > Actinomycetes > Micrococcales > Cellulomonadaceae > Cellulomonas > Cellulomonas sp. NEAU-ZC6. The sequence continues at coordinate 328,571 of NZ_JBXFYH010000002.1, read as the reverse complement.
CGTGCAGCTCGAGCGGGCCGCCCGTCTCGCGCACCAGACCCCGGACGCCCCGGCGCATGTTCCGGCGCTCGTCGGTCGGCATGTGGTCCCAGGACAGCGGCGGGTCGACCAGCGGCCCCGGCCCCTCGGGCACCGGCAGCACCGTGACCCGGTCCCGCGGCGCGAACGCGGCCGCGCTGCGGCGGCGCTCCAGGACCTCGACCCGGGACCCGGCCGCCACCGCGTCCAGCGCCGCAGCGACCGCGCCGTCCGCCGGGACGTGCTGCAGCTGGAGCAGGCCCGGCAGGCCGGTGCGGGTCGCCCCGCGCAGCAGCGCGCCGAGCGCCTCGGCCTCGCGGCCGGCCCGCAGCAGCGGGTGGTGCCGGTCCGCGTGCCAGGTCATGAAGGTGGCACCGGTGGTCGCCGCGCGCAGCGGGACCCGCGCCGCGAGCGGCTTGGTGGCCACCGCGAGCGCCGCGAGCCACTCGGCACCGTCCTGCACCACGAGCACCCGGAGGTCGGCCGCCTCGTCGCCCCGGTCGCGCGCCGGCACCAGGAACCGGGGGTCCAGGTACATGTTCGGCTCGACGGCGTGCACGGCCAGCCGGTGCCACGCGTGCACGTCGTCCTCGGTCACCTCGGCCAGCGAGAGCAGCCTGATCTGCACGTCGTCCTCCCCCGGGGCGCCACGGCCTGACGTCGCTCGTGAGGGGAGCCTAGGGACGATGCGTGTCCGATTTGTCCCGCTTCAGGGGTGAACCGAACCCCGACCGCGGGACCGGGTTCACGGGCGGCGGCGGGACCGCCGCAGCCGCGCGACGTCCTCGCTGCTCACCGCCTCGGCGGGGTTCGGCGCCGGCACGCGCGAGGCACGTCGCGGGCCGGCCGCCACCGCCTCGTGTCCCCCGTTCGGCGGGCACCCGAACGGCGCAGCGCCGGCCGCGGCCCGGGCTCAGCCCAGGACCGTGCGGCGCCAGGCGCGGTGGTACCGCGGCTCGCGCGGGCCGTCCGCGTCGCCCAGGGCCACCGCCGCGTGCCGGGCCCAGTGCGGGTCGCGGAGCATCCCGCGGCCCAGCAGCACCGCGTCCGCCTCGCCGCGGCGCAGCACGTCCTCGGCGTGCGCCGGGTCGTCGATCAGCCCGACCGCCGCGGTCGGCACCCCGGCGGCCCGCACGGTCGCCGACCCCGGCACCTGGTACCCCGGCGACGGCCGGTACTCCGCACCCGGCACCAGCCCGCCGGAGGAGCAGTCCACCAGGTCCGCCCCGGCGTCGACGAGCCGCACCGCCAGGTCGGCCGAGTCCGAGGCCTCGAGCCCGCCGGGCGCGACGTCGGAGACCGACAGCCGGACGAGCAGCGGCACGCCGTCCGGCAGCACCGCCCGCACGGCGCGCACGGTGGTCAGGAGCAGCGCCTCGCGGGCGGCGGCCGACCCGCCCCACGCACCGCGGCGGTCGTTGGTGACGGGCGAGAGCAGCTCGTGCAGCAGGTAGCCGTGGGCACCGTGCAGCTCGACCACGTCGAACCCCGCGGTGACGGCCCGGCGGGCGGCGTCCGCGAAGGCCCGGACGACGGCGCGCAGGTCCGCGTCGGAGGCCGCCCGCGGCGCCGCGTAGTCGCCGAACGGCTCGTCGCTCGCGCCGACGGTGACCCAGCCGCCGTCGTCGAGCGGCACGGAGCCCGCAGGGTCGGTGTCGCCCGGCAGCCCGCGGTAGTGCCCGGCCTTGCGGCCGGCGTGCGCGAGCTGGACGCCGATCACGCCGCCGCAGGCGTGCACGGCGTCGGTGACGGTCCGCCAGGGCGCGACGTGGTCGTCGGACCACAGGCCGGCGTCCTGCGGGGTGACCCGCCCCTCGGGGAGCACGGCCGTCGCCTCGGTGAGCACCAGGCCGGCACCGCCGAGCGCGAACTGCGCGTAGTGCGCGGCGTGCCAGGGCCCGACGACGCCCGGCGCTGCCGGGTCCTCGCACGCGTACATGCACATCGGCGACACCCACGCGCGGTTGGGCAGGGTCAGGTCCCGCAGGGTGAGCGGGGTGAACAGGTGGCTCATGCGCGCCTCTCGCGGATCAGGACGACGACGGACCCCAGCAGCAGGACCCCGCCGAGCGCGGCGATCCAGGCGCCGAGCGCGGCGATGCCCCCGTCCGGACCGTGCCCGGGGGCCAGGGCGCTCGCCACCACGACGGACGCGAGGGCCGCGCCGATGTACTGGGCGGTGCGGTACAGCCCGCTCGCGACGCCGGCGTGCTGCTCGGCGACCGACGCGTGCAGGACGAGCTGGTTGCCCAGGTTGTTGAACCCGTTCGGCACGCCCATGAGCACGCCGAGCAGGACGATCAGCCAGACCGGGGCGTCGGCGTCGACGGCGGTCAGCGCGACGACGCCCGCGGCCACCATCGCGGCGGCGCCGACGACCAGCAGGACCCGGGGCCGCAGGCGCGCGCCGAGCCGGGTGGCGGCGATCGTCGACAGCACCCCCACGCCGAACACCGGGAACATCAGCAGCCCTGCCTGCGCCGGGTCCGTCCCCCGCTCGCGCTCGAGCCACTGCGGCAGCCCGTAGAAGATCGCGTAGAACGAGACGAACGTCAGCACGGCCCGGACGCAGGTGCGCCACACCCCGGGGCTGCGGGCCAGCAGCCGCACGTCCAGGAACGGCCGCGGCGACCGCGCGGACCACGCCACCAGCAGCGTCAGCAGCACGGCGGAGGCGACGAACCACCACCACTGCGGGCTGCCGTCCAGCTGCAGCAGGCCGACCATCAGCGGGACGAGGGTGCCGACGAACAGCAGCAGGCCGACCGGGTCGAGCGAGCGCAGGACCGCGCGGGCGCCGGTGCGCGGCAGCGGCGGGTCCGCGGGCACGACGCGCAGCACCCAGAACGCGGCGTTCGCGACGATCGGCACGTTGACCCAGAAGATCCCCTCCCAGCCCCACAGCGCCACGATCGGCCCGCCGATCGTCGGCCCCAGCGCCGCGGTGGTCTGCCCGCACAGCGCGACCACGCCCAGCGCCGACGCCGGCTGCGCGGCGAGCCGGCGGGCCTCCCGGCGGATCACGGCCATCGCCGTCGGGAACTGCATCGCCGTGCCGATGCCGAGCAGCACCCGGTCCGCGATCAGCCAGCCGACCGAGGGCACGAACGGCCCGGCGACGGAGGCGACCAGGGCCACGACCAGCCCGGTGACGTAGACCCGGCGCGGCCCGAACAGGTCCGCCAGCCGGCCGCCGGTGGGCGACGCCACCGCCGCCGACAGGTACAGCGCGGAGACCACCCAGGCCAGGGCGCCGGGCCCGGCACCCAGGTCGCGGCCGATCGACACCAGCGCGACCGCGAGCACGGCCGAGTTCAGGCCCTGCAGGATCGTGCCCGAGCCGAGCGCCCAGCCGAGCGAGGGCGGCAGCGGCCGGGCGGCCGCCACGGTGGTCACAGCAGGGCCGGCACGTCGCCCGGCAGCACCAGGAGCACGTCCGGGTGCCCGGCCAGGTGCTGCAGCACCCGCTCGGCGACGTCGGCGAAGCACGCCTGCCCCAGCACCCAGCCGAACCAGCTCAGGCCGAGGTGCCGCGCCCCGACCACGTCGGCGTCCGCGACCAGCGCGTCGACGGTGTCGAGCAGCAGCCGCTCGTAGTCGCCGAACGGCAGGCCGCGGGCGTACAGCGCGAACACGTCCTCCGTCTCCAGCGAGAACGGGACGGCGGTCAGCCCGGCGGCGGCGTCGACCAGGGCCAGCGGCCGCTCGTCGACCGGCCAGTCGCCGAACCAGGTCAGCCCCGCGTCGCGCAGCACGGCCGTCGTGCGCGGTGTCGTCCCGCGCTCGGGGGAGAACCAGCCGGTGACGGGCCGCCCGGTGGCCGCGGCGACGGCGTCGACGGACGAGCGGACGTATGCCCGCTCCTCCTGCTCGGACATCGACGGGTCGAGCACGACGTTCGCGGCCCGGCCCCGCGCGACCACCTCGCCGGCGCGCTCGGCGACCAGCGCGGCCAGCCCCGGCCGGGTCGCGACGCCCGTCGCGTCCAGCGGCACGGCGACCGGCACGCCCGCGTCGGCGGCGATGTCGAGCAGCCGCCAGATCCCCACGGTCTGCCCGAAGTCCCACTGGGACAGCCGCGCTACCTGCCCGTGCCGGGGCTCGCCGGTCTCGCGGCCCACGCCGCCCTGCATCGCGAGCGGCTTGTGCGCCCCCTCGGGCACGACGTCCACGTGGGTCGGCGCGTGCAGCAGCACGCTGACGGCAAGCTTCTTGCCGTCCGGCAGCACCCACGGCGCACGGAGGTGGTCGCCGGTGCGGGCCAGCGTCGGGGCGAACACGGTCGCCCCGGTGTCGTCGACGGTCATCGCGTGCCCTCCCCCGCCAGCGCCGCGGCGTGCACCAGCTGCGCGTCGTAGTGGTGCTCCAGGTAGTGGCCGGCGATGTCGCCCGCGCGGGTCACCCAGAGCCGGTCGTCGCCGCGGACGACGTCGAAGATCTCCGCCAGCGCGCGCTGCATGTGCGGCTGCCCGGACAGGAACGGGTGCGTCGCGATGCAGGCGACGCGCGCCTGACCGTCCCGCTCGGCGTCCCGGACCAGCCGCCCGATCTGGGCCTTCACCATGTCCACGAAGTACGACGGCGGGTAGTGCTTGGCGTGCAGCAGCGGGACGTCGTTGAGCATGTACGAGTACGGCACCGACACCAGCCGCCCGCCGGAGCGGGTGCGCAGCGGCCGCGGCTGCTCGTCGTGGATCCAGTCGGCGTGGTAGGTCATGCCGTGCTCGACCATCAGGTCGGCGGTCAGGTCCGTGCCGGAGATCTTCGGCCCGAGCATCCCCTGCAGCGACGCGCCGTAGTACGTCCGGGTCAGCTCCTGGGACTGCGCGAGGAACGCGGACTCCGCCGCCTCGTCCAGGTCGTAGATCGGCCGCAGGTTCGAGATGCCGTGGCTCATCACCTCCCAGTCCCGCTCCCGCATGGCGTCCCGGATCTCCGGGTCGTCCCGGAGCAGCGTGAGGCTCAGCGAGACGGTCGACGGCATCGCGTAGGCGTCGACCGTCCGCAGCATCCGCCAGAACGCGACGCGGTTGCCGTAGTCCCGGTGCATGTAGTGCTGCACGTCCGGCGCGGCGACCCGGCCGGCGGGGCTGCCGCCGCCCGGGGGCACGTAGTCGTAGTGCTCGACGTTCGGCGCGTGCCAGACCGCGACCAGCTTCCCGTCGGGCCAGGTGACCTGCGGGCGGCCGGGCATCGGCGCGTAGACCAGCCGGCCGTCGGTGCCCAGGGCGGCCCCGGTGTCCGGCGCCGTCATCGCGCGGCCGGCCGGCCCAGCTCGGCGAACCGGCCGAGCATGTGGTCCAGGGACACGACGTCGCCGAACCGGTCCTGCATGTCCCACAGGCTCGCCTCGCGCGACAGCAGCCGGAAGTCGTCGCAGCACTCCTCGACGACGCTCACCCGGTACGACCGGTACGCGGCGTCCACGACCGTCGCCCGGACGCAGCCGCTGGTGGAGGTGCCGATGACGACCAGCTCGTCGACGTCGAGCTCCTCGAGCAGCCCGTCCAGCTTCGTCTTGTAGAACCCCGAGGCGACCGTCTTCTCGACGACGTGGTCCGTCGGCGCGGCGGGGACCGCGCTGCTGATCTCGGTCCACGGGTCGCCGCGCCGGCACCGCTCGGTCAGGGAGGACCGCACGCGCTGCGCGAGCATCCGGTCGTCGAGGTCGTCCAGGACCATCACCAGGTAGATCACGGGCACCCCGGCGGCGCGGGCGGCCTCGAGGAGCGTCTGCGCGTGGCTCAGCGTGACGGCGGTCTCCGGCCCGATGTGCTCGTGCTCGGTGAAGGCGCGCTGGAAGTCGACCACCACGACGGCGGGCCGCTCGCCGTGCCCGACCTTCGTGCGGGTGGCCCGCAGGCGGCGGACCCGGTCGACCTCGGCGTTCCAGTCGGTCATGTCGTTCCTCTCGTCGGGGGCCGGCGGGCGCGTTCGGGCGCGGGCCGGCGCACGCCGTGGCGGGGACACCACGGCGGGGTGGGTCGGGTCGGCGGGGGTCAGCCGCCGAGGTAGGCGGCGCGGACGCGCTCGTCCGTCGCGAGCTCGGCGCCCGTGCCCTCGAGCACGACGGAGCCGGACTCCATGACGTAGCCGCGGTCGGCGAACTCCAGGACGTGGGAGGCGTTCTGCTCCACGATGAGGATGCTGACGCCGCGGTCGCGGATGGCCTCGACGGCGCCGAACACGTCCGCGGTGAGCTTGGGCGACAGGCCGGTGGACGGCTCGTCGAGCATCAGCAGCTCCGGAGCACCCATCAGCGCCCGCGCGATCGCGAGCATCTGCTGCTGGCCGCCGGACATCGTCTCGGCCAGCTGGGTGCGCCGCTCCCGCAGGATCGGGAACAGGTCGAGCACCCACTCCTTGTCGAACCCCGGCCGGCCGAGCCGGGCACGGGCACCCATCGCCAGGTTGTCCTCGACCGTCAGGGAGCCGAACAGCGCGCGGTGCTCGGGCACGAGCATCAGACCGCGGCGGGCCAGCTCGTGGGAGCGCCCGTAGCCGACCTTCTCCCCCTTGAACGTCACGGAGCCGCCCTGCAGCTTGATCTCCCCGACGGCGCTCTTCAGGGTGGTGGACTTGCCCGCGCCGTTGGCGCCGACCAGCGCGACCACCTCCGCGACCCCCACGGTCAGGCCGACCCCGTGCAGGATCTCCAGCCCGTGGTAGCCGCTGCGGACGTCCGTCATCTCCAGCATGGGCTGAGGCCTCTCACGCACTGCGCGTCTCCTTCCCGAGGTACGCCTCGACGACCTTCGGGTCGGACAGCACCGCGTCCGCGCTCCCGCGGGCCAGCACGGCGCCCTGGTCCATCATCACGACGTGGTCGGACAGCCGGCGGACGGCGGCCATGATGTGCTCGATGAAGACCATGGTCGTGCCCTCCTCCCGGCGCACGGTCTCCAGCAGGTCCAGCACGGGCGCGCGCTCGGCGGGCACCAGGCCCGCGAGCACCTCGTCCAGCAGCAGCACGCGCGGCCGCATGGCGAGCGCCCGGGCGAGCTCGAGGCGCTTCTGCATGCCGGCGGGCAGGGAGCCGGACCGGCGCGCGGACCACTCGGCGAGGCCGGTGCGCTCGACGGCCGTCGCCGCGTCCCGGCGCACGTCCGCACCGCGGGCCCCCCGGCTCATGGCCGCGATCTCGACGTTCTCCTGCACGGTCATCGTCGCGAACGGCCGCATGAGCTGGAAGGTGCGGACCATGCCCCGCCGGGCCAGCTGGTGCGCGGGCAGGCCGGTGATGTCCTGCCCGTCCAGCCGCACCGTGCCGGACGTGGGAGGGAACGCGCCGGTGATGCAGTTGAACAGCGTGGTCTTGCCCGCGCCGTTCGCGCCGATGATCCCGAGGATCTGCCCCTCGTCGACGCTGATGTCGACGCCGCGCAGGGCCTGCAGCCCGCGGAACGACTTGGTGACGGCCGTGGCCTCGAGGACGGTCACTGCTTCCTCCTGCGGCTGACGATCGTCCCGACGATGCCCTTGGGCAGCAGCGTGACGACCAGGACGAGGATGACGGCGTACAGGATGATGTCGAGCCCGCCGTGGCCCGCGAGCCAGTCGAAGGCCGGCGGCGGGTTGCGCAGGAACCCGGCGACCAGGTCGGACAGCGGCGCCATCACGACCGCGCCGACCACGGGGCCCCAGATGGTGCCGGTGCCGCCGACGACCGCCGTGATGATCGCGTCGTTGGAGGTGTGCGCACCGAAGGCGATCGAGGGGTCGACGAACATGTAGTACTGCACGTAGAACATGCCGGCCACGGACGTGATCGCGGCCGAGATCGCGACGGCGACCAGCTTGTGCCGCAGGACGTCGATGCCGAGGGCGGCGGCCGCCGTGTCGTCGTCGCGGACCGCGAGCGTGAACCGCCCGGTCCGGCTCTGCACGAACACGATCGTCACGAGCAGGCACGCGACCAGCAGCAGCAGGCCGATCCAGTAGTACCAGGGCGACCCGGCCGGGAACTGGAAGCCCGCGAACGAGCTGCCCTGCTGCACCGGGATCGTGAAGCCGACCGTGCGGTGCAGCGGCTCGGAGCCCTGCACGAACAGGCGCAGCGCCTCGGCGAACGCGAACGTCGACATCGTGTAGTACGCGCCGGTCAGCTTGTACCGGAGCGCCAGGTACGAGATCCCGACGCCCGCCGCGGCGGCCAGCACCATGCCGAGCAGCAGGCCGATCCACGGGCTGATCCCGAGGACGACGACGCAGTAGGACGTGGCGTAGGCGCCGATGCCGAAGTAGGCGGCGTGCCCGAACGAGAACATCCCGCCGAACCCGGCCATGACGTTCCAGCCCACGCCCATGATCGCGAAGATCAGGACCCGGTTGGCGATCGCCATGTGCGACGGCGTCAGGAAGAACGGCAGCGCGGCACCGACGACCAGCAGCGCGAGCAGCAGCACGTAGTCCAGCCGGCCGCCGCCGAGCGGGCGACGACGCGGTGCCGTGACGTCGCCGGTCAGCGCGGGGGCCTGGGTGGCGGTGGTGGTCATGCGGACCTCCCGAACACGCCTCGGGGCCGTACGAACAGCACGACCAGGAACACGACGAACACGGCCAGCAGCGGGCTCTGGCTGGGCAGGATCAGCCCGGCCAGCTGCTCGGTGAGGCCGACGACCAGCCCGCCGACCAGCGCGCCGGGCACGTTGCCCATGCCGCCGAGCACCACGACCACGAACGCCGTGAGGTTGAAGATCGCGCCGGTGGTGGGCTCGATCGTGGTGAACGGCGCGACCAGCACACCCGCGGCGCCGGCGGCCATCGCCCCGAGCCCGAAGGTCAGGACGTAGATCCACCGGATGTCGATGCCGACCAGCCGGGCGCCCTCGGGGTTCGCCGCCACCGCGCGGATCTCGGTGCCCACCCGCGACTTCTGCAGCAGCAGCGCCAGCAGGGCGACGATCACCAGCGCGCCGGCGAACGCGTAGATCCGGGACAGCTCGACCGTCGCACCGAGGATGCGGACTCCGGTGTTGCCGGGCAGCGCGACCGACCGCGGGTTGGGCCCGAACACCAGCAGCAGCACGTTCTCGATCGCCAGGGCCAGGCCGATGGTGATGAGCAGCTGGATCTGGATCGGTGCCTTCATGACCGGGTTCAGCAGCCCCGCCTGCAGCAGCGCGCCGAGCACGAACATCGCCGGCATCACCACGACGAGCGCCACGTACGGGTGCATCCCGAGGTCCTGCACGCAGACCATCGCCAGGTAGAGCGCGAGCGCGACCAGCGCGCCGTTGGCGAAGTTGATGATGTGCAGCACGCCGTAGATCAGCGTCAGGCCCATCGCGACCAGGCTGTAGATGCCGCCGGTGAGGACACCGGTGACGAGCGCCTGGGTCAGGACGGCGCCGGAGCCGGCCCGGACGCCGGCGACGACGGCCACCACGAGCAGGACGGCCGCGGTGACCAGGAGGACGCGGGACTTCTCGGACAGCCGGACGCGTCGCTTCGCGTCGGCGGACGTGCCCGGGGGCGACGTGTCCGTCGCGGGCAGCGTGGTGGTCATGGGGCTCCCTGGGTGGAGTCGGTGGTGCGTCGGAGCGGGTGCAGCGGGTGCGCGACCGGTCCGGGGTGCACGGCGCCCCGGACCGGTCGCTGGCGGGGACCGGTCAGGAGCCGGCGGGCGCGGCCGGGAACCGGTAGTCCGCCTCGGCCAGCTCGTTCGGGAACACCTGCTTGATCGCGGCGTCCTGCACCTGCATCACCGCGATGCCGGCGTTGGTGTTCTGGCCGGTCTCGTCGAACTCGACCGGACCGGTGGAGACGGTCAGCGGCTGGTAGTCGCTGGCCGCGATCGCGTCGCGGACGGCGGTCGGGTCGGCCGAGCCGGCGTCCTCCAAGGCGCGGGCGATCACCATGACGGCGTCGTAGGTGAGCACGGCGGACGTGCGGATCGGCTCGCCGTAGGTCTCCTCGTACAGCTCGGCCAGCTCGACGGCGTCGGGGTTCGTGACGTCCCAGTGGTAGTTCGCGTCGAAGTAGCCCTCGCCGCCGCCCGGGGCGTCCGCGATGAACGCGGGCTGGTCGTACGCGCCGTTGGCCACACCGAACACCGCCTGCAGGTCCGGCTTGACGGTGTCGACGGCCTGCGCGACCAGCAGGCTGTCGCGGTAGTACCCGGCGACGGCCAGCACGTCCGCGCCGGAGGCCGCGACCTGGCTGATCTGCGTGGTCATGTCGCTGACCGACGCGGCGTCGTAGCTGATCACCGGGTCGACGGTCAGCCCGGCGGCCTCGGCCTCCGCGAGGAAGCCCTCGTACACCGCGGCGCCGTAGTTGCCCTGCTCGTACAGGAACGCGACCTTCTCGACCGGCGTGCCGGAGTCCTCGGCCAGTGCGGCGAGCGACTCGGCACCGCGCTCGCCCATCAGGCTGGCGTTCGGCTGCATCCGGAACGCGTACTGGTAACCCTGCTCGAGGATCTCGTCGAGCGCGGACACGTCCATCACGAACGGCACCTGGTTGCGCTCGGCCACCGAGGCGACGTTGGCGCTGGTGCCGCTCTGGAACGTGCCGACCAGCGCGACGGCGCCCTCCTCGATCAGGCGCGTCGCCTCGCTCTGGCCGGTCTCCGGCGTGCCCTGGGTGTCCGCGGCCTCCAGCACCAGCTCCGCGCCGCCGAGCGACTCGATGCCGCCGGCCTCGTTGATCGCGTCCACCGCGAGCTGCGCGGCGTTCGACATCTGCTGGCCGTCCGCCGCGTTCGCGCCGGTGAGCGGGTGCAGGGCGCCGATCAGGACCTCGTCCACGGCCTCCCCCGTCGTCGCCTCGCCGCCGCCGGCGGCGCTGACGGCCGAGCCAGAGCAGGCGGCCAGCGTGAGGGCGAGACCGGCGATCCCGGCGCCGGACCAGGCACGCATCCTGTGGTTCACGTCGACTCCCGAGTGGCTTGGGTTCCGTTCACCGGAACACGGTGGCGACAGGGGGTGGCTGCCGCTCGATGCGTCGAACCTAGGCACCGTGCGGTCACCGGGAGTTGCTGGCGCGTTAACTCTGTGTTGCGCACCCTCAGGACGCAGCAGCACGGTTCCGTTGAGCGGAACAGCCGCGATACGGTGGGCGCACCCCAGGGAGAGGACCCGTCACGTGGACGTGCAGGACACCCGGTCGTCGACGACCCAGCGCGTCGCGCAGGTGCTGCTGGCGCTCGGCGGCGAGGAGCCGTGGCTCGGCGTGACCGATCTGGCCCGGCGGCTCGACCTCGGCAAGGCCGTCGTGCACCGGATCCTGCAGCAGCTGCTGGACACCGGGCTCGTGCGCTACGACGAGAGCGGCCGACGGTACGCCCTCGGCCCCGCGGCCGTGTCCCTCGGCCGCACCGCGGGACGCCGCACCGAGATCGTGGCGGCCGCCGCACCCGTCCTCGCGCACCTCAGCCAGGTCACCGGCGAGACCACCACCCTGGCCGCGCGCGTCGGCCACGGCCGCGTCTACGTCGACCAGGTCGAGTCCTCCCAGCACATCCGGATCGCCATCCGGATCGGCGAGCACCAGGCGCTCACCAACGGCGCGAGCGGGCTGAGCATCCTCGCGTTCCTGCCCCCGGCGGACGTCGACCTGGCCCTGGCCGTCCCGGTCCCGCGGTTCACGCCGCGCACCGTCGTCGACCCCGCCGCCATCCGCGAGCGCCTGGCGCAGATCCGCGCGCGCGGCTGGGCGTCCACGTCGTCCGAGCGGGTGCCGCACTCGAGCAGCATCGCCGCGCCCGTGCTCGACGGCGCCGGGGAGGCCGTCGGGAGCCTGTCGGTGGCGTACCTCGACTCCCGGTTCCCCGACGAGGACGTGCCCGAGGTCGCCCGCCTGGTGACGGACGCCGCCCACCGGGCCTCGGACCGCCTCCGGTCGCTGCACCGCGCCTGACCCGGGGCCGGTCGGCGAGGTCGGGGCCGGGGTCGACGGTTCCGCGCGACGCGCCGACGGGACACGCCGTCCCCGACCGCGGAACCGTCGACCTCGGCGCCACCTGGCGCGACCGCGGCGCGGCGGGCCACACTGACCTCGCGACGACGTCGTCGAGGAGGTGGTGGGCCGTGCCGGCCGACGAGCGCGACCTGCTGCGTCCCGACACGCACGCCCTCGCGCGCACCTCCGCCGCCTACGACGCGTTCCTCAGCACCGGCACCGCACCCCGGGACGTCCGCCCGCTGGTCGCCGACTCCTGGCTCCGCAGCCGGCGCAGCGGCGTCGACCCCGAGCACCCCGCCGCCCCCGTCACGCTGTCCGACGCCGACCTGCGCGCGCACCGCGGCGAGCACCCGCTCCGGCACGCGCTGCCCGTCGTGCGCGGCCTGCTGCTCGACGCGGCCGTGACCGAGGGCTTCCTCGTCGCCCTGACCGACGCCGACGGCCGGCTGCTGTGGATCGCCGGCGACCCGCACGTGCGCCGGTCCGTCGAGGGAGTCGGTTTCGTCGAGGGCGCGGCGTGGGACGAGGAGCACGCCGGCACCAACGCCCCCGGGACCGCGCTCGCCACCGGGCGGGACGTCCAGGTGCTGGCCGCCGAGCACTACGCCCGCGCCGTGCAGCCGTTCAGCTGCTCGGCGGCGCTGCTGCGCGCACCCGACGGACGAGCCCTGGGCGCCCTCGACGTCACCGGCGGCGAGGGCGCGGCCTCCCCGCTGATGCTGTCGCTGGTGCGGGCCACCGCGGCGGCGGTCGAGGCGGACCTGCGCGCTCTGGGCCTGGCGCGGGGCGGCCCGGCGCCGGCCGACGTGGCGACGGCACCCCGGCTCGTCGTGCTCGGGCCCGGCCCCGGCGTGCTGCACCGGCCCGGCGCGGCCCCGCGGCCGTTGTCGCTGCGGCACGCGGAGCTGCTGCTCCTGCTGTCTGCGCACCCGCGCGGGCTGCACGCCGACGAGCTCGCCGTGCTCCTGCACGCGGGCACGATGTCGGAGGTGGCCGTGCGTGCCGAGGTGTCCCGGCTGCGCCGCGCCGTCGGCGGGCTGGTCGCGCACTCCCGGCCCTACCGCCTCGCCACGAGCCTCGGCTCCGACCTGGACGCGGTGCGGGAGGCGCTCGGGCGCGACGACGTCCGCGCCGCCCTGGACCGGTACCCCGGACCCGTCCTGCCGCGCTCGCGCGCACCGGGCGTGGAGCAAGTCCGCGACGCCCTGGCCGCGGACGTCCGGGCCGCCGTGCTGCACGCGGACGACACCGTGGTCCTCGAGCGGTGGCTGGACCGCGACGAGGGCGCCGGCGACTGGCAGGCGTGGGAGCGCCTCGGCACGCTCACCGCGCCGGGCACGGCAGCGCACACCCGGGCGCTCGGTCGCCTCGACCTGCTGGTGCGCGACCTCGGGCCAGGACCGGCGCGGCACCCCTGGCACTGATCACCCTTTCATGCGTAAGGTTCTGCTGACACATGGAGGTCGGTCATGACGCTTGAGGAGCTGACGCAGGTGCTCGGCGCCCTCGCCAGCCCGCAGCGGCTGCGCGTGCTCGCCGAGCTCGGGCAGGAGAGCGTGCACGTCAGCGAGCTCGCTCGTCGGGTGGGGATGTCCCGCCCGCTGCTCTACGGCCACCTCACCAAGCTGGAGCAGGCCGGCCTGGTCGCCAGCCACCACAGCGTCTCGCCGGACGGCAAGGCGCTCCGGCACTACGAGGTCGTCCCGTTCGACCTGCACGTCACACCCGCGATCGTCGCCCGGGCGATCGCCGACACCCCTGAGGAAGGCCCCTGAGCATGGAGAGCATCCCCTGGTTCGCCTGGATCGTGCTGGGCGCGATCGTCTTCGGCAGCCTCGCGTCCGTCGTCGACAGCGTGCTGAAGAACCGCCGCAAGATCGCGGAGATCAACGCGGGCCCCAGCCGCCACGAGGTGCTGGTGCGCCTCGACGCCATCGAGCACCGGCTGGAGCGCATCGAGCGCACCCTCACGGAGATCCCGGGCTGACCGCCGCACCACGCGCCACCTGCGGTGCAACGCACCTGCAACGGTCGCGCCCCTAGCGTCCGGCGCACGGGCCGCAACGACGCGGTCCGCCCGGCCGCCGCACCACGGTCCGGCCGGTCAGCCTGCACCGAGGGGCGCACATGACCGTCTACGCAGCGCCGGGTCAGCCCGGCAGCCCGGCCACCTTCCGCGAGCGCTACGACCACTGGATCGGCGGCGAGTACGTCGCGCCGGCCGCGGGACGGTACTTCGAGAACCCGTCGCCGGTGACGGGCCGCACCTTCACCGAGGTCGCCCGGGGCGATGCCGCCGACATCGACCGCGCCCTGGACGCCGCGCACGGCGCCGCGCGGGCGTGGGGGAAGACCACCGCCACCGAGCGCGCCGTGATCCTCAACAAGGTCGCCGACCGGATGGAGGCGAACCTCGAGATGCTCGCGGTCGCCGAGACCTGGGAGAACGGCAAGCCCGTCCGCGAGACGCTGAACGCCGACCTGCCGCTGGCCATCGACCACTTCCGGTACTTCGCCGGGGCCGTCCGCGCCCAGGAGGGCTCGATCTCCGAGATCGACGAGGACACGATCGCCTACCACTTCCACGAGCCGCTGGGCGTGGTCGGGCAGATCATCCCGTGGAACTTCCCGATCCTGATGGCCGTGTGGAAGCTGGCGCCCGCGCTCGCCGCCGGCAACACCGTGGTGCTCAAGCCGGCCGAGCAGACGCCGACGTCGATCCTCGTGCTGATGGAGCTGATCGCCGACCTGCTGCCCCCGGGCGTCGTCAACGTCGTCAACGGGTTCGGCGTCGAGGCGGGCAAGCCGCTGGCCTCCAGCCCGCGGATCCGGAAGATCGCGTTCACCGGCGAGACCACGACCGGGCGGCTGATCATGCAGTACGCCAGCCAGAACATCATCCCGGTCACGCTGGAGCTCGGCGGCAAGAGCCCGAACATCTTCTTCGAGGACGTCGCCCGCGCCAAGGACGACTACTACGACAAGGCGCTCGAGGGGTTCACCATGTTCGCCCTCAACCAGGGCGAGGTGTGCACGTGCCCGTCACGCGCGCTCATCCAGGAGTCGATCTACGACGGCTTCCTCGCCGACGCCATCGCCCGCACCGAGGCCGTGAAGCAGGGCAACCCGCTCGACACCGAGACGATGATCGGCGCGCAGGCGTCCAACGACCAGCTCGAGAAGATCCTGTCCTACATCGACATCGGCAAGGCCGAGGGCGCCAAGGTGCTCACCGGCGGCGGCCGCGCGCACCTCGACGGCGACCTGGCCGGCGGCTACTACGTCACGCCGACCATCTTCGAGGGCAAGAACTCGATGCGGATCTTCCAGGAGGAGATCTTCGGGCCGGTCGTCGCCGTCACGTCCTTCAGCGACTACTCCGACGCGATCCACACGGCCAACGACACCCTCTACGGGCTGGGTGCCGGCGTGTGGTCCCGCGAGGGCGCGATCGCGTACCGGGCGGGCCGGGACATCCAGGCCGGCCGGGTGTGGACCAACTGCTACCACGCGTACCCCGCGGCGGCGGCGTTCGGCGGGTACAAGGGCTCCGGCGTCGGGCGCGAGAACCACAAGATGATGCTCGACCACTACCAGCAGACCAAGAACCTGCTGGTGTCCTACTCGGCGCAGAAGCTCGGCTTCTTCTGACCGGTCCGCGCGACGAGCACGGGCCGCGGCCGGTCGCCGGCGAGGGTGGGCGACCGGCCGCGGGCCGGGACGGAGGACGCATGACCAGCACCGCGGCACCGAGCCGCGTCGACCTGACGCCGGCCGCCGCCGACCTGCTGCGCTCGCTGCGGGCACAGCACGGCGAGCTGATGTTCCACCAGTCCGGGGGCTGCTGCGACGGCTCGTCCCCCATGTGCTACCCGGACGGCGACCTGATCACCGGCGACGCCGACGTCCACCTGGGCGACCTGCACGTCGACGACTTCGCCGTGCCGGTGTGGATGAGCCGCAGCCAGTTCGCGTACTGGCGGCACACGCACCTGACCATCGACGTGGTCCCGGGCCGCGGCGCCGGGTTCTCGCTGGAGGCCCCCGAGGGCGTCCGGTTCCTCATCCGCAGCCGGCTCCTCACGGACGAGGAGTGGGCCGCCGACGGCACCCCGCCCGCGGTCGGCCCGGCCTGACCCGCGGGGCGGCGCGCCCGCGCCCGACGAGGTCGACGGTTCCGCGCGACGCGCCGACGGGACACGCCGTCCCCGACCGCGGAACCGTCGACCTCGGCGTCAGGCATCCGGACGATCTTCCGGTGAAAGCCCTGACCGGGGCCGGTGCGCCCGCATAGGGTCGAGGCAGCCCACCGTCCCGACCGGTCGCACCTGCCTGCGCCCGGAGGAGCCCGAGGAGTCCCATGGAGCTCGCAGGAACCGCCGTCATCGTCGTCGTCGCGGTCGTCGCCGTCGTGCTGATCGCCATCGTCGGCTCGATCTACGCCAAGGTCCGGTTCAAGATCGCGACCCCCGACGAGGCGCTGATCATCACCGGCCGCAAGAGCGGCAAGCCGGTGATCAACCCCGAGACCGGCGACGAGACCACCGACCTGTCCGGCCAGCGCGTCGTCATCGGCGGCGGCACGTTCGTCAAGCCGATCTTCGAGCAGGTCGTCCGGCTGTCGCTCGCGTCGCAGAGCTTCTCGGTCGCCGCGGAGGACGCGACGACCAAGTCCGGCGTCGGCGTGACGCTGCGGTCCATCGCGGTCGTCAAGGTCGGCGGCACGGAGCGCATGGTGCGCGCGGCGGCCCAGCGGTTCGCGGGCCGCAGCCAGGAGCAGGTCATCGAGCAGCAGACCTCCGAGGTGCTGGTCGGTGTGCTCCGCACGATCGCGGGCACGCTGACCGTCGAGTCGATCCTCTACGAGCGCCAGGAGTTCTCGAAGGAGGTCAAGGACATCGCCGTGCCGATGCTGGCCGAGCGGGGTCTGATCCTGGAGAACTTCGAGATCCAGACCGTCGAGGACTCCGGCGAGTACATCCGCAACCTCGGCCGGCCGCGCGCCGCCGCGGTCGCCCGCGACGCCGAGATCGCCGAGGCGCAGGCCCGTCAGGAGAGCACCGAGCGCTCCAACGAGGCCGCGGTGCAGATCGCCGAGTCCAACAAGGCGCTGTCCCTGCGCAACGCGACGATCGCGCAGGAGACGGCGACGGCGCAGGCCGAGGCCGAGGCCGCGAAGGAGCGCGCCGAGGCCGAGGCGCAGCAGGAGGTCCTGATCCAGCAGGAGCAGGTCGCCCTGCGCCGCGCCGCGCTGCGCGAGCAGGAGCTGCAGACCGAGGTCCGCAAGCCCGCCGAGGCGCGCAAGTACGAGGCCGCGCAGGAGGCCGACGCCCGCAAGTACGCCGCGGAGCAGGAGGCCGAGGCCGCCAAGACCGCCGCGACCCGCAAGTACGAGGCGGAGGCGCAGCGCACCACCGCGCAGGCCGAGGCCGAGGCGTCCGCCGCGCGGTCCCGCGCGGAGGCGGCGCTGATCGAGCAGCAGCGCCGGGCCGAGGGTGCGCTCGCGCTCGCCCGGGCCGAGGCCGAGGGCATCCAGGCGCGCGGTGAGGCCCAGGCCGCCGCCGAGCGCGCCCAGGGCGAGGCCCGCGCCGCCGCGATCAAGGCCGAGTCCGACGCCTACCAGGCGTTCCCCGAGTCGGCGCGGCTGCAGATGGTGCTGGACGCGCTGCCGAAGGTCGCCCAGCCGTACGCCGACGCGCTCGGGAAGATCGACGACATCACGATCATCGACAAGGACGGCGCATCGCGGCTGCCCGGCCAGGTGTCGACGGGCGTGCAGGAGCTGGTCACGATGCTCAAGGCGCAGACCGGCGTCGACCTGCTCGACCTGGTGCGCGGGTTCGGCGGCAGCACGCCGGCCCCCGCCGCGCGGCACGACGTGCCGACCCCGAGCCACGCGCCGGCCGGGCGCGAGGTCACCGACGGCGCCACGAGCTGAGGGGGCGGCGATGTCCTGGCTGACCCGGCTGCTCCGCGGGGAGGACGCCCCGCTGCTCACCGCGTCCGGGCCGAACCCGTCCGGGCGCACCCCGTCCGGTGCGACCCCGTCCGGCCCGGCGTCGGGTGCCCTCTCCGGTGCGGCGCTGCGGGAGCGGGCGTCCGCCGTGCCGCGCACGAAGTTCCGCGAGGGCTACGACATCGACCAGGTCGACGCGTTCGTCGAGCGGGCCGCGGCCGCGCTCGACGGCACGGGCGCCGCGGTGGCACCGGCCGACGTGCTGAACGCGAGGTTCAAGGCGACGAAGTTCGCCGAGGGCTACGACCAGGACGCGGTCGACGACCTGCTCGACCAGGTCGTCCTGTCGCTGCGCGTCCGCGACTGAAGTACGCCCAGCAGGTGCGGGTTCCCGGGTCGGGAGCCCGCACCTGCTGGCGTCTCGGCGGCTTCAGCCGGCCGAGCGGACGGCGTCCACGGCGGCGCCGACCTCGCGGACGCGCCGGTCCAGGCGGTTGATCACGAGCAGCGCCACGCTGCCGTCGACCAGGTCCAGCCGCATCCGGCGCCGCAGGCCGCCGGAGAAGAAGTCGCTCCAGGTCACGGGCTGCACGCCGACCCGCGCCACGGCGGCGAGCGGGAGCCGCCACGGCCCGGTCCAGGTCGCGTCCACGCGGTTCGGCTGGAACACCAGCGACGTGGAGGTCAGCGCCAGGTAGCCGCCCGCCGCGAGCCCCTGGTGCGACCAGTTCGCTGCGCACCGCCACACCAGCGTCTCGCCCGGCCCCAGCACGATCTCCTGCACCCACGCACCCATGCCGGGCACCGTACCGGGGCATCATGGGCGCCGTGCCCTCGTCCCCGCGCGTCCTCGGCGTCGACGCCGCGCGGGCCGGCTGGGTCGGCGTCGCGCTGGGCGCCGGCGCGCCGCAGGCGTACGTCGCGCGCGGCCTCGCCGACCTGGTCGCGCTGGCCCGCACCGGTGGCCCCGTGACGGCGGTCGGTATCGACATCCCGATCGGGCTGCCGGACGCCGGCCGGCGCGCCGCCGACGTGCTGGCCAGGGCCGCGATCGGCCCGCTGCGGTCCTCGGTGTTCGTCACGCCGGTGCGCGACGCCCTGCTGGCGCCCGACCACCCGGCCGCCGTCGCGCTGAACCGGCGGCTGGCCGGCGAGGGCGTCTCGATCCAGGCCTACGGCCTGCGGCACCGGGTCCTCGAGGCCGAGCGGTACGCCGCCGGCGCCGACCACCCGGTGCTGGAGGTGCACCCCGAGGTCGTGTTCGCCGAGCTGCACGGAGCCCCGCTCACCGTCCGCAAGCCGACCTGGGCCGGTGCGGCGCTGCGGCACCGGCTGCTCGCCGGCCAGGGCGTCGCGATGCACGGCGACCTCGGGCTGGCCGGGCACGACGTGGCGGTCGACGACGTGCTGGACGCCGCCGCGGTGGCGTGGACCGCGCGCCGCTACGTGGCCGGCGTCGCGCGGTCGCTGCCCGACCCGCCCGAGGTGTTCGCCGACGGGTGGCCCGCGGCGATCTGGGTCTGACGCTTCAGTGCAGGGCCTTCAGCCCCACCACGCCGCCGACGATCATCGCGAGGAACACGACCTTGAGCAGCGACACCGGCTCGGTGCCGGTCACCATCGCGTAGACGACGGTCAGCACCGCGCCGATCCCGACCCACACCGCGTACGCGGTGCCCACGGGCAGGTCGCGCATCGCGTAGGCCAGGCCGCCCATGCTCGCGACCAGCGCGACGCCGAACACGATGGTCGGGCCGAGGCGGCTGAACCCCTCGGACTTGCCCAGCGCGGTGGCCCACACGGCCTCCAGCACGCCGGAGAGGACGAGAACGATCCAGGACATGACGGACTCCCTCGGGCCGTCTTGTCGCGCACCGGGTACGGCACCCCTCGTCCGGGAGCCCGGATGCCGGGCTCGGGTCCCAGCGTCGCACCGGGGTGCGCGGGTGGCAACGCCCACGGGTGGTGACCTCGGGCACCACTCGCGGGATCAGCGGGTGCCGGGGTCCGCGACCGGGACCGCACGGGCCCGGCGCGCCCGGTGCACGACCACCTCGCCCACCAGGTAGCCGGCCGGCCCCACGACCGGCACGCCGAGGACCAGCACCAGCTCGACGAGCGTCGCGCGCCCGGCCCGGCGCCCCCGCGCCCACACCACCAGCGCCGACGCGAGCAGCGCCAGCAGCAGCACCAGCACGCCGGTCCACAGCACGTCGTACCAGGCGGGCACCAGCAGCCGCCAGCCCGGGACCTCGTCCGACCCGTCCACGTCGCCCCCTCCCGGCACGGGGCCGCCGCGGCCCGTCCGTGCCGGCGAGGCTACCCGGGCCACCCGGACCGGCGGGACGGGCCGGGGGCACGACGGTGGCCCCCGCGCGCGACGGACTACCCTGGCTCGCGCGCGGACCCGCGTCCCGCGGCGACGGAGGCGGAGGTGGCCATGGCAGAACGGCAGCACCCCCGGTCCGCCCCCGTCGTGGTCGGCGTCGCACCTGGCCAGCGGCCCGAGGTCGCCCGGACCGCGGCGGCGCTCGCGGCTGCGCTCGGCGTGGACCTGGTCGTCGCCTGGGCCGACCCGGCCCGGTACGTGGTCCAGGAGCACGCGGACGGCTCGGTGCTGTCGGACGCGATCGACCCCGAGAGCGGCGAGGGCCCCGGCGCACCCACCGGGAACGAGGCGCTCGACCCGCTGCGCGGCGTGCTCGACGCGGGCGGTGCGCCGTGGACCTACCGGTCGCTGGCGGGCGAACCGGCGCGCGCCCTCGCGCGCCTGGCCTCCGTCGTCGGCGCCCGGATGATCGTCGTGGGTTCGCGCGAGCCGGGGCTGGTGCCGATGCTGGCGGAGTTCTTCACCGGCTCGGTGGCCGTGCAGCTCACCCACCGCCAGCGCATCCCGGTGCTGGTCGTCCCGGTCACCGTCGGCTCGACCGAGGGCCGCGCCGCGTGGGAGTGAACGCCGGGGTCGGCCCCGTGCTCGACAGCGCCCCGCGGCCCGCGCACCGGGACCCCGCCCTGCTCGGCCTGGTGCTGCTCGGCGGCGCCGCGGGCGCGGTGAGCCGGTACGGCCTGCGGCTCGCGATCGACTCGAGCGCCTGGCCGTGGGCCACCTGGGTGGTGAACGTCAGCGGCGCCTTCCTGCTCGCGCTGCTGACCGGCTGGCTGGCGACCCGCGGACCCGACACGGGGCGGCGGCGGGCGGCGCGGCTGCTGCTCGGGACGGGGTTCCTCGGCGCGTACACGACCTACAGCGCGCTGGCGGTGGAGACCGAGCAGCTGCTGGCCGCCGGCCGGTGGGTTGCCGCGCTCGGCTACGCGCTGTCGACCGCGCTGGTCGGGCTCGCGGCCTCGGTCGCCGGGTTGCGGGTGGCGGCGGCGCTGGCCGACCGGACCCGGGCCGACCGGGCGCCGGCCGAGACGGTCCCGGCCGAGACGGCTCAGGACGAGACGGCTCAGGACGAGGCGGCGCGGGGCAGCGGGGGTGGGTCGTGATCGTGCTGGCGCTGGCACTGGCAGGCGGGCTCGGGGCGGTCGCCCGGTTCGTGGTCGACGGCGTGCTGCGCGCCCGCTCCCGCTCCGCGGTGCCCCTCGGCACGATGGTCGTCAACCTGACGGGGGCGTTCGCGCTCGGGGTGCTCACGGGCCTGGTCGCGCACGGGACGTCCGCGGTGCTCGTGACGGTGGCGGGGACCGGGTTCCTCGGCGGGTACACGACGTTCAGCACGGCGTCGCTGGAGACCGCGCGGCTGGTGGAGGACCGCCGGTGGCTGGCGGCGTCCGTCAACGCGGCGGGGATGCTCGTCGCGGCGGTGGCGCTCGCGGCGGCGGGCTTCGCCGTCGGCCACGCGCTCTGAGCCGCGGCCGGTCCGCGGCGTCGCCCGCGAGGTCGTCACACGTCGGCGAGGTCGTCAGCTGCACGTGACGACCTCGCCGGCTTCTGACGACCTCGCCGTGCGCGGACGACCTGCGAGCGCGTGGTGCGGCGATCGGGTGGCTCCGGACCTCGCCGCGAACTTTTCGCGCAACTGCCCCGTTCAGCACGATATGCACCCATACGCTGGGCGCAGGCGCCCGACCGCCCCCGGTCGGCCCCAGAGAAGAGGACGCGCGCATGACCCAGGACTCGTCGGCCGCCCAGGGCGTCACGCCGCTCGCCCCGCCCGCCCCGCTCGAGGCCCCGGTCACGCTCACCGCGCCGGACCCGGTCGCCCCGGTGGCGGCGACCGCCGCGCCGAAGCTCGCGCCGGCCGTCGACCCCGCGCTGCTGCCGGGCCTGGACTCCAAGGTCGACGGCTACCTGACCGGCCTGCTCGCCGCCCCGGCGGCGTCCCCCGCGTTCGCCGCGCAGGCGGCCGACGTCCGGACGATGGGTGACGCCGAGATCCGGCACGCCGCGAACTCCTCCAACCGGCTGCTGCAGACGCCCGTCCGCGCGATCACGGAGGGCGGCCTCGCGTCGGGGTCGAAGGTCGGCAACACCCTGCTGGACCTGCGCCGCACGGTGGAGGACCTGGACCCGTCCGGCCTCAAGGGCGCGCGCAAGCTGCTCGGCTTCATCCCGCTGGGCGACCGGGCGGTCGACTACTTCCGCAAGTACCAGTCCGCCGAGTCGCACCTCAACGCGATCCTGCACGCGCTGCGGGACGGCCAGGACGAGCTCCGCAAGGACAACCAGGCGCTCAACATGGAGAAGGCCGAGCTCTGGGCCACCATGGGCAAGCTCAACCAGTACGTGTACGTGGCCGAGCGGCTCGACGCACGGCTCTCGGCGCAGATCGCGGACCTCGAGGCGACCGACCCGGAGCGCGCCCGCGCCCTGCGGGACGACGTGCTGTTCTACGTCCGGCAGAAGCACCAGGACCTGCTGACCCAGCTCGCCGTGTCGATCCAGGGGTACCTGTCGATCGACATCCTGCTGCGGTCCAACCTCGAGCTCATCAAGGGCGTCGACCGATCGGCGACCACGACGGTCGACGCCCTCCGAACCGCCGTCATCGTGTCCCAGGCGCTGTCCAACCAGCAGCTGGTGCTCAACCAGATCACGGCCCTGAACAGCACGACGTCCGGGCTGATCGAGCGCACGTCGCAGATGCTGCGCGACAACGCCGGCCGCATCCAGGAGCAGGCGGCGGCGTCCACCATCGGGCTGCCCCAGCTGCAGTCGGCGTTCACCAACATCTACGCGACGCTCGACTCGATCGACACCTTCAAGGCGCAGGCCCTGGACTCCATGGCGGCCACGGTCGGCACGCTGCAGACCGAGGTCGACAAGGCGCAGTCGTACCTGGCCCGGGTGCAGCAGCACGACGAGCGCGCCGCGGCCGGTGGCCTGCTCGACCTCGGCGACACCGCCCGATGACCGCGCGATGACCACAGGGTGCACCGGGCAGGAGGCGACGGCGTGGGGCTGAGCGGGTTCTTCGAGCGCCTGACCGGCCGTGCGCCGCAGCAGCCGGCCGCCTCCACGCTGCCGCCCGCCCCCACCGCCGCCGACCTGCTCGCCGCGCTCGACCGGGTCGAGGCGATGGTGGCCGGCGGCGCCGTCCCCGCGCCCGTGGCGTCCCGGGTGCACCGGGTGGTGCGCGTCGTCCGGGACACCGTGCCGCGGCTCGACCGGCTCGGTGCCGGCTCCGAGGAGGCGTACCACGTGATGGCCACCGCGACCGACTACCTGCCGGACGCCGTCGGCGGCTACCTGCGGCTGCCGCGGGAGTGGGCCAACTCCCGGCCGGTGGACGCGGGCCGCTCGTCGCTGATGGTGCTGATCGACCAGCTGGACCTGCTCGGCCGCACGATGGACCAGGTGCTCGACGCGGTGAACCGGTCCGACGCGGTCGCGCTGGTCGCGCACGGCCGGTTCCTCGCCGAGAAGTTCGGCCCGGCGGCCGGGGGCGGGGCGCTCGACCTGGACGGCCGGCTGACCCCGCCGGGGGCGACGGCATGACCGCGCTCGCCGGCGCCCTCGCCGCGCTCACCGACGTCGCCACCCGCGCCGGGACCGACCCCGCACGGGCCCTCGCGGAGGGTGCCGCGCTGGCCGCGGCGGTCGCCGAGCACTCCCCCGGCGCGCCCGCCGACTGGATCGCCGGCACCGGCGCGGTCGGCGGCACGCAGGCGTTCTTCGACGCCGCCTCGCGCGGGCGCCGGTGGCGCGGCGCGCCGACGACGCTGCTCGGCGAGCTGGCCGCCACGAGGTCGCCGCACGCCGGTGCCTACGCCCGCGCGCTGGTCGAGGTCGCCACCGCCGCCGGGACGCTGGGCCGGCCGACGCCGTCGGTGGTCGGGAACGCCACGCTGACCGCGGCCGCGCAGCTGGCCGGCGCGGGCGCGGTGCCGGTACCGGGGATGCCCACGGTGCCCGGCAGGACGACCACCGCCGGGGAGACGACGGGTACCGAGGCCGCCGCCGTGTCGGCCGCAGGGCCCCCCGTCGAGCCCGCCGCGAAGAAGACCGTCGAGGAGCTGCTCGCCGAGCTCGACGCCCTGGTCGGCCTGGGGACCGTCAAGGCCGAGGTGCACCGCCAGGCCGCGGTGCTGCGGGTGGAGAAGCTCCGCACCGCCGCCGGGCTGCGCGCGCCGACGATGTCCCGGCACCTGGTGTTCGTCGGCAACCCCGGCACCGGCAAGACCGTCGTCGCCCGGAGCGTCGCCGGCATCTACGCGGCGCTCGGCCTGCTGGCCACGGGCCACCTGGTCGAGGTCGACCGGGACGACCTGGTCGGCGGCTACCTGGGTCAGACGGCGATCAAGACCACCGAGGTGGTCGAGCGCGCCCGCGGCGGCGTGCTGTTCATCGACGAGGCGTACACGCTGGCACGCGACGACTACGGCCGCGAGGCGATCGACACCCTGCTCAAGGCGATGGAGGACGACCGCGCCGAGCTGGTGGTCATCGTCGCCGGCTACCCCCGGCCGATGGCGCGCCTGCTGGACTCCAACCCGGGGCTGCGGTCGCGGTTCCGCACCACGGTGTCCTTCGACGACTACTCCGACGACGAGCTGGTCGCGATCTTCACGCTGATGGCCGAGGCGGCCGACTTCGCCGTCGACGACGCGACCGCGCAGGCGCTGCGCGGGCTGCTGGCGGAGGCGGTGCGCGACGAGGGGTTCGGCAACGCCCGGTTCGTGCGCAACGTCCTGGAGGACGCGATCGGCCGGCACGCCTGGCGGCTCCGCGACGTCCCCGACCCGACCCCCGAGCAGCTCCGGCAGCTCGTCCCCGCCGACCTCACCGCCGAGCCGGACACCGAGCCCGCTGCCGGGCCGGTCACCGACCCGGCCCCCGAGCGCGCACCCGAAGGAGAACCCGCGTGACCACCACGGTCCCCGCCCCGGCGACCGCGCCGCCCGCCCCGGTGCCGGCGCCGTACGCCGCGCCCGCGGGCCCGCCCGCGCCGGTCGCCGCACCCACCAGCCCGGCGGAGCTCGCCGCCGCCACCGCCGCCGCGCACGGCCGCAGCACGCCGTCCCGGATGGGACTGGTCGCGATCGCCCTCGTCCTGCTGGGAGCGCTGGTGGCCCTCGGTGCCGGCTGGGCGTTCCGGACGGCCGACGGCGCCCTCGGCCGCGCGGACGCGAACGCCGCGCAGCTGGTCCGCCTGCAGGAGCTGCAGACCCGCCTGGTGCGTGCGGACGCCGACGCGACCAACGCGTTCCTGGTCGGCGGCCTGGAGCCCGCGGACCTGCGCGCGGACTACGACGCGGCGATGCGCACCGCGACCGAGCTGGTCGCCGAGGCCGCCCGCGCGCAGCCCGCCGACGGCACCGTGCTCGCGTCCCTGAACACCGCGATCCTGGAGTACTCCGGCGACGTCGAGCGGGCCCGGTCCGCCAACCGGCAGGGGCTGCCCGTCGGGTCGCAGTACCTGCGCAACGCCTCGGCCGACCTGCGCACGGACGCCCTGCCGGCGCTCGCGGCGCTGATCGACGCGAACTCGGCACGGGTCGACCACGAGATGGACGCCGCGCGCAGCGCCTGGGCGCTCGCCGTGGGCAGCGGTGTGGTCGGGCTGGCCGGCGTCGTCGCCGCCTCGGTGTGGCTGGCGCGCCGCACGCACCGGTACGTCAACCCGCCGCTGGCCGCCGCGGGCGTCGTGCTGCTGGTGCTGACCGTCGGCTCCGGGATCGTGCTGGTCTCGGTGTCGTCGCAGGTCGCGGACGCGCGCGCCACGAGCTCCGCCGCCGCGGACGCGCTGTCGACCGCCCGGCTCGGCGCCTACGACGCGAAGGCCAACGAGTCCCTGACGCTGATCGCCCGCGGCAGCGGGTCGGCGTTCGAGGAGGCCTGGGTGGCCTCGGCCGCGCAGGTCGACGGCGCCCTCGACGACGCGCAGGCCTCGGGTGTCGTCGACCAGGACGTGCCCACCGCGTGGGCCGCCTACGCCGAGCAGCACGCGGCCATCCGGCAGCTCGACGACGACGGCGCCTGGGAGGACGCCGTGGCCGCGGCGACCTCCCGCGAGGAGGGGTCGGCCAACGCCGCGTTCGCCGCGTTCGACGACGCCTCCGCCGCCGCGCTGACGGAGGCGTCCGACGCCACGTCGGACGCCCTGGAGAGCGCCGGCAGCGGGCTCGTCCTGGGCCTGTGGCTGTCGGTCGCCGCCGGCCTGGCCGTGGCCGTCCTGTCCTGGAGCGGGATCTCCCGCCGGATCGAGGAGTACCGGTGAACCGCACGCGCAGCCCCCGCCGCCCCCGCCGCCGAGGCCCCGCGGTGCTCGCGCTCGCCCTGGCCGCGCTCGTCCTGTCCGGCTGCGCCGGCGGCGACGTGTACGCCGAGACGACCGTCCCGCCCGCGGAGACCGCCACCGGCGACCCCGCGCCCGCTCCGGCCGCGCCGGCCCCCGCGGAGTGCGCCGACCCGCTCGCGTCGTACGCCCCCACCGGCCCGGCGAGCCCGGACGCGGTCCCCGCCGGGTCCACCGCCGCCGAGATCCGGGACCGCGGCCGCCTGCGGGTCGGGGTCTCCGCGGACTCCCTGCTGCTCGGCGCGCGCGACCCGGTCAGCGGCGAGGTCGAGGGGTTCGACATCGACATGGCCCGGATCGTGGCCGACGCGATCTTCGGCGACCCCGACCGGATCGAGCTGGTGGTCATCACCGCGGCCGACCGCATCCCCGCGCTGGAGGACGGCACCGTCGACCTGGTCGCCCGCAACATGACGATCACCTGCGACCGCTGGACCCAGATCGCGTTCTCGGCCGAGTACTACCGGTCCGGCCAGAAGGTGCTGGTGCCGCTGGCGTCCGACGCGACGTCGCTGGCCGACCTCGCCGGTGCGCGGGTGTGCGCCCCGGCCGGGACGTCCAGCCTGGCGAAGCTCGAGGAGTTCGGCGAGGTCGAGCCCGTCGCGGCGTCCACGCACACCGACTGCCTGGTGCGGTTCCAGCAGGGCGAGGTCGACGCCATCACCGGCGACGACACCGTGCTGGCCGGCCTCGCCGCGCAGGACCCCTACGCCAAGGTCGTCGGCGAGGCGTTCACCGCCGAGCCCTACGGCCTGGGCATGAACGCCGAGGACGCCGACCTGGTGCGGTTCGTCAACGCCGCGCTGGAGCAGGCGAAGGCCGACGGGTCGTGGGCCGCCTCCTACGACCGGTGGTTCGCGCCCTCGCTCGGTGCCGCGCCCGCCCCGCCGACCCCGGTGTACGGCCGGTGACCGCCGCCGTGACCAGCCCGCCGGGCGCGCCCGTCGTCGCACCCGACGCCCCCGCGGCGTGGGGGCAGCCGGTCACGCCCGACGCGATGGCGGGCTACCTGGACGCGATGGCGGCCTGGCGCAGCCGGCGCCGCCGGGAGCTGGACGAGCTGGACCAGGCCGCGCTCGCGTCGGCGGACGCCGCGGTCACCGGCGACGTGACGCTCGCGATGGCGCTGTGGCAGTCGGCCGGCACCCGCCTGGACGCGCTCGTCGCGGTGTGGGACGGCGGCCGGGTCGGCGCGGTCGAGCTGGCGCGGCTGTCCGCCATGGTCTGGGGGCGCACCGGCTCCGGCGCGGTCTCGCTGCCGGAGGCGTGCCGGCTGTCGGACGCCGTCACCGCCCAGCTCCGGCAGCGGCTCACGCTGACCGCCGGGTCGGCCGACCTCGCCGCCCGGCTGGCCGCGCTGCGTGCCGGCGTCGAGCGGATCCGGGACCTGCTGGCCGGGGCGCGCGGCGCGGAGGCCCTGGCCGCCGCCGACCGGCTGCAGCGGCTCGACCGCCGGCTGACCGACGTGGTCGAGCGCGCCCGGCGCGGTGCCGACGTCGGCGGCCTGCTCGGCCCGCTCGACGCGGACGTCGCGACCTGCGAGCGCGACCTGATCGTCGGCGCCGCCCGCGCCCGGGACGACGAGCGCGACCACGCCCGGGCCGTCGCCTGGCGGGACGAGCTCGCGGGCCGCGCCGCGGAGGTCCGGACCCTCGTCGCCACCTGCGTCGCGCAGGTGACCCCCGCGCCGGTGCTGGGCGTGCCCGACGTGGCCGCGCTCGGCCCGGTGCCGGACGGCGCGGCCGCCGTCGACGCCTACCTGGAGCGGCTCGGCACCGTCGAACGCGCGCTCGCGCACGTCGCCGACGCCTACGGCGCTCCCGTGACCGAGCTCGCCGGGCTCCGCGGGCTGCTCGAGGCCTCCGACGCGCAGGCCACCGCCCAGGGACGGGCGGCCCTCCCCGAGGTCGCCGCCCTGGCCCGGGTGGGCGCCCAGCTGCTCAGCACCCCGCCGGTCGACCTGCCGCGGCTGCGCTCCCTGGCCGGCGCCTACCGCGTGCTGCTCGAGACCCCGCGCGCGACCCGCCCCGCGACGGACACCCGGGCCATCCCCGTGCGTGCCGTCAGCCCCGTGCGCCCCGTTCCCCCGACCTCGTCTGGACGGACCTCATGACCTGCACCCAGCCCGGCTGCCCGGGCACCGTCGTCGACGGCTACTGCGACGTCTGCGGCACGCCCGGCGGCGAGGCCGCGCCCGCTGCCGCCGGCGTCACCGGTGAGCCGGCCGGCACCGACGGCGCCGGCTCGACGCGGACGTCCAGCCAGCGCCTCGGCTCCACCGCCATCGGCTCGGCGCGCACCGGCCGCACCGGGTCGACCCGCCGCGTCGGGTCGTCGTCCAGCCGGCTGCGCACCGCGCGGCTCGGCGCCGGGCTGACGACGGTGGCGCCCGCGCCGGCGGTCGACGCCGCCGCCGCGATCCTGGAGCACCCCGAGGTCGCCGAGGAGAAGCGGTTCTGCCCGTCGTGCGGGGCGCCGGTCGGGCGTTCCGTCGCCGGACGCCCCGGCCGCACCGAGGGCTTCTGCCCGAAGTGCCGCAACCCGTACTCGTTCGCGCCCAAGCTGCAGGCCGGGGACCTGGTCGGCGGGCAGTACGAGGTGGCGGGCGCGCTCGCGCACGGCGGCCTCGGCTGGATCTACCTGGCGCGGGACAAGAACGTGTCCGACCGGTGGGTCGTGCTCAAGGGCCTGCTGAACACCGGGGACGCCGACGCGATGGCCGCGGCCATCGCCGAGCGGCAGTTCCTCGCGCAGGTCGAGCACCCGCGGATCGTCGAGATCTACAACTTCGTGTCCCACGAGGGCGCGGGCTACACGGTCATGGAGTACGTCGGCGGGCACTCGCTCAAGGGGCTGCTCAAGGAGCGGATGCGCGCCGCGGGCCACTACGACGCGTTCCCGCTGGACCAGGCGATCGCCTACGTCCTGGAGATCCTGCCGGCGTTCGAGTACCTGCACGACCTGGGCCTGGTCTACTGCGACTTCAAGCCGGACAACCTCATCCAGATCGGCGACGACGTGAAGCTGATCGACATGGGCGGCGTGCGGCGCCTGGACGACCTGGACTCGGCGATCTACGGCACCGTCGGCTACCAGGCGCCCGAGGTCGCCGAGCAGGGCGTGTCGATCGCCTCCGACGTCTACACGCTGGGCCGCACGCTGGTGGTGCTGGCGATGGAGTTCCGCGGCTACCAGTCCACCTACGTGTCCTCGCTGCCGCCGGTGTCCGAGACCCCGCTGTTCCAGGCGTTCGACTCGTTCTACCGGCTGGTCGCCAAGGCCTGCGCGCCCGACCCCGACGACCGGTTCGGGTCGGTGGCGGAGCTGCGGGTCCAGCTGCTCGGCGTGCTGCGCGAGGTCGTCGCGACCAGCACCGGGGCGACGGCCGCCCGCGACGCGGCGCCGTCGCTGCTGTTCACCGCCCCCGACACCGCCGCCGCGGCCCTGACCTGGCGCGAGCTGCCGGACCTGCGCCCGGACGTGACCGACCCGCAGCTGCCGTGGCTGTCGACCGTCGACATCGCGGACCCGGCCGCCCGGCTGGCGCACCTGCGGGCGCACCCCGAGCACTCCGCCGAGGTCCTGCTCGCGACCGCCCGCGCGGCGCTGGACGCGGGCGACGACGAGGCGGTCGCGGCGGCCACCGACGAGCTGCTCGCGACCGACCCGTGGGAGTGGCGCGCGGTGTGGCTGCAGGGCCTCGCGCACCTGCGCCGGGGCGACGGCGGCGCCGCCCGGTCGGCGTTCAACGCCGTCTACGGCCAGGTGCCCGGCGAGCTCGCCCCGAAGCTGGCGCTCGCGCTGTCCTGCGAGGCGTCCGGCGAGCCCGAGATCGCGGAGTCCCTCTACGCGACCTGCGCCCGGACCGACGCCGCCTACGTCCCCGCGGGCGCGTTCGCCATGTCCCGGCTCCGCGCCGAGCGCGGCGACGTCCCGGGAGCGGTCGCGGCGGTGGACCTGGTGCCCGCCACGTCGCGCGCGTACCCGGACGCCCGGCTGCTGCGCGCCCGGCTGCTCGCCGGGTCCGGCGCGGGGCTGCCCGCCCTCGCCGAGGCGCTGGACTCGCTCGACGGCGTGGGCGTGGACGCGGGCGACCGGTCCTGGCTGACGGTGCAGGCCCTGACCGCGGCGCTGGACGACGTCGAGCAGCACGGCGAGCAGCCCGCGGTCACCCTCGGGTCGTGGACCGCGACCGAGGACGGGCTGCGCGACGGCCTCGAGCACACCTACCGCGCGCTCGCCCGGGCGACCGGCACGCCCGCGGAGAAGATCGTCCTGGTGGACGCCGCGAACGGCGTGCGCCGGTGGACCACCCGGTGACCGCCGTCGGCACCGGCCGGGCGTGCCTGGCCTGCCGCACCCCCGCCGCGCCGGACGCGCTGTTCTGCGAGGAGTGCGGCGCCGAGCTGCCCGCGGCGCCGGTCGTCTCGCCCGCCCCGGTCCCGAGCGCCACCGGCACGACCGCCACCGTGCCGCTGCGGGCCGTCGCCGCCGCGCACGCCGCCGTCGCCCAGCTGCCCCGGACGTGCGCCGAGCCCGGGTGCGGCGGGCCGGTCGAGGACGGGTACTGCACGCTCTGCGGCACGCCCGCACCGCGGCCGCGCGACCACATGACGGCCCAGCCCGCGGCGTGGGTCGCCGCCGTGTCCGACCGCGGCCGCCGGCACCACCGGAACGAGGACGCCATGGCGCTGGCCGCCGACGCGCGCCCGGGGTCGTGGGCGGCGCTGGTCGTGTGCGACGGGGTGTCCACCTCCGAGAGCTCCGACGTCGCCTCGCTGGCCGCGGCCGCCGCCGCCCGCGACGTGCTCGCCCGCGAGCGCGGCACCGGGCTGGCGTCGGGCCGGTCGCTCGCCGCGCTCGCGCAGACCCGGGTCACCGCGGCCGGCGCCGCGGCGGCGAAGGCCGTGGCCACCGCGACGCCGCACGACCACGGGGACTCGCCGCCGTCCTGCACGTTCGTCGCGGCGCTGGTCGAGGGCACGGCCGTCACCGTCGGCAACGTCGGCGACTCCCGGGCCTACTGGGTCCCGGACGACGGCACGCCCGGGCAGCTGACCGTCGACGACTCCGTCGCCGCCGAGCTGGTCGCCGACGGCGTGCCGCGCGAGCAGGCCGAGAACGGCCCGATGGCGCACGCGATCACCCGGTGGCTCGGTGTCGATGCCGACGACCAGGCGCCGACGGTCTCCCGGCTGGAGGTGCCCGGCCCGGGCTGGCTGCTGCTGTGCTCGGACGGGCTGTGGAACTACTGCTCCGAGGCGGCTCCGCTCGCCGCGATGGTGCAGCACCTCGCACGGTCCACCGGCTCGGACCCCGCCGCGATGGCGGGCGCTCTGGTGGACTGGGCGAACGAGCAGGGCGGCAAGGACAACATCACCGTGGCGCTGGCACGGCTGGGCGCCACGACCGACGAAGGAGGTCCCGCATGAGCCCCGGCTTCACCGCTGCGGTCTACCAGAACGAGTACCTGGCAGACGGCTCCACGGACGTGCACGCGATCGTCACCGTCGAGTGCACCGACGCCGGCCAGGCCGGCGCGTCGGGCGGCGACGCCGCCGAGGCGATCATCGTCGACTGCTCCGGCTCGATGGGCGAGGCCGGGGTGCGCGCCGCCCAGCAGGCGGCGGCCGCCGCGCTGGACCAGGTCACCGACGGCACCTGGTTCGCCATCGTCGCCGGCAGCCACGTCGCGCAGCTGCTCTACCCGGACCCGCGCGAGGCCCTGATGGTGCGGATGTCCCCGGCCACCCGCGAGCACGCCAAGCAGGCGCTCGGGCGGCTGCGCCCCGAGGGCGGCACCGCGATGGGGACCTGGATCGAGCTGGCCACCCGGGTGCTCACCTCCGTCCCCTCCGTCACCCAGCGGCACGCCGTGCTGCTGACCGACGGCAAGAACCAGCACGAGACGCCGGCCGAGCTCGACGCCCGGCTGCACGGGGCCGTCGGCACGTTCCAGGCGGACTGCCGCGGTGTCGGCGCGGACTGGGAGGTCGGCGAGCTCCGCCGGATCGCCCAGGCGCTGATGGGAACGGTCGACCTGATCCCGCGGCCCGAGCAGATGGCCGCGGAGTTCGCCGCGATCATGCAGACGTCCATGGGCCGCGGCGTCGCCGCCGCCGACCTGCGCGTGTGGGCGCCGCAGGGCGGCCAGGTGCTGTTCGTCCGGCAGGTCGCTCCCAGCGTCGAGGACCTCACCCCCCGCCGCACCGAGGTGAACCCGCTCACCGGCGCCTACCCCACCGGGTCGTGGGGCGACGAGTCCCGCGACTTCCACGTCGCCGTCCGCCTGCCCGCCTCCCGCGGGCTCGGCCAGGAGCAGCTCGCCGCCCGCGTGCAGCTGGTGGTCGGCGACGAGGTGCAGGCCCAGGGCCTGGTCAAGGCGAGGTGGACCGACGACAGCGCCCTGTCCGCCAAGATCAACCCCGAGGTCGCGCACTACACCGGGCAGACCGAGCTCGCGCAGGCCATCCAGGACGGCCTCGCCGCCAAGGCCGCCGGCGACGACCGCACCGCGACCGCCAAGCTGGGCCGTGCCGCGCAGCTGGCCGCCGAGACCGGCAACGAGGAGGCGACGTCCAAGCTCCGCAAGGTCGTCGACATCGACGAGCCCGCGACCGGCAAGGTCCGGCTGAAGAAGGCGGTCGACAAGCTGGACGAGATGGCCCTCGACACCGCCTCCACCAAGACCACGCGGGTGAAGCGGTGACGGCGACCTGCCCCGCCGGGCACCCCTCGACCTCGACGGACTACTGCGACGTGTGCGGTGCGCCGATGGGTGCGCCCGCGGCCGCGGCCCCCGTGCCGGACGCCGTCACCGCGGCGCCCGCCGCCGCGCCCGCCGCCCCCGCCGCCGGGGCCGAGGTGCCCTGCCCCAACTGCGCCCTGCCGAACGCGCCCGGCGCGCTGTTCTGCGAGGCCTGCGGGTACGACTTCACCACCGGCGCCCTGCCGCGCACGACCGCTCCCGCGGCACCCGCCCCGGACGTCAACGCCGCGGCCCCCGACCCGGCCGTCGGCGGCGGGCCGTCCCTGGCACCCGCCGTCGCGCTGGAGTGGGTCGCCGAGGTCTGGGTCGACCCCGACTGGTACGCCGAGCAGGACGCCGCCGAGCCGTGCCCGTCCCCCGGGCTGCCGGCCGTGGTGCCGCTCACCGTGCGCTCGCTGCTGATCGGCCGGGAGTCGCGGTCGCGCGGCATCCACCCCGAGATCGACTGCGCCGGCGACGACGCGGTCAGCCGCCGCCAGGCCCAGCTGACCACCGACGGCACCCGCTGGTTCGTCGAGGACCTGTCCTCGTCCAACGGCACCTACGTCGGGCCCGCCTCCGGCCGGCTGCCGACCCAGGCCCTGACCCCGGGCCAGCGCCGCGAGCTCGCCGAGGACGACCGGGTCTACGTCGGCGCGTGGACCCGCATCGTCGTCCGCCGCGCCACCCCCGAGGAGCGCACGCCCCCGCCGTGACCCGGGGGCTACCCCGCCACACCCACCCATCCCCACCCCCACCTCCAGCCCGCTCGTCGAGATAGGGCCGTCGCGCCGAGATAGGACCCCGGGCGGCCCTATCTCGAGGTGACGGCCCTATCTCGGCGCGGGCGGTGGGATGCCCGGCCGGGGGCGTCGGGGGGGGGGCGTCAGCGGGTGGCGAGGGCGCGGCCGGCGGCGACTGCGGCGGCCTCGGCCTCCTTCTTGACCAGCGCGGCGGGCTCGGCCAGCGCGTCCATCGCCGGGTTCACGCCGACCAGCGTCAGCTCGCGCTCGATCACCGTGAGGTCGGCGCCCCAGACCTCGCCGATGATGCGGCGCAGGTAGCCGGTGCTGTGGTCCCAGCCCTCCTTCGGGGTGCCGGGGCCGTAGCCGCCACCGCGGGTGGTGATCAGCACGGCGGGCTTGCCGGCCAGCACCGGGTCCCCGGGCGCGCCGCCGGCGATGACCAGGTCGATCCACGTCTTGACGTGCTGCGAGACGCCCCAGTTGTAGAGCGGCAGCGCGAGCACGACGGCGTCGGCCGCGCGCAGCTCGCCGGCGACCTCGAGGGACAGCGCGATCGCGGCGGCCTGCTCCGGCGTGCGCTGCTCGGCGGGGGTCCAGCCCGCCCCGACCGCGGTGGCCCACGCGTCGGCCGGCAGCGGGTTCTCGCCCAGGTGGCGCCGGACGACCTGCTCGTCCGGCCGGGACGCGGCGAGCTCGGCGGTCACGAGGTCGGCGAGCCCGGCGCTCGCCGAGCCGGCGCCCTGGATGGTCGCGTCGATGCGCAGCACGGTCATGGTCACTCCTGGTGGGTCAGCGTGTTGAATGTTCAAGGCGGACTGTACGCACCGAAGCGTTGAATGTTCAACACCCGTACACTCGTCGCATGACCGAGCCCGCCGTCGAGGCCACCCCCTGGCTCGACGGCAGCCAGCTCGAGGACTGGAAGTTCGTCTACGCCCTGGTCAGCACGCTGCCCGCCGCGCTGGACGCCCAGCTCAAGCGGGACGCCGGGCTGAACCTGTACGAGTACCAGGTGCTCGCGGCGCTGTCCGAGCGCGCGCACGACGAGGCGCCGATGAGCGACCTCGCGCGGCTGTCGCAGGGCTCGCCGTCCCGCCTCTCGCACGCCGTCGCCCGCCTCGAGGCCGCGGGCTGGGTCGCCCGCGGGTCGTGCACCGCCGCCGGCAAGCGCACCAGCGCGCGGCTCACCCCCGCCGGCGTCGAGAAGCTCCGCAGCACCGCACCCGGCCACGTGCGCGAGGTGCGCCGGCTCGTGGTCGACGCGCTCGGTCCCGACCGGTTCGCCGCGCTCGGCGACGCGGGCCGCACCGTCGTGCGGCGCGCGGCCCCCGACGTCGCCGACATGCTCGCCCTCCCCGCTCCCGAAGGAACCGCGTGACCACCAGCACCTACTCCCTCGAGTCCGTCGCCTACGACGACCCGCGGGCGACCGCCATGCGCGCGGCGATGGACGCCGAGATGTCCGTCCGGTACGCCGGCGTCGCGATGACCCCCGAGGTCGCCGCCGCCCTGGCCGTCGACCCGGCGACCATCCGGCACACCGTGCTCGCCGTCGACCACGACGGCACGCCGATCGGCCACGCGGCCCTGCGCGACCACCACGGCGAGTGGGAGGTCAAGCGGGTCGTCGTCGCCGCCGGCCAGCGCGGCCGGGGCGTCGGCCGCGCGGTGATGACCGAGGTCGAGCGGGTCGCCCGCGGCGCCGGTGCGTCGCGGGTGATCCTGCAGACCGGTGACCGGCAGCCCGAGGCCGAGGCGCTGTACCTCGCGCTCGGCTGGACCCGCATCCCGCTCTACGCGCCGTGGGACGTCGCGCTGCCGGACTCCCGCTGCTTCGAGAAACGCCTCAGCTGAGGCGCACCACCTACGCAGGTCGGCGGGCCACGCCCGTCGGCTGCTCCGCGCGTGCCACGATGTCCGCGTGAGCGCCTCCCTGCTCGATCGCGCGATCTACTCCTACGCGGACGTGGATCGCGTCGTCGGCCTGCACGCGGGTACGGCGCGCCGCTGGCTCGAGGGCTACTCCCGCGGCACCCGGTTCTACGACCCCGTGCTCCGTGCCGAGCCGACGGGAGCGGACGTGGTCACGTGGGGTGAGATGGTCGAGGCGCGCCTGCTCGCGGAGTTCCGGAGCCGGGACGTGCCGGTGCAGCGCATGCGCCCGGCGATCGTGCGGCTGCGTGCCGAGCTCGGCCCCTACCCGCTCGCCCTCGCCAGGCCGCTGCTGGACGTCGAGGGCCGGGAGCTCGTCCGCGCGGTGCAGGACGAGGTGGGGCTCGAAGGCCGCCTGCAGATCGTCGTGGTGCGGAACGGCCAGTACCTGCTCGCCGAGTCGACCGAGCGGTTCCGGTCGGCCGTCGACTACGAGGACGGCGCGGTCAGCGGCGTGCGCCCGGAGGCCGGTATCCCGCAGGTGCGCCTGGACGCCCGGCGTGCGTTCGGGCAGCCGGCGATCCGGAACGTGCGCACCGACACGCTGGTCGAGGCGTTCCGCGCGGGTGCCCCGCGCGAGGAGATCGCCGACCTGTACGACGTCACCGCCGAGGAGCTCGACGCGGCGATCCGGTACGAGCTGATCAGCAGCAACCGGGCCGCCTGACCGCGACGGCGTGTACTTCACGGACGAGAACGCGCTCGGACTGGGGAAGCTGCTGCGCCGCTCCGGCCGCGACGACGTCCTGCACCCCGGTCACGACGACCTGCCCGAGGTCCCGCTCGGCACCTACGACACCGACTGGATGCCCGTGGTCGCGGCTCGGGGTCTGGTGGTGATCACGCGGGACCGCCGGATCCGGACGCGCCCGGCGGAGCTCGACCTGTACCGGGAGCTCGGGATCCGCTCGGTGTGGATCGGCGCCAAGCAGGACCTGCAGCCGCGCGAGCAGCTGGCGCTCTTCCTGCGGCACGAGCCCCGCCTCGAGCGCGAGATCGTCAAGCTCGGCGGCGGCCCCTGGGCCCTCGCCCTCGGCGTCACCGGGGTGCGGCCGATCCGCCTCCGAGACCGGTGACCGGGACCGGCGGTCACGCCCCGCAGGCGTCGAGCCACCCCGCGAGCAGCCCCGCCAGCACGGCCGGCTGCTCGTGCGGCAGCGCGTGCCCGGCACCGTCGACGACCGCGAGCGTCGCCCGCGGGTACGCCGGGAGCAGGTCGACGGTCGCGGCGTACCCGACGGTCGAGTCCTGCCGGCCCGCGACCAGCAGCACCGGCCCGTCGTACCGCGCGCCCGGCGGCAGGGTCAGCTCCCAGCGCGCGCCGATCCGCGTCGCCGCGGCCTCGTCCGCGAGCGCCGCACCGGGCACCACGAACCGCTCGTACCGGTCCAGCATCGCCGGCGTCTGCCGCACGAGGTACTCCCGGAACCCCGCGTCCCCGAGGCCGGGCGCCGCGACGACCGGGCGGTGCTCCGGGACGTCGCGGGTGCCGGCCAGCAGGGGGCACACCAGCGCCAGCCCGGCGACGCGGTCGGGGCGCCGCGCGGCGAATCCCTGCGCGTAGGACGCCCCCGCCGAGTGCCCGACCAGCAGCACGGGCTCGGTCCCTGCCACCCGGTCGGCCCAGGCGAGCAGCACGTCCAGGACGTCGTCCGCGCTGGCGACGGAGGCCGGCGCCGGCGTCCGGCCCGCGCCGGGCAGGTCCGGGTAGAGGCGCCGCAGCCCGCCGCGCAGCGCGAGCGGCGGGTCGAAGCACGCCTCCGGCTCCCGGTGGTCCACGCCCGCCCCGTGCAGGACGAGCACCGGCCGGCCCGCGCCGTGCTCGACGGCGTGCACCGCGACCCCCAGCACCTCGACGCCCCGCACCTCGACCCCCGGCACCGTGACCCCCGGCCCCGTGACCCCGCGGTCCACGTCGCGCTCAGGCGGCCGGGTCGTCGGGCGCGCCCACGACGCCGGTCCCGGGGTCCTCGCCCGTCGGGCCGTACCGCAGCTGCACGACGCCCGCGCTCCCGGCGATCGGCGGCTGGAGCAGCCGGAGCCCGGACGCCCGCACCCCGTCCGGGAACACCTTCTTGCCCCGGCCCAGCAGCACGGGGTAGACCCAGAGCGTCAGCACGTCGAACAGCCGCTCCGCGAGCAGTGTCTGCACCAGGTCGACGCTGCCGATGACGTGCACGGACTCGTGCCGGTCCCGCACCGCGCGCAGCCCCGCGGCGAGGTCGGGTCCGAGCAGCGTGCTCCCCGGCCACCCGAGCTCCGGCGTCCCGCGGCTGGCGACGTACTTCGGCACCGCGTTCAGCTGCCGCCCGATCGGGTCGTCCCCGTGCCGCGGCCAGTACGCGGCGAAGATGTCGTACGTCCGGCGACCCAGCACCAGCGCGTCCATCCGCGCGATGCCGGCGCCGACCTCCCGGCTCACGACGTCGTCGTCCAACGGCGCCTGCCAGCCGCCGTACGGGAAGCCGTCGGACGGGTCCTCCTCCGGGCCGCCCGGCGCCTGCGCGACGCCGTCGAGGGTGACGAACAGGTCGATGTGCAGGCGCCCCATGGCTGCTCCTCGGTGGGTCCCCGGCCGGTCGTCAGCCGGACCCGTCGAGCGTAGCGAGCCGGGTCACTCGTCGGCGGGCTCGTTCTTGCCGCGGATCACCAGCAGCGGGTCGGGCCGGCCGACGACGGCGGTGTCCTTGCCCTCGTAGTCGAACTGGTTGAGGAAGAACCGCATGGCGTTGATCCGGGCGCGCTTCTTGTCGTTGGACCGGATGATCGTCCACCGGGCGTGCCGCTTGTCGGTGCGGCGGAACATCTCCTCCTTGGCCGCGGTGTAGTCGTCCCACCGGTCCAGCGAGGCCAGGTCCATCGGCGACAGCTTCCAGCGCCGGACGGGGTCGAGCTGCCGGATGGCGAACCGCGTCCGCTGCTCCGTGCGGGACACCGAGAACCACAGCTTGGTGACGTGGATGCCGGCGTCCACCAGCATCTTCTCGAACGCCGGGGCCTGCGCCATGAACGCCTGGTACTCCTCGTCGGAGGCGAAGCCCATCACGCGCTCGACCCCGGCGCGGTTGTACCAGGACCGGTCGAACATGACGATCTCGCCGGCCGTGGGCAGGTGCTGCACGTAGCGCTGGAAGTACCACTGGCCGCGCTCGCGGTCGCTGGGCTTGGAGAGCGCGACGACGCGGGCGGTGCGCGGGTTGAGGTGCTCGGTGAACCGCTTGATCGTGCCGCCCTTGCCGGCGGCGTCGCGGCCCTCGAACAGGATGATCGCGCGCTTGTCGTTGTCCTCGAGCCAGTACTGGAACTTCAGGAGCTCGACCTGCAGCTGGTACTTCTTCAGCTCGTACTCGTCGCGGTCCATCAGCTCGTCGTACGGGTAGCCCTCCTGCCACGTGTAGACCGGGTTGCCCTGCGGGTCGATCAGGTCCGGGTCCGGGGTGTGCCCGTCGCGCACCGTGTAGCCGCTGTCACGCAGGTACTCGATGTACTCCCGGAGGTTCTCCGGAGGGGTGCCGGTGGTCGCGGTGGTCGCGGTGGTCTCGCTGGTCACGCTGGCCTCCTGGTCGGCGGGTTCGCCTCGGATACTCCGGCACCCGTGGTGCCGCCGCAAGAGGTGGTGCGGGCCCGGGGTCGCGCCCGGGCCCGCACGGGTCTCAGCCGCGCGCGTCCAGCGCCAGGTTCAGCTCGAGCACGTTCACCCCCGCCTGACCGAGCACCCCGAGGTCCGGCCCCGTGGTGGCGGCGGCGACCAGGCCGCGGACCTCGTCCTCGGCGAGCCCGCGCTCCGCCGCGACGCGCCGCACCTGCAGCTCGGCGTAGGCCGGGCTGATGTGCGGGTCGAGGCCCGAGGCCGA
Organism: Cellulomonas sp. NEAU-ZC6; assembly: GCF_056844425.1. Lineage (NCBI taxonomy): Bacteria > Bacillati > Actinomycetota > Actinomycetes > Micrococcales > Cellulomonadaceae > Cellulomonas > Cellulomonas sp. NEAU-ZC6. Next base: position 288,669 of record NZ_JBXFYH010000002.1, on the reverse strand, counting down.
GGCGGTGAGCGCGTCGACCGGCACGTCGGCCGGGTCCACGCCCTCCAGCGCGGCGACCGCGGCGCGGCGCTCCTCGATCGCCGCCACGAGGTCGGGGTTCTCGGGACCCCAGTTGGACCCGGACGACGCAGCCGCGTCGTAGCCGTCCCCGGCGGCCGACGGCCGGGACTGGAAGTACTGCGCGAGCGGCGCGCCGGCGGAGTCGGTGAACGACTGGCCGATCAGGGACGAGCCGACGACGGTGCCGCCGGCGTCGGTCACCATCGAGCCGTCGGCGCGCGCCGGCAGCAGCCGGCCGAGCCCGGTGACCAGCAGGGGGTACGCGATCCCCAGGATCACGGTGAGGACGAGCATCGCCCGCAGGGCGACGAGCAGGTGCGGCCAGGTGGTGCGGGGGGAGCTCATGGTGGTGTCCAGTCTTCTCAGAAGCCGGGCAGCAGGCCGACGACCAGGTCGATCAGCTTGATGCCGAGGAAGGGGGCGACGACGCCGCCGAGCCCGTAGACGAGCAGGTTGCGGCCGAGGATCGAGGACGCGGCGGCGGCGCGGTACTGCACGCCGCGCAGCGACAGCGGGATCAGCACCACGATGACCAGGGCGTTGAAGACGATCGCCGAGAGGATCGCGGAGGCCGGCGAGCCCAGCTGCATGAGGTTGAGGGTCGCGAGGCCCGGGAACACCCCCGCGAACAGCGCGGGGATGATCGCGAAGTACTTCGCGACGTCGTTCGCGATCGAGAACGTGGTGAGCGCGCCGCGGGTGATGAGCAGCTGCTTGCCGATCCGGACGATGTCGATCAGCTTGGTCGGGTCCGAGTCCAGGTCGACCATGTTCCCGGCCTCCTTGGCGGCCGACGTGCCGGTGTTCATCGCGACGCCGACGTCCGCCTGCGCGAGCGCCGGGGCGTCGTTGGTGCCGTCCCCGGTCATCGCGACCAGGTGGCCGCCCTCCTGCTCCCGCCGGATGAGCGCGAGCTTGTCCTCCGGCGTGGCCTCGGCGAGGAAGTCGTCGACCCCGGCCTCGGCCGCGATGGCCTTCGCGGTGAGCGGGTTGTCGCCGGTGATCATGACGGTGCGGATGCCCATCGCGCGCAGCTCGGCGAACCGGTCGGCCAGCCCCTCCTTGACGACGTCCTTGAGGTGGACGACACCCAGGACCCGGCCGGCGCCGGACCGGTCCGTGGTCGCGACCACCAGGGGCGTGCCGCCGCTCGAGGAGATCCCCTCGACGCGGTCGCCCAGCTCCCGCCGGACCGCCGGCGCCAGGGAGCCCTCCTCCTCGAGCCAGGCGACGACGGCCGAGCCGGCGCCCTTGCGGATCCGGGTGACGTCGGGCAGGTCGACGCCGCTCATCCGGGTCTGGGCGGTGAACGGGACCACCTCGGTGCCGGGGGCGAGCGTCGCGACGTCCCCGGCCGCACCCCGTGCGCAGGCGAGGTCGACGATCGACCTCCCCTCCGGCGTCGGGTCGGCGGCCGACGCCTGCGCGGCGGCGCGCACCAGCTCGTGGGCGTCCACCCCGGTGAGCGGCAGGAGGTCCACCGCGCGCCGGTTGCCGTAGGTGATGGTGCCGGTCTTGTCGAGCAGCAGCGTCGTGACGTCGCCGGCGGCCTCGACCGCACGACCCGACATCGCGAGCACGTTGCGCTGGACCAGCCGGTCCATGCCCGCGATGCCGATGGCGGACAGCAGCGCGCCGATGGTCGTGGGGATCAGGCAGACGAGCAGGGCGACCAGCACCGGCACGCTGACGGACGCCCCGGCGTAGGCGGCGATCGGGTTCAGCGTCAGCGCGACGACCACGAACACCACCGACAGGGACGCCAGCAGGATGTTCAGCGCGATCTCGTTCGGCGTCTTCTGCCGGGCGGCGCCCTCGACCAGGGCGATCATCCGGTCGACGAACGTCTCGCCGGGCTTCGACGTGATCCGCACGACGATCCGGTCGGACAGCACCCGGGTGCCCCCGGTCACCGCGCTGCGGTCGCCGCCGGACTCCCGGACCACCGGGGCGGACTCCCCGGTGATCGCCGACTCGTCCACCGAGGCGATGCCCCAGACGATGTCGCCGTCGCCCGGGACCAGCTCGCCGGCGGTGACCACGACGACGTCCCCGAGGGTCAGGTCGGGCGAGGCGACGGACCGGGTGCGGGTGTGCTCGGCGCCGGGGTCGCCCGCCGCGTCGTACCCGTCGACCACGGTCGCCGACGTGCTGGACCGGGTCTGGCGCAGGCTGTCCGCCTGGGCCTTGCCACGGCCCTCGGCGACGGCCTCGGCGAGGTTGGCGAACAGCACGGTGAGCCAGAGCCAGACCGCGATGGCCGCGGTGAAGGTGCCGGGTGTGGCGGTGCCGCCGGAGTCCGCGGGTCCGCCGGTGAACGGCTCCGCGACGGCGAGCACGGTGGTGAGGACGGCCCCGACCTCGACGACGAACATCACGGGGTTGTGCCACAGGAGGCGCGGGTCGAGCTTGCGGAACGCGCCCGGGAGCGCGTCCCGGAGCTGGCGCGCGCTGAACGCGCGCTGCGGCGCGGACGAGGTGTGCGCGGTGGCCGGCGCCGCGGGGGCCTCGGGTGTGGTGAGCACGGACATGGGATTCACAGACCTTCCGCCAGGGGACCCAGCGCGAGAACGGGGAAGTAGGTCAGGGCGGTCACGATCACGACGACGCCCGTGAGCAGGCCGACGAACAGCGGCCGGTGGGTGGGCAGCGTGCCCGCGGTGGACGGCACCCTGTCCTGCGCGGCGAGCGAGCCCGCGAGCGCCAGGACCAGCACGACGGGCACGAACCGGCCGAGCAGCATCGCGACGCCCAGCGCGGTGTTCAGCCACGGGGTGTCGGCCGTCAGGCCGGCGAACGCGGACCCGTTGTTGTTGGCCGCGGACGTGAACGCGTAGAGCACCTCGGAGAAGCCGTGCACGCCGGGGTTCCAGACCGACGTCGCCTCGACGTCGGCCCGGACCGCCGGGATCGCGAACGACAGCGCGGTCCCGGTCAGGACCAGCGTCGGCGTGACCAGGATGTACAGCGACGCGAGCTTGATCTCGCGCGGGCCGAGCTTCTTGCCCAGGTACTCCGGCGTCCGGCCGACCATCAGGCCGCCGACGAACACCGCGAGGACGGCCAGCACGAGCATCCCGTACAGCCCCGAGCCGACGCCGCCGGGGGCGACCTCGCCGAGCATCATGTTGAGCATCGGGAACAGGCCGCCGAGCGCGGTGAACGAGTCGTGCATGCCGTTGACCGCACCGGTCGACGTCAGCGTGCTGACGCTGCCGAACAGCGTGGTCGCCGCGATGCCGAACCGCTGCTCCTTGCCCTCCATCGCGCCGCCGGCGAGCTCCGGGGCCGTGCCCGCGCCGCGGCTCTCGACGACGGTCAGCAGCGTCAGGCTGACCAGGAAGATCGTCGCCATCGCCGCGAGGATCGCGTAGCCCTGCCGGTGGCTGCCGACCATCCGGCCGAACGTGCGCGGCAGGGAGAACGGGATCGCCAGCATCAGCAGGACCTGGAACAGGCTGGTCCACCCGGACGGGTTCTCGAACGGGTGCGACGAGTTCGCGTTGAAGAAGCCGCCGCCGTTCGTGCCGAGCAGCTTGATCGCCTCCTGCGAGGCGACCGGCCCGCCGGGGATCTGCTGCGTCCCGCCGGCGAGCGTCGTCACGTCCGTGAAGCCCGCCCAGTTCTGGATCACGCCACCGGCGATCAGCACCAGCGCGGCCAGGACCGAGACCGGCAGCAGGATGCGCAGGGTGCCGCGGGTGAGGTCGACCCAGAAGTTGCCGATGGTGCCGGTGCCGCGCCGGGCGAACCCGCGGACAAGCGCGACCGCGACCGCGAGACCGACCGCGGCGGACACGAAGTTCTGCACCGCGAGGCCGAGCGCCTGCACCGCGTAACCCAGCGTGACGTCCGGCGAGTACGACTGCCAGTTGGTGTTGGTGACGAACGAGATCGCCGTGTTGAACGCCAGGTGCGGCCCGACCCGGGGCATCCCGAGGTCCCACGGCAGCCAGGTCTGCGCCCGCTGCAGCACGTAGACCAGCAGCACGCCGACCAGGGAGAACGCGAGCAGGCTGCGCACGTACGCCCGCCACGACTGCTCCGAGCGGGGGTCGACGCCGATCAGGCGGTAGAGGCCGCGCTCGACCCGCAGGTCCCGCACGGAGGTGTACACGTGGGCCAGGTAGTCGCCGAGCGGGCGGTACAGGGCGGCCAGCACCAGCGCCGCGAGGAGGACCTGCGCGGCGGCCGTCCACGCGGCCATCAGAACGTCTCCGGCTTCACGAGCGCCCACACCAGGTAGACGACCGCCGCGACGCCCAGCGCCGCCGCGGCGAGGTCGAGCACGATCACAGCTTCTCGACCCCCGCGGCGACAGCGCCCACGAGCGCGAACAGGGCGACCACGGCCGCCACGAGCACCAGGTCCAGCACGAGGGGACTCCAGACGTCGAACCTCGTCACCCGCCCGACCGGGCGGAGCGACGGGCCCGGTCGTTGCCGGGCCGTCGTCCACCACACACCCGCTCCGGACCGCCGGCGGCCGTCCTCACGACTTCCATACGGGTCCCGGGCTGTTGCTGACGGAACCCGTGCGGCGGGTCTCCGCCGCGCTAGCCGCCCGTGTCGTGCCGGGGCCGGTCGGCTGCCCTGCCCGGCCGCGCTCGGCGCCACCACCTCCGTGGCCGTCGCGGCACGGGCAGGACCTGGGGCGCGTCCGGGAGCGCGCTGCGGGACTCGGTGATCACGGAGCGCCGGGACAGCAGCAGCGCGAGCGGCGGCGGGTCGGAGTGCACGGGGACCTCCTCGGGTGCGGCGGCGCCCGCCGACCGGGCGCCGCTCACCTTCCCGACGCACCCGCGCCCGCCCCGGGGACACCCCTCGACCCCGCACCGGCCGGTCGCCGATGATGCGGGGGTGTCCTCGTGACGCGATCCCGTGCGTCGTCCAGGTGACAGAAGCCGACACCGAGGAGGAGCCATGACCTACGTGACGTTCGTGCGGGTGGGCGTCGACGCCGCACCCACCCCCGACCAGGCCGACCCGTCCGCCTGGGTCGAGCAGGCCGACCGCGCCGGGCGGCGGGAGGGGCACCGCCTGGCCGACGCCGGCACCGCGACCACCGTGCGGGTGCGTGACGGGCGCACGCTCGTCACCGACGGGCCGTTCGCCGAGTACAAGGAGCTGGTCGGCGGGTTCGACGTCCTCGACGTGCCCGACCTGGACACCGCGGTCGCCCTGGCCGCCGCGCACCCGGCCGCCCGGTTCGGCGCGATCGAGGTCCGGGAGGCGTGGCCGTTCGACGGCACTGCGCCGGACGGGCACGTGCTCGCGCCGGACGACGCCGGGGCCGGCCACTACCTGCTGCTGATGGGCGAGGTGCCGGACGGCTCGCCGCACCCCGACGAGGCGCCCGCCGCGTGGGCGGAGGAGCTGCGCGACGTCGACCGCGGCGGCCACCGGCTGCGCCCGGCCGCCGAGGCGCGCACCGTCCGCGTCCGCGACGGGCGCACCGTCGTGGCCCACGGCCCGTACGCCGAGGTGGCGGAGCAGGTCGCCGGGGTGGCGATGATCGCCGCGCCCGACCTGGACGCCGCGATCGACGCCGCCGCCCGGCACCCCGCGGCCGCCGTCGGGGCGGTCGAGGTCCGGCCGCTCTGGCAGCCGTGACCGTCGTCGACGACGCCCTGACCCGGGCCTTCCGCGAGGAGTGGGCGCGGGTCGTGGCCACGGTGATCCGCGTGACGGGTGACTGGGCGCTCGCGGAGGACTGCGCGCAGGACGCGTTCGCCGCGGCGACCCGCACCTGGCCCCGGGACGGGGTGCCCGACCGTCCCGGGGCGTGGCTCACCACCACCGCCCGGCGCAGCGCCCTGGACCGGCTGCGCCGCGCGGGCACCGAGGCACGGCGGCTGGCGGAGGTGGCGGCCATGACGAGGACCGACGACGTGCCCGGCCCGGAGCCCGACGACCCGCGCGCGCTCGGCGACGACCGGCTCGCGCTCGTCGCGACCTGCTGCCACCCCGCGCTCGCCCTCGAGGTGCAGGTGGCGCTCACGCTGCGGACCGTGTGCGGGCTGACCGTCCCGGAGATCGCCCGCGCCTTCGGCACCTCCGAGGCGGCGATGGCCAAGCGGCTGGTCCGGGGCCGCCGGAAGATCACCGAGGCGCGCATCCCCTACCGGGTGCCGCCCGCCGACCGGCTCCCCGAGCGGCTCGACGGCGTGCTCGCGGTGGTCTACCTCGTCTTCACGGAGGGGTACGCGGCGGGCGCGGGGACCGACCTGGTGCGTGCCGGGCTGTGCGACGAGGCGGTGCGGCTCGGCCGGCTGGTCGCGCGCCTCGTGCCGGACGACCCCGAGGTGCTGGGCCTGCTCGCGCTGGTGCTGCTGCAGGACTCGCGCCGGGCGGCCCGGGTGGACGCGGCCGGCGACCTGGTCCCGCTGGAGGACCAGGACCGCGGCCGGTGGGACGCGGCGGGCATCTCCGAGGCGACCGCCGTGCTGGCGGCCGCTCAGGGCCTGGTCCGCTCGGGCGGCAGGACGGGGCCGTACCTGCTGCAGGCGCGGATCGCGGCGGAGCACGCGCGCGCGACGCCCCCGGCAGGCACCGACTGGACGACGGTCGCCCGGCTGTACGGGGACCTGCTCGAGCTCGCGCCGTCGCCCTTCGCCGGCCTGGCCGGGGCGGTCGCCACCGGGATGGCCGACGGGGCGGACGCCGGGCTCGCGGCGATCGACACCGTGGCGGCGGACGGGCGGCTGGCCGGCAGCCACTACGTCCCCGCGGCGCGTGCCGACCTGCTGCGCCGGGCGGGCCGGCGGGAGCCCGCGGCGGAGGCGTACCGGGAGGCGCTCGGCCTCGTGGTGAACGAGGCCGAGCGCCGCTACCTGTCCCGGCGGCTCACCGAGGTGACGCCAGACGGGCCGCGACCCGCGCGTCCTGGAGCACCAGGTCCACGTTGATCGCCGCCGCGGCCGCGACCCCGTGCGCCGCCGCGGCCATCACCTGGGCGGTCACGTCGGCGACGTTCCCGGCCACCCACACGCCCGGCACCTCCGTCCGGCCTGCGGGGTCGGCGGGCACCCGCGTCCCCCGCACGGCGCCGTGCACCACCTGCTCGACCGGCTCGACGCCCAGGCCCGCCAGCAGCCCCGCCTCGGCCGTGAACCGCGGCGCGACGACCAGCGCCTCGCGCGCGACGACGTCCCCGGACGCGAGGCGGACGCCCGCGAGCGCCCCGGCGACGACCTCGAGCCCGGCGACCGTGCCCTCGACCACCCGCACCCCGCGGGCCGTGAGCAGCACGCGCTCCTCGGCCGTGGGTGCCGCCGCGGTGTGCGGGAACAGCACGACGTCCTCGCTCCACTGCCGCCAGAGCAGCGCCTGGACCGCGCTCTGCGACCCGGACCCGAGCACCCCGATCGGCCGGTCCCGCACCTCCCAGCCGTGGCAGTACGGGCAGTGCAGCACGCTCGTCCCCCACAGCCCCGCGAGCCCGGGCACGTCGGGCAGCTGGTCGGTCAGCCCCGTCGCGACCAGGACCCGGCGCGCGCGCACCGACCGTCCGTCCGCCAGGTCGACGCGGAAGCCGTCGTCCGCCCGGGTCAGGGCGGACACCCGCCCGCCGAGCACCGCTCCCCCGTACCCGGTGACCTCGCGGCGGCCGATCGCGAGGAGCTCCGCGGGCGGCGTGCCCTCACGGCCGAGCACCTGGTGCACGTGCGCCGCCGGGGCGTTGCGCGGGCGTCCGGCGTCCACCACCAGCACGGTGCGCCGGGCCCGGGCCAGCGCGAGCGCCGCTCCCAGCCCGGCGGCGCCGCCGCCGACGACCACCACGTCGTGCTGCTCGTCGTGCGTCGTCGTGCGCGCTCCCGGGGGCATCACGCCGTGGTCGCCCGGGCGGCCTCGTCGATGACGCGTGCCACCTCGTCCGGCCGGGAGACGGTCACGGCGTGCGAGGCGTCCACCTCGACCACGTGCGACGAGGCCCGCTGCGCCATGAACCGCTGCGCCTCGGCCGGGACCGCCAGGTCCCGGAGCGTGACGACGGTCCAGGACGGGACGGTCTTCCAGGCCGCCGCCGTCGCCTTGTCCGCGAGCGCGTCGGCGATGATCGGCCGCTGCGTGACCGCCATCAGCGCGGCGACGTCGGCCGGCACGTCGGCGGCGAAGACCGCGTGGAACTTCTCCTGCTCGATGGACAGGTCGTCGACCGTCCGCCCGTCGGGGCCGCGGACCGGGACCGGTCGCAGCGCGGTCCCGAGCTCGTTGCCCGGGTACCTGCCGGCCAGCTCGCCGGTGCTCTCGCCCTCGTCCAGCAGGAAGCTCGCGACGAACACGAGCGCCTGCACCCGCGGGTGCCCCGCGGCGGCCTCGCTCAGCACGCTGCCGCCGTAGGAGTGGCCGGCGAGGACGACCGGGCCGTCCACGCCGTCCAGGACGTCACGCAGGAGCTCGGCGTCGCCGCGCAGGGAGCGCAGCGGGTTCGCCACCGCGACCACCGGGTAGCCGTCCGCGCGGAGCCGGGCGATCACGTCGTTCCAGCTGGAGGAGTCGGCGAAGGCGCCGTGCACGAGGACGACGGTGGGCTTGCTGCTGGTCATGGCAGTTCCTCTCGGTGGGTGGTGCGGGGTCAGGGTGCGATGACGAGCTCGGCGATGCGGTCGCCGGTCGTCGTGAACCGGTACGCGAGCACCACGACGCCCCCGGGGAAGTCCCCGACGAGGCGGTGCGTGGCGACCCAGTGCGCGTCGTCGACGCGCTGCGCGCCGATCAGCTCGGTCGTGTACGTGAACTCGGCACCGGCCTTCGCCAGGAACCGCCGGACCTCGTCGGTGCCGCGGTAGGTCGTGCCGTCGTCGACGACCACGGCGGTCGGCGTGAACGCCGGCAGCGCCGCGTCGGGGTCGGACGCCGCGTGCGCGGCGAGGTAGGTGCGGATCGGGGCCGGCAGCTCGTCGGGCCGGATGCTGGTCGCTGTGGTCATGCCCCGACCGTGCGCCCTCCCGGTGCGGGAGGGTCCAGCACTGGACCCTCCCCCCGGGAGAGGGTGCATCATGGCGGGCGTGCTGGCCATCGGCGAGTTCTCCCGGATGACGCACCTGAGCGTGCGCACGCTGCGCCGGTACCACGACGCGGGCCTGCTCGAGCCGGCCGCCGTGGACGACGCGACCGGGTACCGCTACTACAGCCCGGACCAGATCCCCACCGCGCAGGTCGTCCGCCGGCTGCGCGAGCTCGACGTCCCCCTGGCCGACGTGCGGCGCATCCTGCGCTCCCCCGACCCCGTCGACCGCGCCGGCCTGGTCGCCGACCACCTGCAGCGGCTGGAGTCCGAGCTCGACCGCACGCGCACCGCGGTCGCGTCGCTCCGCCGCCTGCTGCGGCCGGACCCCGCGCCGCGGGCGGTCGAGCTCCGGACGGTGCCGGCGACCACCGTGGCCGCGGTGGAGGACGATGTGGCGTACGACGACGTGATCGCCTGGTACTCCGGCGCGATGGCCGAGCTGGACGCCCTGGTCGGCGAGCGGACCGGCGTCCCCGGCGGCCTCTACTCCAACGCGCTGTTCGAGGAGGGCAGTGGCCACGTCCTCGTGTACCGCCCGACCGACCGGCCGCCGCGCGCCGGCCGGGTCCGCCCGGTCACCCTCCCTGCCGTGGAGCTCGCCGTCACGACGCACGTGGGGCCGCACGACGACATCGACGTCACCTACGGCGAGCTCGGCGCCTGGGTCGTGGCCAACGCGCTGGAGGTCGCCGGTCCGGTGCACGAGATCTACCGGGTCGCGCCGCGGGACACCCCCGACCCGGCGGCCTGGCGGACCGAGATCGGGTGGCCGGTCTTCCGGCTGGCGCCGTGCTGACCGGTCCGGCGGACCCGCGGGTCAGCCGAGACCGATCGCGAACCAGACGACCTTCCCGCCGGACTCGCCCAGCCGGCAGCCCCAGCGGTCGGACAGCGCCTCGACCAGGTGCAGGCCGAGCCCGCCGGGTGTCCCGGCGTCCCGGGCGCGGACCCGCGGCAGGGTCTGCTCGTCGTCCTGCACCTCGAAGTACATCGCGGGCCCGTCGAGGCTGAACCGCATGGTCACGTCGACCGTGGCCGGGGTGTGCACGACGGCGTTCGTCACCACCTCGCTCGCGGTGAGCTCCACCGCGGCCAGCGCCCCGTGGGTCGCGCCGGCGACGCGTCCGTGGTCGACCGCCCAGTGCCGCAGGGTCGCGATCGAGGACAGCACCGCCGGCGCGGTGATCTCGCGGACGGACATCTGCCCCTGCACCATGCGCGAAACCCCGTCCGGACGATCGACGTCGCGATCGCAGAAGGCACAGAGGGAGTCTGGCCCGAGCGCGCACGCCCGGGAGTCGTAGCCGCGCCTGCAGCCTAGGCCCGCCGCACCGGCACCGCCAGGGCTGCGCCCCCGGCGCTGGTCATCCCGCCGGGGTGACGCCCGCCGCGGACGGCTGCCCCTACGGTCGCGGCAGTGCGCGGCGCCCGGCGCCGGGTCGCGGCGAGGAGGAGCGATGGACCGGACCGGCACGGAGCAGGAGCAGGCGCGGCGGTCGCGCGTCCGCGACGCCGTCGCGCTCGTGATCCTCACCGTGACCGCCGTCCTGACCGCGTGGAGCGGGTTCGAGGCGAGCAAGTGGGGCGGGGAGATGTCCATCGCGTTCTCCCGCGCGTCCGCCCAGCGGATCGAGGCGACGCGGTGGAGCGCCACCGCGGAGGCGGCGCGCGGCTACGACCTGCAGACCTTCGCGGTGTGGCTGGAGGCGGTGGCGCAGGACGACGACGAGCTCGCGGCCTTCGTCGAGCAGCGGTTCGCCGAGCGGTTCCGGCCGGCCTTCGAGGAGTGGGTCGCGGCCCGTCCCCTGGAGGATCCCGACGCGCCGCCGAGCCCGTTCGCGCTGGACTCGTACCGCCCACCGGGCACCACCGAGGCCGCCGAGGCCGACGCCCGCGCCGACGCCTCCTTCGAGGCCGCGCTGCGCAACAACCAGCGCGGCGACGACTACACGCTGCTGACGGTGCTGTTCGCGCTCGTGCTGTTCTTCACCGCGCTGTCCGAGCGGGCGCAGCGGCCGCTCCCCCGGCACGCCCTCGTCGCGCTCGCCGGGACGCTGTTCGTCGTCGGCGTGGTCCTGCTCGCGACGTTCCCCAAGATCGTCTGACGCCGGGGCTGCGGCAGCCGCTCATTCCGCCCGGGTGACGACGGGGCCGGGCCCGGTGGGGTGGTCTGGCCCTCGCACCCCCGTCGGCCGAGGAGCGCCGTGTCCCGCAGCTGGCTCTACCCGTCCCTGTCGGGCTACCGGCGCGCCTGGCTCGGGACCGACCTGCTCGCCGGGCTCACCGTCTGGGCCGTCCTGGTCCCGGAGTCGCTCGCCTACGCGACGATCGCCGGCGTCCCCCCGGTGGTCGGGCTGTACGCCGCGGTCCCGTCCCTGCTCCTGTACGCCGCCGCGGGCAGCTCCCGGCACCTCGTCGTGGGACCGATGTCCGCGACGGCGGCGCTGTCCGCCGGCGTCGTCGCCGCGTTCCGGCCCGGCGACGCGGCCGCGTTCTGGGCGCTGACCACGGCCACGGCCCTGGTCACGGGCGTGCTGTGCGTGGTCGCCGGGGCGGTACGAGCGGGGTTCCTGGCCTCGTTCATCTCCGAGCCGGTCCTCAAGGGCTTCATCGTGGGCCTCGCGCTCGTCATCATCGTGGGCCAGGTGCCGGCGCTGCTCGGCGTGCCCAAGGGCGCGGGCAGCTTCGTCGAGAAGACGGTGGACCTGGTCCGCCGGCTGCCCGACACCGACCCCGTGACCGCCGTCCTGGGCGTGACCTGCCTGACGGTCCTGCTGCTCCTGCGCCGGTACGCCGCGCGGGTGCCCGGCTCGCTCGTCGTGGTCGCGCTCGGGATCGTGGCGGCGCTGACCCTGGGCCTGTCGGAGGGCGGGGTGGCCGTGGTGGGCCCGATCGACGCCGGGCTGCCGCCCCTCGGTCTGCCGGACGTGGACCTGAGCACCTACGGCGACCTGGTCGGTCCCGCCGCGGGCGTCATGCTCGTGGGCTTCGCCGAGGCGCTCGGCGCGGCGAAGGCCTACGCCGCCCGCGCCGGCTACGACGTCGACGCGAACCGCGAGCTGCTCGGGATGGGCCTGGCGAACCTCGGCTCGGGGCTGGCGTCCGGGATGGTGGTGAACGGCAGCCTGTCCAAGACCGCGGTGAACGGCGGCGCCGGTGCCCGGACCCAGCTGTCCGGGATGACGGCGGCGGTGCTGACCCTGGCGACCCTGCTGTTCCTGACCCCGGTCTTCGAGCAGCTGCCCGAGGCCACGCTCGCGGCGGTCGTCATCGCCGCCGTCGTCGAGCTGGTCGACGTCCGGGCGCTGCGGCGCCTGTGGGCGCTGGCCGGTGCGTCGGGCCGCCGGCTCTACGGCAACGCCGCCCGGTTCGACGCGTACGCCGCGCTCGCCGCCCTGGTCGGGGTGCTGGTGCTCGACACCCTCCCGGGGCTGGTGGTCGGTGTCCTGATCTCGCTCGTGCTGCTGCTCGCCCGGGCCTCGCGACCGCACGTCGCGACCCTGGTCATGGACCAGCACGGCACGTGGGTGGACGCCGAGCGGCGCACGGTCCGCGGCAAGGCCCCGGGCGGCTCCGTGCCGGGCGTCCTCGTGGTGCGGGTCGAGTCCGGCCTGTTCTTCGCCAACGCCGAGACGGTGCGCGCCGTCGTGCGGGCGCTGGCGGCGGAGCAGCACGCCGGGCTCGTGGTGCTGGACGCGCGGACGGTGCCGTTCGTCGACAGCGCCGCCGCCGGGATGCTCGGGCTGCTGCGCCGGGACCTGGACCGGTCCGGCGCGCGGCTCGTCCTCGCCGAGGACGTCGGGCAGGTCCGCGACGTCCTGCGGGCGGCCGCCGACGACGACGGCCCGCTGCCGCGCTACGACTCCGTCGACGACGCGATCGCGGCGCACCTGCGCGCGCCGTGACGTCCGCACCCCGGCTTCATCCGTCCCAGGTGATGCCCGCCGGCGGCGACGTCGTGACGCTGGGAGCAGCCGCCGCGCCGGGGCGGCCGGCGCAGACCCAGGAGGCAGCCATGCCCGTCGACCCGCAGGTGGCCGCACCGCACAGCGACGGAGGCCGCCGCGCATGATCATCTTCCTGATCCGGGTCGCGATCTTCCTCGGGTCCGCGGCGCTCGGGCTGTGGGTGACGTCGCTCGTGCTGGACGGGTTCCACCTGACCGCCACGGGGTTCCTGGCCGCCGTCGTCGTCTTCACGGTGGCGCAGTCGGTGCTGGCACCGTTCATCGCGACGGTCGCGAAGCGGTACGCCAGCGCGTTCCTGGGCGGGGTCGGGCTGGTCTCGACCTACGTCGCGCTGCTGATCGCCTCGGCCTTCACCGGCGGGATCGAGATCACGGGTGGCGCCGCGACCTGGATCGCCGCGGTGGTCCTGGTCTGGCTGGTGACCGCCCTGGCCACGTGGCTGCTGCCGCTCGCCTTCCTGCGCAAGCGGTTGCAGGCCCGGCAGGCCGGGCGGCCCGCGACCTGACGCGCGGCAGCGGCCGGAACGGGCCCGGCCGACGGGACTCACCTCGTCCGGATGAGGTGGTGCGGTGCTCCGGGCGGCGACGCTGACCTGACCTGACGGACCAGTGACGAGGAGATGACGGTGGCCACTCTCAGCGCGTGGAAGTTCGAGACCCCCGAGGGCGCGGACCGGGCCGAGCAGGCCCTGCTCGCCCTGCAGAAGCAGGAGCTCATCCAGGTGCACGACGCCGCCACGGTGTCCTGGGAGCCCAGCCGCAAGAAGCCGAAGACCCGCCAGTCGAACAACCTCACCGCCGCGGGGGCCCTGGGCGGCACCTTCTGGGGCATGCTGTTCGGCCTGCTGTTCTTCGTCCCGCTGCTCGGTGCCGCGGTGGGCGCGGCCGCGGGCGCTCTCGGCGGGTCGCTCGCCGACGTGGGCATCGACGACGACTTCATCGACGCCGTCCGCAGCAAGGTCACACCGGGCACCTCCGCGCTCTTCGTGCTGTCCTCCGGCGCGGTCACCGACCGCGTCATCGGCGCGCTCAAGGAGCAGGGCATCCACGGCGAGCTCATCCACACCAACCTGTCCGAGCAGGAGGAGCAGAAGCTCCGCGACGCGTTCGACGAGAACGTCTGAGGCGACCGCGCAGCCGAGAGACCCGGCCGTGGGTGCGGCGATCGGCCAGTCCCTGCCCGTCGCGGTGGGGGTGCTGATCAGCCCGATGCCGATCGTCGCCGTCGTGCTGATGCTCGTCACGCCGCGGGCGCGCTCGAACGCGGCCGGCTTCCTGCTCGGCTGGGTCCTCGGCATCGCGGCGCTGGGCACGGTCGTCGTCCTGGTGACGGGGGCGGCGACCGGGGACGACCCGGACACCCCCACGTGGGTGGCCGTCCTCAAGGTGGTCCTCGGCGTCCTGCTGCTCGCGCTGGCGGTGCGGAGCTGGCGCGGCCGTCCCCGCGGCGACGCCGTCCCGCCGACGCCGGGGTGGATGCACGCGATCGACACCTTCACCCCGGTCAGGGCGTTCGGGCTCGCCGTGCTGCTGGGCGTCGTCAACCCGAAGAACCTGCTGCTCGTGGTGTCCGGTGCCACCTCCATCGCCGCGGCGACGCCGGACGCGGGCAGCCGGGCCGTCGCGCTCGCGGTGTTCGTCGTGGTCGCGTCGCTCGGTGTCGCCGCCCCGCTGGTGGTCTACCTGGCGACCGGGCCGCGGGCGGCGGCGCTGCTGGACGACCTGAAGACCTGGATGGTGCGGAACAACGCGGCGATCATGGCGGTGCTGCTGCTGGTGATCGGCGCGAAGATGCTCGGCGACGGGATCGCCGCCGTCTGACGGCCGTCAGGAGGTCGTGGCGGGGGCGGTCCACCACACGTCGTGGCGTCCCCCGGCGTGCGCGAGCGCGGCGACCAGGAGCGCGAGCCGCCGCGGCTCGACCGACATGAGCTCCCCGAGCCGGACCGCCGGGGCGCCGTCGACGCCGGACAGCGAGGCGGCGAACAGCAGCAGCCGCCGGTCGCCGGTGGACACCGGCTCCACGAACGCCGACACGGCCGCGAAGTCGATCCACACCGCGTCGGACCCGCTCGTGCCGGCGGCCCCGCGACGGACCCACGGGTCCTGCGCGCGCGCGAAGCCCGCGCGGATCAGCAGCTCGGTCGCCGCCTCGAGGGGGAAGAGGCCGCGGGCCCACGCCCGCAGCATCGTGTGCAGGTCGCCGCCGTCCTCCGGCCCCCGCGTGCCACCCCGCCCCGCGCCGCCACCGGGTGTCACGCGAACCGGATCTCGTCGACGCGGTCCTGGACGTCGGCGGCCCGGTCGGCCTCCGTGGACCGCGCGGCGAGCGCGTCCGCGTCCCGCTGGTCGCGCTGCTCGGCGAGGGTGCGGTCGATGTCGCGCAGCAGCTCCGCGAGCTCGTGCGCCAGGCCGTCGCGGAGCTGGTCCAGGTTGGTGCTGCCGATGAGCAGCCGCCGGTCGGCCACGTTCAGCGTGACCCGCGGGTACCCGGCGGCGGTCAGCCGCCGGACGGTCTCCGGCGACTGGATCGCGAGCCGCTCCGCCGCGCTCACCTGGCGCGAGAACACGGCGGGCACCGTGTAGAGCGTGGGCGCGCCGGGCGTGCCCAGCGTGGCGGGCAGCCCGCCGGACAGCACCGACGTCAGCCGCAGCTGCTGCGCGCCGGCGTCGACGACGTCGCCGCGGGAGGCCGGCGCGCTCATGAGCGCACCTCCGTCGCGCCGCTGCTCACCCGGCGCCGGAGCTGCCCGATGCGCAGGGCGCCGGCCATCAGGACGACCAGCCCGACGGCGAGGCCGGAGATCAGCAGCGCGAGCGCCAGGGGCGCCGTCCCGCTCATGCCGAGGAACGAGACCGCGACCGGGCCGGTGTTCTGCAGCATGAACACCACGAGCGCGATCAGCAGGAGGACGCCGACGCAGATGCCGGACCACGCCGCGCTGGTCCGGGTGCCGGAGCCGCGGGCGCGGCCCGGCTGCGGCTCGTGGCCGCGACGTGGGGCAGGGGATGCGTGCTGGACGGGCATGACGCCCTCCGATGCTGGATCCGGGTCGTCACCTCACGAAGAGGCCCTGGACACCGGGCTGCCTCCCACTTTACGCCGCTCGGTCGGCGTTCGGTCCGGCCCCGGGGGGGACGATCCGGCTCACCCCCGCCACACCGGGTCGAAGTCCGGGTGGCCCGCGTACACCGACGCCATCGCGCGCAGGATGCGGTCGCCGACGTAGTGGATGCCGCTGTCGAGCCGGGACTCGGCCTCCCGCTCCATGTCCACCGTCTGGTCGAGCCCGGTGGCCTCGTCGGCGAGGACCACGACCTGACGCTTCACGCGGCACTCGATCAGCACGCGCGCCGGGTCGGCGGGGTCCGCGAGGTACGGGGCGCCGTCCGGCGCCGGGACACCCCGGCGGGTGCCGGCCACGTCGTCGGACAGCGCGCGCTCGGCCGCGCGCTCGTCCTCGGCGATCCGTGCCAGGAGGAAGGTGGTGAGCGTCATGGGCGACCGTTCTGCGAGGCGAGGCGGGGCGCCGCGGGCGGCGGTCCGCCGGACGGTGCGCGTGCCGGAGGCGTGCTCCGACCCTACCCGGCGTGACGAGGCCGCCCCGACGGGCCGCGTCCGATCACCTGCACCGGGTGAGGGAATCGCGCCGCGCCGCCGTCGACACTGGCCCGGTACGCCACGGCGCGGTCGTGGCCGGCCATCGGACAGGGGACGGACATGCCGGACGGGAAGCCGAACATCCTGGTCATCTGGGGCGACGACATCGGGATCACGAACCTCAGCTGCTACAGCGACGGCTTGATGGGGTACCGCACCCCGAACATCGACCGGATCGCCGACGAGGGCATGCGGTTCACCGACTCCTACGGCGAGCAGAGCTGCACCGCCGGCCGCGCGGCGTTCATCACCGGCCAGTCGGTGTACCGCACCGGGATGAGCAAGGTCGGCATCCCGGGCGCGGACATCGGGCTGGCCGCCGAGGACCCGACGATCGCCGAGCTGCTCAAGCCGCTCGGCTACGCCACGGGGCAGTTCGGCAAGAACCACCTGGGCGACCACAACGCGTACCTGCCGACCGTGCACGGCTTCGACGAGTTCTACGGGAACCTCTACCACCTGAACGCCGAGGAGGACCCGGAGCAGGAGGACTTCCCCCGCGCCGAGGACAACCCGGTGCTGCACGCGATCTACCAGCCGCGCGGCGTGCTGCGGTCGTGGGCGACGGACCAGCACGACCCCACCGTCGACCCGAAGTTCGGCGTCGTCGGCAAGCAGCGCATCGAGGACACCGGGCCGCTGACCCGCAAGCGGATGGAGACCATCGACGACGACACGACCGCCGCCGCGATCGACTTCATCCGCCGCCAGCACGAGGCGGGCACGCCGTTCTTCGTGTGGATGAACACCACGCACATGCACCTGCGCACGCACACCAAGCCGGAGAGCCGCGGGCAGGCAGGGCGGTGGCAGTCGGCGTACCACGACACGATGATCGACCACGACGGTCACGTGGGGCTGCTGCTCGACGCGCTGGACGAGCTGGGGATCGCGGAGGACACGATCGTCGTCTACAGCACCGACAACGGCCCGCACGCCAACACCTGGCCGGACGGTGCGACCACCCCGTTCCGCAGCGAGAAGAACACCAACTGGGAGGGCGCGTTCCGCGTCCCGGAGGTGATCCGCTGGCCGGGGCACATCCCCGCGGGCGTCGTGTCGAACGAGATCGTGCAGCACCACGACTGGCTGCCGACGTTCCTGTCCGCGGCCGGCGAGCCGGACGTCGTCGAGAAGCTCAAGGCGGGACACGTCGCCGGGAGCAAGACGTTCCGCGTCCACATCGACGGGTGGGACCTGCTGCCGTACCTCACGGGCGAGGTCGACGAGAGCCCGCGCAAGGGGCTGATCTACTTCTCGGACGACTGCGACGTGCTCGGCATCCGGTTCTTCAACTGGAAGGTCGTGTTCATGGAGCAGCGCCTCGCCGGGACGATGGGCATCTGGTCGGAGCCGTTCACCCCGCTGCGGGTGCCGAAGCTGTTCAACCTGCGCACCGACCCGTTCGAGCGCGCCGACGTCACCTCCAACACCTACTGGGACTGGTTCATCGACCGGGACTTCGTCGCGCTGTACGGCACCGCGATCACCACGGAGTTCCTGCAGACGTTCCTCGACTTCCCGCCCCGGCAGGAGGCCGCGACGTTCACCATCGACCAGGCCGTGGCGCGGCTGCACGCGGCGCTCGCGCGCGACTGAGGCGGCGGGCGTGGCCGACGAGCGGCTGGCGACCTGGCGGGACGGGGCGGCGCGCACCGCGGTCCTCGACTTCGTGGACCGCGTCACCCGGGAGGAGGGGCCGGACCACGTGCCGCCCGCCGCCCGGGTGGCGGTGCTGGACAACGACGGCACGCTCTGGTGCGAGAAGCCGATGCCGATCCAGCTGGACTTCACGGTCCGGCGGCTCGCGGAGATGGCCGCGGCCGACCCGGGGCTGCGCGAGCGGCAGCCCTGGCAGGCCGCCTACTCCCAGGACCTGCACTGGATGGGCGCCGCCATGGTGAAGCACTACCACGGCGACGACGGCGACCTGCGGCTGCTGATGGCGGCGGTCACCGAGGCGTTCGCGGACGTCACCGTCGAGGAGTACGACACGCGGGTGCGGGCGTTCTTCGCCGAGGCGCGGCACCCGACCCTGGGCATCCCCTACCGGGACTGCGTCTACGCGCCGATGGTCGACCTGCTGCGGTGCCTGGAGGCCCACGGCTTCACCGTCTACATCGCGTCCGGCGGCGACCGCGACTTCATGCGCCCGGTCGCCGGCGACCTGTACGGGGTGCCGCCCGAGCGGGTGATCGGCAGCGCCCTCGGGCTCACCTACCGCCCCGGTGCGGACCAGGACGAGCTGCTCTACAAGAGCGCGATGGACTTCTTCGACGACGGCCCCGAGAAGCCCGTGCGGATCTGGAGCCGGATCGGCCGCCGCCCGATCCTGTCGGTGGGCAACTCCAACGGGGACCTGCCCATGCTCACCTTCTCGGGGACCGGGTCCGGCCCGGCGCTGCGGCTGCTGGTCCTGCACGACGACGACGAGCGCGAGTTCGAGTACGTCGCGGGCGCCGAGGACGCCCTGGCCGCCGCCGCGGCCCGCGGCTGGGTCGTGGTGAGCATGCGGGACGACTGGACGACGGTGCTCGCGGACGGCGCCGCCCGGTGAGCGCGGTCGTCGACGACGTCGGGCTCGCCGGGCTGCGCCCGGTGCCGGCGCAGGTCTTCGTCATGGGCTCGGACGTCCACTACCCGGAGGAGGCGCCGACGCACCGCGTCCGGCTGGACGCCTTCGCGATCGAGACCCACCAGGTGACCAACCGCCGGTACGCGGCCTTCGTCCGGGACACCGGCTACGTGACCGTGGCGGAGCGCCCGCTCGACCCGGCGGAGTACCCGGGGGCACCCGCGGCGAACCTGCAGCCGGGGTCGCTCGTGTTCACGGGCACGCCCGGGCCGGTCGACCTGCGGCACCTCAGCCAGTGGTGGGCGTGGACCCCCGGCGCGTCCTGGCGCCACCCGGAGGGCCCGGGGTCGTCGCTGGCCGGGCGCGCCGACCACCCGGTCGTGCACGTCGCCCTCGAGGACGCCGAGGCGTACGCCGCGTGGGCCGGCCGGTCGCTACCGACCGAGGCGGAGTGGGAGGCGGCGGCGCGCGGCGGGCTGCCCGGGGAGCCCTACACCTGGGGCGGCGAGCCCGAGCGACCCGGGGCGCGGCTCGCGAACTTCTGGCACGGCGACTTCCCGTGGCGCGCCGACCCGGGGTACGGCCGCACCGCACCCGTCGGCAGCTTCCCCGCCAACCCGTACGGCCTGCACGACATGGCGGGCAACGTCTGGGAGTGGACGTCGGACTGGTACGCGCAGCACCACGAGCAGGACGCGGCCGACGACTGCTGCGTCCCCGCCAACCCGCGCGGCCCCGACGCCGCGGCCAGCCTCGACCCCGCGCAGCCGCAGTTCCCCGTGCCGCGCAAGGTGATCAAGGGCGGGTCGTTCCTGTGCGCGGACAGCTACTGCCGGCGGTACCGCCCCGCCGCGCGCCGCCCGCAGATGGTGGACACCGGCACCAGCCACATCGGCTTCCGCTGCGTGCGCCGGCCGCGGCCGGCGCTGCCGCTCCTCGGCTAGCCGTCGCCGCGCGCGCTAGCGGTGGTGCGGCGGGTGGTCGTAGCCGAGGTGCTCCGCCTGCTGCAGGACGTTGCGCACCAGGGCGTCGACGTGTTCGTTGGCGTGCCGGTAGTAGACGGTCACGCCGTCGCGCCGCGTGTGCACCAGCCGCCCCGACCGCAGCTTGGCCAGGTGCTGCGAGACCGCCGGCACGGGCCGGCCGAGCAGCTCGGCGATCGCCCCCACCGAGAGCTCGCGGTCGTGCAGGAGGTCCAGGACCGCGAGCCGGGTCCGGTCCGCGAGCAGGCGCAGGACCTCGACGGCGGTGTCGAGGTCGGCGTCCGCCCGGACGGGCGCCGGCGAGTGCTGCGCGGTCACGGGATCAGCCTGCCACGTCGACCGCCGGCCGCGGTGCCTCGCGCGGCCACAGCACCGCGGTCGCGACGGTCGCCGCGGCGGACACCCCCGCCAGCAGCACCGCCGCCGGTCCGAGCCCGAGCCAGCCGAGCCACCCGGCGAGCGGGTAGGTCACCAGCCAGCAGGCGTGCGAGAGGGAGAACTGCGCGGCGAACACCGCGGGCCGGTCCCGCTCGGCCGTCGAGCGCGTGATGATCCGCCCGACCGGCGTCTCCGCGGCCGCCCACCCCGCGCCGACCAGCGCGAAGAGCAGCCCCACCAGGACCAGCCCGGCGGTCCCCGGCACGGTGAGCGCCGCCGCCACGCCCGCCGTCGCCACGGTGAGCAGGCCTGCGCCGCCGAGCATCAGCGCGCGCTCGGGCAGCGACTCCAGCGCGCGCGGGAGCAGCACGGCCACCGTGATCGACCCCGCGCCGAGCGCCGCCATCAGCACCGCGGCCGTGCCGTCGCCGCGCTCGTACACCTCCCGGGCGATCAGCACGTACTGCACCAGCACGTACGCGCCGCCGGCCGCGACCGCCAGGTTGAGGGCCAGCACCGCGCGCAGCGCCGGGGTCCGGGCCATGAGCTCGACGCCGCGCCGCGCCCGGACGGCGAAGGTCTGCGGCTCGCGCTCGGCCCGAGCCGCGCCCAGGTGCAGCCGGGACACCAGCAGCGCCGAGGCGGCGAACCCGATCGCGGTGCCGACGAACAGGTCCGAGCTCGGCACGAGCAGCAGCAGCGCCGCGGCGAGCAGCGGCGACAGCACCATCTCGAGGTCCTCGGCGAGCCGGGACAGCGAGAGCGCCTGGGTGTAGCGGCGCTCGTCCGGCAGCACGCGCGGCAGCACCGCCTGGTACGCCGGGGTGTGCACGGCCGAGGCGGCCTGCATCACCAGCACCAGGACGTACACCTGCCAGACGGCCGAGACCCACGGCAGGCCGAGGACGACGACGACGCGGACGACGTCGGCGACGACCAGCACCACCCGCGGCGGCGCGGCGTGCACCAGGGCCGCCGCGACCGGGGCCACCGCCACGTACGCGAGCATCTTGATCGCGAACACCGTCCCGAGCACCAGGCCCGCGCCCGGCCCGGCCAGGTCGTACGCGAGCAGACCCAGCGCGACCGTCGCCAGGCCGGTGCCGGCGAGGGAGATCAGCTGAGCGGTGAGCAGCCGACGGTAGGTGGGGTCGGTCAGAGCAGCGAGCACGGCGACATCATGTGCGTAGTTACGCGATCATGCAAGCACGCAGCAACCCCTCCGGCCTCGTGCCTCAGTCGAGGATCTTCACCGCGGAGGTCAGCCCGGAGACGTCCATGACGAAGCGCGCGAGCTCCGGCACCCGCCGGAGCGTGAGCGGCTCGGCGTCGGGCCGCCGCCCGAGCGTCAGGTTCGCGACCAGGGAGATGAGCGACGAGTCCACGAACGTCACCTCGGCCAGGTCGACCACGTCGACCAGCCCCAGGTCGTGGTCCGTGATGCGCTCGCGCGCGCGCCGCACGACCGGCTGGTCGACCTCGCCCGCCAGCCGGAGCACCCGGGGATCCTGCTCGTCGATCCACACGCGCCCGGTCGGCGCGTCGTCCGCCGGCGCAGCATCTCGGTCATCAACCATCGGTTCGAGTATGGGACACCCCGTGCCCGGGCGCACGGCCTCCTCCGCTGGCCGACGGACCGCTTCCGGGCGAGGCTGGTCGCCTTCCCACGGACTTGATGGAGGTAGACGTGACGGACGCGCCCGGACGCGACGAGGGCCTGGAGTCGAGCAGACCGCCGGAGCGGTTCCGCTTCGTGCGGGAGTGGGTCCTGCACGACACGCTCGAGCTCGCCGCCGTCCGTCGCGAGCTGCTCGCCGCGATCACGTCGCACACGCCCCTGCCGTCGGAGGCCCTGGCGGGCGTGCCGGAGCGGATGATCCTGGTGGCGTCCGAGCTGGCGACGAACGCCCTCACCCACGGCCTGCCGCCGACGTTCGTGCGGCTGAGCACCGACGGGAACGACTTCCTGCTCGACGTCGCCGACCACGACCTGTCGAGCCAGCCGCAGGTCGTCGGCGGGCGACCGCTCGGCGAGGGCGGGTTCGGGCTCCGGATCGCCCGGCGCCTCTCCCAGGAGGTCGGCTGGTACGCGACCGCGACGACCAAGCACGTGTGGGCGACGTTCGCCGCGCAGGAGGCGGCCGGCACCGTGTCCTGACCGGCCCGCGGTCAGGGCGCGCGGTGCAGCAGCGCGGCGACCTGGCGGCGGATCCCGGCCACGATCTCGTCGACGCCCGTCCCGGCGTCCCCGGCCGTGGCCATCGCCAGGAGCATCACCGCGGAGACCACGTGCGCCAAGGTCGCCGCGTCCTCCGCCGGGACGTCCCCGTCGCGGCTCAGGACCGCGGCGACCGCCTGCTCGGTCCGCTCCACGATGGCGAGCGCCTCGCGGTGGTGCGGCTCCTCCGGGTCACCGAACACCATCTCGCGCAGGTAGGTCCGGCCGTTCTCGACCTGGCTCCGGTTGCACTCGACGACGGGCCGGACGATCGCGAGGACCGCTTCCAGGACGTCGGGGGCGTCCGCGGCGGCCTGCGTCCCGCGGGCCAGCGCGTCGGCGTAGGCGGCGTTCTGCGCCAGCAGCAGCAGCTCGCCCTTGCTCCGCGCGTAGAGGAACAGCGTGCCGGCACCGATGTCGGCGCGCTCGGCGACCTGCTGCGTCGTGACCTCGTCGACGCCGTGCTCCGCGAACAGCTCCCGCGCGGCCGCGGTGATCCGCTCGAGCTTCAGCTGCTTGCTGCGCTCGCGCCGGCCGGTCGTCGTGGGGGCGCCTGCCATGCGTGCTGCCTCCGGGAATAGAAAGTGAGTGGACTCGGTTTCGAGCAGAGTCACATCCGGGTGGCCTCAGATCGGCCGCGTCCATTGTTCCACGGGCCCACCCGGCCTTCCGCGACCGCCTGGTCGCGGTCCTCGGACCGAAGGAGCACCACCATGCCCACCCTCGACGGCGCAGTCGTCCTCGTCACCGGCGCGAACGGCGGCATCGGCACCCAGTTCGTCCACCAGGCCCTCGCGCGCGGCGCCGCCACGGTCTACGCCACCGCCCGCACCCCGCGCGCCTGGGACGACGAGCGCGTCGTGCCCCTCGCGCTCGACGTCACGGACCCCGCGTCGATCCGGGCCGTCGTCGAGGCGGCGCCCGACGTGACGGTGCTGGTCAACAACGCCGGCGTCTCGGTGCCCAGCGCGAGCATCCTCGAGCACACCGACGAGGAGATCCGCGCCAGCGTCGAGACCAACTTCGTGGGCCCGCTGCTCCTGGCGCGCGCCTTCGCGCCACTGCTCGTCGAGGCGGAGGACGCGGCGATCGTCGACATGCACTCCGCCCTGAGCTGGTACGCGGGCGCCGGCATCTACAGCGCCACGAAGGCGGCGCTGTGGTCGGCGACGAACTCGCTGCGGCTGGAGCTCGCCCCCGCGGACGTGCACGTCGTCGGCGTGCACGTCGGCTGGGTGGACACCGCCATGGCCGCGCACGCCGACGGACCGAAGACGGACCCCGCCGACCTCGTCGCCGCCGTGCTCGACGCGGTGGAGGCGGACCAGTACGAGGTGCTCGCGGACGCGACGTCGGTCCAGGCCAAGGCCGGGCTCAGCGCCCCGCTGGAGGTCGTCTACCCCCAGCTGGTGCGCGCCGCCTCCTGAGGACTCGCTGCACCGCGGACGGCAGGACGCCTGCCGCCCGCGGTGCGGGGCCGTCACCCGCGGGTGAGGACGAGCTTGCCGCGGACGCGGCCCGCGGCGAGGCCCGCCAGCGCCTCGGGCGCCTGGGCGACGGGGAAGGTCTCCACGGGCAGCGGCCGCACGACGCCGTCGTCGATGAGCGCGGAGACCTGGCGCAGCTGGTCCCCGGAGGCGTGCATGAACAGGAACTCGTAGGTCACCCCCCGCTTCTTCGCCTGCCGGCGGACCTTGCTGCTCAGCGCGGCGACCGCCAGCCGCACGCCGGGGTTGAGCCCGGCCTGCCGGGCGAACGCCGGCTCGGGCGGCCCGGCGATGCCGACGGCCCTGCCGCCGGGGCGCAGCACCCGCAACGACTTCATGAGGTTCTCCCCGCCCAGGCTGTCCAGGACGAGGTCGTAGCCCGACAGCTCGGCCGCGAAGTCCTGGGTCCGGTAGTCGACCACCACGTCCGCGCCGAGCTCGCGCGCGAGATCGGCACCCGCACCGCTCGCGGTGGTGGCCACGTGCGCGCCGAGGTGCTTCGCGAGCTGGATCGCCAGCGACCCGACCGCACCGCCGCCGGCGTGGACCAGGACCTTCTGGCCCGGCTGCAGGTGTCCGCGCTCGACCAGCGCCTGCCAGGCGGTCAGCGCGACGAGGGGCAGCCCGCCGGCCTGCGCGGTGGTCAGCGACGCCGGGACGTGCGCGAGCTCGCCCTCGGGGACCGCGACCCGCTCCGTGAACGTGCCGCCCGCGGCGGGGCGGCCGTAGACCCGGTCGCCGGGGGCGAAGCCGCGCACCCGGGGACCGACCTCGAGCACGGTCCCGGCGACGTCGTACCCGAGGACCAGGGGCATCGCGACCGGGAGGATCGCCGTGAACTCACCGGCGCGCATCTTCTCGTCCAGGTGGTTCAGCCCGGTGGCCTCGACGTCGACCAGCACGTCGTGCGGGCCGACGACCGGCTCGGGCACGTCGATCTGCGTCAGCGGCTGCCGGTAGCCGGTGATCCCGAGTGCGCGCATGCGGGTGGTGCTCCTTCGTGAGGCGGACGGGCCCCGAGCGGCCGTGCCACACCCTTACGTGAGGCGGCCACGCGGGTTCCCGAGTTCACTCAATTCTGAGTCCGCTCAGTTCAGTTGTCAAAGGACCGGCGGACGGGCGCGCCCACCGTGGTCGCGGACCTGGTGAGCCGGTGGTTCGATCGCTACCGGTCGCACGCACCACCGAGCAGGAGGCAGGGACATGGACGGGACCGCGCTCCAGGAGCTCGCCGTCCGGACGGCGACCGACCTCCCCGGCGTGACGCACGAGCACCCCTTCGGGCCCGAGTGGGAGGTCCTCAAGGTGAGCGGGAAGGTCTTCCTGCTCGTCACCGAGGTGCCGGGCGAGCCCGTCGCGATCGTCAAGTGCGACCCGGAGGACGGCCAGGCACTGCGCCAGCAGCACCAGGGCATCACGCAGGGCTACCACATGAACAAGCGGCACTGGATCACCCTGCACGGCGAGCGGGACCTCATCCCCTCGCTCGTGGCGGAGCTGGTCCGCGACTCGTACCTGCTGGTGCGTGACGGCCTGCCGCGGTCCCGCCAGCCGGTCCTGCCCGACGACCTGCGCCGGGAGCGCGAGCGGTCGCACTGAGCCGGGGTGTACTCGCAGGGCACCCCGGTTCGGCTCCGGTGCCGGCGCGACCGGTCGAACGGGTCGGTGCGCCGCCGGATCGACCGGCGGCCCGACTCACCTGGAGGCAGTCATGTCCGTGTGCTCCGTGGGCTCCGCCGGCTACGCCGCGCACCCCGCCCCGACCCCGTCCCCGGCGTCCGCCGCTCCCGCGGCCGCGCCCGCCGCGTCGCTCCCGGCGCTGTCCTCGACCGCGCTGCTGGACGTCTACGCCTGATCGGCGGTCCGGGGAGGTGGCGTGCACGTCACCTCCCCCGGGTCTCCGGCCGCGGATGTGGGGTGCCCTGCCACGGAGTCCCCGGGCGCGCCACCGCGACGTACCGTCGGACGGTGAACAGCAGCGCGGAGGTCCGCGAGTTCCTCATGTCGCGCCGCGCGCGGGTCACCCCCGAGCAGGCGGGTCTCACCGCCTACGGCACCCACCGGCGCGTGCCCGGCCTGCGTCGCGGCGAGGTCGCCGGGCTGGCCGGGGTCAGCGTCGAGTACTACTCCCGCCTCGAGCGCGGCAACCTCGGCGGCGTGTCGGACGGCGTCCTGGACGCCATCGCCCGCGCGCTGCAGCTGGACGAGGCGGAGCGCGCGCACCTCGGCGACCTGGCCCGCGCCGCGGACCCGTCGGCCCGCCGCCCGCCGCGCGCCCCGGCCCGCGAGATCCGGCCGAACGTCCGCCGTATCCTCGACCTGATGACCGACGTCCCGGCCATCGTGACCAGCACCTGCTTGGACTCGATCGCCATGAACCCCCTCGGCGAGGCGCTGTTCGCCCCGGTGCTCGCGACGGCCGACAGGCCGGCGAACCACGCGCGGTTCACGTTCCTGGACCCGGCCGCCCGCACCTTCTGGGTGGACTGGGACCGCGCGGCCGACGACGCCGTCGCCACCCTGCGCACCGAGGCCGGGCGCGCACCCGAGGACCGGGCGCTCCTGCGGCTGACCCGCGACCTGGCCGCCCGCAGCCCGGAGTTCCGCGAGCGCTGGCACGCGCACGACGTCCGCCTGCACCAGACCGGCAGCAAGCACGTCCGGCACCCGGTGGTCGGTGAGATGGTCCTGGACTTCGAGGTCCTGGAGCTGCCGGCCGATCCCGGGCTGACGCTCGTCGTGTTCAGCGCCGAGGCCGGGTCCGACGCGGACGAGGGCCTGCGACTGCTGGGCCGCCGCGTGGCCGACGGGAGAGTCGGCGACCGGCAGGCGTGACGGAGCGCCCCCGTCAGGCCTGGGAGGTGGGCATGGCCCACAGCTCGGCGACGGACGAGCGCGGGTGCCGGGTCACCATGTAGGCGATGCTCTCCGCGATGTCCTCGGGCTGCAGGGGCACCGGGATGTTCTCGGCGTCGGAGGCGGCCAGGTCGGCGCGGACCTGGTCGTTGTTGTGCGACACCAGCTCGGTGGCCACGGCGCCGGGCTCGAGGACCCCGACGCGGACCTGCTTCTTCGTGACCTCCTGGCGCAGGGCCTCGGAGAAGCCGTTCACGCCGAACTTGGTCATGTTGTAGACGGCGAAGTTCGCCCAGGCCTGGCGTCCCGCGATGGAGGAGATGTTCACGATGTCCGCGACGCCGCGCAGCTCGTCCTGGGCCGCGGACAGCAGGTGCGGCAGGGCCGCGTCCGTCATGTAGAGCAGGCCCTTCTGGTTGATCGCGATCATCCGCTCCCACTCGTCCACGTCCGCGCCGACGACCGGGCCGAGCAGCATCAGGCCCGCGTTGTTGACAAGGACGTCCAGGCGGCCCGTGCGGTCCACGACCTGCTGGACGGCGGCCTGCGCCTGGCCGCGGTCGGAGATGTCGGCGACCACCGCGAGCGCCGCGCCGCCGGCCCGCTCGATGTCGGCGACGAGGGCCTCGAGGCGGTCCTGGCGGCGGGCCACGACCGCGACGGTCGCGCCGAGGGCGGCGAGCTCGCGGGCGGTGGCGGCACCGATCCCGCTGCTCGCTCCGGTGACGACGGCCGTGGTTCCGGTGAGCTGCTGAGTCATGGGGGCAGGTGTCCTTCGGGGGTCGGAGGCCCGGGGGGCGGGTCGCCACACCCCGGTGATCCCCCATGCAACGCCCGCCGTCCGGCACGCGGGAGTCCCGCCTAGAAGGTGTTCCGCCAGGGCATCCCTCGCCCGACCGGGCGACCCCGCGCCGGCACGGCCCAGCGCGAGGCGGCAGCCGTCCGCCGGGACCGGCCCGTCAGGTCACCCGGGCTCCGCGACGACGAGCTCGGTCCCGCCTGGCTGGTGGTCCGCGAGCGCGACGCCGCGGACCGCCGGGTCGTCGTACGTGTTCCAGTAGTACGTCGACGTCGCGGACGAGAAGAGCCCGGTGTAGAGCGTCTTCTCGAACTCGCCCGAGGCCATCGCGGCGCAGCCGTCGACCATCGCCACCTGCTGCAGCGTGTGGAAGGCGCGGCTCACGTTGTCGGCCTCGCCCGCCTGGGTCGGGTAGTGCGCGTTCACGTAGGCCGCGCGGACGAACCGCGAGGGCGAGGAGTAGTCACCGGGGATCCCGCGCATGTGCGATCCCGAGCCGAAGGGCGCGAGCCGAGCCCTGCCGAGCACCGTCTCCCCGGGGAACTCGGGCGACGTGTTGAGGTAGTTGCGCAGGTTCTCGTGGTGCCAGGAGAAACCCGGCTGGTTCGCCAGCACGTCGACGTCGTCGTCGACCACGTGCAGGCCGTCGTGCGTGTGCTCGAGGACGATCGCGCGGGTCGCGTCGGCGACGATCCAGTGCAGCAACGAGCTCGGGTACCTCTCGTCGATCGGCCGGTCGACGACCGCGACCTCCGCCAGGGCGGCCTCGACCTCGTCGACGCTGCCGAACTGGGAGCACACCCAGAGCGGGAGCTCGAAGGCGGCGACGTTGGTCGCGCCGTCGACGGGCGCCGCCGCGTACTCCGCGTACCCGGGGAAGTTGAGTCCCGCCACGGCGAGGCCGACGTCGTTCCCGCAGTCGAAGTACAGCGGGGTGTCGTCCTCGACGATGCCCATGCCGATGGTGGCGTGGCGGATGCTCGGGATCGCCCCGAACGGGGACCGGGGCGCGTACCCCGTGGGGGTCACCACCACCCGCTCCCCGTAGCCGCTCGTCCAGTCGAGGTTGCGGGCCAGGTACAGGTGGCCGTCGCCGTCCGAGAACCGGATCCCCGTGCACATGCTGCTCCCCCTGCCGTCGGTGTCGTCCGTCCGGGCAGCCCGGCACCGTCGACCGCGTGCCGTGCCCCGGGCACCAGCATCCGGGGACGGCGCGTTGGACGTCCTCACACCGTCGGGATGAGTACCGGCCCGCCCGACGGGGGCGCGTGGCCGTCGGGGCGCACCGGCGCGGGCGCGGCGGGGCGGACCTCGACGCGCGCCGGGCCGAGGTCAGGTCCGGTCCGCGACGTCCCCGACGGTGGGCTGGGGGCTGTCGGGGACGCCGTCCTCGTTCATGTCGGCCGACCGCGCCTTCCGGCTGTCCCACCGCAGGAGCACCGCGGCCGCCGCGGCCGAGACGACGGTCCCGGCGAGCACTGCGATCTTCGCGCCCGACGTCGTCGTCTCGTCGTCGAACGACAGCTCGACGATCAGCAGCGACACGGTGAAGCCGATGCCGGCCAGCAGGCCGACCGGCAGGAGGTCCCGCAGCCCGATGCCGTCGGGCAGGCGCAGCCGGGACGACCGCGTCGCCAGGGCGACCGCACCGAGGATGCCCGTCACCTTGCCGACCACCAGGCCGAGGACGACCGCCGGCACGACCGCCTGGGCCAGCGGCGATCCGCCGTCCCCGTCCGGGATCAGCGTCACGCCGGCGGAGAAGAAGGCGAACAGCGGCAGCGCGACGACGGCCGACCAGGGCCGCACGGCCTGCTCGTACCGGTGCGCGCGGTCGTCCACCTCGCCGTGCACCGGGCGGGCCGGCACCACCAGGCCGAGCAGCACCCCCGCGATGGTGGCGTGCACCCCCGAGGCGTGCATCAGCCCCCACGCGAGCAGCGCGAGCGGTGCCAGCAGCCAGGGGTGCACGTGCGCCGACCGCGCGAGCGCGGCGAACGCGGCGATCACCACGAGCGCGAGGCCGAGCGCTCCGACGGACACGGTGTCGGTGTAGAACACGGCGATCACCACGATCGCGAGCAGGTCGTCGACGACGGCCAGGGTGAGCAGGAACGTCCGGATGGCCACCGGCAGCCCGCGGCCGAAGATGGCCAGGACGGCGAGGGCGAACGCGATGTCGGTGGCGGTGGGGATCGCCCAGCCGCCACGCGCCGCGTCGTCGCCGGCGGCGACGACGACGGCGGTGTAGAGCGCGGCGGGCACGAGCATGCCGCCGACCGCCGCGATCACCGGCACCGCGGCGCGGCGCGGGTCGCGCAGCGAGCCGACGACGATCTCGCGCTTGAGCTCGAGCCCGACCGTGAAGAAGAAGACGGCGAGCAGACCGTCGGCCGCCCAGTGCGCGACGTCGAGGTCCAGGTGCAGCGCCGCGGGCCCGAGGACGGTGTGCGACACGGTGTCGTACGCGGCGCGCCACGGCGAGTTCGCCCAGACCAGGGCGAGCACGGCCGCGGCGATGAGCAGCGCTCCGCCGGTCGTCTCGCGGGACGCCCAGCGGCGCAGTGCCGAGGGCGCGGGGGCGTGGGGGTGTGCGGTCGTCATGGGTTCTCCCAGGCGGCTGAGGCCCTCGCGGAAGGGTCGCCGACGAGGACGCCGACCAGACTTCCCGGCACACCAGCCGACACGGTACGCGACGTCGGGACGGAGGGCGCGTCGAGGCGGACGTGCTCGTCCGGGAGTGATGCGCCCCTGCGCGTAGCGCTGCGGCATCGACGTATGTCAACATAGACACATGTCGAATCAAGTGCCGTCCGCTGCATCCAGGCGATCACGCCTGGTCGACGCGCTCGCCGCTCGGAGCGCCGACACGGGCGCCGCGGCGGTGGTCCTGTGAGCACGCAGGTGCTGCCCGACCTGACGGCGACGCGGGGGCGGCTGTCGGCGCTCGACCGGTGGCTGCCTGTCTGGATCGGTCTGGCCATGGTCGCGGGCCTCGCGCTGGGCCGGCTCGTGCCCGCGCTGGGCGGCGCGTTGGCCGAGCTGGAGGTCGGCGGCATCTCGTTGCCGATCGCCGTCGGCCTGCTCGTGATGATGTACCCGGTGCTGGCCAGGGTCCGCTACGACCGCGTCGCTGCCGTGACGGGTGACAAGCGGCTCCTGGCGAGCTCCCTCGCGCTGAACTGGGTCCTCGGGCCCGCGCTGATGTTCGCGCTCGCCTGGGTGTCCCTGCCGGACCTGCCGGAGTACCGGACCGGGCTGATCATCGTCGGGCTGGCCCGGTGCATCGCGATGGTCGTGATCTGGAACGACCTGGCGTGCGGTGACCGCGAGGCTGCCGCCGTCCTGGTCGCGATCAACTCGGTGTTCCAGGTCGTGGCGTTCTCGCTGCTCGGCTGGTTCTACCTGACCGTGCTGCCCGGCTGGCTGGGCCTCGACTCCGCCGGGCTCGACGTGTCGATCGGGCAGATCGCGGTCAACGTCCTGGTGTTCCTCGGCGTCCCGCTCGCCGCCGGGTTCGCGTCGCGGTGGATCGGCGAGCGCTCCCGCGGCCGCGACTGGTACGAGGAGCGGTTCGTCCCGCGCATCGGCCCCTGGGCGCTGTACGGGTTGCTGTTCACCATCGTGCTCCTCTTCGCCCTGCAGGGCGACGCCGTCACCTCGCGCCCGCTCGACGTGGCGCGGATCGCCCTGCCGCTGCTCGTGTACTTCGCCGTGATGTGGGGCGTCGGCATGCTGACCGGCCGGGGCCTGGGGCTCGGGTACGCACGCTCGACCACGCTGGCGTTCACCGCGGCGGGCAACAACTTCGAGCTCGCGATCGCCGTGGCGATCGGCACGTTCGGCGCGACCTCCGGTCAGGCGCTGGCCGGCGTCGTCGGCCCGCTCATCGAGGTCCCGGTCCTGGTCGGCCTGGTCTACGTCAGCCTGTGGGTCGGCCGACGCTGGTTCACCGGCACCGCTCGTCCCGTCTCCGCCGTCGCACCGCAGGAGGTCCGCTCATGACCACCACGACACCCGCCACCGCCGTGGTCGGCGAGGGCTGCGCACCGCAGCCCTCGCCCGCCGACCACGCGATGGGCCTGGATGCCGCGACCCAGGTGGCCGGCACCCTCAAGGCGCTCGGCGACCCGCTGCGCCTGCGGATGCTGTCCCTCATCGCGACCTCCCCGACCGGCGAGGCCTGCGTCTGCGACCTGGCCACGGTCGCCGAGGTGTCGCAGCCCACCGTGTCGCACCACCTCAAGCTGCTCAAGGACGTCGGCCTGCTCACCTCGGAGCGGCGCGGCACCTGGGTGTACTACCGCGTGCAGCCCGCGCTGCGCGGCGCCGTCACGACGCTGCTGGACACGTTCGCACCCGTGGCGGCCGAGGCGGCGCACCTGTCCCCGCTCACCGGGCTGACCGACGCCGAGACCGCGTTGGCCCGGATCGCGGACCAGCTGGTCGCCGCGTTCCCCGACCGCGACCCCGCGGCCGTGCTGACGGTCGTCCGCGAGTCCTACACCGGACTGGCCCGGTCGTCGGCGGTCCGCTCGCACCTCGTGGTGAACACCGAGCGGTTCGCCCGGCAGCGCCTGACCGATGCCGAGCGGGCGATCACGGCAGCCGCCGCCCACCGCCCGCAGGTGCTGTTCGTCTGCGTCGCCAACGCCGGCCGCTCCCAGCTCGCCGCCGCGCTGCTGCACCACTACGCCGGCGACGCCGTCGTCGTCCGCTCGGCCGGTTCCGCGCCCGCCGGCGAGGTCCACCCCGGGGTGCAGCCGCTGCTGGCCGAGCTCGACGCGGACGCCGAGGCGTTCCCCAAGCCGCTGACCGACGACGCCGTCCGCGCGGCCGACGTCGTCATCACCATGGGCTGCGGCGACACCTGCCCGATCCTGCCGGGCAAGCGCTACGAGGACTGGGTCGTCGGCGACCCTGCCCTCGCCTCCGAGACCGGTGTGCGTGCCATCCGCGACGAGATCGACCGCCGCGTGCGCACCCTGCTCGCCGATCTGCTGCCCGACCTCCACGTTCCCGCCTGACTCCCTGAGGAGACCCCGATGAGCGAGACCACCCAGCCCTCCGCCCTGTTCGTCTGCGTGCACAACGCAGGCCGCTCTCAGATGGCCGCCGGCTACCTGCGCCACCTGTCCGGCGGTGCGGTCGAGGTCCGGTCCGCCGGCTCGATGCCCGCCGAGCAGATCAACCCGGTCGCCGTCGAGGCGATGCTCGAGGAGGGCATCGACATCCGCACCGAGCGCCCGAAAGTGCTCACCACCGACGCCGTGCAGGCCTCCGACGTGGTCATCACCATGGGCTGCGGCGACGTCTGCCCGATCTTCCCCGGCAAGCGGTACGAGGACTGGGCCCTGGAGGACCCGGCCGGCCAGGGCATCGCGTCCGTGCGCCCGATCCGCGACGAGATCCGCGGGCGCGTCCTGACGCTGCTGGCCGAGCTCGGCGTGGAGCCCGTCACCGCCTGAGCGCTCCGACGACGAGGGGCCGCACCCACGGGTGCGACCCCTCGCGCGACGCCGGTCAGGCGGGGCAGCAGGCCGGCGTCGCGGGCACCACCCCGGCCGCACGGGAGCGCACTCGCTCGGCCATCCGCTCCACGAACCGGCGGGCGCGCACGACGCAGCCCGGGCAGTCCTGCGCGGCGCGGCGCAGCTCGAGCTGCCGCACGAGCTCGCGCTCGTCCTGCCGGTGGATCGTCAGGTAGACCTCGGGGTCCATCACGCCTCCTCGGGTGCGGGCTTGCGGGCGCGGACGACCGCGCCGTGCATCCCGTCGGCGACGGGGTGCGTGAACTCGACCTGGGCGTCGACGAAGCCCGCCGCCGCCAGGCCGTCCAGGTACTCGGTGCGGGACAGCGCGCCGGCGATGCACCCGACGTACGAGCCGCGCCCGGCGCGCTCCTCGGGCGTCAGGTGGTCCTCCGCGACGACGTCGGAGATGCCCACGCGACCCCCGGGCACCAGCACCCGGAACGCCTCGGCCAGCACCGCGGGCTTGTCCGGGGACAGGTTGACCACGCAGTTGGAGATCACCACGTCCACCGTGGCGTCCCCGAGCGGCAGGTCCTCGATCGTGCCCCGGCGGAACTCGACGTTGGTCGCGCCCGCCTTCGCGGCGTTGGCACGGGCCAGGTCGAGCATCTCGTCGGTCATGTCGACGCCGTAGGCGAAGCCCGTGGCACCGACGCGGCGTGCGGACAGCAGCACGTCGATCCCGCCGCCCGACCCGAGGTCGAGGACGCGCTCGCCCTCGCGCAGCTCCGCCACCATCAGCGGGTTGCCGCAGCCGAGCGAGGCAGCCAGGGCCTCCGCCGGCACCGATGCCGCGTCCTCGGCGCCGTACAGCGTCGCCCCGAACCGCTCGTCGATCACCAGGTCCTGCGGCCCGCAGTCGCCACCGCCGCAGCAGCCGGCGTCACCGCTGCCCTGCACCGCCGCCAGCGCGTACCGGGACCGGACCTGCTCACGGATGTCCTGCACCATCGCTCCTCCAAAGATCGATCACCGTCGATGTGTTGAGCGTGACGCAGACATCGACAGCTGTCAACATCGACAACGGTCGATGTCTGAGCGAGGATGGCGGCATGGCCCTGGACCTGCTCCCCGTGAGCATCCCGACGTCGACCGCCTGCTGCAGCCCGGTCACCGGCAGCACCATGTCCGCCGAGGACGCCGACCGGACCGCCCGCACGCTGAAGGCGCTGGCCGACCCGGCCCGCCTGCGGCTGCTGTCGATCATCGCCGCGCACGACGGCGGCGAGGCGTGCGTCTGCGACCTGACGGAGCCGGTGGGGCTGTCCCAGCCGACCGTGTCGCACCACCTCAAGGTCCTCACGGAGGCCGGGTTCGTGACCCGGGAGAAGCGCGGGGTGTGGGCCTACTACACGGTCGTCCCGGGCGCCGTGGACGACCTCACCCGGCACCTCGGCGGGCACCTGGCGGGAACCGCCGGCGCCTGACCGAGCCGCCGGGTCCAGCGGCCGACCACCGGCGGTCGGCCGGTACCGGGTTCCGCCTGGACCGTCCGGTCAGGAGAGGGTGGCGAGCAGCTCCCGGCACACCTGCTCGCACGCGCGGCAGGCCTCGGCGCACACCCGGCAGTGCTCGTGCATCCCGGCGTGCTTCTCGCACTGGTCACCGCACGCCCGGCAGGCGACGACGCACGCCTCGAGGTGCGCGCGGGTGACGGTGGCGTCGCCGCCGGTCTGCCGCGACAGGATCCGGGAGACGGTGCCGCAGCTGTCGGCGCAGTCGAGGTTCGTGCGGATGCAGGTGCGCAGGTCGGCCACCATCTCCTCGCCGAGACAGGCGTCGGCGCAGGCGGTGCACGCCTGTGCGCACTCCACGAGCGCGTCGACGACGCGCGCCAGCTGCTCGCGGTCGAGGTCCACCGTGCCGGGGTAGGTCTGCAGCATCTCCGTCGTGCGCATCGCGTCCTCCTGCGGGTCGGGTGGGCGGTCCGCCCGTGGTCCGGGCGTCCGGCCACGCTACGAGCGCGCCCGAGCGGGCGCACCCGGTCGCCGCGGGGCGGCGTCCCGCGTCTGCCGCGCCGGCGTTGATCAGCCGCGGCCCGCCGGCAGCAGGTGCGGCAGCCCGATGCGCGCGTCGACGCCCGGGGACCAGCACACGCGCGGGGCGCCGGTGGGCCGCGGCAACCCGCACCGCTGCAGCAGGTCCGTGGCGAGCTCCGGGGCCGTGGCCTCGTGCAGCGGCCAGGGTGCGTGCTCCACCGGCACCCGCCACAGCCGCCCCGCCCGCTGCGTGTACGCGCCCCACCGGCCGGTGACCGAGACGTGCCACGGGTCGGGCTCGGTCATCCGCCCGCCCGGCACGACCCGCGCGCGCAACGCGCCGCCGCCGCGCACCCGGACCCGGTAGGACACGGCATCCGCGTCGTCGTGGCCGGAGCCGTCGGCCCGGTGGTAGGGCAGCCCGACCGTGCGCAGCGCGCCGACGACCGCCCGCCGCGGGCACACCAGGGCCAGGAACCAGAGCCCGTCGGTGCCGCTGCGCGGGTGCCGGACGTAGGTGCGGACGTTGACCTCGACGAACCGCGACCACCGCGGGACGGCGGGCACGCCGGGTACGCGGACGTCCCGCATGAGGAACGGCGTGACCCCGACCCAGGCGGTGCCGTCCACGGTGTCCGGCACGAGGCCCGGCGGCAGCAGCGCGGCGACGTCGTCGGGGGCGTACGGCCAGTGCAGGAACGTGAGCGACTCCCACCGCTGCAGCGTGGTCGTGCACCGCACGGGCTGGTCCGGTCCTCGGCCGCTCATGGCGCCTCCCCGCGTCGGCCGCCGGTCGCCCTCGGAGCGGGCCGCGCTCGCTCAGGCCAGGCTAGGCACGGCCTGCCGCACCCGCCCACCCGGCGACCGGCTCAGGACCGTCCGACCGGCGCCGGCGCCGCGCCGAGGCGCTCCCAGAACGACGCCAGCGTCGCCGTTCCGGCACGCAGCAGGTCGATCAGCACGCTCTCGTCGCTGTCGTGCCAGTGGTCCTCCACGAGTCCGGTGCCGAAGAACAGCACCGGCGCCCCGGTGGTGTCGTGCAGCAGCGACGCGGGCGACCCACCGGCGTTGCGCATCGACCCGACGTGGTCGGTGCGCCACCCGTCGGCCATCGCCGCGCGCAGCACCGCGAGTGCGGGCACGTCGTCAGGCGTCCGGTACGCCTCCTGGGTGCTCTCGAGCGGGATCGTCAGCTCCCAGTCCACGTAACCGGGGATCTGCTCGGCGACCCAGGCGCGCAGCTGCTCCGCCACCCGGTGCACCCGCTGACCCGGCACGGTGCGGAAGCTCAGGTCGACCCGGGCCACCGACGGGATCGCCCCGCGGGTCGGCGGGTCCACGTCACCGGCGGCGATGGTCAGCACCTCGACGGCGGGGCGCAGCCACAGGCGCTCCAGCGGCGACCAGCCCTCCTCGCCGATGATCCGGTGCGTCTCCGAGCGCGCCAGCCAGTCCTCGTCCGAGTACGGCAGGGCGGCGATCGCCGCGCGCTCGGCGTCGGGGACCGGCTCGACGTCGTCGTAGAACCCGGGGATCGTCACGCGGTCCCGCTCGTCGTGCAGCCGCGCGACCAGCGCGGCGACGGCGTGCAGCGGGTTCGGGGCCGGTCCCGAGACCGCGCCGCTGTGCGCGTCCCGGCCAGGGCCGGTGACGGTGAGCGTCGCGTTCAGCGACCCCCGCAGTCCCAGGCACACGGCCGGCGCGTCAGCTCGCCACAGCACCGTGTCGCTCAGCAGCACGACGTCGGCCGCGGTCGCCCCGGGGTGCTCGTCCAGCAGCTGGGCGAGGTGGGTGGACTGCGCCTCCTCCTCGCCCTCGACCAGCAGCTTGACGTTGACCGCGGGCGCCGTGCGGCCGGTCGCCTCGAGGTGGGCGCGCAGACCCCAGACGTGGCACAGCACCTGGCCCTTGGCGTCCGAGGTGCCGCGCCCCCAGAGCCGGCCGTCCCGGACCGCGGGGTCGAACGGGTCGACCTGGCCCCAGTTCTGCGGCTTCGCGCTGCGCACGTCGTGGTGGCTGTAGACCAGCACGGTCGGCGCGCCGGGGGCCTCGCACCACTCCGCGTACACCGCGGGGGCACCGTCCTCGACCTCTCACAGCTCGACCCGAGGGAACCCGGTGGCGCGCAGCACCCCGGCGAGCCAGTTCGCCGAGCGCTGCAGCGTCATCTGGTTCTCGGCGACGCCGGCGACACCCGGGATCCGCACCCAGTCCGCCAGCTGCCCGACCAGCTCGTCGAGGTGGTCCGCGGCGTAGGCGTGGATCGCGCCGAGGTGGGTGGCGTCCGGCGCACCTCCCGCGGTGGACCCGCCGTGGCCCGGCTCCCGCGGTCCGGTGCCCACGGCCGTCGCGGTCTCAGTCACCGGCGACCTCCCAGTCGGTGAGGACGACGGCGGCCGCGAGCGCGGCGCTCGCCGTCAGCCACAGCGCCCGGGCGCGCGGGTCCCTCGCGATGCCGGTGACGACGGGCAGCACGGCGAACACCGGGTCGGACGCCAGGTCGATCGCCCGGTGCGTGCGCCACGGGATCACCCGCCGCACGCCCAGCGGGCTGTCCGTCAGGGCGTTGACGCCGATCGCCACGGCGCCGAAGGCACCGAAGAACGCGCGTGCCCCGCGGGTCAGGCCCAGCAGGTGCGGGGCGGTCAGCAGCGTGGCGCCCAGCGTGTAGTCCAGCGCAGCGTGCGTGGTCGGGGTCAGTGGCTTCATCGCTCCTCCAGCCGGTGTCGAGGCGAGCCTGCGGTCCCGGGCAGCCACGGCGTCCCGCGGGCGGCACGGCGATCACTCTGCGCCGTGGTCCGCCAGCGTCACACGCCGGGCCGGGCCGTGCGAGGCGAGCACCGGCGATCCCGCTCTCCCGGCCGACCACCGGTGACGGGGTGACCGCACGAGCGACGACGAGCGGGCCGTGGCAACCTGGAGACCGGCTGTCGAGCCAGGGCGCCGCAGGTCGAACCCGAGGAACGTGCGTGCAACCGCTGCCCGAGACCCGACAGGTGCTGTCGTACCTCGCCGCCGCCGGCGGCGGCGACGTGGAGGACACCCTGCAGAGCCTGGCCGATCGCATCGAGACGATCGTGCCCTCGACGGTCGGGGTCAGCCTCGCCGTCCTGACCGAGGACCTCACGCTGACGTTCGTCTCGACGTCGTCACGGTCCCTGGCGATCGACCTGGCGCAGAGCGAGCACGGGGGCCCCTGCCTGGAGTCCGCCGCCTCCGGCGAGGAGCGCTCGGCACCCGACCTCCTCGACGAGGACCGGTGGCAGATGTACGCCACCGCCGCCACCGAGGAGGGGGTGCGCTCGAGCCTGTCGATGCCGGTGGAGACGGCAACCGGGTCGGTGCGGGCGTCGTTGAACGTCTACGCCGCAGACCCCCGTGCCTTCGAGGGCCGGGTCGAGCTGCTCCGCGCCGCGGTCGGGGCGCTCGCCGGGTTGGTGACGACCAACGCGGACCTGACGTTCGCCTCCCGCGCCCGGGCGGTCCGCGCCCCGCAGGAGCTCGCGATGCGCGGCGTCGTCGACACCGCCGTGGGCTTCCTGGTCGCCAAGCACGCGTTGCGTCCGGATGCCGCACGCATGCTGCTCCTCGCGCAGGCCCAGGAAGCCGGGGTCGACGTCGTCGACCACGCGCACACGGTCCTCCAGGAGGCCGGGCAGGGCGGGCAAGGCGGGTAGGCCCGATGCGCGCGGCTCCGCTGACCCGCCGCCGTCCACCGTGACCAGAACGGTACGGTCGCGTGACCGTCCCGTGCTGTCCGCGCTGGTCAGCGGTCCGCGAGCATGCAGTCCTCAGACGATGGAGGGGTCACATGCGCGGTCGGTGGTCGACAGGTGCTCGTCCCGGGTCCTCGGGGCGGCGGCGGGACCGTGTGGTCGCGACGGCGGCCGCGCTGGCGGTGCTCGGGGCGCTCGGTGCGTGCGGCACGGGCGGGTCGAGCGACGCCTCCTACGGGCAGGAGGCGATACAGGACGACGCCCTCGCCCCCGAGCAGTGGCGGGACGTTCCCACCACCCCGCAGGAGGAGTACGACGACTCCCCGGAGCAGCCGTTCCAGGACGTGGCCACGAGCCCGCTGTCGACGTTCGCGTCCGACGTCGACACCGCGTCGTACAGCAACCTGCGCCGGCAGCTGACGCAGGGGGTCGAGCCGGAGGGGGTGCGGATCGAGGAGCTGGTCAACTACTTCGACTACGACTACCCGGCCCCCGCGGCGGACGCGGCGGACCCGTTCACCGTGACCACGCAGGTCGCCGACGCGCCGTGGGCGCCGGAGCATCAGCTCGCGATGATCGGCGTGCAGGCGACGGAGGCGGTGCCGACCAGCCGGGGCAACAACGTCGTCTTCCTGCTCGACGTGTCCGGGTCGATGGACGAGCCCAACAAGCTCCCGCTGCTCGCCGAGTCGTTCGCGCTCCTCGTCGAGCAGCTCGACGAGGACGACACCGTCTCGATCGTGACCTACGCCGGCAGCGACGCCGTGCTGGCCGACTCGGTGCCGGGGAGCGAGCGCAAGCGGCTCGTGCAGATCCTGCGCGAGCTGCGCGCCGGGGGGTCGACCGGCGGGGCGGCAGGACTGCAGACCGCGTACGAGCTCGCGACCAAGAACTTCATCGAGGGCGGGAACAACCGGGTCGTGCTGGCGACCGACGGGGACTTCAACGTCGGGCCGTCGACCCCCGAGCAGCTCACGGAGCTGATCGAGGAGCACGCGAGCACGGGCGTGCACATCTCGGTCCTCGGGTTCGGCATGGGCAACCTCAAGGACAGCACGATGGAGGCGATCGCCGACCACGGGAACGGCAACTACGCCTACATCGACACCGTCGACGAGGCGCGCAAGGTCCTGGTCGACGAGTTCGACTCCACGATGTTCGTCGTCGCCCAGGACCTCAAGGTGCAGGTCGAGCTCAACCCCGCGGCCGTCTCCCGGTACCGGCTGCTGGGCTACGACAACCGGCGCCTGGAGGACGAGGAGTTCGAGGACGACGCCACGGACGCCGGCGACGTCGGTGCCGGGCACTCGGTGACCGCGTTCTACGAGCTCGTGCGGGCGGACGACGACGACGCAGGCGACGACGACCTGAGGTACCAGGACCGCGCGACGGTGGGCTCCGACGACTTCCTGACGGTGCACGTCCGCTACAAGGAGCCGGGCGCGACCGAGAGCACCGAGGTCGTCGTCCCCGCCGGCGCCGACACGTACACGCGCTCCCCCAGCAGCGACTTCAGGTTCGCGTCCGCCGTCGCCGAGTTCGGCCTCGTGGCGGCCGGGTCCGAGCACGCCGACGGCGCCGAGGCGGCCCGCGCCCGGGACCGCGCCGTGACCGCGCTCGGGGAGGATCCGTACGGGCTGCGCACGGAGTTCGTCGGCCTGGTCGAGACGTACACGGAGCTCGCCGGCTGACCCACGCCTCCCGGTGCGCCACGAGGGGGGCGTGCGACTATGGGCGCGACGTCGATGACCGTCCGGCACCGTGGGTGTCCGTCACCGGCCTGGTGCTCCCCGGCACCGGAGGGGCCCGACGAGATGCACACCACCCTGGACGACCTGGCACTGCGTGCGGCTGAGCACATGGGCCACGGGACCTGCTGCAGCATCACGGTCAAGGACGGGCCTGCTCTGCACCAGGTCGGCAGCAGCGACCCGCGCGCGGCAGCCGTCGACCAGGCGGAGGTGCGGGCCGAGGACGGACCGTGCGTGCTGGCGATGGAGCAGCTCTTCGGCGTGCTGGTGCCCGACGTCGTCACCGAGACCCGGTGGCCGGCGTGGCGTGCCGCCGCCGACCGCGCGGGGTTCCGGTCGGCGGCGGCGCTGCCGGCGTACATCGACGACCACCGCACCGTCGCCTTCAACGCCTACTCGGACCGGCTGGAGGTCTGGGGCGCCGCGCGGCTGGTCCGGATGGACGTCCGGGTCCAGGAGCTCGCCGACGAGCTCCGGCCGGCCGGCAGGGCCTGAGCCACGCCGCGCGGTCCGCGCGGCGTGGCTCCTCCGGCCGTGAGTCGCCGACGGCGCGTCGCCCTCGACCCGGCGGTCGGTGGGCACCCCACGCCCGCCGCCGCAGGTCAGCGCGGCCGCAGGTCGAGCCGTCGGAGGAGCTGGGCGTTGAGCGCGACGACGACGGTCGAGACGGACATCAGCAGTGCGCCGACGGACATCGGCATCACGAACCCGACCGGTGCGAGCACGCCCGCCGCAAGAGGGACCGCGACGAGGTTGTACCCCGCGGCCCACCAGAGGTTCTGCTTCATCTTGCGGTAGCTGGCGTCCGACAGCTCGATGACGGACACCACCGAGCGCGGGTCGTCGCTGGCCAGGATCACCCCGGCCGAGGCGATGGCGACGTCGGTGCCGGCCCCGATCGCGATGCCGACGTCGGCCTGGGCGAGCGCGGGCGCGTCGTTCACGCCGTCGCCCACCATCGCGACCGTCCGGCCCTCGCCCTGGAGCTCGCCGACCTTGGCGGACTTGTCCTCGGGTCGCACGCCGGCGTAGAAGCGCTCGATGCCGAGCTCGGCCGCCACCGAGCGGGCGACCGCCTCGGCGTCACCGGTGATCATGACGACGTCGACGCCCCGGTCGCGCAGCTCCCGGACCGCCGTCCTGGACTCCTCCCGGACCTCGTCGGCGAGCTCGAGCGCACCGGCCACCCGACCGTCGACCAGGACGTGCAGGATGGTCGCGCCGTCACTGCGCCACTGCTCGAGACCGTCGAGCTCCTCGACCCCCCGCTGGTGCAGCAGGCGGGGGCCGCCGACCTCGACGACACGGCCGTCGATGCGCGCGCGGACGCCGACCGCGGGCGAGGACGTGAAGTCCGTCGCTGCGGGCACGTCGAGGTGGGTGGCCGCGGCGACGACGGCACGGGCGAGCGGGTGCTCGCTGTCGGCCTCGGCGGACGCGGCCAGAGCCAGGACCTGGTCGCGGTCGAGGTCCGCCGCGGTACGGACGTCGGCGACGGTCGGCTGCCCCTTGGTCAGCGTGCCGGTCTTGTCGAAGACCACGGTGCCGACGGTGCGCATGCTCTCCAGCGCGAGCCGGTCCTTGACCAGGACGCCGCCACGCGCGGCGCGCTCGGTCGCGATCGAGACGACCAGCGGGATGGCGAGCCCGAGCGCGTGGGGGCAGGCGATGACGAGCACGGTGATGGTCCGGACCACGGCCGCGTCGGGCTGCCCGGCGATCGACCAGACCGCTGCGGTGACGGCGGCGGCTCCGAGGGCGAACCAGAACAGCAGCGCCGCGGCGGAGTCGGCCAGCCGCTGCGCGCGCGAGGACGAGCTCTGCGCCTCGAGCACGAGCCGCTGGATGCCGGCCAGGGCCGTGTCGTCGCCGACCGCCGTCACCCGCACGCGCAGGGCCGAGTCGGTCGCGACGGTCCCGGCGACGACCCGCTCGCCGGCGGTGCGGGGCACCGTCCGCGACTCCCCGGTCACCATGGACTCGTCCACCTCAGCGGAGCCGTCGACGACCACGCCGTCGGCGGGGACGCGGGCGCCCGCCCGCACGAGCACGACGTCGTCCACGACGAGGTCGGCGGGAGAGACGCGCACGACCCCGGCGCCCTCGACGCGCTCCGCCTCGTCCGGGAGCAACGCGGCCAGGGAGTCCAGCGCCGAGGTGGTCTGCGCGAGCGAGCGCATCTCGATCCAGTGCCCGAGCAGCATGATCACGATCAGCAGCGCGAGCTCCCACCAGAAGTCCAGCTCGTGCCCCACGAGACCGAGGCTCGACGACCAGGACGCGACGAACGCGACGGTGATGGCCAGGGCGATGAGCAGCATCATCCCCGGCCGCCTGGCACGCAGCTCGTCACGGGCGCCGCTCAGGAAGGGGGCGCCGCCCCAGACGTACATCACCGTGCCCAGCAGCGGGGAGACCCACGGCAGCCAGCCGGCGTCCGGCAGCTCGTAGCCGAGGACCATCGCGAACATGCTGCTGGCGAGCACTACGGGCACCGCGAGCACGAGCATGATCCAGAACAGCCGGCGGAACTTCTCCACGTGGCCCGCGTGGCCGCCGTGGCCCGCGTGGCCGCCGTGGCCCGCGTGGCCGCCGTGTCCCTCATGGCCCGCGTGCGCGTCGTGCTCCGCGTGCCCGGCGGACGCGTGCGCGTCGTGGGCCGCCGAGCCGTGGTCGGCGTCCGCTGCGCGGGTCCGGGCTGCTCCCGGCTCGTCCCGGTGGGCCCGGTCCGCACCGGCGGTGCCCGCGCTGACGAGGTCGTGCCCGGCGTGGTCGTCGTGGCTCATCTCGGTGGTCCTCCCGTCGTCCGCCCAGGCGTGCTGCTCCTGGCGTCACACCCGACAACCGCATACCCCCCGGGGGTATTCCGAGCAGCCACGGCAGACAAGGCGACGCCACCGGCGAGGGGGCACCGGTGGCGTTGCGGTCGAGGGTCGTCACATATCCGCGAGCAGCTGCTCCATCGTCTCGATCTCGGCGGTCTGGTCCGCGACGATCGTGCCGGCCAGCGTCCCGAGGACCAGGCCGGCATCCGCGCCCGCGAGGTCGTAGGCGAGCAGCCCGTGGGCGACCGTCGCCCGACCGGTGCCCGCGAGCGAGATGACCTGCGCCGCGAAGAGCCGTCGGTAGGTCCGGTCAGCCAGGGCGGTCAGCACCGGCACGGTCCTGGCGGCGCGTCCGGCCACCGCGCTCCGAGCGCCGGCGCAGCTCGGCGGCACCGTCGGCACGGGCGCCAGGGCCCGCCCGTCCACCTCGGCGGCGGCGCGGGGTGGCGGGACGTAGCCTGCCGTCGTGCGCTCCCCCACCACTCCCGGCCGGTCCGGGTCCCCGCCCCGGCACGCCCGCGGCGCGACCCGGCCGGGCCGCGCGCGCGGCTTGGCGGCCGCCGCGCTCGTCGCGGTGGGGCTCGCCGCCGTGCCCCTCGCGTGGGCGGCGGCGGACGGTGCCGGCGCACCCGAGCCGGTCCCCGCGGCGGCGCGCGCACCTGCGCCCAGCGTCACCTCCGGGCCCACGCCGGCGCCTACGCCGACCTGCACCCCCGCGCCCCTGCAGCAGCGGGCGGCCGCCGTGCTGGTCGTCGGGCTGCCCGGGGTGACGCGCGCGGACGACCCGCTGGCGCAGCAGGTCATGGAGCTCGGCGTCGGCG
Organism: Cellulomonas sp. NEAU-ZC6; assembly: GCF_056844425.1. Taxonomy (NCBI): domain Bacteria; kingdom Bacillati; phylum Actinomycetota; class Actinomycetes; order Micrococcales; family Cellulomonadaceae; genus Cellulomonas; species Cellulomonas sp. NEAU-ZC6. The sequence continues at coordinate 244,047 of NZ_JBXFYH010000002.1, read as the reverse complement.
GCGTGTTCCTCGCGGGCGGGAACGCGCACAGCGCCGAGCAGGTGGCGGCGCTGACCGCGGGGCTGCGCGCCGCGGCGGCGCGACCGGTGATCGTGGCCACCGACGAGGAGTCGGGACGGGTGGCGCACATGCGCGACGTCGTCGGCCCCGGCCCGTCGCCGCGCCGGATGGCCGCCCAGGGAACGCCCGACGACGTCCGTGGGCAGGCCGCGGCCACCGGCCAGGCGCTGGCGGCCGTCGGCGTCGACCTGGACCTGGCCCCCGTGCTGGACCTGGACGACGGGCCCGCCGCGGGCGTGATCGGCGACCGGTCCTTCAGCGCGGACCCGGAGGAGGCCGCGGCGTACGGGCTGGCCTACGCGCGCGGGCTCGCCGACGCGGGCGTCACCTCGGCGGTCAAGCACTTCCCCGGCCACGGGCGCTCGGCGGTCGACTCGCACCGGGAGTCGTCGCTGGTCGAGGCCGGCCTGGACGAGCTGGCGGCGACGGACGTCCTGCCGTTCCAGCGCGCCGTCGACGCGGGCGCAACCGTCGTCATGCTGAACCACCTGCAGTACGCGGCGCTCGACTCGGAGCTGCCCGCGTCCCTGAGCCCCCGCGCCTACGCCCTCCTGCGCGAGACGGGCTTCCAGGGCGTCGCCATGACGGACTCGGTCGGCATGGGCGCGGTGAACCTGCGCTGGGACTTCCCCGACGCCGCGGTCCAGGCGGTCGCCGCCGGCGCCGACGCGGTGCTGGCGACCGACGGCCACCACGCGGCCCGCATGCGGGACGGGCTCGTCGCGGCGGTGCAGGGCGGGGTCCTGCCCGAGGCCCGCCTGTCGGAGGCGGCGGCGCGGGTGACCGCGCTCGCCGGCGGGGACCCCGTGGCGATGTCGTGCCTCGACGTGGAGCTGCCGCAGCTCGCCCCGGACGCCGGGCCGGGCGCCGACCCGGGGGCGGCGACCTCGGGTCCGTGACGCCGGGTGGCGACCGCTCCGACGGCGCACCGCGGACGCGGTACCGTCGACGTCGTCGCCGTCGGCGCGGCACCGTTCTCCTGCCGGCGACACGGGAGTGCTCCCGAGGGATCCGCCGTTCGATCCCCGCGCTTCCCGGGCCTCTAGCTCAACTGGCAGAGCAGCGGACTTTTAATCCGCGGGTTGTGGGTTCGATCCCCACGGGGCCCACCTAGCACGCCGGGCGCGCCGCCGCCCTCCCGGGCCGATCAGGCGGCCGCGGCACCCACGAACGCCGCCGGCCGGAACCCCCGCACCAGCAGCCACAGCCCGAGCGACAGCTCCCAGACGAAGATCGGCGCCACCGCGACGGCCGACAGCACCGACAGCTGCTCGTTCACGCCGGCCATGGTCAGCAGGTCGGAGGCGATCAGCAGCGGCGCCCCCACCAGTCCCGCGATCGGGATCATCCGCGGCACGAGCCCCGACCGCAGCATGAGCGACCCGAGCAGCAGCGCGTTCACCCCCGCCATCACGCCGGGCCCGAGCAGGAACGTCCAGTCCCGCACCGCGACGAGCCCCTGCGCGACCGCGGCCAGCCCGCTGCCGTCGTCCCCGGCCGGGGGCCCGTCCTGGCGCAGCGTCACCACGGCGAGCACGCTCACCACCCCGATCGCGATCACCGCCGCCTCGACCAGGCGCGACGCGAGGAAGCCGAGCGCCAGGTGCTCGCCCCACCGCTTGACCACGCCGAACAGGACGACGGCCGTGCCGACGCAGGCGAGCGCGTTCACCAGGTCCAGCAGCGCACCCGCCACCACGGAGCCGTCGGCGCCGGCGCCGAGCACGTAGACGGCCGGGTCGTCCAGCAGCGGGCCGAGCAGCGGGAGCGCGGGGATGGAGCTGGCGAACGTCAGCAGGTAGAGCGCCCCGGCCAGCCGGGCGGTCCCCCGGTACGGGGCGGCGCCGCGGGCCCCCGCGGGGACGTCGGCGCGTGCGGTGGTGGTGGACATCGTGGCTCCTCGGCAGGTCGGGGCAGCCGTCCGCCGCCCGTGCCCCGCACCGTAGGAACCGGTGTGGTGAGCGCGGATCACCACACCTGGTGAGCGCGCGGGTGAAGGTCGTCAGCGGCCGGCGCGGAGCAGCCCCAGCTCCTCGGCGCGGCGGAGCGCGGCCCGGCGGCCGTGCACGCCGAGCTTGCGGTAGACGCTCGCGGTGTGGGTCCGGACCGTGTTCAGCGACAGCCCGAGGTGCCGGGCGATCTCCGGCCCGTCGAGCTCGGTCGCGAGCAGGCGCAGCACGTCCCGCTCGCGGGCGCTCAGCGGGTCCAGCAGGCCCGGTCCCGGCGCAGCGGCCGCGGTTGGTGCCGCGTCCGGTACCGCCGCGAGCAGCGTCGTGACGTGCGCGGGTGCGTCCGGTCGCAGCGCGAGCACGCCGAGCAGCGCGGCCACCGGTGGCCCCTCGTCGACGAGGACGCGCACGTGCCCGGTGCCCGCCGCGAGCCGGACCGCCCGGTCGAGCGCCGCGAGCGCCGCCGGGACGTCGCCGTCCGCCTGCCGCACCAGCGCCCGGAGCACCAGCGCCTCGACCACCGATCCGGTGCGGCCGCCGTCCTCCGCCGCGGCGAGCACCCGGTCCAGCAGCCGCTCGGCGTCCACGAGGGCGCCTGGGGTCCCGCCGGCGCGGTGCTCGGCGAGCAGCACGCGCACGTGGGTGAGGTGCTCGTACTCGTGCACGTAGCGGGGCGCCCCGTCTGTCGCCGGTTCCCACCCCCGCGCCCACCGCCGGGCGGGCTCCAGCAGACCGGCGCGCGCCTGCACGCCCGCCCGGACGGCGGCCACGGGCCGCACGTCCGGGAAGAAGTCGCCCACGTAGGCGCGCTCCGCCTCGTCCAGCAGCGCGACGGCGGCGTCGGCGTCCCCCTCGGCCACGTGGAGCAGCGCCTCCGCGACGAGCCGGCGGTGCCGGTTCTGCGGCAACCCGGCGCCGTCACCCAGCGCGTCGGCGGCGTCGAGGTGCCCGCGCGCGGCGTCGAGCTCGCCCCGCTCGCGCAGGACGGACGCGAGCCCGACGTGCATGTCGGCCGCCCCGCGCGGCGCCGCGCCCTCGATCTCGGCACGGGCCAGCGCTCCCGCGTACCCGTCCGCGGACTCCGCCAGCCGGCCCTGCGCCGTCCGGATGTCGCCGAGGGCGAGGACGGCGCCCAGCGCGTCGGCGTGGTGCCCCGCCGCGAGCAGGGCGTCGAGCGACGCCGACCACCACCGCTCCGCCTCGTCGAGGTCGCCGCGGCTCCACGCGGCCAGCCCCAGCAGGCCGGTGGCGGCGCCGCGGCCCAGGTGCTCGTCCGGCCCGAGCAGGTCGGTCGCCCGGCGCGCGTGCCGCTCGACCGCCTCGCCGTCCCCGGCCGCCTGCGCCAGCGCGGCGCGGAAGACGGCCGCCTGCCCGGCGACCGCCGCGACCTCGGCCGGCGCTGGCGCGTCCCCCGTGGCCTCCGCGACGCCGCGCTCGACGTGGTCCAGCAGCGCGGCGGCGTCGGCCGCCCGGCCCTCCGCCAGCAGCGCGCCTACCTGGCCGAGCGCGAGCACCGGCCGGGCACCGACCACGTCCGCCGGCAGCGCCTCGATCCAGCCGCGGAGGGTGGACTCCCGGCGGTCGCGGCGCATCGCGGGGACGGCGGCCTCGACCAGCTCGGCCGCCCGCGCGTGGTCCTGCCCGGCGAGCGCGTGCCGCACGGCCTCGGCCGGGTCGCCGTGCTCGTGCTCGGCGTGCCACCGCGCGGCCCGGCGGTGCAGGTCCGCCACGGCGTCGGCGCCCTGCTCGCGGCCGAGCCGGTCCGCCAGCACCTCGGCGAAGAGGTGGTGGTACCGGAACCACCGGCGCCCGTCGTCCAGCGGCACCAGGAACAGGTTCGCGCGGTCCAGCGCCTCCAGCACCTCACCCCCGTCGCGCCCGTCGGTGACGGCGTCGCAGAGCGGCCCGGACAGGCGGCTGAGCACGCTGGTGCGCAGCAGGAAGGCGCGCACCTCCGGCGACTGGTGGCGCAGCACCTCGTCGACCAGGTAGTCCGCCACGTGCCGGTGGTCGCCGCTCAGGCCCGCGAGGACGCCGGCGACGTCACCGGAGTCCTGCAGCGCCAGGACGACGAGCTGCACCGCAGCGGCCCAGCCCTCGGTGTGCCGGGCGACCGCCGCGAGGTCCGCGGCGTCCAGGGGGACCCCGGCGCCGGCCAGGTACGCCGCCGTCTCCTCGGGGGTGAACCGCAGGTCCTCGGCGCGCAGCTCCACCAGCTCGCCGCGGGCGCGGAGCCGGGGTAGCGGCAGGTCGGGCTCGGCCCGCGCCGCGAGCACCAGGTGCACCCGGGCAGGCAGGTGCTCGACGAGCAGGCGCAGACCCGCCAGGACCGCCTCGGACCGCAGCACGTGGACGTCGTCCAGCACCACGAGCAGGTCACGGTCCAGGCCGTCGAGGTCGTTGAGCAGCGTGGTGGCCACGGCGTCGTGCGGCTCCCCCGCGGCGAGCGCGGCCCCGGCGGCCTCGGCCGTACCCGGGACGCCCGCGTCCACCGCGGCGAGCAGGTACGCCCAGAACACCGCGGGGTCGTCGTCGGCCGGGTCCAGCGCGAGCCAGGCGACCGGCGCCCCCGCCGGCCGGGTCGCGAGCCACTCGGTGAGCAGGGTCGTCTTGCCGTAGCCCGCGGGCGCGGACACGACGGCGAGCCGGGTCGCCGTCGCCCGCTCGAGGCGGTCGAGCAGCCGGGCGCGGACCACCCGGCCCGGCCGGCGGTCCGGGACCCGGGTCTTGCTCCTGAGCAGCGGCGTCGCCACGTCCGTCTCCCGTGCCGGCGGTACGCGCCGGCCCGGCGGGCGGCGCGCCGGTATGTCTACCACCCGCGGCGCTGCTGCTGCCCGATGCCGGACCTCAGCGCCCGGACGCGCCCGCCTGCCACTCCTCGCGCAGCAGCCCGTACGCGTACGAGTCCAGCCACTGCCCGTCGCGGTGCAGCGAGTCCGCTCGGAACGTGGCCTCGCGCCGCATCCCGATCCGCTCCATCAGGCGCCACGACGGCGCGTTGGCCGCGAAGCACACGGCCGTCACCCGGCGCAGCCCGAGCTCGGAGAAGATCGCCCCGACCAGCCGCCGCACGGCCTCCGTCGCGAGCCCCTGCCCGGCGACCTCGGGGTGGAACGCCCACCCGATCTCGGCCTGCGTGCGCGCGGCGTCGCCCGCGACCTCGAGCTGCCCCCACGCGTCCTCGACGCGCAGCAGCAGGTCGCCGACGACGGTGCCGTCCAGCTCCACCACCACGGTCGGCCCGAGGTTCTCGGGCCGGACCAGGCGCTCGGTGAACGACGCCTCGTCCTCGGGCTGCGCGGTCATCCACCGGGCGACCTCGGGCAGGCGCCGGTACCGGAAGACGGCGGGCGCGTCGTCCTGCGTGGCGGGCCGGAGGACGAGTCGCTCGGTGGTCAGGGGCCAGGCGATCTCGGGACGGGGCGCGGTCACCCCGGCAGGCTAGCCCGGGGTGACCACGCTCCGGGGTCAGTAGGCGATGCGCCCGGTCCGGTCGTGGAACTCCCCCGTCGGCCCGTCCGGCCCGAGCAGGGCGAGCGCGACGGTCGCGTCCGTCCCCTCGGCCACCGTCTGGTGCCCGGAGTGCCCGTTGAAGTCCGTCGAGGTGTAGCCCGGGTCGCTGACGTTGACCCGGAACCCCGGCAGGTTCTTCGCGTACTGCACCGTGAGCGCGATGACGGCCGCCTTCGACGCGGCGTAGGGCACGGCCGGGACGCCGTACTCGTCCCGCCCCTCGGTGGTGAGGAACCGCGGCCAGCCGACCCCCGACGCGACGTTGACGACGACGGGGTTCGCCGACCGGCGCAGCAGCGGCAGCGCCGCCTGGGTGACGCGGACGATGCCGAGCACGTTCGTGTCGAGCACGGCCTGCATCGCGGCGGCGTCCAGGTCGTCGACGCCGAACGAGGTGCCGATGACGCCGGCGTTGTTCACGAGCACGTCGAGCTCCGGCAGGGACGCCAGTGCGGTGTCGACGCTGTGCTGGTCGGTGACGTCGAGCTGCACCGGGAGCGCGCCGAGCGCACGCGCCGCGGCGCCGTTCGCGAGGTCGCGCATCCCGGCGTAGACGGTGTGGCCGGCCTCGACGAGGCGGCGGGTGGTCTCCAGGCCGAGGCTCTTGTTGGCCCCGGTGATCAGCGTGGTGGTCATGGACCCAGACTGCGGCCGGTCCGCCCGGTCCCCCAGGCCCCGCTCGACGGTGGGACCGGCAGTACCACCCAGCCGGCCCGAACCGGGGCCAGGATGGGCGCATGAGCGAGTTCGCGGAGGTGCTGCGGTCCTGGCGGGACCGGATCGGTCCCGCCGACGTCGGCATGCCCGCCGGCGTCGGCCGCCGGGCGCGCGGGCTGCGTCGGGAGGAGCTCGCGACCCTCGCCGGCGTCAGCGTGGACTACATCGTGCGGCTGGAGCAGGGCCGCGCGACCAACCCGTCGCCGCAGCTGCTCGGCGCGCTGGCCCGGGCCCTGCGCCTGACCGACGCCGAGCGCGACCACCTGTACCGCGTCGCCGGTGCCGCCCCGCCCGACCGCGGGCTCGTCCCGCGCCAGATCACCCCCGGCGTGCAGCGCGTCGTCGACCGGCTGGGCGACGTGCCGCTGGCCGTGTTCACGGCGACCTTCGACATCCTCCGGTGGAACCCGCTGTGGGCCGCGCTCGGCACCGACCCGGCCGGCGACGTCGGGCTCGACCGCAACCTCGCCTGGCGGTACTTCACGACCGGGCACCCCGGCGTGGAGTTCGAGGACCAGCACGAGGAGGACTTCGCCGCCGACCTCACCGCCGACCTCCGTGCCGCCGTCGGGCGCTACCCCGGCGACCGCGACCTCGCGCGGCTGGTCGCCCGGTTGAAGTCCGAGTCGCCGGACTTCGCGCGGCGCTGGGGGTCCGCGCGCGTCGCGGAGCACCGGTCCAGCCGCAAGACGATGACCCGGACGCCCGTCGGGCCGATCACGCTCGACTGCGACGTGCTGTCCGTGCCGGGCGACGACCTGCGGATCGTCGTCTACACCGCCGCCCCCGGCAGCGAGGACGCGCAGAAGCTGGAGCTGCTGCGCGTCATGGGGACGCAGGCGCTCGGGATCACGGACGAGGTACCGGCGCACCGCTGACACGGAGCCACCCGATCGGCGGCTCGGCGCCCGCCCCCGGCACACGCCCCACGACAACATGTCGACGCCTCGCGACAGGTTGTGCCGACGGGGCCCCGGCACCGCCGACCGTCGGCTTCCATGACCTCGGACCCCGGGACGAGCCGGGCGCCCGAGGGAGAGGGACGTCGCGATGATCCGCCGCATCCGCACCGCCTGGCAGCGCTTCGCCGAGACCCGCCCGGGCGTGGCGGAGTTCGTCGTCTTCACGCTGATCAGCCAGGGCATGACGGGCCTGCAGCTGGCGCTGATGCCGATCTTCAAGTGGGTCTTCAACCTCACCCCGCTGGTGGACACCGCGTTCCAGGTGCTCGCGGTGAACACCAACGCCGACGGCAGCACCTTCTTCATCTTCGACTACCCCGCCGGGACCCTTCCCCTGGGCGGCGGCGGCCTCGCGTACTTCCTCGCGGTCCAGCTGACGCTGCTGATCGCGCAGGTCATCAACTTCTTCCTGCAGCGCAACGTCACGTTCAAGTCGGACAGCAACGTGTGGCGCGCGGCCACCTGGTACGCGATCGCCTACGTGATCATCACGTTCGTCGCCGCCTGGCTGCAGGGGTTCTACAAGGACCCGATCTACCAGTGGATGATCGACCGCTGGGGCACGACCGGCGAGACCGGGGCCGACGTCGTGACGATGATCATCAACGCGCTGATCTCGTTCGTGGTGTTCTTCCCGATCCTCAAGATCATCTTCCGGCGCGAGCCGGACGCCCGGGCCGGCGACGCGGGCGGCGACCCGCAGGTGCCGGTCACCGCCGGCGCGCGCTGAGCCGTCGGGCCCCGCGGGTCAGCCGAACCGCAGCCGGTCCACCATCAGGTCCGCCTCGTCGAGCACCTCGCCCGCGGCCCAGGTCATGTCACGCCTCGACTCGGTGATCGGCCGCAGCACCTCCGCCTCGACGAGCCGCTCGATCGCCGCGTAGGCCCGCGCCGAGGACACGTCCGCCAGGCGGGCGACGTCCGACGCGTCCACGACGGGTCTGCTGATGAGCAGGGGCAGGAGCACCGCGACGGCGGAACCCGCTCGGGGGCGCACCCGCTCGCGCCACTGCTCGGGCAAGGAGGCCAGCCGCTCGGCGGAGACCGTCGCCGCCTCGGTGGCACGTGCGGCGGCGTCGGCGAGGTAGGCCACGAACTCCCCGACGTCGCCGAGGCGGTAGTCGTTGACGAGCCGGAAGTACCGCTCCCTGTCCGCGACGATCGCCGACGCCACCGGCACGGCCATCTCGTGGGTGACGCCCCGGTACCGCCATACCGCGTTGATCAGCGAGCGGCCGATCCGGCCGTTGCCGTCCGTGAACGGGTGGATCGACTCGAACTGCGCGTGCGCGACCGCAGCCTGCACGACGGGGTCCAGGTCCGTACGCCGCATGAAGGCGATCAGGTCCGCCATCAGTGCCGGCACGCGTTCCGGGGCGGGCGGCACGTGCACGGCGCCGCGGGGCGACCGGTTGGACCCGCCGATCCAGTTCTGCACCGCGCGGAGCGTGCCCGCGTCCCACTTCTCGTCGGGGTCGTCGGCCATCAGCGGCCGGTGCGCGGCGAGGACGTCGGCGAGCTCGACGCCCGCACCGGCGCGGGACACCAGCAGGGCGAGCCCGTCGATGGCGCCCTTGACGGTCCGTGCCGTCCGCGGCGCGCGGATGCCGTGCTGCGCGCGGGCGAGCTGGTCGACGGTGGTCAGCTCCTCCTCGATCTGCGACGACGCGATGGCCTCGGTGCGGAGCAGGAACGGCTCCAGCGCCGCGACCTGCCCGGCGTAGGACCGCTCGAGGACGCCGACGTCGACCCGTGCTTGCCCGCACGCCTCCAGCACGTCAGGCGACGGCGCCAGGTGCACGTGCGCGATCAGCGGCGGGATCGATGCGGTGTACTCGTCGATCTCCGCTCGTCGGCCGGAACGCGGCGCCCACGGCAGCGTCTCGTACTCGTGCGAGGGGATGCCGAGCACGGTGCCTCCTGAGCGAGAAGATCGGACGCACTATTCTCGCTTATCGCGATAACCGAGAACAAGAGCCGTGCTCTTCTCGGTTACCAGAGCATCGCGGACCGGTCCCCGAGCCACCCGTGCAGCGGTGTCACCCCGCGACGGCGCCCGCGGGTCAGGACGCCGCGGCCGTGGCCCGGGCCGGGTGGCGCGGCACCGGGGCGACCGGCACGCCCAGCGCCCGGAGCTCGCGGGCCCAGGCGACCGGCGCACCCGCCGGAGCCCAGGTGAGCACCTCGCGGGTGCCCTCCACGACGAGCTCCCCGCCACGGCCCCGTCTCCCCCGATCGGCGCCACCCGCGTCCGCGCCGAGGTCGAGCGCGACCGCCGAGGTGGAGCGGAATGACGCCGGACGGAGCCGGCCGCGATCCTGCTGGACACGCCCGTCGTCTGCCGCGCGAGCACCTGACACCCGGGACCTCGGGCGACCCGGCAGCGCCGCGCGGCGCGAGAGGATGGCAGCGGCCACCCCCGACCCCAGGAGCCCGACGTGCCCGACCTCGTCCCCCCGCTTCCGGACCCCGCCGAGGGCGGGCCGCCGAACCCCGCGATGCTCGCGTTCGCCCGGCAGATGCAGGCGGGCTTCGCGCGGATGCAGATGGAGCACCAGTTCGCGGTGGACGAGATCCTCACCAAGGTCTCGATCCTGCGGACCGAGTTCCTGCACCTGCACCGGTACAACCCGATCGAGCACGTGGGGTCCCGGGTCAAGTCGCCCGCGAGCATCCTGGACAAGGCGCTGCGGCGCGGGCTCGAGCTGACGCCGGAGGCGATCCGCGCCGGGATCACCGACATCGCCGGGGTGCGGATCACGTGCAGCTTCATCGCCGACACCTACCGGATCCTCGAGACGCTGACCTCCCAGTCGGGCGTGCGGGTGCTGAAGATCAAGGACTACATCGCCGAGCCGAAGGGCAACGGGTACAAGAGCCTGCACGCGCTCGTCGAGATCCCGGTGTTCCTGAGCACCGGGCCCGTGCCGGTGACGGTGGAGCTGCAGATCCGCACCATCGCGATGGATTTCTGGGCCAGCCTCGAGCACAAGATCTACTACAAGTACGACGGCGAGGTCCCGGGCCACCTGGCCGCCAGCCTGGCCGACGCGGCCGATGTCGCGGAGCAGCTGGACCGCCGGATGGAGCAGCTGCACGCCGAGGTGCGCGGCGCCGACGTTGCGCTCGGGGCCGCCGGCGGCGCCGTCGCCGGCGTGGACGACGCGGTGCTGCTGCGGCTCTGGGAGCGGGCGCGGGAGCGCCAGGCCGCCGGTCCGGACGCGTCCTAGCGGGCGCGGCGCGCGGCCGTCACGACCAGCGCGACGCCCGCCGCCGTCGAGCCGATCCCGCCCAGCACCATGTCGCCGACCGTGTCCCGGTACGCAACGTGGATCGAGGAGTCGGCGTACGTGTGCCCGAGGTACTCCCCGACCTCCCACCAGACGCTCAGCGCCAGGCCGAGCGCCGTGGTCACCGCGACCACGCCGACCCGCCGCGCCGCTCCGTCGGCTCCCGTGGTGGCACCGGGGTCGGCGACCGCCCCCGTCCACCGGGCGAGCGCAAGGTGCGCGACGGCGGCGATCAGCCCGGTGACCACCAGGTGCATGACGAGGTCGAGCCAGGACACCGCCTCGTAGAGGTCGAGCGCCCCGGCCCACGCGGCCGCGAGCAGGCCCGCGCCGTAGGCGGCGTCCAGCGCCGGCCCGACCCGCGCCGCCGGCGGGACCACCAGGCCGGCGAGCACCAGCGCGAACAGCGCCGCGTCGACCGGTCCGCGCGCGGTCAGCGCCACCACGACGGACACGACGGCGAGCACCCGCACGACGCCGCCGGGACCGCGCAGCAGCAGGCGGGGCGCTCCGCGCCACGACCGGTCCGGGCTGCCGTCGACCGTGCTCGCCACGCTGCTCCCGCCGTCGCGCGCCACCGGTCCGGGCGTCCGTGCCGTCAGACGCTACGGGCGTGCGTCCTCGGCCGCACCCGGGACGCCGGGGAGCGCCGGGACGCCCGCACCGGCGCGTCGCCCCAGGTCGGGCCTGGTGCGGGGAGCGGACCGCCTCAGACCGGCACGTCCTCCGGCGCCTGACCCTCCCGCTCCGGCTCCGCGGGACCGGACGCGGTCGTCGGTGGCGAGCCGAGCCGCGAGGCCATGTGCCCGCCGAGGTACGCGCTGACGCCCAGCACGCCGCCGGCACCGAGCGAGACCGCGACGCCGAGACCGCGGTGGCCGCCGCGGCGCAGCAGCCACGACGTGCCGTAGAGACCGAGCGCGACGTTGTTGAGCATCCCGTGCACCGAGCCGACGCGCAGGGTGCGGCGGTCGGACACCGACCAGTCGGCGAGCCCGGTGACCGCGGCCGGGACCGCGGACAGGATGCCGAGCCCCAGCAGCAGGTCGGAGGCTTGCCGGCGGCCGTCCCCGCCCGCCGGCACGAGGTCCAGCACGGTAGAGCTCGCCCAGAAGCCGATCGGCACGTCGGTCGTGAGCGGGTGCGCGGCGTGCCCGATCGGCCTGCCGTGCAGCACCGCCGCGATCCTCGGCTGCGCGCGCAGCGCGGCGAGGACGACGGGGCGCAGGGCGTCCACGGGCTTGTCGAGCGCGGTCGACCGCTCCAGCTTCCGGGTCAGGCGCAGCGGCAGGCTCTCGTCGGTCATGCGGTCCTCCTGGGGGCAAGCGGACGGGGCGTCGCCGACGAGCATCCCGCGCACCCGAGCCCGCCGCACCCCGGGACGGCGCCGAGATGCGCACCCACCAGCACCGACGCATGCTGGGCGTGCAGCACCCGCGTCCAGAGTCCGGCGCCCGGCAGAGCGCCACCGGCCGCCCCGGCGCCGGAGGCCCGCGTACGCACAGGGGGTACCCACGATGTCTGCATCCGCCACGCCCGCCCGCACCACCACCGCCCGCGAGCCGCACCAGTACCTGGCGCTCACCATCGGCGTCGTGTACCTGGTCGTCGGCCTCGCCGGGTTCCTGGTGACCGGGTTCGACGGCTTCACCGAGCACGACCACTCGCAGACCCTGCTCGGCTTCGCGATCAACCCGCTGCACAACATCGTGCACATCGTGATCGGCCTGGCCGGCATCGCGCTGTGGAGCACCTCGAGCAAGGCCCGCACCTACGGCTGGCTGCTGTTCATCGGCTACGGCGCGACGTTCGTGTACGGCCTGATCGTGGCGAACCGGCCCGAGTGGAACTTCCTCAACATCAACGGCGCGGACAACGTCCTGCACATCGTGTCCGCGCTGGCCGGCCTCGCGATCGCGCTGTGGCCGCGTCGCGACCGCTCGGCCCGCACGACGCGCGCCTGAGCACCGGCAGCACGCCGATGACCGCCAGGACCGCGCCGGCCGACGCCGTCGGCGCGGTCCTGCGTGCGGCCACGGCTGCCGTCCGCCGCCTGCGGCCGACCCCGCGCCCGCTGCACCCGCGCGGCGTCGTGCGGCGCGGCACGCTCGTGCTGGACGACAGCGACGCCCCCGGCGCCCGGGAGCTCGGCGCGCCCTACGTCGCGACCGCGGTCGCCCGGGTGTCCCGCGCCGCCGGCCTGCCGCGCCCGCTCCCCGACGTCTTCGGCATCGCGGTGCGCTGGCAGCGCGACGGCCGCCCGCAGGACCTCCTGCTGTCGACCACCGGCCTCGGCCGGCTCTCCCGTTTCCTGCTCGTGCCGCGCCGGCACCCGCTCGCGGGCCCGCACGGGACGCTGATGCCGTTCCTCGACGCCGAGGGTCGCGCCGTCCTGGTCGCCGCCGTGCCGATGCCGGACACCCCCGACGACGGCAGCATCGACCTGATCCTGCTCTCCGCCCGGCCGGGCGGGCCGTGGCAGCGGTGCGGCCGCCTGGTGTGCCCGGCCCGGCCCGGCGACGCCGACGACGCGGACCTGCGCTTCGACCCGGTCGCCCACGTCCCGGGGGACCTGCGCGTGCCCGCCTGGGCGGCGCGCGTCCGGCGGCCGTCCTACCGCGCGGCCCGCGCGGACTGACCCGCGTCACCGCCGCCGGCCTCCGCGCCAGATCGCTATTGTCTACCGTTCGGTTCAGTGTTACGGTGAACCACATGGTTCAGCAAGAGCATCTGGACGAGGTCTTCGCGGCCCTGTCCGACGCGACCCGGCGCGACGTCCTCACGCGCCTCGGCGAGGGTCCGGCCACCATCGGCCAGCTCGCCGAGCCGCACGGCATCACCCTCACGGGCATGACCAAGCACGTGCGGGTGCTCGAGGACGCGGGCCTGGTCGTCACCGAGAAGGTCGGGCGCGCACGGCAGTGCCGCCTGGGCACCGAGCGACTGGACGACGCCATGTCCTGGATCGGGTTCTACCAGCGCCTCTGGGAGCGCCGGCTCGACGGCCTGGACGCCTTCTTCACCCTGCAGCGCGGCACGCGCGACGACGACCGACCGGAAGGACCGACACCATGACCACCGACGCCACCGACCTCGAGCTCCGTGCCACCCGGGTGCTGCCCGCCACGCCGGAGGAGGTCTTCGACGCCTACACCGACGCGGAGAAGCAGCGCATCTGGTTCGCCATCCTCGACACCGAGCCGGGGGTGGTCGAGATCGAGGTGGACCTGCGGGTCGGCGGGCAGCAGACCGCGGTGTGGGGACCCAGCCGCGACGAGCTGTTCCGCGAGACGCAGACGTTCCTCGAGATCGACCGGCCGCACCGCCTGGTCACCGAGTCCGTCGGCAGCAGCCCGGACGGCCAGACGATGACGACCCACGTCGTCGTCACGTTCGAGGCCGTCGAGGGCGGCACCCGGATGGACGTCGTGCAGAGCGGCTTCCCGACGCCCGAGGTCCGCGACTTCTTCGAGGGGCAGGCCTGGCAGGGCGCCTTCGACCGGATCGCGGCCTACCTGCAGCAGGCCTGACCGGCCGCGCGCACGCCCGGCACCTCGCGGAGGTGCCGGGCGTCGGCGCGCTCAGCGCGCGCGGCTCACGGCGCCGTACCGCAGGCCGTCGACGACCAGGTCGAGCAGCCCGCGCACGCGCTCCGCCCACCGGTCCGAGTCCGGCACGTTCCACACCCCGCCCATCGCCAGCATCACCTGCTCGCCGTCGACGTCCGGCCGCACGGAGCCGTCGGCCCGGCCGGCGTCCAGCAGCACGTCGAGCGCCGCGATGATCCGGTCCCGGGTCTCGGCGAACAGCGACGAGTCCGACCCGACGGCGGCCCGCAGCGCGCCGCCCATCCCCCGCTTCGCAGCGGCGTACCGGACGAACCGGCCCATCCAGTCCCGCAGCGCCTCGACCGCCGGCCGGTCCCCGTCGAGCAGCGCCGGCGCGGCGTCGCAGAGCTCGGTGACCTCCTGCCGGTAGGCCGCCTCGACCAGGGCACCGCGCTCCGGGAAGTGCCGGTACAGCGTGCCGATCCCGACACCGGCCCGCTGCGCGATCGCCTCCAGCGCGACGTCGCCGTCCTCGGCGAGCGCCGCCGCGGCGACCTCGACCAGCCGGGCGCGGTTCCGCGCGGCGTCGGCGCGCAGCGGCTTGCCGCTCGTGGCGGCGGGTGCGGTGCTCATCTGGCTGCTCCCCTTGCGATCCGGAGGATCCTCCGGTTAGAGTCGTGGAGCGAAACGGAGGCTCCTCCGTTCCAGGGTACGCCGCTCCCGACCACCCGTCGACGCCGGCGCCGCACCCCGCTCGACACCCCAGGGAGGCCCTCATGGCCAGCAGCTTCCACGGACTCACGTTCGACGCCTACGACGCGCACGCCGTCGCCCGGTTCTGGGCCGGCGCGCTCGGCCGCGACGTCGCCCCCGGTGCCACCGCCGAGCACGCCGAGCTGCTCGACGACGGCGGCGCCCCGCGCCTGGTCTTCGACCGCGTCCGGGCGGGCGGTGTCATCCGCAACGCCCTGCACCTCGACCTCGTCACCACCGACCTGGAGCGGGAGTCCGAGCGGCTGGTCCGCCTCGGCGCGCGCCGGGTGGGCTCGGTCGGCGGCGCGGCGCGCTGGGTCAGCCTGACCGACCCCGAGGGCAACGCGTTCGACCTGATCCCCGCCGCCTGAGGCACCACCCGTCCGGGTGATTCGCGTCACTCAGCGGGCGCGCATGCCCGTTTCGCCCTAGTTTGCGGCTGCCGTCTTCGATGCCGGCTCCGGACAGCGCACACCCGTGCCGCGAACAGACAGGGGAACGCCATGACCAGCCCGTACGGACAGGGTCCGACCGGCCCGACCGGTTCCACCACGCCCGCCGTCGTCACCGGCACGCCGGTGCTCTCGATCATCACCTTCGTGCTCTCGGCGATCGCCGTGCTGTTCCTGCCGATCGTGTTCGGCCTCGCGGGCATCGTGACCGGCATCTTCGCCGTCGTCCGCAAGGAGCGCCTGGGCAAGATCGCGCTCGTGGTGGCCGTGATCGCCACCGTCGTCGGGTTCGCGCTGGGCGCCCTCGTGATGAGCCAGATGTCCTGACCCGGCCGCCGCGCGGGCCGCTCACCAGCGCCCTCGCAGCCGTTCCGGATGCGGACCGCTCGCAGTCGTGGGACGGTCATCCCCGTTCGAACTGCAACCTTGGAGGTGCCAGATGGGTTTCTTCGCTTTCCTGCTGCTGGGGCTGATCGCTGGGGCGATCGCGAAGGCGATCCTGCCCGGACGCCAGGCCGGTGGCTGGTTCGTGACTCTGCTGCTCGGCGTCGTCGGCGCCCTGCTGGGTGGGTGGCTCGGGAGCGTGCTGTTCGACGCCCCGCTGGAGGACTTCTGGTCCATCCAGACCTGGCTGCTCGCCATCGCCGGCTCGATCGTCGTGCTGCTGATCTACGGCGCGCTGACCGGCCGCAAGGGCGCCCGCGCCTGACGCCGCCGGCGCTCCTCGCGAGCGCCGCGCACCGACCCGGTCCGGCGAGCGGTGGGACACCGCCGCCGGACCGTGCCGGGCTCCAGCGCCTCCCGGTGGGACACCGGGAGGCGTGCCCGGCACGACGAGGGCCCGCACATCCGATCCGGATGCGCGGGCCCTCGTGGCGTGCGGGGGTTGTCAGCCCTGCGGCGCGAGCGTGAAGCCCGGGTTCCCCGTGGCCGCCGGGTCGGCGTCCAGCGTGAGGTCGGCGAGCAGCGTGGACGTCTGCTGCGAGACGAACACCGTGGCGCCCGCGGCGTCGATGACCTCGTCACCGGGGACCGCCTCGGGCACGAGCGCGAGCTCGAACGAGCCGAGCTGCTGCTCCGACTCCGCGATCCGCAGGCCCCCGGAGTCGGGGAGCCCGGCGCGGGAGGTCAGGTCGCGGACGGCGGTGCTGGCGTTGTCGGTCAGGGTGAGCACGAAGGCCCCTCTCGGTTGCCGGTGGCGGTCGCGGAACCAGGGCGCCGCGACCATCGGACTCCTCCACCGTGTTCCGGGATCAGCGGCGACGCAACCGCGGGTCCGCTGGGCGAGACCCGCGAGGTCCGCTGCGCGGAGCCCGCTGGACAGCGCGGCGCGCATCCCGCACCCTCCCGCCCTGGACGCGCCCGCGCACGCCGCGCGGCACCCGTCGCGCCGGCGCCGCGTCACCCCGCACACCACGCCGCGCCCGGCGCCACTCGCCGAGATGACACTCCGCGCCTGTGCGAGCGAGGAGCCGGACAGGCGGGAGTTGTCATCTCGGCGACCCGGAGCCCGCGCAGACGAGCGGCGCGGCGGGCGAGCGGTGCAGCAGGCGAGCAGCGCAGCATGCGAGCTGCGCAGCGGACGAGCGGTGCAGCGGGCGAGCGCGGGGCCCGGGCGGGTTGACGCGCGCGGGGGGTCAGCCCCGGCGGGTGCGGGGGTCGACCGGGGCGCTGCGGACCGAGCGGCGCGTCGGCGGCGCGGGCTGCTCGTCCCCCGCGACCTCCGGCTGGGCCTCCGTCGCCGCGGTGGCGGGTCCGGCATCGTTCGCCAGCGGCTCGGTCGTGGCCGGGAACGTGGCCGTCGTGTCGGCGAAGGCCGGCAGGACCATCGTGCCGGGGTCGGTGCCCGCGTCGGTGCCCGGTGCCGGCTCGGCTGCGGGGACCGGGACCGACGGCGGTGCCGTGTCCCGCCGGGGCGCCTCGTCGGCCACCGCCGGAACACCCGCGGCGCCGGTGTCCGCGCCGCTCGCCGCCGTCGCAGCGGTCCCGGTCGGCACGGCCTCGTCGGTATCGGTCCGGGCCGCGTCCGCGGCAGCAGTGTCGGCGGGGGTTGCACCGGTCGAGGCCGCAGGGACGGCGCCCGTCCCGCTCGGCGCACCTCCCGCGGCAGCACCGGCAGCACCGCCAGCGGCAGCCGGCGCCGCAGCGGCGTCCCGCGCCACGGGCACGGCCGCGGTCCCGGGACCCGCGTCGTCGGCACCCCGCCGGCCGCCGGACGAGCGGCCCGGCACCGGGGCCGCGCCCTCGTCCTGGCGCGCCTCGGCGGCGTGCTCCTCGCGCTCGGCGATCACGTCCTCTCCCGGGCCGGCGAACGACCCGGCGCGCTGCATCGCCTCGACGCTGCCGGTGAACAGGCGGGCGTCGAGCTGCCCGGTCTCGGGCCGCGGCTCGACGACGGCGTGCGAGCCGGTCGCGGGTCGCGGGCGGCGCGCCGGCGCGGCCTCGACGGCGGGGAGCGGCGCGCCCTTGGTCGTCTCGATGCGGGTCCGGGGCAGGCCCTGCGGCGCGGACGCCTGCAGGTAGGTGACCAGGCCTTCGCGGATGTAGCAGCGCAGGTCGAACAGCGTCGGGGCGTCGGCGGCGCTGGCGAGCGCCCGCAGCCGCACCCAGCCGTTGACGGCGTCGGTGACCTGCAGGATGCCGACCCGGTGGTCCCAGAGGTCGGTCTCCTGCAGCAGCCGGTTCAGCTCGGCCCGCAGCTCGTCGACGGGCACCTGCCAGTCGACGTCCAGCTCGACGGTGCCGAGCAGGTCGGCGGCGCGCCGGGTCCAGTTCTCGAAGGGGGTCTGGGTGAAGTACGTCGACGGCAGGATCAGCCGCCGGTCGTCCCACACGTGCACGACGACGTAGGTCAGCGTGATCTCCTCGATCCGCCCCCACTCGTCGTCCGCGATGACGACGTCGTCGACGCGGATGGCGTCGGTGAACGCGAGCTGCAGCCCGGCGAACACGTTGGCCAGCGAGCTCTGGGCGGCGAGGCCGGCGACGATGGACAGCACGCCGGCGGAGGCCAGCAGGCTGGCGCCGAACGCGCTCACGCCGGGGAAGGTCAGCAGCACGGCGGCCACGGCCACGACCACCAGGACCGCCACGGTGATCCGGCGCAGCAGCTGCACCTGGGTCCGCACCCGGCGGGCGTGCCGGTTGTCCTTGACGTCGACCCGGTACCGGGACAGCGCGGCGTCCTCGACGACGAACGCCAGCGTGCCCACCAGCCAGGTCGCGGTGCCGATCAGGGCGATGACCAGCACGTGCCCGATCGCGCCCATCCACGACGTCTCCCACGTCGCGTCCGGCACCGAGATCCGCAGCGCGATCCAGACGGCGATGACGATGAGCACGGCGCGCAGCGGCCGCTTGGCGCGCCGGGCCAGGTCGGCGGCGATGAAGGACTTCTTGGCGAGGGTGCGGACGAGGATGCCGACCAGCACCGCCACGAGCAGGGCGACGACGACGGCACCCGCCACGGAGAGCACGGGGACGAGGACGTCCTGGGCGGTGTCGACGGCTTCTTCGGTCGTTGCTGCAGAGATCACGCGAGCCATCGAACACGCCCTGCCGAGACGGCACCACCTGAGGGGCGGGGTCGTGCGGAGCCTCCGCACGACCTGCACAGGACGGTCCTCGCGCGCCGCGGTCGGCGGACCGCGCGGTGGTTCAGGACGTCAGCGCGATCGCGATCAGGAGCATCGTCACGAGGAAACCCACCAGGAGGTTGAGCCAGAGGAACGTCCGCCAGCCGGCGTTGGCGCGCTCGCAGTCCTCGTCCCGGACCGACCAGAACCGGGCGGTGCTCACCGCGTACGCGACGGGCAGCACCGCGGCGAGCCGGCCCGGCCACGGCAGCGCGAGCAGCACGCCGGCGGCCAGCACGTAGCCGACGGTCGCGGCCACCACGGTGGCGTGCGCCCCGAGCACGGTGGCCACCGAGGCGATGCCGCCCTCGCGGTCGGCGCGGACGTCCTGCACCGCGCCGAAGGCGTGCGACGCCATCCCCCACAGCACGAACGCCACGAGCACCGGCCACACGGTCCGCGCGCCGAGGTCCGCCCCGACCAGCACCAGCGCGTACAGCAGCGGCCCGACGAAGTGCATCGCCGACGTCGCCGAGTCCAGCACCGGGCGCTCCTTGAACCGCAGCACCGGCGCCGAGTAGGCGACCACCAGGAACACCACGAGCGCCAGCGTCAGGTTCGCGGCGAGCGAGCCCACCGCCAGCAGGTAGGCCAGGAACGGCAGCACGGACAGCCCGCTGGCCCACAGGATCCGCCGGTGCACCGACCGCGCTGCCGCGGGGTCCACGAGCCCGCCCTCGATGCCGCCCTTGCGCGGGTTGCGCAGGTCGGAGGCGTAGTCGAACACGTCGTTCACGCCGTACATCAGCAGGTTGTAGGGGACGAGGAAGAACAGCGTCCCGACGACGAACGTGAGGTCGACCCGACCCTCCGTGGCCAGCAGGTAGCCGGCGGCGAACGGGTACGCGGTGTTGATCCAGGAGAACGGCCGGCTGGCCGCGAGCACCTCCCTCACGCGGCGCCCTCCCGGCCGTCGGCGGCTGCACGCACGGCAGCGCGTCGCTCCAGCACGGTCCACAGCACCGGCATCGCGAGCGCGGCGGCGATCGCGTACGCGAAGTCCTCCAACGGGGCTCCCCACAGGTAGACCCCGAGGATCTTGTCGGGGTCGAAGATGTACAGGTCGGCGGCGATCATCAGGGTGTCGAACACCATCGTCAGCAGGCACAGCACCAGCGCGGCGCCGACCACGGGCCCGGGCCGCAGCCGGCGCAGCACCCGCCACGACACGGCGGTGAGCGCCACCAGCACGATCACGTTGAGCACGATGTTGGTCACCGCGCGACCCTCCTCGTCGTGCGGGCGGCGAGCGCCCGGTCCAGCCCGCGCCACGCGAGCAGCGCGTTGTAGCAGAGCAGCGTGAGGAACACCGCCTCCTCGACCGGGAGGTCCGGCGCGAGCAGCAGCCCGGTCATGTGCGGGCTCTGCCCGCGGGCGAAGATCCCGAGCAGCAGCCCGGCGACGTCCCAGAGCAGGAACCCGACCACGCCGGTCCCCACGCACAGCGCCGCGGTGCGCGGCCGGTCCCAGAACGCGAGCCGCCAGCGGTGGTCGATCATGGCGAGGCCGCCGAGCGCCAGCAGCAGGGCACCGAGGTACGCGAAGGCGATCACCCGTGCTCCGCCCAGGCCCCGCGCGTCCGCGCGGCGTCCAGGAACCCGCGCCGCAGCGGGGTCGGCAGCGGGCTCGGCGAGGTCTCGCCCAGCAGGCGCTTGGCCACCAGCTCCGCGCTGATCAGGCACATCGGCAGCCCGACGCCCGGGACGGTGCCACCGCCGACGTGCAGCAGGTTGGGGACCTTGGCCGAGCGGTCGGCGGGCCGGAACATCGCGCTCTGCGCGAGGGTGTGCTCCATGCCGAGCGCCGTGCCGCGCCAGGCGGAGAAGTCCCGCGCGAAGTCGGCCGGCCCGACCACCTTGCGGGTGACGACCCGCTCCCGGAGCCCGGGCACCCCCGCCCAGGTGCCCACCTGGTCCAGGTAGCGGTCGGCGTACGAGTCGAGCTCGGCGGCGCCGGCCGGCCCCGCGCCGATCGTCGGGTCGGCGGGGAAGGGCACGAGGACGAACAGGTTCTCGTGCCCCGGCGGCGCGGCGTCGGGGTCGGTCGCGGTGGTGCGGGACACGTACAGGGACGCGACCTCCGGCACCCGCAGGTCCTCGGGCCGCGAGCTGCGGCCGGGACCGAGGATCGCGTCGAAGTTGCCGGGCCAGTCCCGGGTGAAGAAGAGCGAGTGGTGCGCCAGCTCGGGCAGCTCGCCGCGCACGCCGGCCATGACCAGCAGCGCGGAGATCCCGGGGGTCCGGTCGTCCCACCACGGCTCGGGCAGCGCGCGGTGCGCGGCGGGCAGCAGCGCGGTCTCGGTGTGGAACAGGTCCGCGCCGGACACGACGACGTCGGCGGGCACGACCTCGCCGGACGCCAGCCGGACGCCGCGCGCCACCCCGCTGCGGCGCGGGTGCCGCAGCGAGCGCGGGGCGTCGTCCACCTCGACCTCGACCACCTCGGCACCCGTGCGGATGTCGACGCCGTGCGCCCGGGCCAGCTTCTCGATCGCCTGGATCACGGTGTACATGCCGCCGCGCGGGTACTGCACGCCGTCCACCAGGTCCAGGTGGCTCATCAGGGAGTACAGCGCGGGCACCCGGTACGGCGACGAGCCGAGGAACACCGCGTGGTACCCGAGCACCTGCCGCAGCACGGGGTGGTCGGTGGTGCGCGCGACCTTCTGCGCGAGGGTCTGCGTGAGCAGCTTGCCGAGGGTGCCCGCCCGCCGGGCGACGTCGCCGGTGATGGCCCGGTCGGGACGCTCGAACGTCGTGTACAGGAAGTGGTCCAGGGCCGTGCGGTACGCCTCGGACGACTCCGCGGTGTACCGGCAGAACGCCTCGCCCGCGCCCGGCTCCATCGCCTCGAAGAGGGCGAAGTTCTGCTCGGGGTCGGCGGTGACGTCGAACGGCTCGGAGGCGGCCCCCGGGGCGTCCGGCTCCGCGAACAGCCGGTACGCCGGGTCCAGCCGCACCAGGTCGACGTGGTCCTCGATGCGCTCGCCGAGCAGCGCGAAGAAGTGCGCGAACACCTCGGGCATGAAGTACCAGGACGGCCCGGTGTCGAACCGGAACCCGTCCAGCGCGAGCGTGCCGGTGCGCCCGCCGACGTGGTCGTGCCGCTCCAGCAGCGTCACCTCGGCGCCGCCCCGCGCGAGCAGGGCGGCGGTCGCCAGGCCGCCGATCCCGCCGCCGACCACGACCACCCGTCCCGTCACGCGCTGCCTCCGTCGTCCGTCGTCCGTGCCGGCGCGCCGCCGGTCACCCTGTCCCGCGCCGCGTCGACGGCCTGCGCCCCGACCGTCCGCGCCAGCACCGCGACCTTGCGCGGCGTGCTCACCCGCACCCGGGTGGCCAGCACCTGCTCGGGCGGCGTGCGCGCCAGGTCCTCCAGCAGCCGGTCGTACAGCGCGAGCGTCGCCGCCACCGCGGTCCGCGCCCGGCGCGGCAGCCGGGGCAGCGCGGCGCGCGCCCGGGCCAGGTCCGCCGCGATCTCGTCGAGGATCGCCGCCAGCTGGGCGTCGGTCGGGCCGTCCGGGCCGACGCCCGGGAAGTAGCTCCGGCCGAGCTCGCCGGAGTCCGCCCCCAGGTCGCGCAGGAAGTTGATCTTCTGGAACGCAGCGCCGAGCGCCCGCGCGCCGTCCACCGTCTCCGCGTCCGGGCGCCGCACCGGCTCGCGGGGCAGCCGGTCCGCGTTGAGGAACACCTGCAGGCACATCAGCCCGACCACCTCGGCCGACCCGTAGACGTACCGCTCGTAGGAGTCCCGGTCGTGCACCCGCACCGTGAGGTCCGCGCGCATCGACGCGAAGAACGGGTCCACCTGCTCCGGGCCGATGCCGACCCGCCGCGCGGTGCGCGCGAAGGCGTGCACGACGAGGTTCGTCGAGTACCCCGCCGCCATAGCGCGGGCGGTCTGCGCCTCGAGCTCGTCCAGCAGCGCGCCGGCGTCGGCCCCGCCGCGGGTGTCGACCACCTCGTCGGCGATCCGCACCAGCGCGTACACGGCCTCGATGTCCCGGCGGGCCCGCGGGCCGAGCAGGCGGGTGCCCAGGCCGAACGACGTCGAGTACCCCGCGAGCACCGCGCGGCTGGCGCGGGCGGCGGTGCGGTCGTACAGCGCGGCGCCGGCGGCGCGGGCCCCGGGACGCTCCGCCGTCACGCGGCCACCCCGGCGGTCGCGTCGACCAGCGCCGTCAGGTAGCGGGCCAGCGGCTCCGGCAGCCCGCCCGCGGCGGTGCTGCGCGCGGTGCGGACGGCGTCCGCGCGGACCAGCCGCGCCTCGTGCAGGGCGCCCGACTCCTCGAGCACGGCGCGGACCCGCGCGGCGTCGTCCTCGCCGAGGTCGGCGCGGCCGACCGTGCCGTCCAGCACGGCGCGCTGCGCGGCGTCCGCCCGCAGGTACGCGAGGCGCAGCAGCTCGGTGCGCTTGCCCTCGCGCAGGTCGGACAGCACGGACTTGCCGGTGACCGCCGGGTCGCCGAACACGCCCAGCTCGTCGTCGAGCAGCTGGAACGCCACCCCGAACGCCGTGCCGAACCGGTCGAGCACCCCGAGCACCCCGTCGTCGGCGCCGGCGAGCACCGCGCCCGCGGACAGCGGCGCGCAGCACGAGTAGACCGACGTCTTGAGCTCGGCGACGCGCAGCGCGTCCACGGCGGTCGGGCCGTGCAGGGCGCCGGTGACGTCCAGCAGCTCGCCGGCGACCGTCGTGTCGACCGCGCCCGCCAGCTGCCGGACCACCCGCAGCAGGACGGCCGGCGCCACCGGCGCGGAGGCCACCAGGTCGAAGGCCGCGGCGATCGCCAGGTCCCCGCCCAGCAGCCCTGCGGCGAGCACCGGGTCGTCCGCCGCCGGCCCGACGACGCCGCGCGCGGCCAGCCGGCGGCGGGCGGTGCCCGTGAGGTTGGGCCGGCCCCGCCGGGTGTCGTCGTGGTCGAGCACGTCGTCGTGCACCAGCATCGCCGTGTGCAGCATCTCCTGCGCCGCCGCCACCGGGGCCACCGCGGCGAGGTCGGTGCCGCCGAGCCCCAGGTAGGCAGCCACCGTCAGCCGCGGGCGCATCAGCCGGCCGCCGCCGAGCTGCTCGCCGAGCGTGCGCCACAGGGCGGCGTGCTCGACCGCGAGCTCGCGCGCACGGGCGCGACGCCGCGCCGCGTCGTCGGCCAGCAGCAGGCGGACCGCGGCGACGCCGTCCTCGACCCGGGTGGCGAGGTCGCCGGGAACGGCGGATTCTGGGGCGAGGCCGAGCGCGCCGGCCTGGCCGTGCGCCGCGGGGGCGTCCGCGACCAGGCCCGCGCGGGCGTCGGTGCTGCGGGCGCGGTGAGCACTGCGCACGGCGTCCTCCCAGGTCTCGAGTAGATGGTCAGCATACTGAGCATCTGTCGCGGCACCACCGGAGCGGTCGGGGCGGCCGAGGCGGCCGCGGTGCCACCTCTGCCCCGTCTGCGGTGCACTCTGCCTCATCGCGGGCGCACGCACGAGCCCGCGCACCGGTGGGGCGCGGACGAGCCCGATCCGGGCGGCCGGGCCGACCGTCGCCGCACCCGCGATCGAACAGGAACCACCGATTCCGACCAGAAAGCACCAGGGCGGGGTTAGGCTGGCGGCATGACGTGGATGGTGACCGGAGGCGCGGGGTACATCGGATCGCACGTGGTGCGGGCGTTCGGGCAGGTCGGCATCCCCGCCGTCGTGCTGGACGACCTGTCGTCCGGGCACCGGCAGTTCGTGCCGGACGACGTCCCGTTCGTCACGGGCTCGATCCTGGACACCGCGCTGGTGACCGAGGCGCTCCGCGAGCACCGGGTCACGGGCGTCGTGCACCTGGCGGGGTTCAAGTACGCCGGCGTCTCCGTGCAGCGCCCCCTGCACACCTACGAGCAGAACGTCACCGGCACCGCGCACCTGCTGCAGGCGATGGAGGCCGCCGACGTCCGCCGGATCGTGTTCTCCTCCAGCGCGGCCGTCTACGGCACGCCGGACGTCGACCTGGTCACCGAGGACACCCCGACGACGCCGGAGTCGCCCTACGGCGAGTCCAAGCTGATCGGCGAGTGGCTGCTGCGCGACCAGGCGCGCGCCACCGAGCTGCACCACACCTCGCTGCGGTACTTCAACGTGGTCGGCTCCGGCACCCCCGACCTGTACGACACCAGCCCGCACAACCTGTTCCCGCTGGTGCTCGACGCCCTGGCGGAGGGCCGCACCCCGCGGATCAACGGCACCGACTACGCCACGCCCGACGGGACCTGCGTCCGGGACTACGTGCACGTCGCGGACCTGGCCACCTCGCACGTCGCCGCCGCGCGCGCCCTGTCCGAGGGCCGCGAGCTGCAGCGCGTCTACAACCTGGGCTCCGGCGACGGCGTCTCGGTGCGGGAGATCATGACCGCGATGGCGCAGGGCACGGGCATCGCCTTCGAGCCCGAGATCGCCCCGCGCCGCGCCGGCGACCCCGACCGGATCGTCGCGTCCGGCGAGGCGGCCGCGCGCGACCTCGACTGGGTCATGCGGCACACGCTGACCGAGATGGTCGCCAGCGCCTGGGAGGCGCGCCAGGCCCACTGAGGCCCCCGACGACCGGGGTCGGAGCCCCCCTGCGCCGGCCCCGGTCCTGCCTCACCTCCCGAGGCGGGACAGCCCCTCCTCGAGCACGTCCTCGGACCCCGCGTAGATGCCCTCGGCGCGCGGCCAGTGCACCACCACGTCCGTGAACCCGAGGTCCGCCGCCCGCTCCACGCCCTCGACCAGCGTGTCCGCCGACGTGAGCGAGAACACGGGCGCGCCGTCGAGGTTCAGGTAGAGGTCCGGCACCACGCCGGAGGGCGCCAGGCGGCCGGCGATCTCCCGCAGCTGGTCGACCATCCCCGCCAGGCCGGTCCACCACGCCTCCTGCGCCGCCGCGGTCGAGCCCTCGGCCTCGCCCGGCTCGAACGTCGGCCCGTACGTCGCCCAGCCCTGCCCGTGCCGCGCCGCCACGGCCATCGCCCGCGGTCCGTTCGCCGCGATCACGAACGGGGTGCGCGGCTGCGCCACCGTGCCGGGGTGCATCCGCGCGCCGTGCGCCTCGTAGAACGTGCCCTCGTGGTCCGTCACCGGGTGGGTCAGCAGCCGGTCCAGCAGCTCGACGAACTCCTCGAACCGGCGGGTGCGCTCGCCGCGGGTCGGCGCCGGGCCGAGCACGCCGGCGTCGAAGCCCTCGCCGCCCGCACCGAGCCCGAGCAGGAACCGGCCCCCGGCCACGTCGTCGAGGCCCATCACGTCCTTGGCGAACGGCACGGGGTGCCGGAAGTTCGGGCTGGCGACCCAGGTGCCCAGCCGGATCCGCTCCGTCACGGCCGCGGCCGCGGCCAGCAGCGGAACCGTGGCGAACCACGGCTCGTCCGCCAGCGAGCGCCACGCCAGGTGGTCGTAGGTCCACGCGTGGTCGAACCCGAGCTCCTCGGCCCGCTCCCACGTGCGGCGGGCCTGCGCCCAGCGCTGCTGCGGCAGGATCACCACGCCGAGGCGGGTGCGGGCGGAGGTCGCGGGCTCGGTCACCCGACCGAGCGTAGCGGGGCACCGTCCGCGCCCGGGCGTCACGCGTGCGTGCGGGCCTCCCGCGCCTCCGGGGGCTCCAGCTGGAACGTGCAGTGGTCGACGTCGAAGTGCCCCGACAGGCAGCGCCGCAGGTCGGCGAGCACCCGCCCGGACTCCCCGCGGGCCAGCACGTCTGCCGGCACCTCCACGTGCGCCGACAGCACCGGCACGCCCGAGGTGATCGTCCACGCGTGCAGGTCGTGCACGCCCAGCACGCCGGGGACGCCGCAGATGTGCGACCGCACCGCGTCGAGGTCCACCCCGGGCGGCGTCGCCTCCAGCAGCACCGCGCCGACGTCCCGCAGCAGGCTCCACGCGCGGGGCGCGATGAGCACGCCGATGACGACCGACGCCAGGCCGTCCGCCGCGACGAACCCCGTGGTCAGCACCACCACCGCGGCGGCGATCACCGCGACCGACCCGAGCAGGTCCCCCAGCACCTCCAGGTACGCCCCGCGCACGTTCAGCGACTCCTGCTGCCCGGGCCGCAGCAGCGCCAGGCCGACGGCGTTCGCGACCAGGCCGAGGACCGCGACGCCGAGCATCAGCCCGGCCTCGACCTCCCCCGGCTCGGCCACCCGGCGGACCCCGCCGACCACCGCCAGGACCGCGACGACCGTGAGGATCAGCGCGTTGGTGAGCGCGGCGAGGATCTCGGCACGCTGCCAGCCGAACGTCCGGCGCGCGGTCGCGGGGCGGCGGGCCAGCGACGTCGCGACCAGGGCCAGCGAGACCCCCGCGGCGTCGGTGAGCATGTGCCCGGCGTCGGCGACCAGGGCCACCGAGCCGGACAGCAGCCCGCCGACCACCTCGGCCACCATCACGGTCAGCGTGATCGCGAGCACCACGATCAGCCGGCCCCGGTGGGCCTGCGCCGCGGTCACGCCGTGGTCGTGACCCCCGTGCCCGTGCCCCATCGCCGTCCTTCCGTCCGCGCGACGACCCGCTCGGCAGCGCCCAGCAGCTCGTCCAGCTCGGGGTCGGCCAGCGCGTACCGCGTGGCCCGGCCCTCGGGTGTCGCGACCACCAGCCCGGCCGCCCGCAGCGTGGCCAGGTGCGCGGAGACCGTCGACTGCGCGAGGCCGAGCGCCCCGGTCAGGTCGACGACCCGCCGCGCGCCGTCCGCGAGCAGGTGGACGAGCGACAGCCGCGTGGGGTCGGCCAGCGCGTGCAGGACCGCGACGACGTCGGCGTGCGCGTGCGTCCCGCCCGGGACGCCGTCGTGGTCGTGCAGCGCGGGCCGGTCCCGCAAATGATCGTTACTCATCGATGTTATCGCTCTCCCTCGATGCCCGGCAAGGATCAGGCCCAGCCGAGCGCGTGCAGCCGGTCGTCGTCGATCCCGAAGTGGTGCGCGATCTCGTGCACCACCGTGATCGCGACCTCCTCGACGACGTCCTCGCGGTCCTCGCACATCGCGAGCGTCGGCAACCGGAAGATCGTGATCCGGTCCGGCAGCGATCCGGCCGCCCAGAACTCCCCCCGCTCGGTCAGGGGCACCCCCTCGTAGAGCCCGAGCAGCTCGGGGTCGTCCGCCGGTGCCTCGTCCTCCACCAGCACCACGACGTTGTCCATCTGGGCCGCCAGCTCGGGCGGGATGCGGTCCAGCCCGTCCCGGACGGCGTCCTCGAAGTCCTCGCGCGACATGTCCACCACGGGCCCATCCTCGCCGATTTGGAGGATCCGCGGACGTACCCGTAGAGTCATCACCGGTCTGAAGACGCCTCGACGTCAGGGGCGACAAGCCCCCATCGTCTAGCGGCCCAGGACCCCGCCCTTTCACGGCGGTAGCACGGGTTCGAATCCCGTTGGGGGTACGAGCAGTGCATGTGGAAGAATAGGTCTCACAACGAGGCCCCGTAGCGCAGTTGGTTAGCGCGCCGCCCTGTCACGGCGGAGGTCGCGGGTTCAAGTCCCGTCGGGGTCGCTCGATCACACCGGTCCCCTGGGCCGGTGTAGTCGTATCAGGGCTCTGTAGCTCAGTTGGTAGAGCGTTCGACTGAAAATCGAAAGGTCACCGGATCGACGCCGGTCGGAGCCACGGTCACGAAGCCCCGCAGCACCCCAGGTGCTGCGGGGCTTCGTCGTTCCCGCCGGCACCCCGCTCAGACCGGGTCGAACTCCGTGACGCGGGTGCGCCAGTACTCGGCCCCGTCCCGGGTGCGCGTGACCAGGCCCGCGTCCACCAGGTCGCGCCGCAGCCCGACCGGGTCCCGCGCCAGCGCGGCGATCCGCTCGGTCAGCGCCCGCTCGGGCACCGGGTCCTCCAGGGGCAGCACCTGCTGCGCCAGCCACCGCAGCAGCAGGTCCCGGTCGGCGCGCCGCCGCGGCATCGTCTCGACGCGTCCGCGCACCAGGAACCGCTCGGGGCCGGCGCCGGGCCGCTGCTCGTCCACGTCCGCAGCCTAGGCAGCCGCGACCTGGCCCGCCCACCCCTTTCCGTCGCAGCCGCCGGCGGGGCGCACGAGGCCGGGAGCGGTGGCGGCACGGTCCGCCCGCGCCGATGCTGGCACGGAGGTCCGCGGGAACCGGTGCGGGCGCCGGACCGTTCCCCGGGGACCACGACGAGAGGTGACGACCATGGGCTTCCTGGACCGCCTGCTGGGCCGCGAGACCCCCCGGCAGCCGCAGTACGCGCCGCAGCCGTACGCTCCGCAGCCGACGGACGCTCGAGCCTCGGCCGGCCCGGCCGACCCGGACCAGGTCGCGATCGAGCGGTACCGCTACCTGCTGCGCACCGCGCCGCCGGACGCGCTGGAGCAGGCGCACGCCGAGGCGTTCGCGCAGCTGACCCCCGAGCAGCGCCGCCAGGTGCTCGACGGGCTGGCCGCCGAGGTGCCGCCGGGCGAGCGCGCGGCGGACGACGACCCGCGCTCGCTCGCCCGGATGGCCACCCGTGCCGAGCTCCGGCAGCCCGGCACGCTCGAGCGCACCTTCGGCCGTCCGGGCGCGGGCGGCGGCACGGGGGGCATGGGCGGGGGCATGGGCGGCGGCATCGGCATGGGCGGCATGATCGCCGGGTCGCTGCTGGCCAGCGTCGCCGGCGCCTTCGTCGGCACGGCGATCGCCGACAGCCTGCTCGACCTGTCCGACGGCGGGGGCGACGCCGCGGCGGACGGCGGCGGGGACGCGGGCGGCGACGCCGGTGCGGACACCGGTGCGGACGCCGGCGGCGACGTGTCCGCCGACGGCGGCGGCTGGGGCGACTCCGGCGGCTACGACTCCGGCGGCTACGACGGTGGCGGGTTCGGCGGGGACTTCGGCGGGGGCGGCTTCGGCGGGGACTTCGGGGGCGGCGACTTCTAGGCCGCCCCGGAGGGTCCCGGGCGCGCCCTCACCCCCGGCGGATGACTGCCGCGGAGCAGGGGCGCGCACCGGGACGCCCTGCCCTACCGTGTCGAGCATGGCACCGGGCCGGCGCCCCAGCGCGCGGCGCATGTCCGTCACGAGGGCGGTCGCGCTGCTGGTGGCGTTCGTGCTCACGGCGGTGCTCGGCGGGCTGCTGACCGCCGCGCTGGTGCTGCCGACGGTGGCCGTCGCCGACGGGACCACCGACCTCGCCGTCGAGGCGTTCGAGGAGCTGCCGACCGAGCTGGAGCGCCAGCCGCTGTCGGAGCGGTCGACGGTGCTCGCGGCGGACGGCACGACGGTGCTCGCGACGTTCTGGGCGGAGAACCGCCAGGTCGTGCCGCTCGCCGCGGTGTCCGAGCCGATGCGCCAGGCCGTCATCGCCATCGAGGACAAGCGGTTCTACCGGCACGGGGGCATCGATCCCGAGGGCATGCTCCGGGCCCTGGTGCGCAACCTGCAGCACCCGCAGCGCACCGAGGGCGCCTCGACCCTGACCCAGCAGTTCATCAAGAACGTCCTGATCGAGCGGGCGGTGCGCGAGGGCGACCACGCCGCGGCCGAGGCGGCCCGCGAGGCGGACGGCGCCGAGGGCTACGCCCGCAAGCTGCGCGAGGCGAAGCTGGCGATCGCGCTCGAGAAGGAGATGACCAAGGACCAGATCCTCGAGGGCTACCTGAACATCGCCCAGTTCGGCCTGAACACCTACGGGGTGCAGGCCGCGGCCCAGCGATACTTCAGCAAGCCGGCGGCCGAGCTGACCGCGCCGGAGGCCGCGACCATCGCCGGCGTCACGCAGAGCCCGACCGCCAACGACCCGGTGCGCAACCCCGAGACCGCCCAGGAGCGCCGTGACCTGGTGCTGCGCCTCATGCAGGAGCAGGGCTACGTCACGGCGGAGGAGGTGGCCGCCGCGACCGCGGTGCCGATCGCCGAGCTGCTGCGCGTGGACACCCGGCCGGTCGGCTGCATGGCCGCCGACGCCGTGGTGCGCGGGTCCGGGTACTTCTGCGACTACGTCACCAAGGTGATCCGCAACGACCCGGCGTTCGGCCCGACCGAGGACGAGCGGATCGACCTGCTGTACCGCGGCGGGCTGACCATCACCACCACCCTCGACCCGCGCGAGCAGACCATCGCGGACGAGGAGCTCAAGGGCGGCGTCCCCGTCGACGACCCGTCGGGCGTGGCGACCACGCTGGTGACGGTCGAACCGGGCACCGGGCGGATCACGTCGATGGCGCAGAACCGCGTCTACAACAACACCCAGCAGCACGGCGACCGCGAGACGGCCGTCAACTACAACACGGACCACGGCTACGGCGGCGGCAGCGGCTTCCCGCCCGGCTCGACCTTCAAGCCGTTCACCCTGGCGCAGTGGCTCAAGGAGGGGCACAGCCTGAGCGAGCGGGTGGACGCCAGGCGGTTCTCCTACCGGTTCGGCGAGTTCGACGCGCCCTGCACCCGCCTGGACCCGCGCACCGAGTACCGGTTCGCGAACGCCGAGGGGCCGCGGTCCGGCGGCGTGATGTCGGTGCTGGACGCCACCCGGAACTCGGTGAACTCCGGGTACATCGCCATCGCCTCGCAGGTGGACCTGTGCGGGGTGTTCGACACCGCGACCGCCCTGGGCATCCACAAGGCGGGCGGGCAGTCCGGCGACGGCGCGTTCGACCCGCTGCCCGCCAACGTGCTCGGGTCGGACTCCGTGGCGCCGCTGGCGATGGCCGCCGCGTTCGCCGGCTTCGCGTCCGGCGGCACCTACTGCACCCCGGTCGCGATCACGTCCGTCACGGACACCGACGGGGCGCCGCTCCCCGTGCCGGCGTCCAGCTGCACCCCGGGCGCGCTGGAGCCGCGGATCGCGAACGCCGTGAACCACGCGCTGCAGAACGTCTGGTCGGGCACCGCGGCCACCGACCCGCCGCCGTTCCCCTCGGCCGGCAAGACCGGGACCACGTCGCACAACGAGCACACCTGGTTCGTCGGGTACACCCCGCTGCGGGCGACCGCGATCTGGGTGGGCCACGCCGACGCCATGCTGCCGATGCAGGGCGTCGTCATCAACGGCCGGTACATCCGCAACGTGTTCGGGTCGTCGGTCGCGGTGCCCGTCTGGAAGGGCTTCATGACCCGCACCCTGGAGGGGCAGACCGTGCCCGGGTTCGCGGCGGCGGGCCAGGACGAGGTGCTCGGCCGGCAGGTCCCCGTGCCGTGGGTGGTCGGCCGCGACGAGGGCGGGGCGCGGTCCGCGCTGCAGGCCGCCGGGTTCCGCGTCCAGGTCGCGCCCCCCGAGCCCGCGGAGGCGCCGCCCGGGACGGTCGTGCGGCAGAGCCCGTCCGGCAGCACCGTCGTCGGCTCGACGGTGACCATCGTGCCCTCGGCCGGACCACCGGCCGCACCGCCCGCAGCGCCGCCGCCCGCGCCGCCGCCGCCCTGAGCCGTCGCCGCCCTGAGCCGTCGCCGCCCTGAGCCGAGGCCGACCGCCGGCCACGGGATGACGCCGCCCTCCACCCGCGGGTGGAGGGCCGGCGCCCGGAACCGGCCTGCGAGCCGATGCCACGACCCCGGGTGCGTCCCTAGCGTCGAGGGCATGGACACGACGCCGCTCACCAGCACCCCGGCCCGCACGCCGGAGCGCCGGCTCCTGGCCGTCCTCGCGGTCGCCGCCGGTGCCGTGCTCACGCTGAGCGCGTGCGGCGGGGCGGTCGCGAACGCGCTCGGCGGCGCGCACGCGGAGCCCGCGTCCACCTACGCGACGGGCGCCGACGCGAAGGCGGACGCCTCGCTGCCGGCGTGGGTGCCGGACGACGCCCAGGACGTGCGGGTCAAGGCGCGGCCGGGCGGTGCCGAGCACATCGTGACGATGCGGGCGGGGCTCGGGGACCTGCCGGCGGACTGCGTCCCGGTGACGGCCGAGCAGCCGCTGGCGCCGCGGCCGGCGGACGCGGACCCGGCGGAGTTCCGCCGGGTGTCGACGCTGCAGGCGGACTGGTGGCCGGCGGAGCAGGAGCAGGACGCGTCGGTGATGTGCGGCGCGTGGTGGGTCGGCGAGCGCGACGGCGCGCTCTACGCGTTCACGCCGGAGTCGCGCCGGGTGCCGGTCGACTGACCGGCGGCTCAGGCGGAGGCGGCCAGCGGGACCGGCTCCTCCTCCAGCGCGACGACGACCAGGTCGCCCGTCTCCTCGTCGACCACGGTCACCGCGCGGGCGCCGCAGACGCAGACGACGTCGATGCCGTCGCCGTCCTCGAACCAGATGCACACGTGCCGTCCGATGCTCATGCCCCGACGGTAACCACGCCCACCGACACGGTCCCGCTCCGCTCCCCGCGTGTCGCGTCCTGCCCGCGCCCGCCCGGCGCGCGCCGTCCCCGCCCTGCACGGACCACCGTGCGCGCGGCGCCTCAGATCCGGCCGCGCCCCGCCGATGGGAAGCGGAGCACCGGGGGGAAGGACCGCACCATGAGCATCGACGGCATCGCGGCGATCGGCCAGCGCATCGCCGCCATCCAGGCGACCATCGGGTCGCTGGCGCCGGCTCCGGCCGTGACCGCGACCAGCACCTCGGGGACGGCGTTCGCGCAGGCGCTGGCCACGGCGGTCGACACCGGGACCACCGCCCCCGGGGCGGCGACGGCCACGAGCACCGCCCGGAACGCCGACGGCGTCCCGGTCGAGCTCGCCGCCTACGGCAACGGGAAGATTCCCGCCGACGCCCTGCACGCGGTCGGCGACACCGGCCACCGGCTGTGGGCCCCGGCGGCCGACGCGCTGGAGCGGGCCATCGCCGACGCCGCGCGCGACGGCGTCACCATCGGCATCACCGACTCGTACCGCTCCTACGAGGCGCAGGTGGACGTCGCCGCCCGCAAGGGCCTGTACTCGCAGGGCGGCCTCGCCGCGGTGCCGGGCACCAGCGACCACGGCTGGGGCATGGCCGTCGACCTGCGCCTGGACGACGCCGCCCAGGCGTGGATGCGGGCGAACGGCGACCGGTACGGCTTCGTCGAGGACACCCCGCGCGAGCCCTGGCACTGGGCCTACGAGGGCTGACCCCCGCAGGCCCCGTGCGGCCGGAGCGGCCCGCGGGCGTCAGTCGAGGATCGCGCGGGTGACCGCGACCTGCTCCGTCAGCACCCCGCCGATGGTCTGCTGGGTCTCGTTGATCCGCTCGACGACCCCGCCGATCTTGGCCAGCGACGTGATGACGCCGGTGACCTGCTGCTGGATCTTCTCGACCTTGTCGCCGACCTGGGTGGTCGCGCTGGCGGTCTCCCGGGCGAGCTCCTTGACCTCGCCGGCGACGACCGCGAAACCCTTGCCGGCCTCGCCCGCGCGGGCGGCCTCGATGGTGGCGTTGAGCGCGAGCAGGTTGGTCTGCGCGGCGATCCCCTGGATCACCGTGACGACCTGCCCGATCTCGGCGCTCGACTCCCCCAGCCCGGCGACCTCGCGGTTGGCCTCGTGCGTGAGGCGCTGGCCGTCGTGCGCCACCGTGGTGGCCGCCAGCACGTTGCGCTCGACCTCCTGGATGGAGGTGACCAGCTCCTCGCCGGCGGTGC
This sequence comes from Cellulomonas sp. NEAU-ZC6, assembly GCF_056844425.1. NCBI lineage: Bacteria > Bacillati > Actinomycetota > Actinomycetes > Micrococcales > Cellulomonadaceae > Cellulomonas > Cellulomonas sp. NEAU-ZC6. The sequence continues at coordinate 209,690 of NZ_JBXFYH010000002.1, read as the reverse complement.
GCAGCTTGCTCGCGGCGGCGTGCCGCTCCAGCGCCTGGCCGACCAGGAACGCGGTGTTGCGCAGCGCGTCCCGGCGCCCGTCGGACAGCTCGAGGGTCTCGGTCGCGAAGAAGTCCATCGTCCCGGTGACCCGGCCGTCCACCAGGATCGGCAGGCACACCCCGGACTTCACGCCGACCCGCTGGGCCGCGGGGGCCCGGACGCAGTCGGTCAGCTCGCCGAGGTCCGCGACGAACACCAGGTCCTTCGCCTTCCACGCCCGGCCCGCCAGGCCGACCCCCTCGCGGAACGACGCGGCACGCGTGACCTCGCGGAACTCCTGCCCGGCGTCGCCCGACTCCTGGACGAACCGCAGCGCGTTGACCTGGTCGTCGACGGCCCAGTACGACGCGTACGCCCAGTCGAACCCGACCCGGATCGCGGTGAGCGCGCGGGTCAGCGCCTCCTGCGCGGACGGGGCGCTGGTGACCTCGTGGATCACGCGGCTGACGGCCTCGACGTCCTGCGCCGCCACGGCCTGGCGCTCGGCGGCCACCACCCGCTCGATGGCCTGGGACACCAGCACGCCGATGCTGCGCAGCGTGGCCAGCCGGCCGGCGGACGGGCTGAGCGTCTCGGTGGTGAAGAAGTCCATGGTGCCGGTGACGACGCCGTCCTCGGTCAGCGGGAAGCAGATCCCGGACCGGACGCCGGCGCGCTGGGCGGCGGGGGCGCGGACGCAGTCGGTCAGCTCGCCCAGGTCGGCGACGAACACCAGGTCGCGGCGCCGCCACGCCCGGCCGGAGAGCCCGGTGCCCTCCGTGAACGACGCGGCCCGGGTGACCTCGCGGAACTCCGCGCCGGCGTCCCCGGACTCCTGGACGAAGCGCAGCGCCGGCGCGGGCCCCTCCCGGTCGACCCGCCAGTACGACCCGTAGGCCCAGTCGAACCGCTCGCGGACGACGTCCAGCGCGACGCGCACGGCGTCCTCGGACGTCCGGGCGTCGGCCAGGGCGTGCACGACCGCGGTCACGGCCTCGTTGTTGGCACGGGCCTCGGACAGCTCGACGGCAGCAGCAGCCGCAGCCGGGCGGGTGGTTCTGAACACTTCGCTCCTCAGGGATGGGTCGGGGCGCTCGCTCCCGTCCCCATCGACCCGGACAGACCCGGGCATGAGGGATTCATCCGACCACCCGGGGTGAAACGGACAGCACCGTCCGGCCTCAGTCCTCCCGACGCACCTCGCGTTCGCGCAGGTCCCACGGCTGGAACACCCGCCGGCTCGAGGGCCGCACCCGCGGTGCGCGCTCGGTGCGCACCGGCGGGGCGGGCGCGACGTCGGGGATCGCGTCCTGGTCGTCGACGAGCAGCGCCCCGTCGAGCGGGCGGTACCGGAACTCGGCCTCGCGCCGGTGGCGCTCGATCCACATGGTCATCAGGTCGAACACGTCGGCCTCGAGGTGCACGGGCCGGCGCTGCGCCTCCCGGCGCCGGCTGACCAGCCCGGCCTCCTCCAGCACGCGCAGGTGCTTGGAGACCGCCTGGGTCGTCACGTCGTACGGCGCCGCCAGCTCCCCGACGGTGGCGTCCCCGGCCGTGAGCCGGGCGACGATGTCCCGGCGCAGCGGGTCCGCGAGCGCGGAGAAGACCTTCGACAGCGGGTCGGCCACGCATCCTCCTGGTGCTGGGCGGGTCGCGGCGGGCAGGACCGGGACGTGCCGCGGCCCCGCCCGCGAGGTTATCCCGCGGGCGGGGCCGCGGCCCTCCCCAGCCGTCCCTACGGCGCCGTCGTGAGCGTCTGGACGGGCCCGGCCGTGCTGCCCGCGGCGTTCGTGGCGACCACCCGGTACCGGTAGGTCGTCCCGGGCGCGAGGCCGGTCAGCGGCGCCGTCCCCGACCGCTCCCAGGACGCGGCGGGGAACGCGACGTCACCGGTGCGAGCGGTCCAGCCGGCCGTCGAGGCCGGCCCCCACTCGACCCGGACCGCCGTGTCCAGCCCGTGCGGGTGCACGCGCAGCTGCGCCGTCGCCCCGGTCCGCCCCACCGCCGTGGCCGCGAGCGCCCGCACCTCCGGCGCACCCGGGGTGTCGAAGGTCCGGCTGACCGCCGTGGTCCCGGCCGCCGTCGTCGCGGTGACGGTCCACCGGTAGCGGGTCCCCGGGCGCAGGCCGGTGACGTCGTGCACCAGCGCCTGCGCCGACGTCGTCGGGGTGACCGCGCGGTCGACCCGGCCGACCTCGGCACCGCCGTCCACGGCCCAGGACAGCCGGACCGTGCCCGCCAGCCCCTCGGGGTCCACCCACGCCCGCAGCCCCGCGCCCGACCCGGTGACGTCGCGCTCGGCGGCCGTGACCGCCGGCGGGGCCGCCACGACCAGCGTGCGCCGGTCCGTCGCCGTGCGGCCCGCGGCGTCGGTCACGGTGAGCCGCACCGTCCGCGTACCCGCGGCGAACGTGTGCGCGACGGTGCCGGGCTGCCCGGTGCCGCTCCGGGTGGTGCCGTCGCCGAGGTCGAGAGCCCACCGGGCCACGCCGTGACCGGTGGCCGACCCGCCCCCGGTGCTGCGGCTCAGGTCCAGGGTCACCGCGAACGGCGCGGCACCCACCGACCCGGACGGGACGAGCGACGCCGTGGGGCGGGCGTGCGCCACCGGGGCCGCGACCGCCGCCGCGTAGGCGGCACGCGCCGCGGCGGAGCCGGCCACCGCCCACGGGCAGGTCCCGGTGCCCTCGAACGACGAGGCGACGTCCAGCTCCGGCCAGGCGCCGAGGTACGCCACGGCGTCGGTCAGCCAGGCCGCGCGCCGGCCCGGGTCGGCCGGGTCGGCGGCCGTGCCGAACTCCGCGAGCAGCGGCGTCCTGCCGCGGGCGTCGGCCCAGCGCCGGAACGGCGTCACCACCTCGGCCAGCGACCGCCACGTCGCCGGCTTGCCGGGCGCGCAGCCGTACCAGTTGTAGGCGTCCAGGCCGACCCGGTCCACGACGTCGTCCCCCGGGTAGAAGGCGTCGGCCCCGGCCGTCGACGGCGCGGACCCGAAGCTGCCCGGCGTCACGACCCACGTCCAGCGGACGTCCGCCACCCCCGCGTCGCGGAACACCTGCACGTAGTGCCGCCAGGCCGCGCGGAACTCGGCGGGCGTGCCCCAGCCCTCGGCGATGTCGGCCTCGTGGTGCAGCGTCAGGTAGACGGGCACGCCGAGCGCGGCGACTCCGGCCGCCTGCCGCCGGATGTCCGCGTCCACGTCGCCCCGGGCGATCGCGGCCCACGGGACGACCGAGCCGTCCAGCCGCTTCGGCCAGATCGAGAGCAGCGGCGTGCGCCCGCGGGCCACCGACTCCACGACGGGGCCGGCCGGCTGCACGTCGTCCCACCGGCTGTACCAGCGGTGCACGTCGAGGCGGCGGCCGATCGCGTCCTCGAACCCCTCGACCGCGGTCGCGGCGTCGGGCGCGGCACCCCGGTCGACGTGGGCACCGAGCCGGAACCCGGGGTCGTCGGCGGGTGACGAGGCGGCGGCCGCCGGGGTGGCGGGTCGGACGAGGCCGGCGGGTCGGACGAGGGCGGCGGCCGGTGCGGCGCCCGCGAGCGCCAGGACGAGCACGAGTACTGCGGTCAGGAGGGCGCGCGCGTGGGCGCGCCCGAGGTCGGACGGCATGGTGGGATCCCCCTGCTGGCGGGCGCCGGCTCCGGACGCCCGGGTGCGTGCTGGTGCGGGATGCCGCTGCGCGGCGGTGCGGCGGACCCGTGCCCGGCGTCGTCGTCGCCACCGGGAGGGCCGTCGGTCCTCGGGGCGCCCCGCGCCCCCGCGTGCGGCTCCGTGACAGGAGGAGGCCGCAGGCTCTCGATCGACAACGCGGGCCGCCGCGCGAGCACATCCCGCCGCACGTGTGGTCTCGGTCACCCGTTCGCCGGCCTCCGGCGCCCGACGAGCGGACCAGCGGCCGCGCCCCGATACTCACCGGGTGACCGACACCGACACCACGACCGCGCAGCGTCCGGCGGGCCTGAAGCGCGCCGTCACCGGGCCCCTGCTGTTCCTGTTCATCCTCGGCGACGTCCTGGGCGCCGGCGTCTACGCCCTCGTGGGCGAGCTCGGGGCCGAGGCCGGCGGCGCGATCTGGCTGCCGCTGCTCGTCGCCCTGGGCATGGCCCTGCTGACCGCCGCGTCGTACGCCGAGCTGGTCACGAAGTACCCGAGGGCCGGCGGCTCGGCGGTGTTCGCGCAGCGCGCGTTCGGCAGCCCGCTGGTGTCGTTCCTGGTCGGCTTCAGCATGCTGGCCGCCGGCGTGACGTCCGCGGCGGGCCTGTCGCTGGCCTTCGCCGGGGACTACCTCGCCGTGTTCCTCGACCTGCCGGCCGTGCCGGTCGCCCTGGTGTTCCTGGCCCTGGTCGCCGCGCTGAACATGCGCGGCATCCAGGAGTCGCTGCGCGCCAACGTCGTGATGACCGCGATCGAGCTGTCCGGGCTGGTGCTGGTCGTGGTCCTGGGCGCCGTGGTGCTCGGCCGCGGCGACGGCGACCCGTCCCGGGTCCTCGAGCTGCCGGCCGAGACGTCCTGGGCCGCCGCGATCCTCGGCGGGGCCCTGATCGCCTTCTACTCGTTCGTCGGGTTCGAGACCTCGGCCAACCTGGCCGAGGAGGTCACCGACGTGCGCCGGGTCTACCCGCGCGCGCTGTTCGGCGCCCTGCTCGCCGCGGGCGTGGTCTACCTGCTGGTGGGCCTGGTGGCCCCGGCCGTCGTCGCGCCCGAGGACCTCGCGGCCTCCAGCGGCCCGCTGCTCGAGGTCGTGCGCGTCGCGGGTGGCATCCCGCTCGAGGTGTTCTCCGCGGTCGCGCTGGTCGCCGTCGCCAACGGCGCGCTGCTCACCATGATCATGGCCAGCCGCCTCACCTACGGCATGGCGCGCGAGGGCCTGCTGCCGCCCGTCCTGGGCCGCGTGCTCCCCGGCCGGCAGACGCCGTGGGTCGCGATCGTCGTGACGACCGTGGTCGCGATGGTGCTGGCCGCGACCGGGGAGCTGGTCGACCTGGCCTCGACCGTCGTCCTGCTGCTGCTGTTCGTCTTCCTCAGCACCAACGTGGCGGTGCTCGTCCTGCGGCGCGACCGCGTCGAGCACGACCACTTCCGGGCGTGGACGGCCCTGCCGGTCCTGGCGATCGTCACCTGCCTGGTGCTGCTGACCCAGCAGGAGGCGCGGCACTGGGCGCTGGCGGGTGTCCTGCTGGCGGTCGGCCTGGTGCTGCACCTGGTGACCCGCAGGGCGTCGCTGCGCGGGGCCCGCGAGCACGCCGGGACGTCCGCGGAATAGATCCGCGCTCCCGCCCGTTGGGGCGCAAGTACATGCAAACGCATCGACTTGAGGAGCGCGAGATGCAGTTCGGAGTCTTCACGGTCAGCGACATCACCCCTGACCCCCACACGGGCCGCGCGCCCGACGACACCGAGCGCGTCCGGTCGATCCTGACGATCGCCCAGCACGCGGAGGAGGTCGGCCTCGACGTCTTCGCGACCGGCGAGCACCACAACCCGCCGTTCGTCGCGTCGTCCCCCACGACGATGCTCGGCTATCTGGCCGGCCGCACGAAGGACATCGTGCTGTCGACGGCCACCACGCTGATCACGACCAACGACCCGGTCCGGCTGGCCGAGGAGTACGCGATGCTCCAGGTCGTCTCCGACGGGCGGATGGACCTGATGATGGGCCGCGGCAACACCGGCCCCGTCTACCCCTGGTTCGGCCAGGACATCCGGCAGGGCATCCCGCTGGCGATCGAGAACTACGCGCTGCTGCGCCGCCTCTGGACCGAGGAGGTCGTCGACTGGGAGGGCAAGTTCCGCACCCCGCTGCAGGGCTTCACCTCCACGCCGCGCCCGCTCGACGGCGTGCCGCCGTTCGTCTGGCACGGCTCGATCCGCAGCCCCGAGATCGCCGAGCAGGCCGCGTTCTACGGCGACGGCTTCTTCCACAACAACATCTTCTGGCCGATGAGCCACACGAAGCAGATGGTGCAGTTCTACCGCCAGCGGTTCGAGCACTACGGCCACGGCCGCGCGGATCAGGCGATCGTCGGCCTCGGCGGCCAGGTGTTCATGCGGAAGAGCTCGCAGGCGGCGGTGGACGAGTTCCGCCCGTACTTCGACAACGCCCCGGTCTACGGCCACGGCCCGTCGCTCGAGGACTTCTCGGCGCAGACCCCGCTGACGGTCGGCTCGCCGCAGCAGGTGATCGACCGGTACGCCGCCATGCGGCACGACGTCGGCCACTACCAGCGCCAGCTGTTCCTGATCGACCACGCCGGCCTGCCGCTCAAGACGGTCCTCGAGCAGCTCGACATCCTCGGCGGCGAGGTCGTCCCCGTGCTGCGCAAGGAGATGGAGTCCGACCGCCCGGCCGACGTGCCCTCGGGCCCGCCGACGCACGCCGAGCGCGTCGCGCAGGCCCGCGCGGCCGGCACCGTGCACGAGCAGTCCGTCGCCGCCGCCGACCACTGGACCGGCAAGACGGCCGAGGACGACACCGCGGCCGCCGACGCGGTCGCCGGCCGCTGACCCGGACCGCCCGGAACAACGCCGCCGGGCGGGAGGTTCCTCCTCCCGCCCGGCGCGCACCCCGCAGCACCAGAAGCACCCTCAGGACAGGAGCACCACCCATGACCGAGCGCAGGATCGTCGCGCTGTCGGCCGGCCTCGGCCAGCCGTCCTCCACCCGCCTGCTCGCCGACCGGCTCGCCGAGGCGACCGCGACCGAGCTCGCCGACCGCGGCCAGCGTCCGGAGGTCCGGGTCGTCGAGCTGCGCGACCACGCGCACGACGTCGTCAACGCGATGCTGACCGGCGTGCCGAGCCCGGCGCTCGCCGAGGTGATCGAGGCCGTGACCGGCGCCGACGCGCTGATCGCCGTGACGCCGCTGTTCACCACGACCTACTCGGGGCTGTTCAAGTCGTTCGTCGACATCCTGGACAAGGACAGCCTGATCGGGCTGCCCGTGCTGCTCGGGGCGACCGGCGGCACCGCCCGGCACTCGCTGGCCGTCGAGTACTCGATGCGCCCGCTGTTCACCTACCTGCGGGCCGACGTCGCCACGACCTCCGTGTTCGCCGCCACCGACGACTGGGCCACCGGCAGCACCGCCGGCGAGCCGAGCCCGCTGCCCGCACGCATCCGGCGCGCCGGCGCCGAGCTCGCGACCACGGTCGCCGCCCGCGGCCCGCGCGGACCGCAGGACCCGTTCGCCGCGACGCCGAGCTTCGCCGACCTGCTGGGCGGCTGAGCCGGGGACCGGCGCCGCTCGCCCGGGTCAGTCGCGGGCGAGCAGCACGACCGTCGCGTCGTCCTCCGAGCTCGGCTCGCGCAGCCGGTCCACCAGGGCCCCGAGCGCGCCCGGCTCGGGGCGGCCGACCTCGGTGGCAGCCCGGTCCAGCGCGACGCGCAGCGACTCGCGGCGCCGCTCCACCACCCCGTCGGTCAGCAGCAGCAGCGCGTCCCCCGGCGCGAGCCGCACGCGCGCCGTCGCCGGCTCGCCGGCCAGCAGGCCGATGAGCGGCGAGCCCTGCACCGGCTCCCACCCCGCCGCCCCGCCGGCCCGCACGACCAGCGGGGGCAGGTGCCCGGCCGTGGCGTACTCGACCTCGCCCGTCGCCGGGTCGAGCAGCGCCAGCACCATCGTGGCCATCTGCCCGGGCAGGGTCCACCGCGCCAGCGCCGCCACCCGGGCCAGCACCACCGCCGGCGGGGCGGCGTCCAGCAGGTAGGCGCGCGTGGCGTTGCGCAGCTGGCCCATCGCCGCGGCGGTGGGCAGCCCGTGCCCGGCGACGTCGCCGACGGTGAACGCCACCCGCCCGTCGGCCAGGGGCAGCACGTCGTACCAGTCGCCGCCCACCTGCCCCGTGCCCGACGCCTGGTAGCGGGCGTCGACCGTCCAGCCCGGCACGTCCGGCAGGCTCGTCGGCAGGAGGGTGCGCTGCAGCGCCCGGGCGGCGACCACCTCGGCGCGCCCGCGCCGGAACAGCGCCTCGACCAGGTGCACCCGCAGGTCGGCCGCGCTGGTCGCGTGCCGGTCGTCCCACGGCAGCGACCGGCCGCGGACCTGCTCCCGCCAGAGGTCGAACGACTGCCGCGGCCCCAGGCGCGCGCCCTCGCCGTGCGGCACGACCATCGCCTTGGTGGTCGGGTCGCCGCCCCAGTCGACGGTCCGGACGACCTCGTCGCGCAGCCAGAGCACGGCCCCGCCGTCGGGCAGCGCGATCGCGAGTACGCCCGCCACCCCCGGGACGTCGGGCGCACCGGGCTCGGCGGCCAGGTGGTCCGTGGCGAGCACCCGGTCCCCGAGCGACCCGACCCACGCGGCCAGCGCCCGGCAGGCCGCCGGGTCCGGCACGTGCCCACGCGTGACCAGGTCGTCGCCGGCGCCGACGACGACCCCGTCGGCCGGCACCAGCGCGAGCAGGTCGCCGGTCCGGGTCAGGGCCTGCGTCAGGCGCACGTCCTCGTCGCGGCTCGCACCGACCAGCCGGGCCAGGACGCCCGACGCGCGCCGGGACTCGGTGAGCAGGTCCTCCTCGACCTGCGCGACCAGGCGCGCCGACAACGCGACGCCGAGGAACTCCGCCGCCGAGCGGACGCCGTAGGACGGGGCGTGCGGCCCCGAGTAGTGGTGGCACGCCACCATGCCCCAGAGCCGCCCGTCCCGCAGCAGCGAGATGGACATGGACGCCCGCACGCCCATGTTCTGCAGGTACTCGCAGTGGATGGGCGAGACGCTGCGCAGCGTGGCGTAGGTCAGGTCGAGCGGCTGCCCGGTCAGCGGCACGTCCGTCGGGACGATCGGCACCGGCGTGTAGGACACGTCCGAGATCAGCCGGATCCAGCTCTTCTCGTACATCGCGCGGGCCTGCGGCGGGATGTCCGAGGCCGGGTAGTGCAGCCCGAGGAACGGCTCGAGGTCCGCCCGGCGCGCCTCGGCCACCACCTCGCCGTTGTACTCGGCGTCGAACCGGTAGATCATCACGCGGTCGAACCCGGTCAGGCGCCGCACGTGCTGCGCCGCCACGTCGTACAGCTCACCCAGCTCGCCGGTCCGGTTCAGGTCGGCGATGGCGTCGCGCACCGTCTCGTACGTGCTGCCGTACGTGAGGGGCCGCGGGCCGTCGGCCGGCTCCAGTTCGACGACGAACACCTCGCCCGGGTCCGACGCCGTGGCGGGCGGCGGGCGGTGCACCACGACGTCGAGCACGGCCGTGCCCCCGGAGCCCTCGGGACCGCCGCCGACCGGGACGTGCACGAGCCCGGGGTTGCGGGTCCGGTGGTCCGGGACCGCCGCCAGCTGCTCCAGGACGACGCGCGCCGCGGGCGTGCCGAGGACCTCCGCGAGCGGTCGGCCGAGCACGTCCTGCACCGGGCGCCCGAGCACCGTGGCCACGTTCGCCGAGCACTGCAGCACCACCGCGCCCGCGTCCCGCACCAGCAGCAGCACGCCGCGGGGCTGGACCGAACCGGGGACGTGGATCGGTTCGCGCGCGCAGCTGTCGAGGTCGACGGGGTCGCCGGGGGCCATGAGCAGGGGTTCCTGCACGCACATCCCCTCTCGGGCGAGCACTCGTCGGACGGTGGGACGACCGGGCGCGTCGCGCGAGGCTGCCCCGACCATCGCAAATCACGGCACGACCTCGCAAGCCGCCGGTCGCTAGGGTGGTCCGGGACGGGCGAGCAGCGCAGGACCTGGTGCCGAGGAGGACGCCGTGACCGACCCCCAGGACGAGCCGCGCCGGGCCGGGCTGTTCAGCCGGTTCGCCGAGCCGCTCGCGGAACGCACCCGCGAGCGCATCGAGCAGGTGGAGGACCGGGTCCGCCGCTCGGTGCAGGCCGAGGTCGACTCCGTGCTGCGCTCCGTCCGGGCGCGCGCCGTCGAGGTCCGGCCCAGCGCGCTGGCGTTCGCCGTCGCCCTGCTGCTGACGGTGTTCGGGCTCGCCCTGCTGGTCACGAGCGCGGTCGTCGGGCTGTCGGCGGTGCTCGACCTGTGGCTGGCGGCGCTGCTGGTCGGCGTCGTCCTCATCGGTGCCGCGGCGGGCGCCGCCGCGTGGGGCCGCCGCCGGCTGCCCGAGCCGGTCCGCACCCGGCTCGACGAGCCCCCGGCCGCACCCGCGCCGGAGCACCTGGTGCACCCGTGGACCGACTGACCGCGCCCGGCGCGCACGCGCCCCACCTGCGCGGATCGTCTCGACGCGCCACACTAGGCGCAACGCCTCCCCGTCCACGAAGGAGCACCGGATGACGACGACATCGGGCAGCGGGTCCGGCCCGGACCAGCAGTCGATCGGCCAGCTCATCAGCAGGCTCAGCGAGCAGGGCGCCCGCCTCGTGCGCGCCGAGATCGACCTGGCCAAGGCCGAGCTCGCGCAGAAGGCCAAGGCCGCGGGCATCGGGATCGGGCTGCTCGCGGGCGCCGCGTTCTTCGGGTTCTTCACGTTCGCCGTGCTGATCACCACGATCATCCTGGCGATCAGCGAGGGCCTCGCGCCCTGGCTCGCCGCACTCATCGTGCTGGTGGTCCTCGCGATCATCACCGGCGTCCTCGCCCTGATCGGCTTGAAGAGCCTGCAGAAGGGCACCCCGCCGTCGCCGGAGAAGGCGATCGCGGGGCTCAAGCAGGACGCCGACATGGTGTCCGCGTCCGTCAAGGAGGGTCTGCGCCGATGAGCGACAGCACGTCCACCCCGTCGATCGCCGCCCTCGAGACCGAGGTCGAGCTCACCCGGGCCGAGCTGGCCGGCACCGCCGACGAGCTCGCCGCGCGCCTGAGCCCGCAGCGGCAGGTCGCGGACGCCAAGGCCGGTGCCCAGAAGGTCTGGCGCGACGCGATCGGCACCGACCCCGCCGCGGACCCGGCGAACAAGAACCGCGCGCGCGGGCTGCTCGCCGCGGGCGTCGGGGTGCTGGCGCTCGCCGTGGCGATGATGGTCCGGCGCTGAGGCGTGCGCTGACTGCGCGCTGACCGCTCGCCGGGGCCGGCCGCCCGGCCCCGGGCGGTCAGCCCCGGGACTCGTGCGCCAGCAGCACCTGCTTCGCCTCGAGCCCGTAGTAGTAGCCGCCCAGCGTGCCGCCGCTGCGCAGCACGCGGTGGCACGGGACGAACGGGGCCACGAGGTTTCGCGCGCACGCCGACCCGGCCGCGCGCACCGCGGCCGGGTTGCCCGCCGCCACCGCCAGCTCGGCGTACGTCGCCGTCGTGCCTGGGGCTATGGCCCGCATCGCGACCCACGCGCGCTGCTGGAACGGGCCACCGGGCTGCGCCACCGCCACCGCGTCGAGCGCGCGCACCTCGCCGTCCGCGTACCGCGCGGCGGACTCCGCCACGACCGCGACCGCGCCGCCGCGTGCCAGCAGCTCACGGGCGTCCACCAGCTCGTGGCCGCGTACCGCCAGGTCCAGCGGCAGCCGGACCAGCATCGTCGCCACGGGCGCGAACCCGGCCGCGCGCACGACGCCGTCCGGGGTCAGCAGCACGGCGAGCGCACCGGCCGGCGACGGCAGCACGGCGGCGAGCAGCGGGCCCGTGGTGTCGACGGCCGCGGTGTCGTCGATCGTGGTGCCGACGGCCGGGGATCCGAGAACCGGGCGGTCGAGGTCGGGCGCGCCGAGAGGCGCGCTGCCGAGGGAGACGCTGTCGAGGGCCATGGCCCCATCATGCGCCGCCGCGCCACCCGCGTTCTGGCGGGCATCGGACACGGCTGTCGTCACCGCGTCCTCCCGGGTCCGGTCGTCACGGTCTCGGATGCCACGCACCGGTGTCCCCGGGGGCACGGGCGTCCGGGCACGGGTGTCAGGGCAGGGTCGTCACGACCGTGGAAGTCACCGGGGGCGCTGCGCACGCGCTGCCGTGGTCCCGTCGTGCCGGGAGCCGGCGCACGCGTGGACGCACGCCGGCGCGCGGCGTCGGCCGCCGCGCGTGGTCGGACCGGGACGGCTCAGACGTCGTCGCCGCGCTGGCCGGGGACCCCGCCGAGCAGCTCGCGGACCTCCGTCTCGCGGTAGCGGCGGTGGCCGCCGAGCGTGCGGATCGACGAGAGCTTGCCGGACTTGGCCCAGCGGGTCACCGTCTTGGGGTCGACGCGGAAGAGGCTCGCCACCTCGGACGGCGTCAGCAGGATCTCGTTCTCGGTGTGGGGGGCGGACACGTCAGACCTCCGGGGTGCTCTCGTGGTGACCGGCCCGCTGGCCGAGCACCATCGCTGTCAGGATCGTGGTCGACCTCAGCACCGGCGCCGGAACTGCTCCCGAGCGGGCTGACGACGTCGACCTCATCGTGCTGCTACCCCCCTTGCGCCCCCACCGCGACCACTCTGTCACGACAGAACTCCACACAACCAGTACCTACGTCCCATCTCCGGACAAGCGGTAACTATTGGGACACTCTAGGTCTTACTGGACATGACTGCGCGCGGGAGACGTGCGCCAGACGAGCGTCATCGCATCGCCCGCCGTCACCCGTTCGGGGACCTCGCCCAGTCACAGAGCCCCGGGGCGGGCGCCCGACCACCGGGTTCGTCGCGTCCGGCCCAGCCGGCAGCGGCGACCGGGTGAGGGCACCTGCCGGTCTCGCGGTCCCGGCTCACCCGGCACGGACGTGGCGAAGGTCACACTTCCGACCGCTTCGGAGCCCCGCGCGAGCGCGCTCGAGGCGCCAGGCCCAGGTGGCGAGGCCTCCGGGGGCCGCCGCACCGGGCGCGTGTCACTCTCGCGGCGAGTGGTCGGATCCCGCCAGGACCATGTACCGTTGCGACTCGAACAGACTATTCAGCACCCCGGGGCCGCACGTGTGAGCACGGAGCCGCCCCGCTTCCACGTTAGAGGGGGTCGATGCCATGGGGCGCGGCCGTCAGAAGGCTAAGCAGACGAAGGTGGCGCGGGAGCTGAAGTACTTCAGCCCTGACACCAACTACCGGGCCTTGGAGCAGGAGCTCACCGGGCACGGGAACGACCTCGTCACGGACAGCCGCCAGGACACCGACGACGAGGGTGACGAGTACCCCCCTCGTTGGGCGGACGAGCGCTGAATCCCCGGGCCGGCAGTCGCGCACCGCGTGGCACCGGCCCTGCCGCGGATCCCGCGGCACCCTGACGTACCGCAGGTCCACCTCGCGCCGATCACCGGTCGCGGGGTGGACCTTCGGCCGTCCGGGCCACGTCACCCCCGGCACCCCTCGCGGCTGCGTCGCGCCCCGCGTCGTCCGGCAGCCGCGAGGTCGTCAGTCGTCGGCGAGGTCGTCACGTACGACTGACGACCTCGCGCCGATGTGACGACCTCGGCGAGCCCACCGGGCGACCCCGCGGCCGGCCGGCCCGGCGGGGCGGCCGGAGGTCAGGACGTGCGGTACGTGCCGCTCATCCGGACCGCGCCGCCCTGCACGCCCTTGGTCCCCGCGACCAGGTCCGGGCCCGCGTCGGCGTCCGCGGCGGCGAGCGCGCGCACCTCGCCGAGGTGCCAGGCAGTCATGCCGAGCTCGACCGCGTGCCGCTGCACGGCGTCGGCGGCCGCGGCGTCCACGATCGCGACCATGCCGACGCCCAGGTTCAGGGTCCGCTCCAGGTCGGCCCACGGCACCGCGCCGGCGGCCTGCACCAGCGAGAACACCGGCGGCAGCGTCCAGCCCGCGCGGGAGACGTCCGCGACCAGGCCCGCGGGCAGCACGCGCGCGACGTTCGCCGCCAGCCCGCCGCCGGTGACGTGGCTGAACCCGTGCACCGCTCCCCCGGCGCGCTCGACCAGCGCGAGGCAGTCGGCGGCGTACACCCGGGTGGGCTCGAGCAGCTCCGCGCCGAGCGTCCGGCCGAGCTCCGGCACATCGCGGTCCAGCGCCCAGCCCGCGTGCGCGACGACCCGGCGCACCAGCGAGTAGCCGTTGGAGTGCAGGCCCGACGACCCGAGCGCGATCAGCACGTCCCCCGCGCGCACCCGCTCGGGGCCGAGCAGCGCGTCCGCCTCGACCACGCCCGTCGCCGCGCCGGCCACGTCGTACTCGTCCGGGCCGAGCAGGCCCGGGTGCTCCGCGGTCTCCCCGCCGACCAGCGCCGTCCCCGCCACCGAGCACGCCGCGGCGATACCGCGCACGACGTCGGCGATCCGCTCGGGCACGACCCGGCCGCACGCGATGTAGTCCGTCATGAACAGCGGCTTGGCGCCCACCACGACGATGTCGTCGACGACCATGCCGACCAGGTCGAACCCGATGGTGTCGTGCACGTCCATGGCCTGCGCGATGGCGACCTTGGTGCCGACGCCGTCCGTGGAGGTCGCCAGCAGCGGCTTGCGGTAGCCGACCAGCGCGGACGCGTCGAACAGCCCGGCGAACCCGCCGACCCCGCCCAGCACCTCGGGTCCGTGCGTCGCGCGCACCGCGTCCTTCATCAGCTCGACCGCGCGGTCGCCGGCCTCGGTGTCGACGCCGGCGCCGGCGTAGGTGATGCCCTCGGTCACGGGTGCTCCAACGCGTTCGATCCGCCCGAGCCCGGCACGAGCGTGGCCAGCCCGTCCTCCGGGGCGCCGAGCGGCAGCTCGTTCTGCTCGAGCAGGTGCTTGCCGAGCCGGTCCTGGGACGGCAGCTCGATGGGGTACGTGCCGCTGAAGCACGCCGTGCACAGCTGCGACGCGGGCTGCTCGGTGGCGGCGATCATGCCGTCCATCGAGATGTAGCCCAGCGAGTCGGCGCCCAGCGACGAGCCGATCTCGTCCACGGCCAGGCCGTTCGCGATCAGCTCGGCGCGGGACGCGAAGTCGATGCCGTAGAAGCACGGCCACTTGACCGGCGGGCTGCTGATCCGCACGTGCACCTCGGCGGCACCGGCCTCGCGCAGCATCCGGATCAGCGCGCGCTGGGTGTTGCCGCGGACGATCGAGTCGTCGACGACGACCAGCCGCTTGCCGCGGATCACCTCGCGGAGCGGGTTCAGCTTGAGCCGGATGCCGAGCTGGCGCAGCGTCTGCGACGGCTGGATGAACGTGCGGCCGACGTAGGCGTTCTTGGTCAGGCCCTGCCCGAACGGGATGCCCGACGCCTGCGCGTACCCGACCGCCGCCGGGGTGCCGGACTCCGGCACCGGGATGACCAGGTCGGCCTCGACGGGGTGCTCCTTGGCCAGCCGGCGGCCCATCTCGACGCGGGCCGCGTGCACGGACCGGCCGGAGATCGAGGTGTCCGGGCGGGCCAGGTAGACGTACTCGAAGACGCAGCCGGCGCGCTGCTGCGGCTCCGTGAACCGCTGCGTGCGCAGGCCGTCCGCGTCGATCGCGACCAGCTCGCCCGGCTCGATCTCGCGGACGAACGACGCGCCGACGATGTCCAGCGCGGGAGTCTCGCTCGCGACGACCCAGCCGCGCTCCAGGCGACCGAGCACCAGCGGGCGGACGCCCTGCGGGTCGCGCGCCGCGTAGAGCGTGTGCTCGTCCATCCACACCAGGCTGAAGGCGCCGCGCAGCCGCGGGAGCACCTCCATCGCGGTGGCCTCGAGCGTGTGGTCCGGGTCGCCCGCGAACAGCGCGGTCACCAGGGCGGTGTCCGTGGTGTTGCCGCGCGCGAGCTCGCCGCGCCGCTGGGCGCCGTACCGCTCCGCGACCAGGTCGACCAGCTCGGCCGTGTTGGTCAGGTTGCCGTTGTGCGCCAGCGCGACCGTGCCGCCGGCCGTCGCGCCGAGCGTGGGCTGCGCGTTCTCCCAGGTGCTGCCACCGGTGGTGGAGTAGCGCGCGTGCCCGACGGCGATGTGCCCGTGCAGGGCGTTGAGCGCGGTCTCGTCGAAGACCTGGGAGACGAGTCCCATGTCCTTGTAGACCAGCAGCTGCTCGCCGTTGGACGTCGCGATGCCTGCGGACTCCTGTCCACGGTGCTGCAGGGCGTAGAGCCCGAAGTAGGTGAGCTTGGCGACCTCCTCGCCGGGAGCCCAGACCCCGAAGACGCCGCATGCGTCCTGGGGACCCTTCTCGTTCGGCAAGAGGTCGTGGTTGAGCAGTCCGTCTCCGCGGGGGGCCACGGCTCCATGGTGACACATGCCACGCGAGGCGCCGAGTCAGGGGCGGGCGTCGCGCTCCGTCCGGCGCACGCTGCGGCGGTCGGCCAGCAGGGCCAGGCCCGCACCCGCGAACCCGCCCACGATCGCCCCGATCAGGGCGGAGAAGAACCGCGCGCTGCCCTGGCCCTCGAGGATGCCGATGAACGCCGTGCCGTCCGCCACCAGGTCGCTGTCCGGGCCGGCGACGAGCGCCGCGACCAGGCCCAGCAGCGCGCCGACCAGGGCGCCGGTGACGATGAACGCGCCGATCTTCGGGGCACGGCGCACCTGCGCGGGCTCGGCCACGCGCGCGAGCTCGGCCTCGTCCGGCACCGGGGCCGGAGCCGCGGGCTGCACGGGCACCGCGGGCCGGGCGGGCACGTCGGCGGGGCCCGTCGCGTCGTCGGGTCGCGGGTCAGCAGGATCGGCCACCCGCCGATCCTAGGCGGCGACCGCGCGCCGGGCCGCACCGCCTACGCTCGGCCGGGTGGGACCCGCAGCCGACACCGCGCCGCGGTACCCGTCCACCATCGCCCGGCCCGTCGAGCACGAGCTGGTCGTCAAGAAGTCCCGGTTCCTCGCGCTGGCGCACCCCGTGGCGTCCGTCGCGGAGGCGGACGCCGTCGTCGCCGCGGTCCGCAAGCGGTACTGGGACGCCCGGCACCACTGCGTCGCGCTGGCCGTCGGCCCGCTCGCCGAGCAGCAGCGGTCGACCGACGACGGCGAGCCGTCCGGCACCGCGGGCGTCCCGATGCTGGAGGTGCTGCGCCGACGCGAGCTCACCGACCTGGTCGTCGTCGTGACCCGGTACTTCGGGGGCGTGCTGCTCGGCGCGGGCGGCCTGGTGCGGGCGTACTCGTCGGCCACGTCCGAGGTGCTGGACCACGCCCGGGTGCTGCGGCGCACCGCGGCCGTGCGGGTCACCGTGGCGGTCCCGCACGCCGACGCGGGCCGCCTGCACGGCCTGCTGCTCGACTGGGCGGGCGCGCACGACGCCGGCCTGGCCGACGTCGCGTACGGCGCCGAGGCGACGTTCGCCCTCCTGGTGCCGCCGGCGCACCTGGACGCGCTGGACGCCGCCCTGGCCGCCGCGACGGCGGGCACCCGGCACGCCGTGCGCGGCGCGACCGAGATCCTGACCCGCTAGGCGGTCGGACCGGACCCGCGCCGACCGGGTCAGCGCGCGCGGGTCGCCTGCAGCGGGAGCCAGTCGGACAGGTCCGCGCGCTCGCCCGAGGCGTGCACCCGGCCCGAGGCCAGCGCCGAGCCCCACGACTCCGTCCCCGTGGCCAGCGCCAGCCAGGTGTCGGGGTCGGTCTCGACGACGTTCGGCGGGGTGCCGCGCGTGTGCCGCGGGCCCTCGACCGCCTGCACGGCCCCGTCCGGCGGGACCCGGACCTCGACGGTGTGCCCGGGGGCGACGTCGGCCAGCTCCTCGAGGGTGAACCGCACGGCCGTGCGGCGGGCGGCGCGGTCGGTGGGGTCGGCGCGCCAGGCGGCGAGCGCGACCCGGCCGACGGCGGGATCGGTACGGCGACGCGGTGGCATGCGCGCCATTCTCCCCGGCCGCCGGGGCGGCACGCTCGCCGGGGCGGCACGCCCGCCGACGCGACGGCTCAGCGGGCGGGGCGGCCCTGCTGCAGCCGGTGGTACGCGACCGTCGCCCGCTTGACCCGGTTCCGCTCGGCCGCGGCGAGCCGGGCGTCGGACCGGCGCTCCTGGTAGGCCGCCTCCCGGGCGAGCCGCCGCCAGGAGTCGAGCCGTCGCGCGGGCAGCGAGCCGTCGGCCACCGCGGCCTGCACCGCGCAGCCGGGCTCCGCGCCGTGCGCGCAGTCGGCGAACCGGCAGGCCGCCGCGAGCTCGACGACGTCCGCGAACGTCGTGTCGAGGGCCGCCGCGTCCGCCACCAGCCCGACGCCGCGGAGCCCCGGGGTGTCGATCAGGCTGGCGCCGCCGGGCAGCGGCACGAGCTCGCGGTGCACCGTCGTGTGCCGGCCGCGGCCGTCGGAGCGGCGGTCCCCCGTCAGCATCACCTCGGCGCCGGCCAGCGCGTTCACCAGGGTGGACTTGCCCGCCCCGGACGGCCCGACCACCACCAGCGTCCGACCCGGTCCGAGCAGGTCCCGCACCGGGTCCAGCCCCGTCCCCGCGGCGACGCTGACCACGTGCACGTCCGCGCCGATCGCGGCGGCGCGCACCTCGTCGGCCATCCCGTCGGGATCCGGCACCAGGTCCGCCTTGGTCAGCACCACGACGGGTGTCGCGCCCGACCGCCAGGCCAGCGTCAGCAGGCGCTCGACCCGCCCCAGGCTCGGGTCGGGGTCCAGGTGCTCGACCACCAGCACGACGTCGACGTTGGCCGCGAGCACCTGCTCGCGCGACGTGCGGTCCGGCCCGTCCCGGACCACCGCGGTGCGCCGGGCGGTCAGCGCGACCAGCGCCGGGGAGCCGTCCGGGTGCGTGCCGAGCACGACGTCGTCGCCGACCGCGGCGGGCACCGCCTCCCCCGGGACTCCGTCGGCGCCCAGCAGCGGGACCAGCCCGTCACCGGGCACGGCGACCCGCACCGGCTCGCCGGTCTGCCCGTGCGACGCGGGCAGCACGAGCACCGCGCCGCGGTCGACGCGCACCACACGCCCTGCGGCGTCCCGGACAGGTTCCATGCCACCGACGGTAGGGACCCGGCCCGGCGCGGAGCGACTCGTTTTTCCGCCCGCCCCGCCGCGGGTGAGATCGCCCGGCGACCCGTCATCCCGGGGCCGGGGCGACCGATGACACGTCAGCAGCCGATGCAGCCCCCGTCGGCACCACCCCCCCGAGGAGCACCATGACCCGCACCCGCCGCCGCGCCACCCTGGCGCTGGCACTCGCCGCCACGCTGTCGCTCGGCACCGCCGGTGCCGCCGTCGCCGGCCCGAAGGCCCCGGCACCGAAGCCGCCCGTCAAGGTCGTCAAGGTGGTCAAGGTCGCCCCGCAGGTCACGCTGCGGGTCACGCCGGTCGCCAGCACCCCCGCGACCACCGACTACACCGCCGTCGTCACGGTGAAGGCCCCGAAGACCGTCGTCACCGGCACCTACCGCCTGCTGGACGGCACCGCGCTGGTCGGCTCCGGGACGCTCGTCTCCGGCGCCGCCACGGTCGCGGTGGACCTGGCGCCCGGCACGCACCGGCTGACCGCGGTCTACGGCGGCACCGCGAAGATCAACGGCGCCGGCTCGAAGCTCGTCGTCGTGCCCGTCACGGCGCCCGTCGAGGAGCCCGAGGCCCCCGTCGAGGGCTGAGCCGCACGCCCGCACCCCCCGGCCGGACCGGTCCCGTCGCGCGACGGGACCGGTCCGTCCGGTCGCCGGCCTCAGCCGAAGTAGCGCGGCAAGGTGGCCTCGGAGGCCTCGCGGGCCTCGGCCAGCGGGAGCGTGAACAGGCCGGTCACCTCGACGGCCGCTGCGTGCACGTGGTCCTCGGGGAGGTCCTGCGTCGGCGCACCGGCACCCGGGGTGCAGGTCTCGGCGGTGACGCCGATCTTCAGCGCGGGGACGCCCTGGGCCGTGCACAGGTCCTCGAACCGGACCGCCTCGCTGCGCGGCACGGCGACGACCGCGCGGGCGGTGGACTCCGAGAACAGCGCCTCGAACGGCGTGACGCCGTCCCGCTCGCACAGCGCACCCAGGTCCACCTGCACGCCGACGCCGTACCGCAGCGAGGACTCGACGAGCGCCTGCGACAGCCCGCCCTCGGACAGGTCGTGCGCGGCGTCGACCAGGTCGTCGCGGGACGCGCGGACCAGCACCTCGGCCAGGCGGCGCTCGGCCGCCAGGTCGACCTGCGGCGGGGTGCCGCCCAGGTGGTCGTGCACGACGTCGGCCCACGCGGACCCGTCGAGCTCGCCACGGGTGGTGCCCAGCAGGTAGACCGACTGGCCGGCGGTGGTCCAGCCGGACGGGGTGGCCTCGGCGACGTCGTCGATCACGCCGAGCACGCCGACGACGGGCGTCGGGTGGATGGCGGAGTCGATCTTGCCGGGCTCGCCGGTGCCGTTGTAGAGCGAGACGTTGCCGCCGGTGACCGGGACGGCGAGCGTGGCGCAGCCGTCGGCCAGGCCCTCGATCGCCTGCACGAGCTGCCACATCGACGCCGGGTCCTCGGGGCTGCCGAAGTTGAGGCAGTCGGTGACGGCGAGCGGCCGGGCCCCGGACGCCGCGACGTTCCGGTAGGCCTCGGCCAGCGCGAGCTGCGCCCCGGTGTACGGGTCGAGCTTGGCGTACCGGCCGTTGGCGTCGGTCGCGAGCGCGACGCCCAGCCCGGTGGTCTCGTCGACCCGGACCACGCCGGCGTCGTCGGGCTGGGCGAGCGCGGTGTTGCCCTGCACGAAGCGGTCGTACTGGTCGGTGACCCAGGCCTTCGAGGCCAGGTTCGGCGAGGCGAGCAGCTGCAGCACGGTCGCGCGCAGCGCCGGGCCGCCCTCGGCGCGGGCGTACCGCGCGACGCCCTCGGGGATGCTGACGGAGTCGGCGACCAGGCCGTCCTGCCACTCGGGGCGGGAGTACGGGCGGTCGTAGACCGGGCCCTCGTGCGCGACGGTCTTCGGGTCCACGTCGACGATCCGCTGGCCGTGGTGGTCGATGGTCAGCCGGCCGGTGCCGGTGACCTCGCCGATCACGGCCGTCTCGACGTCCCACCGCGACGTGATCGCGAGGAACTCGTCGAGCTTCTCCGGCGTGACGACCGCCATCATCCGCTCCTGGGACTCCGACATGAGGATCTCGCCGGCGGTCAGGGTCGGGTCGCGCAGCAGCACGTTCTCCAGGTCGACGTGCATGCCGCCGTCGCCGTTGGACGCGAGCTCGGAGGTCGCGCAGGAGATGCCGGCCGCGCCGAGGTCCTGGATGCCCTCGACCACGCGGGCCGCGTAGAGCTCCAGGCAGCACTCGATGAGCACCTTCTCCATGAACGGGTCGCCGACCTGCACGCTCGGGCGCTTGGAGGGCTTGGTGTCGTCGAAGGTCTCGGACGCCAGGATCGACGCGCCGCCGATGCCGTCGCCGCCGGTGCGGGCGCCGAACAGCACGACCTTGTTGCCGACGCCCGAGGCGTTGGCCAGGTGGATGTCCTCGTGCCGCAGCACCCCGAGGCACAGCGCGTTGACCAGCGGGTTGCCCTGGTAGGAGGCGTCGAACACCAGCTCGCCGCCGATGTTCGGCAGGCCGAGCGAGTTGCCGTAGCCGCCGACGCCGGAGACCACGCCGTGCACGACGCGGGCGGTGTCGGGGTGGTCGACCGCGCCGAACCGCAGCTGGTCCATGACGGCCACCGGGCGCGCGCCCATCGAGATGATGTCGCGCACGATGCCGCCGACGCCCGTCGCGGCGCCCTGGTAGGGCTCGACGTACGACGGGTGGTTGTGCGACTCGACCTTGAACGTCACGGCCCAGCCGTCGCCGATGTCCACGACGCCGGCGTTCTCGCCGATGCCGACCAGCAGGTGCTCGGTCATCTCGGGCGTGACGCGCTCGCCGAACTTGCGCAGGTGGTTCTTGCTCGACTTGTACGAGCAGTGCTCGGACCACATGACCGAGTACATCGCGAGCTCGGCGGCCGTGGGGCGGCGGCCGAGGATGTCGCGGATCCGCTGGTACTCGTCCGGCTTGAGGCCGAGCTCGGCGAACGGCTGCACGGCGTCGGGGGTGGCCGCGGCGTGCTCCACCGTGTCGGACACCTGCCCGACGGCGGAGTCGGCGGGCTGCTGCGGGGAGGTGGGCGCGCTGGTCATCGAGTCCCTCGGGCTGGTGGCCGGCCGCGCGGCGGTCGGGGGACCGGGCCGGCGGCGGGCGTGGCGGGCGTCGTCAGACGTGGCACAGGTTACCCGCGCGCGGCGACCGGGCGGGACGCCCGCCCCCGGGCGGACCCGCCTCCGCACGAGGGAGGAGGCGGCCGGGCCCGCCCGGCTCCTAACCTGGCCGGGTGACCGACCGCGA
This sequence comes from Cellulomonas sp. NEAU-ZC6, assembly GCF_056844425.1. NCBI lineage: Bacteria > Bacillati > Actinomycetota > Actinomycetes > Micrococcales > Cellulomonadaceae > Cellulomonas > Cellulomonas sp. NEAU-ZC6. The sequence goes on along the minus strand of NZ_JBXFYH010000002.1, from coordinate 187,697 downwards.
CCCGGAGCCCGCCGACGCACCGGCCGACGCTCGGGACGCCTCGCGCCCCGCCGGGAGCGTGACGCTGGCCTACCCCCGCGGCGACGTCGCGTGGACGTACGTGGTCCTGGTCGGCGGCGGCGTCGCGCTGGGCGCCGTGCTGCACCTGCTGCGCGGCCGCCTGCTGTCGCTGGACGTGCTGCCGTGGCGCGGCGTCGTCGTGACGGTCGACCGGGTGGTGGACGGCTGGGGCGCCTGGGGCCCGGTCGCCCTCGTCGCGGCGGGCGCCCTGCTCGGCGCGCTGCTCGCGGCCGCCGAGGTGGACAAGGAGCCCCGGTTCGAGATCGCGCCGGACCGCGTCGTGGTCGTCCGCGGGAGGTCCCGCCGGACCTACCTGCGCGCCGACGTCCGGGAGGCGCTGCACGAGGACGGCGCGGTGGTGCTGCTGGCGTCCAACGGCACCGAGCTGGTGCGCGTGCAGACCGGGATCGCGGCCGCCGACCTCGAGCGGGCGTTCCGCGACGCCGGCTACCCCTGGGACCCGCACGCCTGAGGCCGGGGACCGGGGGCTGACCCCGCCGCCGGCGGACCGGCACACTGGGCGCCGTGACCCGTGCCCGCACCCGCACCCGGCTGCCCTCGGCGCGCACGGGCCGCTCGGTGCGCTCCGGGCTCGCGGCCGTGCTCGCACCGCTCGCCCTGCTCGCCGCGTGCACCGGGTCCCCGGAGCCGGCCCCGGCGGCCACGCCGAGCCCCGCGCCGAGCGCCACCGGACACCTGACCGTGGGCGGGGCCGACGGCATGCGCGCCGACGGCGTGCCGGTGCGGTCGGGCGACGCCGAGCTCGCCGTCTGGCCGCCGGTCGACCCGGTCACGGGCGAGCCCGACGAGGACGGCGCCGTCGTGCTGACCGCCGCGCTGCCTGCGGGCCCGGCCGGGGAGACCTCCGTCGCCCCGGTGCTGTGGCTCGTCCCGCCCGAGGGGTGGGCGGTCGATCGCCTGGACGACGGCTCCGCCCTGCTCCGGGACGCCGACGGCCGCGCCGCGGGCGCGGTCACCGCACCCGTGCTGGGCGGGGACGCCGCCGGGTCGGGCGCGCGGGTGCAGGCGGTCGCGTCCGACGGCGCGCTGGAGTGGCGGCTGACCCTGCCGGTGCGCACCGACGGCACCGTGGAGGAGGCGCCGGGCGGGACCGTGTCCGCCACGTTCGCCGGATCCGCCCTGCGGGAGGCGACCTGGCGCGACCTCGCCGACGAGGGTGGCCGCAGCCTGGCCGTCGCGCCCGCCACCTGGGCGCGCGGCGGCAGCCTCGCCGCCGAGGAGCTGCTGTGGGCGCAGCTCACCGCGCAGGAGCCCGAGGCCGACGCCCCGACCGTGCGCGACCAGCTGGCCTGCCACGTCATCGGCGCCCCGGACAAGGCGTCCTGGAACCTCGAGCCGTGGCGCCCGGACGTGGGGCTGCTCGCGATGATCGGGGCGCTCTGCAACCCGGAGTGACCTCCCTCGCGACGGGGTCCGGCGGCCGGTGTCAGCGCGCCGGCCGCGGCTCCGGCACCGGCTCGGTCCCCGACGCCCGCGCGGCGCGCTGCGCCTCGCGGGCCTCGTCCTGCCGCGCCGCCTCCGCGCCGGACGCGATCTCGGCGCGCACGTGCTCCGGGCCGTACCCGAACGCGTCGACCAGGTCCTGCGCGTGCGGCCGCAGCCGGAGCAGCAGCCGCTCGATGTACGACGTCACCGTGCGGGCCCGCCCGGCGGACAGCCGGCCGTTGACCAGGTACCAGGCGAGGTGCCGCTCGATGACCGTGAGCCCGAACAGGTCCCGCAGCCAGGTGAGCACCTGCTTGGTGGCGGCGTCCGGCACGGTGTCGAGCGCCCGGGTGAACGACTCCCACTGCAGCAGCTCGGCGTGCGCGCGGGCGGCCTCGACCAGCTCGTGCTGGTGCGCGTCGAACAGCTGCGCGGCGACCTCCGGCTTCGCGCGGCGGGCGGGCCGCAGGGCCTGGGCGAGCTCGGCCACCATCGTCGCCACGCGGTCCGCGAGCAGGTCGCGCTGGGCGTGCGGGTCCCGCAGCTGCCCGGCCGAGCGCCGGACGTCCCCGGCGTCGACCAGGGTCTGCACCGCCCGGGCCAGCGGCATCCGGTGCAGCGCGGCGTCGGCGGCCTTGCCCGCGACCAGCCGGGCCAGGACGGCCGGGTCGCCGCCGACCTGCGCGCCGTACCGGGCGAGCAGCCGCTTGCCCACCAGCTGGTAGAGCACCGTGTTGTCGCCCTCGAAGGTCACGTAGACGTCGAGGTCCGCGCGCAGCGAGGTGAGCCGGTTGGCGGTGAGGAACCCGGCGCCGCCGCACGCCTCGCGGCAGGTCTGCAGGGTGGTCAGCGCGTGCCAGGTCGACGTCGGCTTGAGCGCCGCGGCCAGGGTCTCGAGCTCCTCGCGCGACTCCGGGGTGTCGTCCGTGCCGGAGAACACCTCGTCGAACGCGGCGAGCAGGTGCTCGTGCGCGAAGGTCGCGGCGTAGGTCTCGGCGAGCAGCGGCAGCAGGCGGCGCCGGTGCTCCGCGTAGTCCAGCAGCACGACCTCCTCCGTCGGCGAGGGTCCCGCGAACTGCCGGCGCTGGTTGCCGTAGGTCACCGCGGTGACCAGGCCGAGCTTCGCGGCGTTCACCGCGGCGCCGTCCAGCGACACCCGCCCCTGCACCAGCGTGCCGAGCATGGTGAAGAACCGGCGCCCCGGGCTGGCGATCGGCGAGCTGTAGGTGCCGTCGGCGGCCACCGCGCCGTACCGGTCCAGCAGGTCCGTGCGGGGTACCCGGACGTGGTCGAACCACAGCCGCCCGTTGTCGATGCCGTTCAGCCCGCCCTTGAGCCCGTCGTCCTCGCCGCCGATGCCGGGCAGGAACTCCCCCGTCGCCGCGTCGCGGATCGGGACGTAGAACGCGTGCACACCGTGGTTGACCGGGTGCCTGTCGTCCGGGCCCTGCGCGACGAGCTGGGCGAACACCACCGCGGCCGTGCCGTGCTGACCCGCGTTGCCGAGGTAGTCCTTCCAGGCGGCCCGGTACGGCGTGTGCACGACGAACTCCTCGGTCGCCGGGTCGTACGTCGCCGTGGTGCCGATGCTCGCGACGTCCGAGCCGTGGCCGGTCTCCGTCATCGCGAACGCCCCGGGGACGTCGACCGACATCGCCCCCGGCAGGTAGGCGTCGTGGTGCCGCTCGGTGCCCAGGTGCAGGATCGCCGAGGCAAACAGCCCCCACTGGACGCCGGCCTTGATCTGCAGCGACGGGTCCGCGGCGACGAGCTCCTCGAACCGGGCCAGGCTGCCGCCGTGGTCGTCCCGGCCGCCGAGCCGCGAGGGGAACGCGCGCAGCACGTCGCCCTCCGCCGCCAGCGTGCGCAGCTGGTCGAGCACCCGCTCGCGGTGCTCGGGCACGGGCAGGCCCTCGACCCGCTGGAACCGCTCCTGAGCGACGACGGCGCGCGCGCCGCGGCGCAGCTCGGCGTAGGGGCCGAGCAGCACGTCCGTCAGCCGCGCGACGTCGACGCGCGGGTCCGCGGGCGCCCGGCGGGCCGGGTGACCGGTGCCGGTCGGGCGCACGGTCGCGGACGGGCTCGTCGACGTGGGGCCGGGGGTGGTGGCCGGGGTCGGCGCGGTCGTGGTCATGAACGATCTCCCTCGATCGGTGCGTCGTCGTCGACGCGGTGTCCATGCGGTCACGTGCTGGTGGTGCGGGTCCTGCGGGGTGCGTGCGGGTGGTGCGGCGGGGTCGGGCGGGTGGCCCGGCTGCTCAGCCGGGCGGGTCGGCGGGCCGGGCGGTGCGCTCGCGGGACAGCACGCCGACGGGGCCGGCCCACAGCCACGCGGCGACCCGGGCGGCGACGTCCTCGCGGTCGGCGCCGGGCTCCGCGGCGAGCCAGCGCTCGCCCGCCCCGCGCACGAACCCGACGGCGCCGGCGGCCCAGAGCCGGGCCCACGCGGCGTCGTCGCCGCCGTCCCCGTCGTGCACGCCGAGCGCCCGGACGAACGGGACGGCGACCATCTCGGTGACGGAGTCGAGGAACGGGCCGACGGAGCCGCCGCGGGTGACGAACGTGTACACGTGCGGCGAGGACTCGATCATCGCCAGGTAGGTGTCGACCATCTGGCGCAGGGCGTCCCGCGGCGTGCTCGCCCCGGTGGCGGCGGCGTCCAGGGCGTCCCGGATGTCCGAGACGACGGCGGAGGCCACCGCGAGCTGCAGGCCGTCCTTGTCGGTGAAGTACCGGTAGACGATCGACTTCGACGTGCCGGCGGCCGCCGCGATGTCGTCCATGGACGCGTCGGGCCCGCCGTGGTGCACCACGCGCCGCGCGACGCGGACCAGCTCGGCCCGGCGGGCCTCGCGGTGGTCCTCCCAGCGCGTCGACCGGCCGTCGTCGGGGCGCGTGCCGGCCTCGGCGGTCGCCGTCGACGTCTCCCGGGTGCTGGGGCTCACAGAACCGACGGTATCAGGTACTGTGAGTTTCGGGCACCGCGCAAGGGACCGAGGTCCCGGACCCCCGGCGGCCCGTTCGGCACCACCCAGCGACATCGACGACGATGCGGGAGGACCTGCGACGATGACCGACACCCCCACCCCGACGCCCGGCGGCACGCGTGCCGTGGTGGTCGGCGGCAACCGGATCCCGTTCGCCCGGGCCGGCGGCGCCTACGCCCGGGTCAGCAACCTGGACATGCTCACCGCCGCCCTCGACGGGCTGGTCGCCCGGTTCGGCCTGCAGGACGAGGTGCTGGGCGAGGTGGTCGCCGGCGCCGTGCTCAAGCACAGCCGCGACTTCAACCTGACCCGCGAGGCCGTGCTCGGCTCGCCGCTGTCGGCCCGCACCCCGGCGTACGACCTGCAGCAGGCGTGCGCCACCGGGCTCGAGGCCGTGGTCGCCATCACCAACAAGATCCGGCTCGGCCAGGTCGAGTCCGGCGTCGCGGGCGGCGTCGACTCGGCGTCCGACGTGCCGATCGCCGTCAGCGAGGGCCTGCGCCGCACGCTGCTGGCCCTGTCCCGCGCGAAGACCGTGCCGCAGCGGCTGCAGGCCGCTGCCGCGCTGCGGCCGCACGACCTCAAGCCCGCCACGCCGCGCACCGACGAGCCGCGCACCGGCCTGTCGATGGGCGAGCACCAGGCGCTGACCACCGCGCAGTGGGGCATCTCCCGCCAGGCGCAGGACGAGATCGCGCTCGCCAGCCACCAGCGGCTCGCCGCGGCCTACGACGCCGGGTTCTTCGACGACCTGGTCACGCCGTACCGCGGCCTGGTGCGCGACCAGAACCTGCGCGCCGACACCTCCCTGGAGAAGCTGGCGAAGCTCAAGCCGGCGTTCGGCACGCGCCTCGACACCCCCGCCACGATGACCGCGGGCAACTCCACCCCGCTGACCGACGGGGCGTCGGCCGTGCTGCTCGCGTCCGAGGACTGGGCCCGCGCCCGCGGCCTGACCCCGCTCGCCGCGGTGGTCGACGCCGAGACCGCGGCCGTCGACTTCGTGCACGGCGAGGACGGCCTGCTGATGGCGCCGGTGTACGCCGTGCCGCGGCTGCTCGCCCGCCAGGGCCTGGCGCTGGCCGACCTGGACTACGTCGAGATCCACGAGGCGTTCGCCGCCACCGTGCTCACCACGCTCGCCGCGTGGGAGGACAAGGAGTTCTGCCTGTCCCGCCTGGGGCTGGACGACGCGCTCGGCACCGTGGACCGCGCGCGCCTGAACGTGCACGGCTCGTCGCTGGCCGCCGGGCACCCGTTCGCGGCGACCGGCGGGCGGATCGTCGCGTCCGTCGCCAAGACGCTGCACCAGCGCCGCGCGGAGCTTCGCGCCGCCGGCGAGGACCGCCCCGTCCGCGCCCTCGTGTCCGTCTGCGCCGCCGGGGGCCTCGGCGTCGCCGCGATCCTGGAGGCGGCGTGACCGACACCTACCTGGACCTGGTCAACGGCGGGCTCACCGCCAAGGTCGCGAAGCAGCTCGGGCTGCCCCGCCCCGCACGGCTGCGCCGGCACCGGCCGGGCGCCCCGCTCGTGGACGGGCCCGTGCTGGTGCTCGGCGACGGCGCGGACGCCGACACGCTGGCGCAGCTGCTGGCCGGCACGTCACCGGACCGCAAGGGCTGGGACCTGGACGTCCGCCGGCACGCCGGCGAGGGCACCCGGTTCGCCGCCGTGGTGCTCGCGCTGACCGAGGTCGCGCACCCGACGGACCTGGCCGAGCCGCTGCTCGCGCTGGCGCCGGTGCTGAAGACCCTCGCGTCCCACGGCCGCGTCGTCACCGTCTCCCGCCCGGCGACCCCCGACCAGGCGCCCGCGGTCTCCGCCGCCCGGCAGGGCGTCGACGGCGCGCTCCGGTCGGTCGCCAAGGAGCTGCGCGCCGGCTCGACCGCCAACGGCGTGGTCGTCGCCGACGGCGTGCCGGTCACGGCGCCGGGCGTGCTCGGCACCCTGCGGTTCCTGCTGTCCGCCCGGTCCGCGTACGTCGACGGCCAGCTGCTGCCGGTCGACTCCGACGCCGGGTCCCTGCCCGCCGACTGGGACCGGCCGCTCGAGGGCCGGGTCGCCGTCGTCACCGGGGCCGCGCGCGGGATCGGCGCGGCCATCGCCACCACCCTGGCGCGGGACGGCGCCACCGTCGTCGCGGTCGACGTCCCCGCGGCGGGCGAGGCGCTCGCCGCGGTCGCCAACCGGGTGCGGGGCACCGCCCTGCAGCTGGACGTCACGGCCGACGACGCCGGCGCGCGCATCCTCGAGCACGCGCTCGGCCGGCACGGCCGGCTCGACATCATGGTGCACAACGCCGGGATCACCCGGGACAAGCTGCTGGCCAACATGACCCCCGACCGGTGGGAGTCCGTCATCGCGGTGAACGTCGCCGCCCAGCTGCGGATCAACGAGGCGCTGCTCACCTCCGGCGACGTCACGGACGCCCCGCGGATCGTCTCGCTCGCGTCGACGTCCGGCATCGCGGGCAACCGCGGGCAGTCGAACTACGCCGCGTCCAAGGGCGGCGTGATCGGCATGGTGCAGGCCACCGCCCCGCTGCTCACCGCGTTCGGCGGCACCGCCAACGCGGTCGCACCGGGGTTCATCGAGACGGACATGACCGCGCGGATGCCCGCGCTCACCCGGCAGGTCGCGCGCCGGCTGTCCTCCCTGCAGCAGGGCGGGCTGCCGGTCGACGTGGCCGAGGCCGTCGCGTTCCTCGCGTCGCCGCCGGCCGGCGGGGTGGTCGGGCAGGTGCTGCGGGTGTGCGGGCAGAACATGGTGGGCCGGTGACCGCGCTCGCGACCCCCGGCGCGCGGCAGGTCGTCGAGCTGCCGGGGTCCCCCGGCCTCGGCGCGCTGTACGCCCGCGCCGGGCTCGCGTCCGGCCGGGCCGCCGTCGCCGGGCCGCTGCGGCGGGCGCTGGGCGGGGGTCGGGGCGGCGCGTCCGCGCCCGTGCTCCCCGCCGTCGAGCACCGGGTGACCGGGCTGCGGCCCGACCCCGGGGTGCTCACCGCGTACCAGCACCTGCTCGGCGAGCCCGCCGGGGACGTGCTGCCCGCGGGCTACGTGCACGTGCTGGCGTTCCCGGCCGCGATCGCGCTGATCGTCCGGCCGGACTTCCCGATGCCGCCGCTGGGGATCGTGCACCTGGCCAACCGGGTCGAGCAGCGGTCGCCGCTGCGGGTCGGCGACGTGCTGGACGTGCGCGCCTGGGCGCAGGACCTCCGGCCGCACCGCAAGGGCGCGCAGGTGGACCTGGTCACCGAGGTCCGGCGGTCGGGCACGGACCCGGCCGACCCGGACGCCGCGCCCGCCTGGCGCGGCGTGTCGACGTACCTCGCCCCGGGCGTCCGGGTGCCCGGGGAGGTCCCGGCGGACCCGGCCCGTGCCGCGTTCACCGCGCCGGACCCCACGGGCCGGTGGGTGCTCGACGCCGGGACGGGGCGCCGGTACGCCGCGGTGTCCGGCGACGCCAACCCCATCCACCTCACCCCGCTGACCGCGCGAGCGCTGGGGTTCCCCCGGGCCATCGCGCACGGCATGTACACCGCCGCGCGGGCGCTCGCCGACGTGGGCGCCCGGCGCGGGGAGGCGTACACCTGGGACGTCGAGTTCGCGGCGCCCGTGCTGCTGCCGTCCTCCCCCGCCGTACGGGTCGGGCCGCGGCCCGACCCGCACCGCGGCGACGGGTGGTCGGTCGTGGTGTGGGACGGGAAGCGGAACAAGCCGCACCTCACCGTGGAGGTGACCCCGCTGGGCCGGGACGTGCGCTGAGGCGTGCGCCGAGGTGCGTGCCACCCTGGACGCATGCCCGCACCGCACGAGTCCGCCCTGGAGACCTACGCCGGCCCGCTGGAACCGGAGGGCGACTACGACCGGCTGCTGCTGGACGGCCACGACCTGGCCGGGGTCGACGCCGAGAGCAGCCGGTTCATCGAGTGCCTGCTGCGGGGCTGCGACCTGGACGGCGCGACGCTCGACCACGCGCACCTGGTCGACACCACGCTGGCCGACTGCCGCGCCGGCACGCTCCGCGCCCGGTCCGGCACCTGGCGGGACGTGACCCTGCGCGACTGCCGGTTCGGTGCGCTGGAGGCGTTCGGCGGCTCCTGGGACCGGGTGACCGTCGAGGGCGGCAAGATCGACTACCTGAACCTGCGCGACTCCCGCGTGCAGGACGTCCGCCTGGTGGGCTGCACGATCGGCGACCTGGACCTGGCCGGGGTGAAGGCTGCGCGCGTCCGGTTCGAGGGCTGCCGGGTGGGCCGCCTGGACGTGACCCGGGCGCAGCTGCGGGAGGTGGACCTGCGCGGCGCCGACCTGGCCGGCATCGACGGGACCGCGGGTCTGAAGGGCGCGACGATCAGCGAGCAGCAGCTCCTGGAGCTCGCCGGTGCGCTCGCCGCGCACCTCGGGGTGACCGTGCGCTGAGCGCGCACGGGGGTGCGACCCGGGCCGGCCTGCCCCCCGCTCGGGCCGACCCGGGTCGGTCTGTGGGTGGGTCAGTCCTCGACCGCCGGGCCGCACGCGGCGGCGGCGGTCGCGGCGATGGCGTCGATCCCGGACACCTCCGGCCGCGGCCGGGTGTCCCCGGCGACGGCCCAGCAGCCGTCGACCACCTCGTACGCCGCGCGCGGCCCCGCGGCCACGAACGCCCGCAGCCCGGCGAGCAGCCGGTCGACCGTGTCCGTGGTGGTGCCGACGCCGACCGAGGCGCGGACCGCCCCGCCGGTGACGCCGACCCGGGCGAGCAGCGGGTGCGCGCAGAACCGCCCGTCGCGCACCCCGATGCCGTGCTCGGCGGACAGGTAGGCGGCAACCAGGCCGGCGTCGTGCTCGCCGAGCGTGAACGCGACCACGCCGACCGGCTCGGCCGAGTCGGACCACAGCCGCAGCACGCGCGCGCCCGGGATCGTCGCGAGCCCGTCGACCAGGCGCGCCCGCAGCGCGGCCTCGTGCTCGGCGAGCGCACCGGCCGGCAGGCCGGCGAGGGCGTCGCAGGCCTCGGCCAGCGCCACGGCACCGAGCACGTTGGGCGAGCCGCCCTCGTGCCGGGCCGGCGCGGGCTGCCAGAGCGTCCGGTCCGTGCGGACGTCCCGGACCGCGCCGCCGCCGGCCAGGTACGGGGCGCCGGCGTCCAGCCAGTCCCGGCGACCGACCAGCGCCCCCGCGCCGAACGGGGCGTAGGTCTTGTGCCCGGAGAACGCCACGTAGTCCACGCCGGAGTCCGCCAGCGAGAACGCCCGGTGCGGGAGCAGCTGCGCGCCGTCCACCGCCACCCGGGCCCCGGCCTCCTGGGCCAGCGCCACCACGGACGGGATCGGCAGCGCCTCGCCCGTGACGTTCGACGCCCCGGTCACCGTCACCAGCGCGTACGGCAGGCGCGCGAGCTCGGTGCGCAGCGCCGTGAGCGTCTCGGCGACCGTGGGCGCGGCCGGCAGGATCGTCGCGGTGCGGCCGGAGCCGCGCACCGAGGACACCCACGGAAGCAAGTTCGCGTGGTGCTCGACGTCCAGCACGAGCACCCGCCCGCCGTCCGGGACGCAGCCCGCCAGCAGGTTCAGCGCGTCCGTGGTGTTGCGGGTGATCACCGCGACGTCGTCCGCGCGGGCGCCGGCGAACCGGGCGACCGCGGCCCGCGACGCCTCGTACAGCGCGGTCGACACCTGGGACAGGTAGCCGGCGCCGCGGTGCACCGACGCGTACAGCGGCAGCACCTCGACGACGCGGGCGGCGACCTGCTCGAGCGCCGGTGCCGACGCCGCGTAGTCGAGGTTGGCGTACGGCACCGACCGGCCGTCGACCAGCGGGACGAGCGTCCCGGCGCCGACGACGGGCAGCAGCGCGGCCGCGGCCGGTGCACAGGTGGTGGTGGTGCTGACGGACATGGGAGTACCCCCGGGACGGATCTGGGGGCTCGGTCACGGACCGGGCGACCCCGCGCTTGCCGGCCGCCGGACGGCGGTCGGCCAGGTCGTCACCCGGGGCACCCCGCCGCGGTGGGAGGGTTGCCGGCCAGCGAGCCGGGGCTTCGCGCTGGCGCTCATGACCTGGTTCGAGGATGGGCGGGGCCGCGCGCGCGTGTCAACACCGGTCCACGGAGCGGGCGGGGTGAACCGCTCCCCGGCGGCCGTGGCGTAGCATCGCCGCACCATCCAGAGCGGCTGAGAGATCTGGCTCGACGACGCCGCAGCAACCCGTGGACCTGGGCGCCCGCCCGGCCCTGCCGAGGGTGCTTCCGCCAGAACCGATGGAGGAGACGCATGACCGAGACCGACGACCGCCTGCGCTACCGCCTGCTGACGGGGCCGGACGACCGCACCTTCTGCGAGCGGGTCAGCGCCGCGCTCGCCGAGGGCTACGAGCTGCACGGCGGCCCGGCCGCGACCTTCGACGGCGAGCGCGTCGTCGTCGCGCAGGCCGTGGTCCTGCCCGCCGCGACCGCCCCGCACGCCACGGTGCGCCCGCTGTGACCGCGCCGTACGCGGGTGACCTCACCCCGCAGGAGGCCTGGGACCTGCTGCTGCAGGACGAGCGGGCCGTCCTGGTGGACGTCCGCACCGAGGGCGAGTGGCGGACGATCGGCGTGCCCGACACCGCCGACGCGGGCGACGACCGCACGGCCTTCGTGCAGTGGACCGACCAGCTGGGCCGGCCGAACGCGCGGTTCCTCGACGAGCTGGCGGCCGCCGGCGTGACGGCCGACGACCCGCGGCCCGTCGTGTTCCTGTGCCGGTCCGGCGCGCGGTCGGTCGCCGCCGCCGTCACCGCGACCGCCGCCGGGCTCGGCCCGGCGTACAACGTGCTCACCGGGTTCGAGGGCGACGTCGGCCCGGACGGGCAGCGGGGGCACCAGGGCTGGCGCGCCGCCGGCCTGCCCTGGCGGGAGGCGTGACCGGCGCGGACGACCTGACCGGCGCGCCCGGTCCTGCCGACTGGCACGACGGCCGGCTGCCCCGGGACACGCTGCGCCCGGACACGCTGGCCGTCCGCGGCGGCACGGTGCGCACCCCGTTCCAGGAGACGTCCGAGGCGCTGTTCCTCACGCAGGGCTACGTGTACGAGCGCGCCGCCGACGCCGAGGCGGCGTTCGCGGGCGAGGCCGACCGGTTCCTGTACTCCCGGTACGGCAACCCGACGGTGTCGACGTTCGAGGAGCGGCTCCGCCTGCTCGAGGGCGCCGAGGCCTGCTACGCCACCGCCTCCGGGATGTCCGCGGTGTTCACCGCGCTCGCCGCGCTGGTCCGCTCCGGCTCCCGGGTCGTGGCGGCCCGGGCGCTGTTCGGGTCGACCGTCGTGATCTTCGACGAGATCCTCGCGCGGTGGGGCGTGCGCACCGACTACGTCGACGGCCACGTGCCGGAGCAGTGGGAGCAGGCGCTGGCCACCCCGGCCGACGTGGTGTTCTTCGAGACGCCGTCCAACCCGATGCAGGACCTGGTCGACATCGCGACCGTCAGCCGGCTCGCGCACGCCGCCGGGGCCGTGGTCGTCGTGGACAACGTGTTCGCCACCCCGGTGCTGTCCCGGCCGCTCGAGCTCGGCGCCGACGTCGTCGTGTACTCGGCCACCAAGCACATCGACGGGCAGGGCCGGGTGCTCGGCGGCGCGATCCTCGGCACCGACGCCTACGTGCACGGTCCCGTGCAGACGCTCATCCGGAACACCGGGCCGTCGCTGTCCGCGTTCAACGCGTGGGTGCTGCTCAAGGGCCTGGAGACGCTGTCGCTGCGCGTCCGGCACCAGACGGCGTCCGCCCTGACGCTGGCGACGTGGCTGGAGCAGCACCCGGCGGTCGCGCAGGTGCGGTACCCGTACCTGCCGTCGCACCCGCAGCACGCCCTCGCGCTCGCGCAGCAGGACGGCGGCGGCACGGTCGTGACGTTCGACCTGCGGGTGCCCGACGGTGCCGGCGCCGACCTCGCCAAGCAGGCGACCTTCGGCGTGCTCGACGCGCTGCGGGTGGTCGACATCTCCAACAACCTCGGCGACGCGAAGTCGCTGGTCACGCACCCGGCGACGACGACGCACCGCAAGCTCGGCGCCGCCGGCCGCGCGGCGGTGGGCATCGCCGAGTCGACCGTGCGGCTGTCGGTCGGGCTCGAGGACCCGGCGGACCTGCGGGACGACCTGGACCAGGCCCTGGCGGCGCTGGACGCCTGACGCGCGGCGGGCGCCGGCGTCAGTTCCGCGCGCCGCCGGCCGCCGGCGAGCGGGCCGGCTCCGCCCGGGGCTGCCAGCGCGTCCAGGCCACCGCGGCCGCTGTCGTCAGGGGCAGCCCCACGGCCAGCGCCGACCAGCCGAGCACCGCGGGCGCCGCGCCGGCGACCGCCAGTCCCCCGGGGCCGAGGACCGCCCCGGCCAGCGTGGTCAGGGCCGCGGTGGCGGCCACGGCGACGGCCAGGGCACGGCCGCGGCGCGGTTCCCCCGGCCGCGGGAGCCGTCGTGCCACGGCCAGGACCCCCGCCCCGACGAGCGTCAGGAGCAGCACCACGGGCACGACGCCGACCAGGAACATCAGCACCGCGTAGCCGAGGAACGCGGCGCGCGAGCCGGCGTCGCCCGCCCACGCGCCCGCCACCAGCCACCCGGCGAGCAGCGGCACGCCGAGCACCGACCAGTGCCACGTCCGTGTCATCGGCACACCGTACCGACGCCCGTGCCGGGTCAGGCGACGAGCGCGCGGAGCTCGTCCTCCACGGCCCGGCCGCCGGCGAGCGGGTGCAGCACGACGCCGTCCACCCCGGCCCGCACAGCGAGCTCGCGGACCTCGGCCACCAGCCGGTCCGCGGTCGTCACCACCCGGGTGTCGGCGGGCGACCAGGTCAGGCCCGCCAGCGCGTCCAGGTGCTCCAGCTGGGACCGCTTGCGCCGCGCCGTCCGCTCGTCGCCGGCCAGCACGACCTCGAGGTCCAGGAGCACGCGCACCCCGTCGCGGTCCCGGCCGGACTCGGCGAGGGCCTCGTCGACCAGGGCGGCGACCCGGGCCAGCGCGCCGACCGAGGGCACGGCGACGGAGAACTCCAGGCGGATGACGTCCGCGGTGCGCGCGGCCACCGCGATCGCGGACTCGGACCCGGGCCGGGCCTCGACGGTCCGGACGCCGTAGCGGGGCGTCCGGACGTGGATCGCCGGCGGCTCCGTCGCGTTGACCGCGGACGGCGCGGACGGCGCGGACCAGGGGTGCTCGGCGAGGGCGGGCTGCTCGGGGCCGGCAGCGCGGGCGGGGCCGGCAGCGCGGGCGGCACGCGCACGCGTGGGCCGGGTGCCGGAGGGGGCGGGGTGGAGGTGGGCGACCGCGGGCGCGCGGTCCAGCACGGGCTGAGCCATGGGGGTGTCCTCGACAGGAGGCGGGTGCGCGCGGGGGCCGGGGCGGCCGCGGGCGCGCGGGGTCGTCAGCTCAGCGACAACACACCCGGGTCAGGAACACGCGAGCACGCTAACCCGCCGGCGCCACGCGGCACCACGCCGCGTCCACATGCCGGGCGACCGTGACGCCCGGGGCCCGGCCGGGCCCGGGTCGCGTCGGGCCGAGCCCGGGCACGGGTGGGTCAGCGGCGGGTCAGGAGACCAGCGACCGCATCACGGAGGTGAAGAACCGCAGGCCGTCGGTGCCGGACCGCGGGCCGCGGGCGCCGTCCGGGCCGAACCCGGCCTCGACCGCGTGCTCGGGGTGCGGCATCAGCCCGACGACGTTGCCCCGGGCGTTGCTGATGCCGGCGATGCCGCGGCGGGAGCCGTTCGGGTTCGCGTCCTCGTAGCGGAAGACCACGCGGCCCTCCCCCTCCAGCTCGTCCAGCGTGCGCTCGTCGGCGACGTACTGGCCGTCCTGGTTCTTGAGCGGGATGGTGATCCGCTCGCCCTCGCGGTACTCGCCGGTCCAGGCGGTGCCGGTCCGCTCGACGGACAGCACCTGCTCGCGGCAGACGAAGTGCAGGTGGTCGTTCTTGATCATCGACCCGGGCAGCAGGTGCGCCTCGGTGAGGACCTGGAAGCCGTTGCAGATGCCGAGCACGGGCATCCCCTTGCCGGCGGCCTCGACGACCTCGCCCATCACGGGCGCGAACCGGCTGATGGCGCCGGCCCGCAGGTAGTCGCCGTACGAGAAACCGCCGGGCAGGACGACGGCGTCGACCCCCTTGAGGTCGGCGTCCGCGTGCCAGAGCGCGACGGGCTCGGCACCGGCGAGCCGCACCGCGCGCGCGGCGTCGCGGTCGTCCAGCGTGCCGGGGAACGTGACGACGCCGATCCTCGTCATCAGGCGAGGCCGCCCGACGTGATGGTGGCGGCCGCGTCGGCCTCGGAGTCGGCGACCCGCACGACGTCCTCGATGACCGGGTTGGACAGCACCTGGGCGGCGGCCTCGGCGGCGGCGGCGAGGACCTCGGGGGTCACCGGCCCGTCGACCTCGAGCTCGAACCGCTTGCCCTGGCGGACGGCGGTGAACTGCCCGAAGCCCAGCCGCGGCAGCGCGCCGGCGACGGCCTTGCCCTGCGGGTCGAGGATCTCCGGCTTGGGCATCACATCGACGACGACTCGTCCCACGGGTGAGCTCCCTGGTTCGCGGCGGTGGGGATGGTCACAGCCTACCGACCCCGCGGGACTGCTGGCGCCCGCCGCCCGCGCACCCGGCTCAGGCGGCCCGGACCACGCCCACGTGCGCGGCGTCGCCGCCGGTCAGGTACGCCAGCACCGTCGCGTTGTCGGCGCGGGCCAGGTCCGGCGAGGTGCCGATGACGACGATGGCCCAGCCCCGGTCCAGCAGCGCGTCGAGCCACGCGTCGTCGTGCTCGGCCACCAGCTCGGACTCGTCGCCGACCCACAGGGTCGCCCAGCCGCCGGCCGCCGTGAGCGACGCGCGGTACCCGTCGACCTCCGTCAGGACGGCGTCGGTCTGCGCGCCGAGACCGAGGGCGGCGGTGAACCGGTCGAGCCGCGACAGCACCCCGGCGTCCGCGGCCGTGGGGTGCACGACCCAGCACGCGACCGGGCGGCCGTCGCGCGGGTGGTAGCCGAGCGCGGCACGGGCGGCGATCCCGTGGGGGGCGAGGACTCGCAGGTCAGGGCACATGGGTGGCTCGACGTTACGACCCGGTACGCCCGCTGTCGCCGGGAGGGTGGGGTGCTAGCACCCAGGCCCCGTTCGCGGTGCCACCCGATCGGCCGACCTCGTCCGGGTGGTGGACGCCGGCGGCGTCCGGACCGGTGGCCTCACAGCTCCCGGTGCGTCCACCGCCCGGCCAGCAGCGTCCCGGCCACCGGCAGCTCGCGCAGCGCCGCCCCGCTCGCGCCGAGGGGGTCCGCGTCCAGCACCGCCAGGTCGGCCGGGGCCCCGACGGCGAGCTCCAGGGGCTGGCCGTCGGTGGACGACCGGAGCGCCGTCAGCAGGTCCAGCCGCTGCTCGGGGTGCCACGCCTCGCGCCCGTCGCGCGTGCGCTCGACGGCGGCGGACACCGCCTGCCAAGGGTCCAGCGGCGCCACCGGCGCGTCGGAGCCCATCGCGAGCCGGACGCCGGCCGCGGCCAGCGACGCCAGCGGGAACGCGCGGCCGGTGCGCCCGGCCCAGTGCCGGTCCGCCACGTCGCGGTCGTCCATCGCGTGCTCCGGCTGCACCGAGGCGAGCAGGTCCAGCGCGGCGAACCGGGCGACGTCGGCGTCGGTCAGCAGCTGCGCGTGCTCCACCGACCCGCGGGCGCCGCTGGCCTCGAACGCGTCGAGCGCGAGGGTGTTGGCGTGGTCGCCGATCGCGTGGATCGCGCAGGTGAGGCCCTTGCGGTGCGCGTGCGCCATCAGCGGCACCAGGTGCTCCGTCGGCACGGCGAGGATGCCGTGCGCGTCCGGGCCGGTCAGGCCCGGGTACGGGTCGTGGCAGTAGGCGGTGCGGGTGTTGAGCGAGCCGTCGGTGACCACCTTGAGCGGGCCCTGCTGCAGCAGCCCGCGCGTGCCGACGACCACGTCGCCGGTGCGCAGCTCCTCGGCGAGCACCCGGTCCAGGTACGGCTCCCAGACGCCGGCCCGCACCCGCAGCGCGTCGTTCCCGGCCGCGATCCGGCGCCGCCACGGGGTCAGGTTCTCGGTGATCTCGAGCTCGACCACGCCGACGACGCCGCGCTTCGCTGCGGCCTGCGAGGCCTCGGCGACCCAGGCGTCGGCGACGTCGTCGGAGACCTGGTCGACCACGGCGGTCAGCGGCAGCCAGTCGCCCTCGCGGAGCAGCCCGGTCGGGTGCCCGCCGACCCCGGCGTACCGCAGCCCGGCGGTGCTGAACCAGGCGCAGTGCAGGTCGGCGGACACCAGCACCACCGGGGTCTCGCCGACGGCCGCGTCGAGCAGAGCCGCGGTCGGTGCGTCGGGCCACAGCCCGTCGCGGAACCCGTAGCCCACCAGCGCGGTCCCCGGCGTGACCGGCCGCGCGGCGAGCCGGTCCCGCACGATCTGCACCGCGTGCGCGGCGGACGTCGCGGCGGACACGTCGAGCCGCTGCCGGGCGAGCGCCCACTGCGTCATGTGCGTGTGCGCGTCCCACAGCCCGGGCAGCACCGTGCGCCCGTCCAGGTCGACCTGCTCCACCCCCGCGCCGGCCGTGCGGGCGACGTCCGGCCCGACGGCCTGCACCCGCCCGTCGCGCAGCAGCACGTCGACGGTGCGGGCGGCGCCCAGCAGGCGGGCGCGGGTCAGGACGAGGGCGGCGGCGGTCACAGGGGTCTCCGGGGGGGTGCGGGCAGTCAGGCCCAGTCGGGGCGGCGGTCGAGCTCGGCGCGCATGGCGGCCGCGAGCGCCGGGTCGGCGTAGTGCGGGTCGGTCTCCAGGGCCGCGGCGACGCGCTCGGCGACGGCGCGCGGCTTGTCCTGGCTGAGCTTGGCCTTGGCCTGGAACCGGGTCACCCGCAGCCGGAAGCCGACGGCGCCCGGTGCGATCCGGCGGGCGTAGCCCTCGACGTCCGGCATCCGCACCGGCTCCGGCATCGGCGCCTCGTACCGGTCGACCGTCGCGGCCATCACGGCGTACGAGTCCTCGGCGTCGAGCAGCTCGAGGGTGCCGTACAGGTGCACCGCCACGTAGTTCCACGTCGGGACGGCCGGGGCGTAGCCGTACCAGCCCGGGGACACGTAGCCGTAGGGGCCCTCGACCACCAGCAGGTGCTCGCGCGTGCCGTCGACCTGGTGCAGCACCTCGTCGGGGCGGCCGAGGTGGCTGAGCACCTCCAGCGGCGCGGCGGGCACCCGGAACCGGTCGGGCAGGCCGTGGGCGTCGCGCCGCGGGCGCGGGGCCGGCGGTGCCGGCGAGGTCGACGAAGCCGACGGGGGCCCCGGCGTCGCGGCGGCACCGGGCAGCGGCACGTCGTCCGCGAGCAGCACGGGCACGTGCGACACGACGGGCCCGTCGTCCGTGCTGCTCACCAGCGTCGCCCAGCCGTGCCGGCGCACGACCTCGCGGACCTGCGCCTCGTCCGTCAGGACGTACTCGGTGGTGTGGATCACGGGCACATTCCACCACCGCGGACGGTGCCGGCGGCACCCCGCGGCGTGTGACGGGCGCGTAAAACTTTCATTTCCTGCTGAACTTTCAGCAGCGTGGGTATTGAGTCCGGCCCGCCCGCGGAGTTGACTGACCGCACCGCAGCCGGCCACCACGCCGGCGGATCGTGCACCGTCCCACCCCGACGTCGGCGCGACCGCCCTCCCCCGGCACCTCTCCCCCCGCACGCCGCAGCGTCCCGACGCGTCCCGATCCATCCCGGCACGCTCGCGGCACCTCGTCGTACCCCCGCACTCCCCCGCCATCTCGGGCGGCCCCGCGCCGCCGACCCCCTGTGGAGGACACATGACATCGACCCGGCTCCGGCTGGTCGCCGGCGCAGCCGTGCTGGCCCTGGCGCTCACCGCGTGCAGCGGCGGCTCCGACAGCGACGACCAGGCCTCGACCGGCACGTCCGCCGGCGGCGCGATCCGCGTCGCCGTCACCGACCCGGTCCAGCTGATCCCCGGCCGCCAGTCGATCGCCTTCGACTTCAACATGGCGGTCTGGTCCTCGCTGACCTGGGTCGACGAGGCCGGCGAGCTGTCCTACGTCGCCGCCGAGTCGGTCGAGTCCGACGACGCGACCACCTGGACGATCACGCTGAAGGACGGCTGGACGTTCCACGACGGGACGCCGGTCACCGCGCAGTCCTACGTCGACGCGTGGAACGCCGTCGCGTACGGCCCGAACGCGTGGGAGAACACCGGCCAGCTGGCCAACATCGTCGGCTACGCGGACCTCAACACCACCGAGGGCGAGCCCGCCACCGAGATGTCCGGCCTGACCGTCGTCGACGACACCACCTTCACGGTCGAGCTGACCGGTCCCGACGGCCAGTTCCCGATGCAGCTGTCCCAGGCGCAGACGGCGTTCTACCCGATGCCCGAGTCGGCGTTCGAGGACTTCGACGCGTACAACACGCACCCCGTGGGCAACGGCCCGTTCCAGGTCGAGACGGACTACGCCGAGAACGAGGAGATGACCGTCACGGCGTACGAGGACTACCAGGGCACGGAGCCCACGGTCGACGAGATCACCTTCGTCCCCTACACCGACACCACCACGGCCTACACCGACGTGCAGGCGGGCAACCTCGACATCGCGGGCGTCCCGGTGGCCCGGCAGACGCAGGCCGCCGCCGACTTCGGCGACCACCTGTACTCGTTCGAGGCCGCGGGCATCTCCTACCTCGGCCTGCCGCTCTGGGACGAGCGCTACGGCGACGTCCGGGTGCGCCAGGCGATCTCCATGGCGATCGACCGCGACACCATCAACGACGTCATCTACGGCGGCCTGTTCACCCCGGCCACCGCGCTGACCCCGGCCGTCGAGGCGGGCACGCCCGAGGGCATCTGCGGCGAGTACTGCGAGTACGACCCCGCCGCCGCCAAGGCGCTGCTCGAGGAGGCCGGCGGGTTCGACGGCACGATCGACATCTCCTACCCCGGCGGCAGCGGCATGGACGAGCTGTACACCGCCATCGCCAACCAGCTGCGGCAGAACCTCGGGGTCGACGCGGTCGCCACCCCGAGCACCGACTGGGCCGAGTTCGCGGGCAACCGCGAGGCCGGCACCATCAGCGGCCCGTTCTTCTCCCGCTGGGGCGCGCTCTACCCGAGCCAGCAGAACACCCTGCGGGCGTTCTACGTCGAGGGCGGCGGCTGCCCCAACTGCATCCCGTACTACGAGCCGGAGGTCGCCGACCTGATCGCGGCGGCGGACGCCGAGACCGACGCGGCCGCGGCCGCCGACGCCTACGCCGCCGTGCAGGAGCGCATCATCGAGGACTTCCCGGCCCCGCCGCTGTTCTTCGAGACCTACTCCTACGTGACGTCGGACCGCGTCGCCGAGCTGCCCACGTCGGCCGTCGGCAACCCGACCTTCACCGCCGTCGTCCTCGCCGAGGGCGCATGAACCAGCGCACCACGCCGACGGGCTCGCTCGAGGACGTCCTCGAGCGGGCCCGCCGGGTCGCCCCGATCTCCGGCTTCCCCCCGGTCGACGAGCTGCTCGCCTGGTTCGGCACGCTCGCCGCCGCCCACCCCAGCCTGGTCCGCGAGCGCCGCATCGGCACCTCGCGGCTCGGCGAGCCCATCCCGATGTTCACCGTCGGGTCCGGCCCGCGGCCGCACCTGCTGTTCGCCGGCGTGCACCCCAACGAGCCGATCGGCTTCCGCACCCTGCAGCACCTCGCCTCCGAGCTGGTCGCCGACCCCGACCTGCTCGCCGCGTCGGGCGCCACCTGGCACCTGGTCCCGTGCATCGACCCGGACGGCACCCGGCTGAACGAGTCCTGGTTCGCCGACCCGTCCGACCGCACCGCGTACTCCCGCGGGTTCTACCGGCCCGCGCCGGCGGAGCAGGCCGAGTGGACGTTCCCGTTCGCGTACCGGGACGCCTACTTCGACGACGTGATCCCCGAGACCCAGGCGCTGATGCGCGTGATCGACGAGGTCCGGCCCGAGCTCATGGTCAGCCTGCACAACGCCGAGCTCGGCGGCGTCTACTACTACCTGTCCGAGGACGTCCCCGGCGCGGTGCCCGCGCTGCACGCCGTGCCCCGCGCCCTCGGGCTGCCGCTGGACGTCGGCGAGGCCGAGTCCCCCGCCATCCGGTCCATCGCCCCGGCCGTCTACCTGATGTCGAGCATGGCCGACGAGTACGACTACCTGGACGGGCTCGGGATGGACGCGGCGGCCATGGTCGGCGGCGACTCCTCCTCGGCGTACGCCCGCCGGCACGGCACCGTGTCGCTCGTCGCCGAGCTGCCGTACTGGTCGCACCCCCTGGCCGACGACAGCACGCCGACGTCCCTGGACTACGCCGACGTCGTCCGTGCCAAGGGCGAGGCGATGGTCGAGCTCGGGGCGACCCTGGTCGGCCTGCTGGACGAGGCCCGGCCGGACCTCACCATCCGGTCCCCGTTCCTGCGGGCCAGCGAGGCGTTCATCCCGATGACCGGCGAGATGGGCCGGTCCGAGCTCCTGCGCGCCGAGCGCCCCGAGGTCCGCCGCACGGCGACCGCCGCGGAGGTGTTCAGCAACGAGGACGTCGTCCGGATGTTCCGGCTGCGCTGGGGCGGCATGCTGCTGCGCGCGCTGGACGCCGAGGTGCACGCCGGGCTCGCGACCGCGCGGGTGCACCGCGTCGCCGAGCGCGCCCGCCGGGTCTACGCCGGGTGGACGGCCGAGGCGGACTCCCTGGCCGGCCTCACCGTGCTGCCCGTCGAGCAGCTGGTCGGCGTGCAGTACGGCGCGACGCTGGCGATGTCCCGCGTCCTGGCGGACCGGGGCGCCCGGTGACCCGGTTCGCCCTGCGCCGGGGCGTCGAGCTGCTGATCGTGTTCCTGGGCGTCACCCTGGTGATCTACCTGATGGTGTTCGCGCTGCCCGGCGACCCGATCCGGTCCCTCGGCGGCGACCGGCCGCTGCCGGAGAACGTCGTGGCCGAGCTGCGCGAGCGGTACCACCTGGACGAGCCCGTGCTGCAGCAGTACGCGCGGTACATCGGCGGGCTGTTCACCGGCGACCTCGGCACCAACTTCAGCGGGCAGTCCGTCGCCTCCCGCATGGAGTCCCGCTGGCCCGTGACCATCACCCTGGCCCTGACCGCCTGGGGCATCGAGGTCGTCGTCGGCGTGGCCCTCGGCCTGTTCGCGGCCCTGCGCCGCGGCCGGACCGGCGACCGCGTCGTCCTGGCCGGCACCATCCTGGCCACGAGCATCCCGGCGTTCGTCGTCGCGGTGACCGCCCAGCTGGTGCTCGGCGTCCGGCTCGGCTGGTTCCCGGTCGCCGGCACGGGCGAGGGCTGGCCCACCGCCTACCTGCTCCCGGCCGCCGTCATCGCCGTGTTCGGGCTGGCGTCCGTGACCCGCCTGATGCGCGGGTCCGTGGTGGACACCCTGCAGTCCGACTTCGTGCGCACCCTGCGGGCCAAGGGGCTGCGCGAGCGGCAGGTCGTCGGCGTGCACGTGCTGCGCAACTCCGCGATCCCCGTGCTGACGTTCCTCGCGATCGACCTGGGCTTCCTGCTCGGTGGCGCCGTCGTCGTCGAGGGCGTGTTCAACCTGCCCGGCGTCGGCCAGCTGCTGTTCCAGGCGATCCGCGCGCACGAGGGTCCGACCGTCGTCGGCGTCTCCACCGCGCTGATCATCGTCTTCCTGCTGACGAACCTGGTCGTGGACCTGCTCTCGTCCGTGCTCGACCCGAGGATCCGCCATGAGTGAGACCGTCGCCGCGACCGTGCCCGAGCTCGCCGTCGGCGAGCCCACCGCCGCGCCCCGCGGGGTGTGGCGCACCCTGCGCCGGCGCGTGCTGTTCTGGATCTGCACCGGCGTGCTCGCCGTCCTGGCGCTGGTCGCCGTCGCGCCGTCGTGGTTCGCCGGCTGGTTCGGCCAGCCCGACCCGCGCGCGTGCGACCTGTCCGCGAGCGCCCGGCCGCCGGGCGGGGAGCACGTGTTCGGCACCGACGTCCAGGGCTGCGACGTGTACGCGAACGTCATCTACGGCGCGCGCGCCTCGCTCACCGTCGGCCTGCTGTGCACCGCCATCGCCCTGGTCGTCGCGCTGGTCGTCGGCACCGCCGCCGGGTTCTACGGCGGCCTCGCCGACCGGCTGATCGGGCGCCTGACCGACGTGTTCCTGGGCTTCCCGTTCCTGCTCGGCGCCGTCGTCGTCCTGACGTCGATCGGCACCCGGTCCGCCGTCACCGTGGCCCTGGTGCTGGCGCTGTTCTCCTGGCCCACGATGGCCCGGCTGGTCCGCGGCTCCGTCCGCGCCGTCCGGGACGCCCCGTACGTCGAGGCCGCGCGCGCCATGGGCCTGCGGGACCGGCGCATCATCGCCCGGTACGTGCTGCCCAACTCCATCGGCCCCGTGCTCGCCGTGGCCACCACGATGGTCGGCGGCGTCATCGTGTCCGAGTCGACCCTGACGTTCCTCGGCCTCGGGCTGCGCGCCCCGTCGATCTCCTGGGGGCTGCAGCTGTCCAGCGCGCAGACGTTCTTCCAGACCTCCCCGCACATGCTGCTGTTCCCGAGCATCTTTCTGACCGTCACCGTCCTGGCGATGATCACCCTGGGCGACGTCCTGCGCGACGTCCTCGACCCCAAGGGCCGCTAGGCCCGCGGGCCCAGCTGGGCCCGACTCCCCCTCGTCCCCGCCGGAGGCCCGTCCCATGTCCGAGAGCACCACCGCCACCATCCGCGCCGCGGCGCCCTACCTCGCCTCCTGGGTCGACCAGCAGGCGACGTTCCGGCGCGCCGTCGGGGTCCAGGTGGCGATCCGGTCGGGCGACGACGTCGTCCTCGACCACGCGTGGGGCACCGCCGACGTGACCACCGGTGAGGCCCTGCGCACCGACCACCTGTTCCGGATCGCCTCGCACTCCAAGTCGTTCACCGCCACCGCGGTCATGCGGCTGGTCGAGGCCGGCCGGCTGCGCCTGGACGACACCGTCGGCAGCCGGGTGCCCGAGCTCGCCGGCTCCCCGCTGGCGACCCGGACCGTCCGCGAGCTGCTCGGCCACCAGGCCGGCGTCATCCGCGACGGCGAGCGCGGCGACTTCTGGCAGCTCGACGGCCCGTTCCCGGACCGGGAGACCCTCGTCGCCGAGCTGCTCGAGTCCGGGGAGGTGTTCGGCGCCAACGAGCACTTCAAGTACTCGAACTACGGCTACGGCATCCTCGGCCTGATCATCGAGGAGGTCACCGGCGAGTCCTACGCGGACCACCTGCGCACCGCCGTCCTCGAGCCGCTCGGCATGGCCGACACCGGCGCCGAGTACGACCCCGCCCGGGCCGCCGACTACGCCGGCGGGCACACCGCCCTGCTCGACGCCGAGGACGAGCGCGAGCCGATCGAGCACGTCGACACCCGCGCCCTGGCCGCCGCCACCGGCTTCTACTCGACCGCCCGGGACATGACCGCGTTCGGCGCCGCGCACTTCCGGGGCGACGAGACCCTGCTGTCCGACGCCGGCAAGCGGCTGCTGCACCGCCAGGAGTCCGTGGTGACGGCCTACGGCGCCGAGATCGGGCGGTACGGCATCGGCCTGGACCTGCGCACCATCGGCGAGCGCGAGGTCGTCGGGCACTCCGGCGGCTACCCCGGCCACATCACCCGCACCTACATCGACCCGGAGGCGCACCTGGTCGTCAGCGTCCTCACCAACGCCATCGACGGCCCCGCCGACCCGATCGCCGTCGGGCTGATCAAGCTGATCGACCTCGCGCTGAACCCGCCCGCCGACGCGCCCGAGCCGCCCGCCGACGCCCGGCCGCTCGCCGAGTACACCGGCCGGTTCGGCGCCCTGTGGGGCGTCTCCGACATCGCCGAGCTCGGCGGGCGGCTGCTGATGCTGCGCCCGAACCTGCCCGACCCGGCCGCCGCCTACGAGGAGCTCACCGTCACCGGCCGGGACACCCTGCGGATCAAGTCCGGGCCCGGGTTCGGCAACGTCGGCGAGCAGGTCGTCCTCGAGCGCGACGCCGACGACGCGATCACCGCCGTGCGCGACGGGATGACCGCCTGGCCGCTCGACGCCTTCCGCCGCCGGCGCACCGGGATGACGCGCCTGCGACCCGCCGGTGCGCCGGTCGAGCCGTCCCTAGGGTGAGCGCATGAGCAGCGACGACGCCCTCCACCCGCCCGCGCCCGCGCCCGCGCCCGCGGAGCCGACCACCGCCGGGCCCACGGCGCCTGCCGATCCCGCGGCGCCCGCCGAGCCCGTCGAGCCCGTGCCGTCCGCCGAGGCGCTGGCCTGGGTGGAGGAGTTCGCGCTCACCTGGGAGGGGTCGTCCAAGACCCCGCGGATGGAGGGCCGGATCCTCGGCCTGCTCATGATCGTCGACGCCCCCTACCTGTCGTCCCACCAGATCGCCCGGCTGCTCTCCGCGAGCGCCGGCGCGGTCTCCGGGGCGACCCGCAAGCTCGTCGACGGCGGGTTCGTGAAGCGGCACGCCGTCGCCGGGGACCGGAACCACTACTTCCGCGTCGAGGACGACGTCTGGGGCAGCTGGCTGGAGAGCGAGCGCGCCTACCTGCCCCGGCTGCAGCGCGTGATCGACGACGGGATCGCCGCGAGCGCCGGCGCCGACGCGAGCCAGCGCCGCCGCCTGCTCAACGCGCGCCACTACATGGAGTGGCTCGCCGGGTACCACCGCAAGATGCTCGCCGACTGGGAGGCCTACCGCGACGCGCAGGCCGGGACTGGAGAACCGTGACCACCGACCCCACGCCGACCGGCGCGCTCGACACCGCTCCCCCCGCGGACACCACGGGATCCACCGGGAGCGCGGGATCCACCGTGCTGTCCGTGCGCGACCTCACCGTCACGTTCCGGATCGACGGCGGGCGGTCCCCCGACGTGCACGCCGTGCGGGGCGTGTCGTTCGACCTGGCGCGCGGCGAGGTGCTCGCCGTCGTCGGGGAGTCCGGCTCCGGCAAGAGCGTCTCGTCCCTGGCGGTCCTCGGCCTGCTGCCCGGCTCCGCCACCGTGACCGGCAGCGCCCTGCTCGGAGACCTGGAGCTCGTCGGCCTGGACCGCCGCGCCCTGTCCGACGTGCGCGGCCGGCGGGTCGCGATGATCTTCCAGGACCCGTCCAACGCCATGGACCCCGTCTTCACCATCGGCTACCAGCTCCGCGAGACCCTGCGCCGGCACCTGCCGGGCCTGTCCCGCGCCGAGGCCAAGGCCCGCGCCGTCGAGCTGCTGCGCCTGGTCGAGCTGCCCGAGCCCGAGCAGCGCCTCGGCTTCTACCCGCACCAGCTCTCCGGGGGGCAGGCGCAGCGCGTGATGATCGCCATGGCCCTCGCCTGCGACCCCGAGGTGCTCGTCGCCGACGAGCCCACCACCGCCCTCGACGTCACCGTGCAGGCCGAGGTGCTCGACGTCCTGCGCCGGCTGCGCGACCGCACGTCCGCCGCCATCGTGCTCATCACGCACGACATGGGCGTCGTCGCCGACCTCGCCGACCGCGTCGTCGTCATGCGGCACGGCGCCGTCGTGGAGACGGCCCGCGTCGCCGACCTGTTCGCCGCGCCCGAGGCCGACTACACCCGCACCCTGCTGTCCGCCGTGCCGCGCACCGGCACCCCCGAGCGGCCCAGCGGCGCGGACGACCGCGAGCGGCCCGCGCTGAACGTCGAGCACCTGGTCGTCGAGTACCGGAACCGGCGCGGGCGCGTCGTCCGGGCCGTCGACGACGTCACCCTGCGCGTCCAGCCGGGCGAGATGCTCGCGCTGGTCGGCGAGTCCGGCTCCGGCAAGTCGACCCTCGGCCGGTGCGCCCTCGGCCTCGCCCCGCTCACCTCCGGGACCGTCGAGGTCGTCGGCACGCGGCTCGGCCGGGACACCCCTCGCGCCGTGCGCGCCGCCCGCACCCGGATCGGCGTGGTGTTCCAGAACCCCGCCGCGTCCCTCAACCCGCGCTACTCCATCGGCCAGTCCGTGGCCGAGCCGCTCCAGGTGCACGCCGGCCTGCGCGGGGCCGCGCTGGAGGCCCGCGTCGCCGAGCTGCTCGACAGCGTCGAGCTGCCCGCCGCCTGGGCCGCCCGCTACCCGCACGAGCTGTCCGGCGGCCAGCGCCAGCGCGTGTCCATCGCCCGGGCGATCTCGCTCGACCCCGAGCTGCTCATCGCCGACGAGCCCACCTCCGCGCTCGACGTGTCCGTGCAGGCGACCGTGCTCGAGCTGTTCCGGTCCATCCAGCGGCGCCTCCGGTTCGCCTGCCTGTTCATCAGCCACGACCTCGCCGTCGTCGACGAGCTCGCCGACCGCGTCGCCGTCATGCACCGCGGCCGGCTGGTCGAGACCGGCGAGCGCAGCCGGGTCCTGGGCGCCCCCGAGGACCCGTACACCCGGCGGCTGCTGGACGCCGCACCCGTCCCCGACCCGGCCGCGCAGGCCACCCGGCGGGCGGCGCGCGCGGCCTCCTGACCGCGTCGTCCGGGCGGGTGATGCCGACCACACGACTGGATTTCGCAGCCCGATACCACCAAGATGGCGACTTCGCCACAGGAACGCGTGCGACCGTCCGATGAGGACGAGACCACGGGGGCGCGACCTCCTGTGGCACCGCGGCACCGGTCCCCCGGTGCCGTCCCGGGCTGCAGACCGTGCGGCCTGCCGCGAGGAGGTACCAGCATGACCATCGAGATGACTCCCCTCGACGACCTCCAGGCCGTCGTCGGCCCGCTGCCCTGCGCCGCACGGCCGCACTCCGGCCTCGTGCACCGCGACGGGCCCTGCCAGTGCTTCATCGGCGGCCCCGCGCCCGAGCACCTCAGCCCCCTCGCCGACGTCGCCCGGCCCCGGACCGGCGCCGCGTAGGGCGAGCACCCATCCGGGACGCCACCCGCTCCGAACCCTCGGTGACACCACCCCCGATGGGATCCCAGGAGCGATGATGCGACGCACCCGCAGCACCTACGCCGTGGCCGCCATGGCCGCCGGACTGACCCTGAGCCTGACCCTCGCCGCGTGCGGCAGCAGCGGCGACGACACCACCGCGGGCAACAGCCCGGCGGCCTCGTCCACCATGAACATGGGCGGCATGGACATGGGCTCCGTCGAGCCCGTCAGCACCGGCGACCCGTTCGCCGACGCCCGCACCGCCGCCGAGCACATGCCGGAGACCGGCCTCACGCTGGCGACCGGCCTGGCCGCCGCGACGGGCACCGCAGGCGAGGTCGACTCCGAGGCCGCCGCCCTGCGGTCCGGGCTCACCGCGATGCTCCAGGAGCACGTCTACCTGACCGGCATCGGCGTCGCCACCGCCTACACCGCGGGCCCCGACTCCGCCGAGTTCACCGCCGCCAAGGCCGCGCTGGACGGCAACACCGCCGACCTGGCCGACGCCGTCGGCTCGATCGCCGGCGAGGAGCAGGGCATGGCGTTCCAGCAGCTCTGGGACGAGCACATCGGCTACTTCGTCGACTACGCCGTCGCCGTCAAGGGCGGCGACCAGGCCGCCGCCGACGCCGCGCAGGTCTCCCTCGCCGGCTACACCACCGAGGCCGGTGCGTTCTTCGAGCAGATCAGCGCGGGCAACCTGCCCGCCGCCGCCGTGGCCGAGGCGCTGACGATGCACGTCACCACCCTCACCGCCGCGATCGACGCCCTCGCCGCCGGCGAGCCCACCGCGTCCGACACGCTCAAGGCCGCGGCCGACCACGTCGGCATGGACGCCGCCACCATCGCGACCGGCCTCGCCGCCGGCGCCGGCCTGTCCGGCGACGCCATGGACGACGCCTCCACCCTGCGGGCGAACCTCACCGCCATGCTCCAGGAGCACGTCTACCTGGCCTCGTACGCGGTGTTCACGGCGTACACCGCCGAGGGCGGCGTGGAGTCCCCGGCGTTCACCGCCGCGGCCGCCACGCTCGACGCCAACTCCGTCCAGCTGTCCGAGGCCGTCGCCTCGCTCGCCGGCGAGGAGAACGGCACCGCGTTCCTCGACCTGTGGCGCGAGCACATCGGCTTCTTCGTCGACTACGCGGTGGCCGACGCCACCGGCGACGAGGGCGCCCGGAACCAGGCGCTCATGGACCTCGACGGCTACCGCGGCCCCGCCGGGGAGTTCTTCGAGACGGTGAGCAACGGCGAGCTGCCCGCCGACGACGTCGCCGCCGGCCTGGGCATGCACGTCTCCACCCTGGCCGGTGCGATCGACTCGCTGGCCGCCGCGCTCGTCAAGTGACGCGCACCCGGTGACGGGCGCACCGGCCGGGCTCGCCGCCCGGCCGGTGCCGCCCGGCCCGCGCCCCTCGGAGCGGCCGCGAGGCGGGCCGGGCGGCCGTCGGGGCCGGTCGCGGTCCGTGCGGCAGACTGTCGGACGTGTCCTCCCCCGGTACCCACCCCCCAGCGCGCGCGACGGCCGACGACGCCCTCGCGCGGGTCGCCGCGGGCGACCTCGACGCGTTCACCGCGTTGTACGACTCGCTGTCCCCCGCCGTGCACGGCACGGCCCTCGCCGTCCTCCGCGACCCCGACCACGCGGCGGAAGTGACTCAGGAGGTCATGGTGGAGATCTGGCGCACGGCGTCCCGCTGGGACCCCCGCCGCGGCTCCGCGCGCGCGTGGGCGTCCACCATGGCGCACCGCCGGGCCGTCGACCGCGTGCGGTCCGTGCAGGCCCAGCGCACCCGCGACCAGGCCGTGCTCGACGGCGACCGGCCGCGCGAGTTCGACGTCGTGGCCGACCAGGTCGAGACCAACCTGGAGGCCGAGCGCGTGCGGCACTGCCTCGGCGGGCTCACCGACACCCAGCGCGAGGCCGTCGTCCTCGCCTACTACGACGGGCGCACCTACCGCGAGGTCGCCGAGACCCTCGCCGCCGCCCTGCCGACCGTGAAGAGCCGGATCCGCGACGGCCTCATCCGCCTGCGCGACTGCCTGGGGGTGGCCGCGTGAGCGCCCCGACGCCCCGTCCCGGGGACCGCCGCCCGGACGACGCCGCCACCCGCGAGCTGATCGGCGCGTGGGCGCTCGACGCCCTCGACCCCGCCGAGCGCGCCGCGGTGGACGACCTGCTCGCCCGCGACCCCGACGCCGCCCGCGAGGCGCGGTCGTTGCAGGAGACCGCCGCCGTGCTCGCCGCGGCCGTCGCCGTGCCCGCGCCCGACGACGTCCGGGCCGCCGTGCTCGCCGCCGTCGCGCGCACTGCCCAGGAGTCGGGCGACGGGGTCGGCACCGCGGGGACCGCGCCGGCTGCGTCTGCGTCGGCTGCCTCCGCTCCGGCTGCGTCCGCTCCGGCGGAGGCGCCCGGGGCAGCCGCGCCCGCCCGGCCGCACACCGCGCCGCCGCACGCGGCGCCGTCGCGCCCGAACGCGACCTCCGGGTCCGCCTCGGCCTCCGGGCCCGCCGCCGGCGGGTCGACCGGACCCGGGAACGCCGGCACCCGGCCCGCGGGCCGCCGGGGCGCGCGCCGCCGTCGGCCCTGGCTGACCGCCGTCGTCGCCGCGGCCGTCGCGTTCGCGGTGGCGGTGCCCAGCACCATCGCCTGGCGCGAGTCCCAGCGCGCCGCCGAGGTCCAGGCCCGTACCGACCGGCTCACCAGCCTGCTGGCCGAGCCCGGCGCCCAGGTCCTCGCCGCCGACGTCTCGACCGGCGGCACGGCCGTCGCCGTCGTGACCGACGACGCCGCCCTCGTCACCGCGACCGGCCTCGACGCGCCCGGCGCCGGCGAGGTCTACCAGCTGTGGGTCATGCAGGAGGGCGTCCCCGTCCCCGACGCCACCACCGGCACGACCGACGGCGTCCTCGAGATCAGCACCGACGCCTACCGCGAGGGCGACGCGCTCGCCCTGACGGTCGAGCCCGAGGGCGGCTCCGCCGCGCCGACCACCGAGCCGGTGGTGGTGCTCGCCCCGGCGTGACCCGCGCCGCACGTGCACGACGGCCCCCGGATCGCTGCGGCGACCGGGGGCCGTCTCGGTCCCGGCACGGGGTCGTGGGTGCCGGGTCGTGGGCGCCGGGTCGTCGGTGCCGGGTCTCGGTGCCGGGTCGTCGGTGCCGCGCGCTCAGGTGGCGTCGGCCGCCGGGTGCGCGGTGCCCCGCGGGATCACCAGCGGCGTCCCCGCCAGGGGGTCCGGGATCACCAGGCACGGGAGCCCGAACACGCGCTCCACGAGCTCCGCCGTGACGACCTCGGCGGGCGGGCCCTGCGCCACGACGGCGCCGTCCTTCATCACCACGACGTTCGTCGCGTACCGCGCCGCGTGGTTCAGGTCGTGCAGCACGGCGACCAGCGTCGCCCCCTCCCGGTGCAGCCGGGCGAACAGGTCCATCAGCTCGATCTGGTGCGCGATGTCCAGGAACGTCGTCGGCTCGTCGAGCAGCAGGATGCCCGTCTCCTGCGCCAGCGCCATCGCCACCCACACCCGCTGCCGCTGGCCGCCCGAGAGCTCGTCCACCGGCACGTCGGCGAGCTCGGCCACGCGGGTCGCGACCATCGCCTCGGCCACCGCGTGCCGGTCGGCCTCGGACTGCTGCCGGAACAGGTTCTGGTGCGGGTACCGGCCGCGGGCGACGAGCTCGGCGACGGTGATGCCTTCCGGCGCCAGCGCGATCTGCGGGAGCAGCCCCACCCGGCGCGCCACCTCCTTGGTGTGCATCCGGTGGATCGACTCGCCGTCCAGCACCACCTCGCCGCTGCTCGGGCGGAGCAGCCGGGCGAGCGAGCGCAGCAGCGTCGACTTGCCGCACGCGTTCGGCCCGACGATCACCGTGAACGAGCCGTCCGGGATCGCCAGGTCGAGGTCCGTCGACACGGTCCTGCGCTCGTAGCCGAGGGTCACCCCGTCGGTCCGCAGCCGCTGCTCGCTCACCATCGTCGCCGCGCCTCCTGCACGATCAGGGCCAGCAGGTACGCCCCGCCCAGCACCACCGTCACCACACCCACCGGCACCGCCGTCGGCAGCACGTGCTGCGCCACCACGTCCGCGCCGAGCAGCACCACGCCGCCCGTCAGCGCCGACGCCAGCAGCGGCAGCCCCGCCGACCCCGCCAGCCGGCGGGCGATCTGCGGGGCGGCCAGCGCCACGAACGCGATCGGGCCGGCCGTCGCCGTCACCGTCGCGATCAGGGCGATACCCAGCACCACCACCGCCAGCCGCGCGGGCTCGACCCGCAGGCCGTGCGCGCCCGCCGCGTCGTCCCCGAGCTCCAGCTGCCGCAGCGGGCCGCGGACCGCACCGACCAGCGGCGCCAGCACGGCCAGCACCACCAGCGCCGGCACCGCCTGCGGCCAGCCCACCAGCGAGATCGACCCCGCGCCCCAGATCGAGGCGGTCATCGCCACCTCGGTGTCCGCGCGCAGCAGCAGCCACACGTTCAGCCCGTGCAGCATCCCCGTCACGCCGATGCCGACCACGATCAGCCGGAAGCCCTGCACCCCGTCCCGGTACGCCAGGAGGTAGACCACCAGCGCCGTCAGCAGACCCGCGACCAGCGCGCCGGTCGAGACGCCGACCGTGCCCGCGCCGAGCAGCGTGGTCACCACCAGCACGCCGGTGTACGACCCCGTCGAGAAGCCGATCAGGTCCGGCGAGCCCAGCGGGTTCCGGGTCAGCGACTGGAACAGCGCGCCGGAGACGGCGAGCGCCGCGCCGAACACCAGCGCGACCAGCACCCGGGGCAGCCGCCACTGCGTCACGATCGTGCTCGCGAAGCCCTGGTCCGAGACCAGCGCCCGCACCACGTCCGGGACGCTCAGCGGGTAGTCGCCGAGCCCCAGGGCGAGCAGCGCCAAGAGCACCGCGGCGACGGTCAGGCCCGTGACCGCGACCCGGCCGCGCCGTCGCG
Organism: Cellulomonas sp. NEAU-ZC6; assembly: GCF_056844425.1. NCBI lineage: Bacteria > Bacillati > Actinomycetota > Actinomycetes > Micrococcales > Cellulomonadaceae > Cellulomonas > Cellulomonas sp. NEAU-ZC6. Next base: position 155,392 of record NZ_JBXFYH010000002.1, on the reverse strand, counting down.
CGGGCGTCGACGGCCGCACCGCACGCGGCCGCCGCCCGGCCGTGGTCCGCTCCGTCGCAGTGCCGCTCACAGCCCGCTCGCCTTCCGCCGCCGGACCAGCGCGATCAGCACCGGCGCCCCGACGAACGCCGTCACCACGCCCACAGGCAGCTCGCCCGGCCACAGCAGCACCCGCGCCGCCACGTCCGCCAGCAGCACCAGCACCGGCCCGGCCACCGCCGACAGGCCGACGATCCAGCGCTGGTCCGGACCGACCAGCCAGCGCACGATGTGCGGCACCATCAGCCCCACCAGCGCGATCGGCCCGGCCATCGCCGTCGCCCCGCCCGCCAGCAGCGTGATCGCGACCACGGCGAGCACGCGCGTGCGCTGCACCGACGCGCCGAGCACCGTCGCCAGGTCCTCGCCGAGCCCCAGCGTGTTCAGCGCCCCCGCCACCACCGCCGCCAGCACCAGCCCGGCCACGACGAACGGCAGCACCGGGAGGACGACGTTCCAGCCCCGCGCCTGGAACGACCCCGACTCCCAGGTCAGCAGCACCGCGAACCGTTCCGGGTCGGTCAGCCGCAGCGCACCGATCACGCCGGTCAGCACCGCGCTCAGCGCCACCCCCGCCAGGGTCAGCTGGGCGGGGCTCGCGTTCGACCGCCCCGCCGAGCCGACCAGGTAGACGGCGAGCGTCGCCACCAGCGCGCCCGCGAAGGCGAACCACACGTAGCCCGACGGCCGCGTCACGCCCAGCAGCACCACGCCCATCGCCACCGCGAACGCCGCCCCGCTCGACACCCCCAGGATGCCCGGGTCCGCCAGCGGGTTGCGGGTCAGCGCCTGCATCAGGGCCCCCGCCACCGCGAGCGCCGACCCGACCAGCACCGCGAGCACCGTGCGCGGTAGCCGGAGACCCACGACCGCCGCGCGGTCCGGAGCGGGCACGTCCTGCCCGGTCAGCGCACCCCACACCGTGCCGAGGCCCACCGGACGCGACCCGACGGCCAGGCTCAGCCCGAGGGCGAGCGCGAGCAGCACCAGGAGAGCCAGCAGCGCCAGGCCGCGCCGCGCGGGCGCGGACGTCGTCGTGCGGGTCGTCCCGGCAGCGACGGCGGTCACCCGGGGTTCTCGCACGTCATGAGCTTAGGCTACCCTTCCCAGGCATCAGCCCCGTCGTGACGCCGTGCACAAGGCGGTCGGCGGGCACCCTCCACGAAAGGCCTGCCATGAAGTCCATGCGCGTCGCCGCCGGCCTGGCCGCCGTCGCCGTCCTCACCCTGAGCGCCTGCTCGTCCACCGACGAGCCCGCCGGCGGTTCCGAGGGCGAGACCACCGCGGCCTCCACGGGCGAGGGCACCTTCCCCGCCACCGTCGACACCAAGTTCGGCGAGGTCACCGTCGAGTCCCGCCCCGAGCGGATCGTCGCCCTCGGCTGGGGCGACGCCGAGACCGCGCTGTCGCTCGGCTACCAGCCCGTCGGCGCGTCCGACTGGCTGGCGTTCGGCGGCGAGGGCGTGGGGCCCTGGGCCGAGGGCCAGTACGAGGAGTCCCCGGAGATCATCGACACCCTCGAGCCGTCGTACGAGGCCATCGCCGCGCTCGAGCCGGACCTGATCCTGGACGTGAAGTCCTCCGGCGACCAGGACCGCTACGACCGTCTGTCCGAGATCGCCCCGACCGTCGGCGTGCCCGAGGGCGGCGACTCGTACCTGACCACCGGTCAGCAGCAGCTCGAGCTGATCTCCGCCGCCCTCGGCGTCCCGGAGAAGGGCGAGGAGCTCCAGACCCAGCTCGAGGACACCTTTGCCACCGCCCGTGAGGCCCACCCCGATTGGGAGGGCAAGACCATCGCCGCCGCCACCCGGACCTCCGAGGGCTGGGGCGCGTACATCGAGGGTGGCGACCGCGTCGACTTCCTGGAGAACCTCGGCTTCGTCCAGTCGCCGACCATCGCCGAGCTGCCGGTGTCCGAGTCCGGGTTCTCCGTCGACATCTCCTCCGAGCAGCTCGACCTGCTCGACGCCGACCTGATCGTGGCCTTCCCGATCTACATCGAGACGACCGAGATCACCGAGGACCCGCAGTGGCAGGCCATCCCGGCCGTCGCCGACGGCCGCGCCGTGGTCATCGACGGGGACCTGTCCTCCGCCTACTCGCTCGGCACCATCGGCGCGCAGCAGTACGCGCTGGACAACCTCGTGCCGCTGATCGAGGACGCGCTCGGGTCCTGAGCGCCGCACCGGTCGCCCGACCCGGCGGGGGCGTCGCTCACACGGTGAGCGGCGTCCCCGTCAGGCGCTCGTAGGCCTCCAGGTAGCGCGCGCGGGTCCGCGCCACCACGTCCGCCGGCAGCGCCGGGGGCTCGCCGTCGCCGGCGCGGTCCCAGCCCGACGCGGGGGAGGCGAGCCAGTCCCGGACGTACTGCTTGTCGAAGCTCGGCTGCGCACGGCCCGGCTGCCACGCGTCCGCCGGCCAGAAGCGCGACGAGTCCGGGGTCAGCACCTCGTCGCCCAGGGTCACCGCACCCGTCGTCGGGTCCACGCCGAACTCCAGCTTGGTGTCCGCGAGGATCACGCCGCGCGCGCGGGCGATCTGCTCGGCCCGCGCGTAGACGGCGAGCGTGAGGTCGCGGAGCTCCTCGGCGCGTGCGCGGCCCAGCTGCTCGGCGACGACGGCGAGGCTGACGTTCTCGTCGTGCTCGCCGAGCTCCGCCTTGGTCGCGGGGGTGAAGATGGGCTCCGGCAGCCGCGAGCCGTCGACGAGGCCCTCGGGCAGCGGGATGCCGGTGACCTCGCCCGAGGCCCGGTACTCGAGCAGGCCCGATCCGGTCAGGTAGCCGCGTGCGACGCACTCGACCGGGAACATCTGCAGCCGCCGGCACACCATCGCGCGACCGAGCACCGCCTGCGGCACGTCCGGCGCCGACGCGCTCACGACGTGGTTCGGCACCAGGTCGTCGAGCTGACCGAACCACCACAGGCTCAGCTGGGTGAGCACCACGCCCTTGTCCGGGATCCCCGGGCTGAGCACGTGGTCGAACGCGCTGACGCGGTCGCTCGCCACCACCAGCACCACGTCGCCGTGCGCCTCGGCCACGGCAGCGCCCTCGTCCTGCGAGGTGTCGGGCACGTACAGGTCGCGGACCTTGCCCGAGTAGGTGTGCGTCCAGCCGGGCAGCGTGGGTGCGGTCATGCTCACATCCTGCCGCAGCGGCGGGAGGGACCCGGACCTCGGGGGATACTCGCCGTATGGAGCTGCCCGTCGCCTGGTCCGTGGTCCTCGTCGTCGCCGGCCTCTGGAGCCTGCTGGTGTGGCCCCGGTTCGGCGCCCGGATCGTCAAGGACCCGCGTGCGCGCGACGCCGAGGGCAGGCCGACGCGGTTCCTCACCGTGCACCTGGTCCTGATCAGCGTGTCGATGCTGCTCGGCGCGGCGGTCGCGCTGCTCGGGGTGCTGACGCTGGTCTGACGGTCCACCAGGACCGGCCGACGGCCTCAGAACGGTGGCGGCTCCGGTAGCTCCGGGCCGGTGAGGTGCACGGTCGGCTCGTCGGAGCCCGGCCGGACCCGGAAGACGTGCCCGCTCGGCGTGCGCCAGTCGAACTCCCCCGCCGTGCGCTGCCGCACCCCGAACGCACCGCTCGTCTTGAGACGGTGGTGGTGCCGGCACCCGGGTCCGAGGTTGTCCGCGCTGGTGGTGCCCAGCGGGCGTGGTGGTGCGCCTGCGGGCGGCGGGTCGAACTCCTCGGTGTGGTCCAGGTCGGCCCGGGACGCGGGCACGGGGCAGCCCGGCGCGCTGCAGTACCTGTCCCGGTAGCGCACGTGCTCGGCGAGCGCGGTGGGTGGTCGGTAGGTCGTGCGCCCGACGTCCAGGACGGTTCCGGAGACGTCGTCGGTGACCAGCCGCTGCCACACCCCGCCGAGCGCGAGGGCCCGGGCCTGGACGGCGTCGACCGGGCCGTAGCCCTCCAGCACGGCCGGGAGGTCGTCCTGCCCGATCAAGGTCGACAGCGGGACGGTCACGAGCACCCGGGTGCGCGGTGACTGCGGCCCCGGCTGCGCCGGTTCGGGCACGTGCTCTCCCGCGACCTGGTCCGCCCCGGCGGCCGCGCCCCCGGTACCACCGGCCTCGGGCGCCGGGTGCGCGGCGTCGTGCAGCAGCTCGAACGCCCCGTCGCGCCGGCTGGGCACGACGCCGGGCGGGCTGCCCGGCGCTCGCCCGAGCACGCGGTCGCAGAGCGTGTCCGCCCGCAGCTGGTCCAGGTCCCGCCCGTCCCCTGCCGCCCGCGCCGCGCGCGCGGCACCGTCGAGCGCGGCGTCGACCTGCACGGCCTCGGCCGCGGGCAGCACCACCCAGGACCCCGCCATGCCGTACTGGAGGACGGTCGGCCGCGACACGCACCGGCCGCGTCGCGCCTCGCGGTGCCGGTCGACGGCGTGCTCGGGGTCGGCCCGCAGGACCGCGGCCTCGACGTCCTGCTGCACCTGCCGCACGGTGCGTCCGGGGGCCCGGGGCAGCACCTCGGCCTGGGCCACGACGGCGACCTCCACGGGCTCGCTCGCCAGGCCCCGCGCGATCGCCCGCGCCCGGCCCGGGCAGACCCGGCCGTCGGCCAGCGCCGCCCCGGTGTCGGCGAGCACGCCCGCATAGGCCCGGCCCTCGAGGACGAGCAGCTCCGCCTCGTGGGACGTCGTCTGCATCCGCATGGCCAGCGTCGCCGCGGTCAGGTGCGACGACCGCAGGGCCAGGCCCGGCTTGTACCGGGCGGGCGGCGGGCGCATGTCCGGGTGCCGGTCCACGGCGACGGCCGCCCGGGCCTTGAGCGCGTGGGCCCGGGCCGCGAGCCGCCCGGCCGCGACGACGACCTCGACGCGCTGGAAGGCACTGAGCGCCTCCAGGTCGAGCGCCTCCAGCGCCGTCATCAGCTCGACCCCGGCGGGCAGGTCGGCGAGCCACTGCGCGAACTCCTTGTCCCGCGCCTCCTGCAGCAGGACGTCACCGGGCACCAGGACGTCGGGCACCACGGCGTCGGGCACCACGGCATCAGGCACCACGGCGCCCGGCACCGTGCCGTCGGTCGACGGTCCGGGCTCGCGTTCGTGCTGGGCAGGAGGCATGCGGACGACGCTAGGAGCCGCCCGGCCCTCGGCCCCGGCCGACGCCGAGCCGCCTGGGGACGACGCACCCCGACCAACCCTGTGGACCACCCGCCGCCCGGCGACGGAGCGGCAGCAGGGCCTCAGTCCTCGGCGGCGGCCTGCGCGATGTCCGACCGGTGGTGCGAGCCGTCCAGGCCGATTTCCCCGACGCCGGCGTACGCGGCGGCGCGCGCGGCGGCCAGGTCCGCGCCGGTGCCCACGACGGACAGCACCCGCCCGCCGGCGGACACGACGGCGCCCTCGGCGCCGGCCGCGGTGCCCGCGTGCAGGACGTGCACGTCGGGCAGGGCCTCGGCGTCGTCCAGCCCGGTGATGACGTCACCGGTGCGCGGCGACTCGGGGTACCCCGAGGACGCGACGACGACGGTGACGGCCGCCCGGTCCGACCAGCGCAGCGGCGGCACGGATGCCAGCGCCCCGGTCGACGCCGCCAGCAGCACGCCGGCGAGCGGGGTCTCGAGCCGCGCGAGCACGACCTGGGTCTCGGGGTCGCCGAACCGCGCGTTGAACTCGACGACGCGCATGCCGCGGCTGGTCAGGGCCAGCCCGCAGTACAGGACGCCGACGAACGGGGTGCCGCGGCGGGCCATCTCGTCGACGGTCGGCTGGGCGACGGTCGCCACGACCTCGTCCACCAGCCCGGGCGGCGCCCACGGCAGCGGGGTATACGCGCCCATGCCGCCGGTGTTCGGCCCGGTGTCGGCGTCGCCGACGCGCTTGAAGTCCTGCGCGGGCACCAGCGGCACGACGGTCGCGCCGTCGGACAGCACGAACAGCGACACCTCGGGCCCGTCCAGGAAGTCCTCGACGACGACCTGCCCGCCCGGCCGTGCCAGGCAGGCGAGGGCGTGCTCCAGGGCGACGGCGCGGTCGGCGGTGACGACGACGCCCTTGCCCGCGGCGAGCCCGTCCTCCTTGACGACGTACGGGGCCCCGAAGGTGTCGAGCGCCGCGCCGGCCAGGGCGGCGTCGGTCACGACGACGGGGTCGGCGGTCGGCACGCCGGCGGCGGCCATGACCTCCTTGGCGAACGCCTTGGACCCCTCGAGCCGCGCGGCCGCGGCGCTGGGTCCGAACGCCGGGACGCCCGCGGCGCGCACGGCGTCGGCGACGCCCGCGACGAGCGGGGCCTCGGGGCCCACGACGACGAGGTCGGCCCCGAGGGACGTGGCCAGCGCCGCCACCGCGGCGCCGTCCAGGGGGTCGACGGCGTGCAGGGTCGCGAGCGCGCCGATGCCCGGGTTGCCGGGGGCGGCGTGCAGCTCGGTGACCTGCGGGTCGCGGGACAGGGCGAGGGTGAGGGCGTGCTCGCGGGCACCGGTCCCGACGACGAGGATCTTCACGCGCCCGACCCTACCCAGCGCCCGAGCGCCCTCAGCCCAGCAGGTCGTGGATCGAGACGGTGGCCTCACGACCGGGGCCGACGCCGACGGCGGAGATCCGGCAGCCGGAGATCTCCTCGAGGTGGGTCAGGTACCGCTGCGCGTTGACCGGCAGGTCGGACAGCTCGCGCGCGCCGGAGATGTCCTCGGTCCAGCCGTCCAGGTACTCGTAGACGGGCGTGGCGTGGTGGTAGTCGCTCTGGTCGTCCGGCATCTCGTCGAACCGGCGGCCGTCGACGTCGTACGCGACGGCCACGGGGATCTTGTCCCGCCCGGTCAGCACGTCGAGCTTGGTGACGACGAGGTCCGTGAGCCCGTTGATCCGCGAGGAGTACCGGGCGACGACGGCGTCGTACCAGCCGGTGCGGCGGGGCCGACCGGTCGTGGTGCCGAACTCGCCGCCGGTCTGGCGCAGCCACTCGCCGTCCTCGTCGAACAGCTCGGTGGGGTACGGGCCCTCGCCGACGCGGGTGGTGTACGCCTTGGCGACGCCGACGACCCGGTCGATGCGGGTGGGCCCGACGCCGGAGCCGGTGCACGCGCCGCCGGCGGTGGCGGACGACGACGTGACGAACGGGTAGGTGCCGTGGTCGACGTCGAGCATGGTGGCCTGGCCGGCCTCGAACACCAGCGTCTTGCCGGCGTCGAGGGCCTGGTTGAGCACGAGGGGGGTGTCGGCGACGTACGGGCGCAGCCGCTCGGCGTAGCCCAGCAGGTCCTCGACGGTCTCGTCGACGGTGATCGCGCGGCGGTTGTAGACCTTCACCAGCAGGTGGTTCTTCTGGTCGAGGGCGCCCTCGACCTTCTGCCGCAGGATCTTCTCGTCGAACAGGTCCTGGATGCGGATGCCGACGCGGTTGATCTTGTCCGCGTACGCGGGGCCGATGCCGCGGCCGGTGGTGCCGATCTTCCGCTTGCCCAGGAACCGCTCGGTGACCTTGTCGACGGTGCGGTGGTACGGGGCGATGACGTGCGCGGCGGACGACACCAGCAGGCGCTCGGCGGACACGCCGCGGGCCTCGAGGGCGTCGATCTCCTCGAACAGCACGGCGATGTCGATGACGACGCCGTTGCCGATGACGGGCGTGACGCCGGGCGACAGGATGCCGGACGGCAGCAGGTGCAGGGCGTACTTCTCGCCGTCGATGACGACCGTGTGCCCGGCGTTGTTGCCGCCGTTGAACTTCACGACGTAGTCGATCCGCGATCCGAGCTGGTCGGTCGCCTTGCCCTTGCCCTCGTCGCCCCACTGGGTCCCGAGCACCACGACGGCCGGCATTGTCACCACTCCTACCCTGCCTCGCGGCGGCACACCCGCAGCGGGGCCGAGCGCGGCGGCTCGGGCGCGGGAGGTCCGGGCACGGGGCGGCAGGCGACCCCGGTACCTCCGGAAGGTTACCGCCCGGAGCCTGGTCGCCGCCCCGGCGTCCCGGTCAGCGGAGCTCGGCGACCTCGGCGGCGGAGGTCCCGGAGTCGACGAGGAACTGCGCGCAGCGCTCGGCCTCGTCGTCCTCGCCGATCGCCTCGGCGGCCTCGGCGAGCGCGAGCAGCGCCCGCAGGAACCCCTGGTTGGGCTCGTGCTGCGCCGGCACGGGACCGCGGCCGCGCCAGCCGGCCCGCCGCAGGGAGTCGAGGCCGCGGTGGTAGCCGGTGCGGGCGTAGGCGTACGCGGCGACGGGGTCGCCCTCGTCGCGCAGGGCGCGCTCGGCGAGCAGCGCCCAGGCGAGGGACGACGTGGGCACCTGGCGGGCCGCGTCGCGGAGGTCGCCGCCGCCGGTCAGCACGGCGCGCGCGTCGGCGTCGGCGCCCTGCGGCAGGAGGGTGGGCTCGGGCTCGAGCAGGTTGGGTCCGGTCATGGGGCCAGTCTGGCAGCCGCGGCTCGACGTGCACGGGTCCCGGGTGGTGGTTACAGTCGTGGCGCCCGTGTCCCCCGCCAGTGAGGCCCCCCATGATCGAGATCGCCACCTCGGCTGCGACGACCACGCTCGTCATCGCCGGCGACCTCGACCTGGCCGAGCGCGACCAGTTCCCCGAGATCGCCGCGCGCGTCGTCGGCCTGCGCCGCCAGCTGCTCGTCATCGACATGTGCGGCGTCACGTTCATGGACTCGACGGGCGCCGCGTTCCTCATCTCGCTGGCCGACGCGAGCCGCAAGCGCGGTGGCGCCACGGTGCTGCGCGGCGCGGACCCGCGCGACCTGTTCGTGCTGGAGATCTGCGGGGCGCTCGACCTGTTCCGCATCGACGCGGACCACCGCTGCGCGAGCGACGAGGGCACGACCGAGGACGCCGGCACCCCGGCCGAGGGCGCACCGACCCGCGCCTGACGGACCGGCCGGCCTGACGCGGAGCCCCTCTCGAAGGGCGCCCGCCCGACACCGCGACCCGACACGGAGCCCGACCCCGGGGAAGCACCGGCCGACGACCCCGCGCCGCAGGTCCCCGGGCGCTCGACCCCCGGCCCGCTCCGGCGCTCAGTCCCCCGCCGGCTCCGGCGCGCGCGTCACCGGCGGCTCGGACGGCCGCACCCGCGCCCACACGACCTTGCCGCCGCGTGAGGGCCGCCACCCCCAATCGGCGAGCCGCTCGACGATCCGCATGCCGAAGCCGCCGATGCGCCCGGGGTGCCCCTCGGTGGCCACGGGCGGCGTCGGGTTGGAGTCCTCGACCTCGATCCGCAGGCCGTCGCCGGTGTCGTGCAGCTGCAGCGTGACGCGTCCCCAGCCGTGCAGGACGGCGTTGGCGACGAGCTCGGACACGACGAGCTCGGCGTTGGCCGCGTCGCCGAGCTCCCAGGCGTGCGAGGTGCGCAGCACGGCGTGCCGGGCGCGGGCGATGGACGCGGGCTCGCTCGGGAGCTGCCAGCGCCGGCTGCGCACGTTGCCGCCGTGGCCGGAGGTGTCGGTCAGGTCGGGGATCCGCACGACGACGACGGCGACGTCGTCCTCGGGGCTGTCGGCGAGCCGCGCGAGCAGCTCCTCGCCGATGCCGGCGGCGTCGACGGCGGTGGCGCCGGCCGCGACCTCGCGCAGGGCCTTGAGCCCGTCGAGCAGCGCACGGTCCCGCCGCTCGATCAGGCCGTCGGTGTAGAAGACGAGGACGTCGCCGGGCAGCAGGTCGTGCCGCGCCGTGCGGCGGTTGCCGTCGCCGAAGCCGATCAGCGGACCGCCGGCGTCGTCGAGCAGGACGACCTCCCCGGCCCGCACGCGCAGCGCGGGCAGGTGCCCGGCCCGGGAGTACTCGAGGTGCCAGGAGGGGCAGCCGCCGGCGTCGGGCTCGTGCCGGGTCAGGGTGGTGAGGACGAGCCCGGCGGACCGCGGGATCCGCATGCCGGCGACGAGCTGGTCGACGCGCGCCAGCACGGCGCCCGGCTCGGTGACCTCGAAGGCGTAGGCGCGCACGACGGACCGCAGCTGGCCCATGGCGGCGGCGGCCTCGACGTCGTGCCCGACGACGTCGCCGATGACGATCCCCACCACGTCCGGCGCGACCTGCACGACGTCGTACCAGTCGCCGCCGACCTGCGCGTACACGACGTTGGGCGCGTAGTAGGACCACACGTCCAGGCCGTCGACCTCGGCCTGCTCGGGCAGCATCGCCCGCTGCAGGGTCTCGGCGACGCGGTGCTCGCGGGCGTACAGGCGCACGTTCTCCATGCCGAGGCCCACCCGGCGGGCGACGAGCGACAGGATGGTGCGGGTGCGCTCGTCGATCCCGCCGCGGGCGGGGGCCGGCCGGGCGTCGTCGGGCCGCGGGGGCGCGGGGTGCGGGACGACGGCGAGCACGCCGAGCACCCGGTGCCGGCCGGGCAGCGGCAGCACGGCCACGTGCCCCAGGCCGCCGTCGGCGCCGGGCACGCGCGCGCGCAGGTCGGCGACCAGCCAGGCGGAGGCGGTGCCGGGCTCGTGGTCGGCGTCGGTGTCCAGGTGCAGGACCGGGGCGCCCTCGCCCTCGCCGTCCAGCAGGCGCTTCACGGGGTCGTGGCCGGCGGGTCGGTTGCCGCGCCGCGGCACGAAGGCGGGCGGGACGGCGCCGCCGGGGCCCGGCCGCCGGCCGTTGGGGCGCGGGGGACGGCTGCCGTCGACGCCGTCGGTGGCGTGCAGGCCGTCGTCGTCGACGTAGAAGCCGGCCCAGCCGACGACGCGGCGCTGCAGCAGCTCGGCGATGGCCCGCAGGGCGTACGGGTCGTCCAGGTCCATCACGAGGTCGGAGACGGTGCCGATCAGGGCGAGGTCCTCGCTCTCCCGGCGGACCACCTCGACCTCCGCGGCGACGGCGGCGTCGCGGTCCACCTCGGGGGTGACGTCCACGAACGCGGCGACCCAGTACGCCGGTTCCTCGCCGCCCTCGCCGAGCACGGGGGTCACGACGGTGCGCGCCCAGAACCAGTCGCCGCCGGACCGGCGCAGCCGCAGCAGCGCGGACGTCGCCCGGTCGGCGAGGACGGCGTCGCGGAGCTGGTGCAGGCCGGACCCGTCCTCGGCGGCCAGGGCCACGAGGCCGGAGGCGGGGCCGGCGACGTCGTCGAGCGTGAGGCCGGTGGCCTCGGTGAACGCGGCGTTGACCCAGACGACGGGCCACTCCGGGGCCTGCGCGGCGGCCACGACCACCGGCATCCCGACCACCCGGCCGAGCGCGCGGCCGATGGTCTCGGGGGTCACCTCGGCGCCGTCACCGGGCGTGGAGTTGACCACCACCGCCTCCGATCGTCTAGCGTCCCTACAGGTACCGGCGAAGCACCCACCGGACCGGGCCGCCACCGGCACGGTCCCACGGGGCCGCCATCCGGATCGAAGGGAGCGTCGTGCGCGACGGTAACAGCACCCCGCCGGGCGGGCTCGCCGGGGACCAGGGCTCGGAAGCCGCGGCCACCCCGACCGTACCTGCTCCGCGCGACGCCGCAGGTGAGCCGGGCTCCGTCCACGTCATCCTGTCCCCCGACCGGACCACCATCGTGCTGTCCGGCGAGGTCGACGCGGACCTCGGCGCGGACCTGGTCCAGGCGACGACGGACGCCGAGCAGGCGGGGGTGCCGATCGAGGTCGACGCGCACCACGTGACGTTCATGGACTCCTCGGGCGTGGCGTTCCTCGCGCGCCTCGCGATGCGCACGCCGCACCGGGTGCGCCTGCTGCACGTGCCGCCGACGGTGCAGTTCCTGCTGGAGGTCACCCGCATCGGCGAGCTGCTCGACGTCGTCGACGACGACGCGCCCGCCGGCTGAGCCGGCCCCGCCACGCACGCGCCACCCCGCACGCACGAGGGCCCGGTCACCGCACGGTGACCGGGCCCTCGTCGCGTCTGCGGCGGGTCAGCGGATGCTGTGGCCCGCGGAGCGCAGCTGCTGGCTCGCCTCGACGATGCGGGCGGCCATGCCGGCCTCGGCCAGCTTGCCCCAGGCGCGCGGGTCGTAGGCCTTCTTGTTGCCCACCTCGCCGTCGACCTTCAGGACGCCGTCGTAGTTGGCGAACATGTGGCCGACCACGGGACGCGTGAACGCGTACTGGGTGTCGGTGTCGATGTTCATCTTGATGACGCCGTTGTCGACCGCCTCGGCGATCTCCTCGGCCGTGGAGCCGGACCCGCCGTGGAAGACCAGGTCGAACGGGTTCTCCTTGCCGATCTGCTCGCCGACGGTCTTCTGGATCTCGGCCAGGATCGACGGGCGCAGCTTGACGGCACCGGGCTTGTAGACGCCGTGCACGTTGCCGAACGTGAGGGCCGTCAGGTAGCGGCCCTTCTCGCCGGCGCCGAGGGCCTGGATGGTCGCCAGGCCGTCCTCGGACGTGGTGTACAGCTTGTCGTTGATCGCGGCCTCGTGGCCGTCCTCCTCGCCACCGACGACGCCGACCTCGATCTCGAGGATCGTGCGGGCCGCCTGCGACAGCTCGAGCAGCTCCGCCGCGATGACGAGGTTCTCGTCCAGCGGGATGTCCGAGCCGTCGAACATGTGGGACTGGAAGGTCGGGTTCTTGCCGGCCTTGACCTCCTCGGCCTCGAGGGCCAGGAGCGGGCGGACCCAGGAGTCCAGGTTCTTCTTGACGCAGTGGTCGGTGTGCAGGGCGACGGTGATGCCGTAGCCCTTGGCGACCTCGGTGGCGTACGCGGCGAGCGCGCGGGTGCCGGAGACGCGGTCCTTGATCGTCGAGCCCGAGGCGTACTCGGCGCCACCGACGGACACCTGCAGGATGCCGTCCGACTCCGCCTCGGCGAAGCCCTGCAGCGCAGCGGTGATGGTCTGGGAGGAGGTGATGTTCACGGCCGGGTAGGCGAACTTGCCCGCCTTCGCCCGGTCGATCATCTCGGCGTACACCTCGGGGGTGGCGATCGGCATCGCAGCGGCTCCAAAGAGAGTGGGGTTTTCGCTATCGCACCAAGTCTGGCACGTCCTGGGCGCACGCCGTCCGGGACGTCCTGCCCAGCGGACGCCCGGCCGACGTCCTGCCGACGCCCGACCCCGGCCCGACGCCTCGCGCCGGCCGGCGGTGCCGCCGCCTAGGCTGCGGGCGGCGGCCCGGCGTGCCGCACCGCCCAGGCGTGCATGGCGATCGCGGCGGCCGCGCCCGCGTTGATCGACCGGGTCGACCCGTACTGGTCGATGTGCAGCACCGCCTCGACGCCGGCGCGCGCCGCCTCGGACAGCCCCGCGGACTCCTGGCCGAACAGCAGGACGCAGTCCCGGGGCAGGGCGTAGCCGTCCAGCGGGACGGAGCCGGGGACGTTGTCGACGCCGAGCACGGGCAGCCCGCCGCCGTCCGGGCCGGCGGTCCGGGCCCAGGCGAGCAGGTCCTCGACGTCGGGGTGGTGGTGCACGTGCAGGTAGCGGTCGGTCACCATCGCGCCGCGGCGGTTCCACCGGCGGCGCCCGACGACATGCACGCCGGCGGCGTTGAAGGCGTTGGCGGTGCGGACGACGGACCCGATGTTCAGGTCGTGCGCCCAGTTCTCGATCGCCACGTGGAACGGGTGCCGCCGGGTGTCCAGGTCGGCGACGACGGCCTCGACGGTCCAGTAGCGGTACCGGTCGGCGACGTTGCGCCGGTCGCCGGCGGCGAGCAGCTCCGGGTCGTACCGGGGGTCGTCGGGCCACGCGTCCGGCCCGCCCGGCCACGGGCCGACGCCGACCTCGTCGGGCACCCGCGCGTCCTCGTCGGGCACGGTCACCGCAGCTCGACCCCGAGCGCGTCCGCCGCCGCGCGGGCCCGCGACCGCGCCTGCTCGACGTCCGCGCCGCGTGCCAGGGTCACCGCGACCCGGCGCCGCCCGGCCACCGAGGGCTTGCCGAACAGCCGCACCTGCGCGGTGGGCACCGCGAGCGCGGCGTCGACGCCGGTGAACAGCGGGACGCCGGTGCCGTCCGCGAGCACCGCGCAGGACGCCGCGGGGCCGAGCGGGAGCACCTCGCCGGCCGGGAGCCCGAGCACGGCGCGGGCGTGCAGCGCGAACTCGGAGAGGTCCTGGGAGGCCAGCGTGACGAGGCCGGTGTCGTGCGGCCGGGGCGAGACCTCGGAGAACAGCACCCGGTCGCCGACGACGAACAGCTCGACGCCGAACACGCCCCACCCGCCGAGCGCGTCGGTCACGGTCGCGGCGACGCGCTGCGCCTCGGCGAGCGTCGCCGGCGGCAGCGGCGCGGGCTGCCAGGACTCGCGGTAGTCGCCGTCCACCTGCACGTGCCCGATCGGGTCGCAGAACGTCGTGCCGCCGGCGTGCCGCACGGTCAGCAGGGTGATCTCGGAGTCGAACCGGACGAAGCCCTCGACGACCACCCGGACCGCGGCGCCGCCGTCCGCGGTCGCCCGGCCGCCGGACTGGGCGTACGTCCAGGCGGCCTCGACGTCGGCGTCCGAGCGGACGACGGACTGCCCCTTGCCGGAGGACGACATCACCGGCTTCACGACGCACGGCAGCCCGACCTCGGCCACGGCCGCACGGAGCGCCGCGAGGTCGTCCACGAACCGGTACGCGGACGTCGGCAGCCCGAGCTCCTCGGCGGCGAGCCGGCGGATGCCCTCGCGGTCCATGGTCAGCACGGTGGCGCGGGCGGTCGGGACGACGCGGGTCCCGCCGGCCTCGACGTCGGCGAGCACCCGGGTCGCGATGGCCTCGATCTCGGGGACCACGACGTCGGGCCGCTCCACGTCCAGTACGGCGCGCAGCGCGACGGGGTCGAGCATGTCGACGACGTGCGCCCGGTGCGCGACCTGCATGGCCGGGGCGTCGGGGTACCGGTCGACGGCGACCACCTCGACGCCGAGCCGCTGGAGCTCGATCGCGACCTCCTTGCCGAGCTCGCCCGCGCCGAGCAGCAGCACGCGGGTGGCGCCGGGGGCGAGCGGGGTGCCGAGGGTGCCGGGCGTGGCGGGCACGGCCGGGGGCTGCGGAGTCGTCACGCGGCCATCCTCCCGCACGCGGCAGCACCCAGGACGGCACCGGGTGTTGCCGCCGCGCCCGGACGGCACCCGGGGCCGAGCCGCCCGCGGCGGGCGCGGTCGTACCCTGGTCCCCATGCCTGCGTCAGCCGCGCTCGTGACCCTCGTCCCTGCCCTGGGGGCGCAGCCCGCGCTGCTCCCGGACTGGCTGGACGCCGAGCACCTCATCTCCTCGTTCGGCTCGTACGCCCTGGTCGGCATCGTCTTGGTGGTGTTCGTCGAGACGGGGCTGCTGTTCCCGCTGCTGCCGGGCGACTCGCTGCTGTTCACCGCCGGGGCGCTCGTGGCGCAGGACGCGCTGGACTTCCCGCTCTGGCTGCTGTGCGTGCTGCTGTTCCTGGCGGCGTTCCTGGGTGACCAGGTGGCGTACCTGATCGGCAACAAGGTGGGGCCGCGGCTGTTCGCGCGCCCGGACTCGCGCGTCTTCAAGCAGAAGTACGTCGACCAGACGTACGCGTACTTCGACAGGTACGGCGGGCGCACGGTGATCCTGGCCCGCTTCGTGCCCATCGTGCGCACCTACGCGCCGGTCGCCGCGGGCGTCGGCGGCATGCGGTACCGCACGTTCGTGTCCTACAACGTCGTCGGGGCGCTGCTGTGGGGCGTCGGGATCACCGTGCTCGGCTTCGCGCTCGGCACGATCTCGTTCGTCCGGGACAACATCGAGGCGCTCGCCGTGCTGATCGTGCTGATCTCGGTGATCCCGGTCGCCGTCGAGGTGTGGCGCGGCCGGCGGGCGGCGAAGCGCGGGGAGACCGGGCGCGACGAGCGCTACGACGAGCCCGCCGAGCGGGCCGAGGTCGAGCGCAAGGCGTTCGACGCGTGACCGCCCGGCCGATCGTCTCGTGGCTGTCCGACATGGACGGCGTGCTCGTGCACGAGGGCGTGGCGCTGCCCGGAGCCCCGGAGTTCGTGCGCGCGCTGCGCGACGGCGAGCACCGGTTCCTCGTGCTGACCAACAACTCGATCTTCACGCCGCGCGACCTGCGCGCCCGGCTCGCCGCGTCGGGCATCGACCTGGCCGAGGAGTCGCTGTGGACCTCGGCGCTCGCCACGGCGCAGTTCCTCACGGACCAGGAGCCCGCCGGCTCGGCGTACGTGATCGGCGAGGCCGGCCTGACCACCGCGCTCTACGAGGCCGGGTACACCCTCACCTCCGCGGACCCGGACTTCGTCGTCCTGGGCGAGACGCGCACCTACTCGTTCGAGGCGATCACCCGGGCCATCCGGCTCATCCAGGGCGGCGCCCGGTTCATCGCCACCAACCCCGACGTCACCGGGCCGAGCCAGGAGGGCGACCTGCCCGCCACCGGCGCGGTCGCGGCGATGATCACCGCCGCGACCGGGCGGCAGCCCTACTTCGTCGGCAAGCCGAACCCGATGATGATCCGGTCCGCGCTGAACCGGATCGACGCGCACTCGGAGACGACGGCGATGATCGGCGACCGGATGGACACGGACGTGGTGGCGGGCATCGAGGCGGGCCTGCGGACGTTCCTGGTGCTCACCGGGTCGACCCGCACCGAGGACCTGGTGCGGTACCCGTTCCGGCCGACGCAGGTGTTCGACTCGATCGCCGACCTGGTCCCCCGCGTGCCGGAGTGGGCCCGCACCACCGGCTGAGCCCCGCGCAGCGCCCCGCACCCGGCGCCGCCCCCGGACTGCGGGCCCCCGCGCGCGGCGAGGTCGTCACTCGTGGACGAGGTCGTCCTGCAGGACTGACGACCTCGCCCACGTCTGACGACCTCGGCGGCCGAGGCCCGAGCCGGCCGGGCCGGGCCGGTCCCCGGTGTCAGGCCAGGCCGAGGTCGGTCAGGTCGAACAGGTAGTGGTACGGCACGCCGAGCGCCTCGATCTTCTCCTGCGCCCCCGTGGCCCGGTCCACGATGACGGCGACGCCGCGCACGTCGGCGCCGGCCTCCCGCGCCGCCTCGACGGCCGCGATCGGGGAGGCCCCGGTGGTCGAGGTGTCCTCGAGCACGACGACGGGCCGGCCCGCGATGTCGGGGCCCTCGATGCGGCGCTGCATCCCGTGCGCCTTCGCCTCCTTGCGGACCACGAACGCGTCCAGGTCCTGCCCGCGGGACGCGGCGGCGTGCAGCAGCGCGGTCGCGACCGGGTCGGCGCCGAGCGTGAGGCCGCCGACGGCCTCGACCTCCGCGGTGCCGAGCCCGACCTCCTCGAGCCGGTCCAGCAGCACGTGGCCGATCAGCGGCGCGGCGCGGTGGTGCAGCGTCACGCGGCGCAGGTCGACGTAGTAGTCGGCCTCGCGCCCGGAGGACAGCGTGACCTTGCCGCGCACGACCGCGAGCTCGGTGATCAGGTCGCGGAGCTGCTCGCGCGGGGTCGGGGACATCGGGGAGTTCGTCACGCCCGCCAGGGTAGCGAGGCCCGCGCCGTCCTCAGTGCCGCTCGCGGTCGACCCGGAGCTCCCCGAGCCGGCGCACGGCGCCGCGGGGCAGCACGCGCAGGGCTCCGGACGCGACCCGGTACCGCAGGCTGGGGGTGGACAGCACCGCCCCGCGCCGGACGTCCGCGAGCGCCGTGGCGACCACGCGGTCTGGGGACAGCCAGGCGACCTCGGGGTACGCCGTGGCGCCGTGCAGGCCGGCGCGCTCGTGGAACTCGGTGTGCGTGAGCCCCGGCGACAGCACCGTCGCCGTGACGCCGGTCCCGGCGAGCTCCACCGCGAGCCCCTCGGTGAACGTGCGGACCCAGGCCTTGTGCGCGGAGTAGGTGCCGGAGGCGGTGAGCGCCGCCACGGACCCGACGTTGAGCACGGCACCGCGCCCGCGCTCGACCATGGCGCCGGCCGCGGCGTGCGACAGCACCAGGACGGAGCGGACCATCAGGTCCAGCGCGGCCTCCTGCCGGGCGAGGTCGCCGCCGACGAACCGCTCCCCCAGCCCGATGCCCGCGTTGTTGACCAGCAGGCCGACGGGGCGCTCCTCCGCGCGCAGCCGGTCCGCGACGCGGTCCAGGTCCTCTCGGACGGTGAGGTCGGCGGTGAGCACCTCCGCGTGCACGCCGGCGGCGGCGCGGAGCTGGGCGGCGAGCCGGTCGAGCCGGTCACCGTCCCGGGCCACGAGGACGACGTCGTGCCGGGCGGTGGCGAGCTGCCAGGCGAACTCCAGCCCGAGGCCCGAGCTGGCGCCCGTGATGAGTGCGGTTCCCATGCGCCTCACCCTACGGAGCGCGGCGCTCGGTTGTCCTCGTGGGCGCCGGTGTCGGCCGCGGCCGGTACCGTGCCGGGCATGCGCCTCGCCACCTGGAACGTGAACTCCGTCCGCACACGGGTCGACCGTGTCATCTCCTTCCTGGAGCGCTCGGGCACGGACGTGCTGGCCATGCAGGAGACCAAGTGCAAGGACGAGCAGTTCCCCCGCGAGGCGTTCGAGGCCGCCGGGTACGAGGTCGTCACGAGCGGGTTCTCCCAGTGGAACGGCGTCGCGATCGCCTCGCGCGTCGGCATCCACGACGTCGAGCACGCGTTCGGCGGCCAGCCGGGCTGGGGCGAGGACCCGGTGACCGAGGCCCGCGCGCTGGGCGCCAGCTGCGGCGGCGTCCGCGTGTGGAGCCTGTACGTCCCGAACGGCCGCGAGGTCGGGGACCCGCACTTCGACTACAAGCTCCGCTGGCTGGAGGCCCTGCAGAAGGAGGCGGGCCGCTGGCTGGAGGAGAACCCGGCCCTCCCCGTCGCGCTGGTCGGCGACTGGAACGTCGCGCCGCTGGACACCGACGTGTGGGACATCGCGAAGTTCGCCGGCAGCACGCACGTGACGCCGGCGGAGCGCGAGGCGTTCGCCGCGTTCGCCGCCGCGGGCTACACCGAGGTGTCCCGCGAGCACCTGCCGGCGGAGCACACCTACACCTACTGGGACTACCAGCAGCTGCGGTTCCCGCGGAACGAGGGCATGCGGATCGACTTCACCTGGGCGTCCCCGACGCTCGCGGTGCGCGTGACCGACGTGTCCATCGAGCGGAACGAGCGCAAGGGCAAGGCGCCCTCGGACCACGTGCCGGTGGTGCTGGACATCGCGGACGCCGCCTGACGGGTCCGCCCGCGGGGCGGGACGCGCGGCCGTCCGGGGGAACCGCCCTGGACGGGGCCACCCGGGCGCGGCGCTCGGCTAGGTTCTGCCCATGACGACGCCCGACGCGGGTCGACCGGTCGCGCCGGGAGCACCCTCCGCCCTGCCGCCCTCCGTGGGGCCGGGCACGCAGATCCCGCCCGGCCCGCCCGGCCCTGACGGCGCGCCCGGGCCCCGCCCGTACGGCGCGCCGGGGCCCGTCCCGTCCGGGTTCGCGGCGCCCGGCCCGTCCGGCGCCACCGTCCCCGCTCCGTACGGCGCGACGGCACCCGCTCCGTACGGCACGGCGCCGGGCACCGCGCCCGCGGCCCCGTACGGCGCGCCCCCGCCGCACCCGGGCGCGCCCGGCGCGTACGGCGGCGGACCCGCCCCGTACGGACCGCCCCAGTCCGGGCCGCCTCCGTACGGACCGCCCCCGTACCCCGGTCCCGGGCTCCCGCGACCGGCCGGCCGCAGCACGGACGGCCTCGCGATCGCGTCGCTGGTGCTGAGCTGCGCCGCTGTCGGCACCGCGCTGCTCACCGCGCCGGTCGGCCTGGGCCTCGGCATCGCGTCGCTGCGCCGGATCCGCCGCACGGGCGCGGGCGGCCGGTCGCTGGCGGTCGGCGGCGTGGTCGTGGGTGCGGTGCTCACCGTCCTGCTGGCGGTGATCGGCACGGTCCTGGTCGTCACGGCGCTGACGGAGGACGGCACGCCGACGGCGAGCGGCGCGCCGGTGTGGCCCGCGCCGGACGGGGCGCTCGAGGGCACCACGATGCCGCCCTTCGACCTGACCGACGCCCTGGTCCCGGGGGACTGCCTGGCCGAGGCGCCGGAGACGTACGACATGTCGGACGCCGTGCCGGTCGACTGCGCCGACGGGCACACGACCGAGGTGCTCGAGGAGCTCGCGATGGCGCAGCCCGTGCTGACCGACCTCACGGTGCCGGACGCGGTCTACACGGACCTGCTCGACCGGTGCCAGGCGGTGGCCGAGGCGCTCCTGGACCCGGCGACGGTGCAGGAGGCCGGGTGGACGGACGTGTACTACCCGCACCCGGACGAGTGGGCCGCGGGCGGGCGGATCGCGTACTGCGTGCTGACGACCGAGGCGCCGGCCACGGGCTCGGCCCGGACGGGCTCGTTCGCGCCGGGGTCCGGCACGCTGCCCGGCGCGGAGGTCTGACGTGCCGGACGGGTACGCCTACCCCGAGCCGTTCTACGCCCCGGGCTGGCAGGAGCCGCGGCCCCGCACGGACGCCGTGGCGGTGGCGGCTCTGGTCTCGGGCGTCCTCGGGCTCGGCCCGGTGGCCGTGGTGCTCGGGGTGCTCGGCCTGCGCCGGACCCGGCCGGCCGGGGCGCCGGGCTCCCGCGGGACGCGCGGCCGCGGGTTCGCCGTGGCGGGGACGGTCCTCGGCGTCGTGGGGACGCTGGCGTGGGCGGCGGTCGTCGCGGTCGGCGTGGGGACGGTCCTGGCCACCCGGCCGCTGCCGGCCGACGTCGCCGACCCGGTCGACGCCCACGCGGTGCAGCTGGTCACCGGGAGCTGCGTCGAGGAGCTGCCGCCGGACGGCGCCGTCGACCGGGTGCGGGTCGTCCCGTGCGAGCAGGAGCACGCCGCGCAGGTGGTCACGGCGTACGAGTTCCCCGACGACGCCTCCTGGCCGGGCACGGACGAGGTGACGACCCGGGTGCACGCCGCCTGCACGCTGACGGAGGCGGAGCGGGCGCAGGGCCTGCGGATGGTGGCGTGGGCGCCCACGGCGGCGTCCTGGTCGCGCGGTGACCGGACCGGCCTGTGCCTCGCGGTGCCGCCGCAGCCGGTGACCGGCTCGCTGCTGGTCCCCTAGAGCGGGACGGTCAGCTGGCCCTGCACGTGCGCCCGCACGACGCCCGCCATGTCGGTGCCGGCGTCGTCCAGCAGCCACTGCACCTGCATGCCGTCCATCAGGGCGATGAGCTGGCGGCCGGCGACCCGGGGGTCCACGCCGGCGCGCAGGGCCCCCGACGCGGCGGCGCGCTCGTAGGCGACGCCCGCGGCGTCCAGGGCGCGGCGGTACCGGTCCCGGAAGTAGGCGTGCGCCGGGTGGTCGGCGGACGTCGCCTCGGCGGACAGGACGGCGTAGAGCTCGACGATGCCCCGGCGGGTGGTGTTGAGCGCGACCAGCTCGACCAGGTGCCGCAGCGTCGTCACGCCGTCGGCGCTGTCGGTCTCGAGCCACTCGATGTCGGTGTCGTCGCGGTGCTCGAGCACGGCGAGCAGCAGCGACTCCTTGGTCGGGAAGTGGTGCAGCAGCCCCGGGTGCGAGATCCCGCACCGTGCCGCGATCTCGCGGAGCGAGGCGCCGCGGTAGCCGACCTCGCCGAACATCGCCATCGCCTGGTCGATGATCTCGCGCCGCTTCGCACGACCTTTCGCGTAGCCACGCTGCATCTCGACGGTCATCGTCCTGCCCCCTGCGCCTGAGACCCGAGCGCCGGTCCGGCGCTGGCGCACAGAGTCTCACAACCGCCGCGCGGCACGGTCCGGCAAAGCCGACCGCCCGGTAGGCATCGGCTACTGTGGAGGCGATCCGACCCCGCACGAGGAGGTGCCCCGCATGTCCGTCGCACTCGACGTCGAGCGTGTCCTGGCCGAGCTCACCCTGGAGGAGAAGGCCGCGCTGACGTCCGGCTCCGACTTCTGGCACACCGACGGCGTGGACCGCCTCGGCGTCCCGCGGGTGATGGTGACCGACGGCCCGCACGGCCTGCGCAAGCAGGCGGCGAGCGCCGACCACCTGGGTCTCGGCGCGTCCGTGCCCGCCACCTGCTTCCCGCCCGCCGCCGCGCTGGCCTCCACCTGGGACGTGGCGCTGCTGGACCGGGTCGGGCGCGCGCTCGGCCGCGAGACCCGCGGCAACGACGTCGCGGTGCTGCTCGGCCCCGGCGTCAACATGAAGCGCTCGCCGCTGTGCGGCCGGAACTTCGAGTACTTCTCCGAGGACCCGGCCCTGGCCGGCGACCTGGGCGCGGCGCTGGTGCAGGGCATCCAGTCGCAGGGCGTCGGCACGTCGCTCAAGCACTTCGCCGCGAACAACCAGGAGACGGACCGCATGCGCGTCTCCGCGGACGTCGACGAGCGCACGCTGCGCGAGATCTACCTGCCCGCCTTCGAGCGCGTGGTGACGCGGGCGCAGCCGTGGACCGTCATGTGCGCGTACAACAAGGTCAACGGCACCTACGCCTCCCAGGACCACTGGCTGCTGACGGAGGTGCTGCGCGACGAGTGGGGCTTCGAGGGCCTGGTCGTGTCCGACTGGGGCGCCGTGGTGGACCGCGTCGCCGCCGTCGCCGCCGGCCTGGACCTGGAGATGCCGGCCACCGGCGGCCGCACGGACGCGCTCGTCGTCGAGGCGGTGCGCAGCGGCGAGCTGGACGAGGCCGTGCTCGACGTCGCCGCGCGCCGGGTGCTGCAGCTGATCGCCCGCGCGCAGCCCGCGCTGGCCGAGCCCGGCACGATCGACGCCGACGCGCACCACGCCCTGGCCCGCGAGGCCGCGGCGGACGGCTCGGTGCTGCTGAAGAACGCCCCGGTCGACGGCACCCCCGTGCTGCCGCTCGGCGCGGAGGCCGCCGCCGGTGCCGTCGTGATCGGCGAGTTCGCCCGCACCCCGCGGTACCAGGGCGCCGGCTCCTCGCAGGTGAACCCCACCCGCCTGGACGACGCGCTGACCGCGCTGCGGGCGGCCACCGGGACGGAGCTGCCGTTCGCGGCCGGGTTCTCGGTCGCGGGCGTGACCCCGGACGCGGACGACGCCGCACTCCTGGACGAGGCGGTGGCGGTCGCCCGCGACGCCGGCACGGTCCTGCTGTTCCTCGGGCTGCCGGCCCCCGACGAGTCCGAGGGCTACGACCGCACGCACCTGGGCATCCCCGCGAACCAGGTCGCCGTGCTGCGCGCCGTCGCCGCGGTCAACCCCCGGGTGGTCGTCGTGCTGGCCAACGGCTCCGCGGTGAGCGTCGAGTGGCAGGACGACGCCGCCGCGGTGCTCGAGACCTGGCTGGGCGGCCAGGCCGGGGGCTCGGCCGTGGCCGACCTGCTGCTCGGCGTCCGCAACCCGTCCGGCAGGCTGGCGGAGACCATCCCGCACCGCGTCGAGGACACCCCGGCGTTCGGGAACTTCCCCGGCGACAACGGGCACGTCCGCTACGGCGAGGGCGTGCTGATCGGCTACCGCTGGTACGACACCCGGCTGGTCGACGTCGCCTACCCGTTCGGCCACGGCCTGTCGTACACGACGTTCGACTACTCCGACGTGGCGGCGACCGTGTCCGGCGAGGGCGCGGCGTCGTCCGTCGAGGTCACCGCCACCGTCACCAACACCGGGCCCGTCGCGGGTGCCGAGACCGTTCAGGTCTACGTCGGCGACCCCGACGCGGCGGTGCTGCGCCCGACCCGCGAGCTCAAGGCGTTCGCCAAGGTCGCGCTCGAGCCGGGCGAGTCCCGCACGCTCGCGTTCACCCTGACGGCGCGCGACCTGTCGTACTGGCACCCCGCGCTCCGGCGCTGGGTGGTCGGCGGGGGGCGCACGGTCGTCGAGGTCGCGGCGTCCTCGCGCGACGTCCGCGGCACCGTCGAGGTCGACGTCACCGGCGAGCCGCTGTGGGGAACGCTGTCCGCCGACTCCACGGTGACGGAGTGGCGCACGCACCCCGTCGGGCAGCGCCTGCTCGGCGCGGCGTTCGCGGACGCCACCGCGGAGCTCGACCCGACGATGCTCGCGATGCTGGGCGACATGCCGATGCGCGTCATCGCGTCCTTCGGCATGGCCGGGATCGACGACGCGGCGCTCGACCGCCTGGTGCAGGAGGCCGCCGCGGCCTGAGCCGGCCCGCCTCCCGCGGCCCGTCCCGCCTCGCGCGGGGCGGGCCGTGCTGCGTGCGGGCCAGACAACGGCCAGGAGACCGGCCTTGTCTGCGACCCCGACCTCGCCCTAGCCTGGGAGTGCGGACCCGCCCCACGCTCGTGGACCAGGCGGGTCTAGCTGTGTCCGGACCAGCTCGCGCGGTCCACCGTGCGGGTCCAGGTGCGCCAGGTAGCGGCCGTACCAGTCCCACCCGAACGCGTTCCCGGCGTAGCGGTCGAGCGTCAGGTTGGCGCAGTACGCCACCAGGTCCGCCATCTGCGTCCACTGCGACACCCGGCTGTCGTGCGGCACCGGGTCCTCGATGATGTGCCGGTCGCGCAGCCTGAGCCTCCGGTGCGCGTCCCGGTAGTGCGGGTCGTCACCGTCCATGGTCACGAGCCCGAACGTCCCCGCGCCGCGGAGCTCGGTGTCGAGGTCCGCCACGAAGTCCGCATAGGTCAGGTACTTCGCCCGGCCGTACGCCGCCCCCCGGTCCGGGACGCGCCGGAAGACCGCACCGACGCGGAGGTGGACGGAACCCGCGAGGGCGGCCAGGCACCGGACCGCGACCTCGCGGCCCAGGTCCTTCCAGAGGACCCGATCGCCCTCCCGGAATCGTGGTGGCGGGTCGACCGAGACACGGGCACGGCCGTTGACGTACTTGGTGCAGTGCAGCTCGTGCCGGACCGGTATCCCGTACGCGCGCACCAGGTCCTTGCGCAGCTCGAGCCAGGTGCGCTGGGCGTCCGACCACTCCGCCGGCTGCACCTCGACCCAGCCGTAGACGATCAGCCCGGATCGTTCGCTGCCGGAGTCGTCGACGTAGAGCAGCCGGCTGAGCTGCCCGGCTCTCGAGCCCGGCCCCGCGTCGTGGAGTGGGGTCACGATCAGCGACGCTAGAGAACCTGCGGGTACTCAACCGACCCGGACCGGGCCTTGCGTCCCGGTCCGGCGCCCGCGCCCGGTGGGACGCTGGACGCAGGGCCGCCCGACCAGCGCGGTCGCACGGGCGAGAGGGGCAGGACATGGCAGCGGGACGGGTCGTCGTCGTCGGTGGCGGGTACGGCGGGACGCGGGTGGCGGCACTGCTGGACGACGTCGCGGACGTGGTCCTGGTGGAGCCGAAGGACGCGTTCGTGCACGCCTCCGCGGCGCTGCGGGCGGCGGTCGACCCCCTCTGGGAGGACCGGGTGTTCTTCGGCTACGACGGGCTGCTGGACCGCGGCCGCGTCGTGCAGCAGCGCGTGGAGCGGGCGACGTCGACCCAGGTCCGGCTCGCGGACGGCACCGCGCTGGACGCCGACCACCTGGTGCTGGCGACGGGAACGGCGTACCCGTTCCCCGCCAAGTTCATCGAGTCGGAGACGGTGGTGGCACGGGCCCGCCTGGCCCGGATGCGCCAGGGCCTCGAGCAGGTCGAGCGGGTGCTCGTCGTGGGTGCGGGCGCGGTCGGCCTGGAGCTGGTCGGCGAGTTGCTGGACACCTACCCGCACCTGCGGATCACGGTGGTCGACCAGGCGGACGACGCGCTGACCAGCGGCGACTACCTGCCTGAGCTGCGGGCCGCGGTGCACGCGCAGCTCGACGGCCGCGTGGACTTCGTGCTCGGGTCGCGGCTGGGCTACCTGCCGCCCGTCGACGTCGGCGTGCGCGAGCCGTTCGTGGTGCACACGGAGGCCGGCGTGCGCGTCGAGGCCCAGATGTGGTTCCGCTGCCACGGCAACCTGCCGGCCAGCGACTACCTGGCCGGGGACCTCGCGGCGGCGCGCAACGGGCTCGGCGAGGTGCGGGTCGGGCCGACGCTGGCGCTCGCCGGGCACCGGACGGTGTGGGCGGTCGGCGACATCACCGACGTGCCGGAGTCCAAGCGCGCGTCCGCCGCGCGGGCGCACGCGGAGGTGGTGGCCGCGAACATCCGGGCGGCGTTGGACGGGCGGGAGCCGGCCGCGACCTACGCGCCGGCGCCGGAGCGGATCGTGCTGCCGCTGGGCCGTACGGGCGGGGCGTCGCAGGTGGTCGGCGATGACGGGGTGCGCCGGGTGCTCGGCGCGGAGGAGACCAGCCGGATGAAGGGCGCCGACCTGTACTCCTCGGCGATGGCCGAGCTGTTCGCCTGAGCGAGCCGCCGGGCCGCGGGCTGGTCAGGACCCGGTGGCCGCCGCGGCGGTGCGGAGGTCGTCGACCAGCGCCGCCCGGGCCTCGTCCCAGCCGTCCCGGCCGCGGAGCCGCAGCAGCGCCGACGGGTGCGCCGTGACCAGCACGGCGGCGTCGGGCGCGTCCGCCGGGTGCTCGTCCAGCACCCGGCCGCGCAGCTCGCCGACGGTGACGTCCCGGCCGAGCACGGCGCGGGCCGCGGTGGCGCCCAGGCACACGACGACCCGCGGGCGGACGGCGGCGAGCTCGGCGGTGAGCCAGGGCAGGCAGGCGCGCACGTGCGCGACGGCGGGGCTCGTGTGCAGGCGGCGCTTGCCGCGCTCGGTGAACCGGAAGTGCTTGACCGCGTTGGTCAGGTAGACGTCGGCGGGGTCGACCCCGGCGTCGGCGAGGGCGTCGTGCAGCAGCCGCCCGGCCGGCCCGACGAACGGCTCCCCCGCGAGGTCCTCGCGGTCGCCGGGCTGCTCGCCGACCAGGACCAGACGGGCGTGCGCCGGCCCGCTGGAGAACACCACCTGGGTGGCGGGCGCCCACAGCTCGCAGCCACGGCACCCCGGGGCGGCCGCGGCGAGCGCGTCGACGTCGGCGTCCGGCGGCACCCACTCCTGGGCGCCCGGGCGGTCCGGCGCGGCTCGGCGCTCAGCCACGGCCGGCGCTGCTCCGGCGGCGCAGGCGGGTCCAGACGAACCGGACCACGACGAGGACGATCGCGGCGTACACCGCGTAGTTGATGGAGTCGGAGTAGTGCCCGATGTCCTGCCACCGGGCGCCGAGCACGTACCCGCCGACAATCAGCAGGCTGTTCCAGACCGCCGAGCCGATCGCGGTGTAGAGCAGGAACCTCCCCTGCGGCATCCGCTCGAGCCCGGCCGGGACGGACACCAGCGACCGCACGACGGGCACGCACCGCCCGATCAGCACCGCGGCGCCGCCGTGCCGGTCGAACCACGCCTCGGCGCGGTCCAGGTCCTCCACCTCCATGAGGGGGATCACCTCGAGCCACCGGCGCAGGCGGTCCCGGCCGAACCAGGCGCCGAGGCCGTACAGGAGCCACGCCCCGGCCACGGCGCCGGCCGTCGCGGCGACGACGGCCGCGACCAGGTTCATCTGCCCCTGGCTCGCGACGTAGCCGGCGACGGGCAGCACGACCTCGGACGGGATGGGCGGGAACAGGTTCTCGAGCGCCACGATCAGGCCGACGCCGAGCGGGCCGAGCGCCTCGATGACGCCGACCACCCAGCCGGCCAGGCCGGTGAGCTCGGCGCCGGAGCCCTGGGCCGCGGCCGGGGCGGTGCGGACGACGGTGGCGATCATCGCGATCGATCGTCGCACGCCCGCGACGCGGCGGCCTGGGGGACGACGACGGCGGCGGGGGTGCGTACCGCCTCGGGCGCACCTCCGCCGCCGTCATCGACGAGCGAGGCGTCAGGCGCGGGCCAGCGCCAGCCCCTCGCCCTCCTGCGTGGACCGGGTGACGCGGACGGTGTCCCCGTCGTGCACCTCGCCGGCCAGCAGCAGCCGGGCCAGCCGGTCGCCGATCTCGCGCTGCACCAGGCGCCGCAGCGGCCGGGCGCCGTAGGCGGGGTCGAACCCCTCCATGGCGAGCCACTCCCGGGCGGCCGGGTCGACGTCCAGCGTGAGCCGCCGGTCGCGGAGCCGGGCGGCGAGCGCCGCCACCTGCAGGTCGACGATCCGGGTGATCTCGGCCAGCGACAGCGGGTCGAACAGCACGACGTCGTCCAGCCGGTTGAGGAACTCCGGCTTGAACGCCTCGCGCACGGCGCCCATCACGGCGTCCCGGCGGCCGGCCGGGTCGAGCAGCGGGTCGACGAGGAACTGCGAGCCGAGGTTGGACGTCAGGACCAGGATGACGTTCCGGAAGTCGACGGTGCGCCCCTGGCCGTCGGTCAGCCGGCCGTCGTCCAGCACCTGCAGCAGGATGTCGAACACCTCGGGGTGCGCCTTCTCGACCTCGTCCAGCAGCAGCACGGAGTACGGGCGGCGCCGGACGGCCTCGGTGAGCTGGCCGCCCTCCTCGTAGCCGACGTAGCCCGGGGGCGCCCCGATCAGGCGCGCCACCGAGTGCCGCTCGGCGTACTCGGACATGTCGATCCGCACCATGGCGCGCTCGTCGTCGAACAGGAAGTCCGCGAGCGCCTTGGCCAGCTCGGTCTTGCCGACGCCGGTCGGGCCGAGGAACAGGAACGAGCCCGTCGGCCGGTCGGGGTCGGCGATGCCCGCGCGGGAGCGGCGCACCGCGTCGGACACGGCGGCGACCGCCGTGCGCTGCCCGATCAGGCGCTCGCCGAGCACCTCCTCCATGCGGAGCAGCTTGGCCGTCTCGCCCTCGAGCAGGCGGCCGGCGGGGATGCCGGTCCACATGGCGACGACCTCGGCGATCTCGTCGGGGCCGACCTTGTCCGCGATCATCGGCGCGGCGTCGTGCTCCGCCAGGACCAGGGCGTCGGTGGCGCGCTCGCGCTCCTCGGCGGCGGCGATCTCCTGCTCGACGGCCGGGATCTCGCCGTACTGGATGCGCGCGGCGCCGGACAGGTCGCCCTCGCGCAGCAGCCGGTCCGCGGTGGACCGGAGCTCGTCCAGGCGCGCCTTGAGGTCGCCGACCAGGTTGTGCCCGGCCTTCTCCTTCTCCCACCGCGCGGTGAGCCCGGCCAGCTCCTCGCGGCGGTCGGCCAGGTCGGCGCGCAGCTTCTCCAGCCGCTCGCGCGAGGCGGGGTCGTCGGCCTCGGAGAGCACGACCTCCTCCATCTCGAGCCGGGTCACGGCCCGCTGCAGCTCGTCGATCTCGACCGGCGAGGAGTCCAGCTCCATGCGCAGCCGGGACGCGGCCTCGTCGACCAGGTCGATGGCCTTGTCGGGCAGCTGGCGGCCGGTGATGTACCGGTCGGACAGCGCGGCGGCCGCGACGAGCGCGGCGTCGGCGATCGTCACCTTGTGGTGCGCCTCGTACCGCTCCTTCAGCCCGCGCAGGATGGCGACGGTGTCCTCGACGGACGGCTCCCCGACGTACACCTGCTGGAACCGGCGCTCCAGGGCGGGGTCCTTCTCGATCCGCTCGCGGTACTCGTCCAGCGTGGTGGCGCCGACCAGCCGCAGCTCGCCGCGGGCGAGCATCGGCTTGAGCATGTTGCCGGCGTCCATGGCCCCCTCGCCGCCGGCGCCCGCGCCGACGACGGTGTGCAGCTCGTCGATGAACGTGACGACCTCGCCCTCGGAGGAGGTGATCTCCGTCAGGACGGCCTTGAGCCGCTCCTCGAACTCGCCGCGGTACTTGGCGCCCGCGACCATCGCCGCGAGGTCCAGCGAGACCAGCCGCTTGCCGCGCAGCGACTCGGGGACGTCCCCGGCGACGATGCGCTGCGCGAGCCCCTCGACCACGGCGGTCTTGCCGACGCCGGGCTCGCCGATCAGCACGGGGTTGTTCTTGGTGCGCCGGGACAGCACCTGGATCACCCGGCGGATCTCGGCGTCCCGGCCGATCACGGGGTCGAGCTTGCCGTCGCGGGCGCGCTCGGTGAGGTCGACGCCGTACTGCTCGAGCGCCTTGTAGGTGCCCTCGGGGTTCGGGCTGGTGACGCGGGCCGAGCCGCGCACCGACGGCAGCGCCGCGGCGAGCGCGTCCCGGGAGGCACCCTGCGCGCGCAGCGCGTCGGCGACCCCGGTCTGCCCGGCGGCGATGCCGAGCAGCAGGTGCTCGGTGGAGACGTAGTCGTCACCGAGCGTGCGCGCCTCGGCGTTCGCGGCGTCGAGCGCCGCACCCGTCGCGCGGGACGGCACGGGCTGCACGACCGACGACCCGGTGGCGGCGGGCAGGCCGACCAGGACGGCGCGCACGGCGCGGCCGAGCGCCTGGCGGTCGGCGCCGACGGCGTCGAGCAGCCCGGTGGCCACCCCGCCCTCCTGCGCGAGCAGCGCGTTCAGCAGGTGCGCCGGCTCCAGCTGCGGGTTCCCGGCGGCCGTCGCCTGCTGGATGGCGTCGCCGAGCGCCTCCTGCGTCTTGGTGGTCAGCTTCGCGTCCAACGTCCCCTCCGTGCGTGAGTCCTCGAGGCCCGGCACGTCCCGCCGGGCACCCGGCGCAACCGTGCCGAAGTTGAGCGTATTCCGCTCAACTCTCGCCGTCGACCCCGGGGCGGACCCCTTCCCGCCCCGCCGTGTCACACGCGCAGTCACATCCCGTCATGACACTGACATCTGTCATGACCCGTTGTGACCATGTTCACTCGCCCGACCCGCGCGCGACACATGCACGACATCGCCGATCTCGCATCTGACCAGGAGCTCGACCGAGCGTCGCAAACGTCCTTGCATGTCCGAGTTGCACGTCTGTCATCTGCGCATATGCCCGCAAACCGGACAGCGCTCGTGTGGCACATGTCACAAACGGTGCCCGATTCGCCCGAAGAGAGTTGCGCTGCGGAGGTCGCGACCAACACTCTTGGACCACCGTCGGCCGGGAGCACATCCGGCTCACAGGATCGTCCGCCACCACCTCGTCGCCCGCCCTTTCGGGTGACACCCCTGCCCAGATCGCCCGTCACCGAGTCACAGCGGACCGCGCTCCGCCCGCCGGCGTCCTCGCCGGGGATGCGCTCTCCGATCTCGTCCTCTTCGCCGCGTCACCGTCGCCGCTGGCTCTTCCCCTCCCGACCAGCGCCGAGGTGAGCGATGTTCATCTTCATCCTGCAGATCCGGCACATGCTCGACGACAACGCCGAGCTGTACCTGTTCACGATCTTCTCCGGCCTCGTGTGGGCCCTCTGGCTCCTCAAGGTGGGCCTGTCCCGGCGGTACCGCCCGTGGACGGCCGAGCACCACGAGACCACCAGCGTCATCGTCCCCGTCGTGGACGAGCCGCTCGACCTGTTCCGCGACGTGCTGACCCGCGTCACCGAGCAGCGCCCCGACGAGGTCATCGTCGTCATCAACGGCAAGCGGAACCCGGACCTCGAGGCGGTCTGCGACGAGTTCGCGCCCCTCGTGCGCTGGGTGCACACCCCGATCCCGGGCAAGCGCAACGCCGTCAAGATCGGCACCGAGCTGTCGAAGTACGACATCACCGTGCTGCTCGACTCCGACACGGTCTGGACGCCGGGCGCGCTGTCCGAGCTCATCAAGCCGTTCAAGGACTCGAACGTCGGCGGCGTCACCACCCGCCAGCGCATCCTGGAGCCGTCGCGCTCCTGGATCACCCGCTGGGCGGACTGGCTCGAGAACTCGCGGTCGCTCTACTCGATGCCCGCGCAGTCGGTGCTCGGCCAGGTCGGCTGCCTCCCGGGCCGCACGATCGCGTTCCGCCGGCACATCCTCATGGAGGTCATGCACGACTTCATGACGCAGCGGTTCATGGGCGTGTTCCTCGAGGTCTCCGACGACCGCACCCTGACCAACCTCACGCTGAAGCAGGGCTACCGCACCGTCTACCAGCACACGAGCCTGGTCTACACGGACGCTCCGCTGCAGGTGAAGAAGCTGTTCAAGCAGCAGCTGCGCTGGGCGCGCGGGTCGCAGTACAACACCCTGCGGATGCTGCCCTGGATGCTCGGGCACGCGCCGGTGCTGTCGATCTTCTTCCTCGCCGACATCATCCTGCCGTTCCTGCTGGTCGGCACGATCGCCGGCTGGATCTACCGGTCCGTCAGCGGCACCGGCGTCAACCTCTACGAGGCGATGCTGGAGACCTACGGCGCGCAGGCCGGCTGGTTCTGGGTCATCGGCCTGATGGTCGTGTCCTCCGTGCTGTCGATGGCGATCCGCCAGATCCGGCACCTGCAGGAGGTCCCCAGCGACTTCTTCCGGCTCCCGATCTTCATCATCGTGTCGACGTTCTTCCTCATGCCGGTCCGCCTGCTCGGCTTCCTGCGGATGGCGCACGCCTCCGGCTGGGGCACCCGCGCCGGCGCCTACGCCGGTGGCGACCCGGGGTTCTCCGAGGAGACCCCGACGGACCAGTCGCTCGAGGCCGAGCTCGGCCTGATGGCCGGACCCGCCCCGGTGGACGTCGTCGACCGGACGTCGGCCGACGCGACCGGCGGCTTCCCGACGCAGCGCGACCACGCCACGGACCCGGGCACCCCGGTCCACGCGCACGTCTCGCCCGCCGCCCTCGCGGCCGGCGACGCGCCGGAGAACGCCCCCGCCGCTGCTGCCGTGCTGGCCGCACCCGACCTGGCCGCGCCCGACCGGCAGGCGGCGCTCGCCACGCTCCCCGAGAGCTCGCGGCGGCAGGCCCGTACGGCTGCCCCCGCCCCGACCCGCAAGCGGCTCAACCCGCTGGCCGCCATCCCCTACGGGATCGCCGTGATCCTGTTCGCCCTGGAGGCACTCCTCTATGTCTGACGCACCGAGCACGCACACCGGCAAGGCCTGGTGGGCGCCCACGATGGGCCGGATGACCATGCGGGCGCGCATCGCGACCGCGACCATCGCCGTGGCGCTCCTGGCGATCACCCTGGTGGTGTGGAACACCCCGACGGTCTCCTCGATCGTGGGGGCCGCCGCCAACGAGCCGACGGCCGAGGAGCTCGCGCTCCAGGCCCGCAACGCCGAGCTGGAGGGGCAGCTGCAGGCCAGCCGCTCCCAGGCCGACGCCCTCCGGGACGTCCTGGCCGACGAGCAGGCCGCCCGCAAGAAGGGCGAGGCCGACGGCGCCAAGGCCCAGGCCGAGCGCGAGGCCGCGGCGGCCGCCGCCGAGGCCGACGCCGGCAAGAAGTCCACGGGCTCGACGTCGTCGGGCTCGAAGTCCGGCTCCCGCAGCGGCTCCAAGGCCGCGGCCGGCGGCGCCGGCGCGGGCTCCGGCGGCGCCACGCCGAACAACCCGAGCACGCCGGTGCCGAGCAACCCGACGGCGCCGCCCGCGACGCCGACCAAGCCGACCGCGCCCACCAAGGCCGAGCTGGTGGACCCGTCGTCCCGCTACTTCGGCATGTACACCGAGCAGGCCCCGTTCAACTGGGCCACGTTCGACGCGGCGGCCTCCGACGTCGGCCAGACGCAGAACATGGTCGGCTACTTCGGCGGCTGGGACGAGGACTTCCGGGCCAACGCGGTCACGCGGGCCTGGGAGCGCGACATGCTGCCGATGCTCACCTGGGAGTCGCGCCCGATCGCCTCGAAGAACGACGTCGTGGACGAGCCGGCCTACAGCCTGCCGCGGATCCTCGCCGGCGACTTCGACGCCTACCTGACCAAGTACGCGCAGGACATCGCCGCCACCGGCTTGCCGCTGGCCATCCGGCTCGACCACGAGATGAACGGCGTCTGGTACCCCTGGGCCGAGCAGACCGGCTCCGGCGCGCCGATCAACGGCAACGGCGTCGGCGACTTCGTGCAGATGTGGCAGCACGTGCACGACATCTTCGAGGCCAACGGTGCCAACCAGTACGTCGTCTGGGTGTGGGCGCCGAACATCGTCAACAACCTGCCGGCGGCCAACCAGAGCCAGGAGTTCCTGCAGGCGCTCTACCCCGGCGACGCGTACGTCGACTGGGTCGGCCTCTCCGGCTACCAGCGTCCGCCGTACAAGGCGGACAACGACTCGACGTTCTCGTACACCTACGGCCGGACGCTCGAGCAGCTCCGGGCGATCACGGACAAGAAGATCCTGCTGGCCGAGGTCGGCGCGTCCGAGATCGGCGGCACCAAGCCCGCCTGGGTGAAGTCGTTCTTCGAGGGCTTCGACCCCGGCGCCAACGACGACGTGATCGGCTTCGCGTGGTTCAACCTCGCGGTCAGCACCTACGTCGACGGCCAGCTGGCGACGAACGACTGGCGGGTCGACTCGCGGGCCAACAGCCTCGAGGCGTTCCGCGCCGGCATCGCCGCCCCCGCCCGCGGGTTCGGCGGGTCGGTGCTCGGCACCACCGCCGCCCTGCCGCTCGCGGCCCCGACGCTGCCCGCGGCGCCGGCCCCCGAGCCGGCGGCCGAGGCCCCGGCCCCGACGACCGCGCCGGGCCCGGCGCCGTCCCCGGCGCCCAGCGGCACCCCGAGCCCGGCCCCCACCGCCGTGCCCACGCCCACCCCGACCCCGACGGCCGCCCCGTGAACCGCCGGACCCGCACCCCCCGCAGCCCGCGCCCCACCGTGAGGAGCACTCCCATGAACGACGCGTCCCTCTCCGCCGCCACCCTGGCGGCCGAGGACCTGGCCGCCTCCGGCCCCGCCCCCGAGCCCGCCGGCTCGCACAAGATCAGCGTCTACGGCACCGGCTACCTCGGCGCCACGCACGCGGTCGCCATGGCCGAGCTCGGCTTCGAGGTCCTCGGCGCCGACATCGACCAGAGCAAGGTCGACGCCCTCGCCGCCGGCAAGGTGCCGTTCTACGAGCCCGGGCTCGACCCGCTGCTCGAGAAGCACCTCGCCACCGGCCGCCTGAAGTTCACGACCGACCTCGCGGCGGCCGCCGCCTGGGGCGACGTGCACTTCATCTGCGTGGGCACCCCGCAGATGAAGACCAGCCACGCCGCCAACCTGGCCTACGTCGAGTCCGCCGCGACCACCATCGCCCGCAACCTGACCAAGGACGGGCTGATCGTCGGCAAGTCGACCGTCCCGGTCGGCACCGCGGCCCGGCTGCGCGAGCTGATCGCGCCCGAGCTGCCCGCCGGCACGTCGGCGGAGCTGGTCTGGAACCCCGAGTTCCTGCGCGAGGGCAAGGCCGTCGAGGACACCCTGCACCCGGACCGCATCGTCATCGGCGGCACCTCCGCCCGTGCCGAGGCCACGCTGCGCGAGGTCTACGCCGGCCCGATCGCCGAGGGCACCCCGGTCGTCGTGACCGACCTGCCGACCGCGGAGCTGGTCAAGGTCAGCGCCAACGCGTTCCTGGCCACGAAGATCTCGTTCATCAACGCGATCTCCACGGTCTGCGAGGCCGCCGGCGCCGACGTCACGGTGCTCGCCGACGCCCTGGGCCACGACGTCCGCATCGGCCGCCAGTTCCTCAACGCCGGCCTCGGCTTCGGCGGCGGCTGCCTGCCCAAGGACATCCGCGCGCTCATGCACCGCGCCAACGAGCTCGGCGCGTACCGGGCCTCGGCGCTGCTGCAGCAGGTCGACGAGATCAACATGGGCCAGCGCGAGCGCGTGCTGGACATGGCGGTCGAGGCCTGCGGCGGCTCCGTGCTGAACCGCCGGATCGGCGTGCTCGGCGCGGCGTTCAAGCCGGACACCGACGACGTCCGCGACTCGCCGGCGCTGAACGTCGCCGCGGCGCTGCACCTGCGCGGCGCCCAGGTGACGGTCTTCGACCCCGAGGCCGGCGACACCGCGCGCCGGTCCTTCCCGACGCTGTCCTACGCGACCTCCATCGAGGAGGCCGTCGAGGGCACCGACGTCGTCCTGGTCCTCACCGAGTGGGACGAGTTCGCCAACGCCGACGCCGTGAAGCTGGCGCCGCTGGCGGCCACCCCGCGCGTCGTCGACGCGCGCGGCAAGCTGGACCCGGCCCGCTGGCGCGACGCCGGCTGGCAGTTCGCGGGTCTGGGCCGCACCGCCGCCTGAGACGGCGGCCCCGGACGGGGGCGTCCTGGTGGACCGGCGCGCGGAGGGGGCGCCGGTCCGCCGGGACGCCCCCTTCGCCGTCCCCGGGGTCCGCGCGGTCTGGTCGCGTGTCGGTGCGCGGTGGTCTGATGGGCGCACGGCGCCCCGGACCGGCGGGGCCCGACGTCGAGGGAGACGACGATGACCGTGCGCGACCAGCCCTGGCCCGACCGCACGCCCTGCTGGGCGGAGCTCGCCGTCCCCGACCTCGAGGCGGGGCGCCGGTTCTACGGCGAGCTGCTCGGCTGGCGGTGGCAGGTGGGTCCGGAGGAGACCGGCTTCTACAGCGAGGGGCTGCTGGGCGGCCGCCGCGCCGCCGCGCTGAGCGGCGTGCTCCCGGACGGCGCCGCACCCGCCTGGCTCACGTTCCTCGCGTCGTCGGACGTGCGCGCCGACGCCGACCGGGCGACGGCGGCCGGTGCGACGGCGCTGGCCGGGCCGATGGACGTCATGGACTTCGGGTCGATGGCGGTGCTCGCGGACCCCACCGGCGCGGCGGTCGCGCTCTGGCAGGCGGGCACGTCGATCGGCGCGGAGGTGGTGAACGAGCCCGGCGCGATGATCTGGAACGAGCACCTGTCCACCCGCTCGGCCGACGCCCGGGCGTTCTACCGGGACGCGTTCGGGTACGGGCTGCAGGACATCAGCGCCGAGGGCTTCGACTACGCGACGCTGCAGGTGGACGGCCGGGACGTCGGCGGGATCGGTGGCGGTCCGCACTGGCCGCAGGCGTCGTGGGCGGTCTACTTCGCGGTGCCCGACACGGACGCGGCGGCCGCTGCCGCCGTGCGCCTCGGCGGGGCGGTCGTGGCCGAGCCGGAGGACACGCCGTACGGCCGGCTCGCCGAGGTCACCGGGCCGTTCGGCGAGCACCTCTGGCTGATGTCGACCGCCGAGCCGAGCAGCGCGCCGCTCGCCTGAGCCGGTCGCCCGAGCCGGTCGCCCGAGCTGGTCGCCTGACCCGGTCGCCAGAGCCGGTCCCGGGGCGCGCGTCCGGGCCGCGCGCCGGGGGTGCTCGCGCGGCTACCCTCGACGCCGTGCCCGCGCCGGACGACCGCCCCGCCGCCCCGTCCGCCGGGGCCGCGTTCCAGCCCGCCCGGAAGTCGGCCGGGGAGCCGGTGCGCACCTTCCACCCGCGCAAGGCCGCCCTGGGCCCGCGCCGCGCCGAGGCCCTGGAGCGGTTGTGGCCCCGCCTCGGGTTCTCCGTGCACGACCCGGCGCTCGGCCTGCCGCCCACCGCCCCGGACGGCACGCTCGACACGGCCGCGCTGTTCGGCCGGGTGGCGCCGGTCGTGCTCGAGATCGGCTCCGGGATGGGCGACACCACCGTCGAGATGGCCGCCGCCGACCCCGGCCGTGACTACCTCGCGGTCGAGGTGCACCTGCCGGGGGTCGCGCACCTGCTGACGCTCGTCGAGGACGCCGGCCTGACCAACGTCCGGGTGGCGCACGGCGACGCGCTCGACCTGGTGCGGCGGCTCGTCGCCCCGGACGCGCTCGACGCGGTGCACGTGTTCTTCCCGGACCCGTGGCCGAAGGCCCGGCACCACAAGCGCCGCATCATCGCCCCCGAGCACGTCGCGCTGCTCCGCAGCCGACTGCGGGTCGGCGGCACGCTGCACTGCGCGACCGACTGGGAGCAGTACGCGCAGCAGATGCTCGAGGTCGTCGAGGGCGACCCCGGGCTGACGAACGTCTCCGCCGGCTACACGCCGCGGCCGGAGCACCGGCCGGTGACCAAGTTCGAGGCCCGCGGCCTCGAGGAGGGCCGCGCCTCGCGCGACGTCGTCGCCACCCGCACGTCCTGACGTCCGGCCGGGTGCCCAGCCCGGTCCCGCCTGGTCCCGACCTGGTCCCGGCCCGGTTGCTGCTTGGTCGCCGGCCCGATCGCCGCGGGGTCAGCCCCGGGTGAGGTCGTCGATGCGCAGCACGCGGTCGGCGGTGCGCACGGCGCCCGGCCGGTGCGCGATGACCAGCACGGTGCGGCCGCGGGCGGCCTCGGCCAGGGCGCCGGTGATCTCGGCCTCGGTGGCGACGTCGAGCTGGCTGGTCGCCTCGTCCAGCACCAGCACGGGCGCGTCCAGCAGCAGCGCCCGGGCGATGGCGACGCGCTGCCGCTGCCCGCCGGACAGCCGCTCGCCCATCTCCCCGACACGGGTCTGGTAGCCGTCGGGCATGGCGACGACCGCGTCGTGCAGGGCGGCCCGGCGGCAGGCGTCCTCCAGCTCGGCGTCGGTGGCGTCGGGCGCGGCCAGCCGCAGGTTCGCCGCGAGGGTGTCGTTGAACAGGTAGGTGCTCTGGCCGACGACGGCGACGTGCCGGCGCAGGTCCTCCAGCGAGACGTCCCGCACGTCGACGCCGCCGAGCAGGACGCGCCCGGCGTCCGGGTCCCAGGCCCGGGTGAGCAGGTTCACCAGCGTGGACTTGCCGGAACCGGAGGAGCCGACGACCGCGGTGGTGCTGCCCGCGGGCACGTGCAGGTCGAGCCCGGTGAGCACGGGCCGGCGCTCGGCGGGCGCCAGGGCGGCGGCCGGGTCGTCGGGGTCGACGTCGGGTGCGGGGTAGGTGAACGCGACACCCTCGAACCGCACGTCCAGCGGCCCGTCGGGCAGCGGCACGGGGTCGGCGGGCGTGCGGGTCGCGGGGGCGGCGTCGGTGACCCGCCAGATCCGCCGGGCGGCGGCGAACGCCTGCTCCAGCTCGGGCGCGACGTCCTCGACGGCGAGCACCGGCGTGAAGACCGCGAGGGAGACGACCACGGCGACCGCGTAGGAGGCCCAGTCCAGGGCACCGGCCTCGACCCGCGCGGCCCCGACCAGGGCCACCACCACGACGGCGGCGACCAGCAGGACGGCGTTCGCGGCACGGCGTCGGGCCGTCCAGGTGGCCAGGCCGGCCAGCCCGGTGCCCACGTCGGCGGCGACGGCCCGGGCCTCGGCGCGGCGGCGGTCGGCGGCGCCGAACGCGAGCACCTCGCGCACGCCCTGCAGCGACTCGGTGACCAGCTGCGCGAGCCGGCCGCGCGCGGCACGCACCCGGGTGGCCGCGGCGGCGCTCGGCGTGCGGCCCCAGGCGGGGACGACGGCCCCGACCAGCAGCAGGAACGGCAGCAGCACCAGCGCGAGCACCAGGTCGAACCCGACGGCGAGCACCACGAGGACGGTCAGGGGCACGACGACCGCGGCGACGGCCGGCACCAGGGTGTGCGCGAAGAACACCTCGACCTTGTCGACGTCCTTGGTCGCGCGGTTCACCAGGTCGCCCGTGCGTCGCGACAGCACGCCCGCGGGCGACTGCGGCGCGAGGCGGTCGTAGAAGTCGACGCGCAGCATGGCCAGCGCGCGGAAGGCGACGGCGTGCCCGGTGAACTGCTCCAGGTACCGGACGACACCCTTCACCAGCGACAGCACGACGAGCGTCCAGACCACCGGGGCGACCGGCGCGGACGGGTCGTCGGCGAGCCGCGCGACGCCCCAGGCCGCGACGCCGAGCAGCGCGATGCCCAGCAGCTGGCCGAGCACCCGGCAGACGAGGGACGCCGCCAGCGGCGGCAGCACGGGGCGGCCGAACCGGACCAGCCGGCGCGAGATCGCGGCCCGGCTCAGCGGGACGTCGGCGCCCGGGGCCGCCGGGGACGCCGTGGCGGCCGTGCCCGGGGCGGTGGTCGCGGTCACGGGCGGGCCTCCGTCGCGGTCGGGGCGACACCGGACAGGTCCAGCGCACGGGCGTAGTAGGAGTCGATGCCGCCGAGGTGGTCGGGCGGGCCCTGCTCGACGATCCGGCCCTCGGCGAGGACGAGCACCTCGTCCGCGCCGCGCACGGTGCTCAGCCGGTGCGCCACCAGGATCACGGTGCGGCCGGTGCCCGCCCGGTCCAGCGCCTCGACCAGCGCGGACTCCGACGCGGCGTCGACCTGGCTGGTGGGCTCGTCGAGCAGCAGCACGGGCGCGTCCTTGAGCAGGGCCCGCGCGACGGCGAGCCGCTGCGCCTGCCCGCCCGACAGCGACAGCCCGCGCTCCCCCACCCGGGTGGCGAGCCCGTCGGGGAACCGCCGGACGTCGTCGGCGAGGTTCGACTGCGCGAGCGCGTCCCACAGCCGGTCGTCGTCGGCGTCGGGCGCCGCGAGCCGCAGGTTGTCCGCGAGGGTGCCGGTGAACAGGTAGGTGCTCTGCGCGACGACGGCGGTCTGCGCGCGCACCCAGTCGACCGGCACGGTCGTCGCGTCGTGCCCGCCGACCCGGACCTGCCCGGAGCCGGGTCGCAGGTGCGCCTGGACCAGCGCGGCGACGGTGCTCTTGCCGGAGCCGGACGGCCCGATCAGCGCGACGCGCCCGCCGCGGGGCACGGTGAACGACACGTCGTCCAGCACCGGGCGGCCGCCGGGATAGGCGAACGACACGTGCTCGAGCGCGACGGCCTCGGGCCGGTCGGCGGTCCCGTCGCCGGGGCCGACGTCGGCGGCCGTCGCCCGGTGATCCACGTGGAACGTGCTGGTCGCGGGCGCGCGCACACCCGGGGCGTCGCCCGCCGTGGCGGGCTGCGCGAGCACGGCGTCGATCTCCCGGACCGCGGCCCGGCCGCCCATGCCGACGTAGAAGAACTGGCCGACGCGGTCGAGCGGCTCGAGCAGGACGGTCGACACCAGCACGACGGCGATCGCCTGCCCCGGCGTGATCGCGCCGTCCCGCAGCCGCACCATCGCCAGGCCGGCGGCGGCGGTCACCATCGCGAGCGAGAACGACGAGTCGATGACCAGCAGCACCAGCTGGTTGCGCGCGAGCAGGCCCATCACCATCCGCCGCAGCTGCTCGGCGCCGCGCGCCAGCTCGGCACCCTTGGCACCCGCGCGGTTGAACGCCGTCGACGTCGGCAGGCCCTGGATCGCGTCGAGGAACTGCGCGGCGAACCGGCGCGCGGTCATCCGGTACTGCACGGAGACGCCGCGGAACGCCTTCTGGAACCCGCCGACCAGCAGCGGGATCGCGGGCAGCGCCAGGGCGAGCCAGCCGGCCACCACCCAGTCGACGGCGGCACCCAGCGCCACCAGCGCGACCACCGGCACGGTCATCGACGCGACGATCGGGAACTTGAAGGTGGCCTCGTAGGAGGCGGCACGCTCGACGCCGTCGGTGGCGGTCGACACGAACCGGCCGGAGCGCTCCTGGGTGCGGAACGCGACGCCGAGCCGGAACACCTGCTCCAGCAGCACGTCGCGCCGCTCGGACTCGCGCGGTCCGACGGCGCCGAGGCTCAGACGCGGGCCGGCGAACGCCGCCGCGGCCAGCGCCACGACGCCCAGCACGATCACGGCGACGGCCCCGGCCGGCACGCCGTCGCCCGTGCGGGCGGAGTCCAGCACGGCACCGAGCGCCAGGTAGACCGCCGTGGTCCCCGCGGCGACGACCCAGGTGAGCACGGCCGGCAGCACGCCGACCCGCCGGGGCAGCGCGGGGGTCGGGACCTGCGGGGGGCCGACCGGACCCGCGCCGGGCCGGCCGGGGTGCCCGCCACCGGGGTGACCGGCCGGACGACCGCCGGGCCGCCCGCCCGGGTGGCCACCGGAGTGCCCGCCACCGGGGTGCCCGCCACCCGGCCCGGTCCCGGGAGCCCCGGCGGGTCGTGCGGCGTGCGGCGCGGTCATGCGGGGTGTCCTCCGTCGTGCGGTCGCGAGGTCTCGGGGAGCACGATGCCACCCGGCACCCCCGGACCGCTCTCCGGGGCGGCCCCGCGGGCGGCGGGTGCGACGGGACTCACAGCCACGGCGGCCCGAGCGCGGCGGCGCCGGACGACGAGCAGGGCCACGATCCCCCCGGCGAGCGCCAGCACCAGGACCGCGAACGCCCACGGCACGGCCACGACGGACGCGTCGGCGGTGGCGCGCGCGGTCGCCCCGCCGCCGAGCCCGACGGCGGTGGCGGCGGCGAGGACCTGGACGTCGACGGAGCCGAGCGCGCGCACGTCGTCGAGCACGACCTCGCGCTCGACGACCGAGCCGGGCAGCACCTCGACGGCCTCGTCGGCGGGCACGGCCTCGACGGTGCGGCGCGTGCCGGCCAGGCCGGCGACGGTGACGGCCTCGGTCGCCACGATGCGGGCGTTGCCGGTGTTCGTCACGCGGTACCGGACCACCACGGAGCCGGCGCCCACCGGGTTCGGGGTGCCGTGGTGCTCGACGGTCAGGCCCTCGATCGTGAGCGCGGGGGCGACCTCGCCCGCGACGCGCAGGTGCATCCGCAGCGCGAGGCGGCGGTCCAGGCGCACGGTGGAGCCGTCGTCGGCGCTGACGGCCGCCGTGACGACGCCGCCGCTGTGGTCGCCGGGGGTGGCGTCGGCGGGGACGCGGACGGTGAACGGCACCTCGACGGACGCTCCGGCCGCGAGGGAGACGTGCGGGACGTCCAGGGCGACCCAGGTGCCCGCGCCGGTCGAGGGCTCGTCGGCGGGCAGCAGGTCCAGCTGGCCGCTGGTCGTGGTGCGGGCGTCGGCGGCGTAGACG
Source organism: Cellulomonas sp. NEAU-ZC6 (assembly GCF_056844425.1). NCBI lineage: Bacteria > Bacillati > Actinomycetota > Actinomycetes > Micrococcales > Cellulomonadaceae > Cellulomonas > Cellulomonas sp. NEAU-ZC6. Next base: position 113,269 of record NZ_JBXFYH010000002.1, on the reverse strand, counting down.
TCGAGCTCCAGGGGGGACTGCCCGTGGTTGGTGACCACGACGGCGTCGCGCAGCTCGGTGCCGGGCTCGACGGCGTAGGCGAAGTTCGCCCGGCCGGTGCCCTGGTCGCCGTCGGCGGGCACGACGCCCCAGGACAGCGCGGCGGGGTCGGTAGCGGGGTCGGTGGCGGCAGCCGCGACGCCGGCCGGGCCGGGGACGAGCAGGAGCAGCGCCGCGGCGAGCAGCGCCGCCACCGCTCGTCCCGTCCCGCGCGGGCGGGTGCCGCGCGGGACGGGAGCAGCGGGGGGCAGGACGGGGGCGTCGGTCACGGTCGGCTCAGCCGACCACGGTCAGGGTCAGCACCCCGGTGTAGTCGCCCGACGGGGTGTCGAGCGGCAGGCGCAGACCCAGGGCGGCGTCGACCGCCACGGTGCCGGCGGGGTGGCCGGCGGGCGCGGAGACCAGCGTCGAGGACGCCGACAGGCCGGAACCGGCACCCGCGGTCACGGGCGCACCGGCGACGGCGCCGACGGAGTTGCCGCTCAGCGCGGGGGTCCAGCCGAGCGCGGAGCCCGGGAACGAGCCGGCCGTGCCGGTGAACGCCGAGACCGCGCCGTTGAGGGTCCACGCGTCGCCGGTGGAGCGCGTGTCGGAGACCGAGACCTGCTTGAGCGCACCGGACGCGCTGAACCCGCTCGCGTCCGCGACGGCCGTGCCGAGGCTGACCGCGCCCGCGCCGCCGCCGACCGACCAGGTCAGCTCACCGGGCTCGGGCTCGACGGGGGTGGTGGGGACGGTGACCTCGAGGTCGACGTCCGCGTCCCCGCCCGTGCCCGGGTCGGTGCCGGGGTCGGTGCCCGGGTCGGTCGCGTCGACGGTCCACGCGACGGCCAGCGGCTGGGTGACCTTCTTCGGGTCGGCCGCGCCGCCCGAGGAGTACCAGTACGAGGTCTGGCCCGTCTTGGCCTGGAAGTCCACGAACGACTGCGGGAACGAGCCCCAGCTCGCGCCCGTCCGGGTCTGGGTGCCGCCCGCCGGGGTGACCTCGACCCCCAGGTAGTCCGGGGTGACGGTGAAGCCGTCGGCGTCCACGGCCACGCCGGTCAGGTCGGCGAGGACGATCTGCTCCGGGGCCACCGGGACCCACTGCGACATGTCCTCCATCGAGGTGCCGTAGCCGGACGCCGTACCGGTCAGCTGGCCGGTCCCGTCCGCCGCCACGGTGAGGACCGGGTCGCTGAACGTCCAGTAGGTCATGCCGCCGTAGAACGCGACGGTGACGTCGCCGTCCCACGCGATCGACGCGGTGCCCGCGGCGACGTCGACGGTGCCGGTGCCGCCCGCGAACACGGCCTGGTTCAGCGTGCTGCTGCCGGCCTGCGGGTTCACGGCGGCGCCGTTCGCCCCCACGCACCTGGTCGCCCAGGTCGGCTGCTCGTAGCCGCCCGCGGCGGTCGGCTTCTGGATCGTGACGTTCCCGGCGGCCGACGCGTAGAACCCGTCCGCCTCCGTCCAGGTCCGGGACGACCCGGTGTTGCCGGCCGCGCCGGCGCTGAGGAAGTTGCAGCCGCCGAAGTACGCGCCGCCGCCGGTCTCCTGGTTCAGGGTCCAGCGCAGCTGGACGTCGTCGACGGTCGCCGGCGCCGCGGCGGCCGGCAGCGCGGTCACCAGCGCGGTCGCGGCACCCAGGGCGACTGCCCCCAGGGCGGCCACGGCACGCCGCGCTCGGTGACGGTTCGCATCCACCATCGTCAGTTCCTCTCGGTCGGTGCCGGGCGGGGGCCCGGCGGGGGTCGGCGCGCCGTGCGGCGCACCGGGGGTCCGAGCCGGCGTCCGCGCCGGCCCGGGGATCAGCGCCACGGCAGGACGAGCCAGCCGCGGCGGAAGCCGATGACGGTGCCCGAGCCCGCGAGCAGCAGGCCGGTCAGGCCCCACGCCGCCCGGTCGCGGCCGGTCCCGGAGCCGGCCGTGGCGGGCACCAGGCCGGGGAGGTCGCGCCCGACGGTCACCGCCGTCACGCCGGGCACCGGCGGCAGCGCACCGGCGGCGAGCACGTCGGACGAGGACCCGGCCGCCGCACGGGGCACGACCCGGTTGCCGGCGGCGGTCAGCGCCGAGGTCTGCCCGGCAGCGGGCGCCGCGGGACGCTCGTCGGCCGGGGTGAGCGGGACGTCGGCGTCGTAGGACACGTACAGCGGGGTCGCGGGCTTGCGGGCGTCGGCCGCGCCGCCGCTGGAGTACCAGTACGCCGCCTGCCCGGTCCTGCCCTGGAAGTCGACGAACGACTGCGGGAACGCGCCCCAGTCGGCGCCCCGGCGGTCCTGCGGAGCCGAGCCGGCGGGAGTGCGCACCGCGACGCCCAGGTACGCCGGCAGCCCGGAGAGGCCGCGGTCGTCCGCGCCGACGTCGACGCCGCGCAGCTCGGCCAGCACGACCGTGGTCGGGTCGAGCCGCTCCCACCGGGACTGGTCCGCCATGTCGGTGCCGAAGCCGCCGGCGGTCGCCGTCAGGCGCGCGGAGCCGTCGGCCGCGACGGTGAGCACCGGGTCGGACGCCCACCAGTAGGACATGCCGCCGTACATCACCACCGAGAACGTGCCGGTCCAGCGCACCGTCGCCGTGCCCGTGCCGGGGTCGACCCGGCCGGTGCCGCCCTCGAGGACCACCTGGGTCTCGGTGCTCAGCCCGTTGCCGGTGGTGACGGTGGTGCCGTGGCGGTCCTGGCACCGGTTCGCCCAGGTCGCCGGGGCGAAGGTGCCGTCGGGACCCGGCTTCTCGACCCGGACGTCGTCCTGCACGGCGCGGTACAGCCCGTCGGTCGCGGACCAGACCTTGGCCTTCCCCGCGTCGCCGTCCGGCCCGGGCACACCGGCCATCAGGTAGTTGCAGCCGCCGAAGTACGCGCCCGATCCCATCTCGGTGTTCACCGACCAGCGCAGCGCCGCGTCGGACACCGTGAACGGCAGGCCCGAGCGGTCGGGGACGGTGACGGTGATGTCGATCTGGTCGTCCGGCACGGGCGCGGCCGGGGCCGCCGCGGCGACCGGGGCTGCGGCGAGCAGCAGGCCGGCGGACAGCGCGGCGAGGGCGAGGGCCCGCCTCACCGCGTCGCCCCGGTCGCGGTGCTGGCGGCACCCGGCGACGTCGCGACCGGCACGCGCACCGGCGGGACGGTCTGCGTGCGGTCGGGATCGGGCGCCACGGCGGGTGCGGACGGAGCGGGTGCCGCCGTGCGCCGGGTCGCGCGCCGGCGGCGGACGGCGGTCGCCGCCGACACCAGCACGACGACGAGCAGCAGCAGCCCGGCGACCGCCACGGCGAGCTCCGCACCGGACAGCCCGAGCAGCACGCCCCCGTCGGTCGCGCCGGTCGCCGCGGCGGCCGCGACCAGGTCGGCGGCGCTCGCCTCCGCGGGATCGCGGGTCACGGTGACCTCGACCTCGGGCGCGAGCCCGGACTGCGCGCCCGTCAGCTTGAGCACGTGCGTGCCCAGCCGCAGGTCGGCGGGCAGCTGCAGCACGCCGGCGATCTCGCCGTGCGCGCCGGCGGTCAGCGGCCCGACGGAGACCACGCCGGAGTCGAGGGTGCCGACCACCTGCTCACCCGGCTCGAAGCCCTGGGCGGCGAAGGTCATCGCCCGGCCCTGCACCGCGGTCGCCCGGTCGACGCCCAGCGACGCGGGGGCGCGCTCGGCGACGGCCTCGGTCCCCGCCGCGGGCGTCCCGGCCGCGGCTGCGCCGGCACCTGCGGCGGCTACGGGCGCGGAGCCGAACGAGATCGGCGTGAACGTCTCGTTGGACGGGTTCACCACGCCGTGCGCCCCGAAGGTGAGGACGCCGCACTGCACCTGCGTGCAGTCGACCTCGGTCTGCGCGCCGTCCCGGTCCTGCGACACGAACCGCGCACCGGGGATGACCAGGTCGGTGGACCAGGTGCCGTCGGCGGCGATCAGCCCGCCGTTGGCCGCGCCCGCGGTGTCCGAGCCGGGGAACGCGACGAAGCGCTGGAAGCCCTGGTTCTCGGTCGACTCGGTGTCCGGCGCGTACCGGTACCCGTCGCCGGTGCGGCCGCCGGCGGACGGCTTCCACGCGGACCCGGTGGGGTCGGAGACCCAGCCGAACACGACGTAGATGCCGCCGAACGCGCCCTGGATCGACTGGAACCCCACGCCGCTGACCCGCACGGTGGTCGGGCCGTCGGCGGACACGGTGCCGCCGGAGACGGTGACCGAGGCGGCGGCGGACGCGGCGGGCGCGATGACGACCAAGCCGACGAGCGCGAGCACCGCGGCCAGCGCGGCCGCGGCCGCCCGGGCGAGCAGCGCGCGGGCCGGGTGGGTCAGGGGGGTCATCGGGCGGGCTCCGTCTCGGCGGTCGTGGGGCTGGGCGGGCTGGCGGGTCCGGGCGTCGGCGAGGCGGCGGAGGTCCGGTCCGGCAGCACCAGCGGCGCGCCGGTCCGCGGGTGCGGCAGCACCTCGACCGGGTACCGGTACACCTCGGTCAGCAGCGCGGAGGTCAGCACGTCGGGCGGCGCGCCGATCCCGCGCACCCGCCCGCGCGCCAGCACCGCGACCCGGTCGGCGTACGCGGCCGCCAGGGACAGGTCGTGCAGCACCGCGACCACCGCGTCACCGGCCCGCGCGCGGTCCCGGGCGCGCTCCAGCAGCAGCTCCTGGTGCCGGATGTCGAGGGCCGCGGTCGGCTCGTCCAGCAGCAGCACCGGGGTGGCCTGCGCCCGCGCACGGGCGAACGCGACCCGCGCCTTCTCCCCGCCGGACAGCGACGGGAACCGCCGGGCGGCGAGGTGCGCGACCTCGGCCTCGACGAGGGCGGCGGCCACGGCGCGGTCGTCGTCGTCCTCCAGCGGGGTGCCGCGCCACGGTGACCGGCCCATCCGCACGACGTCGACGACGGGGAACGGGAAGGACAGCGTGTGCTCCTGCAGCAGCACCCCGCGGAGCCGGGCCAGGTCGCCGACCTTCAGCCGGCGCACGTCGGCACCGGCGTACCGGACCTCGCCGCGCGTGGGGGCGAGGTCGCCGGCGAGCACGCCGAGCAGCGTCGACTTGCCGGCGCCGTTCGGCCCGACGACCGCCAGCACCTCCCCCGCGCGCACGTCCAGGTCGACGCCGTCCAGCAGCACCGCGCCCTCGACGGCGAACGCGACGTCGCGTGCGGACACCCGCACGCCGTCGACGCCGGTCACGCCCAGCCCCCCGCCTGCCGGCGGGTACGCCGGATCAGCCAGAAGAAGAACGGCCCGCCGACCAGCGCGGTCAGCATGCCGATGGGCAGGTCGGCGTAGGCCACGGCGGTCCGCGCCACGAGGTCGGCGGCGAGCAGCAGGACGGCGCCGCCCAGCGCGCTGAGCGGGACCAGCGCACGGTGCCCCGGCCCGACGGCCATCCGCACCAGGTGCGGCACGACCAGCCCGACGAACGACACGATCCCGCAGAACGCCACGGCCGCGCCGGTCAGCAGCGCGACCGCGACGATGCAGACGACCCGCAGCCGCTCGACGTCGACCCCGACGTGCCGGGCGGCCCGCTCCCCCAGCGCCAGCAGGTCCAGGCGGCGCGCCACCAGCAGGGCCACGACCAGGCCGACCGCGACGAACGGCGCGACCACCGCGACGTACTCCCAGCGGGTGCCGTTCAGGCTGCCGAGCTGCCAGAACACGATCTGCTCGCGCGCCTGGGTGTCGCCGAGGAAGGTGAGGAAGGCGATGCCGGCGCCGCACACGGCGTTGACGGCGACCCCGGTCAGCACCAGCGTCACGACCTCGGTGCGACCGCCGGACCGAGCCAGCAGGTAGACCGCCAGCGTGGTGACCAGGCCGCCGGCGAACGCGAGCGCCGCCGACGTGAACGGCCCGAGGAACGACAGCCCGAACACGATGCCCGTGCACGCCGCGAGCGCGGCGCCCGAGGACACCCCGACCACGCCGGGCTCCGCCAGCGGGTTGCCGAACACGCCTTGCATGAGGGCGCCGGCCGTGGCGAGCGCGGCGCCGACCAGCAGCGACATCACCACCCGCGGGAACCGGATGGTCCACAGGGCCGCGTCGCCGTTCGGGTGGCTCGGCAGCGGGCCGACGTCCAGCCCGAGCCGGTGCAGCACGGACCCGAGCACCTCGGCCGGCGGCACCCGCAGCTGGCCCGTGCCCGCCGACACGACCGCGACCACCAGCAGCGCCAGGACCAGGCCGGCGGCGAGCAGCGCGACACGGCGGGTGTGGGCCGGCGGCAGCGCGGGGCGGCCCGGCGCGGCCGGTGCCCGGGTCCCGACCTGCTGCTCGCGGAGCGCGGTCACGCGGCGTCCGGCGCGTAGAAGGCGCGCGCCAGGGCGTCGAGCGTCTGCGCCGACGTCGGCCCGAACGACAGGATCTGGGTGTCCGCCATGTCGACGACGCGGCGGTGTTCCCCGGCCGGCGTCTGCGCGACGGCGGGCAGCTGCTCGAGCAGCCCGTCCACCCCGCCGACGGACGCCAGGCCCGTGGTCATCACCAGCACCAGGTCGGGCTGGGCGGCGACCAGCCCCTCGTCGGTGATCGGCCGCATGCCGTCCCAGCCGATCTCACCCGCCACGTCCACGCCGCCGAGCGCCGTGATCAGGGAGTCCGCGCCCGATCCCGAGCCGAACATGTAGTAGACGCCGGCCTGCCCGCGCAGGTAGAGGAACACCACGCGGAGCCGGTCGGCCGGGTCCTCGGGGGCGAGCCGGGCGATCTCCGCGGTGACCTCGCCGATCTCGGCCTGGGTGCGCGCGGCCAGCGCGGCGCCCTCCTCCGGCAGCCCCACGGCGGCGGCGACGGACGCGATCAGGTCGTCGACCGTGTCCAGGCTGCGGTGCGCGTCGACGACCACGACCGGGATCCCGGCGTCCCGCATCTGCAGCACGGTGTCCCACGGGCCGAGGGTGGTGTCGGTGATGATCAGGGTCGGCGCGAGCTCGAGGATCGCCTCCCCGGTCAGCTCGTGGCCGTTGCTGGTGACCAGCGGCTTGTCGGCGATCTCCGGGAAGTCCGACGAGACGTCGCGCCCCACCACGCTGTCCCCGAGCCCCAGCTCGTAGACCACCCGGGACGTCGACCCGTACAGGTCCAGCGCGAGGATCCGGCTGGTGTCGGTCACCGTGACGGCGGTGCCCTGCGCGTCCGTGACGGTCACCGGCAGGGCGGGCCGCGCGTCGTCGGTCACCGGCTCGACGGGGGTCGGCGCCGAGAGCGCGGTCTGCTCCCCCACGAACGCGCGCGGGTCCTCCAGCGGGGTCAGCTCGCTCAGCGCGGGCCGGTCACCGGCCGCCGCGGCACCGTCGCCGCCGGGTCCCGCAGCCGTGGTGCACCCGGCGAGGACGACGGCCAGCAGGGCCGCGACCAGCGCCGGGACCGTCCGGCGGGTGCTGCGGTGCTGCGACGGGAGGCCGGACGGGCGGCGCGGGACCATGCGGAAGGACTCCTGAGGTGGGAAGGTGAGCCAAACCTAAGTTAGGTAGCCCTCAGAAGACAAGACACCGCAGGACATCCGGGACATCCCGGGTGGCACAGCGGCAGCCACAGCCGCAGCAGTGCGGCTGGTGGCCCGGGCCCGGCGACCGTGGCCCCCACGCGGACCGCGAAGGCGGGTCGCGCAGGCAGGCGGCCGCGAGCGGGGGGCACTGCGCGGCAGGCCCCACGGGGCCCGCAAGCCCGCGCACCAGCCGCTCGATCGACCGGCTCGAAACCGCCGCGCGGCCGTCGAGTGTCCACAAACCGGGGCGCAAACGGGACATCTCGACCGAGTTTCTGGACACTCGATCTCCCGCGACCCCGGGACCGCGCAGCCGCGCGGGCGCGAGCGGGCGGGCCCGGGCGCGACCCCGCGCACCCGACCGCGGTCCTGTGCGTCCGCGGGCGCCAACCCGCGTCGAGTGTGCAGAAACGTGCGCGCGAAACGGACATCTCGGCGCAGGTTCTGCGCACTCGGTGCCCGTCGGCGCGGCCGCGGGGCGCGCGCGGGTCGTGGATCCCGGGCGCGCCCGTGAACGCTCCTGGGCGTCGTCGACCAGGAGCGGCGCGCGGGGATCCCCGCGCTAGGGGCGTCAGTCCTGCGGCTTCGGCTGCTCCGCGCGCTCGGCCGCGCGGGCCGCGTCACGCTCGCGGATGCGCTGCTCCTCGCGCTTCACCTCGGCCTGCGTCGCGCGCTCGCGGTGCAGCCACTCGGGGTTCTCGGCGATGATCGCGTCGATCTGCTCGGTGGTCAGCGGGTCCGTGAGGCCGTTGCGGGCCAGGGCGGACGTCGAGATGCGCAGGCGGGCGGCGACGACGGACCGCGGGTGCGGGCCGGTGCGGCGCAGCTCGGTCAGCCACTCCGGCGGCGTGCGCTGCAGGGCGTCGAGCTCCTCGCGGGAGACCGGGCCGTCCTGGAACTCCGCGGGCGTCGCCGGCAGGTACACGCCCAGCTTGGCGGCCGCGGTCGTCGGCTTCATGGTCTGCGAGGCGCGCGGACGGCGGGCGGGGGACGCCGGGGAGGACGAGGAGTCGGAAGTCACGGGCACCAGGATACGGATGCACCGCCCGGCTACGCTGGCGCCGATGTCCGAGCACCCCGAACCCCTCGCGCCGGAGGACCTCGCCCCCGAGGACCTCGCCCCCGCCCCGCCCGCGCCGCGGCCCGCCGGCGAGCCGACGCGGGACGGCCGGGCCGCCTTCCGGCTGCTGCTCGCACCGGGCGTCGTCCCGGCGTCCTGGGTGCGCACCTGGCGCGAGCGCGTGGCCGACGTGGCGCTGGAGCTGGTGCCGACCACCGACGCCGACGCCGGTCCGGCGCTCGCGGGCGGGCAGGCGGACGCGGCGCTGCTGCGGCTGCCCGTCGACCGCGACGCGCTGTCGGCGATCCCGCTCTACGTCGAGACCACCGTCGTCGTGCTGCCGAAGGACCACGTGCTCACGACGCTCGACGAGGTGGCGCCCGCGGACCTCGCGGAGGAGACGCTGCTGGTCCCCGCCGACGACGTGCTGCGCTGGGCGGACCCGCCCGGCGAGCCGTCCGCGCTGCCGACCCCGGCGACCACCGAGGAGGCCGTCGCCCTGGTGGCCTCCGGCGTCGGGCTGCTGGCCGTGCCCCAGTCGCTCGCCCGGCTGCATCACCGCAAGGACCTCACCTACCGGCCGCTGGTCGACGCCCCGACGGTGCAGGCGGCCCTCGCGTGGCCGCGGGAGCGGGACGGCGACCCGCTGGTCGAGGAGCTGATCGGCATCGTGCGCGGGCGCACCGCGAACAGCTCCCGCGGGCGCGGCACCGCGAGCGCCTCGACGCCGGAGCCCCCGCAGGCGGCCGGGCGGACCCGCGGCACGGGCCCGGCCACCTCCGGCCGCGGCGGCGCCCCCGCACGGGCCCGCGGCGGCCGGCCGTCCTTCGGGTCCGGCGGCGGTCGCGGCCGGTCCCGCGGCGGCCGGGGGCGCTGAGCCGTGCACATGCCCGCGCCCGGCCTGCGCGTCACGGTGCTGACCGGCGCCGGCATCTCCACCGCCGCCGGCATCCCCGACTTCCGCGGGCCGCAGGGCACCTGGACCCGGCACCCCGACCAGGTCGAGCTGCTGGAGATCGGCCGGTACGTCGCCGACCCCGACGTCCGCCGGCGCGGCTGGGCCGCCTGGCGGGGCCACCCGGTGCTCACGGCGCAGCCGGCCGCCGGCCACCACGCCCTGGTCGACCTGGAGCGCGCGGGCCGCCTGCAGGCGCTGCTCACCCAGAACTTCGACGGCCTGCACCAGGCCGCAGGCTCGGACCCCGGGCAGGTCCTCGAGCTGCACGGCACGCTGCGGACCACGTCCTGCCTGGCGTGCGGGGCCCGGCAGCCGACCGCCGACGTGCTCGCCCGCCTCGACGCCGAGCCCGACCCGCCGTGCCGGGTGTGCGGCGGCGTGCTCAAGCCGGACGTCGTCTACTTCGGCGAGCGGCTGCCCGAGCGCCCGCTGGAGCGCGCGATCGCGGCGGCGCAGGACGGTGACGTCTTCGTGGCGGTCGGCACCACGCTCACGGTCGGGCCCGTCGCCGGCCTGGCCGGGCTCGCCGCGGAGTCCGGGGCCGAGGTGGTCATCGTCAACGCCGAGCCGACGCCCTACGACCGCCTGGCGGACCGGGTCGTGCGCGAGCCGATCGAGCAGGCGCTGCCCGCCCTCGTGGCCGAGCTGCTCGCCCGGGACTGAGGTCCGCTCACCCCGGCGCCGCCGCACGCACCCGTTAGGGTGCGGCGCATGGCTCGCAAGGGTGCGGTGACGCTGCAGGAGGTCGCGCGCGCGGCCGGCGTCTCGCCGCGGACCGTGTCCAACGTCGTCACGGGCTTCCCGCACGTCGCGCCGCACACCCGTGCGCACGTGCAGGCCGTCATCGACCGGCTGGGTTACCGGACGAACGCCGCGGCGCGCTCGCTGCGGACCGGCCGCACCGGGCTGCTGGGCCTGGTGGTGCCGGCGCTGGACCAGCCGTACTTCGCCGAGCTGGCGCGCGCCGTGGTCCGCGAGGCCACGGCCGCGGGCTTCACGGTCGTGGTCGACCAGACCGACGGCGACCCGGACCGCGAGCGCGAGCTGCTGCTGCGGGGCCCGCGCGGCGCCATGTTCGACGGGCTCGTGCTCAGCCCGCTCGCGCTGACGGCGGCGGACCTGCTGGAGGCCGACCCGGACCGGCCGGTCGTGCTGCTCGGCGAGCGCACGGTGGACACGGCGTTCGACCACGTGCACATCGACAACGTCGCCGCGGCCCGCGCGGCGACCGCGCACCTGGTGTCCACGGGGCGGGGTCGGATCGGGGCGATCGGCCTGCAGCACGACCCGCTCGCGCAGACCGGCCGGCAGCGCGAGGAGGGCTTCCGGCTGGCGCTGGCGGACGCGGGGCTGGTGGCCGACCCCCGGCTGCTGCGGCACGTCGACGCCTACGAGCGGTCCGCGGGGTACGCCGCGATGAGCGCCCTGCTGGACGAGGACGTCCGCCCGGACGCGGTGTTCTGCTTCACCGACGTGCTGGCGGTCGGCGCGCTGCGGGCATGCCTGACGCGCGGGGTGCGGGTCCCGCAGGACGTCGCGCTGATGGGGTTCGACGACGTCGAGGAGGCGCGGTTCGCGACGCCGTCCCTGAGCTCGGTGCGACCGGACCGGGACGCGATCGCCCGGGTCGCCGTCGGCCGCCTGGTCGCCCGCCTGGAGGACGGCGGGGACGCCGGCGCGGCGCGTGACCTCACGGTGCCGCACGCCGTCGTGGTCCGGGAGTCGACCGGCACCTGAGGCGAAGACCCCCGTGACGGCGGGCTTTGCCACGTGGCAACATGGGCGACGGCAGCCGCCCAGCACCCGAGCGAAGGACCGCCATGACGACGACGTCAGCCACCGACCGAGGCCTGCACCCCCGCCCCCAGCTGATCCGCGACGGCCGCTGGTGGTCGCTCGACGGCACGTGGGAGTTCGGGTTCGACGACTCCGACGCGGGGCTCCGCGAGCGGTGGCACGCCGTCGGGGCCCCCGGCTTCGACCGCGAGATCCAGGTGCCGTTCCCCCCGGAGTCGGCCGCGTCCGGCATCGGCGACCACGGCGATCACGCCGCGCTCTGGTACCGCCGGTCCCTGCCGGTGCCGACCGGGCTCGGCGGCGACCGGCTGCTGCTGCACCTGGGCGCGGTCGACCACGAGGCGGACGTGTGGGTCGACGGCCGGCACGCCGTGCGGCACGAGGGCGGGCAGACGACGTTCAGCGCCGACGTCACCGACCTGCTGGACCCGGACCTGCCCGCGGACGGCCACGTCGTCGTCGTGCGGGCCACCGACGACCGCACGGACGTCGAGCAGCCCCGCGGCAAGCAGGACTGGCAGCCCGAGCAGCACGCCATCTGGTACCACCGCACGTCCGGGATCTGGCGCACCGTCTGGCTGGAGCAGGTGCCCGCCGTCGCCGTGGACACGCTGACCTGGCGGCCGGACGTGCCGGGCGGCCTGATGCACGCCCAGGTCCGGCTGCGCGCCACCGCCCCGGCCGGCACCCGGGTGCGGGTGCGGCTGTCCCGGGCCGGCGAGGACCTCGGCGCCGCGGAGGTCCCCGTCGAGGGGTCCGTCGCCGCCCTGTCCGTCCCGCTGCCCCGGCAGCAGAACGGGCAGGCCTACGAGCGGCTGCTCTGGTCGCCCGAGTCCCCCGTGCTGCTGGACGCCGACGTGGCGCTGCTGGACGGCGACGACGGCGTCCTGGACCGCCTGGACTCGTACTGCGGGCTGCGGTCGGTGGCGACCGCCGGCGACCAGCTGCTGCTCAACGACCGGCCGTACTTCCTGCGCTCGGTCCTGGAGCAGGGGTACTGGCCCGAGTCGCACCTGACGCCGCCGAGCGTGGCCGCGCTGCGCGCGGAGGTGGAGCTGACCAAGTCGCTCGGGTTCAACTCCGTGCGGATCCACCAGAAGATCGAGGACCCGCGCTACCTGTACTGGTGCGACGTGCTGGGCCTCACCGTGTGGTCCGAGACCGCCGGTGCCTACCGGTTCAGCGACGAGGCGGTCGCCCAGCTCACCCGCGAGTGGCTCGACATCGTGCGGCGCGACGTCTCGCACCCCTCGATCATCGCCTGGGTGCCGTTCAACGAGTCCTGGGGCGTCCAGCACGTCGCGCACGACCCCGCCCAGCAGGCGTACAGCCGCGCGCTCACCGACCTGACCCGCGCGCTCGACCCGACCCGGCCGGTGATCTCGAACGACGGCTGGGAGCACACCTCCTCGGACCTGCTCACCGTGCACGACTACGCCGACACGGGGGCGGTGCTGGCCGAGCGGTACGCCGACGACGCCGCCGTCGCGACGACCGTGACCGGGTTCGGCCCCGCGGGCCGGCGGATGTGGGTCGGCGGGCCGGCGCCCGAGCCGGGCACGATCCCGGTGCTGCTCACGGAGTTCGGCGGCGTGTCCTACGCGCCGGACGCGCCCGCGGGCTCGTGGGGCTACTCCGAGGCGCGGTCGGCCGAGGACCTCGAGGCGCGGCTGTCCGACCTGCTGGGAGCGGTGCGGGCGTCGACGGCGCTGCGCGGGTACTGCTACACCCAGCTGACCGACACCGGCCTGGAGACCAACGGCCTGTGCGACGAGCACCGGAACCCGAAGCTCCCGGTCGAGACCCTGCACCGGATCTTCGCGGGCTGAGGGCCGGCACAGCACAGCACGGCACGCGCCGGGCCGGCGGCTACCGTCCGCCCGGCGCGTGCTGGTCCTGCGGCGCCCCGGCCCGCTCGCGCGGCGTGAGCAGCTCCCAGACCGGCCCGAACACCAGCCACGCCACGAGGACGACGGTCGCCCGCGCGCCCCAGCCCAGCAGCACCTCCTGCTGCTGGGCCGCGGCGTCGCCGGCCCCCAGGGTGATGAGCAGCAGCACCCCGAGCACCACCCACGCCACGGCCCACGCCAGCAGCACCCGCAGCCACAGCGCCCACTCGTACCGGAGGCGCACCGGCCCGTGCCGCGGGGGCCGCACGGGCGCCGGCCCGCCGGCGAACCGGTGCGCCACCCAGGCGTCGACGGCGTGCACGGTCCGCTTGCCGAACGCCACGGTGAACCCCAGGTAGAGCGCCGCCAGGCCGTGCGTCCACGTCGCCTCGCTGCCCCGCAGCAGGTCGCCGACCGTCGCGACCAGCAGCACGACCTCCAGCAGCGGCTCGCAGAGCAGGAGCACCGTCGACAGCCGGCGCATCCGCAGCGCGTAGCGGGTGACGACCGCGGCGGCGAGGAACACCCAGAAGGCCACCTCGCAGGCGAGGACGAGCGCGGCGACCGGGTTCGAGCGGATCAGGTCCATGACCGCAGCGTCGCCGGGGTCCGGGGGCGCGGGCGTCGGCCGTCCGCACGATCCTCGCCGCCCGGGTCCTCCGTCCGGAGGACCCGTCCGGGGACGCCTCGTGCTGGGATGGCGGCATGCGCCTGCGTCCGCCCCGCCTCGACGACCGCGGCGTCGCGCTCGCGTACCTGGCGGCCGGGCTGCTCCTCTTCGGCGCGGGGGTCGCCGGGTCGGGCCCGGCGGCCGAGGGCGCCGCGGCCGGCTGGCTGCACGCCGCGCTGCTGCTGGCCGCCTGCGCCGCGCTGGTGGCGAAGCGCCGGCACCCCGTGGCGGTCCTCGTGGTCGCCGTCGCGGCGAACGCGGCGGCGGTCCCGCTCGGCGGCAGCATCGGCCTGCTGCTGGTCCTGGTGGACGCGCTCTACACCGCCGCCGTGCAGCTGCCGCCGCGAGGGCGCCGGGTGCTCACCGGGGTCGTCGCCGCGCTGGTCGTCGCCACCCCGGTGGTGACCGCGGCGACCGGGGGCGGGCTCCGGTCCGCGCTCGCGGCGACGCTGCAGGCGGTCGCCCTGCTGGTCACGCCGCTGTGGTGGGGGTCCGAGGTCCGCGCGAAGTCCGACCTCGCGGCGTCCGAGGCCCGCCGGGCGGAGCTCGAGCGCGCGCAGGCCGACCTCGCCCGCGCGCACGCCGCCGACGTCGAGCGGATCGCCGACCTGGACCGCGAGGCGGCGGTGCGCGGCGAGCGGGCGGCGATGGCGCGCGACCTGCACGACGTCGTGGCCAGCCGGCTGTCGGCCATCGCGATCCACGCCGAGGCCGCGCTGGCCGCGCCGCCGGACGCGACGGTCGGCCGCACCGCGCTCGGCGCCGTCCGGTCCGAGGCGCTGGCGTCGCTGGCCGAGATGCGGTCGATGGTGCTGGTGCTCCGGGGCAGCTCGGGCGTAGAGGCCACCCGCGCCCCGGACGCGAGCACGGCCGCCTCCGGCCTGGACCGGCTCGGCGACCTCGTCGCCACCGCCCGCGACCGCGGCCTGGACGTGCACGTGGACGTGCCCCCGGAGGCCACCACGCCGCTGCCCGCGGTGGTGGACCACGCCGCCTACCGGATCGCGCACGAGGCCCTGACCAACGCCGCGGCGCACGGGCCGGCCGGCGGCCGCGTCGACCTGCGGGTCCGCGTCGACGCCGACCGGGTCGAGATCGAGGTGCGCAACGCCCTGGCGGCTGCGGGCGCGCCCGACGCGCGCCGGTCCCCGGCGCTCGGGTCGGCCACGGGCCTGCTGACGATGACCGAGCGCGCGCGGTCCCTCGGCGGCCGGCTCAGCGCCGGGCCCGACGACGGCTGCTGGCGGGTGCACGCCCTGCTCCCGCTGGACCCGGAGGTCGTCCCGTGACCGCCGCCCCGGTCCGCGTGCTGCTCGCCGACGACCACGGCGCGATCCGCGCGGGCCTGCGCCTCATGCTCGAGCAGGCCGCGGACGTGACGGTCGTCGGGGAGGCCGCGGACGGCGCCGCGGCGGTGGCGAACGCGCGGGCGCTGCGCCCGGACGTGGTGCTGATGGACATCCGGATGCCCGGCACCGACGGCATCGAGGCGACCCGGCGGATCACGGCCGAGGGCCTGGCCGCGGTGGTGGCGCTGACGACGTTCGACCTGGACGAGTACCTGTTCGGCGTGCTGCGGGCCGGGGCGGTGGGCTTCCTGCTCAAGTCGGTCGGCGCGGCGGAGCTGGTGGACGCGGTCCGCCGAGTAGCCGCCGGCGACGGCATCCTCGCCCCGGAGGTGACGCGCCGGGTGCTCGCGAGCGTGCCCGGGCCCGCGCCCGACCCCGGACCCGCGCCCGGCGACGTCCCGGGGCTGGACCTGCTGACCCCGCGCGAGCGGGAGGTGCTGGTCCTGCTCGGGCGCGGCCGGTCCAACCTGCAGGTCGCCGCGGCGCTGACGGTGTCCGAGACGACGGCCAAGACGCACGTGAGCCGGGTGCTCGCCAAGCTCGGCTGCCGGACCCGGCTCGAGGCCGCGGCGGTCGCGCACCGCGCCGGCCTGGTGACCTGAGCCACACCGGGCCCGATCTGGACCGGTTGCACCCCGTGCACGGTTGCACTGCGTGCAGGCACGTGCTTACCGTCGTCCTCGTGACGCTCGACGACCCCACGACCGACCGACGGACCGCGCTCAAGGCGCGCACCCGCCGGGCGATCCTGGACGCTGCCGACGCGCTGATCCACGAGCGCCGCGGGTCGCAGTTCACCGTCGACGAGCTCGCCGAGCGCGCCGACGTCTCCCGGCGGACGGTGTTCAACCACTTCGGCTCCCTGGACGACGTCGTGCTGAGCATCTGCACCGAGCGGCTCAACGAGGTCATCCACCAGGTCCAGGAGGTCGCCAGCGCCACCCCCGTCGGCGACGGCACCCGCGCGTCGATGTTCGACGAGCTGGCGATGACGCTGCGGGGCGCCGACCTGCCCGCCGCGATCACGTACCTGGCGGGTGCGCTGGGGCCGCTCGCCGAGGGCAACGACCCCCGCGCCCAGGCGCTCGCGGAGGAGGCGTTCTCCCGGGTCGCGGACCACCTGGCGGCCGAGCTGCTGCGCCGCTACCCCGGTGCGGACCTGCTCGACGTCCGCCTGCTCGTGTCCTCCCTGGTGCACGGCGTCGCCGTGATCGCCCTGCACTGGGTCACCACCACCGACCCCGCAGCGCCGGACGCGCGCGCCACGTGGGACGCCCTCGTCGACCGGCTCATCCACAGCGTCCGAGCCGGGTACATGCCGGAGCACTGACGCCCCGCCACCCCCACCCATCCAGCGAGAGAACAGGGACCATGGCAGGACTCCTCTACCGAATCGGGCGCTTCTCCGCCCGCCGCGCCTGGGCCGTCGTGACGGCCTGGGTCGTCGTGCTCGCCCTCGCCGTCGGCGCCTACCTCGCCTTCGGCGGCGCGCTGACCTCCGCCGTCACCATCCCCGGCACCGCGACGGAGGAGGTGACCGACCAGCTCGCGGAGGAGTTCCCGGCCGCGAGCGGCGGCAGCGGCACGGTCGTCTTCCACACCGGCGACGACGAGGCCTTCACGGAGGAGCAGCGCGCGGCCATCAGCGCCGCGCTCACCGACGTGACCGAGGTCGAGGGCATCGCGGGGGTCACCGACCCGTTCGCGACCACGGCCCAGCTGGCCGAGCAGCAGGCGCAGATCGACGCGGGCCGCGAGCAGATCGCGGCCGGCGAGAGCCAGCTCGAGGCCGGCGACGCCCAGCTCGAGGCGGGCCAGGCGCAGATCGACCAGGCGCAGGCCGCGCTCGACGCGCAGCGCGCGCAGGCCGAGGCGGCGGGCGCGCTCGCGCAGGTGCAGCCGCAGCTCGACGCCGGCCAGGCCCAGATCGACGCGCAGCAGGCGCAGCTGGACGCCGGGCGGGAGTCCGCCGAGCAGGGTCGGGCGGAGCTCGAGGCGCAGCGCGCGCAGCTCGAGGACGGCGCCGCCCTCCTGGAGCTGGCCAGCGAGATCCGGCAGGTCTCCGCCGACGAGTCGGCCGCCGTCGCGAACATCTCGTTCGAGGCCTCGCAGTTCGAGATCAGCACGGACACCCAGGACGCGGTCGTCGCCGTGCTGGAGGACGCCGACCTGGCGGGTGCCGAGGTCGAGCTGTCGAACAACCTGACCCAGGGCGTGCCGAGCGTGCTCGGCCCGGGCGAGGTCGCGGGCGTGGTCATCGCCGGCATCGTCCTGCTGATCATGCTGGGCTCGGCGATCGCCGCGGCGCTGCCCATCGTGTCCGCCCTGGTCGGCGTCGCGGTCGGCGCGGTCGCGTCGCTGTCGCTGTCCGGCACCGTCGAGATGCTGTCGGTCACCCCGGTGCTGGGCCTCATGCTCGGCCTCGCGGTGGGCATCGACTACTCGCTGTTCATCCTGAACCGGCACCGCCGCCAGCTGCGCGACGGCGTCGAGCTCGAGGAGTCCATCGGCCTGGCCAACGGCACCGCGGGCAACGCGGTCGTGTTCGCCGGCGCCACGGTGTTCGTCGCGCTGCTCGCGCTCAACGTCACCGGCATCCCGTTCCTGGGTCTGATGGGCTCGGTCGGCGCGTTCTGCATCCTGGTCGCCGTCCTCATCGCCATCACGCTGACCCCGGCCCTGCTGTCGCGGATCGGCCTGAAGGTGCTGCCCAAGAAGAAGCGGGCGACGGTCGGCCACGAGGAGCCCGAGGCGGTCCCGACCACCCCGATGCGCACCTCGCGCGCCGTGCTGACCCTGGTGGCGGGCCTCGCGGCCCTGCTGGTCATCGCGATCCCGGCGCTGTCCATGCGGCTGGGCCTGCCCACCGGCTCCGCCGAGCCCGAGGAGTCGACGCAGTACCAGGCGTACGCGATCACCGCCGAGAAGTTCGGCGCGG
Source organism: Cellulomonas sp. NEAU-ZC6 (assembly GCF_056844425.1). Lineage (NCBI taxonomy): Bacteria > Bacillati > Actinomycetota > Actinomycetes > Micrococcales > Cellulomonadaceae > Cellulomonas > Cellulomonas sp. NEAU-ZC6. Next base: position 95,122 of record NZ_JBXFYH010000002.1, on the reverse strand, counting down.
GCGTCAACGGCCCGCTGCTCGTCGTCGCCGACCTCCCGGAGGCGGTCACCGAGGAGGAGCTGGTCGGCGAGCAGGTCCGGATCGGCCAGGAGCTCGCGGCCTTCGACGACGTCGTGGCGGTCGCCCCGATCGGCGCCAACGAGGCCGGCACGGTCCTCGCGTTCCAGGTCGTCCCGACGGACGGCCCGGAGAGCGAGAGCACCGAGCAGCTCGTCCGCGACCTGCGCGACGCCTCGCCGCTGGACGGGGACGTGCAGCTCGGCGTCGCCGGCTCCACCAGCGCCAACGTCGACGTGTCCGAGAAGCTGGCGAACGCCCTGCCGGGCTACCTGGCGATCGTGGTCGGCCTGTCGCTGATCATCCTGATCATCGTGTTCCGGTCGATCTTCGTGCCGGTCACCGCGACGCTCGGGTTCGTGCTGTCGCTGTTCGCCGGACTCGGCGGCGTCGTCGCCATCTACCAGTGGGGCTGGTTCGGCTCCGTGTTCGGCGTGCACGACCCGGCGCCGGTGCTCAGCTTCCTGCCGATCATCGTCACCGGCATCCTGTTCGGCCTGGCGATGGACTACCAGCTGTTCCTGGTGTCCGGCATGCGCGAGGCGTTCGCCCACGGGGTCGACCCGCGGGTGGCGGTCCGCCGCGGCCTGCACGCCGGCCGGGTCGTGGTCACCGCCGCGGCGATCATCATGGCGTCGGTGTTCGCCGGCTTCATGTTCGCCGAGTCCGCGATCATCCGGCCGCTCGGCTTCGGCCTGGCGTTCGGCGTGCTGCTCGACGCGTTCGTGGTCCGCATGCTGCTGATCCCGGCGGTCATGCACCTGGCCGGGAAGCACGCGTGGTGGATCCCGAGGTGGCTCGACCGGATCCTGCCGGACGTCGACGTGGAGGGCGCGTCCCTGGAGCGCAGCCACCCGCACCCGATGCACCGGACCTCCGGCGACCCGTCGACCGAGGCGCCGACCGAGGGGCACGAGCCGGCCCACCGGGCCTGACCCGCGCCTCGCGCACGACGCGGAGCCCCGTCCGACGCACGTCGGGCGGGGCTCTCGCGCGTCCGGGTCAGGCCCCGTCGGACCCTGCGGGCGGCGGCAGCGGATCGAGGACGCGCACGACCAGCCAGGCGGCCACCGCCGCGAGCACCGCGGCCGGCGCCGTGTCGAGCCCCGCCCGCCCCACCATCAGCGCGGCGAACAGCACCGCCGAGAGCAGTAGCCGGCTGGTCGCGGCCATCCCCGCGGCCACGCCGACCGCGACCGCCAGCGTCGGCGAGACGTCGAGCAGCGTCACCGCGAGCCCGGCCAGGCCGACCCCGAGGAAGATCGACGGGAAGATCGGCCCGCCGCGGAACCCACCGCCCAGGCTCAGCGCGTACGCCAGCCCCTTCGCCGCGAGCAGCACCAGCAGGATCCCGGTGGAGTCGCCGGAGACGAGCGCCGGGATCGACGTCTGCCCGGAGAACAGCACGTCCCGGGGGTCGGCCCCGAGCGCCTGCGCCGCGAGCGCCAGCACCCCGACCAGCAGCGCGGAGCCCAGCAGCAGCGGCAGCCGGTGCACCCGCGCCTCGGCGGCGACGACGCGGCGGGCCGCGCGGCGCACGCCTGTGACGACGACCGCCGCGAGCACCCCGACGACGAGCGCCACGCCGAGGTCCGGCAGAGTCGGGTCGTAGGTCGGCAGGTCGGGGACCGTGAGCCCGCCGGTGGGCAGGCCGGTCCAGTCGCCGAAGCCCGTGACCAGCAGGTAGGCCACCGCGGCGGCGGCCAGGGGCGGCAGCAGCGTCGCCGCCGTCAGCGCCCCGGCACCCGCCTCCAGCAGCATCACGCCCGCGACCAGCGGCCCGCCGAACAGCGTGGACATCGCCCCGGCCGCACCCGACGCGCCGAGCAGCGCGGCGGGCTGCCCGCGCACCCCGGCCCCGCCCGCGATGGCGATGCCGACGATCGTGCCGAGCGCGATCAGCGGCGCCTCGGGGCCCAGCACCAGGCCGAAGCCGAGGGTCGCGACCGCCGCCGCGGCGATGCTGGCGGCGTGCGACGGCGGGACCGGTCCCATGTGCAGGCCGTCGACCGGCCGGTGCCCGCCGTCCCCCGGCAGGGCGCGGGCCGCGGCGACGAGCACCGCCCCGACGACCGGCAGCCCCAGCACCAGGTACCAGGGCGGGGAGTCCCGGCCGAGCGCCGTCGGCAGCGTGTCCCACAGCAGGGTCTGCAGCAGGTGCACGACGCCGACGAACGCGAACGCGACCAGCCCGGCCGGCAGCCCGACGAGCGCGCCGAGGAGCGTCAGCCGGGCCAGGTCCCTCGTCGGCACGGCGGATGCGGGCGGGGCCGGCTGGGTCGACCGCGGGACAGCCACGCCCGCGACCGTACCGACGTGCCGCGCGGCCGCACCCCACCCCGCCGGGGTGACCCGCCCGCGCTCGGGCCCCGGTCCCGGTCCCGGTCCCGCGCCGAGTGTCCACGAACTCGCGGACATACCGGTCCAGACCGCACGAGTTCGTGGACACTCGACGACTCGCCCGCGCGGACGGGCCGCGGTGGAGCGCGGTCGGGGCGGCCCGGGCGGGGTCCGCCCGGGCAGCGGCCCGGGCCAGCGCTCGGGGTCAGCTCGTGGGGAGCCAGACGCGCATCGTGCTCGGGCCGCGGTTGCCCCACGCGTGGTACGGCACGAGCGGGACCGGCTGCGCCTCGTCGGTGCGCGCCTCGTCGGCACCCGCCGGCTCGCCCCCGGCACCCGGCTCGCCGCGGTACGGCCAGTCGCCGTCGTCCGCGGGCACGGTGCGCGCCCGCACGGACACGCTCCCGTCCGCCCCCCGCTCCGGTGCCTGCGCGGCGTCCAGCCGGACCAGCGCGACGTCCGCGCCGAGGTCGACGGACTCCAGCGCGTACACGAGCGGCCCGGCCTCGACGGCGACCTGCCCGCGCGCGGCGTCCACCCGCGGGTCCGCGACGGTGAACCGCGGGTCGACGGGCAGGTCCAGCACGACCGTCCCGCCCGCGGCCGGACCGGCCACCGCGACGTACCCGGGGGCAGCCGGCTGCGGCCCCTTCCCGGCGTCGACGGTCGCGCCCGTGCCCCACGCGGGGACGCGGAGCGTGAGCGTCCACGCGGCGGGCGCCTGCTCGACGTGCACCTCGACGCGGCCGGCGTGCGGGTAGCCGCTCACCACGCGCAGCCGCACGGGCTCGCCGCCGACGGTGGCCTCGACCGTGCCCGGCGCGTACTGGTGCAGCTGCACGCCGTCGTCGTCCGTGCTGGCCACGTACGCCGCGAGGGACGCGACGGTCCGGGTGACGTTGGTCGGGCAGCAGGACACGTGGAACCACGGCGCGCGCAGGCTGGACGACGCGCGCGGGCTGGCCACGTCCGGGTCCGGCACCTCGCCGGGCACGCGCTGCTGCAGCGGGTTCGTGTAGAAGAACGCGGTGCCCTCCGCCGACGGCGACGCCGCCAGCACGTTGAACAGCGTGCGCTCGACGGCGTCGGCGTGCCGGGCGTCGCCGCTCTGCAGCAGCAGCCGGTGGTTGGCCAGCACCGACGCGATGCCCGCGCAGGTCTCGGCGTAGGCGCGGTCCGGCGGCAGCTCGAAGTCGAGCCCGAACGACTCGCCCTCGTGGTGCGCGCCCATCCCGCCGGTCAGGTACGTGCGGCGGGCGAGGGCCGACCGGACCTGGCCGGTGACGGCCTCCAGCAGCGCGTGGTCCCCGTCCTCGACGGCGACGTCGGCGGCGCCGGCGGCCAGGTACAGCGCGCGGACCGCGTGGCCCCGCAGGGTCGTCGCCGACCGCACCGGCTCGTCGTCCTGGAAGTAGGACCGGCCCAGCTCGATGTCGGCGAGCACCCCGTGCCCGCGCCGCTCGACGAACAGCCGCGCCTGGTCCAGGTACCGCTGCTCGCCGGTCAGCCGGTACAGCTCCACCAGCGCGGACTCGATCTCCGGGTGCCCGTCGACGCCCTGCCGGCCGTCCGGGCCGAACTCGGCGCACACGTGGTCGGCGGCGCGGACGGCGACCTGCACCAGCTCGTCGTCGCCGTGGGTGCGGGCCCGGGCGACACCGGCCTGGATCAGGTGGCCGATGCAGTACAGCTCGTGGCCCCACTCCGGGTCGGACCACCGCGCGCCCTGGCCGGGCCGGCCGAACATCGTGGAGATGTACCCGTCGGGCTCCTGCGCGGCGGCGACCCGGGACGCGAGGGCCCGCAGCCGCCGGTCCAGGTCGGCGTCGCCGGTGCGCCCGACCTCCCAGGACATCGCCTCGAGCAGCTTGTAGATCTCGGAGTCGGAGAACTCGCGGCCCTGGCGGCCCTCGGGCAGCGTGCCGGCGGCGGCGAGGTCGAAGTTGGCGGCCCAGCCCATCCGCTCCACCCACCGCTCGGTGTGGGTGATCATCGCGGTGGCGTTGCGCTCCTGGAGCTCGCCCCAGAAGCCGCCGTCCAGGCGGACCTCGTCGATGCCGAGCGGGCGCCAGCGGGCGGACGTGGGGACGAGGGGGCGGCCGTGCTGCGCGGCGCGGTCGACGGTGGTGCCGGTGCGGTCGGACATCGTGGTCTCCAGTGCGGGACGGGCGGCGGTGGTCACTTCACCGCGCCGACGGTCAGGCCGTCGCGCAGCAGCCGGTAGCTGGCGCTGAACACGACGAGGATCGGGATCGAGGTGAGCACGGCGAGCGCCATGAGCCCCGGCCAGTTGATGCCGAAGGCGCTCACCTGCTGGGCGAGCAGCGCGGACAGCGGGTACTGCCCGGGCGTGAGGTAGAAGTTCACCGCGTACAGGAACTCGCCCCAGGCCAGCAGGAAGGTCAGCGTGCCGACGGTGGCGACGCCGTTGCGGGCGACGGGCAGCACGACCGACCAGAAGGTGCGGAGCATCCCCGCGCCGTCGATGGACGACGCCTCCTCGATCTGCGGCGGCACCGCCCGGAAGAACGGCCGGAGCAGCAGCGTCGCGAACGGCGCCAGCAGCGCGGCGTCCGCCAGGACCACCGCCGCCGTGGTGTCGAGCAGCCGCCAGCCGCTGAACGCCTGGAACAGCGGGATCACGGTGGCCGTCTGCGGCATCATCTGCAGCACGATCAGCAGGCCAAGCGCGAGCGTCGGCAGCGGGCCGCGGGTGCGGGCCAGGCCGTAGGCGGCGGGGATGGCGATCAGCAGCACCAGCGCGGTCGCGCAGGTCGCGATGGTGACGGACTGCAGCAGCGCCCGGGCCAGGTCGCCGCTGAGCGCCTCGACGTAGGCGGTGGTCACCGGGCGGAACAGGAACGTGCGGCTCGGGTCGAAGACGTCGTCGGACGACTTGACCGAGGTGAGCAGGATCCACAGGATCGGGACCCCGTACATCAGGGTGAGCAGGGCCTTGGCGGCGACCGCCAGCGGGCCGGCCTTGACGGTCATCCGTCGGCCTCCTCGCGCTTGATGCTGCGGGCGTAGATCACGGCCAGGGCCAGCACGCCGACGACGGCGAGCGCGGAGGTCGCCGCGCCGAGCCCGTAGTCGTACCGGACGAAGGCCTGCAGGTAGCCGAGGAACGGCAGGGTGTTGGTCGCGGTGCCCGGGCCGCCGTACGTCATCACGTAGATGAAGTCGAACGACCGGAACCCGTAGACCAGGGTGAGGATCAGCAGCACCAGCGTGGTCGGGCGCACGGACGGCACCATGATGTGCCGCACCTGCTGCCACTTGCTGGCGCCGTCGAGCTGCGCGGCCTCGAACACCTCGGGGTCGATGGTCATCAGCGCGGCCCGGAACACGAGCGTGTTGAACGGGATCACCGCGAACGCGTTGACGAACGCCACCGCGAACAGCGCCCAGTGCTGGTCGTAGAGGAACGGCACCGGGGTGTCGCGCAGCCCGGTGCTGAGCAGCACCGTGTTGATCAGGCCGGCGTCGTTCAGCAGGAACTTCCACACCGAGCCGTTGACCACGGGCGGCAGCGCCCACACGAACACCATGAGGGCCAGCAGCCACGCGGACCACCGCCCGGTGGTGCGCAGGGCGATCGCGGCGCCGAACCCGACCAGCATGCCGAGCACGGTCACCACGACCACGAACACGAGCGTGCGGCTGATGGCCGGACCGGTCTGCCCGGTCTCGAAGCCCCGACGCACGTTGTCCAGGCCGGTGAACACCCAGTCGGCGTTCAGCGTCGCGGCCGTGACCTGGCTGACCGCCATCCGGAGCAGCTGGACGAGGGGGTAGATGCTGAACAGGCCGAGGAACAGCGCGGCCGGCAGCAGGAACACGATCCGGTTGCCGCCGCGGCGGCGCGGGGCCGAGGGGGCGGTGCGGGGCAGCGCCTGCCGCGCGGGCGCGGTGGTGCCGGTTGCGGACATGAGGACCTCGGGGGGTGCGGGGGCGGTGCCGGCGTCGCGGCCGGCACCGCCCGGGTCGGGTGTCAGCCGAGCAGGCCGGTCAGCGTGGCGACGGCCTCGTCGGCCGCGTCCTGCGGGGACTTCTGGCCCCCGATGACCGAGGACCACGCCTGGCCGACGGTCAGCTGCACGTCCGCGACCGCGGCCGGCGGGATCACCGGGTCCGGGTAGCTGGCGCCGAAGTCGGCGATCGTCTGGGCGAACGGGTCGAGCAGGTCGTTGCCGGTGACGACGTCGGCCTGGGCGGTGTCCGCCCGCGACGGGATCGAGCCCACCAGGTCGGGCGCGGACTCCTGGCCCTCGACGTCGAGGTAGGTGCTGGTCAGGTACTCCCAGGCGAGGTCCGGGTCGTCGGCGTGCGCACCGATGCCCTCGCCCTCGCCGCCCAGGTAGACCTGGCCGGTGTCGCCCAGCGGCAGCGGGACCACCCCGTACGCGAAGTCGGCGTCGGACTCGGCGGTGCCGATCTGCCAGTTGCCGTTCTGCGCGAACGCGGTCTTCCCCGCGGCGAACTGCTGGAACGGCACGGTCTGGTCCCAGGTCACGGCCTCCTGCGTCAGCCAGCCGTTGTCGACCCACGACCGGACCCGCTCGAAGCCGGCGGCCAGCGCGTCGGCGTCGGGGTCCTCGTAGCTGAAACCCGCGTTGCTGATCCACGGGTACGCCTGCCACTCGCCCTGCGACTGCGGCAGGCCGGACAGCGTGATGCCGCCGTAGCCGGCGTCCTTGGCCGCGGCCATGGCGTCCTCGAGCTCGTCCATCGTGGTGGGCGGCTCGACCCCGATCTCGTCGAGGATGTCCTGGTTGTACCAGAGGCCCAGCAGGTTCACGTAGCCCTGCACGGCGTACAGCTGGTCGTCGACGCTGTGCAGCACGGACTCCGGGAACTGGTCGGCGTCGGCGAAGTCCGCCCAGCGGTCGTCCAGCGGGGCCAGCACGTCGGCGAGCGCGAGCGTCGCGGCCTCGGCGCCGTTGAACACGACCACGTCGGGCCCGGTGCCGGCGCCCGCGGCGGAGACGAGCTTCGAGTTCATCTGGTCGTACGGGACGTAGACGTTCTCGACCGATGCGTCGTTCTCGGACTCGAACTTCTCCTTGTACGCGTCCATCAGCGCGACCTGGTTGGGGTCGGAGAAGTAGTGCCAGACGGTGACGACGCCGTCGCCGCCGCCGTCACCCCCGGAGGTCTCGCCACCGCCGCCACCGGCGCTGGTGCCGCCCGAGCAGGCGGCGAGCCCGAGCGCGCCCGCGGCGGCCAGGGCGATGAGAGACGTGCGACGTGCGTTCATACGGACCGGTCTCCTCGTCGAGTGCGGTCGGTGGCGCAGGCATCGGTGCGCGCGCCATCGCTGGTGCTGCGGCTCCGGACGAAACGTCCCGAAACCCTTTTCGGGCACGCTAGCACCGCACTTCTGCGGGCGTCAACGGGCTGCCGGTGCCGATCGGTTTCGTCGTACGCTGCCCCGGAGCACCACGACAGGGGGAACCATGACCACCGACGCACCGGGACGGCGCCAGGTCACGCTGCGCGACGTCGCGCAGCTGGCGGGCGTCTCCGTGGCCACGGCGTCCAAGGCGATCAACGGCAAGGCGGAGGTCAGCCCCGACACCCGTCGCCGGGTGCTGGACGTCGCCGAGCGGCTCGCGTTCACGCCGAACGCGCTGGCCCGGGCGATCCTCGACGGGCACACCGGCACCGTGGGCCTGCTGACGCACGACCTGGAGGGCCGGTTCTCGCTGCCGATCCTCATGGGGGCCGAGGACGCGTTCGGCGCGGGGAAATCCAGCGTGCTGCTGTGCGACTCCCGTGGCGACGCGATCCGCGAGCAGCACCACCTGAGCACCCTGCTCGGGCGCCGGGTGGACGGGCTGATCGTCGTGGGGTCGCAGACGGACGCGCGGCCCCCGCTCGGGCGCGACCTGCCCGTCCCGGTCGTCTACACCTACGCGCCGTCCACCGACCCGGCCGACGCCTCCGTCGTCCCGGACAACGTCACCGCGGGGCGGATCGCGGTCGAGCACCTGCTCGCCACGGGGCGCCGCCGGATCGCGCACGTCTCCGGGGACATCACCTACGCCGCCGCGACCGACCGCGCCGTGGGGGTCGACGCCGCCCTGGCCGACCACGGCCTCGAGCGGGTCGGCCCGGTGCGGTACGGGTCCTGGTCGGAGGCCTGGGGCCGGTCGAGCACCGCAGCGCTGCTGGACCAGGACGTCGACGCGGTGGTCTGCGGCAGCGACCAGATCGCCCGCGGCGTGCTCGACGCCCTGCACGACCGCGGGGTGCGGGTGCCCGACGACGTGGCCGTCATCGGGTTCGACAACTGGGAGCCGATGATCGCCGGGTGCCGGCCGGCGCTGACGAGCATCGACATGAACTTCCAGGCCATGGGGCGCCGGGCGGCCGAGCGGCTCTTCGCCTCGCTCGAGGGCCGGGACCCCGGCGGCGTCGAGACGGTCACGCCGCGCGTGATCGTGCGGGAGTCCACGGGCGGCTGACCCCGCGCGCGGCACGGGTTCGGCGGGAGATTGGAGCGCCGTGCCCGGCCGTGAGAAGGTGCGATCCCGAGCCGGCCCCGGAGGTAGCACCGTGACGCAGTCCCCGCACCGCGACGAGGCGTACGCCTTCCTCGACGCCTACGCCCGCGAGGCGGCCGAGCGCGTCGGGGTGCCGACCGAGTGCAGCATCATCCTGCGCCACCACCACCTGCTGCAGTACGTCGCCAGCAGCGGTCCGCGCGCCGCGTTCTGCGACGCCGTCGAGGTCGACGCCGGCGAGGGCCCGTGCGTGGTCGCCATCCAGCAGCTGCGCGGGGAGCTCGTCCCGGACGTGCTCGCCACCGAGCTGTGGCCGGCGTGGCGGAAGGCGGCCTCGGAGCAGGGCTTCCGGTCCGCCGCGGCGCTGCCCGGCATCGTGGACGCGGACACGACGGTCGCGCTCAACATGTACTCCGCGGACGTCGACCCGTGGGACCGCGACGCGCTGGTCGGCATGGACCGCCTGGTGCAGGAGATGGCCGAGGCCATCCGCACCCGCGACGTCTGAGCCGCCGCTCAGCCACCCGCCCGGCTGAGCGCGAAGGCGACGATGAACCCGGCCGTCGTGATCAGGCCGGTGAACAGGTGGGCGCGCTCGAACGCCTCGGGGATCATCGTGTCCGCGACCATGGTGAGGATCGCCCCGGCCGCGACGGCCGTGACCACCGCGATCAGCCCTGGCGAGGCGCTGCCGAGCAGCGCGTAGCCGGCCGCTGCCGCGACGGTGACGACCACCGCCACGGCGCCCCACAGCCCGAACACGAACCGCGCGGACCGGCCGGCCCGCTTCATCCCCGCCGCGCTGGACAACCCCTCGGGGACGTTCGAGATCACGACCGCCGCCACGACGGAGGCGCTGACGCCCTGCCCGCCCAGCAGGCTGGCGCCGAGGACGACGGACTCCGGGATCCCGTCCAGCAGCGACCCGACGGCGATGGCGGTGCCGCTGCCGCCCTGCTCGTCCTCGGACGGCTGCTGCCCGCCGGACCGCTTGCGGTGCCGGGCGCCGCGCCGGGCCAGCACGAGGTTCGCCGCGACGTACAGCACGGCGCCGAGGGCCAGGCCGAGCGACGCCGGCACGATCCCGCCGGTGTCCGCGGCCTCGGCCGCCAGGTCGAACGCCAGCGCGGAGATGAGGACGCCCGACCCGAAGGCCATCACCCCCGCGGTGACGCGCGGCGACACCCGGACCCGCCAGGCCACCGCCGCGCCGACGACCAGCGCCAGCCCGCCGAGCAGCCCCCAGAGCCCGGCCTCGACCCAGCCCGGCACTCAGCCCTGCAGCCGGCGCGCCAGCATCGCCTTGGACTGCTCGGCCCCCTTGCGGCTCTCCGCCTGCGCCCGGCGGAAGAACTCCGCGAGCTCGGTGTCGCCCGCCCGGTCGGCGTCCTGCACGTACTGCTCCAGGCGGAGCACATTGCTCAGGCACGCCTCGGCGAACCAGATCAGGTTGTAGTCCTTGTCCGGGGTTCCGGTGACGCCCCCGGTCTCGCTGCTCGACATGATGACCCCCTCGTCACGACGCGGCTGCTTGCGGTCCCCACGCTAGGCCCGCGGGTCCCGGCCCGCCAGAGCGGACCGGGGGTCCCCCGCTCGGGTCGCCGCGCGGGCGCGAGGTGCCTACCGTGGCGGCATGACCAGCCCGAGCCCCGACCCGGACCCGGCGAACACCCCGGGCCTCGAGCCCGGCGGCGGCGTCGCCCCGGGCGACACCCCGCCCGGCGAGTCCAGCACGTCCGGCGCCGCGTTCCAGGAGCCGGACCTGCCCGGCCGCCGCACCAACTGGGCGGTGTACGGCATCGTCGGCGCCGTGGTGGCCGTCGCGCTGCTGCTGTTCGTCGGCTACGTCGTGGGGCTGCTCGACTAGGTCGCGGGCCCGCGGCGACCGTACGCCGCACCGAGGCGAGGAGGTCGGCGTGCCGCGTCGCACGCTCGTGCCGCCGGCCGTCCTCGTGGCGGCCTGCCTCGCCCTGGCCGGGCTGCTCGCCGCCTGCACCGGCCCGACCACCCCGGCCCCGGCGTCCGGGCCCAGCGCCCCGGACGTCCCGGTCGCCACGCCGGCGGGCGCCCCCGCCGACGTCGTCACCGGGCTGGACGCCCCCTGGTCGGTGGCGTTCCTGGACGGCACCGCGCTGATCAGCACCCGCGACCGCGGCGAGGTGCTCGAGGTGACCCCGGACGGCGGCACCCGCGTGGTCGGCACGGTCCCGGACGTCGCGGCGCGTGGCGAGGGCGGGCTGCTCGGCATCGCGGTGGACGACGCGTCGCGGCTGTACACCTACACGACCACCGCCCGCGGCAACCGGATCGACCGGTTCCCCCTGACGGGCGAGCCGGGTCGGCTGGCGCTCGGCCCGCGCGAGCAGCTGCTCGACGGCATCCCGGCGGCGAGCACGCACGACGGGGGCCGGCTGGCGTTCGGGCCGGACGGCATGCTCTACGCGACCACCGGCGACGCGGGCGTCCCCACGCACGCGCAAGACCTCGGGTCGCTCGCCGGCAAGGTGCTGCGGCTGACGCCGGACGGCGGGGTGCCGGACGACAACCCGCACCCCGGCTCGCCGGTCTGGACCTCCGGGCACCGCAACCCGCAGGGGCTGGCGTGGGACGACGCCGGCACGCTCTGGGCGACCGAGTTCGGCCAGGACACCTGGGACGAGCTCAACGTGCTGGTGCCCGGCGGGAACTACGGCTGGCCCGAGGTCGAGGGCGCCGCCGGCGTCGAGGGGTTCGTCGACCCGGTCCAGCAGTGGACGCCCGACGACGCGAGCCCGAGCGGGATGGCGCACACCGGCGGCACGCTGCTGATCGCGAATCTCAAGGGCGCGGTCCTGCGGGCGGTCCCCGTGGCGGAGCCGGGTGCCTCGGTGGTGCTCCTCGACGGGACGTACGGCCGGCTGCGGGACGCGGTGGTCGCGCCGGACGGGTCGCTGTGGGTGGTCACGAGCAACACCGACGGGCGCGGCAGCCCCGGACCCGGCGACGACCGGGTGCTGCGGGTGCGCCTGACCGGCTGACCCGCCCGACCGCCGACCCGGGCCCGGCGCGCGGGACTACCCCGCGGCGGCCGGTGGTTCTACCGGGTGCGAGACCCCGGGACGAGCACGAGGAGCGGCGGACATGAGCACCCAGCAGGCACCGGTCGTGGACCCGGCCGACCCGGGCGACGCGGTCGACGTCGACGACCCCCGCACCCAGATCGAGGTCGGCGTGCTGCTGGCCAACGGCCGGCTGCTCGGCCGCCGGTTCGGCTCGCGCGCCGAGGCCGAGGCGTGGGCCCGGCCCGACGAGGGCGAGCAGGTCGTCGAGTGGAACCTCGTGTGCGAGTGCGCCGTCTGACCTGATCAGCCGGGGAGCCGCAGCTCCGCGCGCCGGGGGCCGACGACGGCCTCGCCCGCGACCTCGAGCACGTGCCCGGCGGGCACGTCGACCCGGACCCGGCGGTCGTCCGTCGCCACGACGGACAGGTCGCCGCCGGGCACGGGCACGACGGCAGCCGCCCACGCGAGGTCCCCGAGCCGCGGCGCCGCCACCGCCGTGCGCCAGCCCGGCGCGGTGGGCCGCAGGCCCAGCACCAGCTCGGGGAGCGCCGCCGCGGGGCCGCTCGCCCAGCCGTGGCACCGGCTCATCCCGAACGGCCGGCCGTACATCGCGGTCGACGGCGGGCCGTCCCCGGGCAGCTCCTCCCAGAACGTCGCGGACCCGTCGTCGAGCATCGGGCCCCACCGGTCGGCGACCCGGCGGACGGCGGCCTGGGCGTGCGCCCCGGTCAGCGCACGCAGGGCGAGCGCGGCCATGAACGGGGTGCCGAACCGGGCGTCGAGGACCAGGTGCTGCGCGCACTCGGTCAGGTCGCCGTCGACCAGGCCGGCGTGCACGGCGAGCATCGTGGCATAGGGGTCCGGTGCGCTGTCGCCCGCGACGTAGGTGCGCCAGGCGCCGTCCGGGCGCACCACCGGGAGCAGCTGCGCGTGCACCCGGTCGGCGAGGGCCGTCCACCCCGGCGCCCCCGGGTGGCCCGCGAGCGCCAGGACGGCCCCGGCCGTGCGGAGCGCCCAGCACCAGAGCACCTGCAGGGCGACCGGGTCCCGACCCTCCTCGATCCGGACGCCCCAGTCGAGGAACACCGCGCCACCGGTGCCGCCGCCCGCCCCCACGAACGCCTCCGCGCCCGCGACCGGACGCAGCAGGCCGCGGGCGTCGGTCTGCTCGGCGAGCCGCGTCACGAGGTCGTGCACCGCGCCGGCCTGCGCCGCGAGGAACGGCTCGTCGCCGGCGTGCCGGTGGTGCAGCCCGTGCGCGACCACCCACCACAGCGAGTAGTCCGCGATGCCGTTCACGTGCGGCGTCCGGGGGTGGGCCAGCGCCCGCAGCGAGTCCCGGACGACCGCGGCGTCCCCGAAGGCGTACGCCAGCGGGGCGACGTTCACCGCCAGATCGCCCGCCCAGGGCATCCGGTCCCGCTTGATCCCGTCGATCAGCAGGCCCTGCAGGCAGCTGCGCAGCGTGAGCGCACCGGCCGCCCAGATCCGGGTCAGGCGGTCGTCGGCGCACAGGAACGCCCCGCGCCGCGGCGCCGCGCGCAGGCTCAGCTCGGCGTGCACCGCCTCGGGCCGGGCACCGCGGACGGTCACGTACCGGAAGCCCAGCCGGTGCCGGGTCGCCCACGTGCCGTCGGGCCGGCGGTCCAGGTCGAACCGCGACTCCCCCTCGGCCGGGTCCGCCGCCGCCTCGGCCTCGGTCTCCCCGGTGACGACCACCGGCTCCGCCGCGGCCCGCACGACCACCCGCCCGAGGCCGGGCGCCGGCGCCTCGTACCGGCCCGGGGCCACCTCGGAGAGCGGGACGCGCAGCACCCCCTCGCCGGCCGCGTACGCGGGCACGGCTCCGCCGCGGCGGTGCTCGGTGGGCGCCCAGGCGCCGGCGTCCTCGTCGACGGCCCGGCAGGTCCAGGCGCCGGCGACGGAACCGTCGTGCACGCCGAGCGCCGCCGCCCCGTCCGCCGGCGCCGTGACCACGACGTCCAGCACCCGGCCGCGCACGACGGGGACCCGCGCCGCGGCCAGCACGGCACCGGTGCCGCCGGACGGGCCGGAGGTGGACAGCACCAGCACGCCGTCGGCCGCGGGCCGGAACCGGAACTCCACCCGGCCGGCCGGCCGGGCCGCGGTGCCGGGGTAGTCGACGTGCCGGTTGGCCGCGAAGCCCTCGGCGACGAGGTGCCGCAGCATCCCCCGCGCCAGGTCGCCGTCCCGGTGGTGCCACCCGACGTCGCGCGGGGCCGGGACGTGGTCCGGGTACGGGTCGGCGACGGCGCGCGCCCGGGCCAGGACCTCGGCCGTCGTCGCGGGGGCGGGTCCGCCGGCAGGGGTGGTGGGCATCGGCGTCCTCGTCGACGGGAGCAGCGGGCGTCGGGTCATGAATCGCTTCAAGCGCCCGCCCCGCATGGTTGCGCTCACACGCGCACGGCGTCAACCACGTGCCCAGCGGCAGGATCATCGGATCTCTCGGGCCCGGCCCCCGGACCGTTGACACCTCCCGGCGCCTGCTCTAGCCTCGGCGCAGCACTGAAACGGTTCAAGCACCGATCGAGCACGACACGCTCGCCGGGACGACGACGTCCCGGCGCCCTGACGAGGAGGTACAGGTGAACGTGGGAACCCGGCTCACCGCGGTGGGCGCGACGTCGCTCGCAGCCGCGCTGGCCCTGACCGGTTGCGGCGGATCCGACGGCGGCGAGGGCGGCGACGGCGAGGCCACGACGCTCTCGGTCTACATCGACAGCACCCCGTCCTCCGTGGACCTGTGGAACGGCCTGATCGCGGCGTACGCCGAGGTCGAGCCCGACGTCACGGTCGAGGTCGAGACGCACCCCGCCGGCTCGGAGGGCGACAACCTGATCAAGACCCGGCTGGCCACGGGCGAGATGAACGACCTGTTCTGGTACAACTCCGGCTCGCTGTTCCAGGCGCTCAAGCCCGAGCAGAACCTGGTGCCGCTGACCGACGAGCCCTGGGCGGACACGCTCGACGACAACTTCACGGAGGTCGTGTCCGCCGACGGCGCCCTGTACGGCGCACCGGTCGGCGCCTCGTTCGCCGGCGCGGTCGTCTACAACAAGGACGTCTACGCCGACCTGGGCCTGGAGGTCCCCACCACGTGGGACGACTACATGGCCAACAACGAGGCGATCCGGGAGGCCGGCCTGGTCGCCGTCGTGCAGACCTACGGCGACACCTGGACGTCGCAGGTGCCGGTGCTCGGCGACTTCTACAACGTCGAGGCGGCCGAGCCCGGCTGGGCCGAGGCCTACACCGCGGGCGACGCGAAGTTCGCCGACCAGCCCGCGCTCGCCGGGTTCCAGCACCTCGAGGAGGTGCAGGCGGCCGGCCTGCTCAACGAGGACTACGCGTCGGCCACCTACGACGACGGCGTCCGGATGCTCACGGCGGGCGAGGCCGCGCACTACCCGATGCTCACCGGCAACGTGGCCAGCGCGATCGGGGAGAACTACCCCGACGCCGCCGACTCCATCGGCGTGTTCCCGCTGCCCGGCGACGACGCCGACGCCAACGGGCTGACCGTGTGGATGCCCAACGGCACCTACATCCCGACGTCGACCGAGGGCGCGCAGCTCGACGCCGCCAAGGCCTTCCTCGAGTGGCTCGTGTCCCCCGAGAGCTGCGACGTCCAGGCCGAGGTCTCCACGCTCGGCGGACCGTTCGTGGTGGACGGCTGCGACCTGCCCGACGACGTGCCGGCACTCGTGTCCGACATGCAGCCGTACTTCGACAGCGGGGACACCGGCCTCGCGCTGGAGTTCCTGTCGCCGATCAAGGGCCCGGCGCTGGAGCAGATCACGGTCGAGGTCGGCTCCGGCATCCGCGGCGCCGAGGACGGCGCGGCCCTCTACGACGAGGACGTGACGAAGCAGGCGCAGCAGCTCGGGCTGGACTGGTAGGACGGACCCGTCGCCGCACCCGACGGGGCCCGTGCCGCACGCCGACGGCGTCGGACGCGGGCCCCGTCGACCTCGAAGGAGAGCTCCATGACACTCGTGCGCCCCGCGCTGCGCGACGCCACGACGGGTCGCCGCACCGGGACCGGACCGAAGCGGGCCGGCGCCCGCAGCCCGTACCCCACCTGGTTCTTCATCCCCGCCGGCGTCTTCTACCTGGTCCTGTTCGTCGTCCCGACGCTCGCGTCGTTCTACTTCGCGCTCACGCGCTGGGACCTGTTCGAGTCCGAGTTCATCGGGCTGGACAACTTCGTGCAGTTCTTCCGCGAGCCCGCGCTGGTCCGGGGATTCGTCAACACGTTCGTCTACGCGGTGCTCACCTCCGGGCTCAAGGTGGTGCTCGGCCTGCTGCTGGCCGTCCTGCTCACCTCGCAGATCATCGCCCGGGGCTACCTGCGGTCCGTGGTCTTCTTCCCGGTGCTGGTCAGCACCATCGGCGTCGGCGTGACGTTCAAGGTGCTGCTGGACCCGTTCGACGGCGCGGTCAACCAGGTGCTGTCCTGGTTCGGCGTCACCGGCCCCGGCTGGCTGACCGACCCGAGCCTCGCGCTGGTCTCGGTCGCGCTGGTGGACGTCTGGAAGGGCGTCGGCCTGGCCACCCTGATCTACATCGCCGGCATCGTCGCCATCCCGCAGGAGTACTACGAGGCGGCCCGGGTGGACGGCGCGAGCTCCTGGCAGAACTTCTGGAGCATCACGCTGCCCCTGGCCCGGCCGGCGACGGTCACGGTGGTGCTGCTGTCGCTGATCGGCGGGCTGCGGTCGTTCGACCTGATCTGGACGATGACCCGCGGCGGTCCCGGCTTCACCAGCGACGTGATCGGCTCGGTGATCTACAAGCAGTACCAGGCCGGCTTCTACGGCCTGTCCACCGCCGGCAACGTCGTGCTGTTCGTCGTCATCGCGGTGATCGTCTTCCCGCTCTCCCGCTGGCTCAACCGCAAGGAGGGGGAGTCGTGAAGCGCAAGGGCGTCGTCCTCGGGTCCGTCTCGGTCGTCCTGTCCGCGATCGTGTTCGTCGTCCCGTTCGTGTTCGTGCTCCTGACCGCGTCCAAGACGCAGCAGGAGGCCTCGCTGCTCGGCTTCTCGCTGCCCACCGAGTGGGCGTTCGTCGAGAACATGCGCGCCGTGCTGGAGAGCAACGACTCGATCCTGGTCCGGGCGTTCTGGAACTCGACCGTGCTGACCGTCGCCGCGGTCGCGATCATGACCGTGCTGGCCGCCATGGTCGGCTACGTGGTGCAGCGCCGGCGCAGCCGGTGGAACCCGCTGGTCAACGGCCTGGTGCTGGCTGGCCTGATCATCCCGCCGGCCGTCGTCCCCACCATCTGGGTGCTCGAGGGCGTCGGCCTGTTCAAGACGATGGCCGGGCTGATCGCGGTGCACGTCGCGTTCGGGCTGTCGTTCTGCGTGCTGCTGTTCCGGGCGTTCGTGTCCACCATCCCGCGCGAGCTGGACGAGGCGGCCCTGATCGACGGCGCGGGCCCCTCGCGGCTGTTCTTCTCGGTGATCTTCCCGCTGCTGAGGTCGGTGATCGTGACCGTGGTGGTGGTCCAGGCGGTGACGGTGTTCAATGACTTCACCTACGCGCTGTACTTCCTGCCCGGCCAGGACAACGCGACGGTCCAGCTGACCCTGTACAACTTCCAGTCCCAGGGCCTGAACCAGTGGAACCTGCTGTTCATGGACGTCCTGCTGATCACCGTCCCGCCGCTGGTCATGTACGTCTTCTTCAACCGGCAGATCGTCGCCGGGATGACGTCCGGGGCGGTCAAGGGCTGACGCCTCCCACGTCGCCGCCGCGGCGTGGGACCATGGACCATTTCGTCGCCCGCCCGCGGGCGCACTGCGGGAGGACGACACCGGGCATGAGCGCGAGGCCGGCACGACGCGTGGCGCGCCTGACGGACGTCGCCGCGCGCGCGGGCGTCTCCACCGGCACCGTCTCGCACGTGCTCAACCACCCGCAGAAGGTCAGCGAGGCGACCCGCGCCCGGGTGCAGCAGGCCATCGACGAGCTGGGGTTCGTGCGGGACGCGAACGCCCGGTCGCTCGCCTCCGGCGGGTCCCGCAGCATCGGCCTGGTCGCCATCGACCTGGGCAACTCGCTGTTCTCCGAGGCCGCGCGCGGCGCGCAGGCCCGGGCACGCGAGGCCGGCCTGGCCCTGCTCATCACCGGCAGCGACGACGACTACGCCGTGCAGTCCGCCAACGTCGACACGTTCAACGAAGCGCGGGTCGCCGGCCTGCTGCTCGCGCCCATGCAGGACTCCGCCGAGCAGATGGCCCGGCTGACCGCCCGCGGCCGCCCCGTCGTCCTGATGAACTACGACCCCGGCACCTCCGCCGCCTGCCGGGTGGTCGTCGACAACGAGCAGGTCGGCTACCTGGCGGCCACGCACCTCGCGGCCCAGGGCTGCCGGCGGATCGCCTACGTGTTCGCGCGGCCCGGCGCCCAGCCCGTCGCGCTGCGCCGGCAGGGCGTGCGGCGCGCGATCGCCGAGCTGACCGCGCGCGGCGACGACGTGCTCTACGAGGAGATCCTCGCGGACGAGCTCACCGCCCCGGACGGCGCCGCCGTCGCCAAGGCGCTCGCCGACCGCGGCCCCGGGACCCGGCCGGACGGCATCATCGCGGTGACCGACCAGCTCGCGGTGGGCCTCATCGAGGAGCTGTCGGAGCAGGGCGTCGACGTCCCGGGCGAGGTCGCCGTGATGGGCTGCGACGACAACCGCTCCGCCCCCGACGCGCGCCTCACCGTGACCACGGTGCGGATGCGCGCGTACGAGATGGGCGTCGAGTCGATGCGGCTGCTCCTGGAGGAGATGGCGCAGCCGCGGGACGAGCACGTGCACCAGCGCGTGGTGCTGACGCCGCAGCTCGTCCCGCGGATGTCGACCGCCCGGGGCTGACCCGCGCCGGCTACCCGACCGGCTGCCCCGCTGGCCGCTCCACCGGCACCCGCAGCGCGTGCCTGCCGTGCCCCACCCGGACCGGGTCGGCGCCCGGCAGCCGGACCGTGCCGGTCGCCCCGACGGGCACGACCACCTCGACGGCCAGCTCGCCGCCGTCCAGCCGCCAGTCGATCGCGGCCTCGCCGTAGGGCGTGCGGTGGGTGGCACCCGCGCTGGTCAGGCTGCCGCCGGGCCGCGGGGCGAACTCGATCGTCCGGTAGCCGGGTGCGCCGGGGGCCAGGCCCGCCACCACCCGGTGCAGCCAGTCGGCGACCGCCCCGAGCGCGTAGTGGTTGAACGACGTCATCTCGCCCGGGTTCACGGTGCCGTCCGGGAGCATGCTGTCCCAGCGCTCCCAGATCGTGGTCCCGCCCATCGCGACCGTGTAGAGCCACGACGGGTCGTCGGTGCACTCGAGCAGCCGGTACGCCGCCTCCGTCCGGTCGCCGAGCGTGAGGGCCTCGGTCACCTGCGGGGTGCCGGCGAACCCGGTCGCGACCCGGCCCCCCGACTCCTCGACCAGCTCGGCCAGGCGGGCCGTGCCGGCGCGGCGCGAGTCCTCGTCCGGCCACAGGTCGAACACCGTCGTCAGCGCGAGCGCCGTCTGCGTCTCCTGGTGCCCCGGCGCCGCCGGGTCCAGGTACGCCGCGGCGAACGCGGCCGCGACCCGGGTGGCGAGGGCGTCCAGCCGCTCGGCCTCCGCGGCGTCGTCGAGCAGCCGGGCCGTGCGCGCCAGCGTCCGCGCGGAGTGCGCCAGGTAGGCGGTGGCGACCAGCTCCGGGCTGGTCGCCGCGCGCATCGGGTCCTCCGGCGGAGCGGTCGGGTCCAGCCAGTCCCCCAGCTGCGTCGTCCCCTGCACCAGGCCGTCGCGCGTGCGCTCCTCGCAGTGCCGCAGCCAGCGCCGGCCGCTGTCGTACTGCCGCCGCAGCACCTCCAGGTCGCCGGTCCGCTCGTGCAGCACCGCCGGGGTCAGCGTCGCCACGTCGCCCCAGACCGCGACCGGGTCCTCCGGCATGTCCGTCCAGCCGCCCTGCGGCGTGTACGGGATCCACAGCGGCAGCCACCCGAGGTCCCGCTGCTCCGCGGCCAGGTCCTGCAGCCACGAGACCAGGAACCCGGACACGTCGTAGAGGAACGCCGCCGTGGGCGCGAACGCCTGCAGGTCACCGGTCCAGCCCAGCCGCTCGTCGCGCTGCGGGCAGTCGGTCGGCACGTCGACGAAGTTCGACCGCAGGCTCCACACCACGTTCTCGTGCAGCCGGTCCACCTGCGGGTGCGACGACCGGAACCACCCGGTGCGCTCCATGTCCGAGTGCAGCACCCGGGACACGACGTCGCCGGGGCGCAGCTCGCCCGGCCAGCCCTGCACCTCGGCGTACCGGTAGCCGTGCACCGTGAACCGCGGCTCCCAGGTGGTCGGCCCGTCGCCCGCCAGCGTGATCCGGTCGGTCGCGGCCGCCTGCCGCAGGGTGCGGGTGTAGAGCTCGCCGTCCTGCAGCACCTCCGCGTGCCGCAGCGTGATCGTCGTCCCGCGCGGTCCGTCGGCGGTGATCCGCAGCCGGCCGCTGTGGTTCTGCCCGAAGTCCAGCAGGTACCGGCCGGCGCCGCGGCGCTCGACGGACACCGGCTCCAGCTCCTCGACCACGCGGACCGGCGGGCCGTCCGGCGCGACCAGCACCGACGGGTCCAGCGGCTGCACCCGCACCGGCGTCGCCGCCGGGTCGGCGTACCCGGGGGTGGACCAGGCCGGGTTGGCGAGCCGCGCGTCGAACTCCTCGCCGTCGTACAGGCTGCTCCAGCGGATCGGCCCGTAGCCGGCGGTCCAGCCGCCGTCGCCCGCGACGGTGCGCCGGGTGCCGTCCATCGTCGTCACCTCGAGCTGGACGAGCGCCGCCAGGTCGTCGCCGTACCGGTCCCGGCGCCCGCCCTCGAACGCCAGGCGCCCGCGCCACCACCCGTCGCCGAGCCACACCCCGACCGCGTTCCGCCCCGCGCGCACCAGCCCGGTGACGTCGAACGTCGCGTACCGCAGCCGGTGGTGGTAGCTGGTCCAGCCGGGCGTCAGCTCCTCGTCGCCGACCCGGACGCCGTTGATCTCGGCCTCCGCCAGCCCGTGCGCCGACAGGTACAGCCGCGCGCCGACGACGTCCCCCGGGAGGTCGAACTCGTGCCGGACGCGCGCGGGCCGACGCAGGTCGTCGGCGGGCTCGACCCAGGCCGGGCCGATGAGCGCGGCCGACCAGTCCACCGGCTCCAGGAGGCCCGCCTCGACCCAGGTCGGCTCGCTCCACGGACCCCAGCCGGCGTCGTCCGCGACCTGCACCCGCACGCTCGCGCGCTCGCGGGACCGCAGCGGCCGGGCGGGCCACGCGACCAGCACCTGCTCGGGGCCGTCGAGCACGTGCTCGGACGTCTCGGGAGCCTGCCCCGGGAGCGACAGCGTCACCTCGACGCGGGCGGCGCGCTGCCGGTAGCCGGGTGCCGCCTCCGCGACCTGCCAGGAGAGCCGCGGCGTGGCCTCCCCGGTGCCGAGCCGGCCGGGTGCGTGGTGCTCGAACCGCACCCTCGTCGCGGTGGGGGTGGTCTCCATGGGGGCGCGTTCTCCTGTCGATCGTCGATGACCGGGACCGCGCGGAAGCGCGCGGGACTGAAGCGATTCAACCGCGCTCAGTCTCGGCCGCCATGCCGCCGCCGTCAAGCGCCGCCCTGCGCGGCGAGGTCGGGCGCGGCCTCGTGGCGCGCGCGGGCCGGCCTGGCGGCGAGGTCGAGGGTTTCCGCCGAGGTCGAGGGTTCCCGGGCGCTCCCGACCGACGAACGCTCGACCTCGTGCGGCGCCGGCCGGCGCTGGGAGGGTGCGGGTCAGCGGCGGAAGGCGCGCACGGCGACGGCGACGAGCGCGACCGCTGCCGCGACCGCGAGCAGCACGAGCACGGCGGTCACGACGTGCCAGGGCTGGATGCCGAACACCGGACCTCCGAGGTGGATCGTCCCCGCCGCTGCGGGGTGCCTCCGCACGCTAGCGTCCCGGACCCTGCCGGGAGGGCCGTTCCACCACCGCTTCCGCGACCGCCGCCCCCGGCGCCACCCCGCCGCGCGGCCCCCGCGCGCTCGCCGCGCCCTCGCGCCCGCGCCGCGCCCTCGCACCCACCCCCGCACCCCAGCGACCTCGCCCCCGCACCCCCGCGACCTCGCCGAGGTCGGGCGTTCGCGTCGAGGTAGAGCGGTGTACGGCCCTACCTCGACGCGAACGCCCTACCTCGGCGACGGGACCGCGGGTGGACGGTGAGCGGGTGTCTACGCCGTGTAGGCTGACGCCGACACATAGTAGACAGGAGGCGCGCCGTGGCCGCTCGGGCCGGGTTGACCGTGGAGGCCGTCACCGACGCCGCCGTGACGCTGGCCGACGAGGTCGGGTTCGACCAGGTGTCGGTGTCGGCGCTCGCGCGACGGCTCGGGGTGCAGCCCGCGAGCCTGTACGCGCACGTCCGCGGCACGGACGACGTGCGGACCCGGATCGGCGTGCGCGCGCTCGAGGAGCTCGGGGACCGGCTCGCGCTGGGCCTGGCGGGACGGTCCGGGCTCGGCGCGCTGGAGGCCGTGGTCGACGCGGTCCGCGACTACGCCCGGGACCACCCGGGCCGGTGGGCGGCGACGCAGGTGCGGCTCGACGTCGACCGGGCCGGCGCCGCGGGCTTCCGGGTGTCGGCCCTGATGCGCGGCGCGCTGCACGGATACGGCCTCGACCCGGACGAGGAGCCGCACGCCGTGCGCCTGCTCGGCAGCACGGTCGACGGCTTCGTGCGCCTCCAGGCGAACGGCGGCTTCGACCACTCGACGCCGGACGCCGAGCTGTCCTGGCGCCGCATGACCGACGCGCTGGACGCCGCCCTCCGGCACTGGCCCCGCGCCTCCCGACCCCACGACCCCGACGAGGAACCCCGATGACGACCACCACCCACGACGTCCCCCTGACCGACGACCTGGTCCGCGGCGCGGTCGAGCTCGAGCGCACCGCGGACGGCGTGCGCCCGCACCGGCTGCCCGCGTGGGCCCGCCGGCAGTTCCCGGACCCGCAGCTGATGATGGCCGAGGCCCAGCCGTCGGGCGTGCGCCTGGCGCTGGGGACCCGGGCGACCGTGCTGGAGCTGACGACGCGACCGACGAAGATCGCCTACCTCGGGGCGCCCGCGCGGCCGGACGGCGTGTACGAGCTCGTGGTCGACGGCGAGCGCACCGCCGCCGGCACCGTCACGGGCGGCGACGTGCTGGCGATCGACCTGCAGACCGGCGCGCGCGAGGTCCGGCCCGGAGCGCCCGGGACGGTCACGTTCGCGGGGCTGCCCGACCGGGACAAGACCGTCGAGATCTGGCTCCCGCACAACGAGCTGACCGAGCTGGTGGCGCTGCGCGCCGACGCCCCGGTCGCGCGCGCGCCCAGCACGGGGCGCCTGGTCTGGCTGCACCACGGCAGCAGCATCAGCCACGGGTCGAACGCGGCGACCCCCGCCGGCACCTGGCCCGCGGTCGCGGCGGTCGCCGGCGGCGTCGAGCTGGTCAACCTGGGGTTCGGCGGCGGGATGCTGCTGGACCCGCTGGCCGCGCGGACGATGCGGGACACCCCCGCCGACCTGATCAGCGTGAAGATCGGGATCAACGTCGTGAACTCGGACGCGATGCGGCTGCGGGCCTTCGTGCCGGCGGTGCACGGGTTCCTGGACACGATCCGCGACGGCCACCCGGACACGCCGCTGCTCGTGGTCTCGCCGATCCTGTGCCCGATCCACGAGCGGACGCCCGGCCCTGGCGCCGTCGACCCCGCGTCGCTCGGCACCGGCACCGTGCGGTTCCTGGCCACCGGCGACCCCGCCGAGGTGCCCGCGGGCCGGCTGACGCTCGAGGTCATCCGGGCCGAGCTCGCGCGGATCGTCGAGCAGCGCCGCGCGACCGACCCCCGGATCGCGTACCTGGACGGGCTCGCGCTCTACGGCCCGGCCGACGAGGCCGCGCACCCGCTGCCCGACGCGCTGCACCCGGACGCCGCGACGCACCAGGTGATGGGCGAGCGGTTCGGGCGCCTGGCGTTCGGTGCCGACGGCCCGCTGGCCGTCCCGGGTGCGGCGGAGGTCAGCGCCCGGGCGTGATGCTCGCGTGGTAGGTCGCCGCCATGTCCTCGTCCGCGCGGCCCTGATCGGCCGCGCGGTCGAGGCGGGCGGCGAACGCCTCCGCACCGTCCAGCCGGAGGCCTCGTTCCCGCGCCGCGTCGACGATCAGGTGCGCGTCCTTGCGGGACGTCCCGACCGCGAACGCGGCGGGGGTCAGCCGGTCGGACCGGATCAGGTCGGCCTTGACCGCGAGGAACGGCGTGTCGAGCGGCCCGCCCGCCAGCACCTCGAAGAACCGGTCCGGGTCCACGTCCAGGGCGTCGGCCAGACCGAGCACCTCGCCGGCCGCGTTCGCCACGGTGATCACCCAGCTGTTGACGACGAGCTTCAAGCGCGTCGCCGAGCCGGCGGCGCCGTCCTCGCCGGTCCACACCGTGCGGGCACCGACGGCGTCGAGCACCGGCGCCACCACCGCGCGCCCGGCCACGGGCCCGGCCGCGATCACGACGAGCGTCCCGGCCTCGGCCGGCTGCCGCGTGCCGGACACGGGCGCCTCGTAGAAGGTCACGCCGAGGTCGTCGGCGAGCGCTGCGAGCGCCGGGGTGTCGTCGACCCCCACGGTCGTCGACTGCACCCACGCCGCCCCCGGCCGCAGCCCGGGCCCCGCCTGCCGGATCACCTCGGCGACCGCGGCGCCGTCGTGCAGCATGGTGAGCACCACGTCGGCACCGTCGACGGCCTCGGCGGGCGTCGCGGCCACGACGGCGCCGTCCGCCGCCAGCGGGTCGGCCTTCGTCGCGCTCCGGTTCCACACCCGCACCGCGTGCTCCGCGCGCAGCAGGTTGCGGGCCATCGCCGCGCCCATGATCCCGGTGCCCAGCACCGCCACCGTCCGTGTGTCGCTCATGGCTCCCATCCTCTCCCCGACGTGCCGCGTCGCGCGGACCGGGCGAGACTGCAGGTCCCACGAGCGAGGAGGTCAGCGTGAGCGAGGGCAACGGCGTGCACACGGTCCACCGGGACGGCGGGTGGCGCAACGAGGTCGGCGGCGTGCAGGAGGGCGAGTCGTACGAGACCAAGGAGCCGGCCGTGGCCGCCGGCCGCGAGCTGGCGGTGACCCGCCGGCTGGAGCACCACATCCACGGGCTCGACGGCCAGGTGCACGAGAAGAACAGCTACGGCCACGACCCGCGGAGCATCCCGGGCTGACGAGCGCCCGCGACCCGCGCAGCCCGCGACGACCCCGCGTCCGTGCGCACCCGCACCCCGCACACGCGCGCATCCCGCCACCGAGTGTCCGGAAACGCGGTCGGTTCGGGCGATATGTCCGCACGTTGATGGACACTTGACGACCGGAGCGCGGCTCGGCCCGAGCCTGGACCCAGGGGCCCGGGCCTGCGGACGCGTGGGCTCAGGGCGCGGCGGCCAGCGCGTCCGCGAGCTGCGCCGCGTCCGCGTCGTCCCAGCCGTCCGGCGCGGCGACCGACGCCCACGCGGGGGCCAGCTGCAGGTCGTAGTTGTGGCCGTGCCCGTCCGGCACCGACTTGGCGTTGACCAGGTCGAACGTCAGCTGCCAGAACGACACCACCGGGTACCAGGTCATCGTCGGGCCGCTGCGGTCCGGGGCCGGCTCCGTGATCCAGTCGGGCCGCTGGACGAGCAGCGCGGGGCCCCACCAGACGATGGGGTCGGACCGGTGCTGCAGGTACAGCACGCGCGGGTCCTCCCAGGGGGTGTCGGGCACGCCGACGTCACCGGTCTCGTCGGCGAACCGCACGACCAGGCCGCTGGCGTACACCGGCGCGGTCTCCGGGGTGCCGGGGTCCCGGCGCTCGACCAGCGCCCGCCACACCTCGTTGGCGTTCGGCGGGCCGACCCAGAGCACGCCGTCGGAGCGCTCGCGCATGTCCGCCAGCGACGTGTAGACGCTCTCCGATCCGAACGACCCGAGGCTCTCGCCGTAGACCAGCAGCCGGGGCCGGTCGTCGACGGGCAGCTGGTCCACCCGGGCCTCGATCGCGGAGAAGAGGGCCTGCGCCTCCTCCTTCGCGCGGATCCGGTCCACGAGGAACGACAGCCAGCTGGGCAGGTAGGAGTACTGGGTCGCGACGGTGGCGGTGTCCCCGCCGTACATCAGCTCGAGCGGCTCGACCGCGGCGGCGTTGACCCACCCGCTGCCGGTGGTGGTCACGACCAGCAGCACGGCGCGGTCGAAGGCGCCGGTCCGCTCCAGCTCGGCCACGGCGGTCGCGGCGCGGCCCTCGGCGTCCGGCGCGGTGTCCAGCCCGGCGTAGACGCGGATCGGGTCGGCGACCGCGCCGGCCGGCGTCGCCGCCAGCGTCTCGGTGGAGGGCGCCTGCGCGACGAACCGCCGGCCCTCCCGGCCGAGCGTGTCCCAGGCGGCGAGCGACTCCGGCGACCCCGAGCGCATCCCGTCCTGGGGCTGCTCCACCCCGGGGTGGTCCTCGGTGTTGGCCACGGCGAACGCCTGGTCCGCGAGCGACAGCGCCCGGGCCAGCACGACGTCGTTGAGGACCACGACGAGGCCCAGCGCGACCACGACCGCCCCGACCGCACCCGCGACCACCCCGGGCAGCCGCAGCCGGCGCCGCAGGAACCGCGCGACCATCCGGCTGACGGCCCGGATCGCGCGCGCGACCACCAGGAACGCCGCCGCGACGAGCACCAGCACCGGGGCCGCGCGCAGCCAGCCGGACGTCGTGGTCGGCGGCATGCCCATCGCGGCGGTCAGCTCGCGCTGCCACCCGGCCGCGACCGAGAGCATCACCAGCAGGGCGGCGACGCCGGCGACGCACAGCCCCGGGAGCACCCAGCGCCGCACCCGAGCCGGGACCCGAGCGCCGACCCACGCCTGGAACCGGCGCCAGGTGGCCGAGCGCCGCAGCAGCCAGGCCAGCGCCACGCCGACGCCGTACCCGATCGCGCCCGAGACGCCGGAGACCAGACCCTGGAACAGCCAGTCGCGGGGCAGCAGGGACGGCGTCATCGCGAGCATCGCGAACGCGACGCCGACGACCAGGCCGCCGGGGTGCAGCGGGCGGATCCGGAGGCGCCGGTGAGCGGGCTCGCGCTCGGGTGGTCCGTCGGCCGTCACGCCGAGGACGCTACCCGGTGCCCGCGGTCACGGGCCGACGCGCGCCGCACCCGGTCGGCCCCTACCGTGCTGGGGGTGGCACGCGATCACGACCTGGTCCTCCTCGGCGCGACGAGCTTCGTCGGAGCCCTGACCGCCGAGCACCTCGCCCGCAGCGCGCCGGCGCACGCTCGGATCGCGCTGGCGGGCCGCGACCGCGAGCGCCTGGCCGCCCTCCGCGACCGGCTGCCCGGCACCGCCGCCTCCTGGCCGCTGCTCGTGGTCGACGTCGAGGACCGCCCCACGCTGGATCGCGTTGCCGCGTCGACCACGGCGCTGGTCACGACCGTCGGGCCGTACACGCGGCACGGGCTGCCTGTCGTCGAGGCCTGCGCCGCGGCCGGGACGCACTACGCCGACCTCACCGGGGAGCTCGGGTTCGTCCGGACCGCGATCGACGCCACGGACGCGGTCGCCCGTGCGACCGGGGCGCGGCTCGTGCACGCGTGCGGGTACGACTCCGTGCCGTCCGACCTGGGCGTGCACCTGCTGCACCGTGCCGCGACGGCGGACGCTGCGGGCGACCTGCTCGACGTGCACGCGCTCGCCACCGCGCGCGGCGGCGTGTCCGGCGGGACGGTCGCCTCGATGCTGGGCGAGGTCGAGTCGGTGCGGACCGACCCGCGGGTGCGGGCCCTGCACGCGGACCCGTTCGCCCTCTCCCCGGACCGCGCCGCCGAGAGCGACCGCGCGCAGCCCTCGCCGTTCGCGGGGCCGCGGGTGCTCGCGGGCCGGTGGGCCGCGCCGTTCGTGATGGCGCCGTTCAACACGATGGTCGTCCGGCGATCGAACGCCCTGACCGGGTGGGCCTACGGGCGCGACCTGCGGTACGCCGAGCACGTGGACGCCGGCCGGGGCGCGTCGGGGGCGGTCACGGCGCTGGCCGTCACGGCCGGCACCGCGCTCGGGGCGGCGGCGCTCGCGCTCCCGCGGGCACGCGCGCTCGTCGAGCGGGCGCTGCCCGCCGGCGGCGGCCCCGACGCCACGACCCGGCACGACGGGTTCTTCCGGCACCGGTTCCTCGCCCGCACCACGAGCGGCCGCACCTACGCCGCGCGGGTCCAGGCCACGGGCGACCCCGGCTACGCCGCGACGTCGGTGATGCTCGGCGAGGCGGCGCTGGCGCTCGCGCTCGACGGCGCCGCGCTGCCGGACCGGGCGGGCTCGCTGACCCCGGCGACCGCGCTGGGCGACGTGCTGGTCGAGCGGCTGCGAGCCCGGGGGTTCCGGCTCGACGCCGTGCCGGTGGCACCCGTCGCCTGGTGAGCCGCGCACCCTCCGGCCGCGCCGCCGCCGGCACTGCGGTCGCCGTCGATCACCGGGCGGTGGTCGTCGCGATCCAGACGTTCGTGCTGGGACGGTGAGGTTGCGCAACCGCAGAGTTCACTACGACGCGTCGTGGTACGACGGATCGTAGTGATCTCGCGGTCAGCGCGGCACGCGCGGCAGCGACCGCTTCTCCGGCTCCGAGAACTCCAGCGTGATCCGCAGGTACCGCAGCTCCCGCGAGTCGAGGATCCGCCCGGCGCCGGTGTAGTGGATCGCCTCGCCGTCGATCAGCTCCAGTTGGGCCATCGGCGCGTCGACGATCAGCGCGCCGTCCGCGCCGGCCGCCGGGTCGGTGACGTCCGCGACCCGCAGGCTCGCGGCCGTGCCCTCGATGCGCACCGTGCGGCCGCGCAGGTCGAGCGCCCGCAGCAGCGCGCGGGACTCGCCGTCCCGCAGCAGGATCCGGGTCGGTCGCAGCACAGAGGTCCTTCCGGAGGCGGTGGGGGCGGCGCACGCCGCTCGTCCCTCCGATCGGCGCGCGACCCCACGCCCTGAGGAGATCCGCGCCGCTGCTCTGACGTGCGGCGCGATCGGGACAGCGCTTCACTGAGGCCATGCTCCGCACCGTCGCCGGCGTCCTGGGCGCCGTCCTCCTCCTCGCCGGGTGCAGCGGGCCGTTCCCCGCCGACCCCGACGGCACCCTGCAGCGCGTCACCGGTGGCACGCTGCGCGTCGGCGTCACCGCGAACGACCCGTGGACCGCCACCGAGCCGGGCGGTCCGCCCGCCGGCCTGGAGGTCGACCTGGCCACCGAGTTCGCGGAGACCCTGGACGCCGGTGTCGAGTTCACGGTCGGCAGCGAGGAGGACCTGATCGGCAGGCTGGAGCGCAAGGAGCTCGACCTGGTGGTCGGCGGCTTCACGGGGAAGTCGCCGTGGGCGGCCCAGGCCGCCCTGACCACGCCGTACACCACGGTCCCGGACGAGCAGGGCAAGCCCGAGCCGCACGTGATGGCCGCGCCGCTCGGGGAGAACGCGTTCCTCGTCGCGCTCGAGACCTTCCTGCTCGAGGAGCACAAGGACGTGCTGCCGTGAGCACCACCTTCGGGCACACCGAGCTCCCCGACGAGCAGGCCGCCGCGCTGCGCCGGGCCGTGCGGCTCGCGTGGGTCACGATCGCGTTCCTGGTCGTCGGCGTCACGCTGGTCTACCTGGTCATGGGCAGCTCGCAGGCGATGAAGGCGGCGTGGACGGAGGACCTGCTGTCGTTCATCCCGCCGATCAGCTTCCTGGTCGCGGTCCGGTTCGCCAAGCGGCGGCCGACCGCCGAGCACCCGTACGGCTACCACCGGTCGGTCGGCGTCGGGCACCTCGTCGCCGCCGCGGCGCTGCTGACCATGGGCGCGTTCCTCGTCGTCGACTCCGCCAGCGGGCTGCTCGCCGCCGAGCACCCGCCGGTCGGCGTCATGCACCTCGGGGGCCACGTGTTCTGGGCGGGGTGGCCGATGATCGGCGCGATGGTGGTCACCGGCGTCCCGCCCGTGCTGCTCGGCCGGGCCAAGATGCCGCTGGCCCGCACCCTGCACGACCGCGTGCTCTACGCCGACGCCGACATGAACAAGGCCGACTGGATGACGGCGCTCGGCAGCATCGTCGGCATCCTGGGCATCGGCGCCGGGCTGTGGTGGGCGGACTCCGCCGCGGCGCTGTTCATCTCGGTCAGCATCCTGCGCGACGGCCTCACCAACCTGCGGGTCGCGGCGAGCGCGCTGATGGACGCCCGCGCCACCACGGTCGAGGGCCACGAGCCGCACCCCCTGATCAGGACGGTCGACGCCCACCTGGACGCCGTGCCGTGGGTGGCGGAGGCGGGCTCCCGCATCCGGGACGAGGGGCACGTGTTCCACGTCGAGGCGTTCGTCGTCCCGCGCGACGGCCGCTCCCCCGGTCTGGACGAGCTGACCGCAGTGCGGGAGAGCACGATCGCCCTGGACTGGAAGATCCAGGACCTGGTCGTGATCCCGGTCGAGGAGCTGCCGGCCGACCTGCTGCCCGGCGTGCGCGCCGAGGAGGGCGAGCGGGCCGAGGCCGGCTGAGATCCGTGCGAGGCTCGTCCGATGAGCGACGAGACCCGCCTGCCCCGCGACGACCGGCCCGCGATCATCCGGATCGTCGCCGGCCTCGTGATCGGCGGCGCACTGACCCTGGCGGGCGTCGTCACCGGCAACCCGGTGCTGACGATCCTCGGGGTCGCCGCGCTGTTCGTCACCTCGACCGCGACGCGGATCTGGTACCTGCGCGGACGTCGACGGCGCTGATCCGGGGGCGCTACCCGCCGACGGGCCGCGCGCGCCGCAGCGCGAACAGGTACGGCTGCGCCATGCCCCGCGCGTCCATCGCGCCGAGCACCGAGCCGTCCTCCGCCGCACGGAAGGCGTCGATCACCGGCAGGTCGTCGTAGACCAGCGCCGCCGACACCACACCCCGGTACCGGACCTCGCGGAGCCGCGCCCGCGGTCGCCGCGTCGTCGCCAGGGGCCGGACGGCGGCGAACGCCGCGGCCGCGGGCGCGGTCCGCAGCAGCGGCGCGACCCGCACGACCGGGCCCAGCGGCACCAGCGCCGGGTTGACGCTCACGAGGCCGTGGCCGGCGCGGAACACCAGGGGGTGCACACGCTCGTCGTCGTCGAACCGCTTGCCGAACCAGCCGAGCCGTTCGAGCACCCCGTCCAGCGGGTGCCCCGACGGGACGCCCTCGCCGCGCCACAGCCCGCGCAGGTCGAAGGGCGCCACCGGCGGCAAGGCGTCGAAGCGGTCCAGCGCGGTCCCGGTCATCGACGCCCTCTCCTCGGCGCGGGTGCGGCGTCAGGCCGGGGTCTACTTCCTGCCCTTCTCGGGCACCCGGAGAGCACCCGACCCGTGCCTGCCCTTACCGACAGGTCGGCCGCGGGACGAGCCTAGGGCGCGTCACCCCTGCGCGCGGTCCAGGACGAGCTCGTACCCGTCGACCAGCTCCGGGCACAGGTGCCGGACGGCGTTGTCCCACAGCGGGCCGGTGGTGGTCGGGTCCTCCGCCAGGTACTGCTCGTAGACCTCGACCACCTCGTCGAGCGACCGGCTGGTCACGCTGAGCGTCTGGCAGATGAAGACGCCCTGGCTGATCAGCGCGTCCTTGATCTCGCCCGAGTCCCGGCCGAGGTCCTCGCCGACGGCTGCCACGAAGGCGTCCGCCGCGGCGGCGTCCACGCGCGCGGTCGGCGCGGGCGTCGGGTTCGGGGCCGGGCTGGTCGTCGGCTCGGACGTGGCCGTCGGGGTCGGAGTCGGACTCGGTCCCGACGTGCCCGCCGGCGCGGACTCGGGGTCTCCGCCCGTGCAGGCGGCCAGCAGCAGCACCCCCGCCAGCGCGGCGGCTGCTCTCGTGCACCTCATGACCTGACCTCGTCTCGGAGCGGAGATTGGTCCGCCATCATCCCCTGCGCGCCCCGAGCTCCATCGCGAGCCCCTGCAGGATCTGCCCGAGCCACCGCAGACGAGCTGCCGTGAGGCAATCCCCGGCAGGATCGTTCGCGCCATCGCCTCTGAGGAAGGCCAACGCCTCCGTGAGCTGCCCGATGGTCGGCTCCGGCGGCGTCACCGTCTCGCCGACCGCGGGATCGACGATCGCCCAGAAGTAGTCCTGCGTGATCTCCAGGTCGGGCCCGTGCTCCGCGATCAGGCGGTCGACGGTCCCGGTCCACACCTCGGAGAGGAAGCGCAGATCGATCCGGTTCGGTTCCACAGAGGCATCCTCCCCCGTCGCACGCAACGTCCCGAACCCGCGTCCGGCGACGCAGTGCTCGCCTCGCCCGACGACGGTGGCGTCGGGGAGCGACCGTGCACCATCCTGCGCCCATGACGTTGCGCCTCGTCCTCGTGCTCGCCGGCCTCGTGATCGGCGTGGTGTCGGTGATCGTCGGCAGCTGGTGGACCGCGGCCGCCATGCTGCTGCTCGTCGTCGGGCAGGGGATCGCGGAGCGGGACAGCAGGCGCCGCGCGCGACGCGGCGAGGCCGACCTCGGTCCCGACGAGCCCTCGCGGTAAGCGCTCGCGTCCGGCACCGCAGGAGGACGAGCATGGCGGCATGAGCGAGCAGGCTCCCCGCTGGACGAAGGCGACCGTCTACCCCGACATGTGGGTGGACCCGGAGGACGACCCGCGGAACAGCGAGGGCGTCAGCCCCGACGGCGAGCTGCCGACGCTGCTCGACTACCTGAGCAGCTACCGGGCGACCCTGCGGATGAAGTGCGACGACCTGGACGCGGAGCAGCTCGCGCGCCGCTCGGTCCCGCCCTCGACCCTGTCGCTGCTCGGGCTGGTGCGGCACCTCGCCGAGGTGGAGCGCGACTGGCGCGGGTGGATCAGCGGTCCCCTGCCGCGGCTGTACGGCGACGGCGACGCCGACTTCGACGGCGCCGCCCCCGACCGGGCGCTGGTCGACGCGGCGTTCGCCGACCTCGCTCGGGAGCAGGCCGCGACGGACGCCGCGCTGGCCGAGCACCCGGACCTCGGCGAGCGCCTGGAGCCCGCCGGCATCGCCGTCCGGGAGCTGCAGGTGCACCGCATCGAGGAGTACGCCCGGCACTGCGGCCACGCCGACCTGCTGCGGGAGTGCATCGACGGCCGCGTCGGGCAGTGACCGCGCGGCACAACCGATCCGGGCCCCGCTGCGTCTTCCAGGTTGTGACGACGATGAGCAGCGCGGACGGCGTGGACTTCCTCCGGCGGCGGCTGGACGCCGCGGAGCACCTCGTCCCCGCCGCGCCCGAGCCGGTCGAGGAGACCGAGCACGTCGCGGTCGACCGGGACCGGCAGTTCACCGAGTTCGTCCGCGCGCACCAGGGCGACCTGCTGAAGACCGCGTGGCTGCTCTGCGGGGACCGGCACCAGGCGGAGGAGATGGTGCAGCAGGCGCTGGTCCGCACCTACAGCCGGTGGCCGCACGTGCGGCAGCGCGACCCGCTCGGGTACGCCCGCAAGGCGCTCGCCAACCTGCGGATCGACCACTGGCGGCGTCGGCGGCGGGAGGTGCTGGTACCTCCCGACGACGTCGGTCCGGACAGCACCCCGGTGCACGGCCGCGCCGAGGCGGGCGACCGCACCGGGGACCGCGACCAGCTGGTGCGCGCCCTGTCCACGCTCACCCCGCGGCAGCGCCGGGTCGTGG
Source organism: Cellulomonas sp. NEAU-ZC6 (assembly GCF_056844425.1). Classification (NCBI taxonomy): domain Bacteria; kingdom Bacillati; phylum Actinomycetota; class Actinomycetes; order Micrococcales; family Cellulomonadaceae; genus Cellulomonas; species Cellulomonas sp. NEAU-ZC6. The sequence goes on along the minus strand of NZ_JBXFYH010000002.1, from coordinate 61,518 downwards.
TGCTGCGGCACTTCCTGGACCTGTCCGAGGCGGAGGTGGCCGACGACCTCGGCGTCAGCCCCGGCACGGTGAAGTCGACCGCGTCCCGGGCGATGGCGCAGCTGCGGTCCGTCCTCGCTGCCGAGCACGCCCCCGCCCCGCGCACGCCCCGAGAGGAGAGCGACCGATGAGCCACGCCGACGACGACCTCGCCCGCACCCTCCGCGACCGTGCCGACGCCGCGGTGCCGACGATGTCGGTCGACGTCGACACGGTCATGCGATCGGGTCGCCGGCGACGCGTCGCCCGGGGCGGCGCGGTGCTCGCCGTGAGCGCGCTCGTGCTCGGCGGGGCCTGGTCCGGTGTGCAGGCGCTCGACCATGGTCGCGGCCAGGTCCAGCTTCCCGCCGGGACCTCGGCCCCGGACGCGGGCATCGACCCCGCCGACCTGCACGCCGACGTCGACCCGGTGGCCGGGACCGTCACCTTCCCGCTGTCCCGGTACGACCTGACGGAGCAGGAGCGGTCCACGCTGAACCGGGCGCTCCGCTGGCAGATGAAGCTCTGCGCCGAGGCCGCGGTCGGCCGACCGATCGCCTGGCAGCAGTCCGTACCGGGGACCCCGCGCAGCGACCGGACGTTCGGGGTCTGGTCGCTGTCCGAGGCGCAGGAGTACGGGTACGCGGTCCCGCCCGAGGGCGGGGTGAGCGGCGGCGCGGTCGACGCGGACGTGGACGGTGCTGTGTGGGAGGCGTGCAACCAGACCGACGAGGTGCGGGACCTGAGCCCGGAGGTGGAGGGCAGCTACGAGCTGGCCGACGCCCTCAGGCAGTCGTGGGACGCGGCCGAGTCGTCCGAGGCGGCGCGCGGCGCGGTCGCCGACTGGACGACCTGCCTCGCGGAGCACGGGCTGGAGCCCGCCGGCGGGGACAGCGGGTACACCGTCGCAGGTGCCGAGACGACCCGGTGGGACCCGGCGAGCGTCGCGATGGCCGTCACCGACGTGCAGTGCAAGACCGCGGTCGACTTCGTGCCGCGGATGGCCGACGCGCACGCGGCGGCGCAGGCGCCGGTCATCGCGCAGTTCCGCGACGAGCTGCAGGAGCGGCTGGCGTACCAGCGGGAGGTCGTCGCACGGGCGGAGGCGTACCTGGCGGCGCACCCCGAGATCCCCTAGCGCGCCGGAGCGCCGCGGACCGTCCCCGGTCCGCGGCGCCCCGCACTTCCACCCGACGGCTCAGGACCAGCTGGCCGCCAGCGCGTTCGCCTGCGCCGTGAGCGAGGCCGCCACCCCCGGCGCGACCCGGCTGTGCCGCCCCGGCGGGTCCTCGAGGCGGTCGACGAACCGCTCGAGCTGCCGGACGGCCGCCGCGTCCTTGCCGTGGTCGTGCAGCTTCTCGGCGAGCAGCAGGTGCGTGCTGAGCAGCAGCGACACGGGACCGGTGATCTCGCGGGCCCGCTGGGCCTCGCGGAGCGCCGCCTGCAGGTCGTCGATCGTGGGGGCGGCCACCGCCTCCGAGATCAGCACGTTGCCGTCGAGCGCCGGCACGGTGAGCGTGAGCCGCCCGTCGGCCGGCGTCGCGACGGCCTGGGTCAGCGCGTCGGTGAACACCCGGCCCGCTCCCCCGTCCGGCAGGTCGACCGTGACCTCGTGCGCCTCGGTGTCGTTGTTGTACGCGGTGACGGCCTGGACGCCGTCCTGCTCGCGGAGCAGGACCACCACGTGCTCGTCGACGTGCAGCGGTGCGCCGATCGAGCCGTTGCGCAGCACGTCGTGCTCGTTGCGCAGCGCGATCAGCTCCTGGAACTCCGCCAGCAGCGTGGTGTCGGGGTCGCCGCCCTCGTCCTCCCACGGGTAGGTGGCCCGGTTGAACGGGTCCTCCCCGCCGGTGACGCCGACCTCGTCGCCGTAGAACACGCTCGGCGCACCGGGGAACGTCATCTGGAACAGCACCGCGAGGCGCAGCCGCTGCTTGGCCTCGGCCTCCTGCTCGGGCGTGACGGAGTCGTCGGTGTACCCGAACTGGTGCAGCGCGCGCGCCGCGTCGTGCGTGGAGAGCAGGTTCATCAGCGCGTAGAACGCCTGCGCCGGGTACGCCTCCCGCATGAGCTCGATGTTCTCGTACGCCTGGCCGGCGTCGCGGCCGTCGGCGTAGTCGAGCACCGCGTTGCGGAAGATGTAGTTCATCGTCGTGTCGAAGGTGTCCCCCAGGAAGTACTTCGAGGAGTCGAACCACGTCTCGGCGATGGTGAGCGCCTCGGGGTCGGTGGCCTTCACCGACGTGCGCCACTCGCGCCAGAACGGGTCGCTGACCCACGGCGCGACGTCCATCCGCCACCCGTCGACGCCGCGCGCCTGCCACGTGCCCATGACGGAGTCCGGGCCGCGGAACGCGAAGTCCTTCCAGCTCTCGGACTCCGTGAGCTCCGGCAGGGTCGTCACGCCGGTCCAGCCGTCGTACTGCCGGTCGGGCTCGGTCTGCTCGGGGTGGAAGGTGTAGAAGTCGGCGAACGGCGAGGCCGGGTTGATCGTCCCGCCCTCGAAGGCGCCGTCCTCGGGGAAGTTGCTGTAGCGGTCGAAGTACGCGGAGTCGCTTCCCGTGTGGTTGAGCGAGGTGTCCAGCACCACGCGCATCCCGCGGGCCTCGGCCTCGGCGGTCAGCCGGGACACGTCCTCGTCCGTGCCGAAGTTGTCGTCCACGTGCAGGTAGTCGGCGGTGTCGTACTTGTGGTTGCTCGCGGCCTCGAAGATCGGGTTGATGTAGAGGGTGTTCACCCCGAGCTCGTCCAGGTAGTCGAGCTTCTCGATGATCCCGGGCAGGTCGCCGCCGAAGAAGTCGTTGTTGTACTGGTCGTCGTCCGTGGTCGACCCGTCGGCGTCCCCGGGCACGAACGGGCGCTCCAGCCAGTTCTCGTGGAGCTCGACCGGCTCGTCGAGGTAGGTGTCCTCGGCCGGGTCCGGGTCGTTGCCGGCGTCGCCGTTGCGGAACCGCTCCGGGAACACGTAGTAGTACACGGCGTCCGACGCCCAGTCGGGGACGGTGAAGTCCGGGCTGTACGAGGTGTGCCGGTAGCGCTGCACGTCCGCGCGGTCCTCGGGCGCGAACGCGATCTCGCCGACGCCGCCGGAGCCGCGCTCCAGCGTCCAGTAGATCGTCGCGTCGTTGTTCTGGTAGACGTACGTCTCGCCGCCGACGACGACCTCGAAGTAGTACCCGTAGACGCTGACGGCGTCGAAGGTGTGGCTCCCGGTCCACCGGTCCAGGTCGGTGCCGGGCTCCCGGGTCAGGGGCACCCGGACCGGGTCGAGGTACTCGAGCACCTCCTGGTTGCCCTCGAGCCGGCGCTTCTCCACGACCAGCGTCGCCGACTCCACGCCCGCCGGCGCCTGCAGCGCGAAGTCCACGGTGGTCCCGGCGGGCTGGGCGCCGTACGGCGCGCGGTCGGACTCGGCCCGCGAGTCGAACCGCACCTGCCGCGCCACCGGGTCGGTCACCGGCTCCTGGACGCCCGGGTTCACGAACGTCTCCTCGGTGATCGTCAGGGTCGGCGCGCTGCCGTCCTCGGCGACGTCCAGGCGCAGCGTGTGCCGGCCGGCGAAGTCGAACCGCACCGGCTCGACCGTGGCGGCGTCGCCCTGCGCGACGAGCGGGAACGGCACGTCCTGCTGCGCCTGCGCGTGCTCGGCGTCGGGCGCGCCGAAGGTGGTGGCGCCGCCCCCGACCGGGTCGGTCAAGACGAACTCGTGCGCGCCCTCCAGGTCCACGTTGAGGAAGTAGGCGTCGCAGCTGCGCACGAAGTAGTCCCCGGGACCGGGCTCGCCGTCGTTCATCGTGCCGGACAGCGCGAGCAGCGCGTCGCCGAGCGGGGGTGCGGGGCACGAGGTGATGGTGAGCGTCGGCTGCGTGACCGACGCCGAGACGTCGAGCACCACACGCTGCGTGCCGGAGAACGGGAACGTGAGGTTCGGACCCTGCAGCCGGAGCGTGGTGGGCTCACCCGGGGTGAGCTCGCCGCCGCCGAAGTCGGCGTCGGCGGACCAGTCGGCGTCCGCGATCTTGAACGAGCTGGTGCCGTCCAGGTCGAGGACCGCCTCGAACCGGTTGCAGCTGTAGACCAGCTCGTACTCGGGCAGCGCGTTCCAGCTGCTGAAGCCGCCGCGCAGGTAGAGCGGGCGGTCGCCGAACGGGTTCTCGACGCAGTCGCCCGGCGCGGCCGCGGCCGGCACCGGGGCGGTGACCGCGCCGCCGACGACGCTCAGGACGAGCGCGAAGGCGGCGGCGAGGGCCGCCACCCGCACGCGGGAGGACCTTCTCATGTCTCAGCCTCTCTGCTGAACGATGATCTGGGTGCCGGCGGACGACGGGAGCCGGACCGGCCGGTGGACGGCCGCGAGGGCCGGGAGCGCCGCTGCTGGACGCGACGGGAGGACCGCGGGCGACGTCGCACCGCGTCTCGTAAGCGCTTACTCACCATGCGGTTCCTGTGACCCGGCTGTCAAGGGCTTGTGTGACGTCGGTGCTCAGCTCTTGCGTGCCGTCGCGTCCCCCGCGGGCTTCCGCGCCGGTCACGTGGCCGGAAGCGCTTACGGACGCGACCGCGCAGGTACGCTCGCGGCGTGACCTCTGGCCGCTCCGTCCTCAACATGGCGGACCTCGCACAGCGGGCGGGTGTGTCCATCGCGACCGTGTCCCGGGCGCTGAACGGCGCGCCGGGCGTCTCGGCGGCGACCCGGGCACGCGTGCGCGCCCTGGCCGACGAGCTCGGCTACGCGGTCTCGCCCGACGCGGCGCGGCTCGCGCGCGGCTCGAACGGACGGGTCGCGGTCGTCACCCCGAACGTCGCGCACTGGTTCTACGCGTCGATGCTGGACGGCATCGTGACCGCGCTGCACGACACCGAGCTCGACGTGCTGCTCTACGAGGTCCAGGAGGAGCCGCAGCGGCAGCGGTTCTTCGCCGAGCTGCCCGCGCGCCGCCAGGTGGACGCGTTGATCCTGATCGCGCTGCCGATCAGCGACGAGGAGCGGCGGCGCCTCGACCTGATGGGCGTCACGGTGGTCATGGCGGGCGGCACGCTCGGGGACCACCCGCACGTCCGGATCGACGACGTCGCCGCCGGGCAGCAGGCCGCGGGGCACCTGCTCCTCGCGGGCCACGAGCGCATCGCGATGATCAACTCGACCGGGGACTGGGCGCTGGAGTACGCCGCGCCGAGCGCGCGGCTGCGCGGGTTCACCGAGGCCCTCGAGGGCGCCGGGGTGGCGGTCCGCCCGGAGCTGGTCGTGCACGAGCGGTGGGGGGCCGACGGCGGCGCCCGGGGCATCAGCCGGCTGCTCGGGCTGCCGCAGCCGCCCACCGCCGTCGTGGCGTTCTCGGACGAGGTCGCCTACGGCGCGCTGCGCACCCTGCGCCGCGCCGGGATCGACGTGCCGCGGACGGTCTCGCTCGTCGGGATCGACGACCAGGCGGTGTCGGACATGTTCGACCTGACCACCGTGCACCAGCCGGTGACCGAGCAGGGACGCACGGCCGGCCGGCTCGTGCGCGAGGCGCTCGACGGCTCTGGCGACGGGCGCACCCACATCACGTTGCCCACGCACCTCGTGGTGCGCGGTACCAGCGGCCCGGCGGAGGGCGCGCGCCGCGGGTCGTGACCCCGGACGGGCGCGCTCAGCCCGGCGGCACCCGCCGGGCGGCCGCGGTCGCCAGCAGGTGGAACGCCTGCGCCTCCGGCGAGCGGCCCGGGCGGTCGAACCGCGGGGCGCCGCAGACCTCCTCGACGACGCCCGCCGGGCTCACGTGCGCGCGGGCCACGGCGAGCAGGTCGCGGCCGACCTCGGCGTAGTCCGGGGGCAGCCACCCGTCGGCCACGCCGGTCAGGGCGGTGTACGCGAGCATCTGCCCGGCGTTCACCTCGGGGAACGTCGTGGGGTCGTCCAGGACGTCGTGGAACAGCCCGTCACGCCGCCGGTGGACCAGGCAGGCGTCGACGAGCGCGCGGGCGTCGGCCGCGGCGCGGTCGGCGAACTCCGGGGCGTCGACGCGGTGCACGCTCATCAGGTGCAGCGCGCGGGCGAGCGCCGCGGCGACCCACCCGTTGCCCGTCGCCCACGGGACGCCGCGGGACAACGCGCCCGCGTCCTCGTCCCAGATGTGCGCGTAGAGCCCGGTGCCGGGGTCGCGCAGCCGGCGCTCGTGGCCCGCCAGCTGCCGCTCGGCCTCGTCGACGCGCCCCGCGAGCACGAGCAGCGGGACGGTCATGTAGACGGTGTCCACCCACACCGTGCGCTCGCCGACCAGGTGGAACACCGTGCCGTCGTCGGCGCGCGGCGCGTCCTCGGCGATCCAGCGCACGAGCCGCTCGAACGCCCGGGCCAGGTCCGGGTCGGAGCGTCGGGCCGCCACCTCGTGCACCACCTCCCCCACGGCGCCGGCGTTCACGGCGCTGGGGTGGCCCTCCACCTCGGCGAGCCGGCCCTCCGGCGTGGCGTGCAGCACCGCGTCGTGGGCGACGACCTCCGCCAGGTCCTCGAGCCCGAGGTCGAGGAACGCCTGCCCCGCCACCCCCTGCTCCCAGGACTTGCGCTGCATCGCGAGCAGCGCCCCCAGCACGCGCTGCTCCGTGCGCGCCGCCGGCGCGCCCGTCAGGTTCGTCATCGCTGCACCCTCCTTCGCGTGCTGCGGCGGCTCAGCCCACGCGGAACCGCGCCACCAGGTCGTCCATCACCGCGTGCAGCCGCGCGTCGACGGTCCGGCGAGCCGGATCGGCGTCGTGCCACGCGACGATCTCCCGGGCGCCCTGCTCGAACCGGGTGGTCGTCGTGAACTCCGGCACGAGGCGGCGCAGCTTGGTGGTGTCGAAGACCATCGAGTGCGCCTTGTCGCCCAGCAGGCCGGCGCCCCAGCCCGGGTCCGCCGCAGCGATCGCGTCCGACGGCACGTGCACGATGCGCGGCTCGACCCCGGCGGCGGCGGCGAGCGCCCGGACGATCTGGTCCCACGTGAGGACGTCGTCCCCGGTGATGTGGAACGCCTCGCCGAGCGTGCGCGGGTCCCCGAGCAGCGGCACGAAGCCCCGGGCGAAGTCCTCGTGGTGCGTCAGCGTCCACAGCGAGGTGCCGTCGCCGTGCACGACGACCTCCCTGCCCTGGCGCATCCGCTCGACCGCGGTCCAGCCGCCGTCGAGCGGGACGGACGTGCGGTCGTAGGTGTGCGAGGGTCGCACCACGGTGACCGGGAACCCGGACTCGCGGTAGGCACCGACCAGCAGGTCCTCGCACGCGATCTTGTCCCGGGAGTACTGCCAGAACGGGTTCCGCAGCGGCGTCGACTCGGTCACCGGCAGCCGCTCGGGCGGCGTCTGGTACGCGGAGGCCGAGCTGATGAACACGTACTGCCCCGTGCGGCCGCGGAACAGGTCCAGGTCGGCCTGGACGTGCTCCGGGGTGAACGCCACCCAGTCGACGACGGCGTCGAACTCGCGACCGCCGAGCGCGGACCGCACGGAGCCGGGGTCACGGACGTCGGCCTGCACCAGCTCCGCGCCCTCGGGCAGCGGCCGGGTCACGCTCGACCCGCGGTTCAGCACCGTGACGTCGTGCCCGCGCTCGACGGCGAGCCGGGCGACGGCGGAGCTGATGATGCCGGTGCCGCCGATGAGCAGGATCCGCAGGGCCATCGTCGAACGGTAGCGGTGCTACGGCCGTGGCGCGCCCCGGCCGCTGTCCCGCTCGAGGCGTGCGCCGAGTCACCCGGCCGGCGTGGCCCCCGCGTCGTCGCCCCCGGCGCCCGCCGTCATCCGCGCGGCCCGCACCGCCCGTCGCCGGTCCACCACGACCACGACGCCGAGCACGGCGACCGCGAGCGCGAAGCCGGCGGTGACGTCGGTGAGGAAGTGGTAGCCCAGGTACAACCGGCTGCCGGCGACCAGCGCGATCCCGACGCCGACGCCCACCGCCCACAGCACGAGCGAGCGCACGTGCGGGCTGCGGATCCAGATCAGGTACCCGGCGGTCAGCAGGAACGTCGCGGTCCCCACGGTGTGCCCGGACGGGAACGAGTACGTCGACTCGGACCCGGGGACGGACATGGTGTCCAGCGGCGGCCGGGGACGCGCCACGACGGACTTGATCGCCACCGAGATCAGGGTGGAGAGCACCATGGCCCCGGCCAGCAGCGCCGGCTGCCACCACGAGTGCGACCGCAGCCCCCACACCAGGCACGCCAGGACGACGATCACGGGCAGGATGCTCGGCCCGGTGACCGCCGAGACGGCCGTCAGGAACGCGGTCAAGGCCGGCCCGCGCGCCGCGACCAGCCAGTCCAGCACGGGCAGGTCGGCCTCGGCCAGGTCGTCGCCCTCGGCCACGGCGTCGTGCACGACGAGGAACGTCACCGTGCCGAGGACGATCAGCAGGATCCCCAGGACCACCGCCGCGCGCGACGTCGGGTCGCGCACCTCGGACCGCCGCTCCCAGACCGCGCGGAGCGACCGCGTGGTCGTGGGGACGACCTGCCGGTACCAGGGATCGGGGGACATCGGGCGATCCTCGCAGGAGCGGCAGGATGCCGCCCGACGAGCCGCGGCGGTCGGTACGGTGGTCGGCATGGCCGCCGAGCAGCTGACCTTCCGCACGACCATCGGTGTCGACGTCAAGGGCGAGACGTGGAGCTGCGTCGCGATCCCCGGGTCGGCCGAGTTCTTCGGGACCGGCAAGACCGTCCGGGTGGACGCGACGGTCGACGACGTGACCCTCGAGAACGTCGGCGCGATGGTCACCGGGACCGGCGGGCACATGGTGTCGCTGAGCGCGAAGGTCCGCAAGGCGCTCGGCAAGGACGTCGGCGACCCGGTCGACGTCACGATCACCCGGCGGTAGTCGAGGGGCTTCCGGGGGACGGCGAGGCCGTGTCGGTGGCCGCACGTACGGTCACGCCGAGCCTCCCGTCCCGCGGGGGCCGAACCACGACCCACGGAGCGCCCCGATGATGGTGACAGCCGACGACCTCGACGCCGCGAGCGCGAGCGTCGCACGGGCGCTGCTCCCGATCACCACCGGGTCGTGGTCCGGGGCGGGTACCGGGACGTGGGACGCCCGGCACACCGTCGAGCACCTGGGCGACACCCTCGTGTCCTTCGCGGCGCAGGTCGTCGCCCGGCCGACCACGCGGTTCGTGCGCTTCATGGCGGTCACCGACGACGACGCGAGCGCCGCGGAGGTCCTCGAGATGGCCCTCACGGGGGCCGGGCTCCTCGCGGCCACCCTCCGCACCGCAGGCACCGACGTGCGCGCGTTCCACCCGACGGGCCTGGCGGACGCCTCCGGGTTCGCGGCGATGGGCTGCGCGGAGCTGCTCCTGCACGGCGAGGACGTCGCGCGGGGGAACGGCGTGGCCCTCGACCCGCCGCGCGACGTCTGCGCCCGCGTGCTCGCGCGGCTCTTCCCGCACGTCACCGGCTCGGTGACGGCCGTCGACCCCTGGGACGGCCTGCGGTGGGCGACGCACCGTCTCGAGCTGCCGGGGCTGCCGTCCCAGGCCGGCTGGCAGTGGCGCGCGGCGCCGTAGCTGCTGCCGTTACGGGTACGCCGCTCGTGCGCGAGGACCGTCGCCAGGGGACGGCCGAGGGGCCTCAGGGCCGCGCGGTCTCCCGATCCTGGGTCGCGGCCCAGCTGGCCAGCAGCTGCAGGGCGTCGGCCGTCGCGGTGCCCGGTGCGGCCGTGTAGACGAGCAGCGTCAGCCCGGGGGCCGCGGCGATCGTCATGGAGTCGTACATGAGCTCCAGGCGACCGGCGACGGGGTGCTGGATCTGCTTGGTCCCGCCGGTGTGCAGGTGCACGTGGTGCGCCGCCCACCGCCGCCGGAACTCCTCGCTGCGGGTGGACAGCTCGCCGACCAGCGCCGTGAGATCCCGGTCGAAGGGGTCCCGCCCGGCGGCCGAGCGCAGCACGCCGACCGTGTCGTCGGCCGCGCGCTCCCAGTCGACCCAGTAGTCGCGGGACCGGGCGTCCAGGAACGCGAACCGGGCGTGGTTGGGGCGGTGCCCGGGGTCGTCGAACAGGGGGGCGTAGAGAGCGCGGCCGAGCGCGTTCGCCGCCAGGATCTCGAGCCGGTCGTCGCGCACCACGGCGGGTGCGGCGGTCATCGCGTCGAGCATCAGCTGCACGCTGTCCGGCACGGTGCGCGCCTTCGGGCGGCGACGCGGCCGGAGGCCCCGCGACTCGGCGGCGCGGGCGAGGTCGCGCAGGTGCTCGCGCTCGGCGTCGTCGAGCTGCAGGACGGTGGCGATGGACTCGACCACGCTCTCGGACGCCCCGGCGAGGTTCCCCCGCTCGAGCCGGACGTAGTAGTCGACCGAGACGCCGGCGAGCATCGCGACCTCCTCGCGGCGCAGCCCCGGGACCCGGCGGTGCGTCCCGAAGGTGGGCAGCCCTGCCTGCTCGGGCGAGAGCCTCGCCCGCCGCGACCGCAGGAAGTCGCGGACCTCCTCGCGGTTGTCCATGCCCACCACCGTAGGTCGGGCCGGTCGGTCGAGGGAGGCCCTGCTGGTACCCGGCACGGACGGCCCGGCGCCCGCCGCCGAGGGGGGTTGCGCCAGTACCTGGCTGAACAGGGACTCCCGCGCGCGGCCCGCATGCCGTTGGGTCTTCCATGGACGTGCTCCCCACCGGGAGCACCCGCACCTACCCCCAGGGAGACACCACCTCATGCGTGCCACGTTCATGTACGGCGCCGGCGACGTCCGGGTCGAGCAGGTCGCCGACCCGTCCATCCAGGCGCCGACCGACGCGATCGTCCGGGTCGTCCGGGCGTGCGTGTGCGGTTCCGACCTGCACCCTTACCACACCATGCCCACCTCCGAGGAGGGCCAGTCGATGGGGCACGAGCTCATCGGCGTCGTCGAGGAGACCGGCTCCGCCGTCACCTCGGTGAGCAAGGGCGACTTCGTGATCGCCCCGTTCGCGTTCTCGGACAACACCTGCGCCTTCTGCCGGGACGGCGTGCACACCTCCTGCGTGCACGGCGGCTTCTACGCCACCCCCGAGACCGACGGCCTGCAGGCCGAGCTCGCCCGCATCCCGCAGGCGGACGGCAGCCTCGTCGTCGTCCCGGGCGTCGACCCGCAGACCGCGAGCGAGGAGCTGCTGGCGTCGCTGCTCACGCTGTCCGACGTCTACCTGACCGGCTACCACGCCGCCTTCATGGGCAAGGTCGCACCGGGCAGGACCGTCGCGGTGATCGGCGACGGAGCCGTCGGCCTGTCCGCCGTGCTCGCCGCGCGGCAGATGGGTGCCGAGCGGATCATCCTGATGGGCCGGCACACCGCCCGCACCGACCTGGGCCGCGAGTTCGGCGCGACCGACGTCGTCGCCGAGCGCGGCGACGAGGGCATCGCGAAGGTCCTCGAGCTGACCGGGGGCGAGGGCGCGCACGTCGTGCTCGAGGCCGTCGGCCACATGCCCGCCTACGAGCAGGCCTACGGGATCGTCCGCCCCGGCGGCGTGATCTCCCGCGTCGGCGTCCCGCAGTACGAGGACGCCCCGGTCGGGTTCGGGTCCCTGTTCGGCAAGAACGTCACCCTGACCGGCGGCCCCGCCCCGGTGCGCGCCTACCTCGAGGCCGCCATCCCGCAGGTGCTCAGCGGCGAGATCCAGCCCGGCAGGGTGTTCGACCGCACCGTGTCCCTCGACGAGGTCCCCGACGCCTACCGGGCGATGGACGCCCGCGAGGCCCTCAAGGTCATGGTCCGTCCCTGACGTCCGCACACCCGCGCGCGGCCACCGCTCCCGGCAGCGGTGGCCGCGCCGTCCCGCCCGCAGGACGATGCACCGAGCGCGTCGTCCGCTCCCGAGAGGCCTGAGTCCGATGGAGATCCTGCCCACCTCCCCCGCGCAGCCGACGGTGCACGCCCCCGCCGACTGGTTCACCGGCGACGTCTGGTTCGACGTCGTCGCCGCCCCGCCCGCGCCCGCCCGGCTGCGGGTCAACACCGTCCGGTTCGCACCGGGCGCGCGCACCCACTGGCACGTCCACGCCGCGGGCCAGACGCTGCACGTGACCCAGGGCGCCGCCCGGGTCGGCACCCGCGACGGTCGCGTGCTCGAGCTGCGCCCGGGCCAGACCGTCTGGTGCCCGCCCGGCGAGTGGCACTGGCACGGCGCCGGGCCCGACGCCTTCATGGAGCACCTGGCCATGTGGGAGACCACCGAGGCCCGCGACGGCTCCGAGACGGAGTGGGGCGAGCCCGTCACCGACGCGCAGTACACCGCCCCCGCCGAGGAGCGCTCGTGACCGGCTGGACCGCCGGGGAGCTCGACGCGATCGGGCGCGCCGACGAGCTCGAGGTGGCGTCGTACCGCCCCGACGGCACGCTGCGCCCCGCGGTCACGATCTGGACCGTCCGGTCCGGCGACGACGTGTACATCCGGTCCGCGTACGGCCCGGAGAACGGCTGGTTCCGCCGCGCGAGGACGTCCGGCTCCGGCTGGGTCCGCGCGGGCGGGGTCGAGAAGGACGTGCGGTTCGAGGAGCCGGACGACGACGTGCACGCGGGGCTGGACGCCGCGTACCACGCCAAGTACGACCGCTACGGGCCGCGCATCGTCGGGTCCGTCGTCGGGCCGGCACTCGTCGGCGCGACGCTCCGCGTCGTCCCCCGGGACTGACCCACCGCACGACGGGCCGCCGCGACGCACCAGGTGCGCGCCGGCGGCCCGTCGCCGTCCGTCCCTGCGAGCAGGAGGTGAGCCGTGGAGGCTCTGCAGCTGGTCGTCGTCCTCGGTGCCACGATCGTGACCGGGGGCGCCCTGGCGCGGCGCCTGCACGTCGCGGCACCGGTCCTGCTCCTGCTGCTCGGCGTCGTCCTCGGGTTCGCCCCGGCGCTGCGCCAGGTCCACCTGCCGCCCGAGCTCATGCTGCTCGTGTTCCTGCCCGCGCTGCTGTTCTGGGAGGCGCTGACCAGCTCGCTGCGGGAGATCCGGTTCAACCTGCGCGGCGTCGTGCTGACCAGCACGGTGCTGGTCGTCCTGACCGCCGGCGCCGTCGCCGCGGTGGCCCACGCGTTCGGCGTCCCGTGGGGACCGGCGTGGGTGCTCGGGGCCGCGCTCGCCCCGACGGACGCCACCGCCGTCGCCGCCCTGTCCCGCGTGCTCCCGCGGCGCAACGTCGCGGTCCTGCGCTCGGAGAGCCTGGTCAACGACGGCACCGCGCTGGTCCTGTACGGCGTCGCGGTCGGGGTGACCGTCGGGGAGGAGGCGCTCACGGCCGGGCACCTGACCTGGCTGCTCGTGCTGTCCTACGGCGGCGGGGTGCTCGCGGGGGCGCTTGTCGCGTGGCTCGCCACGCACCTGCGGGCCCGGCTCGCCGACGTGCTGCTGGCCAACGTCGTCACCCTGCTCACCCCCTTCGCCGCGTTCCTCCTCGCGGAGACCGTCGAGGCGTCCGGCGTCCTGGCCGTCGTCGTGAGCGGGCTGATGCTCAGTCGCGTCGGTCCCCGGCTGGTGCCCGCCGCGACCCGCCGGCTCGCCGAGTCCTTCTGGTCGTTCGGCACCTACCTGCTGAACGCGGCGCTGTTCGTGCTGGTGGGGCTCGAGGTGCAGTCGGTCCTCCGGAGCGTGCCCGGCAGCCGGGTCGGTGCGGCCGTCGGGCTCGCCGTCCTGGTGTGGGTCACCGTGCTGGCGGTCCGCCTGGCGTTCCTGTTCGTCTCCGCCTACACGATCCGGCTGCTGGACCGCCGGCCCTCCCAGCGGCTGCGACGGGTGAGCGACCGCGCCCGGGTGGTCAGCACGGTCGCCGGGTTCCGCGGCGCGGTCTCGCTGGCCGCCGCGCTCGCCGTCCCGACCACGGTGGCGTCCGGCGACGCGTTCCCCTCCCGCGACCTGGTCGTGTTCGTGACCGCCGTCGTCGTGACCCTCTCGCTCGTCGTCCAGGGCGTGCTGCTCCCCCGCGTGGTGCGCTGGGCCGCGTTCCCGCCCGACACCGCGCCGGAGGACGAGCGGCACCTTGCCGAGCTGCTGTCCACGCGGGAGGCCCTGGGGTCGGTTCAGGAGGTCGCCGCCCGGCTGGGCACGGACCAGGCCGTCGTCGACCGGACCGTGGCGGAGTACGAGGAGCACCTGCGGGTGGTCGAGGCGCGGGGCACGTCGGACCCGGATGACGTGCTCCGGGCCGGTGACCAGTACGCCGAGCTGCGGCTGGCGCTGATCGCGCGCAAGCGCGAGACCGTGAACCGGCTGCGCGACGAGCAGGAGATCGACGACTCCGTGCTCCGCGCCGTGCAGGCGAGGCTGGACGTCGAGGAGCTCCGGCTCACCCGGGCGGACGTCGTCGAGGACTGAGCGAGCCCCCTCCCGCGGGTCGCGGGAGGGGACTCGCGGGCGCTGCGGCCGGGACCGCTCAGCGGCGGCGCGCCGCCGGGAGCAGCTCGGCCGCGCCGTAGCTGTCGTCGTCCGGGTTGATCGTCACACCCGGGGCGACGATCTCGTCGATCCGGTCCAGGACGTCGGTCGGCAGCGTGATATCCGCGGCGGGCAGGTAGGACTCGAGCTGCTCCATGGTCCGCGGGCCGACGATCGCCGACGTCACGCCCGGGTGGCGGATCACGAACGCGATCGCCATCTCCAGCAGCGACATCCCGGCCTGCTCGGCCAGCTGCGCCAGCTCCTCCACGGCGTCGAGCTTGCGCTGGTTCGCCGGGCTCGACATGTCGAACCGCGCCGACGGCCGGGCCGAGGACGTCGGCGACGCCTCGGCGCCCTTGCGCCACCGGCCCGAGAGCCAGCCGCCGGACAGCGGGCTGTACGTCAGGGTGCCCATGCCGTACCGCTGCGTGGTCGGCAGGACGTCCTGCTCGATGCCGCGCACCAGGAGCGAGTACGGCGGCTGCTCGGTGACGAACCGCTCCAGGTGCCGCTCGCGCGAGGCCCACTGCGCCTCGACGATCTGGCTGCCGGAGTACGACGAGGAGCCGATGTACCGGACCTTGCCCTGGCGAACCAGGTCCGTCAGCGCCCCGAGGGTCTCCTCGACGTCGGTGTCCGGGCTGGGTCGGTGCACCTGGTAGAGGTCGATGTGGTCGGTCTGCAGCCGGCGCAGCGAGTTCTCGACCTCGCGCATGATCCAGCGCCGCGACCCGCCGCGCTGGTTCGGGTCGTCGCCCATCGGCATGAAGAACTTCGTGGCCAGCACGACGTCGTCCCGCCGGCCCCGGAGCGCCTCGCCGACGATCTCCTCCGAGACGCCGCCGGAGTACACGTCGGCGGTGTCGATGAACGTGATCCCGGCGTCGAGCGCCCGGTGGATGATCCGGGTCGCGTCGGCGCGGTCGTCGTTGCCCCAGGGGCCGAACATCATCGCCCCGAGGCACAGTGGGCTCACCGACACCCCGGTGCGCCCGAGCTTCCGCTGCTCCATGCTCACGCCTCCGGGATGTCGATGCCGAAGGTGTCGAGCGTGATCTGCTCGGGCTCCGGGCCGCCGCGCACGCCGGTGTCCAGGGCGTCGATGCGCGCCAGCTCCTCGGCAGACAGCGCGAAGTCGAACACGTCCAGGTTCTCCGCGATGCGCGCGGGCTTCGTCGACTTCGGGATCGCCTGGCGTCCCTGCTGCAGGTGCCAGCGGAGCATCACCTGCGCCGCGGACTTCCCGTGCGTCCGCGCGATCTCCACGATCGTCGGGTCCTCCAGCGTGCTGCCGTGGGCGCCGTCGCGGTAGAACGTGATGCCCCCGATCGGGGACCACGCCTGCGACAGGATGCCGAGCTCCGCGTCCTTGGCGAGGACGTCGCGCTGCTGGAAGTACGGGTGCACCTCGATCTGGTTGATCGCGGGCACGACGGACGTCTCCGCCAGCAGCCGGTCCAGGTGCGCCGGCATGAAGTTGCTGACTCCGATCGCTCGGACCCTGCCGTCGGCGAGCAGCCGCTCCAGGGCGCGGTAGGCGTCGATCGTGAGGTCGAACCGGCTCGGCAGGGCCTGGTGCAGGATCAGCAGGTCAATCTGCTCGACGCCGAGCTTGCCGGCGCTCTTGTCGAACGCGTGCAGCGTGGCGTCGTAGCCGTAGTCGCTGATCCAGATCTTGGTCTCGACGAACACCTCGGAGCGGTCGACGTCGGAGGCGGCGATCGCCTGGCCGACCTCGCGCTCGTTGCCGTACGCGGCGGCGGTGTCGATGTGGCGGTACCCGACGCGCAGGGCCTCGGTCACCGCGGAGACGGTCTCGGCGGGCGGCGTCTGGAACACGCCGAAGCCGAGGGCGGGCAGGGTGACGCCGTTGTTCAGGGTCAGGGTGTTCTCGGTCATGCTTCGACGCTAAGCCCGGGTCGTGGCGGGTCACTGCCCGAGAGGGGGGCCCTGTCGTTACCTGGACCGGGGGTGCACGGGAGGGGCACCCGGCGTCCCGACCGCCCCGCGGGCCGACCGGGTGGTTCGGCGGGCGGGGCGGTCCGCGGTCCGGTCAGCTGATGCGGACCTGGAACCTCCCGGTGACGATCGAGGCGATGACGCCGCCGTCGATGAGCAGGTCGGTGCCGGTGACGAACGCGCCGTCGGGGCCGAGCAGGAACGCGGCGGCTCCGGCGACCTCGTCGGGCGACCCGACGCGACCGGCGGCCGAGGCGCGGATCATCTCCTGGTAGAGCTCCCCCGCGGGGCTGTTGAGCTCGTCGAGCGCCAGCGGCGTCATGATGATGCCGGGGCTCAGGGAGTTCAGGCGGGCGCCGCGGTCGCCCCACTCGACACTGGCGGCCTGGACCCGCAGGACGTTGGCCCGCTTGGCCAGCGCGTAGGCGAAGCCGGACCCGGGCACCGCGTCGGCCTGGAGCATCGGCAGGTCGGAGAGCTCGCTCGCCGGCGTGCGGGACAGCGCCTCGTTCTGCTCGGCCGGCAGCGGCGGGATCATGTGCCCGGCCTGGCTGGCGATGACGACGCCGGATCCACCGGGGGCGACCACGCGTCCGAACGCCTCCAGGACGTGGGCGGTGCCGACCAGGTCGACGGCGACTATCGCCTGCGGGCTGGCCTGCGCCGGGGACAGCCCGGCGGTGTGGATGACGCGGGTGACGGCACCGAGCGCGGCGGCCTGCTCGGCGAGGGCGGCGACGGAGGCGCCGTCCGAGACGTCGACGTGCCCGGTGGTCACCTGGTAGCCCGCGCCCTCGAGGGTGCGGGCCGCGGCGGCGGCGTTGTCGTCGTCGATGTCGGCCACCAGGACGGTGCGGCCGGCTGCCACCCGGCGGACGATCGCCTGGCCGATGGCCCCAGCGCCGATGACGACGACGACCTCGGTGGCAGGGGTGGGTGCGGTGGGTGCGGACATGACGTGCTCCTCGGTGTGGTTCTCCCGCGCGGTGCGGGACGGGATCAGTACGTGGTGGCGGCGGAGCGGACGATCGTCCAGCCGCCGGGGTGCCGTGCGTAGTGGGTGGTGGACTCCAGCGGCCAGGTCGCGCGCGAGCCCCAGATGGTCGCGGTCACGCGGTTCCGGGTGACCAGCACCGCGGAGTCCCCGTCGAGGCGCAGGTCGCTCGACTCCTCGGCGACGTGGTGGTAGGCCATGTCGCCGGACGCGATCTGCGCCAGCCAGTCGGCGCGGTACTGCTCGTGGCCCGTGATGTGCACGGCGACGAAGTCGGGCGCCAGCAGCTGCTCCAGGGCATCCACGTCGCGCCGGACCAGTCCGTCGAGCAGGGCGCGGTCGGCCGCCCGGATCGCGCGCCGGTCGCTGCTGTCGTCGTACGTCGGGGTCATGGCGCTGGGCTCCAGTCCTGGTCTCGCACGGTGTGCGTCCGTTCGTTCGTCTGTGGGGCGTGGGTCGTGCGTCAGCCGACGTGCACCAGGGGCGCGGCGTCGTCGCTGTCCTGGTCCGCGTCGGTCCCGCTCCGGTCCGTGACGACGGTGAAGGCGACGAGGGCGGCGGCGGCGAGGAACGCGGTCGCCACCCAGAACGCCACGCTGTAGCCGTGCACCGCGGCCGCGGCGGACGTGCCGCTCCCGGCCGCGAGCCAGGCTGCGGTCGCGCCGCCGGCGATGGCGCTCATCAGGGCGGTGCCGACCGAGCCGCCGACCTGCTGGGCGGTGTTCACCAGGGCGGACGCGACGCCGGCGTCGGTGACCTGCACGCCGCGGGTGGCGGTGGTCATGCCCGCGATCAGCGCGGTCCCGAGCCCGAGGCCCATCACGACGGTCGCCGGGACGACGACGGTCCAGTAGTCGTCCCCGGTGCTGATCCGGGTGAGCCAGGCGAGCCCGATGGCAGCGACCAGGTAGCCGCTGCCCATGACGCGACGGACCCCGAACCGCGCGGTGAGGCGGCCGCCGAGCCGGCTGGTGCCGACCACGAGGCTGACGACGAGCGGCAGAAAGGCGAAGCCGGTGGCCAGCGGGGCGAAGCCGAGGACCTGCTGCAGGTAGTACGTGAGGAACAGGAACTGGGCGAAGTTGGCGGCCATGCCGAGCGCGATGCTCAGGTACGAGCCGCCCCGGGCGCGGTCGGTGACCACCCGCAGCGGCAGCAGCGGGTGCGCGGCGCGGGTCTGGGTGGCGACGAAGACCACGAGCAGCACGACGGCCACCGCGAAGGAGACCAGCGTCTGCCACGCGCCCCAGCTGCGCTCCTCGGCCAGGGTGAACCCGTAGACCAGCGCGGCCAGGCCGACCGAGGCGAGCACGGTCCCGACCACGTCGAGCCGGTTGCGGTTGCGCCCACCAGCGGGCTCGTGGATGAACAGCGCGGCGCCGACCAGGGCGACGACGGCGAACACGACGTTGACCAGCAGGGTCCACCGCCACGACGCGAATTCGGTGAGCACGCCGCCGAGCAGGAGGCCGATGGCGCCGCCGGCGCCGGCGATGCCGGTGAACACGCCGAAGGCGGTGGCACGGTCCTTGCCGGAGGTGAACGTCGTCGACAGCACCGACAGGGCCGCGGGCGCCAGCAGCGCTGCGAAGACACCCTGCAGCGCGCGCGCGGCGAGCAGGACGCCGATGTTCGGGGCGATCCCGCCGAGCACGGACGCGAGGCCGAACCCGACCAGGCCGATGCTCAGGGACCGCTTGCGGCCCCACATGTCGGACAGCCGCCCGCCCAGCAGCAGCAGGGCGCCGAACGCCAGGCTGTAGGCGGTGACGACCCACTGGCGCAGCGAGTCGTCGAACGCGAGGTCGACCTGCGCCTGCGGCAGCGCGATGTTCACGATGGACGCGTCCAGCACCACCATGAGCTGGGCGATGGAGATGACGGCCAGCGCGTACCAGCGCTGGGTGCCCCCGGTCGGGGCGATGGAGGTCGAGGACATGGCTGCTCTCTGCGGACGTCGGTGGGGACGTCACCCAGCGAACCGGCTGCGCGGAGGGTCAGGTAGTGACGGCATGTGCGTGTAACGCCAGTACCTGTCTGCGCCTGACGGCCCGGACGTAGCGTGGCGGCATGGCGATCCGAGACGAGGTGCACGACTTCCTCCGCAGTCGGCGTGCCCGCCTGACCCCCGAGATGGTCGGGCTGCCGGCCGGCGGCGGGCGACGCCGCGTCCCCGGCCTGCGACGCGAGGAGATCGCGCTGCTCGCAGGCATGAGCGTGGACTACTACAACCGATTCGAGCGCGGGAACATCGCGGGCGCCTCCGAGCCCGTCCTGGACGCGCTCGCCCGGGCGCTGCGGCTCGACGCCGCCGAGCGCGAGCACCTGTTCGACCTCGCCCGCGCCGCGTCGGCCGGCGCGAACCCCCGTCGGCGCCGCGCTCCGGCGAAGCTGCCGCAGGGCGTGCAGCACCTGCTGGACGGCATGACCGGGATCCCCGCGTTCGTCCGCAACGGGCGGCTCGACGTCCTGGCGATGAACGATCTGGCCCGCGAGCTCTACCACCCCGAGGGGGCGCCGGTCCCGGCGGCCGAGAACTTCGCGCGGTACTTGTTCCTCGACCCCGCGGCCCGGACCGCCCTCGACAGGTGGGAGGACATGGCCGAGGACACCGTCGCCATCCTCCGGCAGGAGGCCGGACGGGCCCCGCACAGCCGGGAGCTGTCCGACCTGATCGGCGAGCTGTCGGTCAGCAGCGAGGACTTCCGGCGCATGTGGGCCGTGCACGACGTGCGGTTCCACCGCAGCGGGGTCAAGCAGTTCCACCACCCCGGCGTCGGTGACCTCGAGCTGTCGTTCCAGGCCCTGGAGCTGCCGGGGTACGACGGGCTCACCCTGATCGCGTACTACGCGGAGCCCGGCTCCCCCTCCCACGACGCGCTCGCGCTGCTCGCGACGATCAGTGCCACCCACCGCCGCGCCGGGGCGATCACCACCTGACGACGGCGTCCGGCGGGCGACGAGCCACGCCGTCCCCGCGCACGACCCGGCCCACGCACCGGCAAGGGTGCGCGGGCCGCGTGCAGCGGATCAGACCCTGGCCGGCTCCGGCTCGCTGTCGACCCGGGCGTCCTCGGCGTGCTCCAGGGCGTGGCCCTCGGTGTCGATGGTCGGGAGGATCCGGTCGAGCCACCTCGGCAGCCACCACGCGGACTCCCCGAACAGCGAGAGCAGCGCCGGCATCAGCACGAGCCGGACGACGAACGCGTCCGCGACCACGCCGACCATGAGGCCGAAGGCGATGGACGCCGCCACGTTGAACGTGCTGGAGGCGAACCCGGCGAACACGACGGTCATGATCGACGCCGCCGCCACCAGGACGGGGGCGGACCGGGCGAAGCCTTCGCGGATGGCGGCCTTGGCGTCCAGCCCGTTGTCGTGCATCTCCTTGATCCGGGACACCAGGAACACCTGGTAGTCCATCGCGAGGCCGAACAGGACGCCGACGAGCAGGATCGGCAGCAGGCTCATCATGGGATCGCCCTGCGGCGCCTGGATCAGCGGGAACTCCCAGCCCCACTGGAAGACCGCGACGCTCGCTCCGAACGAGGCCAGCACCGACAGCAGGTACCCCGCCGTAGCGAGGAACGGGACCAGGAGCGAACGGAACATCAGCACCAGCAGTGCGAGCGAGATCAGCACGATCACGATGACGTACGTGATGAGCGCCTGGTTCAGCGCCTCGGTCTGGTCGATGCCGATGGCGGCCTCCCCGGTGACCTCGAGGTGGACACCGGAGATGCTGTCGGCCCCGTCGCGCAGGGTGTGGACCAGCTCCGTGGTGGAGTCGTCGATCGGGCCTCCCGTCGGGATGACCGTGATCCGCGCGTAGTCCCCTTCGGCGTTGATCTCAGCCGGGACGACCTGGGCCACGCCGGGCAGCGCGGCGAGCTCGGCCTCGACCTCGGGGGCGCGCGTCGCGACGTCGTCGCCCTCGGCGAGGACGATGATCGGGCTCTGCACGCCGCCGAGCTCGTCGACGATCAGGTCGTACGCGGTGCGCTCGGTCGACTCGGGGTCGGAGCCACCGGGGATGCTGAACGCCGTCTTCATGCTCAGCGTCGGGAGCGCGACGACCACGAGCACCAGGACGCCTGCCAGCAGCGCCGGCACCGGGTGCTTCACCACGCCGTCGCCCCACCGGGCCAGGAAGCCCTTCGTCGGGTGCTCCGACTCCGCCCGGACGTGGCCGGCGGCCAGCTCGGCACGGTGCTTCTTCGAGAGCGTCTTGAGACCCATCGTCCGCATCAGGACGGGCAGCAACGTGAGGGCGAGGAGGACCGCCACCAGGACGGCGAACGCCGCCGCCACACCCATCTCGGTGATGAAGCCGATGTTCGCGACCACCAGGGCGACCAGCGCGACGACGACCGTCAGACCGGCGAACACGACCGCCGTGCCCGCGGTGCCCGTCGCCGTGGCGACCGCGTCCAGGACGCTCCTGCCGGCCCGCAGCTCGTTGCGGAACCGCGAGAGGATGAACAGGCTGTAGTCGATGCCGACCGCGAGGCCCAGCATCGAGGCCAGGATGATGGAGTTCTCGCCGATCGGCCAGATCGACCCGTACGCCAGCACGCCGACCAGGCCGACCCCGACGCCGACGACCGCGACCAGCAGGTTCGCGCCCGCCGCCCGCAGCGTGCCGAACGTCAGCAGCAGGACGACGAACGCCATGACGACGCCGAGCAGCTCACCGACGCCCGTCTCCGGGGCGCCGATCGGGACCAGGTTCCCGCCGAGCTCGACGCCCAGGTCGGCCGGGGCGGAGTCACGGAGCGCCAGGGCGGCGTCGTAGTACTCCGCCTGCTGCTCCTCGTCGAGCGTGCCGTACGTCAGCGTGCTGACGGCGAGCGCGCCGTCCGGGGAGACGAACGGCCGGGCCGTGTCGAACGGGTCGCTCACGGACCGGACGCCCGGGAGCGACGCGGCGTCCGTCAGCACCTGGGCGATCTGCGCGTCGACGACGGGGTCGGTGACGGTCGAACCGTCGGGGTGGAACACGAGCTGGAGCGAGGCGTCCCGCGCCGACTCACCGGCGGTCCCCTCGCTCGGGAAGTGCTCGTTCATCTCCTCGAGCGCCAGGGAGGCGCGTGAGTCCGGGATGGTCTGGGCGGCGGACTCGCCGGACCCGTTGACGGCGAGCGCGCCGGTGAGGCCGGCGAAGACCACCACCCAGGTCAGGACCACCACCACCCGGTGGGTGGCGCTGAAGCGCCCCAGTTTGGCGAGGAACGTGGACATGGTTCTCCTTGGCGACACGACGACGGGGATTCGCGGTCCATCGTCATCGCGCCGCCCGCGCGGCGAATCGTGCAGGTGGACCATGCGTGCTACCGCATCCGCGGTAGCGCCTCGCCCCGCGGCGTACGCCGGACCGCGCCGGCCGCACGCCGCGCGGGCCTACGGCGGCTGCCGTACCGGGGGATACCGCCGCAGGCCGATGACCGGGGCCGCCGGCCCGACGATGCTCGACCCGGCAGCCGCACGCCGTGGCACCCTGAGCCGGACCGACCGCACCACCAGCACCCCGAGGCACCGTGACCCGCACCGCCGAGCTCGTCCGCCGGATCCCCGCCAGGATCGTCGCGGTCGACGCGTCGACCCGCGGCAGCCGGCCGACCGGGCGGCAGACCGCGGTCACGCTCCTCTGGCTGGTCGCGATGATCCAGGTCACCACGGTCCGCACCGGCCGCACGGAGCTCCCCGACCTCGCGCTGTGGATCGGCATCGTGGGGGCGTGGGCGCCGTTGCTCCTGCGGACCTACCGGCCTCTGCTCGCGCTCGCCGGCACGGTCGCCGCGGAGTCGACGATCCTGATCTTCCTGTCGCTCCCGGCGGAGGTCGCCCGCGCGGCGAGCGGCATGGGCGCCTACCAGCCCGCGCCGCTCGCGACGATGCTCGCGGTCGCCACGTTCGCCTCCCGGGCGCCCCGGGTGGCGGGGTGGGTGTCCGGCCTCGTCGCGGGTGGCGTCCTCGCGGTCGTCGGCCTGACGACGCAGTCGTCCGAGACCGTGCTGACCGACGCCGTCGTGTTCTACCTGGTGGTGACCGCTGCCGCGCTGGGCGTGTGGCGCGCCGGGCGCCGGGAGCGTGCGCAGCGCCTCGCCGAGGAGCGCGAGGCGCAGACGCAGCAGGCCGTGCTCGACGAGCGCCTGCGGATCGCCCGCGAGCTGCACGACGTCCTCGCGCACAACCTCACGCTGGTGAACGCGCAGGCCGGGGTCGCGCGGTACCTGCTGCGGTCCCAGCCGGACGCGGCCGAGCAGGCGCTGCGCGACATCACTCAGCACACCGGCCGCGCCATCGACGAGCTGCGCGCGACGATCGGCCTCCTGCGGGGCCGGGACGAGGACGCCGGCGACCCCGCGGACGGCACCGGCCACCTGGGTCCCGTGCCGGGTCTGGCGGCCCTCGACGAGCTGGTCGGGTCGTTCGGCACCGCGGGGACCGAGGTGCGCCTGACCGTCAGCGGCACCCCGGTCCCGCTCGCGCAGCAGGTGGACCTCGCGGCCTACCGCATCGTGCAGGAGGCGCTGACCAACGCCGCCAAGCACGCGCCCGGCACCGTCGTCGAGGTGCAGCTCGCCTGGGCGACGACCGGGGTCCGCCTCCGGGTCGTGAACCCCGCGGACCCGCAGCCGGACCGACCGCCCGCCCCCGGCACCGGCAACGGGCTGATCGGCATGCGCGAGCGCGCCGCGTCCGCCGGTGGCTCGCTCCGCGCGGGCCGCACCGCCGACGGCGGCTTCGAGGTCGTCGCCACCCTGCCCGCGGACCCGCGGGCCCACCGCGCCCCCGCTGAAGGAGCCACCGCATGACCGTCCGCGTCCTCCTGGCCGACGACCAGGCGCTCCTGCGCGCCACGTTCCGCCTGCTGCTCGACGCCACCCCGGACATCGAGGTCGTCGGCGAGGCGTCGACCGGCGCCGAGGCCGTCGCGGCGGCGCGCACGTCGCGCGCCGACCTCGTCCTGATGGACATCCGCATGCCGGAGGTGGACGGCATCGAGGCCACCCGCCGGATCACCGAGGACGACGCGCTCGCCGGCGTGCGGGTGCTGATCCTCACCACCTTCGAGACCGACGAGCTCGTCGTCACCGCCCTGCGCGCGGGCGCCAGCGGGTTCCTCGGCAAGGGCGTCGAGCCCGAGGCGCTCATCGACGCGATCCGGACCGTCGCCGCCGGCGACCAGCTGCTGTCGCCGGGAGCCACCCGTGCGCTCGTCGAGCGCGTGCTCGGGCAGCCCGAGCGTCGGCCGGCGCGCACCGTCCCGGGCTTCGAGCAGCTGACGGCCCGTGAGAGCGAGATCGTCGCCCTCGTGGCGGCCGGGCTGTCGAACACCGAGATCGCGGAGCGGCTCTACATCAGCCCGGCGACCGCGAAGACCCACGTCAACCGGGCGATGATGAAGACCGCCGCCCGCGACCGGGCCCAGCTCGTCGTCTTCGCCTACGAGAGCGGCCTGGTGGAGCCCGGGGCGGCGCCGCTCGGCTGACCGTCCGCTTCCCGGACGGGTCGCGTCTCCGCGAGGAGACCGCCTGACCCCCCGATGCCTCCGCTGGTACCACCACGCCACTCAGAGGCCTCGGTCCGGACACGCAGTCACGTGGGTGCACGTACTCAAGTAGTCCGTACCGCCGCACCGTCTGCCACCTGCGCTCCCTCGGTGGCCCCCTGAGTGCTACCGGAAGATAGCAACCTCGTGACGTCGGCCGCGCTCCGCGCCGTCGACGGGCCGAGCCGGCCAGGTAGCGCCGTCGCCGACACCAGGGACTCCCTGGGCGCGGGAGCCGCACCACGGCGCCCCGGCCGAAAACCCCGACCCCGAGGTGTGAACCGGATCATGCGCCACCACGACGGACGACTGGGCGGAGCGATCGCCGTCGCCGCTACCGCCCTCCTGCTGACCAGCGCCGGGAGTGCCGCCGCCACGCCCGCACCCGAACAGGGACCCACGGCCGGCGGCACGGTCGTCTCCGGCACGCTCCCCGACGACCTCGCCTTCACCGCCGTCTTCGCCGGAGGCCTGCACTCCGTCGGGATCGCGTCCGACGGTCTCACCTACGCCTGGGGGAACGGTGGCAACGGCCGGCTCGGCAACGGGAGCAGCACCGACTCGGCCGTGCCGGTGCCGGTCAGCGCCCCGGCGGGGGTGGAGTTCACCGCAGTCTCGACGGGCGTCATGCACACCCTGGCGATCGGCTCCGACGGACGGACGTACGCCTGGGGGGCGGGGAGCACCGGCCGGCTCGGCAACGGCGCCCTGACCGACGCGTCGGTGCCGGTGGCGGTCAGGGCGCCCGAGGGGGTCACCTTCACCGCCGTTGCAGCAGGCCACGACCACTCGGTGGGGATCGGGTCCGACGGACGGACGTACGCCTGGGGCCGTGGGACGGCCGGCATGCTCGGCAACGGCGCTCTGGAAAGTTCGAGCGTGCCGGTTCCTGTCAGCGCCCCGGACGACGTCACCTTCACCGCCATCTCGGCCGGGGGCGCCCACACGGTCGCCATCGGTTCCGACGGGCAGACCTACGCCTGGGGCGCCGGTCCCTTCGGGCAGCTCGGCAACGGGAGCACCGCGGACTCGTCGGTGCCGGTCGCGGTCAGCGTGCCCGTCGGGGCCACCTTCACCACTGTCGCTGCAGGCGCCGGGCACACGGCGGCGACAGGGTCCGACGGGCGGACCTACGCCTGGGGCTTCGGGGGGAGCGGCGGCCTGGGGAACGGGAGCACCGCGGACTCGTCGGTGCCGGTCGTGGTGACCGCGCCCGACGGTGTCACCTTCACCGGTGTCGTCGAGGGCGCCGACAGCAGGCACACCCTGGCGGTCGGGTCGGACGCGCGGACCTACGCCTGGGGCGCCAACTGGTCCGGCCAGCTCGGCGACGGCACGACGGCCGACGCCACCACGCTGCCGGTCCCCGTCAGCGCTCCGGCGGGGGTCACCTTCACGTCCGTCACCGCCGGCGCCGGCCACTCGATGGCGATCGGGTCCGACGGCCGGACCTACACGTGGGGTGGCAACACCTTCGGCCAGCTCGGCGACGGGAGCACGACCAGCTCGTCGGTGCCGGACGCCGGCATCGACACCGCCGCGGCGGTCGAGTCGGTGACGTTCGGCGGCGTGCCCGGGACAGACCTCACCCAGGACGGCACCGCGTGGACCGTGACAGCTCCGCCGCACGCCTGCGGGGCGGTCGACGTCGAGGTGACCCACACCCAGCTCGGCCGGACCCACACCCGGACGACGCCGGACGGGTTCATCTACGGCACCCCGCCCGTCGTCACCGCCCACCCCACCGGAGCGGACGTCCCCTCCGGCGGCGGCACGGTCACGATGAGCGCCGCGGCCGACGGCGACAGCACCCCGGACATCCGGTGGCAGCAGGCGCCGACCGGCACCGAGGTCTGGACCGACATCCCGGGGGCGACCAGCACGATCCTGGTCGCCGAGGTCTCGGCCACCACCGACTTCCGCGCCACCTTCACCAACTGCCTGGGCACGGCGACCACAAACTCCGCCACCGCCACCGCCGCCGCCGCGCCCGGGTCCGGCCCCGGAACCGACGGCGCCCAGCAGCGACCCGCGCCCGCCGTCGTCCCCGACGACGGGCCGGGTGGTTCGCTCGCCGTCACCGGCGCCGGCAGCACGGCGCTCGTCGCGCTCGCGCTCGCGCTCGCGCTCGCGATGGTCGCCGGAGGAGCAGCGCTCTTCGCCGTGCGACGTGGGTGGGTGCTCGGCTGATACCCGGGCCGCCGCTGCGCCGGTCGCGCCGCGCGCCACCTCGGGCCGCCGATCACTGCCGTCCGCACGTACTCGCGGAACCGCCCCGGGACGCTCACCCGCCCCGCCCGGGTCGACCGTCGGGTGAGACATGCACATCCCTCGTACCCGCCGAGGACCGGGCGGGATGGTCGCCATCGCGGCTGCTGCCCGGCCGCGGCAGGCCGTCGGCCCCGTCGGGCGAGCAACCGGTCCGTGGCGAGAGCCGTTCCCCCGCCCCGGACCGGTCACGCCGTGGTGATCACCCGGGTCCTGAGGTCTGGCCCGTCGTCACGCCGTCTCCGGGTGGCGTGGGGACAGACGACGACGCCTCCCAGACGAATCCGTCCGGGTCGGTCGAGGGTCCTGCGACGCCACCGATGACGATCCGGTGGGACCCGGTGCCGTCGGGCGCGACGCCGACGTCCTTGGCCAGGGCACGGCGCTTGTAGAGCGCCAGCTTGATGGGACTCGATCCGGCATCGAACTCGACGTAGGTGCGCCCGAAGCTCTTGGCCACGGTCAGGCCCCGGTCGACGTAGAACTGCTTGCTCGTCCCCACGTCGGCGGCTCCGATCAGGAGCACGACCTGGTCGATCTCCGGAGTCGTCGGCCCGGTGTCCTTCTTCGCCGAGGTCGCGACTTTCCAGGTCGTCCCGTCCGGGGCCTGCACGACGCCGCCGTAGCCCCAGATCGACCTCGCGGCCGGCTTCAGCGGCGTGGCCCCGGCGTTCAGGGCGCCGTCGATGAGGACGTCGACGTCGGCCGGCTGGGACACCGTCAAGGACAGCGTGAAACCTCGGAAGCCGATCGTCGGCGCCTCGGATGCCCGCAGTCGCACCAGCGGCCCCGTGGGGAACGCGGTGGCGTAGAAGTGGCTGGCTGCAGCGTGGTCGGCCACCTCGAGGGTGATCGACTCGATCGCGGACGTGGCGGTGGTGGTCACGTCAGCTCACTGCCCGCTTCACGAGCGCACCGATCTGGGCCTCCACCTCGACGGTCACCTGGGTCAAGGCGAAACCGGACGCCCACATCGTGTCCTCGTCGAGGTTCGCCTGGTCGCTGAAACCGAGCGTCGCGTAGCGTGCCTTGAACTTCTCGGCGCTCTGGAAGAAGCACACGATCTTGCCGTCCAGCGCGTAGGCGGGCATGCCGTACCAGAGCTTCGGCGCCAGGACCGGGGCGCTGGCGGCGATGACCGCATGCACGCGCTCCGCCATGGTCCGGTCCGAGTCCTGCATCTCGGCGATCTTGGCGAGCACGTCCTGCTCCGCCGCTGCCGCCTTGTCCGCCCGGGAGGCCCGACGCGCCTCCGTCCTCACCTCCCGGACGTGGTCCTGCATCGCAGCGCGTTCCTCGGGTGTGAATCCCTCGCGTGTGCTGGTGCTCGTCGTGCTCATGGCTGATCGATTCCCTTCCGGGGGGTGTGAGGCGACCTCGAGCCGGAGATGCGCGTGCATCCGGCTTATCGGAACGCACCGTGCCGTGCCGATAGCGGCCCATGCTGCCCTGCGGTCAGAGCACTGTCAACGGCACACCCCGTGCCGATAACATGGCGACATGAATGACACGCCCCCCGGGCCCCGACGTCGCGGAGCCGCGCGGACGGATGACCTGCTGCGCGCCACCCTCGATCTCGCTGCTGAGGTCGGCTACTCGGGCCTGAGCATCGAGGCGGTCGCGCGGCGTGCAGGGGTGGGGAAGAACACGATCTACCGGCGCTGGCCGTCCATCGCGGCGCTGCTGCTCGACACGCTCAGCGTGGTGTGGACCCGCGACCTGGACTACCGCGACACCGGAGACGTCCGTAGCGATCTGCGCGAGCAGTTCCTCCGCTCGAGCAGCGCACTGTCCAGCCCGCCGATCGGCCCCGTCTACCGCGCGGTCATCGCCGAGGCGCAGTCCGAGCCCGCACTCCGGGCGACTCTCCACGAACGCTTCCTGGCGACCGTCGAGCGGAGCACACTCGACCGGATCACCCTGGCTCAGCGCAACGGTGAGCTCGTCGCCGACGCGAACTTGGAGTTCGCCGCGGAGGTGCTGTGCGGCACCTTGTACTACCGCTTGCTCCTGACGACCCGTCCCGTCGATGAGGGTGCCGTCGACGGACTCCTGGACATGTTCATGGCCGCCTACCGGGCCTAGCCGACCAGACCGCGAGCCCACCCCAGGACGAGTGCCGGCTTGCCGGGGTGCTGGTGACCGGCCAGGACACCGTGACGGGCCGGCTCGCGGTGACCGGCGCCCACGTCGCCCTGCTCGCCGGGCCGGGCGGTCGCGTGGCGAGTCGCGCCCTCGCTCCCACCGGCGCCTGCGTAGGGGCTCTCGGCACTGAGCGCGTCACCTAATGCTTCGACGAGGAGCGGCCGATGCGGAGCCTCGACGATCGGTGCTCGAACTGTGCCGGGGTCGACAGCCGACCGCGGTCACGATGACCGCTTCGTGGCTCAGGCGGCGGTGACGTCGAAGGACAGTCCGACGAACCATGCGAACAGCAGCGCGAACGCTACGAAGTAGATGAGGTCGCGGTTGCCCGGCGTTGCGAGGCGCGACCGCCGCCAGGTCGAGGGCCGGCCCGCTCTGCGCCACCGGTTCCAGTCCCGTCGAGCGAACACCGCTCGCAGACCTGCGACGGCGCTCCATGTCGCACAGACAGCCACCACCTGCATCGTTCCGCGGAACCAGGGGTCACCTCCGAACGTCGCGCCGCAGATGGCGCCGGCGAGCGCGAAGAGGAAGGTCGGGATCGTGGCGAGCGTGGCACCGCCCTGAACGACCGGGGTGCGCAGCTCGACGTCGGGCGGATTGCCGAACGCTGATTCGACCGATCGTCGTGCGCGTGCCGCCCGGGTTTCGCCCTCGAAGTGTGCGCCGGTGAGGGTCCAGAGGGCAGTGAGGAGCCACGAGTAGGCGGTCACGATCGGCGTGGCGCGGCGAGGTGCATGGGTCAGCACATCTGCTCCAGGAGGTACGCGGAATTGGCTCCCGTCAGGAGACTTCCACCGGATCGGCTGGCGTCAGCGACGCGTCTGGGCGGTGTCACGACTGCGTCGATCGACATCGTTCCCCTCGGCCCTGAGCATCGGCCGGACGCCCGCTGTGTTGAGGGGGCATGCAGAAACCCCCGCCCAGGGTGACCTGGACGGGGGTTGTGCGCTGTGCGCCCGGAGGGACTCGAACCCCCAACCTTCTGATCCGTAGTCAGATGCTCTATCCATTGAGCTACGGGCGCGTGGCCCTCGGAAGGGCCGCAGACGAGAATACAGGTCCAGGGCCCTGACCCCAAACCGATACCCCGCGACCCCCGTCACACCCGCCGATCGGCGCGCTGCGACGGGGGTCGACGCCGGCCGTCAGTACGACACGCTCGGCGCGATCAGCCGGTACGTCAGGGCGAACCACGCGACGGCCGCGAGCGCCAGCACGACCGCGACGCCGCCCGCGATCCGCCACCACCCGGCGCGCCGCCGGACGTCCCCGACGACGGCGAGCACCGCGGGCACCAGGCCGAGCACGCCGAGCACCTGGAGCGCCTGCAGCACCCGCAACCCGCTCGTGGGCACCTCCTGCAGCCCCATCACGGTCGTGACCACGGTGGACCAGCCGAGCACCGCGACCACCGCGGCGGCCGAGGCCACCCGGGTCAGCGCGCGCGGCACTCGACCGGCCCGAGCCGCACGCCCGCGGTGCCGGACCCGCCGGACCAGCGCACCGACGGGCCAGGCGAGCACCCCGAGCGCCAGGACGACGACGGACCCGACGAGCACCGGCACGGCGACGTCGGTGGCGGCGTCGGCGCGCAGCAGGGCGAACGCGGAGTCGAAGCCGATCGCCTCGACCTGGCCGTCCGCGACGCGCGCCGCGATGATGCGCTGGCCGCCGACCTCCTGCCAGACCCACGGCTCGACCTCCTCGTAGAGGACGGCGCGGTCGCTCAGCGGCCCCGGGTCGACCAGGATGCGGCCGTCGTCCTGTGCGGTGACGTGGGTCGGGGCGAGCAGGTCGGTGACGGCGAGGAAGGTGCTGCGCATGGAGCGCGAGCTGGTGTAGGTGCCGGCGGCCTGCGCCGCGTGCTCGCGGGCGGTGTCCTCGTCCATGCCGCTCGGCTCCGGCGCACCGGTGGCCGGGAAGTACCGGTCCGTGAACCCGTGCATGAGCTGCTCGCGCAGCTGCAGGCTGTCCAGCCCGCTCCGGCCCGAGCCGTTCACCGACACGTACACGCCGGTCCGGTCGTCCGGGTACAGCTGCAGGTGGGCGTGGAAGTAGTTGGTGTCGCCGCCGTGGCCGACGATGCGGTGGCCGTTCCGGTCCTCCTCGAAGTACCCGAGGGTCATCCGCGGCCCCGCGGCGAGGGTGCCGAGCGCGTCCTGGTCGAGCGCCGGCGCCTGCATCAGGGCCAGGGTCTCGTCGGCCAGGACCGGGTCGCCGGTGGCGGGCTCGCCGAGCTGCGCGAGCATGAACCGGGCCATGTCGGTGGCGGGGGCGCTCAGTGCACCGGCGGGCGGGGTGCCGACCACCTCGAACCCGGCGGACGGGCCGTCGGCGGTGCCGTAGCCGAGCGCCAGCCGGTTCTGCAGCGCGGCGGGCACCGGCTGGGCGAACGTCGACGACGTCATGCCGGCCGGCGCGAGCACGTGCTCGGCGACGTACTCCTCGAACGGCTGGCCGCTGACGCGCTCGACGACGTACCCGGCGAGCGCGTTGCCGTAGTTCGAGTACGCGGGCACGGTTCCTGGCCGGTACACCTGCTCGGGCGGCTCGGTGGCCAGGGCCTGCCGCAGGTCGACGGCGGTGCCCTCGGCGCCGATCAGGCCGCCGACCCGCTCCTCGAACCCGGCGGTGTGCGTCAGCAGGTGCCGCAGGGTGATCGGCTCGTCGAACGCCCGCGGCACGTCGACGTCGAGGTACTCCGCCACGTCGGTGTCCAGGTCGACGTCGCCCGACTCGACCAGCTGCATGACGGCGGTCGCCGTCACGAGCTTCGACACGGAGCCCGGGCGGAACAGCGTGCCGTCGGGGTCGACGGGGACGGGCGTGCCGCTCTCCGTGCCGGTGTCGGACCACCCGTAGCCGCGGGCGGTGACGACCTCGCCGTCGTGCACGACCGCCACGGCCGCCCCGGGGATGCCGGTGCGCTCGAGCGCGGCGGGCAGGAACCCGTCGAGCCACGCGTCGATGTCGTCCCGCTCGATCGCGGGTACGGACGCGGCGGGCGCGGCGGGCGCGGCAGCGGCCTCGTCCGCGAGCGCGACCGGGGCGGCGGGTGCCGGCGGCGGCGTCGGGTCGGCGGTCGCCGCCGCGCACCCGGCCACGGTGCCGCCCAGCAGCAGGGTGAGGCCGAGGGCGGCGGCTGCGCGGGTGCGCCGGCGGGGCGGTCGGGGGACGGGGGCGTGCTCGACGACGGGCATGGTGCCCTCCTCGCGGCCGGGTGGTGTCCGGGATCGTCCCGTGCGGCGGCACCCCTGGCCTGCGATCCAGCCTTCGCGAGCGACGGCCGTGGCACATCGGCCGGGAGGTGCCGTCCTGCGTTGCTCCCTTCGATGCAGGGGCACTCCCCCGCACGGCGGAGCCGGGTAGGTGCTCGCTCGTCGCGGTGGGTGGTGGCCGGGTGGCTAGCGTCCGGACGATGCGCACCTCCCCCGCCACCTCGTGGTCGCTCGCGCGCGGCGTCCTCGTCGGCGCCGCCGAGGCCCTGCCCGGGACCAGCGGCGGCACCATCGCCCTGGTCACCGGCGTGTACGAGACGGCGGTGGCCGGTGCGGGACACACCGTGACGGCGTTGCGGCACGCGGTGACCGACCGCGACCGTGCCCGCACCGAGCTCCGGCGCGTGCGGTGGTCCGTCATCGTGCCGCTGCTGGTCGGGATGGTGCCGGGGCTGCTGGTGACGGTGCGGTTCGTCGCGCCGCTGCTCGAGGAGCACCCGGTGCCGGTGTACGCGCTGTTCCTGGGGATGACGGCGGCGGCGCTCTCGGTGCCGCTGCGGCTGATCGGCTCGCGCTGGACCGCGCGCGACGTGCTCGGTGCCGGGGTGGTCGCAGTGGCGGTGTTCCTGCTGGTCGGCCTGCCCCCGCAGCACCTGGCGCCGACGTACCCGGTGGTGTTCGTCGCGGCCGCGGTGGCGGCGTGCGCGCTGGCGCTGCCGGGTACGTCGGGGTCGTTCCTGCTGCTGACGTTCGGGCTCTACCAGCCGACGCTCGCGGCGCTGAACGACCGCGACTGGGCATTCGTCGCGGTGTTCGTGGCGGGCGTCGCGGTGGGGCTGGGGTGCTGCGTCAGCGGGCTGCAGCGGCTGCTGGAGCACCGGCGCCGGGTGACGCTCGTGCTGGTGTCGGGCGTCGTGCTCGGCGCGCTCCGAGCGCTGTGGCCGTGGCAGACCGACGACCGGGTGCTGCTCGCGCCCGACGGGCAGGCGCCGCTGGCGGCGCTCACCTGCGCGCTGGGAGCGGCCGGCGTGCTGGGCCTGGCCGCCCTGGCGCGCCGGGTCGAGGCCCGCACCGCAGCACCCGCACCGACGCGGGACGACGCCAGCACGTGACCGGTCAGGCGGGCGCGACCTCGGTCGGGTCCAGCTCGGGGCGCGCCCGGAGGTAGTGCGCGGGCCCGGTCAGCCGGCCGCGGGACCACCCGGCCGCGGCGGACACCTCCACCACCAGCGGCGTGACCGGTGTCGCGACCGCCGATTCGGACCCGGACCCGTCCCCGGCCGCGGTGAGGTGCCGGGCGAGCGCCGCTGCCGCGACCGGCCCGACCGGGCTCGACCGGCCGACCGGGACGAGCGCGCCGTCGTCCGGCAGGGCCAGCAGCAGGGCGCTCGGTTCGTGCGCGGAACCGGTCACCGCGGTGACCACCAGGTCCCGGACCGAGCGGTGCTTGACCTTGCACCAGTCGCGGGTCCCGCCGCGGTACGGCTGGTCGAGGCCCTTGGCGACCAGCCCGTCGACGCCGCTGCCCGCCAGGTCGCGGAACCACCGCGCGGCCACCGCGGCGTCACCGGTGAACGGCGAGACCTGCAGCGGCGCCGTCCAGCCGGCCGCGAGCCGCTCGAGCGCCACCCGCCGGTCGAGCAGCCGCTGGTCCCGGACGTCCGCGCCGCCGTGCCGCAGCACGTCGAAGGCGACGTACCCGGCCGGCGCGTGCGTGGCGGCGTAGGCCGCGACGGCGCGGCGGCCGGTCAGCCGGCGCTGGAGCGCCTCGAAGTCGACGACGCCTGCCCGGCGCACCACCAGCTCGCCGTCGAGGACGGTCCCGGGCGGCACCTGCGCGGCGACGGCGGCGACCACCTCGGGGAACGCGAGGGTGACGTCACCGGCGTGCCGGGCCAGCAGCGTGGTCGCGGGGCCGTCGGCGACCGCGAGCACCCGCATGCCGTCCCACTTGGGCTCCCAGGCGGTGCCGCCCGGCAGGTGCGCGGCGTCCGTCATCGACGCCACGGGACGGGCGAGCGCCGGCTGGACGTGCTCGTCGACGACCGGGGGCACCGCACCGCCCCGCACCCCAGGCCACCCGTCCACCTGCCCACCTCCGCCGCTCGTCGTGGTCGCCCTCGACCGCCGGTCCCACCGCCGGCGACCGCGACGCGCACGACGCTACGGACCGTCCGACCACTCACTCAGCCGCCGGTGTGCGATGAGGGGCGTCCTGAGGGCCGACCGGCTCCGCGCGGCGAGCCGGGTAGGTGGCACGGTGGTCACGGCACCTACAGCGCAGCCGCGAGCGCCCGCCCCACCGTCCGCCCGGTGAACAGGCAGCCGCCCAGGAAGGTGCCCTCCAGCGCGCGGTAGCCGTGCGCGCCGCCGCCGCCGAACCCGGCCGCCTCGCCCGCCGCGTACAGCCCCGGCACCGGCGCGCCGGCGCGGTCCATCGCCCGGCCGTCCAGGTCCGTCTGGATGCCGCCGAGCGTCTTGCGCGTGATGACCCGCAGCCGCACGGCGATCAGCGGGCCTGCCGCGGGGTCCAGCACCCGGTGCGGCCGCGCGACGCGCAGCAGCCGGTCGCCGCGGTACCGCCGCGCGTTCCGGATGCTCAGCACCTGCGCGTCCTTCGCGTACCCGTTGCGCACCTGCGCGTCGCGCTCCCGGATCTGCCGCTCGATCGCGGCCGGGTCGAGCAGCGGCTCGTCGGTCAGGCGGTTCATCCCCGCCACCAGCTCCCCCACCGAGCCCGCGACCACGAAGTCCTCGCCCTTGTCCTTGAACGCCTCGACCGGCCCCGGCGCCCCGCGGCCGAGCCGGGTCCGCAGCAGCAGCCGGTAGTCCCGGCCGGTGATGTCGGGGTTCTGCTCCGAGCCGGACAGCGCGAACTCCTTCTCGATGATCCGCTGGGTCAGCACGAACCAGGAGTGGTCGTGCTGCTGCAGGTCCGGGTCGGTGCGCAGCAGCCGCAGCGTGCCGACGGTGTCGTGGCCCGGCAGCCCCGGCGAGGGCAGCCGCCGGCCCAGGGCGTCGAACCAGAGCGACGACGGCCCGGGCAGGATCCGGATGCCGTGGTCCGGCCACACCGGGTCCCAGTTCGCGATCCCCTCGGTGTAGTGCCACATCCGGTCGCGGTTGACCAGCCGCACCCCGGCGGCGTCGGCGATGTCGAGCATCCGGCCGTCGACGTACGCGGGCACCCCGGTCAGCATCGTGCGCGGGGGCGTGCCGAGCCGGTCCGGCCACCAGCGGCGCACCAGGTCGTGGTCGCCGCCGATCCCGCCCGTCGCGAGCACCACGGCCTGCGCCGTGAGCGTGAAGTCGTGCACCGGGTCCCGGTTGGACCGTACGCCGCGCGGGGCGTCGTCGTCCGCCAGCACCGTGCCGTGCACCCCGGTGACGGCACCGCCGGTGCGGACCAGCCCGTCCACCCGGTGCCGGAACCTCAGCGTCAGCCGTCCGTCCTGCGCCGCGCTCCGTACCCGGTCGGCGAACGGCTCGCTGATCCCGGTGCCGGTGCCCCACGGGACGTGGAACCGCGGCACCGAGTTGCCGTGCCCGCCGGGCAGGCCGTCACCGCGCTCCGCCCAGCCGACGACCGGCGTGAACCGCACCCCGCGGTCCTGCAGCCACGGCAGCGCGTCACCCGCGGCGAACTCGACGAACGCCCGGCCCCAGCGCACCGCCCACGCGTCCTCGGGCAGGTCGCCGTCCAGCCGGTCCCAGCCCGCGCTGCCCTGCCAGTCGCGCCACGCCAGGTCGAGGGAGTCCCGGACGCCGAACCGCCGCTGCATCGGGCTGTCGACCAGGAAGATGCCGCCGAACGACCAGTAGGCCTGGCCGCCGAGGTTCGCGGCGCTCTCCTGGTCGACCAGCAGCACCCGGTGCCCGGTCCGCACCAGCTCGTCCGCGGCGACCAGCCCGGCCAGGCCACCGCCCACCACGATCACGTCCGCGTCCACGCGCACCCCTCCGCAGCCGGGCGCACGCCCCGTCGCGGCGCCGGTGCTGTGGACTGTAGCGGCCCGCTCAGCCCTGATCGGCCGGGAACCGCTCCGCGCCTGCTTCGGCCAGGTCGACCAGCTCGGACAGCTCCACCGGCGGCTCCTCCCCCGTGGTCGAGAAGCCCACCGCCAGCAGCCGCACGTCATCCAGCGGGACGAGCACGTACCGGCCCCACTCGCCGTCGCTGCGCCGCGTGGTCCAGCCGAGCGCACCGCCGTCCAGGCCCGTCACCGGTTCGATCGAGTAGCCCTCGGCGACGTTCTCCGCGCACAGGTCGGCGCCCGCCTCGTACTGCTCCAGGAGGTAGTCCACCGACCGGGTGTCCTCGGAGAGGTCGATGATGGTCGCCCCGGCGCGGGACTCGTCCTCGAACGTCAGGAACGAGCTGACGACGTCGGCACCGGTGTAGAGCCCCGGGCGCAGGTCGTCGCACCAGGTCCAGCCCGGCGCGAGGGCCCCGCCGTCGTTCTGCGTCGTCGAGACGACGCCGTCGACGTCGTCGCCGTCCAGCAGCACCGGCTCGCTCGCGCAGCCCGACAGCAGCACGGTGGCACCCAGCAGCGCGACAGCCCGCCGGGTCACTTCGCGTACCACGACGTGAAGCCGTCCTTGTAGATCAGGTCGAGCTCCGCGACGCTCAGCAGGGTGCCCAACCGGTCCGCGGCCTCGGCGTGGAACGTCTGCAGGTCCTCGGGCGCGATGCCCTCCAGCGAGACGACCTGACCGCCGGGCGCCCACGTGTCGCGCATGTTCTCCGGGATCTCGACCACGCCCGACTCCGCGAGCGCGAGGTAGGTCGTGATGACCATCTTCTCCCGCCCCAGCTGCGCCGCCCCGGTCTGCTCGTCGCGCACGGCGTCCTCGTTCGAGCCGAACGACTCGGTGATCCGGTCCGCCGGGATCTCCTGCACCTTGCCCCAGGCCGCCTCCCACACCTTCTTCCCGGTCTCCCCCACCACGTCGCCCGCGGCGTCCGCCCCGGGGACGGGGATCAGGCCCACGGCCTCCGACACCAGCCCGGTGAAGACCGCCACCTGCTGGTCCCGTGTCTTGGCGCCCTCGATCGCGATCTCGCCGACCGCGTGCTGCATGTAGCCCTCGAGCTTGGCGGAGTCCGACAGGATCGAACGCAGCGCCTGGTTGTGCGCCTCCGCGCCCTCCATGCCCGGGTGCTGCTCGGCGAAGCTCCCGAGCTGCGCCTGCCGCAGGCCGGCGACACCCTCGGCGATCCGGGCCATGCCGTTCTCGTCGCTGAGCGCCACCCCCAGCAGCCCGTCCAGGTCCACCGCGTCGAGCACGGGGTAGTCGGTCATCGCCGGCAGGTACGGGTTGGTGTCGAAGTCGCGCAGGCGCGCGCCGAGGTCGCCTGCGTCGGCGGCGGCGACGGCCGCTTCCACCGCCGGCATGTAGTGCTTGAGCAGGTCCGCCACCGGCTCGGCGCCCGCTGCGGCGTGGTCGGCGTCGAACCGCGGGTTGTCCGGCAGCAGGTCGAAGAACCGCGACACGAGCATCCCGGTGTCCTCGCCCGCGTCCGCGATGTTCCCCGGATCCGTCCCGATCCCCAGCGCCGCCTCCGCGACGCCCTGGAACCCGTCCCGGCTCCAGTCCCGCTCCGCGAAGTAGAACCCGGCCCGCTCCGGCTCGTCCGTGAAGAACTCGAGCCCCAGCGCGGGGTGCCTGCCCAGCTGCCCCATCGTCGCGCCCATCGGGTCGGGGGTCCGCCCCAGCAGCGACTCGTCCGGGTCGGTGTCCAGGCCGTTGAGCGGCGACCCCGTCCCGGTGTGGTGCATCCACGACTGCACCACGTCGGGGTCGACGGAGCGCTCGAACTCGTCCAGCTGCCAGGCGACGCCGCGGACGAAGTCCTCGCCGTACTCGCCGTCGCGCATCAGGTAGTCGAGGACGGCGGCGTGCATCGGGGTGCTCGGGTAGGTCTCGAAGAAGGCGTCCATCCGGTCGCCGCCGGCGGTGCGCGTCGCCAGCTGCACCAGGTCCTCGCCGAACCGCGTGCCGTCGAACCCCTCCTGCTGCGTGGCGGACTGCAGCCCGGACCGCAGCCCGGCGGCCAGCCTCGCGAGGTTCGGGTCGTCCGAGAAGGACATCACCGAGGCCAGGCCGTCGTAGGTGCCGAGCAGCCCGTCGGCGCCGAGGCGCTGGTACAGCGGCGCCATCACGGCGGGGTCGTCGCCGAGCGCGGCGAGCAGGGTGGCGTACTTCTCGGTCGTCGCCGCGTCGGAGAAGTCCTGGGGGTCGCGGGCCATCCGGTCGAGCGCGTCGGCGATGTGGGCGCCCACCTCGGCCTTCACCTCGGGCGCGACGTGGTCGCCGAGCAGCGGGTACGCCTCGGGGTGGTCCAGCAGGTACTGCACCTGGTCGGCCTCGTCCAGCGCCTCGAAGTCGAGCAGGCGCTGCTGGTCCGCCAGGCTGCCGACGGCGTTGACGTCCGTCGTCGCGGCGGCGGTCAGCGCGGCCGCGAGCGCCTGGTCGGCCGTGTCGGCGTCCGCGAGCGCCGTCTCGATCTGCTCGGCGACCTCCTGCTGCACGGTGCGGGCGTACGCGAGCTCGTCCTCCTCGTCGTCCGCGAACGTGCGGGCGATGCTGACGGCACCGGTGGCGTGGTCGATGTGCAGCCCCTGGGCGCCGCCGCGGCGCATCGCGCCCTCGAGCAGCCGCTTGGCCGCGGTGATGGCGGTGGCCGCGGCGTCGAGCGCGTCGACCACGCCGACGGTCTCGGAGACCTGGGTGGTGAGCAGCCCGGTCAGGCGGTGGTGCTCGGCCCGCGCGGCCGTGGCGTCGGTGAAGGTCCACGAGGCGGGCGGCTTCCCGGACTCGAGGTCGTCGTCCAGGGCGGTGAGCGCGCGGCGGTGCGCGAGGACCGACTCGGCGATCTCGGACAGCCGGGCCGGCTGCCAGGAGGCGAGCTGCGACGGGGAGACCATCAGGACGCCACCGGCCCGAGCCGGTCGAACCGGGTGGCGACGTACTCGTTGGTGCCGGTCCACGAGTCCGCGGACGTCCGCATGGACTGCGCGTGCGTGTCGGCGCTGGTGGCCCAGTGCGCGTAGGAGTCGGCCCAGGCCGTCGCGAGCGCCGATCCGGCCCCGGCGCTGGCGCTGCCCGCGAGCGCCGCGGCCACGTCACCCACCTCGTCCGGGACGTGGTCCCGCACCGTCTGCGCCACCTGCTCCATGGCGTCCGCGGCACCGCGCACGGCCGCGACGTCGATCTCGCTCACAGCTCTCCCCCTGCTCACGTCGGCTTTTCCTCCTGAGACTAGGTGAGACGGCGTACCCGTACCGGCCACACTGGTGCGGTCGTGCCGGTCCGGTCGCGACCTCACCCGTTCGCCCGACCCCCGGAGCCCGCATGCCCGTCCGACCGCCGGTCTCGCACCGCCGCCGCGCCGTCACCGCCCTGCTGACCGCGGCCTGCTGGGCCGTCGTGGCCGCCGGACCCGTGGCGGCCGAGCCGCCGCAGGACGTGCCCGGCGCGGTCACCGACCTGGCCGGCGTGCTCACGCCGACGCAGGAGCGGCAGGTCGCGGACGCCCTGGACGACCTCGCGGACGCCACGCCGTACCAGCTGTTCGTCGTCTACGTGGACGGCTTCGACGGCATGAGCACCCGCGCGTGGGCCGACAGCACGGCGGAGGCCTCCGGGCTCGGCCGGGACGACATCCTGCTGGCGGTCGCGGTGGGCGACCGCCGGTACCAGGTGTCCGTGCAGCAGGACATCGCGCTGTCCGACGCCGCGCTGTCGACGGTCGAGCAGGACGACATCGAGCCCGCGCTGGGCGACGACGACTGGGCAGGTGCTGCGATCGCCGCCGCGGCCGGGTACGAGCGGGCGGCGAACCCGCCGGCGAGCCGCGGCACCGTGGCGTTCCGGGTGCTGCTCGCCCTGGCGGCGGCCGGGCTGCTCGGGTACGGCGGGTACCGCCTGGTGCTCCGGCGCCGCGCCGCCGAGCGGGAGGCGGCGGAGCTCGCGGAGCTGGACGACCGCTCGGCGAGCGCGCTGGTCGCCGCCGACGAGGCCGTGACGGCCGCCGTGCAGGAGGCCGGCTTCATCGAGGCGCAGCTCGGCGCCGTGCACGTCGCGCCGTTCGCCGCCGCCGTCGCCGAGGCCCGGACCGTGCTGGCGGAGGCGTTCCGGGAGCGTCAGCAGCTGGACGACGACCAGGCCGAGCCGGACGCCCGGCGCCGCACGCTGGCGTTCGCGGTGCTGGACGGCTGCGCGCGGGTCGACACGATCCTGGCGGAGCAGCGGGAGACGGTCGACCGGCTGAGGGCGCTGCACGAGCGGGTGCCCCAGGACCTCGCGGCGGCCCGGGAGGAGGCCGGCCGCCTGGCGACGCGGGCGCAGGACACCGGGACGACCACCTGGGAGGCGGTGCGTCGCGGCTACGCCCCGACCGCCATGGCGCACGTGCCCGACGCGGTCGCCGACGCCGCCGGGCTGGCGGCGCAGGCCGCGACCGAGGCGGACGCCGGGCTGGCCGTGCTCGACACCGACCGGCCCGCCGCCGTCGCGCACGCCACGCAGGCCCGTGCGGCGCTCGCCCGTGCGGCCGCGGTCCTGGACTCCCTCGACCAGCAGGCCGCCGACCTCGCCACCGCCCCGCAGCAGATCGACGCCGTGAGCGCGGAGATCGAGGCCGACCTGGCTGACGCGACCCGCCTCGGCGCGGACGGCGAGCCGGTGCGGGCGGCGGTGGCGGTCGCCCGCCGGGAGCAGGACCGCGCGCGCTCGGCCGACGCCGGCCTGGACCCGCTGGCGGTGCTCACGGCGCTGCGCGCGGCCGAGGCCGGCCTGGACCGCGTGCTCGACCCGCTGCGGGCCAGCGAGGCGGCGCGCGCGCACGCCGTCGAGCGGCTGCCCCAGGTGCAGGCCACCGTGCAGGCCCGGATCGCCGCCGTCGAGGCCACGATCGCCCGCGACCGCTGGTCGGTCGGCGCGACCGCCCGCACCCGGCTCGCCGACGCCCAGCGGCTCGCCGTCGCCGGCGAGGTCGCGGTCGGCAGCGACCCCGTCGCCGCGCTCGACGCCCTGCGCGCCGCGGCGGCCCGGGCGGAGGAGGCGCAGCAGGCGGCGCTCGCGGACGTCGACCGGGCGCGCCGACGCCTGGCCGCCGCGCACGACGAGCCGTCCTGGGGCTCGTCGGGCACCCGCACCGGGTGGGGGTCGGGGTCCCGCTCCCGGTCGTCGTCCCGGCGGTCCGGGTCGGCGCCGCGGCGCTCCAGCAGCAGCCGCCGGTCGAGCGCGCCACGACGGTCCGGCGGCAGCAGCGGCCGCCGGGGCGGGGGCGGGCGGTTCTGACCCCGCCGGTCGCGGCGGGCGTCGTCGGCTAGCCCGTCCTGAGCACGTCGGGGAACCGACGAGCCAGCGGTCCGGCGCTGAACCCGTGGACGAGGACGCTGACCAGCACGGTGAGCGAGATGACGGCGACGACCTCCTGGCCCTCGTCACCGAGCCCCTCGAGGGCGAGCAGGGCGAAGATGACCGAGGCGAGGCCACGGGGGCCGAACCACCCGATGAAGGCGACCGGGTACCGGCCGAACCCGGCACCGAGCAACGACAGCGCCACGGGGAGCATCCGCACGAGCGTGAGGCTGAGGGCGGCGTAGGCGAGCACGGTCCAGCTCCACCGCTCCAGGACCACCGGCACGGCGAGGGCGCCGAAGACCAGCCAGCTGATCATGGACGCGAGGTCCCCGGACTGCGCGACGAGGGTGACCTCCTGCTCCCGCCGGTCCCCGGCGACGTTCCCGAAGACCAGCCCCGCGACGAACGCCGCGACGAAGCCGTTGCCGTCGACGAGCAGGGCGAGGGCGTAGGCGAGCAGGGCGAGCGCGAGGACCGCGATCCCGTCGAGCTCGTCGCGCAGCCACCCCAGCTCGCGCGCCCGCCTGGTGCACCAGGCCCCGAGCGCGCCGACCACCGCACCGGCCGCGACCCCGACGAGCAGCGAGAGCACGGCGAGCCCGGGACCTCCTACCCCGGCGATCCCCTCGTCCACCGCGGTCCCCGCGATCGCGACGAGGACGACCGGCGTCACGATGCCGTCGTTGAGCCCGCTCTCGACGTTGAGCGCGCGGCGCACGTCGTCGGGCACGCGGGGGTCGGACATCACGCCCGCGCCGAGGGCGGCGTCGGTCGGCGCGAGGGCGGCACCGACCAGCAGCGCGGGCCACGGGTCCAGGCCGAGGACCACCACCGCGGCACCGGTGCCGAGCGCCACGGTGAGGGGCAGCCCGATCCCGAGCAGGCGGCCGTACGTGCCGAGATCGCGGCGGAACGCCCGCCACCGGACACCGGACGCGTCCCCGAAGAGCACCCAGACCAGCGTCACCTCGGCGATCAGCATGACCAGCTCGGGCTCGGCACCGAGGTCCGGAGCGTCGAACACCTCGGCCAGCACGAAGCCCACCGCCACGAACACGATCGGGGCGGTCAGCCCGGTGCGTCCGAGGCGACCGGCGGACGCGCACCACGCGAAGATCGTGGCGAGAGCCACGCACACCGGCAGGACCTCCATGCGCGACCTTCCCGTCGCCGTGCCGAGGCCGGGGACCCGCTCGACCCCATCAGACCGTGGCCGGCGCCGCGCAGGGTCACCCCGGGTGGGTGAACCCGGGCCCTGGACGCGACGAAGGCCCGGTCATGCCGACCGGGCCTTCGTGGAAGCGGAGACGGTGGGATTTGAACCCACGGAAGGGTTGCCCCTTCACGACCTTAGCAGGGTCGCGCACTAGACCTGGCTATGCGACGTCTCCAGACTGCGCCACAGTACCGGGCACTCACGGCGTCCGCCAAAAGGGCCCGTGAGCGCGGTGGACGTCAGTGCTCGAACCCCCACTCGCGGTCGGTCAGCATGCGCGCCACGGCGAGCCCGACGGACAGCGCGACGACCACCAGCCCGGCCTGCACGCCGTACGCGAGGGCCTGCGTGGTGTCGCCGTTCGACAGGTAGAACACCGCCCGGTAGGCCGAGACGCCGGGCACCATGATGACGACCGCCGGGACCGAGACCGTGATCCGCGGCACGCCCAGCCGCGGCGCCACGTACCCCGCGAGCAGCCCGACCAGCAGCGCGGCACCCGCCGCACCGGCCTGCGGCGCGACGGTCTCCGGCACGTACAGCCGGCCGGTGTTCGCGACCATGCCGACCACGGCCGCGCCGAGCGCCATCCGCCACGGGCTGTTGAACATCAGCGCGAACCCGAGCACGCCGA
The DNA here is from genome assembly GCF_056844425.1 of Cellulomonas sp. NEAU-ZC6. Classification (NCBI taxonomy): domain Bacteria; kingdom Bacillati; phylum Actinomycetota; class Actinomycetes; order Micrococcales; family Cellulomonadaceae; genus Cellulomonas; species Cellulomonas sp. NEAU-ZC6. The sequence goes on along the minus strand of NZ_JBXFYH010000002.1, from coordinate 17,771 downwards.
CGAAGCTCGCCAGCATCCGCAGCACCAGCAGCGCGGCGGGCGCGAGGGCGGGAGCGGCCTCGGGGTCCGGCGTCAGCCCGACGGCGATGGACACGCCCCAGACCGCGAGCGCCGCCGAGGTCAGGATCATCAGGGCGTAGGTCAGCCGGGCCAGCCCGGCCGAGAAGTCGAGCTTGGCCAGGTCGAGGCCGCCGGTGACCAGCGGGAACCCCGGCACCAGGAACAGCACCGCGGACACGTACCCGGCGGCGTGCCGCACCTCCGTCGCGCCGAGCTCGTGCAGGACGGACACCAGCCCCAGGTAGGCCAGGCACGCGAGCGCGGCGGCGACCATCGTGACGCCGAACTGGTTGAGCCCGCGGTGCAGCAGCGTGCGCCGGGTGAGCTGGCCGAGCCACGCGGCGACGAACGCGCCGGCCATCTCGACCGGGCCGCCGGCGTTGAGGAAGGCGAACGCGGCGCACGCCACGGCGGCCCAGAGCGCGTTGACGACGTCGGGGTACAGCGGCGGCTTCCGCTCGATCCGGTCCAGCTCGGCGGTGATCTCGTCGACGGTGGCCCGCCGGCCCGAGGCGGCGAGCGAGCCGGCCAGGTGCTCGAGCTCCGCGAGCCGGTCGGCGTTGATGCCGACCGACCGCACCTCCGCGACCTCGGTGCGGAAGCTCGCGCCGCGGTGCGAGGTGGTGGTGATCTCGGTCAGCGTCACGTGGGCGGCGTGCCGGTCGACGCCCAGCGCGTGGGCGATCCGGGCCATCGAGGACTTCACGCGGTAGGAGCCGGTCCCCGCGGACAGGCTGAGCCGGCCGACGCGCAGGGCGACGCCGGACTGGCGGATGAGCTCGAGCTCGTCGTCTCCGGGCTGGGTGGGCACGGCACCCATGATGGAGGGCGCGGGCGCCCCGGACCGGGACGTCGGTCCGCGCCGTCCCCTCGCCGGGATGGTCGTCGCCGGTTACGTTGAGGGCGGCCGGCCGGTCGGGGGAATCGGCGGGCCGGGCCGACCGAGGCGGAGACACGGTGCGCACGACGTCATCTCGCGGGTCCGCTCGACGGCGCGGGGGCCTCGCCGCGCTGGCCGGGCTGCTGCTCGGGTCGCTCGCGGCGCTCGGCCCGGGCGGTCCCGCGCTGGCCGCCCCGGCGGACAACTGCGCCGCCCCGACCCGCACGGTGCTCGGGTCCGCCTCCGGCGCCGCGCTCGACGTCGCCGCCGGCGAGGTCGTGCTGCTGGCCGGTGGCACGCAGGTCGGCGGCGTCAACTCCCTGCCGGCCGGCGCGACGCTGTGCGTGGCCGCGGGCGCGACGCTCGCGCCGGCGTACGTCAACAACGCCGCGGGCAGCCTCTACGTGGCGCCCGGCGGGACGGCGTCGATGCCGGCGATCACGACGAGCACGGGGTTCGTGCTGGACGTCGCCGGAACCGCGACGTTCGCGGGCCTGACGCTGAACGGCCCCGGCACCGTCGCCGTCGCGGCGGGTGCCACGCTCACCGTGACGGGGCCGTTCGTCCCGGCCGCGGGCACGATCGTCAACGACGGGACGCTCGCCCTGCCCGGCGGGGCGACGCTCAACTCCGGCGTCGCGCTGCTCAACAACGGGACGCTCACCGCGAGCGGCACCACGATCGTCGACGGCCCCTTCACCAACGCCGGGACGGCGACGCTCGGCGGCGACCTGGTCGTCAACGGCTCGGGCACCCTGACCAACCTGTGCATCCTGTCGGCGTCCGGCGGCCTGACGAACGCGGGTGCGGCGTCCAGCAGCACCGGGCTGGTCGCGCTGGGCGGCGGGTTCGTCAACCAGGGCGGGTGGCGGCAGGACCCGACGGCGGCCCTCACCGCGACGACGCTCGGCGACGACGGGGCGGTGACCGGCTTCGGCCGGTACGTGTTCAGCGGGGCGACCAGCGTGCAGGGCGGCTTCGACGGCGACTCGGGGATCGTGCCGATCTTCGTCGACGCGCCCGGCACGTTCCCCGCCTCCGGCGCCGGCTCGGTGACCAACGTCGACCAGCGCCCGCTGACGGTGCCCGGCCCCGCGGACTACCCCGCGCCCGACTGCGCGGACCCGGCCGCCCCGGTGTCCGCCGACGTCGCCGTCCGCAAGTCCGGGCCGGCGACCGTCGCGCCCGGTGGCACGGTGACCTACACGATCACCGTGGCCAACTCCGGGCCGGACACCGCGGAGGGCGTCGTCGTCACCGACGTCCTGCCCGGCACGCTCACGGACGTCGTCGCCTCGGACGGCGGCGTCGTCGCCCCGCCGACGGTGACCTGGACGCCCGGCACGCTCGCTCCCGGGGCCGCGGTGACGTTCACGGTCACCGGGATCGCGCCGGCGGACGGCGAGCTGGTGAACACCGCCGGGGCGACGGCGACCACGCCCGACCCCGACACGTCGAACAACGACGGCACCGCCGCCTCCGAGACCGTCACCACCGAGGTCACCCCGACGCCGCCGGTCGTCGGCCCACCCACGGCCGAGGACCTGGTGCGCGAGGGGTACGTCGGCCGGCCCATCGTCTCGGCGGTGGCCGGCAGCAGCCCCGACCCCGACCTGCAGCTGCGGTACAGCACCGCCACCGGCCCGGCGTCCGGGGTCCTCGTGCTGCTGCCGAACGGCCTGTTCGGCTACCTCCCCGCCCCCGGCTTCGTCGGCACGGACACGTTCACCTACGTCGTCTGCGACAACCAGGTCCCCGCGCGGTGCAGCGCCCCGGCGACCGTGACGCTGATCGTGCACCCCCGGGCCGTCGACGACGAGGCGACGACCTTCGTGGACGAGCCGGTCACCATCGACGTGCAGGCCAACGACCCCGCCGGTGCGGTGCTGGCCGGGACCCAGGTCGCCGGGCCGAGCCACGGTCTCGCGACGCTCGACCCGGCCACCGGCACCGTGCTGTACACCCCGGGCCCGGGCTACCTCGGCACCGACGAGCTCACCTACGCCGCCTGCGCCCCCGACGACCCGGCGGACTGCGCGACCGCCGTCGTGACCGTGCGGGTGGACCCGGACAACACGCCGCCCCTGGCACCGCCGCTCGCGCTCGAGACGTCGGTCGGCACCCCGGTCACGGGCGATCCCGGCGTCTCCGACCCCGACGGCGACGCGGTGACGCTGACGTCGGTGTTCGACCCGGAGACCGGCGACGCGACGGTCACCGGCTCGAGCACCACCTACACGCCGCCGCCGGGGTTCGCGGGCCGGGACGCCTACCAGTACACGGTCTGCGACGACGGGATCCCCGTGCTGTGCAGCACCGGGCTCGTGACGGTGCTCGTCGACCCGGTCGCCACCGACGACGACGCGACGACGCCGGCCGGCACGGCGGTCGTCGTCGACGTCGCCGCGAACGACCTCGGCACGGTGCTCGCGCCGGAGGTGACCACGCCGCCCGCGAACGGCACGGTCGCGGTGGTGGACGGGCGGCTCGTGTACACCCCGGCGCCCGGGTTCGCCGGGACGGACACCTTCACATACCAGGTCTGCGCCGCCGACGCCTCACCGGCGTGCGACACCGCGGTGGTGACGGTGCTCGTGACCGCCCCGGACGTGCCCGACGTGCCGGACGTGCCCGACGGTGACGGCGGGACCGGCGGGCCGGACGTCTCCGGCGTCCCCGGGTCGACGGGATCGCCCGGCGGGCGCCTGCCCACCACGGGCGCGGCCGTCGGCGTCCTCGGGGTGCTCGCCCTCGCGCTGGTCGGTGCCGGCGCCACCCTGCGCGCGCGGGTCCGCCGGTCCCTGCCGCACGACTGACCCCGCGATACTGGTCCCGTGCCCGCGACCCCGACCCGCTGCCCCTGCCTGAGCGGCCTGGCCTACGCCGAGTGCTGCGGCCCGCTGCACCGGGGCGAGCGCACCGCCCCGACCGCGGAGGCGCTGATGCGCTCCCGGTACAGCGCGTTCGCGGTCGGGGACGCCGCGTACCTCGTCACGACCTGGCACCGGTCCACCCGGCCCGCCGACGTCGACCTGGACCCCGACGTGCGCTGGCGCCGGCTGGACGTCCTGGCGACGTCGGCGGGCGGGCCGTTCGACACCGCCGGCACCGTCGAGTTCCGCGCCACCTACCGGGACGCCGACGGACCGGGGGCCCTGCACGAGGTGAGCCGGTTCGTCCGCGAGGACGGCGGCTGGTCCTACGTGGACGGCTCGGTGGACCCGGCCTGACGGGCCCGCAGCGCCAGCACTCCCGCGGTGAGCAGGCCGACCGCGACCGCCAGCGCGGCGACCGGGGACGTCCCCGTGCGTGCCAGGCCGGTGCCGTCGGCGACCGCGGCAGGCGGCGCGCCCTCGCCCGCTCCCGGTCCGCCGGCGACGGGATCACCGGCTCCTGCACCGCCCGCTCCGCCACCCGGTCCGCTCGGTCCGCCCAGACCGGGGCCCGGGTCCGGATCGGGCCCCGGCTCCGGGTCGGGCCCCGGCTCCGGGTCCGGATCAGGCCCCGGTCCCGGGTCCGGGTCCGGGTCGGGCCCCGGGTCCGGGTCCGGGTCCGTCGCCGGGACGAGCGGCGCCACCAGCGTGCTGGTCACCGGGACGAGCGGGTCGGCGTGGGCGGGGACGTTCCCGTCCGCGGTCGCCGTGCTGGTCACCTGCCCGGCAGCCACGTCCTCCGCCCGGAGGGGGTACGGCGTCGCCGCGCAGGCGACGACGGCGTCCGGGGCGATCGTGGTCGCGTCGCACGTGACCGTCGGCCCGAGCTCCTCGTGCACCGCCAGGTCGTGGACGTCGACGTCGCCGGCGTTGTGGACCTCGTAGGTGAGCGTCACGACGTCGCCGACCACGACCTGGTCGTGCCCGGCGTCCAGAGCGGCGGCCGTGATCAGGGCGAGCGCCGGGCTGCCCGTGACGGGGACGAGAGCCGTGTCGGCGGCGTGCACCGGCCCCTCCGCGCCGGTCGCCGTGGCCGTCGCGGCGGTGAGCAGCTCGCCGGCCCGGGCGTGCTCCGCCCTGACGACGACCCACGCCCGGCAGACCGCCGACGCCGTCGCGGACCCCGCGGGACCCAGGGCCGGCAGCTCGCACACGGCACCCGGTCCGGCCACGGGGAGGTGCACCTGCACGTCGGTGAGCGGCTCGGCGTCGGTGTTGGTCACGACGAGGTCGATCGGCACCGACGACCCCGTCCGGAACTGCTCGGGGAGCCCGTCGACGTGCGCCACCTGGGCCACCAGGTCGAGCGCGGCCAGCGGCTCGACGGTCCGGATCTCGACGTCCCCGACGAGGTGCACGTTCGTGTAGCCGCCGTTCGACGCCGCGAAGGCGACCTTGACCGTCTCGGGGAGCGGCTCGTCCAGGACGTGGTTCAGGACCTGCTCGTACTGGCCGCGGGTCCCCGTGAAGTCGATCTCGACCGTGACGGACGGGTGGGTCTCGGTGCCGATCGTGACGCGGACGTTGCGCCGGGCCAGGTCGGGGTCGGCGGTGACGACGTCCAGCCGCTGCGTCGTGAGCGAGAGCATCTGCGTCGCGAGCCAGCAGTAGCCCTCGTCACCGGAGCCCGGACCCCGCAGCGAGACGGCGTTGTGGGCGCGACCGTACGGGGACGGCTCGGCGCACCCCGTGCCGCGGCCCTCGTCGTCGTTCGCGAAGTTGCCGTACACGTCGAGCCCCAGGCCGAGGACCCCGCCCGGCACCCCGGGGACGGCCACGCCGGGGCGGTCGGCGTAGCCGAGCTGCGCGTACCCCAGGGAGCCGCCCGTGCCGCCGACGGAGACGAGGTCGAACGCGCCGTCCACCAGGATCACGCCGATGCCGTCCCCCGGCGTCCTCCCCGTGCCGTACTGGTACTGGTCGAACTCCAGCACCAGGCCCACGGACGTCGGCACCGAGCGGTCGAGCGCGACGGCGCCGGCCTGGTCCGCCGAGCCGTCGGTGAGCTGGGCGTAGCCCGGGACGACGCCCGGCGCCGGCGACCCGAGCGTGCGCTCGCAGCCGGCGAGGTCCGACCCGCCCGCCGGCGGTGCCGTCCCGGGGACCGCGCCGGTCAGGCAGGCCGCACCGAGCGCGCGGACGCGCGCGTCCGACACGTCCGCCCCGTCGAACGGCTCCCGCAGCAGCAGCGAGCCCCCCCCCCCCCCCCCCCGCACCGGGGTCCACCGCGGCGGCGGGCAGCACCGGCGACACCACCATCCCGAGCACGGCTGCCGCCGCCCACGCGGCCGTGCGCCGCCGCCGTCCCGCCGAGCTCCGCCTGCGCATCGCCTCGTCCGTCCTCTCTGGCGCGGCCACCCGGCCGTCGTCCGAGCACCGAGTACAGGCAGAGCGGTGGCCGCCACCGACCCGATCAGGTGGCGCGCATGCGAGCGCTGAGTGGCGATCGCCCGGACCCGGGACGACGTTGAGTGGTCCCGCGGCGCACCGCGGGGGTTGCTAGGTGCCATCGGGTCAGCCGTGCGGGTGATCACCCACCCGTGGGTGATCCGACTGTTACGTCCGGTTTCTCCGGGCGTTCACGGCGCGGTCACGGGTGACGGCGAGGGTCGGGGCGGGCGGGTGACCACCCGCTCTGACTCGACAGGGAAGAGACCATGACTCGACGTCCTCCCCGGTGGCTCGCGCTCGCCGGGACCAGCACGATCGCCGCTGCTCTCGCCACGACCGCGGCCGCCCCCGCGATGGCCGCCCCCGCCGACGCCCCCGGGCCGAAGAACATCATCGTGATGATCGGCGACGGCATGGGCTACAACCACATCGACGCCGCCAGCCTCTACGAGCACGGCACCACCTACGCCCAGGTCGCCGTCGACCCGCAGGCGGGCACCATCGAGCACCTGCCGGGCACCGCCTCCCAGGTCTTCCAGCACTTCCCCGTCCAGGTCGCGATGTCGACCCACTCGGCCAACGGGCGCGCCGAGTACGACCCCACGAAGGCCTGGGCCGACTTCGACTGGATCGCCGAGGGCGCCACCGACTCCGCCGCCGCCGGCACCGCGCTGGCCACGGGCGTCAAGACGAACAACGGCATCCTCGGCATCGACCCCGAGGGCAACCGCGTCACGAACGTCGCCGAGCGCGCTGCCGAGCTCGACAAGGCCACCGGCGTCGTCAGCTCCGTGCAGTTCTCGCACGCCACGCCCGCGTCCTGGGGCGCGCACAACGCGAGCCGCAACGACATGACGGGCGTCGCCGCCGAGATGATCGACGGCCCGCTCGACGTGATCATGGGTGCGGGCCACCCCGGGTACGACGACGACCACCAGGCCACCGAGCCGGACTACGCGTCCCTCAGCGAGCGCGACTTCCAGCGCCTGCAGGACGGCCAGACGTCGCGCACCTTCATCGAGGACCGCGCCGGCTTCGAGGCGCTCGCCACGGCCGAGGACGCCCCGGAGCAGGTCTTCGGCCTCGCCCAGGTCGCCACGACGCTGCAGCAGGCGCGCTCGGGCGAGTCCGAGGGCCAGCTGCCCTTCGCGGTCGAGCAGAACGACGTGGCGTCCCTCGAGACGATGACCCGCGGCGCGCTGAACGTGCTCGAGCAGGACGAGGACGGCCTGTTCCTCATGGTCGAGGGCGGCGCGATCGACTGGACCGGCCACGCCAACCAGACCACCCGCAACATCGAGGAGACCCTCGACTTCAACCGCTCGGTCGAGGCGGCCGTCGAGTGGGTCGAGACCGAGTCCTCCTGGGACGAGACGCTGCTGATCGTCACCGCCGACCACGAGACCGGCTACCTGGACGGGTCCGACTCCGACCCCACCTGGACGCCGCTCACCGGCGCCAAGGGCCAGCTGCCCGACGAGGGCTGGTTCTCCGGCAACCACACCAACCAGCTCGTCCCGCTGTTCGCCCAGGGCGCCGGCTCGGAGCTCCTCGCCTCGTACGCCACCGGCACCGACCCGGTCCGCGGCGCGTACCTGGACAACATCGACGTCGCCCGCGTGGCCTTCGAGTCGTGGGGCCGCGAGGACGCGCCCGAGGCCGGCGAGATCCCGCTGACCGCGACCGTGCCGCAGGCCGGCGAGGTCGAGGGCTCCCTCACCATGTCGGTGGCGGACTTCGGCGCGGGCGTCGCCCTCGGCGGCGGCGCGAACGTCGGTGACCGGCTGCGGTTCGGCGGCGCGCTGCCGACCGTCTCCGTGACCGACTCCCGGTCCAACGCCCAGGCGGGCGACGGCGGCTGGACCGTCTCCGGCCAGGCGGAGGACCTGTCGACCGGCTCGCAGGTCCTGCGCGCCGGGCACCTCGGCTGGACCCCGGGGCTGCTGACCACCAAGCCCGGCGTCACCCCCGGCTCGCCGGTCGGCACCGTGCTCGGCGGCGGCACCGGACTCGCCGCCCCGGCGACGCTCGCCACGGCGACGTCCGACGGCCGCCTCGGCACGACCGACCTGACCGCGGAGCTCGCGCTCGAGGTGCCGGTCGACACCCGCGCGGGCGAGTACGCCGGCTCGCTGACGGTGTCGCTCTTCCCGGTCGACTGACGCACCGCTCGACCTGACCCACCCACGCAGGGCCCGGCGAGCCGACGCGGCACGCCGGGCCCTGCACCCGTCCCTTCCCCACACCTCTTCCTGGAGCACCTCGTGCCACGCACCGCCGCCCTCGCCCTGGCCACGGCCCTGCTGCTGACCGCCGCCCCGGCCGTGGCCGCCGTCGACCCGGCCGCCGACCCTGCTGCCGACCCCGCCGCCGCCACCCGGACGACGTGGTCCCTGGAGCCGGCGGTCACCGAGACCGCCGCCGACGCGCGGGTGTCGTTCCGGCACGCCGTCGACCCGGGCGCGGAGGTCGGTGACGCCGTCATGCTCACCAACTTCAGCGACCACCCCGCGACCTTCGACGTCTACGCGGGCGACGGCGTCGTCACCGCCGACGGCCAGTTCGACCTCCCGCCCACCGGCACCGCGCCCGAGGGTGCCGGGACCTGGATCGCGCTCGGCGACGCGGCCGGCACCCTCGGCGAGCCGGGCGCCGTGCAGCGGGTCGAGGTCGGACCGGGGGCCGAGGTGGCCCTGCCGTTCGTCGTCCGGGTGCCCGCCGACGCCACACCCGGCGACCACCCCGCCGGCATCGTCGCCGCCCTGGCCACCGACAGCGCCGACGGCGTCGCCGTGGACAGCCGCGTCGGCGCCCGGCTGCACCTGCGGGTCACCGGGGAGATCGCCCCGGCCCTGGCCGTGCGGGACGTCCGCACCACCTACACGCCGTCGTGGAACCCGTTCGCCCCCGGGACCCTGCGGCTCGACTACACCGTGGCCAACACCGGCAACGTCCGGCTCGGGGCGGCCGCGACCGCCGACGCCGCCGGCCCCTTCGGCGTGGCCGGCGCGTCCGCCACCGGTGCCGCACTGCGCGAGGTGCTACCCGGGCAGACCGCCGGCGGCAGCGTCGAGGTCGAGGCCTGGCCCCTCGTGCGGCTCGCCGGGGACGTCGCCGTGACCCCGTCGGTCGTCGGGGAGGACGAGGTCGACGTCGCGCCGGCCGCTGCCGGTTCGGGCTGGTCCGCGTGGGCCGTGCCGTGGGTGCAGCTCGGGCTGGCGCTCCTGCTCGTCGGGGGCGTGCTCGCGGTGCGCGGGCTGCGGCACCGTCGTGAGGCGGCGACCCGGCAGCGGATCGCGGCGGCCGTCGCCGAGGCGCAGGGGTCCGCCGCCTGATTCACCCGCAGCCGGGCAGGGGTTCGGCGCGGGACGGCCGATCGGGAGGGAAAGCCGTTACCCGATCGAGGACCCCGCCATGTCTCGCCCCCGCCCGCCGCGTGCTGCCTCGCGGACCCTGACCGCCACGATCCTGATCGCCAGCGCCGCGCTGCTGGCGGTCATCGGCCTGGCCCCCGCGTCCGCCTCGGTGGCGGCCACGGTCTCCGACCGGCTCACGTCGGGCCAGTCGCTCGGCGCCGGCGCCTCGCTGGTCGCGGCCTCGGGCGAGCACCGGCTCACGGTCGGCGCCGACGGCGACGTGACGCTGCGGCGGGGGTCCGGACCGGTCCTCTGGCACACGGGCACCACCGGGAACCCGGGCGCGCGGCTCGTGCAGCAGGCGTCCGGCGTGCTCGAGGTCCGCGCACGGTCGGGCGCGACGCTGTGGCGCACGCCGGTCACCTCGCCGGGCGCGCGCTCGATCATCAAGCCGGACGGCGTGCTGTACTCGGTCGACACGGCCGGCCGGCTGGTGTGGAAGTCGACGACGGACGGACCTGCCCTGAAGACGACCGACTCCGACCGTGTCGCCTCCGGGGGGCTGCTGCTGGCGGGCGAGTCCATCGCGGCCGGCGACGTCCGCCTGACCATGCGCGCCGACGGCGACCTGGTGCTCACCCGCGCCGGAGCCACCGTCTGGCGCACGGGCACCGCGACGCGGGGCGCCGTCGCACGGGTCACGGCCGCCGGCGAGCTGCAGGTCGTGTCGGGCACGACCGTGCTCTGGTCGTCCGGCGCGCCCTCGCCCGCCGCGGCGGGCGCGCGCCTGGTCGTCAAGGACCACGCGCGGATCTACGTGATCTCCACGGCCGGGGCGAGCCTCTGGTCCACCGCCACCCCGACCGGCGAGCGCGTGCCGGCCGTCGTCACCCTGCCGCTGCCCGCCGCCCTCCCGGTCGCCCCCCGCCCTGGTGCCGGCCCGGGCACCCGCCCCGACGCCGGCGGGTCCGGCGAGCAGCTGCACCGGACCGTCCTGCAGGGCGCCCCGCAGTACGCCGACCCCGCCTCCGACCTGGCGCGCGCCGCGGCCACCGCCGCCGCCGGGGGCCGGGCCACCGACGCCGCGCTGCTGACCAAGGCCGCCTCCGGCGGCGCCGCGCGGTGGCTCGGCCCGGCCGACGGCACCACCGCGGTGCGCGCGTACGCCACCGCCGCGACCGCCGCGGGCCGCACGCCGGTCCTGGTCACCTACGCCATCCCGAACCGGGACTGCGGCAGCTACTCCGCCGGCGGGTTCCCCACGGCCGCCGGCTACCGCGCCTGGGTCGACTCGGTCGCTGCGGGCCTGCGGGGCTCGCGCGCGGTCGTCGTCGTCGAACCGGACGCCCTGCTGCACCTGGACCGGTGCGGGAACCGGGACGAGCGGCTCGCGCTGCTCCGGGACTCGGTCGAGGCCTACGTCGCCGCGGGCGCCGAGGTCTACCTCGACGCCGCCAGCAGCAACAGCTTCGGCTGGAGCGCCGACCAGCTGCGCGAGATGGCGCTGCGGCTGCGGGCGGCCGGCGTCGACCGCGCCGCGGGCTTCGCCACCAACGTCTCGAACTTCCAGCGCACCGACCACGAGGTCGCGTACGGCACCTACCTGTCGGCACTGCTCGGCGGTGCGGCGTTCGTCGTCGACACCTCGCGCAACGGCGCCGGACCCCTAGCTGGCCCGGAGGGCACGGTGTGGTGCAACCCCGAGGGGCGCGCCCTCGGCCCGGCCCCCGCTGCGACGGGCACCGGCGGCCCGCACGTGGCGAACCTGTGGATCAAGACGGTCGGCCGCTCGGACGGCACCTGCAACGGTGGTCCGGCCGCCGGCACCTACTGGGAGTCGTACGCCCTCGGCCTGGCGGCCCGCGCCACCTGGTGACCTCGGCGCCGCCCGTCGCCTCCCCGCTGATCAAGCCGGGCGGCGACGGGCGCTGACCCTCAGGTGACCGGCAGTGGATCTCGACGGCGCACCGGGACCCTCCGCGCCAGGGCCACGCGGTGACGGAGCCCCGTGCCGGCGCGGAAGCACAGCCGACCCGGTAGGTCGGAGCGATCCGCAGGGCGCCCGAGCACCCGTTCCGTACCCCTGGCTCCAGCCACTGGGAGACGGCCACACCCGGCAGCGACGCCGGGGACCGTCGTGACTCCCGCCGCGTCGAGCCGCGAACCGCCGAGATGGCAGAACCGGCCTGTGCGGCGGGCCCTCGCGCAGGCGCGAAGTGCCATCTCGGCACCCGGGCACGCGAGGACGAGCGGGTCGATCTGACGATGCGGGGCGACGGCCACGTGGTGGGACAGGGCGCGTGCGTCGTCAGCACGGCTACGACCCGTGCGCCGCCTCGGGGCGCAGCAGCGCGTACGGCACGCGGGCCTGGGCATCGGCGCGACCGCGCAGGCGCGACCCCGCGGCAGCCACGCGGACCTGGCCATCGGCATCGGCACAGGCGCGACCATCCGCAGGGCCCCACCGCGCGTCTGGCACATGAGCCCGGGCATCGGCGCGACCGCACCGAGCGCCTACGTACCGCCCCGAGCGAGAACGTGGCCGTCCGAGCCCTCAGAGGTGACCGTGGCTGCCGCTCGTCGTCGAGGGCGGCGATGATGCGGGATCTCGTCCGGCCGCGGCTCGTCGAGGTGGCAGAACCGGCCTGCGTGGCAGGGCCGACGCACAGGCGCGCGTTGTCATCTCGGCGCCCGGGGAGCTGCGGGGGCATGCGTGCACGGGTGCGTGCGCGGGCCGGGAAATGTTCCGGGAAACACGAAGAGCCACCCCTTGCGGGGTGGCTCTTCGTGAATGGATGTCCGGCGGCGTCCTACTCTCCCACACCCTGGCGAGTGCAGTACCATCGGCGCTGAAGGGCTTAGCTTCCGGGTTCGGAATGGGACCGGGCGTTTCCCCTTCGCTATGACCGCCGTAACTCTGTCGAACTGTCAAAGCACATACCTGACGGCAGGGTGCTCGTGGTTCGGGAACCGCACAGTGGACGCGTAGCAACACAAAGTGTTGTGGTGAAGTTGTCGGCTTATTAGTACCGGTCAGCTGCGGCAGTCTTGCGTCCTGCCTTCCACATCCGGCCTATCTACCCGGTGGTCTAGCCGGGAGCCTCTCACCCCTCGAGGGGGCGTGGAAACCTCATCTTGAAGCAGGCTTCCCGCTTAGATGCTTTCAGCGGTTATCCCTTCCGAACGTAGCCAACCAGCCGTGCTCCTGGCGGAACAACTGGCACACCAGAGGTTCGTCCGTCCCGGTCCTCTCGTACTAGGGACAGCCCTTCTCAAGTTTCCTGCGCGCGCAGCGGATAGGGACCGAACTGTCTCACGACGTTCTAAACCCAGCTCGCGTACCGCTTTAATGGGCGAACAGCCCAACCCTTGGGACCTACTCCAGCCCCAGGATGCGACGAGCCGACATCGAGGTGCCAAACCATGCCGTCGATATGGACTCTTGGGCAAGATCAGCCTGTTATCCCCGGGGTACCTTTTATCCGTTGAGCGACGGCGCTTCCACAAGCCACCGCCGGATCACTAGTTCCGACTTTCGTCCCTGCTCGACCTGTCAGTCTCACAGTCAAGCTCCCTTGTGCACTTGCACTCGCCACCTGATTGCCAACCAGGCTGAGGGAACCTTTGAGCGCCTCCGTTACATTTTAGGAGGCAACCGCCCCAGTTAAACTACCCATCAGGCACTGTCCCTGATCCGGATCACGGACCGAGGTTAGATATCCAGAGCGACCAGAGTGGTATTTCAACGTTGACTCCACCGACACTGGCGTGCCGGCTTCACAGTCTCCCACCTATCCTACACAAGCCGCACCGAACACCAATACCAAACTATAGTAAAGGTCCCGGGGTCTTTCCGTCCTGCTGCGCGTAACGAGCATCTTTACTCGTAGTGCAATTTCGCCGAGTTCGCGGTTGAGACAGCGGGGAAGTCGTTACGCCATTCGTGCAGGTCGGAACTTACCCGACAAGGAATTTCGCTACCTTAGGATGGTTATAGTTACCACCGCCGTTTACTGGGGCTTAAATTCTGAGCTTCGCCTTGCGGCTGACCCGTCCTCTTAACCTTCCAGCACCGGGCAGGCGTCAGTCCGTATACATCGTCTTGCGACTTCGCACGGACCTGTGTTTTTAGTAAACAGTCGCTTCCCCCTGGTCTCTGCGGCCCTCCACGCTTCCCGGGCAAGCCGGTACACGCTTCAGGCCCCCCTTCTCCCGAAGTTACGGGGGCATTTTGCCGAGTTCCTTAACCACGATTCTCTCGATCGCCTTGGTATTCTCTACCTGATCACCTGAGTCGGTTTAGGGTACGGGCGGCTAGAACCTCGCGTCGAAGCTTTTCTCGGCAGCATAGGATCACCCAATCATCCAGCATACGCTGTCACCATCGGTTCTCAGGCTATGTGAGTGGCGGATTTGCCTACCACTCGCCCTACGGCCTTGGACGTGGACTACCATCGCCACGCTGGGCTACCTTCCTGCGTCACTCCTGTTAATACGCTTACCTACTACCGGATCGGGTCACGCGCTCCCCGCCGCGGTGACTCCCGAAGGAGTCGGTGCGGCGGCTCGGGCGTTTAGCATCACCGGGCTCGGTATGGGCGGTTCTTCGCCGGTACGGGAATATCAACCCGTTGTCCATCGACTACGCCTGTCGGCCTCGCCTTAGGTCCCGACTTACCCAGGGCGGATTAGCCTGGCCCTGGAACCCTTGATCATTCGGCGGACGGGTTTCTCACCCGTCATTCGCTACTCATGCCTGCATTCTCACTCGTGTGGCGTCCACCACTGGGTTACCCCGCAGCTTCACCCGCCACACGACGCTCCCCTACCCATCCACACGGCTGGACCACGAAGGCCTGCCTGAAATGTGAATGCCACAGCTTCGGCGGTATACTTGAGCCCCGCTACATTGTCGGCGCGGAATCACTTGACCAGTGAGCTATTACGCACTCTTTCAAGGGTGGCTGCTTCTAAGCCAACCTCCTGGTTGTCTGTGCAACTCCACATCCTTTCCCACTTAGCATACGCTTAGGGGCCTTAGCTGGTGGTCTGGGCTGTTTCCCTCTCGACTACGGAGCTTATCCCCCGCAGTCTCACTGCCACGCTCTCACTTACCGGCATTCGGAGTTTGGCTAACGTCAGTAACCTGGTGGGGCCCATCGGCTATCCAGTAGCTCTACCTCCGGCAAGAAACACGTGACGCTGCACCTAAATGCATTTCGGGGAGAACCAGCTATCACGAAGTTTGATTGGCCTTTCACCCCTAACCACAGGTCATCCCCCCGGTTTTCAACCCAGGTGGGTTCGGTCCTCCACGCGGTCTTACCCGCGCTTCAACCTGCCCATGGCTAGATCACTTCGCTTCGGGTCTAGAGCACGCGACTGTATCGCCCTATTCGGACTCGCTTTCGCTACGGCTTCCCCACACGGGTTAACCTCGCCACGTACCACTAACTCGCAGGCTCATTCTTCAAAAGGCACGCCGTCACCCCTGCTAGGGAGGCTCCGACGGATTGTAGGCACACGGTTTCAGGTACTATTTCACTCCCCTCCCGGGGTACTTTTCACCTTTCCCTCACGGTACTTGTCCGCTATCGGTCACTAGGTAGTATTTAGGCTTAGCAAGTGGTCTTGCCAGATTCACACGGGATTTCTCGGGCCCCGTGCTACTTGGGATCCCCTTCGGGAGGCCACGTCATTTCGTCTACGGGGGTACCACCCTCTGTGCCGGGCCTTTCAATGCCCTTCGACTATAACGCGGCTTTCTGACTCCCTGACGGATCGGCAGATCCATCGGAAAGGTCCCACAACCCCGTACACGCAACGCCTGCCGGCTTGGCACGCATACGGTTTGGCCTCATCCGCTTTCGCTCGCCACTACTCACGGAATATCTCTTCCTGCCGGTACTGAGATGTTTCACTTCCCGGCGTTCCCTCCACACACCCTATATATTCAGGTGCGGGTCACACGACATGACTCGTGCGGGGTTTCCCCATTCGGACATCCTCGGATCACGGTTCGTTTGCCAACTCCCCGAGGCTTATCGCAGGCTACAACGTCCTTCTTCGGCTCCTAGTGCCAAGGCATCCACCCTGTGCCCTTAAAAACTTGACCACAAAGACATTACTTTAAAAGATGCTCGCGTCCACTGTGCAGTTCTCAAACAACGAACGATCCCCAGGTCTTCCGCCGGCGCCTGCCCCCACCAGCTGGTGTGAGCGGTTCGACCGACCGACCGGGCCCGTCATGAAGCAACACCCCCAAAGCGGGCTGTTCCCTCAGGACCCAACAGCGTGCCCAGGCGACCCGACCAGATCAGCGGTGCGAGGTTCCGACCACCCGAAGGCGGAGTACTGACGCGATGCCGACCCAGCAAGAGGTCGCCGTAGTTGATGTTCCACCCGTGAGCACCACCCCGAACGCGTACGGTCCGGGCCTGGTCTCTGCACACCCTGCACCAGGCAGAGCGTCAGAAGCTCCTTAGAAAGGAGGTGATCCAGCCGCACCTTCCGGTACGGCTACCTTGTTACGACTTAGTCCCAATCGCCAGTCCCACCTTCGACGGCTCCCCCCACAAGGGTTGGGCCACCGGCTTCGGGTGTTACCGACTTTCGTGACTTGACGGGCGGTGTGTACAAGGCCCGGGAACGTATTCACCGCAGCGTTGCTGATCTGCGATTACTAGCGACTCCGACTTCATGGGGTCGAGTTGCAGACCCCAATCCGAACTGAGACCGGCTTTTTGGGATTCGCTCCACCTCGCGGTATCGCAGCCCTTTGTACCGGCCATTGTAGCATGCGTGAAGCCCAAGACATAAGGGGCATGATGATTTGACGTCATCCCCACCTTCCTCCGAGTTGACCCCGGCAGTCTCCTATGAGTCCCCGGCATGACCCGCTGGCAACATAGGACGAGGGTTGCGCTCGTTGCGGGACTTAACCCAACATCTCACGACACGAGCTGACGACAACCATGCACCACCTGTACACCGACCTTGCGGGGCAACCATCTCTGGAAGTTTCCGGTGTATGTCAAGCCTTGGTAAGGTTCTTCGCGTTGCATCGAATTAATCCGCATGCTCCGCCGCTTGTGCGGGCCCCCGTCAATTTCTTTGAGTTTTAGCCTTGCGGCCGTACTCCCCAGGCGGGGCACTTAATGCGTTTGCTGCGGCACGGAACTCGTGGAATGAGCCCCACACCTAGTGCCCAACGTTTACGGCATGGACTACCAGGGTATCTAATCCTGTTCGCTCCCCATGCTTTCGCTCCTCAGCGTCAGTTGCGGCCCAGTGACCTGCCTTCGCCATCGGTGTTCCTCCTGATATCTGCGCATTCCACCGCTACACCAGGAATTCCAGTCACCCCTACCGCACTCTAGTCTGCCCGTACCCACTGCAAGCCCGAGGTTGAGCCTCGAGTTTTCACAGCAGACGCGACAAACCGCCTACGAGCTCTTTACGCCCAATAATTCCGGACAACGCTTGCGCCCTACGTATTACCGCGGCTGCTGGCACGTAGTTAGCCGGCGCTTCTTCTGCAGGTACCGTCACTTGCGCTTCTTCCCTGCTGAAAGAGGTTTACAACCCGAAGGCCTTCATCCCTCACGCGGCGTCGCTGCATCAGGCTTGCGCCCATTGTGCAATATTCCCCACTGCTGCCTCCCGTAGGAGTCTGGGCCGTGTCTCAGTCCCAGTGTGGCCGGTCGCCCTCTCAGGCCGGCTACCCGTCGTCGCCTTGGTGGGCCACTACCCCACCAACAAGCTGATAGGCCGCGAGTCCATCCCTGACCGATAAATCTTTCCAGACACTTCGGATGCCCGAGCGTCTCGTATCCGGTATTAGACCTCGTTTCCAAGGCTTATCCCAGAGTCAGGGGCAGGTTACTCACGTGTTACTCACCCGTTCGCCACTGATCCACCCAGCAAGCTGGGCTTCACCGTTCGACTTGCATGTGTTAAGCACGCCGCCAGCGTTCGTCCTGAGCCAGAATCAAACTCTCCGTTGATGTCTACATGGCAACCACCACCCGAAGGCAGCAGTCCACCGACACACGAAACGACCACCCCCACGCTGACGAAGGGGCAGCCAGTTCAACATGGCTGTGCGGGCCGACCCAGACGGAGCAGGGCCAGACCCACGACACCAAAAAA
>NZ_JBXFYH010000001.1:1144334-2173825 GCF_056844425.1 Cellulomonas sp. NEAU-ZC6 | reverse complement strand
TCGGTGAGGGTGCCGGGGTGGGGGTGGTCGACGGGCTCGGTCCGGCGGGTTGGGGGTCGGGCTCCTGGCCGAGTGCCATGCCGCCGAGGACGAGGCCGGTGATGACGGCGAGGCTGCCGGTGGCCGCGGCGGCGGCGCGGGTGCGGCGGCGGCGGCGGACCCGGCGGAGGGTCGGGGTCAGGAGGAGTCCGGTGTCGGTGGTGGTGCGGGTGCGGTGGGCGGCGGCGGCGCCGGCGGCGAGGTCGTGCAGCGCGGCGTCCAGGTCGTGGTTCATCGCGTGCCGCCCTTCGTGGTCGGGATGTCCTCGGCGGTCAGGCCGGCCTGGGGGCCGAGGCGTGGTGCCAGGGCGCGGTTGGCCTCGTGCAGGTAGCGCTTGACGGCGCCCTCGCTGATCTGGAGCCGGTCGGCGATGTCCTGCAGCGGCAGGTCCTCGTAGAACCGCAGGACCACGCAGGCGCGCTGGCGGGGGGTGAGGTGGGTCAGGGCGGTCAGGACCGCGTCGCGGTCGTCGCTGCCCTGGTGGCCCTCGCCGCGTTCGGGCAGGGCGACGAGGTGGGCGACGTCGCGCCACCGGCGGGCGCGGCGGCGGCCGTCGACGAACGCGTGCAGGATGCACCGCCGCACGTAGGCCTCGAGCCACTCGACGTCGGCGCCTGCGCGCCGTCTCGTCCAGGTGCGGACGAGGCCTTCCTGCACGAGGTCCTCCGCCGCGGCGAGGTCGCCCGCGAGCAGGTAGGCGTATCCCACCAGCGCGTCACCCCGCTCGCGGACGAAGTCCTCGAGCTCCCGCTCCCAGGCCACGCCGTCTCCTCGTCCTCGTACCGCACCCGATCTTGTCGCCCCCTCAGACGCCCGGGCCCGGCCGCAGGTTGGGAAGGTCACCCGAACGGCGCAACCGGCGCCGGAGCGCCGGCGCGGCGTCACTCGACGACAAGGGTGAACGACTCCCCGGTGACGACCCCGGAGGGCAGGTCCCGTGCGCCCTCGGGAGTCCGTGCCTCGGCGCCGGACACGAGCAGGGACGGCACGACCGTGTAGGTGCCCGGAGCCAGCGGCTGGCCGTCCGCGCAGGCACGCAGGTCCACGCCGCCGGTCAGGTGGAGCGGGAGGTCCCTGCCGAGGTCCACGACGCTGTAGTACGCGCCCGAGATCTCCGACGGGCCGCCCACGACGATCCCGTCCTGCAGCGCCCAGTACGCGGGCGCGGTCTGCACCCCGGCACGCAGCCGCCCCGGCCCCGTGTAGCGGAGGTCGCCGGCCGAGTCGGGAGCTGATCCGTACGGGGCCCGGCCTGGAGCGAGCACGTCCCAGGTGAGCAACCCGGGTTCGGACGGGGTCAGCGGTGCACCGCAGGTCGGCTGGGGGACGACGCCCGGCTCGTCGACCGTCTGTGCGGGCGGCAGGCTCGCCGGCCCGCCGTCGACGATCGTGAACTCGAGCGGTGCACCGACGGCCTGACGCCAGGCGTCGGGGTGCCGCGCGGCCACGGCTTCCGCCCCGTCGGCCGCGAGCTCGCTCGCGACGGACGGGTCGTCTCCGAGCGGCAGCACACGCGAGGTGGACAGCACCGCGTAGTCGCCGGGCGGCAGCGGACGGCCGTCCGCGCAGGACCGCAGCGGAACCAGTCCCTGGAACGCGGCCGAGCTCGCGCCCGCGCTGACGTCGTACGACTCGGGCGCAGCCGGCAGGTCGCCGTACAGGTCGCCGGTGCCGACCACGACGCCGTCGTGCAGCACCAGGAACCGCGGTCCGGATCCGGGCCAGATCCCGTGCCCGACGCCGATGGGGGACCAGTCACCGGGCAGGTTCACGTCGATCCGGGTGCTCACGGCCAGGCCACCCCCGGCCACTGCCTCGGGGCTCACGAGGGAGGTGCTGACGCTCCACCGGTCGTCGAGGGGCGCGTCGGCGGACGGGTCGGCGGTCGCGAGCGCCCCGCAGGTGCCGAACGGCAGGGCCGGGTCGCCGGTGGGCAGCACCGTCGAGGTGGACGTCGGTGAGGGTGCCGGGGTGGGGGTGGTCGACGGGCTCGGTCCGGCGGGTTGGGGGTCGGGCTCCTGGCCGAGTGCCATGCCGCCGAGGACGAGGCCGGTGATGACGGCGAGGCTGCCGGTGGCCGCGGCGGCGGCGCGGGTGCGGCGGCGGCGGCGGACCCGGCGGAGGGTCGGGGTCAGGAGGAGTCCGGTGTCGGTGGTGGTGCGGGTGCGGTGGGCGGCGGCGGCGCCGGCGGCGAGGTCGTGCAGCGCGGCGTCCAGGTCGTGGTTCATCGCGTGCCGCCCTTCGTGGTCGGGATGTCCTCGGCGGTCAGGCCGGCCTGGGGGCCGAGGCGTGGTGCCAGGGCGCGGTTGGCCTCGTGCAGGTAGCGCTTGACGGCGCCCTCGCTGATCTGGAGCCGGTCGGCGATGTCCTGCAGCGGCAGGTCCTCGTAGAACCGCAGGACCACGCAGGCGCGCTGGCGGGGGGTGAGGTGGGTCAGGGCGGTCAGGACCGCGTCGCGGTCGTCGCTGCCCTGGTGGCCCTCGCCGCGTTCGGGCAGGGCGACGAGGTGGGCGACGTCGCGCCACCGGCGGGCGCGGCGGCGGCCGTCGACGAACGCGTGCAGGATGCACCGCCGCACGTAGGCCTCGAGCCACTCGACGTCGGCGCCTGCGCGCCGTCTCGTCCAGGTGCGGACGAGGCCTTCCTGCACGAGGTCCTCCGCCGCGGCGAGGTCGCCCGCGAGCAGGTAGGCGTATCCCACCAGCGCGTCACCCCGCTCGCGGACGAAGTCCTCGAGCTCCCGCTCCCAGGCCACGCCGTCTCCTCGTCCTCGTACCGCACCCGATCTTGTCGCCCCCTCAGACGCCCGGGCCCGGCCGGGGGTTGGGAAGGTCACCCGAACGGCGCAACCGGCGCCGGTGGCACCACCACGTGCGGCTCGCGGGACCGTCGGTGACGACACGACGACCGCCGGAGGTGCGCGCCCCTGCAGCGCACCTCCGGCGGGCGGCGTCCGGGCGGCGGGTCCGACCCCGGCCGCGCGGCCCCACCCACCACGACGTGCGGGAGGCCCGGACCGTTGGGTCCGGGCCTCGCGGATCACCCGGTCGGCGCAGCGCCGGACGCCGGGGTCACGGCGCCAGTGCGCTCAGGGACCCGTCCGGCGCGACCCCGACCAGCCGGGAGTCGACCACGAGCACCCCGGTCACCTGGTCCTGCGGCAGCGTCCACGCCACGTCCCCGTCGGTGGCCCGGACGGCTCGCACGCCGGACGCGTCGGAGATCACCAACCGCTCACCGTCGAAGGCCTCGACGGAGCCCCAACCGGCGCGCCAGAGCTCGCCGCCGGTGACCACGTCGACGCCCACGAGGCCCGTGTCGCCCTGCAGCACCACCGTCCGGCCGGCGACGGCCCGGACCACACCGGCCCCGGGGACGGACCACAGGACGTCCCCGGTCTGCGCGTCGACCGCGTGGACCGCGTCCGGCAGCCCGTCCCCGGTGTCCGACCAGGTCAGCAGCGGCACGTCCACCCCGGCGGCCGGGGCCCAGGCGTCCGGGGTGAACGCGGGGCTCCCGGGCAGGGGCACGTCCTCACCGTGCGGCCCGACGGCGTGCGTGCTCCCGTCGGGCGCGATCGCCGTCACCCAGCCGTCAGGACGGAGGCCCACCGGCGCCATGCCCTCGCCGAGCACCGCCCCGGTCCGCACGTCGAGCGCGAGCTCGAACTGGACCCCGTGCAGGAGCACCAGGGGCCCGGCGACCTCCGGCCACACCACGAAGTCACCACCAGGCGTGCTCGGGTCGATGTAGCCCGGGAGGTCGACAGCGGCGCGCACGGCGCCGTCCGCGAGGTCGAGCACGCGGACGTGCACGTCCGTGCCCTCGGCGCTGTGCACGACGACGGCGTCCTCGGCGACGGCGATGCCGTTGCCCCCCGGGCCGACCGTGCGGGCCACCGCACCGGACACCGGGTCGCGGAGCTGCACGACCGGTGCCCCGTCCACCACTCCCTGGCAGACGAGGAGACCGTCGTAGACGCCGGCACAGCTCAGGACCCGCTCCTCCCCGCTCTGCTCCCAAGCCCAGAGGACGGCTCCGCCGACCTCGTCGACCCCGACGAGGCGCTCGTCGACGGCCGGCACGCCCATGGCGAAGAGGAAGGTGCCGCCGGCAGCCAGCGCGCGGGACGAGGTGAACGCGTGCGGGGTCGCGGCGACGTCACCGACCATCGGGGTGGCGCCCTGCGAGTCGATCACCGTCGAGGTCCAGAGGGTGTCGACCGGCGCGCGCCAGAGCACGTTCGGCGCCGTGGGGTACGGACGGACGACGCCGGAGGTCGCGACCACCGGGTCCTGCTCGTCCGGGCCCGCAGCCGGCGCACTGGTCGAGGGCGATGGCGAGGGCGACGGCGCCGGGGTCCGCGAGGGCTCGGGCGTCGGGTGGGTGATCGTCGGGGTGTCCGCCGGCTGCGGGTCCGGCCGGTCGGCGAGCGCCGAGCCCGCCAGCACCAGGCCGGCCACCGCGGCGAGCCCGGTCGCGGCGGTCACGGTGGTCCGGCGACGGCGAGCCCGCGCCGAGCGGCGCGCGATGTCGGGCGCGGACAGTCCGGCTCCCCGGTGCAGCCGCTCCGACTGCTCGTCGGCACCCTGCCGCGCCAGGTCGTCGAACGCGCCGTGCAGGTCGTGCTCGTTCATCGCCGGTCCCTTCCCGCCGTCCGCACCTCGACGGTCTCCGCCGCCGGGTGCACCTCCCCCATGAGCGCGCCGAGGCGCTTCGTGCCGTCGGACAGGTACCGCTTGACCGCACCCTCGGAGAGCCCGAGCCGCGTGGCGATCCCGGCGACCGTGAGGTCGTCGTAGAACCGCAGCACGACGCACGCGCGCTCCCGCGGGGGCAGGTGGCGCAGCGCCGTGGCGAGGTCGGTCGCGGTGTCCGTCGACGACGACCGCTCGGGCTCTGCCTCGGGCGTCACGAACAGGTGCGCGCGCCCCTGCCACAGCCGGCGGCGCCGGTACTGGTCCAGGTAGGTCGTGAGCACGGCGCTGCGGACGTAGCCCTCCAGCGACTCGATGTCGGTGCCCGCCCGCCGTCGGGACCACGCCTTCGCGAGCGCGTCCTGGACCAGGTCCTGCGCGCTGTCGTGGTCACCGGTCAGCAGCCGGGCGTACCCGACCAGCGCCGGGCCGCGTGCGGTGACGAACGCCGTCACCTGGTCCTCCCACGCCACGTGGTCCCCCTCGTCGTCGGCCGTCCCCTGGGGTGGGCCGCGGTGATCCTGTCGTGAGGTGGGACGTAGACCTGGTGCGGAACGTTGGGCGCGTGCGGTGATTCACCCGAACGGCAGCGGGCACGGCGGGGTTCCCCGCCGCGCCCGCCGTGCCCGTAGCGGCTGCTGCCGCTACGGGATCACCAGGGTGACGGGTGCCCCGACCAGCTGGTGCAGGTCCACCTCGCCGGCGCGCGGCTGCAGCTCGGTGCCGTCGGCCGCGACCAGCCCCAGCACGCCGACCAGCGCGACGGGGTAGGCGGTGTACGTGCCCGGTGCCAGGGTGGTGGCGGGGCCGGGCCAGCCGCCGTCGCAGCTCTGCCACGTCGTCACCGGGGTCGTCAGCGTGGAGCCGTGGTCCAGGTCCACCCGCTGGGGCGTCGACGACGACACCGCGACCACGGCACCGTCCTGCACCACCCGCAGGAGCTGGCCGGTCACGAACAGGGCGATGCGCCCGGAGCCGGTGTAGGTGACGGACACCGCGGCGTCCGGGCTCGCACCGCCCGCGGTCACCGTGGTGCCCGGTGCGGTGACGGGCAGCAGGCCGCCGGCGTCGCCCGGAGTCGTCGTCGGGTTGCACGCGGACGGGTACGGGTCGCCGTCGGGGACGTTGCGGTCCCCGAGCACCGGTGCGGCTGCGGGCGGGACCGGCACCGCGGCCGGGTCGACCGTGGTGCCGCCCACCTGCACGGCGACCGGGGCCGACACCGCGACGACCTGCTGCAGCGGGACGGACGGCGCGATGTCCGCGATCGTCCGCACGCCGTCGGACAGGAACGCGGACGCCGCGTCGCGGTCGGCCGTCCAGACGTCGCTGAGCGCGACCGCCTGGTAGTCGCCGGCGGGCAGGTCCGCGCCGGCGGACGCGCCCGGGGCGTCGCAGACCACCAGGGTGGTGTGGCTGACGAACTGCGAGGTGAGGCGGGCGTCCGGGCTCTCCTCGAGGACGGCGACGGTCTCGGGCCCGGTGCCGACGGGGTACGTCCGAGCGGTCGCGACGACGACACCGTCGCGCAGCAGCACGGCGGTGGGTCCGCTGTCCGGCCCGAACGCGGTGACCTCCGGCGTGGTCACCGCGAGCTCGGTGCGCAGCTCGACGGGCTGGCCCTGGAGCACCGACGACGGCCCCGCCGCGAGGGTGAGGGCGACGGCCGGCGAGCTCGGCAGCGCGGCCGCCGCGTCGATGGTCGATCCGCAGACGCCGAACGGCAGGCCGGGGTCCCCGGTGGGCAGGACCACGGCAGGCGCGGTCGCCGTCGCGGACGGCGTGGCCGACGGCGAGGGCGACGGCACCTCCTGCGAGGGCGTCGGGGTGCTGATCTGGGTGGGCGGCGCGGCAGGGGCGGGCTCCGCCCGGTCCCAGGTCGCGACGGCCACCCCGCCCGCGCCCACGGCGAGCACGGCGCACGCCGCCGCCGTCGACACGAGCGCCGCGTGGCGCACCCGGCCACGGCGCGCGCGTGCGGTCATCGCGGCGACCGGCAGCCCGTCGCCGGAACGGGCCCGGTTCTCCTGGTCGGTCGCGACGCCCTGGACGAGGTCGTCCAGCGCGCGGCGCAGCTCGTGGCTCATCGCCGGCCTCCGTTCGTGGTGGAGAGGTCCTCGGTGTCGAGGTCGTCCGCGAGGTCGAGCAGATTGCTCAGACGACGCGCGGCGTCGGACAGGTAGCGCTTGACGGCGCCTTCGGACAGGTCGAGGCGCTTCGCGATCTCGGGGACCGTCAGGTCGTCGTAGTGCCGCAGGACGGTGCAGGCGCGCTCGCGCGGCGCGAGCCGGTCGAGCGCCGCGGCGACCTGGGCGCGGTCGACGGCGGCGCGCTCGGGGGAGGGCACGGGCACCTCGACGGCGAACAGGTGCGCGCGGTCCCGCCACGCCCGCTCCCGCCGGCACTGGTCCACCCACCCGTTGAGGACCGCGCGGCGCACGTACGCCTCGAGCCACTGGATGTCGGCGCCGGAGCGTCGCCGCGACCAGGCGCGCACGATCGCCTCCTGCACCAGGTCCTCCGCTGCGGCGGTGTCGCCGGTCAGCAGGCGGGCGTAG
This sequence comes from Cellulomonas sp. NEAU-ZC6, assembly GCF_056844425.1. NCBI lineage: Bacteria > Bacillati > Actinomycetota > Actinomycetes > Micrococcales > Cellulomonadaceae > Cellulomonas > Cellulomonas sp. NEAU-ZC6. Next base: position 2,166,531 of record NZ_JBXFYH010000001.1, on the reverse strand, counting down.
CCCACGAGCGCCGGTCCGCGCTCGCGGGCGAACGCCGCCAGGTCGTCCTGCCAGGTCACCAGGGTCCTCCGCCGTGCCGGTCGGGGAGCGCGGTCCGCGTGCCCCCGAGGTGAGTGTCGTGCCCGGTGGACGGCGCCGGGGCACCGGATCGTTGGGGTCCGGGCACGCCGTCACCCGATCGGCCCAGCGGGGATCCCGCGGCGGCGAGCACTGCCCGCTCGCTTTCCCGGACAGAGCGGACATCTCTGGCTACAGTGGCCGCCTCACGCGGCAACGGAGCGGCGTGCGTCTGGGTCGCGTCCCCAGCAGGGGGCAGGGCCCGCGTCCGAGGAGGATGCATGGTCGAGCTCGGGTCGGGAAGCCTCGCGGTCGTCGCCGTCATCGCGGTCGTCGCGGTCGCCGCACTGGTCGTGGCGGTGGTCCTCAGACGCCAGGTCCTGGCGGCGGACGAGGGGTCCGTGTCGATGCGGGCGATCGCCGCAGCCATCCAGGAGGGCGCCTCCGCGTACCTGGCGCGGCAGCTGCGCACGCTGGTGCTGTTCGCCGTCGTCGTGTTCGCGCTGCTGTTCCTGCTGCCGGGCGACACGGGCGTGCGGGTCGGCCGGTCCGTGTTCTTCCTGGTCGGCGCGGCGTTCTCGGCGTCGATCGGGTACCTGGGCATGTGGCTGGCGACGCGCGCGAACGTGCGGGTCGCCGCGGCGGCGTCGCTGCCGGGAGGCCGGGCCGAGGGCGCGCGGATCGCGCTGCGCACCGGCGGGGTCGTGGGGATGTCGGTGGTCGGGCTCGGGCTGCTGGGCGCGGCGGCGGTCGTGCTGCTGTACCGGGGCGAGGCGCCGGCGGTGCTGGAGGGCTTCGGGTTCGGCGCCGCTCTGCTGGCCATGTTCATGCGGGTCGGCGGCGGCATCTTCACCAAGGCGGCCGACGTCGGCGCGGACCTGGTCGGCAAGGTCGAGCAGGGCATCCCGGAGGACGACCCCCGCAACGCCGCGACGATCGCGGACAACGTGGGGGACAACGTCGGCGACTGCGCGGGCATGGCCGCGGACCTGTTCGAGTCGTACGCGGTGACGCTGGTGGCGGCGCTGATCCTCGGCCGGGCGGCGTACGGGGAGCAGGGGCTGGTGTTCCCGCTGATCGTCACGGCCATCGGAGCGCTCGTGGCGGCGCTGGGCGTGCTGGTGACCCGGGTGCGCGGCGACGAGAGCGGCCTGACGGCGATCAACCGCGGGTTCGCGATCGCGGCGGTGGCCGGCGCGGTGCTGTCAGCCGTCGCCGCGTTCGCGTACCTGCCGTCGTCGTTCGAGGCGCTCGGCGGCACGGCGGGGCTCGGTGCCGACGACGGCGACCCGCGGCTGGTCGCGGCCGGCGCGGTGGCGATCGGCGTGGTGCTGGCGGGGCTGATCCTCTGGGTGACCGGCTACTTCACCGGCACGACGTCCAAGCCGACGATCCACGTCGCCCGGACCTCGCAGACCGGCGCGGCGACGGTCGTGCTGTCGGGCATCGGGGTGGGCTTCGAGTCCGCCGTCTACACGGCGGGGATCATCGCGGCCGCGATCTGCGGCGTGTTCCTGCTGGCGGGCGGCTCCATCGCGCTGTCGCTGTTCCTGGTGGCGCTGGCGGGCTGCGGGCTGCTGACCACGGTCGGGGTCATCGTCGCGATGGACACGTTCGGCCCGGTGAGCGACAACGCGCAGGGCATCGCCGAGATGTCGGGCGACGTCACCGAGGAGGGTGCGCAGATCCTCACCGACCTGGACGCCGTCGGGAACACCACCAAGGCGGTGACCAAGGGCATCGCGATCGCCACGGCCGTGCTGGCGGCGACTGCCCTGTTCGGCTCGTACGCCGACGCGGTGGCCGGGGCGGTGGCGCGGCTGTCCCTGTCCGAGGTGCCGGGCGACATCGTGCTGGCGATGACCGACTACCAGGTGATCAGCCCGGTGACCCTGGTCGGGGTGATCCTCGGCGGTGCGACCGTGTTCCTGTTCTCCGGGCTGGCGATCGACGCCGTGACCCGCGCTGCCGGCGCGATCGTGTTCGAGGTGCGCCGGCAGTTCCGCGAGCACCCCGGGATCATGACCGGTGCCGAGCGTCCCGAGTACGGCAAGGTCGTCGACATCTGCACCCGCGACTCGCTCCGGGAGCTCGCCACCCCCGGTCTGCTGGCGGCGTCCGCGCCGGTGGCGGTCGGGTTCGGCCTCGGCATCGGCCCGCTCGCCGGGTTCCTCGCCGGGGCGATCGGCAGCGGCGTCCTGATGGCGGTGTTCCTGGCGAACTCCGGCGGTGCCTGGGACAACGCGAAGAAGCTGGTCGAGGACGGGCGGTACGGCGGCAAGGGGTCGCCGGCGCACGCGGCGGTCGTCATCGGCGACACGGTCGGCGACCCGTTCAAGGACACGGCCGGCCCCGCGATCAACCCGCTGATCAAGGTGATGAACCTGGTCGCGCTGCTGATCGCGCCGGCCGTGGTGACGGTCAGCGTCGGCGACGACGCCAACCAGGTGCTCCGGCTGACCATCGCGGTGCTGGCGGCGCTGATCGCCTTCGGGGCCGTGCTGGTGTCGCGGCTGCGTGCGGCCCGCGTCGACGAGGAGGCGCGGCTCGAGCGCGAGGTGCGGTTACCGGCATGACGGGCACCCGCGCCCCGCCTCGACGGGCGGGCGCGCGTCCGGCAAGGTGGTCGGCATGAGCCGCTCCCGCCTGGTCCGTCCCTCCGCCCGCCGCCGGACGCTGGTGGGCCTCGCGCTCGCCGGCCTGCTCGTGCCGCTGGCGGCGTGCTCCGGGGGCGAGGACGACGTGCAGGCGTTCTGCGACCAGGGCGAGGAGGCGATCGCCGAGGTCGACGCCGCGGGGTCGCTCGGCTCGGACCCGGAGGCGTTCGCCCAGGCGATCGCCGACGCCCGCGAGGGCTTCGAGTCCGTCGAGGCCCCGGCCGAGATCGAGGACGACTGGGCCGTGTTCACGAGCACGTTCGGGGACCTGGACGACGCGCTGCAGGACATCGACGCCACCGACCAGGAGGCGTTCACCGCGGCCCTGCAGGAGTTCGCCGAGACCGCGAACTCGGAGGACCTGTCGACGGCGGGCGACAACCTCAGCACCTACATCTCCGAGAACTGCGACGCCTGACCCGATGCGGCTGCACCTCGTCCGGCACGGCCAGACCCCGTCCAACCTGATCTCGGCGCTCGACACCGCCGCCCCCGGCGCCCCGCTGACCGCGGAGGGCCTGCGGCAGGCGGAGGCCGTCGGCCAGGTGCTCGCCGCGGAGCCGCTCGACGCCGTCTACGCGTCGACGCTGGACCGTGCCCGGGCGACCGCGGCGGAGATCGCGCGTCCGCACGGGCTCGACGTGCAGGTCCGGGAGGGGCTGCGCGAGGTGCTCGCCGGGGAGCTGGAGATGCGCACCGATCCCGCGTCGGTGCACCGGTACCTGGGGACGATGGTCGCGTGGGCGAGCGGCGACCTGGACGCGGTGATGCCCGGTGGCGAGTCGGGCCGGGCGACGCTCGACCGGTTCGACGCCGTGGTCGACGAGCTGCTGGCCTCCGGGGCGCGGACGGTCGCGGTGGTCAGCCACGGCGCGATGATCCGGCTGTGGTCGCTCGCCCGCGCGGCGAACCTGGACCCCGCGACCGCGGGCCGCCGGTCGCTGGACAACACCGGCGTGGTGACGCTCGAGCAGGACGGCCCGGCCGGCTGGTACGCCACGCGCTGGCAGGACGAGGTGGTGCCGCACGCGACCGCGGCGGGCGGCGACGGACCCGGCGGCGAGCCGCTGCCCGTCTGAGCGAGGATGGGCGGGTGGACAGCACCCCCTCGACCGAGCCCCTGACCGCCGACCCCGCGCTGGTCGGCGCCCTGCGCGCGGACCTGGCGGCCGCGGGGTTCACGGTGCCCGGCGTGGAGGACCTGCTCGGCCCCGTCGCCGCGGCCGCGCTGCACCGGGAGGAGCCGGTGCCGGCGCTGCTCGCCACCACCGGGGACGACCCGCGCGCGGCGCTGGTCCGGGCGTTCGTGCTCGGCGTCCCGGTGGACGCCGCCGACCTGGCCCGCGCGCTGCCGTCGCTCGGCGTGACCGGTGCGGAGCGGCTCGGCCTGGTCGCGGTCGACGGCGCAGGCGCGGACGCCGCGGTGCGCGCCCGGGTCGACCTCCGCCCGTACGAGGCCGAGGACGCCGCCGGGCCGGTCGACTGGTGGATCGCGTCCGACCTGGGGGAGCTGGCCACCGGCGGTGCGCTGCGCACCGACCACGTGCTCGGCGTGGGCGGCGCCTCGACCACGCTGGCCCAGGTGACGGTGCGCGAGCCCAGCCGGCGCACGCTGGACCTCGGCACCGGCTGCGGCATCCAGGCCCTGCACGCGTCCCGGCACTCGGACGTGGTCGTCGCCACGGACATCTCCGCGCGCGCGCTCGATTTCGCCCGGTTCAACGCCGCGCTGGCGGGTCTCGGCGCGGACGGGCTGGACCTGCGGCTCGGCTCGATGCTGGAGCCGGTCGCGGACGAGCAGTTCGACCTGGTGGTGAGCAACCCGCCGTTCGTCATCACTCCCCGGGCGACCGCCGACGTGCCCACCTACGAGTACCGGGACGGCGGGCGGACCGGCGACGCGATCGTGTCCGACCTGGTGACGTCCGTCGGCGGCGTGCTGGCGCCCGGTGGCGTCGCCCAGCTGCTCGGCAACTGGGAGGTCCGTCGCGGCGAGCGCTGGGACGAGCGCGTCGGCTCCTGGCTGGACGCGTCGGGGCTGGACGGCTGGGTGGTGCAGCGCGAGCTCCAGGACCCGGCCCAGTACGCCGAGACCTGGATCCGCGACGGCGGCACCACTGCCGACCGCGACCCCGCGGCCTGGCGCGCCCGGTACGCCGCGTGGCTGGCCGACTTCGCCTCCCGCGACGTCGAGGGCATCGGGTTCGGCATCGTCGTGCTGCGCCGCCCGGCCGACGACGCACCCGGCGGGCGCCTGCGCCGGCTCGAGGAGATCACCGGCTCGGTCCGCCAGCCGCTCGGCCCCGCGCTCGGCGCGAGCCTGGCCGCCGACGACTGGCTCCGCGCCCGGGACGACGCGGCGCTCGCGGCCGAGCGGCTGCGCGTGGCCGAGGACGTCACCGAGGAGCGCTACCTGCGCCCCGGTGCGGCCGACCCGCAGATCGTGCTGCTCCGCCAGGGCGGCGGGCTCGGGCGCACCGTGCAGGTCGGCACCGCGCTGGCCGGGTTCGTCGGCGCCTGCGACGGGGAGCTCGCCGTCGGGCAGATCGTCAACGCGCTCGGCGCGCTGCTGGACGTCGGCGCTGCCGCGGTGGCCGCCGACGTGCTGCCCGAGGTGCGCGGCCTGATCCGGGACGGCCTCCTGCTCCCCGCCTGACCCGCCCACCCCGCGCGCCCGTCGACAGCGCACGAGCACGGGGTGCGTACCGCCCACGACGACCACGATCCCGCGCCCGCGCCGGTGATCGCACAGGGGGGACACAGGGTGGTGCTAAGGCCGCCCCAGCCTGCATCCCTACGGTCCTGACCAGCCCGGACTCCCGCCCGCTCCCCGCGGACGGTTCCGGGAGGTCGGACCGTCGTGAGGGAGAACATGCTGTCGCTGTGGAGGCGCACCCGGGTCTGGGTGCGGGTGGTGGCGATCGCGCTGCTGGTGGGGGTGGTCGGCGCCGGGATCTACTGGTTCGGGTTCCGCGAGGAGCAGGCGCAGGCCGCGACCCCCGAGTCGTCCAGCACCGCGGTCGCCGCGAGCCTGACGACCGTCCAGCAGTCCGTGACCGCGAGCGGCACGCTGACGCCCGCCGTGCAGGAGGACGTGTCGTTCGACGTCAGCGGCACCGTGACGTCCGTGGACGTCGCCGTCGGGGACACCGTGGCCGCCGGGCAGCAGCTCGCGACGGTCGACACCCTCCACCTGAACGCCGCGCTGCTGCAGGCGAAGGCTGACCTGGTGAGCGCGCAGGCGTCGCTGTCGAACGCCGAGGACGAGGCGGACGGCACCGCGGCGTCCGACGCGCAGGTCGCCGCGCTGTCGGCGCAGGTCGACGTGGCGCAGGCAGCGGCCGACGACGCGGAGGCCGACATGGCCGGCGCGACGCTGACCGCCCCGGTCGCGGGCCTGCTCACCGCGGTGGACCTGGAGGTCGGGGACACGGTAACCGGCTCGGGCTCGTCGTCGGGCGGCACAGGCTCGACCGGTAGCACCGGCTCCACCGGGACGACCGGATCGACCGGCTCCAGCAGCACCACCACCAGTGCCGCGTTCACGATCACCGGCACCGACGCGTGGCAGGTGAGCGTCACCGTCGACGAGACGGACGTCGCGCTGCTGTCCGTCGGCGACCAGGTCGAGATGACCACCGACAGCTCGACCGACACCGTCTACGGCACCGTCGGCGAGATCGGCCTGCTGTCCAGCAGCACCGGCGACGTCGCCGCGTACCCGGTCCTCGTCGACGTGACGGGCAGTCCCGAGAACCTGCACGACGGCGAGTCGGTGGAGGCCTCGATCATCTACGAGCGCCGCACCGACGTGCTGACCGTGCCGAGCGCTGCGGTGACGACCGTGGACGGCCAGACCGTCGTCACGCAGGAGGGTGCGGACGGCGGGACGGTCACCACGGCGGTCACCGTCGGTGAGACCTCCGGGAACCTCGTCGAGATCACGGACGGCTTGGCCGAGGGCGACGAGGTGCTGGTCACCACGTTCAGCCCGCGAGCGACCGGGTCCGACGACGCCGGGACCGGGGACCAGGCGGAGCGGGGCCAGATGCCGGACTTCTCGTCCGGCGAGATGCCCGACTTCTCGCAGCTGCCCGGTGGCGGCGGCCAGGTGCCGGGTGGCAGCAATGGCTGAGCTCGTCCTGGACCGCGCCGCGCGCGGGACCGACGGCGCCGCCGACCCCGTGATCGAGCTGGACGGCGCCCGCAAGACCTACCGCACCGGCAGCATCGAGTTCGAGGCCCTGCGCGGCGTCGACCTGGCCATCCGGACCGGCGAGTACGTGGCGATCATGGGCCCGTCCGGCTCCGGCAAGTCCACGCTGATGAACATCGTCGGCTGCCTGGACGTCCTGACCCGGGGCACCTACCGCTTGGCGGGGGAGGACGTCGGCGAGCTGGACGAGGTCGAGCTCGCCGACGTCCGCAACCGGCGCCTCGGGTTCGTGTTCCAGCAGTTCCACCTGCTGCCGTCCCTGTCGGCCTGGCGGAACGTCGAGCTGCCCCTCGTGTACGGCCGGGTGCCGGCGCACGAGCGCAAGGAGCGAGCGGTCGCCGCCCTGGAGCGGGTCGGCCTGGGCGACAAGCTCGACAACCGCCCGGGGGAGCTGTCCGGCGGCCAGCAGCAGCGCGTGGCCGTGGCTCGTGCGCTGGTCGGCGAGCCGTCGCTGATCCTCGCGGACGAGCCCACCGGCAACCTCGACTCCCGGTCCACCGAGGACGTGCTCGCGCTGTTCGACGAGCTGCACGCCCAGGGCCGCACCATCGTGCTGATCACCCACGAGCTGGAGGTCGCCGAGCACGCCCGGCGGATCGTCTTCGTGCGGGACGGCCTCCTCCAGTCGGACGAGGTGAACCCCCGATGACCTGGTCCGAGACGCTGCGCACCGGTTGGGCCGCCGTGCGCGGGCACAAGCTGCGCTCGATGCTGACGGTGCTCGGCATCCTCATCGGCATCGCCGCGGTGATCCTCACCGTCGGCCTCGGCCTCGGCACGCAGAAGGACGTCAGCCGGCAGATCAGCGCGCTGGGCTCCGACCTGCTGATCGTCACCCCGGGGTCGTCCACCGACTCCGACGGGGTGCGCGGCGGGTTCGGCACCGGCGCCACGCTGACCCGGTCCGACGCCGAGGCGCTCGCGTCCTCGGTGAACGCGCCTGACATCGGGGCCGTCGCGCCGGAGAAGGAGTCGTCGCTCTCCGTCGAGGCGAACGACACCAACTGGACGACGACCGTCGTCGGCACCACCGAGGACTGGCTCGACGTGCGGTCGCGGACCGTCGCCTCCGGGGAGTTCCTCACCGCGGACGACGACGCGTCCGGCGCCGCCGTCGCCGTGATCGGCGCGACCACCGCCACCGAGCTGTTCGGCACGACGAACGTCGTCGGCCAGCAGATCACGGTCGCCGGCACGGCGTTCACGATCACCGGCGTGCTGTCCTCGGCCGGCGCCAGCACGGACACCGACCTGGACGACCTCGTCGTCGTCCCGCTGACCACCGCCGCGAACACCGTGTCCGGCGGCCTCGACCGCAGCTCGGTGTCGACCATCTACGTGCAGGCGGCGTCCGCCGACCAGCTGTCCGCCGCCTACCAGGAGGCGAACCAGCTGCTGCTCAACCTGCACGGCATCACCGACGCGGACAGCGCGGACTTCTCGATCAGCAGCCAGGACTCCCTGGTCAGCACCGCCACCTCGGTCTACCGGACGCTGACCGTGCTGCTCACCGGCATCGCGGCGCTGTCGCTGCTGGTCGGCGGCATCGGCGTCATGAACATCATGCTGGTGTCGGTCACCGAGCGGACCCGCGAGATCGGCCTGCGCAAGGCGCTCGGCGCCCCGCCGTGGGCGATCCGCCGGCAGTTCCTGGTCGAGGCCGCCGTGCTCGGCCTGGCCGGCGGCGTGCTCGGCGCGGTGCTCGGCATCGTCGCCGCGGCGGTCCTGCCGGGCCTGCTCGACACCTCGATCGTGGTGTCCGGCGCGGCCGTCGGCGGCTCGGTCGCCGTCGCGATCGCGATCGGCATCGTCTTCGGGGTCTACCCCGCCACGCGGGCCGCGCGGCTCGCACCCATCGACGCGCTGCGCTCGGAGTGAGCCGCGTGCGTCCCCTGTCCCGCCCCACCCCGAGGAGAGCCATGTCCCGCACCCGTCCCCGCCTGCTGGCGGTCCCCGCCACCACGGCCGTCCTGGTGCTGCTCGCCGCCTGCTCCGGCGGGTCCGGCGACACCGCCGGCACCGACTCGTCCGCCGCGGAGACCCAGGCACCGGCCGCGCAGCAGGGCGCGACGCCCCGCGGCGGCGGGACCGCGGGCGAGGTCGCCGCCGTCTCGGACGCCCTGCTGCAGGTGCAGGGCGACGACGGCCAGACCGCCGTCACCTGGGACGACGCGACCACGATCAGCCAGACCGTCGCGGCCGCGCTGGCGGACGTCACCGTCGGGTCCTGCGTGGTCGCGATGACGTCCGGCGACGACGACGCGGCGGCCGCGACCTCCGTGGCGATCACGAGCCCGGTCGACGGCGAGTGCACCGGCGGGTTCGGCGGCGGGGCCGGGGGCGGCGGCATGCCCGGTGGCGCGGCGCCCGCAGACGGCGAGCTGCCCGACGGCGCGCCGACCGACCTGCCGGAGATGCCGGACGGCGCCCGGACAGGCGGCACCGACGGCGAGCCGCCCGCGGGCGGCGGCTCCGGCGGGATCACGGCCGGCCTCGTCACCGCCGTCGACGGCAGCACGATCACCCTCGAGCCCGGCGACGACGCGACCGCCTCGACGGTCACCGTCGACGACGCCACCTCCTACACCAGCACGGTCACGGCCGACGTGAGCGCGATCACCGTCGGCCGCTGCGTGACCGCGCAGGGCGAGTCCGACAGCTCCGGCCAGGTCGCGGCGACGGTGCTCGTGCTGTCCGACGCCGGCGACGACGGCTGCTCCACCGGCTTCGGGGGCCGGGGCGGCGCGCGCCCCGACGACTCCACCGCGACCACCGAGGGTGAGGGCTTCGATGCGTGACAGCCTCCGCCGCGAGACCCCGAAGGCCCGGGCCCGCCGCCGCACACGGCGCCGCCGGCTGCTGGTCGGCGGGGTCGCCACGGCGCTCGCGCTCAGCCTGGTCGGCGGTGGCGTGGCGCTCGCCGTGAGCGGGTCCGGCGGCTCCGGCTACCGGACCGCCACCGCCGAGGTCGGCGCCGTCGCGCAGACCATCGACGCCACCGGCACGGTCGCCTCGGCCAGCCGGTACGACCGCGCGTTCTCCGTCGCCGGCACCGTCGGGACCGTCGACGTCGCCGTGGGGGACACCGTCACCGCCGGCCAGGTGCTCGCGACCCTCGACACCGGGTCCCTCGAGGACGCCGTCGAGCAGGCCGGGCAGGCCGTGGCCGACGCGGAGCAGCAGCTGGAGGACGACATCGACTCGCAGACGTCGAGCAGCAGCTCGACGACGTCGGGCAGCACGTCCGGGAGCACCTCCGGCGACGCGTCGGGGGGCGCGTCCGGCGCCACCGGAGCCGCGGCGGCGGGTTCCGGCGCGGGCACCGGGTCGGGGACCGGTGGCACGGGGGACGGCACTGGCGACGGGGCGGGGGACGGCACGACCGTCGCCCCGGCCGTCACGCAGGCGATCGCAGCCGTCCGGGCCGCGCAGCAGGCGCTGCTCGCGCAGTTCCAGACCACGCAGGACCTGCTGGCCACCTCGAGCGCCGCGACCACCGCCGCGCAGGAGGCGTGCCAGGCCGTCCTCGACGACGGCGGCAGCGACGACGCCGGGGACGGCGCCGGAAGCGACGCGTCGACCGGCACGCCGAGCACCGGCCCGACGACCGACCCGGCGACGGAGCCGGCCGAGCCCACGACGGAGCCGTCCGCCGACCCGGCGACCGACGCGTCGGCCGAGGGTGCGGCGGCGTCGACGGAGGCCGTGATCACCGGCACCGCGTACCCGACCGCCGCCACCTCCACGACGGACGACCTCACCGCCTGCCAGGACGCGGTCACCGCCGTCCTCGCGGCGCAGACCGCGGTCGACGAGGCGCAGGCCACGCTGATGACCGACGTCACCGCGCTCGACGCGGCGGTGTCGGCGGCGCAGGACGCGTTCACCGCGGCCGGGTCGGGATCGGCCGACGGCTCCGCGGGCACCGGGACCAGCGGGCCCGGGACCGCCGCGTCCGGCGCCGCCGGGACCACGGAGGGTGCCGCGACCGGCAGCGCCGGCACGGACACCGCGGCCGCCGCAGCCACGGCGTCGACCGGGACGGGGACCGGCACCACGGAAGCCACCGGCGCGACCACCGGCTCGGGTGGCACCGGCACCGGCACCGGCACCGGCACCGCGGGTGGCGCCGGCGGCACGACCGTCGCCACCGCCGCCGACCTGCTCGCCGACCAGGCCGTGATCGACCAGGCCGAGGCCGAGCTCGCCCTCGTGCAGAGCAGGCTCGACCTGGTCGACCTGACCAGCCCGATCGCGGGCACGGTCGCCGCCGTGTCGATCGTGGCGGGCGACTCGGTCGAGGCGACCTCCACGTCGGCGGTCATCACCGTCATCGGGGAGGACGGATACACCGTGTCCACCACCGTCCCGCTGAGCCAGGTCGACCTGGTCGAGGTCGGCCAGCAGGCGACCGTCGCGGTGAGCAGCAGCGACGAGGACCTGGTCGGCACGGTGACAGGGGTCGGCATCCTCGACGCGTCCACCACCTCGTCCGACCCGACGTACACCGTCGACCTCGCCCTGGACGCGGGCGACGCCGTGCTGTTCAACGGCGCGTCGGCTCAGGTCTCCATCGCGGTGGCCGGCGCCGACGACACCCTGACCGTGCCGTCGTCGGCCGTGCACCTGGACGACTCGACCGCCACGGTCCAGGTGCTGCGGGACGGTACCGCCGAGTCGGTGGAGGTCGAGCGCGGCGCCGTCGGCTCCGAGCTGACCGAGATCGTGTCCGGCCTGTCCGCGGGTGACGAGGTGGTCCTGGCCGACCTCAGCCGGGCGCTCGTGTCCGAGGACGGCGAGTCGAGCAGCGGTCTGTCCGGGCTCGGTGGCTCGAACAGCACCACGGTGCCGTCCGGGAGCGGCATGATGGCCCCGGGCAGTGGCGGCTTCGGCGGCCAGGTGCCCGGCACCCCGCCCGGGAGCTGAGGCTCCTGGGCCCCACGAACGGCGCCCGGTCCGGTCCGCATCCCCCTGCTCGGACCGGGCCGGGCGCCTCCGTGCCACCCTGGTCCCGCCGGCGCCCCGTGCGGTGCGGCAGGAGGGGGTCACCGTGCCGCTGCGGTCGGTCGTGCTGTTCGCGCTCGCCGCGCTGCTGGAGATCGGCGGCGCGTGGCTGGTCTGGCAGGGCGTGCGCGAGCACCGGGGCTGGGCCTGGATCGGTGCGGGCGTGATCGCGCTCGGCCTGTACGGGTTCGTGGCCACGCTGCAGCCGGACGCGTCCTTCGGCCGGATCCTCGCGGCGTACGGCGGGGTGTTCGTCGCCGGGTCGCTGGCGTGGGGGATGGTCGTGGACGGGTTCCGGCCGGACCGGTGGGACGTCGCCGGCGCGCTGCTGTGCCTCGCGGGGGTCGGTCTCATCATGTACGCGCCGCGTCCGGCCTGAGCGGCCACCGCTAGGCTCGCGGCCAGTCACCCGCACGACCCGGCACCGAGGAGCACCGCATGACCAGCACGACGGCACGACCGCACACGGCGGTCCTCGGCGGCGGCGTCATGGGCGAGGCCCTCGTGTCGGCGCTGCTCGACGCCGGCTGGACGGCGGACGACGTGGACGTGACCGAGCGCAGCGCCGCGCGGGCCATGGAGCTCTCGGGGAAGTACGGCGTCCGCGCCGCCGACCCCAACCGCAAGGCCGCGAAGGGCGCGGACCTGGTGCTGATCGCGGTGAAGCCGCAGGTGGTGCCGGACGTGCTGGCCGAGATCGCGCCCGCGCTGCGCCCCGGCACGCTGGTGGTGTCGGTCGCCGCGGGCATCCCGGTGGCGGTGTACGAGGCGGCGCTCCCCGCGGGCACGCCCGTCGTCCGGGTGATGCCGAACACGCCCGCGCTGGTCGGCAAGGGCGCCAGCGCGATCGCCCCCGGCACCCACGCGACGGACGAGCACCTGGACCTGGTCGAGCAGGCGCTCGCGGCCACGGGCCTCGTGGTGCGGGTGGCGGAGAAGGACCTGGACGCGGTGACCGCGATCTCGGGCTCCGGCCCGGCGTACGCGTTCTACCTGATCGACGCGATGGCCGAGGCCGGCGTGCTGCTGGGCCTGACCCGGGACCTCGCGACGCGGCTCGCGGTCGCGACCGTCGAGGGCTCCGCGGCGCTCGCGGCGGGCACCGGGGACCACCCGGTCGTCCTGCGCGAGCGGGTGTCCTCGCCCGGCGGCACGACGGTGGCCGGGGTGGCGCAGCTCGACGCGCACGGCGTCCGCGCCGGCGTCGTCGCGGCGGCCCGCGCGGCGTACGACCGGTCCCGCGAGCTCGGTGCGGCGGCGCTGCCCGCGGCGCCCGTCGCGGCCGACGAGGACCGGTAGGCCTCCCGCCGTGACCGGCGCGCCCGACACCCGCCGCCCGCCCGCGATGAGCGACGTCGCGGTGCTCGCCGGGGTGTCGCACCAGACGGTGTCGCGGGTGCTGAACGACCACCCGAGCGTCCGGCCCGAGACGCGCGCCCGCGTGCTCGCGGCCATCGCCGAGCTCGGCTACCGCCGCAACAGCGCGGCCCGCGCCCTGGTGACGCGGCGGTCCGGGGCGCTCGGGGTGGTGACGACGTCCTCGGTGCACCACGGCCCGACCAGCACGCTGATCGGGCTGGAGAGCGCCGCCCGCGAGGTCGGCTACTACGTGAGCGTCGCGGCGATCGACCGGTTCGACGCGGCCACGATGCGCGGCGTCCTGGACCACTTCCTCGACCAGGCGGTCGAGGGCATCGTCATCATCGCGCCGCAGGTCGACGTGGCCGAGGCCGTCGTCGCGTTCGCCGCGCCGGTCCCGGTGGTCACCGTGACGTCCGGGGAGCCGGGGCCCGGCGGCCGCGTCGTCGCGGTCGGCGTCGACCAGCGCGAGGGCGCCCGCGCCGCCACCCGGCACCTGGTCGGGCTCGGGCACCGCGAGGTCGTGCACCTGGCGGGGCCGCAGGACTGGTTCGACGCCCGGGAGCGGCTCGCCGGCTGGCGCGAGGCGTGCGCCGCCGCGGGTGCCGCCGCGCCGGAGCCCGTCGAGGTGGACTGGTCCGCGGAGTCCGGGTACCGCGAGGGCCTGCGCCTGGTGGCCGACGGGCTGCCGACCGCGGTGTTCGCCGCGAACGACCAGCTCGCGCTCGGCCTGCTGCGGGCGTTCTGGGAGCGCGGGGTGCGGGTGCCGCAGGACGTCTCGGTGGTCGGGTTCGACGACGAGGCGGGTGCCGCGTACTTCGTGCCGCCGCTCAGCACCGTGCGCCAGGACTTCGCCGCGCTCGGCCGCTCGGCGATCGACGCGCTGGTCCGCGCGCTGGCGGGCGAGGACGTCCCGCGCACCCTGCTGCCGGCCACCCTGGTCCCCCGCGCGAGCACCGCACCTCCGCGCTGACCGCCGCGCGGCTGACCGCCGCGCCGCTGACCGCCGCGCCGAGATGACACTTCTCGCCTGTGCGCCGCGACGTCGTCGCAGGCGGGAACTGCCATCTCGGCGACCGGGCCGTCACAGGGTGGGGTTCGGCGGTGCGCACGGCGGGCAGTGCTTGGTCCGTGGCGCATGTGAGCGCTAACATGAGGTCTCGGCGCGTGGCGGTCGGTCGCGTGCGGGACCATCGCAGGCAACGGGCAGAGCAGCCCGGGCGAGGACGGAGCACGCAATGGCGCAGGAGCAGCAGGACGCACGCCTCGACGAGGTCCGGGCGGCGATCGCCGAGGGCCGCACGTCGCTCGGGATCGAGCTGGGCTCGACCCGCATCAAGGCCTGCCTGATCGGCCCGGACCACGCCCCGGTCGCGACCGGGAGCCACGAGTGGGAGAACCAGCTCGTCGACGGCGTCTGGACGTACTCGCTGGACGCGGTCTGGGCCGGGCTGCAGGAGTCGGTCGGCACGCTGCTGGCCGACGTGGAGCAGCGGTACGGCGTGCGCCCGACCACGTTCGGCGCGCTCGGCGTGTCCGCGATGATGCACGGCTACCTGCCGTTCGACGCGGACGGCGAGCTGCTGGTGCCGTTCCGCACCTGGCGCAACACGTCGACGGGCCGCGCGGCCCACGAGCTGACCGACAAGCTCGGCTTCAACATCCCCTTGCGCTGGTCGATCGCCCACCTCTACCAGGCGATCCTCGACCACGAGGCGCACGTGCCGCAGATCGACTTCGTGACCACGCTGGCCGGCTACGTGCACTGGAGGCTGACCGGCCGCAAGGTGCTCGGCGTCGGCGACGCGTCGGGCATGTTCCCGATCGACCCGGCCACCCGCGGCTACGACGCGACGATGCTGGCGCAGGTCGACGAGATCGTCGCGACCCGGCGCCCCGGCCTGCGGCTCGAGGCCCTGCTGCCCGAGGTGCTGACCGCGGGCCAGGAGGCCGGACGGCTGACCGCCGAGGGTGCCGCGCTGCTCGACCCGACCGGCACGCTGCAGGCCGGCATCCCGCTCTGCCCGCCGGAGGGCGACGCCGGTACCGGCATGGTGGCCACCAACTCGGTCGCCCCGCGCACCGGCAACGTCAGCGCCGGCACCTCGATCTTCGCGATGGTGGTGCTGGAGCAGCCGATGGCCCGCGTGCACCACGAGCTGGACGTCGTCACGACGCCCGCCGGCGACCTGGTCGCGATGGTGCACTGCAACAACGGCGCGAGCGAGCTGAACGCCTGGGCCGGCCTGTTCGGCGAGTTCGCGGCCGCGCTCGGGGCCCCGGCCGCCGCGGACGACGTGTTCGGCGCGCTGTTCCGCGCGGCGCTGGAGGGCGACGCGGACGGCGGCGGCCTGCTCGCCTACAACTACCTGTCGGGCGAGCCGATCACCGGGCTGGACGAGGGCCGGCCGCTGGTGGTCCGCACGCCGGACAGCCGCCTGACGCTGGCCAACTTCATGCGGACCCAGCTGTACTCCGCGTTCGGCACGCTCAGCCTGGGTATGCAGGTGCTGCGGGGCGAGGACGTCGCGATCGACGCGATGTTCGCGCACGGCGGCATGTTCAAGACGGCCGGGGTCGCGCAGCGGCTGCTGGCGGCCGCGGTCGACGCCCCCGTCGCCGTCGGGGAGACGGCGGCCGAGGGCGGCGCGTGGGGCATCGCGGTGCTCGCGGCGTACCTGGACGCGGCCGGCGAGCACGACCTGCCGACCTACCTGGCCGAGCGCGTGTTCGCCGGCGCGGACGTCGACGTCGTCGACCCGGACGCCGCCGACGTCGCGGGCTACGCCACCTTCCTGGACCGCTACCGCGCCGGCCTGGCGGTCGAGCGCGCCGCCACCCAGGCCCTCTGACACCGGTACCGAGACACCCGAGGAGTCACCCGATGACCCGAACCCTGGCCGACTACCCGCAGGCCGTGCAGGACGCCGTCGCGCGCACCCGGGAGGTGGTGGCGAAGCTGCACGCCGAGCTGCCCCGCTGGGAGCTCGTCGTGTGGACGGCGGGCAACGTGTCGCAGCGCGTCCAGGTCGACCCCGCCGGGCCGTCGGCGGCCGACCTGCTGGTGATCAAGCCGTCCGGCGTGACCTACGACGAGCTGACGCCGGAGTCGATGGTCGTCTGCGACCTGGACGGGAACCTGGTCGACGGCACGCGCAGCCCGTCGTCGGACACCGCGGCGCACGCCTACGTCTACACGCACATGCCCGAGATCGGCGGCGTGGTGCACACCCACTCGACGTACGCCACGGCCTGGGCGGCCCGCGCCGAGCCCGTGCCGTGCGTGCTGACGATGATGGCCGACGAGTTCGGCGGCGACATCCCGGTCGGGCCGTTCGCCCTGATCGGCGACGACTCGATCGGCCGCGGCATCGTCGAGACGCTGCGGGAGTCGCGCAGCCCGGCCGTGCTGATGCGCAACCACGGCCCGTTCACGATCGGCAAGGACGCCAAGGCGGCGGTCAAGGCCGCCGTCATGGTCGAGGAGGTCGCGCGCACCGTGCACATCTCCCGCCAGCTCGGCGAGCCCACCCGGATCCCGCAGGCCGACGTCGACTCCCTGTACGCCCGGTACCAGAACGTCTACGGCCAGAGCAGCGCCGCTGCGGCCACCACCCCGAAGGAGCAGCACTGATGAGCAAGCCCTACGCCGACCGCGAGGTCTGGTTCTTCACCGGCAGCCAGGACCTCTACGGCGAGGAGACCCTCCGCCAGGTCGCCGAGCAGTCGCAGGAGGTCGCGCGGCAGATCGACGCCGCGTCCGACGTGCCGGTGACGGTCGTCTGGAAGCCCGTCCTCAAGGACTCGGCCGCGATCCGCCGGGCGATGCTCGACGCGAACTCGGACGACCGGGTGCTCGGCGTGATCACCTGGATGCACACGTTCAGCCCGGCCAAGATGTGGATCGCCGGCCTGGACGCGCTGCGCAAGCCGCTGCTGCACCTGCACACGCAGGCGAACGTCGAGCTGCCCTGGGACAGCATCGACATGGACTTCATGAACCTCAACCAGGCCGCGCACGGCGACCGCGAGTACGCGTACATCGCGACCCGCCTGGGCGTGGCCCGCACGACCGTGGTCGGCCACGCCTCCAACCCGGCCGTCACCCGGCGGATCGGCACCTGGGCGCGCGCCGCGGCGGGCTGGGCGGCCACGCACGAGCTGACGCTGGCCCGGTTCGGCGACAACATGCGCAACGTCGCCGTCACCGAGGGCGACAAGACCGAGGCCGAGCTGCGGTTCGGCGTCACGGTGAACACCTGGGGCGTCAACGAGCTGGTCGCCGCCGTGGACGCGGTCGCGGACGCCGACGTCGACACGCTGGTCGCCGAGTACGAGGACCTGTACGACGTCGTGCCCGAGCTGCGCCGCGGCGGGGACCGCCACGAGTCGCTCCGGTACGCCGCCCGGCAGGAGATCGCGCTCGAGACCTTCCTGACGTCGGTCGGCGCGAAGGCGTTCACGACCAACTTCGAGGACCTCGGCGCCCTGCGCCAGCTGCCCGGCATCGCCGTGCAGCGCCTCATGGCCAAGGGCTACGGCTTCGGCGCCGAGGGCGACTGGAAGACCGCCGTCCTGGTGCGTGCCGCCAAGGTGATGGGCGAGGGCCTGCCCGGCGGCGCGTCGCTCATGGAGGACTACACCTACGACCTCACCCCCGGCGCGGAGAAGATCCTCGGCGCGCACATGCTGGAGATCTGCCCCACCCTGACCACCTCGAAGCCGAAGGTGGAGATCCACCCGCTCGGCATCGGTGGCAAGGAGGACCCGGTCCGCATGGTGTTCGACGCCGACCCGGGCGTGGGCGTCGTGGTCTCGATGGCGGACATGCGGGACCGGTTCCGGCTGACCGCGAACGTCGTGGACATCGTGCCGCCGACGCAGGAGCTGCCGAACCTGCCCGTGGCCCGTGCCGTGTGGGAGCCCCGCCCCGACTTCGCCACCTCGGCCGAGGCCTGGCTCACCGCCGGCGGCGCGCACCACACGGTGATGTCGACCGCCGCGGGCGTCGAGGCGTTCGAGATCTTCGCCGACATCGCCGGCACGGAGCTGCTGGTCATCGACGAGGACACCACCCGCCGCGGGTTCCGCGACCAGGTGCGCTGGAACCAGGTGTACTACCGGGTGGCGCAGGGTCTGTAGACCCGCACCGCACCGCACCGCACGGCCGACGGCCCGCCCCCGAGCGATCGGGGGCGGGCCGTCCGCGTACCCGGGTGGCGTCGCAGCGCGCGCCACTCGATCGCGCCATTGAGTTCGGTCGCAGAACTCAGCAGTCACCCGCTCGCCGTCCCGAGCGGGTGAACCGCGGTCGGCGCGCGACGATCGGAAAGCGCCGCTGACCAGCATCAACACCCGCCGGGGGCCGTGCCGGCCCGGCCGTTATCCATCTGCAACCTGCGCCCTGAATCTTTGGCTTGACTTCTTGAACTCAACCCCGGGAGAGTGTGCAGGTGCTCGCCGGCGACGGGGAAAGAACCCCGTCAGCGCGGCGCAGGGCAGGGCGGGCGACGACGCAACGCGTCCCCGCAGACGACGAGGTCAGCAACCCTCTCGAGGAGGAGAAGGACATGAAGAGCATCAAGATCGTCGCGCTCGGCGGCGTTCTCGCGCTCGGCCTGGCGGCGTGCTCCGGCGGCGGTGCCGGCAGCGGCACCGAGGAGACCGGCGGCGGCGACCCGGCCGACATGACGATCGGCGTCGCGATGCCGACGGAGACCTCGGAGCGCTGGATCGCCGACGGCGACGCGGTCAAGAGCCAGCTCGAGGAGGCCGGTTACTCGGTCGACCTCCAGTACGCGGCGGACGACATCCCGACGCAGTCGCAGCAGATCGACCAGATGATCACCAAGGGCGTCGACCTGCTGATCGTCGCCTCGATCGACGGCACCGCGCTGTCGAACCAGCTGCAGGCCGCGGCGGACGCCGGCATCCCGGTCATCGCCTACGACCGCCTGATCCGCGACACCGAGAACGTCGACTTCTACGTCACGTTCGACAACTACAACGTGGGTGTCCAGCAGGCCACCTCGCTGCTGGTCGGCCTGGGCCTCCTCAACGAGGACGGCTCCGAGGGCACCGCGACGGGCCCGTTCAACATCGAGCTGTTCGCCGGCTCGCTGGACGACAACAACGCGCACTTCTTCTACCAGGGCGCGATGGACACGCTCCAGCCGTACCTGGACGAGGGCACGCTGGTCGTCAAGTCCGGCCAGACGGACATCGAGCAGGTCGCGACGCTGCGCTGGCTGCAGGAGACCGCCCAGAAGCGCATGGAGGACCTCCTGACCTCCACGTACTCGGACGGCACCAAGGTCCAGGGCGTGCTGTCGCCCTACGACGGCATCTCCCGCGGCATCATCACCGCGCTGCAGAACGCCGGCTACGGCGACTCGATCGAGGCCGGCCTGCCGCCCGTCACGGGCCAGGACGCCGAGATCGCCTCGGTCAAGCTGATCAACGACGGCGTGCAGTTCGCGTCGATCTTCAAGGACACCCGCAAGCTCGCGGAGCAGTCCGTGGTCGCGGCCCAGGCGTTCCTGGAGGGCGAGGAGCCCGAGGCGAACGACACCGAGTCGTACGACAACGGCGTCAAGGTCGTCCCGTCCTACCTGCTGGAGTCGGACATCGTCTACGCCAGCAACATCCAGTCCCTGCTGATCGACTCGGGCTACTGGACCGAGGAGCAGGTCGCGAGCGGCCAGGCCTGATCGCCTGACCCACGCGAGTCCCGCGGACCGGCCGGCACGCGACGTGCCGGCCGGTCTGCGCGGAACCGAACCACGCCCGACGAACGAGGACGGTCGAGGCCGCATGAGCGACCACATCCTGGAAATGCACTCCATCACCAAGACCTTTCCCGGGGTCAAGGCTCTGCAGGACGTCAACCTGAACGTCAAGCGGGGAGAGATCCACGCGATCTGCGGGGAGAACGGGGCCGGCAAGTCCACCCTCATGAAGGTGCTGTCGGGCGTGTACCCGCACGGCACCTACGACGGTGAGATCCGGTTCGACGGGGAGACGGTCGAGTTCGGCTCGATCAACGACTCCGAGGACAAGGGGATCGTGATCATCCACCAGGAGCTCGCCCTGGTGCCGTACCTGTCCGTGGCGGAGAACATCTTCCTGGGCAACGAGCGCGCGCACCGCGGGCTCATCGACTGGAACCGGGCCAACTCCGAGGCCGCCGCGCTGCTGGCGCGGGTGGGCCTGGACGAGAACCCGACCTCGCCGATCGGCGCCCTCGGCGTCGGCAAGCAGCAGCTCGTGGAGATCGCCAAGGCGCTCTCCAAGAAGGTCAAGCTGCTCATCCTCGACGAGCCGACGGCCGCGCTGAACGACTCCGACTCCGAGCACCTGCTCGACCTGCTCCGGCACCTCAAGGGCCAGGGCATCACCTCGATCATGATCTCGCACAAGCTGAACGAGATCGCCGAGATCGCGGACTCCACGACGATCATCCGCGACGGCAAGACGATCGAGACCCTCGACATGGTCGAGGACAAGGTCACCCAGGACCGGATCATCAAGGGCATGGTCGGCCGCGACCTCGAGCACCGGTACCCGCCGCACGAGTCGCACATCGGCGAGGAGGTGTTCCGTGTCGAGGACTGGCACGTCGAGCACCCCACCCAGCCGGGCCGCGTCGTCGTCGACGGTGCCTCGTTCCAGGTCCGTGCCGGCGAGATCATCGGCATCGCGGGCCTGATGGGTGCCGGGCGCACCGAGCTCGCGATGAGCATCTTCGGCCGGTCCTACGGCCGCAACGTCTCGGGCAAGGTCTTCCTGCACGGCAAGGAGATCCAGACCCGCACCGTCTCCGAGGCGATCGACCACGGCCTGGCGTACGCCACCGAGGACCGCAAGACGTACGGCCTGAACCTCATCGAGGACATCCGGCAGAACATCTCCGCGGCCGCGCTCGGCAAGCTGTCCAAGGCCGGCTGGGTCAACGGCAACGAGGAGATCAAGGTCGCCGAGGAGTACCGGCGGTCGATGAACATCAAGTCCCCGACGGTGATGGCGCTGACCGGCAAGCTGTCCGGCGGCAACCAGCAGAAGGTCGTCCTGTCCAAGTGGATCTACACGGACCCCGAGGTCCTGATCCTGGACGAGCCGACCCGCGGCATCGACGTCGGTGCCAAATACGAGATCTACACGATCATCAACAAGCTCGCGGACGCGGGGAAGGCCGTCGTGGTCATCTCCTCCGAGCTGCCTGAGCTGCTGGGGATCTGCGACCGCATCTACACGCTCGCGTTCGGCCGGATCACCGGCGTCCAGGAGCGTGCGGTCGCCACCCCGGAGAGCCTCATGGAGCTCATGACGAAGGAAAAGGAAACGGTTCGATGACGGCTGTTGCAGGCCTGCGGGACATCTTCACGAAGAACCTGCGGCAAAGTGGTATCTACATCGCGTTCGTCGCGATCATCGGACTCTTCGCCATCCTGACGGACGGTGTGCTGCTCTCCCCGGGCAACCTCACCAACATCGTCCTGCAGTACTCGTACATCCTGATCCTGGCGATCGGCATGGTCATCGTCATCATCGGCGGGCACATCGACCTGTCGGTCGGGTCCGTGGTGGCGCTGACCGGCGCGGTGTCCGCGGTCGTCGTGATCCAGCAGGGCCACCCGTGGTGGCTCGGCATCCTCGCGGCGCTGGCGGTCGGCCTGGTGGTCGGCGCCTGGCAGGGGTTCTGGGTCGCGTACGTCGGGATCCCGGCGTTCATCGTCACCCTGGCCGGCATGCTGCTGTTCCGCGGCCTGACCCTGCAGGTGCTGGACAACATCTCGCTGTCGCCGTTCCCGCAGACGTACCAGAAGGTCGCCGGCGGCTTCATCAACGGCCTGCTCGGCGGTGACGGGTACGACGCCTTCACGCTGATCATCGCGGCCATCGCGCTCGTCGGCTACGCGTTCAGCGCCTGGCGCTCCCGCATGGGCCGCATCCGCTACCAGCAGTCCGTCGAGGCACTGCCGCTGTTCGTTCTCAAGCTGGTCCTGATCGCGGCCGTCGTGATGGCGTTCGCCTGGCAGCTGGCGCACTCGCGCGGCCTGCCGATCGTGCTGATCATCCTGGCCGTGCTGATCCTCGTGTACAACACGGTGACCACGCGGACCGTCTTCGGCCGCCACGTCTACGCGATCGGTGGCAACCTGTCCGCCGCCCAGCTGTCCGGCGTGAAGGTCAAGCAGGTCAACTTCTGGATCTTCGTCAACATGGGCTTCCTGGCCGCCGTGGCCGGTGCGGTCTACTCGTCCCGCTCCAACGGTGCCCAGCCGAGCGCGGGCAACATGTTCGAGCTCGACGCGATCGCCGCCTGCTTCATCGGTGGCGCGTCGACGACCGGTGGTGTCGGCCGCGTGACCGGCGCGATGGTCGGTGGCCTGATCATGGCCGTCATGTCCAACGGCATGCAGCTGATGGGTGTCGACCAGTCGGTGCAGCAGATCGTCAAGGGCCTCGTGCTCCTGCTGGCCGTCGCGTTCGACATCTTCAACAAGCGCCGCGGCAGCGTCGCCCGCTGAGCAGCGCACGCACGCACGGCCGAGGGCCGGGACGGGTCATCCGTCCCGGCCCTCGCCGTGTGCTCAGAGCCAGCGGTTCCGGCGGAACGCCCGGTGCAGCCCGACGCACCCGCCGACGATGACGGCCAGCACGACGTAGTACCCGTACCGCGTCCCGAGCTCCGGCATGTGCTCGAAGTTCATGCCGTAGATGCCGGCGATCGCGGTCGGCAGCAGCGCGATCGCGGCCCAGGCGGAGATCTTGCGCATGTCCTCGTTCTGCCGCAGCGCCACGCGGCTCTGGCCGGTCGTCACCCGCGCGGTGTTGGCCTGCAGCACGTCCGTGAGCTGCCGGTCGATCACCTCGATGGCGTCGGCGGCGCGCAGCAGGTGGTCGTGCACGTCCCGGAAGTACGGCTCCGCCGCGGCCGGCACGTGCGGCACCTCGCCGGCCGCCAGGCGCTCGAGCGGGCGCTGCAGCGGCAGCATGGCCCGCCGGAACTCCGCGACCTCCTGCTTGAGCTTGTAGATGCGCTCCGAGTGGTCGTCCTCGCCGGGGCCGAACACGAGGCTCTCGATGTCGTCGACGTCCAGCTCGATGTGCCCGAGCGCGACCTCGTAGCCGTCGACCACGCGGTCCGCGGTCCGGTAGAGCACCCCGGCCGCGCCGAAGTCCTGCTCGGGCGGCACGCCGGTGTCGAGCTCGGCGCGCACCTGGCGCAGCACCCCGCCCTCGCCGTGCCGGACCGACACCACGGCGTGCGGCTGCAGGAACATCGCGATCTCCGTGATCTCGACGACCTCCACGTGGTCGACGTACCGCACCGGCTTCAGCACGGCGAACACGACGTCCTCGTACACCTCGAGCTTGGGCCGCTGGTGCGCGTGCACGGCGTCCTCGACCGCGAGCGTCGGCAGCCGGAACTGCTCGGCGACCTCGGCGATGTCGGCGTCGGTCGGCTCCCGCAGCCCCACCCAGAGGTACCCCGCGGTGCGGCGCGCCGTGCGGGCGGCGTCCTCCAGCGGCACCCGCCCGGGCACGCGCTCCCCGTCGGTGTACAGGCCGCAGTCGCCGACCACCGCGTCCGCCCCGAGCCGCTGCACGTCCGTCACGTCCTCACTGTAGGGAGGAGGTCGGGTCAGCGCGCGCGGCGCAGCGCGACGACGGTGATGTCGTCGGGGCGTCCCGGCGCCACCGCGGCGAGCCGCAGCACGCGCTGCACGGCCTCGTCGGCGCTGGGGCAGTCCAGCAGCTCGCCGGCGAGCAGCGGCACGCACCGCAGCGTCCCGTCGAACAGGTCGAGCACGCCGTCGCTGAAGGTGACCAGCAGGTCGCCCGGGCCCAGGTGCCGCTCGCCGAGCGCGCGGTGCGCCTCGTCGGTGACGCCGAGCGGCAGCCCGAGCGCCTCCAGGCGCTCCCAGGTGCCGTCGGCCCGGACCACCAGCGTCAGCCCGTGCCCCGCGTCGGCGTAGGTGACCCGCCCGGTGGCCGCGTCCAGCCGGGCGTGGAACGCGGTCGCGAACAGCGCGGCGTCGGAGAAGTCGGCGTGCAGGACGGCCCCGGCGTGCAGCATGGCGCGGTCGACGTCCTCGCCGTGCGCCGACCCGCGCAGGACGGCCCGCACGGCCGCCGCCAGGATCGCGGCGGCCGGGCCCTTGCCCATCACGTCGGCGAGCGTCAGCACGAGGCCGCCGTCGGCCGGGTACCAGTCGTAGAAGTCGCCGCCGACCATCCGGCTGGGCAGGCAGGCACCCGCCAGCTCGTAGCCGTCCGCCGCGGGGGTCTCGCGGGGCAGCAGGCCGATCTGCACCTGCTGCGCCTGGTGCAGCTCGGCGTCGACCGACAGCTCCTTGGCCACCCAGTGCGCGAGGTCCCGCAGCAGGGCGGACTGGTCGGCGGTGAAGCGGCGCGGCCGGGTGTCGGCGATGCACAGGGTGCCCAGGCGCCGGCTGTCGGGGCCGACCAGGGGGTGCTCGGCGTAGAACCGGAGCCGGGTGCCGGGTCCCCGGTCCTCGATCACCGAGGTGTCGCACACCGGCGGGGCCGGTGCGTCGGTCGGACGGACCTCGACGGGCGCCGCCGGCGGCACGTGCGCGGTGTCGCCCGCCCCGATCAGGGAGACCGTGGCCGTCGGGACGTCGAAGAGCTGGCGCGCGAGCCGGACCACCCGGTCGAACCGCGGCTCCGGGTCCGACGTCACGGCACCGACCCGCTCGAGCGCGGCGAGCCGGTGGACGACGCCGTTCGGCAGGGCGGCGTCGGGCTCGGGGCGCTCCGCACCGGGAGCGGTGGGCAGCGTGCCGGGAGCGGCGGGCAGGGCGGCCGTCACCACGGGTCCGGTCACCTCGCGCCTCCTTCCCCAGCCGGCCGCCCCGGTCGGGCGGCGCTCACCGTGTTCATCGGCACGCGGCGGCGGAGAATGAGGTCGTGTGCCCCGGTTCACGGGCGCGAGGGCCCGTGCGCCCCCCGGCGCTCAGGCGGCCGGGGCGCCCGTCAGCACGGCGTCCCGCGCCAGCAGGAGCGCGCCGCGCGCGGGTGCGGCCGCGCCCAGCGCGCCGCCGACCACGTCGACCACCGCGCCGGAGGTCACCGCCGTGCGCTCGGCCAGCACCTCCCGCAGCGGGTCGAGCAGCAGGTCGCCCGCGGCCGCGAGCGCGCCGCCGACCACCAGGACGTCGGGGTCGAGCACGGTGCAGACCGACGCCATCGCCGTGCCGAGGTGCCGGCCGGCGTCCGACAGCACCCGGCGGCACCCGGGGTCCCCGGCGAGCGCCAGGTCCAGGACGTCGGCGATGGTCACCGGGCCGTGGCTGGCGCGCAGCAGGTCGAGCACGCCGGCGGAGCCCGCGTAGACCTGCAGGCAGCCGCGGTTGCCGCACGAGCACACCGGGCCGTCGGGGTCGATGGTCAGGTGCCCCAGCTCGCCGGCCGTCCCGGTGCGCCCGTGCACGACGTCCCCGCCGACGACGATCCCGCCGGACACGCCCTCGCTCACCGCGACGTGCACCACGGTGGCGCAGCCGCGGCCGGCGCCGAGCCGCGCCTCGGCGAGCGCACCCAGGTTGCCGTCGTTGTCGAACACCACCGGGACGCCCGGGGAGGGCGCGAAGAGCGCGGGCGCGCCGACCATGCCGCCCCAGCCGTCGCGGACGCCCGAGCCCGCCACGCGGCCCGTGCGGACCTCCACGGGGGCCGGCACGCCGACCCCGACGGCGGCGACCGCGGCGGGGTCCGTCCCCGTGGACGCGAGCAGCCGGTCCAGCAGCGCCCGCGCGGTGCGCACCGCGTGCTCGGCCCGGTGCCCGCCGGGCAGCGGCACGGCCTCCTCGACCCGGCCGCCGTCGCCGAGGTCCAGCACGACGCGCACCTCGTCCAGGTAGCAGTGCACCCCGGCCAGCGCGGGCGTCGCCAGCTGCACCGACCGCGCCCGCCGTCCCGACCGCGTCGTGAGGTGCACCCGCACCAGGCCGTCCGCCGCCATCGCGGCGACGGCCCCGGACACGGTGCCGGGCGACAGCGCCGTGGCGGCCGCGAGCTCCACCTGGGTGAGTGCGTCGGCCCGGCGCAGGGCGTCGACCAGCAGCGTGCGGCTGTCCCGCGCACCGGGCGCCGACGTGCGCCACGGCGGGCGCGGCTCGGCGGGTCGGCGCGGCACCCCGCCGCTCACGGCCGCGCGGCGAACCGCTCGAGCAGCTCCGCGTGCCCCGAGACGATCAGCAGGTCGTTCGCGCCGATCCGGGTCTCCGGCGTCGCGTAGACGAAGTCGATGCCCGGGCTCTTCACGCCGATCACGCTGACGCCGTACCGCTCGCGGATCTTGGACTGCCCGATCGTGAAGCCCTGGGTCTCGCGCGGGGGCTTCATCTTGACGATGGTGAAGCCGTCCTCGACCTCGATGTAGTCGAGCATCTTCCCGGACACCAGGTGCGCGACCCGCGACCCGGCGTCGGCCTCGGGCAGCACCACGTGGTGCGCGCCGATCCGCTGCAGGATGCGGGCGTGCTCGGCGCTGACGGCCTTCGCCCAGATCTGCGGCGTGCCCATGTCGACCAGGTTGCCGGTGATGAGCACCGACGCCTCCAGGTACGACCCGACGCCGACCACGGCGACCGAGAAGTCGCGGGCGCCGAGCTGCTCGAGCGCCTGCGGGTTGGTGCAGTCGGCCTCGACCAGCGGGATCCGGCCGGCCCACTGCGCGACCAGCTCCGGGTCGCGCTCGACGGCCAGCACGTCCTGGCCGAGCCGGTCGAGCGTCGCCGCGATGGCGGAGCCGAACCGGCCCAGCCCGATGACGAGGATGCCCGCCTCCCGCTTCGGCTTCTTCCCGCCGCGCCGGTCGGCCGCCTCGCGCGAGCGCGCGGAGACGTCACCCTCGCCGCTGGTGATGGGCTGCAGACCGGTCGCGCCGGTCCGGTTCAGGTCATCCAATGATCGGCCTCTCCTCGGGCAGCCGGATGACCCGACGACGGCTGCGCAGCGCGAGGGCCGCGGCCAGCGTCATCGTGCCGGTCCGGCCGATGAACATCAGGACGGTGAGCACGTACTTCCCGGCGTCGGGCAGCTCGGGCGTGAGCCCGGTCGACAACCCGACGGTCGCGAAGGCCGAGATCACCTCGAACAGCACCACGTCCAGGGTCTCGCCCGTGATCGCGAGCAGCAGCAGGCTGGTCACCAGGACGATCGTCGCGCTCACCAGGGAGACGGCGATCGCGACCTGCAGCGCCTCGCGCGGGATGCGCCGGCCGAACGCCTCGACGTCCTTGTCGCCGCGCGCCTCGGCCACGATGGCCAGCAGCATGACGGCCAGCGTGGTCACCTTGATGCCGCCCGCGGTGGACGCCGAGCCGCCGCCGACGAACATCAGCGCGTCGTTCAGCAACCAGGTGCTCTCGTGCATGCCACCGACGTCGACGGTCGAGAAGCCGCCGGAGCGCGGCATGACCCCGGCGAACAGCGACGCCAGGATCGTCTCGTTCCAGCCGATCCCGCCGAGCGTGCGCGGGTTGGTCCACTCGAAGGCCGCCACCAGCACCGAGCCGACCACCACGAGGACGGCGGACGTGGTGACGGTCAGCTTGGAGTGCAGGCTCCAGCGCCGGGGGCGGCGCCAGGTCCGCGCGATGTTGAGGATCACGGGGAAGCCGAGCGAGCCGATGAACACGCCGATGATAATCGGCAGCAGCATCCACCAGTCGGCCGCGAACGGCTCGAGGCCCTCCTCGGTCGGGATGAACCCGGCGTTGTTGAACGCCGACACCGCGTAGAACACGCCGTGCCAGATCGCCTCGGCCCAGTCGTCGCCGACGATGCGCAGCCGGGGGATCAGCACCAGCGCGATCGCGACCTCGAGCGCCGTCGACGTGACGATGACCGTCCGGACCAGCGAGCCCACCTCGCCGAGCCGGGTCTCCTTGGTCTCCGAGCTGACCAGCAGCTTCTGGGTCAGCCCGATCCGGCGGGACACCGCTAGGCCGAGGATCGACGCCAGCGTCATCACGCCGAGGCCGCCGATCTTGATCGCGACCAGGATCGCGACCTGCCCGGCCGTCGACCAGTAGGTCCCGGTCGGCACCGTGACCAGTCCGGTGACGCAGACCGCCGACGTGGCGGTGAACAAGGCGTCCACGAACGGGGCGCGCTCGCCCGAGGCCGTGGCCCACGGCATCGACAGCAGCGCCGTGAACACCGCGATGACCGAGGCGAACACCCCGAGCGCCAGGCGGGCCGGGGACTGGCGGGCCAGGCGGTCGATCAGCTCACGACCCGACCAGAAGGCGCCCGAGAAGCCCCGTGCCATCCGCCCTCCGCCCCGCTCGCTCACCACGCACCGCCGGCGGCCGCCGGACGGGCCCGGCACGGCTCGCGCGCGCGGGAGCCCTACTCTGGCACGGCGACGGCCCGGCGGCCGCGAGCGGCTACGGTGTGGGCATGACCAGCCGGGTGCGCGTGGTGTGGACGCCCGAGCTGCTCGGGTACGACTTCGGCCCCGGCCACCCGATGGCGCCGCTGCGGCTGGACCTCACGGTGCGCCTCGCCCGGTCGCTCGGCCTGCTGGACCTGCCGGGCGTCGAGGTGGTCGGTGCCGAGCCCGCCACCGACGCGGAGATCGAGACCGCGCACGAGCCCGCCTACGTCGCCGCCGTGCGCCAGGCGTCCGACGGCGGCGCGGGCGACCCGGCCCGCGGCATCGGCACCGAGGACGACCCGGTCTTCCCGCACATGCACGAGGCCGCCGCCCGGATCGTCGCCGGCAGCCGGGAGGCCGCGCTCGCCGTCTGGGAGCAGCGCGCCGAGCACGCCGTCAACCTGACCGGCGGCATGCACCACGCCATGCCCGGGGCCGCGTCCGGCTTCTGCGTCTACAACGACGCGGCCGTCGCGATCCGCGCGCTGCTGGCGGCCGGCGCCGAGCGCGTCGCCTACGTCGACATCGACGCCCACCACGGCGACGGCGTGCAGCGGGCGTTCTGGGACGACCCCCGGGTGCTGACGGTCTCCGTGCACGAGAGCGGCGCGACGCTGTTCCCCGGCACCGGGTTCCCCGACGAGACCGGCGGGCCGCACGCGCCCGGCACCGCGGTCAACCTCGCGCTGCCGTCGCACACGGAGGACGCGGCGTGGCTGCGGGCGATCGACGCGGTCGTCCCGCCGGTCGTGCGGGCGTTCGCGCCGCAGGTGCTCGTCACCCAGCACGGCTGCGACGCGCACGTCGAGGACCCGATCGCCAACCTGGACGTCTCCGTCGACGCGGAGCGGCTCGCGTCGTCCTGGCTGCACGACCTCGCGCACGAGGCCGCGGACGGCCGGTGGGTGGCGCTCGGCGGCGGCGGGTACGCGGTCGTGGACGTGGTGCCCCGCGCCTGGACCCACCTGCTGGCGATCGCCGCGCACCACCCGCTGGACCCGGGGACCCGGATGCCGGACGACTGGCGCGCCCAGGTGGTCGAGCTCTACGGCCGTGCCGGGCCCGCGACGATGTCCGACGGCGCCCCCCTGGCCTGGCGCCCGTTCGCCTCGGGGTTCGACCCGGCGGACGACGTCGACCGGGCCATCCGCGCGACGCGGTCCGCGGTCTTCCCCCTGCTCGGACTCGACGCCCTGCACGACTGAGCGCGGGGCCGGCAGGGTCGCGCCGGCCGGTCGCGGGAGGCGGTCTGCGACCGGGTGCGAGAGGGTGGGTGCATCCTGACGGGTGGTCCCACCTGCCTCCTCTTTCACACCAGCCACAGCAGGCTCTAAGGTGTCGTCGCGGCGCCTGTGCCTGCACCAGTCCCGCGCACCGGTCGTGCGCGCACGAAACGAGATGAGCCGTCATGAGCAGCGAGCAGCCCGGGCGCGTGCGGTTCCTCACCGTGGCCGAGGTCGCCGAGGTCATGCGGGTCTCGAAGATGACGGTGTACCGGCTGCTGCACTCCGGCGAGATGCCGGCGGTGCGGGTCGGCCGCTCGTTCCGGGTGCCGCAGGACGCGCTGGACCACTACCTGTCGACCGCGCGCCTGGACCTCGAGGAGCGCGCCGACGGCGACGAGGGCCCCCGGGCCGGGCGCCTCTCGTCCTGAGCCGCACCCGTCCGGGACCGGCGCGTCGCGGGCGACCGCGCTGATCGCGTAGGGTGGGGTCGGACTTTCCCGTGCGTGGGCGCTCCGCGGGCGCAGGGCCGACTCGTCGGACCCGCTCCCCGGGCTGGTCGTGCCGCGCGTCGATCGACCACGAACCGGCGGACGCTCACGCGCTCGCCAACAGGAAGCGAGTGAGGACCCATGGGCTCCGTCATCAAGAAGCGCCGCAAGCGCATGGCGAAGAAGAAGCACCGCAAGCTGCTGCGCAAGACGCGTCACCAGCGTCGCAACAAGAAGTGACGACCGCCGCTGAGCGGCGCGTCTGACGAGGGGCCCGGCACCTGGTGCCGGGCCCTTCGTCGTCCCCGCCCGCCCTCGAGGCGGGCATCCCCGGCGAGGTCGTCACACGTCGGCGAGGTCGTCACGGACGAGTGACGACCTCGCCCGGATCTGACGACCTCCCGCGGCCCGAGCGGGGGCACGGCCCGGCCCGGCGGGCGCGGCCCGGGCTCGGCGGGCGCGGCCCGGGCCCGCGCACGCGGCGCCGACCGAGCGCCCCGGAGGCCGGTGCGGCGTGTCGGCGCGCGCGCAGCGAGGTCTGGGCGGATTGTCATGTCTTGACGGAGATGTCCCTCCGCTGATTCACTGCCGACGGCTTTTCAACGATGAAAACCCTCCGGTGCACGCACCGGTGGAGGCGGGAGGTCGAGGATGATCTCAGGTGGACGTGGGGGTCCGGGCGACGCGGTGCTGAGCCGCAGGTCCGTGCTCCGAGGAGCGGTGGCGGGCGCCGGTGCGCTCGCCGGGGCCTGGGCGCTGAGCGGGTGCGCGACGGACGCGGCAGCGTCGTCGGCGAGCACCCGCATCCAGCTCTGGCACCTGTTCACGGGCGGTGACGGCGGCATCTTCCAGGAGATGATGACCGAGGTCCAGGACGAGAACCCGGCGGTCGGCATCGACCCCGTGGTGCTCACCTGGGGGGCGCCGTACTACACCAAGCTCGTCATGGCGTCGGTGGGCGGGCGCTCGCCCGACCTGGCGGTGATGCACCTGACCCGGGTGGCCGGCTGGGTGCCCGGCGGCGTGCTGGACCCGTGGGACCTGGACAAGCTCGCCGAGTACGGCGTGACCCAGGAGATGTTCCCGCCGGCGCTCTGGGACCGGGCGGTGATCGACGGCGAGCTGTGGGCCCTGCCGCTCGACTTCCACGCGTTCCTGCTGTTCTTCGACCGCGGGCTCGCCGACCAGGCGGGACTGCTGGGTCCGGACGGGAAGCTGGTCGGGGTGGACTCCCCGGACGGCTTCATCGAGGCCGGCCGGGCCATGGCGGAGGTCACCGGGTACGCGGGCGTCGGGTACGGGTACACCGGCGACGGCGCGCAGATGTCCCGCATGCTGTGGGGCCTGTACGCGCAGACGGGCAGCGAGGTCGTGCTGAACCCGGGCGAGCCGGCGCAGGTGGACCGCGACGCGCTGGTGCAGTGCGTGAGCTGGGTGCAGTCGTGGCTGGACGACACGGTCGCGATCGCCAACAGCGACTACCCGTCGGCGGTGGCGAACTTCTCCACCGGCCGCGTCGGCATGTGCTTCAACGGCAACTGGGAGCTGCAGTCGTTCCTCACCGCCGGGGTGGACGTCGACGCGATGCCGATGCCGACCATCTTCGGCACCCCGGCCACCTACGGCGACTCGCACGTCTTCGTCCTGCCGCACCAGGTCAACGTCGACCCGGCGCGGCGCGACGCGGCGTACGCCACGGCCGCGGCGATGCTGCAGAAGTCGCTCCTGTGGTCCGACGGCGGGCACATCCCCGCCAACCGCGAGGTCACCGAGTCGGCCGAGTACCAGGAGAAGGTGCCGCAGTCGCACTACGCGGAGGCGAGCGAGCAGGCCGTGTTCGACCCGCAGGCGTGGTTCACCGGGTCGGGCTCGGACTTCCAGGCCCGGGTCGGCGAGGCGCTGCAGGGTGCCTGGCTCGACAAGACCTCCCCCGAGGACGCCGTCGACAAGCTGATCGCCAGCCTCGACAACGCCCTCCAGACCAAGCCGCCGGCGTGACGGAGGGATCGCAGCCATGAGCACTGTCACCACACCGTCCCAGTCCCAGGCGGCCTCCGCGCCGCCGCGGTCGCCGGACCTGCCCGGGCGCACCCGGCGCGGGCGCGGCAGCCGCGAGGGCAACGGCTGGGCGTTCATCATCCCGTTCCTGGTCGTCGCCGTCCTGTTCCTGGTCGTGCCGACCCTGTGGGGGCTCGGCCTGAGCTTCACCGAGCAGTCCCTCATGGGCAACGGCGGCTGGGTCGGGTTCGACAACTACGCCGAGGCCTTCGGCGACGCGACCATGTGGTCCACGCTGGGCAACACGGTCGTCTTCACCCTGATGAGCACGATCCCGCTGGTGGTGGTCGCCCTCGTGATGGCCCTGCTGGTCTACACCGGGCTGCCCGGGCAGTGGGTCTGGCGGCTCGCGTTCTTCGCGCCGTACATGCTGCCGGTCGCGGTCGTCGTGCAGATCTGGGTCTGGCTGTACCAGCCGGAGATCGGGTTCTTCAACTACTGGCTCGACCAGCTGGGGCTGGACAAGGTCGGCTGGCTGACGGACGAGAACGTCGCCATGTGGTCGATGGCCCTGCTGACCCTGTGGTGGACCGTCGGGTTCAACTTCCTGCTGTACCTGTCGGCGCTGCAGGCCATCCCGGACCAGATGTACGAGGCCGCGGCGCTCGACGGCGCCGGTGCCGGCCGGCGGCTCTGGTCGATCACGCTGCCGCAGGTGCGCGCCACGACCGTGCTGGTCACGGTGCTGCAGGTGCTCGCCTCGCTCAAGGTGTTCGACCAGATGTTCATCGCCTTCAACGGCGGCAGCGGCCCGGGCGGCGTGACCCGGCCGATCCTGCAGTACATCTACGACACCGGCTTCACCGGCTACCGCATGGGGTACGCCTCGGCGATGTCGTACATCTACTTCGCGCTCATCATCCTGGTCGCCGTGGTGTTCCAGGTGGCGACCACCGCCCGCCGGAAGGAGCAGCGCCGTGGCCGTTGACACCGTCGACGCCCCCGTCACGAACGGGGGGTTCCGTCGCACCTACACCGAGCGGCGCGAGGAGAACCGGCGCACCCGGTTCCTCGTGCTCGGCCGCAGCAAGGTCGCGACCGTCCTCGCGATCGTCCTGCTCGTTCTCATGGCCGTGTCGTGGCTGCTGCCGCTGCTGTGGGCCGTCGACACCTCGTTCAAGACCGAGGCCCAGGCCCAGGAGGTGCCGCTGCAGTGGTTCCCCGACGGCGGGTTCACGCTCGAGAACTACCGGTCGGTCTTCGAGCGCGGCGAGGTGCCGCGCTGGATGGCCAACACCCTGCTGGTCGCCGGGTCGGTCACGATCCTCACCGTGGCCGTCTGCGCCCTCGCCGGGTACGGGTTCGCCCGCACGCGGTTCCGCGGCAAGAACGTGATGTTCGCGGCGACCATCGCGCTGATCGCGGTGCCCGGGCAGATCCTCATCGTGCCGCTGTTCCGGCAGATGGAGGCGCTCGGGTTCGTGGACACCTACCAGGGCGTGATCCTGCCCCAGCTGGTGGCGCCGGTGATGGTCTACATCTTCTCGAAGTTCTTCGCGGAGGTGCCGCAGGAGATCGAGGACGCCGCGCGGGTCGACGGGGCGGGGCACTGGCGGACGTTCTGGTCCATCGTGCTGCCGATCTCCCGCCCGATCGTGTCGGCGGTCGCGATCTTCGTGTTCATCGGCGCGTGGAACAACTTCCTGTGGCCGTTCATCGTCACCAACAACCCGGACCTCATGACCCTGCCGGTCGGGCTGTCGACGGTGAAGAACGCCTACGGCACGATCTACGCGCAGACGATGGCCTCCGCGGTGATCGCCGCGCTACCGCTGATCCTGCTGTTCATGCTGTTCCAGCGGCAGATCGTCAAGGCGGTCGCGACCACCGGCCTGGGTGGTCGCTGAGGACCACCCGGCCGTCACCCGGATCCCGCCACCTGAGCCGCGCCGCGCCCCCTACGCTGGGGCGCGGCGCGGTCGGCGGGCGGCACCAGGGGCACGACCAGCGGGGACGAGGAGGTGGCGGTGGCCGGCAGACGGCGTCAGGCGGGCGTGACGATGCACGACGTCGCGGCCGTCGCGGGGGTCTCCATCAAGACGGTCTCGAACGTCATCAACGGGTACCCGTACATCCGCCCGGAGACCAAGGAGCGGGTCGAGGCGGCCATCGCCCAGCTCGGCTACCGGGTGAACATCTCCGCGCGGAACCTGCGCCAGGGCCGGACCGGGATGATCGGCCTGGCGGTGCCCGAGCTGAGCCTGCCGTACTTCGCGGAGCTGGCCGACTCCGTGATCCGCGCGGCGGAGCGGCACGGCGTCATCGTGCTGATCGAGCAGACCAACGCCTCCCGCGAGCGGGAGCTCGAGGTGCTCTCCGGCCAGCGCCGGCACCTCACCGACGGCCTGATCTTCTCCCCGCTCGCGCTGGGCAGCGAGGACCGGGAGCGGTTCGCCGTCGACTTCCCGATGGTGCTGCTGGGCGAGCGGATCTTCGGGGGGCCCGCCGACCACGTGACGATGAGCAACGTCGAGGCCGCGCGCGCCGCGACGCAGCACCTGATCGACTCCGGGCGCCGCCGGATCGCCGTCCTCGGCGCGCACGAGGGCGAGACCGTCGGCTCCGCCGCGCTGCGCGTCCGGGGCTACGAGCAGGCGCTCGCCGACGCGGGGCTGCCCGTGGACCCGGCGCTGGTCGGCGAGGCCGGGCTGTGGCACCGCGCCACGGGCGCCGAGGCGATGGAGCGGATGCTGGACGCCGGCACCCCGATCGACGCCGTGTTCGCGCTGAACGACGCGCTCGCGATCGGCGCGCTGCACGTGCTGCACGCCCGGGGGATCGCGGTGCCGGACGAGGTCGCCGTCATCGGGTTCGACGACATCGAGGACGCCGCGTACGCCTCGCCGCCGCTGTCGTCCGTCGCGCCGGGCCGGGAGACCATCGCGCGGACCGCCGTCGACCTGCTGCTGGCCCGGGTCGCGGGCACCGCGCCGGACGGGCACGTCGAGGTCGTCACCGACTTCGAGGTCGTCGTGCGGGAGTCGACCGCCGGTGCACGGGCGCCCAGCGCCGTCGGGTCGGCGGGCGGGCGGCCGGTCGTCGCCTGAGGCGGCGGGGGCGTCGCGGGCACGGAATGCCCGCGCCTAGTTGACGGTTCAACCACCGTGACGCACGATCGTGGCGTCGACGACACGGAGGACCCGACATGACCACCCTGCAGCTCGGACTGGACACCTTCGGCGACGTGCCGACCGACGACGCCGGGCGCCGGCTGTCGCACCCCGAGGCGATCCGCCAGGTCGTCGAGGAGGCCGTGCTGGCCGACCAGGCCGGCGTCGACGTCATCGCGCTGGGGGAGCACCACCGCCCCGAGTACTCCGTCTCGTCCCCGGAGACCGTGCTGGCCGGCATCGCCACCCGCACCTCGCGCATCACGCTGGCCTCGGGCGTCACCGTGCTCAGCTCCGACGACCCCGTGCGGGTGTTCCAGCGGTTCGCCACCGTCGACGCCCTGTCCGGCGGCCGCGCGCAGGTG
The DNA here is from genome assembly GCF_056844425.1 of Cellulomonas sp. NEAU-ZC6. Taxonomy (NCBI): domain Bacteria; kingdom Bacillati; phylum Actinomycetota; class Actinomycetes; order Micrococcales; family Cellulomonadaceae; genus Cellulomonas; species Cellulomonas sp. NEAU-ZC6. Next base: position 2,130,576 of record NZ_JBXFYH010000001.1, on the reverse strand, counting down.
ATCCTCGGCCGCGGGTCGTTCACCGAGTCCTTCCCGCTGTTCGGCTACGACCTGGCCGACTACGACGTGCTGTTCGAGGAGAAGATCGACCTGTTCCACCGGCTGCTGGCCGAGGAGCCGGTCACCTGGAGCGGCAGCACCCGCGCGGCCCTGCAGGACGCCGACGTCTACCCGAAGACGGCCGACGGCCTCGACACCTGGGTCGGCGTCGGCGGCTCCCCGCAGTCCGTCGTCCGCGCCGCCCGCTACGGCCTGCCCCTCATGCTCGCGATCATCGGCGGCGAGCCGGAGCGGTTCCGCCCGTACGTGGACCTGTACCGGCGCGCGGCCGACCAGCTCGAGACCCCGCGGCGGCCCGTGGGCATGCACTCGCCCGGCTTCGTCGCCGCGACCGACGAGGAGGCCCGCGAGATCCACTACGGCCCGTACAAGCAGATGCGGGACACCATCGGCGCCCTGCGCGGCTGGCCGCCCCTGCGCCGGGCCGAGTACGAGCACGACCTGGAGCACGGCTCGCTGTACGTGGGCTCGCCCGAGACCGTCGCGCGCAAGATCGCCCGGTCGGTCCGCGCACTGGACGTGAGCCGGTTCGACCTGGTCTACACCGCCGGCCCCCAGCCGGCCTCGGCGCGGCTGCGCGCCGTCGAGCTCTACGGCAGCCAGGTCGCGCCCCTGGTGCGCGAGCTCCTGGCGGAGGGCGACCGGGCGGGGGACGCGGCGTGACCCGCGGGACGCTCGGCATCCTCGGCGCGGGCAAGCTCGGCACGGTGCTCGCCCGGCTCGGCGTGGCCGCGGGCTACGACGTCCTCGTGGCCGGGTCCGGCGACCCGGAGCGGATCCGCCTGATCGTGGAGGTGCTGGTGCCCGGGGCGCGCGCGGTGAGCACGGCGGAGGTCGCGGCCGGCGCCGACCTGGTGGTGCTCGCCATCCCGCTGGGCCGGCTGCCCGACGTCCCGGCGGCGGCGCTCGCGGGCACGGTCGTCGTGGACGCGATGAACTACTGGTGGGAGGCCGACGGCGAGCGCCCCGACCTGGCCGACCCGGCCGTCGCGACCAGCGTGCTCGTCGCCGACGCCCTGCCCGGCGCGGCCGTGGTCAAGGCGTTCAACCACATGGGGTACCACGACCTCGACGAGGGGCCGCTGCCCGCCGGGGCGCCCGGGCGGCGCGCGGTGGCGGTGGCCGGGGACGACGCCGCGGCCGTCGCCCGGGTCTCCGAGCTGGTCGACGCGCTCGGGTTCGACCCGGTCGACGCCGGGTCGCTCGCCGGCAGCGTCAGCCTGCAGCCGCACGCCGAGGCGTTCGGGGCGAACGAGGACGCCGCGACGCTGCGGGCGATGGTCGAGCGGTTCCCGGCGACCGACCGCGGGCGCGAGGTCGCGGCGGCCCGGGCGATGGCCCGGGCCTGACGTCAGCCCGCCGACGCGTCGACCCGGTCCAGCCGCCGGTCCACGACCACCCCGGTGAGCAGCACCGCCACGGCCGCCGCGCCCAGCGGCAGCAGCACCGTCAGGTGCCACGCCACGAGCCCGACCGCGGCGAGCGTCACGAGCACCGCGACGGTGGTGCCCGGCGACGTCGGCGGAGCCAGCAGCAGGAACCGCCACGTCCGGCCGAACGGCTCGTCGTACCGGCGCACCACGGGGAGGAACCAGGCCCCGAGCACCAGCACGGCCGCGCCCAGGAGCAGCAGCCCCGCGGCGGCCACGGCGGCCGGCCCCGTGGACCCGGTGGCGGCCGCGAGCCCCGGGAGCGCGAGGGCGTCGGCCGCGAGCAGCGCGGTCGCCGCGAGCAGCGGCCAGCCCAGCCGGTTCAGGCGCCGGAAGTCCGCCCGGTAGGCCGACCAGAAGGCCCGGAGGACCGAGTCCGGCGGGTCGCCCGCGGCCGTCGCGGCGAGCACGCGACCGGCGGCCCCGAGCGCCGGCAGCACCCCGAGCAGCACCCCGCCGAGCAGCGTGCCCAGCAGGACGAGCAGGTTGACCGCGACCACCCGGGCGACGACCCGCAGCCAGCGCATCACGGCCCCGGCCCAGCCGGGGACGTCCTCGCCGCCGTCGTGCACCGGGACCCGCGCGGACGTCGCCGCGGTCACCGGGCACCGCCCGCCGTCGCCGGGGTCTCGACCCGGGTCGCGACCGTCACCACGCCGGTGCCCGTGTCGAGCACCGCGCAGGACAGGGCCGGCCGGTCCCGGACCGCGTCCCAGGACGGGAACGCGACGGCCTGCACCGGGGCGCGCCCGGGGATGTTCCACGTGAACCGTCCGCGGCCGTGCGCCGTGCCTCCGGCCAGCTCCGTCGCGTCGACGGTGCGTCGGACGGACGGCGTGAGCGCGGCGCCGTGCGCGAACGTGACCACCTCCCACCCGCCCGCCAGCTCCGCGGTGGTCGCCGGCCAGTCCGCGGGGTCGTCGGCCTCCCGCGGTCCGGCCCACGGTTGCGGGGACACCAGCGGCCAGCCGTCGGCCGTCCACACGACGCGGCGCACCTGCACCTCGTGCTGCGTCGGGTCGTCGGCGTCCCGGACGTGGTGCACCAGCAGGTGCCGGACCCCGCCCTCGTGCGCGGGCGCGGGCTCGGCGAGCACCGCGGCGTGCCCGGGCGCGAGTCGGCCCGGCCCGCCGGCGAACCGGTGCCCCGCCAGCACCGTCGTGCCGACGCCCGCGGGGTCGCCGGCCTCGTCGGTGGTGAGCCGCCCGGTGACGTCCCGGAACGGCCCGGTCACGGCGGGTCCCGCGGCGACGCGCAGGTGGTAGGTCTCGAACAGCGAGTCGTACGACGTCAGCAGCACGTACCCGCCGCCGGGGCGGTCGAGCACGAAGGCGCCCTCCACGGCGCCGTCGACCGACCGCGGCCGGCGGGCCAGCACGGTGCCCGGCCCCGCGGTGGGCTCGCCGCCGGTGCCGTGCACGAACCCCGTGCCGGGGTCGAGCTCCAGCGCGTGGATGCCGCCGAAGAACGACCCGTAGACCAGCCAGTGCCGGCCCTCGGCGTCGACGACCGCGTTCGCGTCGATGGCGTTCGGGCCGTCCACCTCGTGCCGGCTGGTGACCACCAGGCCGCGGTCCTGCCACGGTCCGGCGGGGTGCGGGGCGGTGGCCAGGCCGATGGCCGAGGTCCGGGAGCCGAACGTCGACGCGGAGTAGTACATCCGCCACCGCTCGGCGTCCGGGACGGCGACCGTCGCGGGAACCCGGACCACGTCCGGCGCCCACAGCCCGGTCGCGCCGGACCAGGCCGCCGCGGCCGCGGGCACGCCGTCGAGCGCCCAACTGTGGAACGTCCAGCCGACCAGGTCGGCCGACCGGCGCACCTGCACGCCGCCGCGGGGCAGCGGGCCGTCGCCGTAGGCGTCGGTGGAGAACAGCCAGTAGACGCCGTCGTCGTCCCGGACCGCGGTCGGGTCGTGCGCGTGCCGCGCCCCCCAGCCCGCGGCGCCGTGGTCGGTGGCCGGTGCCGTGGCGGTCATCCCTTGGCCCCCGTCAGGGCGACCGACTCGATGATCTGCCGCTGGAAGATCAGGAACACGACCAGCAGCGGCAGCAGCGCGAGGAACGACGCCGCCATGATCAGCGGGTAGTCGCGCTGCGTGGCGTACTCGACGTTCAGGTTGGCGATGACCACCTGCAGCGTCTGCTTGGACTCGGTGTTCAGGTACAGGATCGGCGCGAGGTAGTCGTTCCAGATGGTCATGAACCAGAGGATGAACTGCGCCGCGATGGCGGGCCGGATCAGCGGGAACACCATCTTGCGGAAGATCTGCAGGTACGAGGCCCCGTCGATCTTGGCGGCCTCGACCATGGAGTCCGGCACGCTCGACAGGTACTGCCGCAGGAAGAAGATCATCACGATGTTGCCGAACAGCAGCGGCACGATCAGCGGCAGCAGGGTGTCGACCCAGCCGATCTTCGAGAACATGACGAACTGCGGGATCATCAGCGTCGGGTAGGGGATCATCAGGCCGGTCAGCAGCGCGATGAAGATCGCGTTCTTGAACGGCAGGCGCATCTTGGCCAGCGCGAACGCGGCCAGCGACGAGGTGATCGAGCCGACGATCGTGACGCTCCCGGCCACGATCACGCTGTTCTTGAACCCGGACAGCACGTTGGTGTCCGTCCAGATGCGGGCGAAGGTGCCCCACTGCGGCGGGTCCGGGATCCACACCGGCGGCAGCGCGAACACGTCGGCCTTGGTCTTGAGCGCCGTGGTGATCATCCACAGCAGCGGCGCGAGCATCACGACGGCACCGAGCGCCAGCACGACGAACAGGACGGTGTTCACCAGGCGGTTCTGCGAGGTGACGGACCGGGGGGCCTTGCGGCTCATTCTCGGATCCCCTTCAGTCGATGCTGAACGAGTTGCGCCGGTTCAGGCGGAACTGGACGAGGGTGACGACGAAGACGATCAGCCCGAGCACGACGGACATCGCCGTGGCGTAGCCCATCTGCTGGTACTTGAACGCCTGCCGGACGATGTAGTAGACGATCGACGCCGAGCTGAACTCGGGTCCGCCGGTCGGCGTCATGATGTTGATCTCGGTGAAGATCTGCGAGCCGGCGATGACGTTCGTGACGACGAGGAAGAACGTCACGGGGCGCACCATCGGCAGCGTGATGGACCGGAACCGGTGGTAGCCGTTCGCGCCGTCCAGCGAGGCCGCCTCGTACAGCGACCGCGGCACGGACTGGATGGCCGCCAGGTACAGCAGCATCGAGTACCCGAGGCCCTTCCACACCGCCAGGACGATGATGGCCGGCTTGACCGTCGCGGTGTTCTGCAGCCAGTTCGGCCCGTCGATCCCGAACCAGGACAGCACCTGGTTCACCAGGCCGAAGTCGCCGTTGTAGGCGAACTGCCAGACGATCGCGATCGCCGCGAGCGACGAGATGACCGGCACGTAGTAGATGGTGCGGAACGCGGTCTGCCCGGGGATCTTCCGGTTCAGCGCGATCGCCAGCAGCAGAGCCAGCACCAGGCCGATCGGGATGCCGATCAGGTAGAACGCGGTGTTGCCCAGCGTCTGCAGGAAGTACGGGTCGCCCAGCAGCCGGGTGTAGTTGTCCAGGCCGATGAACCGCGGCGCGGTCAGCCCGTTCCACTGCGTCAGCGAGGCGTACAGCGCGTACCCCAGCGGGTACAGGGTGAAGACGAGGAACCCGAGCACGGGTGCCGCGATGAACGCGGCCGCCCAGCGGTGCTCGGTGCGGTGCAGGCGACGCATCGCCTGGCGGGCGCGCAGCGCCGAGCCGGCGCGCTCGTCGCCGTCCGGCGGGACGATCCCCGCGGCCGGCGCGGTGGGGACCGGGGTGGGCTCAGCTGTGGTCCGGGACATCGGCGTAGCTCCTTCGCTCGAGCGGCCCCCGGCCCGCCCGGGCTGCGTCGGCAGCGTCCGGGCGGGCGGGGGAGCGGGTCAGGGGGTCAGGCCCCGCCGCCGGCCATCTCGGCGTTGGCGTTGGACTCGTCGAGCAGCGCCTGCATCTTCGGCTGCACCTCCGCGAGGTAGTCGGCCGCGGTCTGCTGGCCGTCGAGCACCGGCTGGATGTTCACCCAGAGCTCGTCGTACCACTGGGCCCCGTAGGTGAAGGAGGCGGGCATCGCCCGGCCGTAGTCCTGGACGATGTCCAGGTACTCCTGCCGGTTGGCCGGCTGCGCGTCGGGGGCCTGGGCCCACTCCTCGGCCATGTCGATCAGGTTCGGGACCTGGATGTTCGCGTCGACCAGCGTCTGCTGCGCGTCGGCGTCCGTGGACAGGTAGGTGGCGAGCTGGACCGCCGCCTCCGGGTCGGACGTCGTGCTGGAGACGCCGATGCCGAGGCTGCCGACCCAGGTCGCGGACTCCCCGGTGCTGCCGGCGGGCCAGGGGATCACGTCGTACTCGAAGTCGAGCTCGTTGTAGACGCTGAGGTCCCACGGGGCGACGGGGAAGAACCCGATCTCGCCGGCCATCCAGCGCTGGTAGGTGTCCAGCGTCGCGGCCTCCGAGGCCGACGGGGTCACGCCGTCCACCAGCGTCAGGTCGGCGAAGTACTGCAGCGCCTCGGCGAACTCCGGGGTGTCCACGGTGACCTCGGTGCGGTCCTCGTTGGTCCAGTCCCCGCCGTTGCTCCACACCATCGACTGCAGGTTCCACTGCACGTTGAGCCCGGTGCCCCACTGGTCCACCGCGCCGTCGCCGTCGGTGTCGACGGTCAGCTGCTTGGCCAGGTCGCGGAACTCGTCGAAGGTCAGCGGGACGTCCGGGTCGGGCAGCGGGATGCCGGCGGCCTCCAGCATCGTCTTGTTGTAGCCGAACCCGAAGGGGCCGACGTCCTTCGGCAGCCCGTACAGCGCGCCCTCCGGGGTGCCCTGCAGCGTGCCGTCGAACCGGTACGAGTCCACGCCGTACGGCCAGATGTTGTCCAGGTCGACGCCGGCGTCCTCGACCTGCTGCGTGATGTCCATCAGCACGCCCGAGGCGACGTAGGACTGCAGGTTCGCCTGCTCGATGTAGAACACGTCGGGCACCTTGTTGCCGGACACCGCCGCCTGCAGCTTCGTGGCGTACTGGTCGGCGTCGGTCACGGTCATCTCGACCCGCACGCCGGTGTCCTCGGTGAACTTGTCGATCGCCGCCTGGTAGGCCGCCTTCTCGTCCGCGCCGCCGCGGAACATGAACGTGAGCGTGTCGTCGCCGCCGTCCTCGCCGCCGTCGCCGGAGCCGCACGCCGTCAGGGCGAGCGCGCCGGCGAGGGCCAGGGCCGCCACGCGCAGGGTCTTGGTGGTCATCGCGCCATTGCCTCCACTCGGATCGAGCAGGGTCTGCGGCGCCGGCGGACGGCCGTCGGTGGCGGTCCGGGGGATACGGTCGGCGCTGACCTCGTGCTCTACATCGTTGCACTACAACGTTGCAGAGAGTCGCACGGCGCACGACGCGCGGTCAAGCAACGGTTTGGTCACGGCGCTCCGCCGGCCGCGGAGCCGGCGTCCACGGGTGGTCGTCCGGTGGTTGACGCGTCGGACGCCCGCCGGGCACGATGCGCCTACAACGATGTAGAACCAGCAAGGGAGCTGCGCCGCATGTCCACCGTCACCCTGACCATCGACCCGGCGTTCCGCGTCGGGCCGGTCCGCCGCCGGACCTTCGGCGCCTTCGTCGAGCACCTGGGCCGGTGCGTCTACACCGGCATCCACGACCCCGAGCACCCCTCGGCGGACGCCGACGGCTTCCGCGGCGACGTCATCGAGCTGACCCGCGAGCTGGGCGTCTCCTCGGTCCGCTACCCCGGCGGCAACTTCGTGTCCGGCTACCGCTGGGAGGACGGCATCGGCCCGCGCGACCAGCGCCCGCGCCGGCTGGACCTGGCCTGGCACTCCACCGAGCCCAACCTGGTCGGCGTCGACGAGTTCATGCGCTGGACCGCCGCGTCGGGCACCGAGCCGATGATGGCCGTCAACCTCGGCACCCGCGGCGTGCAGGAGGCGCTGGACCTGCTCGAGTACTGCAACGTGCGCGGCGGCACGGCGCTGTCCGACCTGCGCCGGGCGAACGGCGCCGCCGACCCGTACGGCATCCGGATGTGGTGCCTCGGCAACGAGATGGACGGCCCCTGGCAGATCGGGCACAAGACCGCGCACGAGTACGGCCGGCTCGCCGCCGAGACCGCCCGCGCGATGCGGATGATCCAGCCCGACCTGGAGCTGGTGGCGTGCGGGTCGTCCGGCGTGCCGATCCCGACGTTCGGCCAGTGGGAGCAGACGGTGCTCTCCGAGACCTACGAGCACGTCGACATGATCTCGGCGCACGCGTACTACGCCGAGGAGGACGGCGACCTCGGCTCCTTCCTGGCGTCCGCGGTCGACATGGACCACTTCATCGACTCCGTCGCCGCGGTGGCCGACGGCGTGCGCGCGCACAAGAAGGTCGCGAAGCGGATCAACATCTCGTTCGACGAGTGGAACGTCTGGTACCAGAAGCGCGCCGAGTCGGTCCCGCCGTCCGGCGACGACTGGCCGGTCGCGCCGGTCCTCTTGGAGGACCGGTACAACGTCGCGGACGCCGTCGTCGTGGGCAGCATGCTGATCTCGCTGCTGCGGCACACCGACCGCGTGCACTCGGCCTCGCTCGCGCAGCTGGTCAACGTGATCGCGCCGATCATGACCGAGCCCGGCGGCCGCATCTGGCGGCAGACGACGTTCCACCCCTTCGCCCAGGCGTCCCGGTACGCCACCGGCGAGGTGCTGCAGGTCGCCGTCGACGCCCCGACGTACGAGACGGCGAAGTTCGGCGACGCCGCGATCGTCGACGCTGTCGCCACCCGCGACCCCGAGACGGGCGCCGTCGCGCTGTTCGCCGTCAACCGGTCGCAGACCGAGACGGTCACCCTCGAGGTCGACACCCGGTCCATCCCGGGGCTGCGCGTCCTGGAGGCGACCAGCCTGTCCAACCCGGACCACACCTGGTCCGCCACCGCCGACGACGCCACCTCCGTGCTGCCGCGGGCCAACGACACCGCCGCGGTCGACGGCGGCCGGCTGACCGTCCGGGTCCCGCCGGTGTCGTGGAACGTGATCCGGCTCGGTGCCTGACACCGCGACGCCTGGGTCGCCGAGGCCGCCGGCGCCGCCCGTCCGTCGCCGCCGCCGCGCCCTGGTCGCGGCGGCGGCGACGGCGGTCGTCGCGCTCGTGGCCGCAGGGGGCGTCGCGATCGCGGCGCTCGCCCGGGCCGGCGCGGCCCCCGCCGCCACCGCGCTGCCGGTGGCCGGGGACCTCGCCGTGCACGACCCCGCGCTGGTCGTGGGGGACGGGGCCGAGCCCTGGTACGTCTACTCGACCGGCGACGAGCGGGAGAACGCCGGTGCCGTGCAGGTCCGGCGGTCCACCGACGGCGGCGCGACGTGGGAGTACCTGGGCACCGCGTGGGGGCCGTCCGACTCCCCGCGGTGGGCGCAGGAGGCCGTGCCCGGCGTGGTGAGCTACTGGGCGCCGGAGCTCGCCGAGCACGACGGCACCTGGTACCTGTACTACGCCGCGTCGACGTTCGGCTCCAACCGGTCCGTCATCGGGCTGCGGACCAGCCCGACGCTCGACCCGTCCGACCCCGACTACGGCTGGACCGACCGCGGCGAGGTGTGGCGGTCCGAGCCGTCGGACCCGTACAACGCCATCGACCCCGGCATCGTCGAGGACGCCGACGGCACGCCGTGGCTGACGTTCGGGTCGTACTGGTCCGGGATCCAGGTGGTCGAGCTGGCCTGGCCGTCCGGGCTGCCGGTCGAGGGCGCCGCGCCGGTGGGGCTGGCGAGCCGGCTCGCGGCCCCGCACGCCGTCGAGGCCCCGTACGTCGTGCCGCACGACGGCTGGTTCTATCTGTTCGTCTCCCAGGACGCGTGCTGCCAGGGTGTCGACTCCACCTACCGCATCGCCGTCGGGCGCTCGCGGGACGTCACCGGCCCGTACGTGACGCGCGACGGCACCGACCTGCTGCTGGACGGCGGCGACGTGCTGCTGGAGACGACCGGGGACATGGTCGGCCCCGGCGGGCAGTCGGTGTCCCAGGGGGTCATGGCGTTCCACTACTACGACGCCGCGACCGGCGGCACCCCGACGCTGGCACTGCGGGAGCTCGCCTGGGACGCGGACGGCTGGCCGGTGCTGACGACGGCGGAGGAGCAGGCCGGCTGACCCGCTGGCGCTTGCGGATATATCTGCAACCCGGGACACTGTGACTGCAGTACCTACTCACCAGCGGAGGTCCACCGGTGCCGACCACTCTCGATGCTCGCAAGGTCGTCGTCGGACCGGCGGAGCGCCGGCAGGCGCAGGAGCTCCTCGCGCACGCCGCGCTCGGCTCGACCTGGACGGTCTCGGACGGAGCCGAGGCGCCGGTCCCTGCACCGACCGAGCTCTCCCGGCTGCTGTCCGTCATCGTCGACACGGTCGCGCGCGGCGGGGTGGTCACGGTCGGGGCGATGCCGGAGATCCTCACCACCACGGCGGCGGCCGAGGTCCTGGGCGTGTCGCGGCCGACGCTCATGAAGCTGGTCGCGGCCGGCGAGATCCCCGCGCACAAGGTGGGCAGCCACACCCGGTTGCGGACGGCGGACGTCCTGGAGTTCCGCCGCGCCCGCCTGGAGCGCCAGCGCGCGGCCGTGGTGGAGCTCCTCGAGGTGGAGCTCGGGGACTGAGTGCTGCGGGCGCGCCTAGCGTGCCCGGATGACGCAACGAGTGCTCCCCGACGCGAACGTCTGGTACTCGAAGACCCTGCGTGACTGGTTGCTGCTGATCGAGGTGTGCGGCGGGCCGTACAAGACGTGCTGGACCGAGGACGTCCTCGCCGAGACGCTGTACCACCTGCGACGCAAGCACCCCGACTGGGAGGGCGCCCGGATCGCCGCCGTCCGGGACACGATCGTGCGCGCCGCGGAGGGCGGCCGGATCGACGACTTCGTCGTCACCGCGGACTTCCCGGGGGGCGACCGGTTCGACCGGCACGTCGACGCGGCCGCGCGTGCAGGAGGGATCGGCATCGTCGTGACCGGCGACCACGGGTTCTCGGCTCCCGGTGTGGCCGACGCGCTCCCCTACGAGGTGCAGTCACCCGACGAGTTCTTCGTGCTGGTGGACGACGCGACCCCGGCGACGGTGCGGGAGGTCGCCGTCCTCCAGGCGGCGTTCTACCTCGACCGGCGAGGCGGTGCCGATCTCGGCGGGGCGCTGCGTGCGTCGGGCTGCCCGAGGTTCGGGGAGCGGGTCGACCGGCACGTACGAGCGGTGGCGCGCTGACCGCAGCGGGCTCAGAGCGGCTGGTGCAGGACCAGGTCGTGGTGCAGCTGGTCCCCGACCTGGAACGTGCGCTCGCCGACGACCTCGAACCCCGAGCGCCGGTAGAACGCCTGCGCCCGCAGGTTCTCGCCGTTGACGCCCAGCCAGACGCCCGCGGCCCCGCGGGCCCGCGCGGCGGCCAGGCTGGCGGCCATCAGAGGTGCCGCGACGCCGCCGCCGTGCCGGCCGGGCAGGACGTAGCACTTGCTCAGCTCGACGGTCGGCCGCAGCGGGACCACGGCGGCGACGCCCGCGTCGTACGGCTCGCCGGACACCAGCATCGTGTAGCCGACCAGCGCCCCGTCGTCGTCGGCGACCAGCACGTCCCGCGCGTCGTCTCCGAGGTGCGCCGCGAAGTGCGCCGCGGTCAGGTGGGCGGCGACGAACGCGGCGTGGTCCTCCGGGGTGGAGGACGGCGGGCAGGCGAGCGGGAACGTCACCGCGGCGAGGTCGGCGACGGCGGCTGCCTCGTCGGGTCGTGCCGGGCGGACGACGACGGTCACCGGCCGCCCCAGCGGGACCGGATCGCGCGCCGGACGGCGCGGAACACCAGCCCGGCGACCCACGCCGACCCCGCGACGGTCGCGGCGTCGACCCCGCGCCGGGTGGCGTTGCGGCGTCCCCGGAACTCGCGCATCGGCCACCCCACCTCGGCGGCGTGCTTGCGCAGCCGGCCGTCGGGGTTGATGGCGCACGGGAACCCGACCTCGGACAGGATCGGCACGTCGTTGGTGGAGTCGCCGTACGCGAAGGACTGCGACAGGTCGATGCCCTCGCGCTCGGCGATGGCCTGCACGGCGGACGCCTTGGCCTTGCCGTGCAGCAGGTCACCGACCAGACGGCCGGTGTAGAAGCCGTCGGTGTGCTCGGCGATGGTGCCGAGCGCGCCGGTGGCGCCCAGGCGGCGGGCGATGATCTCGGCGATCTCGACCGGGGTGGCCGTGACCAGCCACACCTCGTGGCCGGCGCGCAGGTGCTGGTCCAGCAGGCGCTGGGTGCCGGGGAAGATCCGCAGCGACAGCACCTCGTCGTAGATGTCCTCGGCGATCGCCACCACCTCGGCCACCGACCGGTGCCGCATGATCTCGAGCGCCCGCTGGCGGACCTCGTCGATCTGCTGCCGGTTCTCGCCGAACGTGAGGTAACGGGCCTGGTGCACCGCGAACCGGATGACGTCGCCGGTCTTGAAGAACCCGCGCCGGTACAGCCCCACGGCCAGGTGGAACGAGCTGGCGCCGCGGATGATCGTGTTGTCCACGTCGAAGAAGGCCGCCACGCGTCCCGGCTGCGCGGCCGGGACGGTGCCGGCCGGGACGGTGCCCGTCGGGGCGGGCTCGGTGGGCTCGGGCACGCCGCCACTGTAGTCAGATGCCTAGGCTCGTGCTGTGCCGACCCCCGCCCACGGATCCCCGACCACCCCGCGCGTCGTGCTGTTCGCCCGCGCGGGCTGCCACCTCTGCGTCGCCGCCCGCGAGGTGGTCCAGGAGGTCGCGGCCGCGCACGGCGAGCAGTGGGTCGAGGTCGACGTCGACGCCGGCGGGACGGCACCCGACGGCCGTCCGCTGGCGGAGGCCTACGGGGAGCTGCTGCCGGTCGTGGAGGTGGACGGGGTCCGGATCGGGTACTGGCAGATCGACCCGCTCCGGCTCGGCGACGCCCTGACCGGCCCGCGGTAGGCCTACCCTGTGGTCGTGCGAGCCCTGCCGCCGACGACCGTCGCCCGCCTCCCGGGATACCTGCGCTCCCTCGGCGGCCTGGCCTCGGAAGGCGTGACCACGACGTCCTCGGACCAGCTCGCCGAGCTCGTCGGCGCGTCCCCCGCCCAGCTGCGCAAGGACCTGTCCTACCTCGGCGCCGGCGGCCGGCGCGGCGTGGGCTACGAGGTGGACCACCTCCGCAAGCAGATCGCGCAGGCTCTCGGCATGGCCGAGGAGCGCCAGCTCGTCATCGTCGGGATCGGCAACCTCGGGCACGCGCTCGCGACGTACTCGGGCTTCACCGACCGCGGGTTCGTCCTGGTCGGGCTGTTCGACGCGGACCCGGAGCTGGTCGGCACGACCGTCGCCGGGCACGTGGTGCAGCACGTCGACCACCTGGAGAAGGTCGTCGCCGAGGCGGAGGCGAGCATCGCCATCGTCGCGACGCCGGCGTCGGCCGCGCAGGCCACCACGGACCGGCTGGTGGCGGCGGGCGTCACCGGGGTGCTCAACTTCGCGCCGCGCACGGTGCGGGTGCCGGACGGCGTGGACGTGCGGGAGGTCGACCTGGGCTCGGAGCTGCAGATCCTCGGCTTCCACGCCCGGCAGCGCTCGACCACGCCCGAGCCGGTCACCGCCGCCGACTGACCTCGGTCGGGTACGCGCAGGGCCCGATCGCGGCAGGGGGTGCGCGATCGGGCCCTGGCGGTCCGTGAGCCCCTCGCGGGGCGGGGGATCAGGCCTGCTTGATGGCCGAGATCTCCAGGTTGATGACGACCTTGTCGCTCACCAGGACGCCGCCGGCCTCGAGGGCCGCGTTCCAGGTGATGCCGAACTCCTTGCGGGAGATCGTCACCGAGGCGGAGAAGCCGGCGCGCTGGTTGCCGAACGGGTCGGTGGCGGAGCCGCCGAACTCGGTCGCCAGCTCGACGGGCTTGGTCACGCCGTTGATGGTCAGGTCACCGGCGACGACGTAGTCCTCGCCGTCCGCGCGGACCGCGGTCGAGGCGAAGGTCCACTCGCCGAACTTCTCCAGGTCGAAGAAGTCGGTGGAGCCCTTGAGGTGGCCGTCGCGGTTCGCGTCGCCGGTGGCGATGGTCGACGGGTCCAGCGTGGCGGTGACGCCGGACAGCGCGAGGTCCTCGGCGACGGTGATGGTGCCGGAGGTCACCGCGACGGTGCCGCGGACCTTGGAGATGCCCGCGTGGCGGACGGTGAAGGACGCCTCGGTGTGCGAGGGGTCCAGCGTCCAGGTGCCGGCGGTGAGGGCGGTGGGGAGCGTCGTGGTCGACATGAGGTGCCTCCTGCAAGTATTGGTTGAAGCATCAACTGCGGTTAGTTGAGATTTCTACTGCAGTGGATCCGGATGCGCAAGGGCGTGGGACGATCGGCGCCCGACGACCGGCGCGCGGAGGAGGACGGCATGGCGGGCACCAGCACGACGACCGGCCAGGCGGGGGCGACCTCGCCGGCGACGCGGTCCGGTGACGACGTCCGCTGGCTGTCGGCGGACGAGCAGCGCGCCTGGCGCGCCTACCGCGACGGCACGGCGCGGCTGCTGGACGTGCTCGCGCACGACCTGGAGGAGTCCTCGGGGCTCTCGCTCGGCGAGTACGAGGTGCTGGTCCGGCTGTCCGAGGCGCCGCAGCGCACGCTGCGGATGTCCGAGCTGGCGGGTGAGCTCGCCCACTCCCGCAGCCGCCTCACGCACACGGTCCGGCGCATGGAGACGGCCGGTCTGGTGGAGCGCGCGCCCTGCCTGGAGGACGCCCGCGGCGTGAACTGCCGGATGACGGAGCACGGCTGGCGCACCCTGGTCGACGCCGCGCCCGGGCACGTCGAGTCGGTCCGCGCGCGCCTGGTCGACGTGCTGACGCCCGCCCAGATGCAGGCCCTGGGGAACGCGATGGCCGCGGTCGGCGCGGCCCTGCAGGCGGGCTGCGAGGCCGCCGCCGAGGCCGAGGAGCGCCGGGGCCGGTAGCCGGTGGGGACCGACCACCCAGCCGGGTTTGCGAGACTGACCCCATGGTCGCCACCACCATCCACCTCATGCGGCACGGCGAGGTCCACAACCCGTCGGGTCTGCTCTACGGCCGGCTGCCCGGCTACCACCTCTCCGAGCGCGGTCAGGAGATGGCCGAGCGCGTCGCCGCGCACCTGTCCGGCCGGCTCGACGGCCCGGCGCGCGACGTCACCGTGCTGATCGCGTCGCCGCTGCAGCGCGCCCAGGAGACGATGGCGCCGATCGCCGCCGCGCTGGACCTGCCGGTCCGGACGGACGAGGGGCTGCTCGAGGCCGAGAACCACTTCCAGGGCCTCGCGTTCGGCGTCGGGGACGGCTCGCTGCGGCACCCGCGGCACTGGCCCAAGCTGGTCAACCCGTTCCGCCCGTCCTGGGGGGAGCCGTACCGCCAGCAGGTCGGCCGGATGCTCGCCGTCGTCGACAGCGCGCGCCAGGCGGCCCGCGGCCACGAGGCCGTGCTGGTCAGCCACCAGCTGCCGATCTGGGTCACCCGGCTCGCGCTGGAGAACCGCCGGCTGTGGCACGACCCGCGCCGCCGGCAGTGCTCGCTCGCCTCGCTGACCAGCCTGGTCTACGAGGAAGACCGCCTGGTGCGCATCTCCTACACCGAGCCGGCCGCCGACCTGCTGCCCGGCGCGTCCGCCGTGGCGGGGGCGTGACCAGCCGCCGGCGCCGCGCGGGCGCCGTGGCCGTCGCGCTCGGCGCCGCGCTCGCGCTCGCGGGGTGCTCGGGCGGGGACGGCACGGCCGGCGACACCGACGTGGCGGACCAGGGCTACGTGTCCGGCGACGGCTCGTTCACGCAGTGGGCCGCGGCGGACCGCGAGGGCCCGGTCGAGGTCGCTGGCACCGACTACGCCGGCGAGGCCGTCGACGTCGCGGACTGGCGGGGCGACGTCGTCGTGCTGAACACCTGGTACGCCGCGTGCCCGCCGTGCCGGGAGGAGGCGCCCGACCTGGTCGACATCGCGCACGAGTACGCGGACGCCGGCGTGCACCTGCTGGGGATCAACGGCGTCGACGACGCGGGCGCCGCCGAGCCGTTCCAGAACAGCTTCGAGGTGCCTTACCCGAGCATCGACGACCGCGACAAGCAGGCGATCGCCGCGCTGCAGGGCATCGTGCCGATCCAGGCCACCCCGACGACGGTCGTGCTCGACCGCGACGGCAAGGTCGCGGCCCGGATCGTCGGCCTCGCCGAGGGCTCCACCCTGCGCGCGCTGATCGACGAGGTCCTGGCCGAGGACGGCGGGGCCGCGGCGTGATGCTCGCCGACGTCGGGGACTCCTTCGCGCAGGCCGCCACGTCCGGCTCGCTGCTCGCCGCCGTCCCGGTGGCGGTGCTCGCCGGGCTGGTGTCGTTCGCGTCGCCGTGCGTGCTGCCGCTGGTCCCCGCCTACGTCGGCTACGTCGGCGGCATGTCCGCCGCCTCGACGCCCCGTCCGGCCCGGCGGCCCTCCGTCGCCACCGCGGCCGGCGGCGTCCCGCTCGACCTCGCCGCGAGCCTGCCGGCGCAGCCGGCGCTCACGACCGGGACGCCCGCCCCCGGCACCGACACCCCGGCCTCGCGCGGCCGGGTCGTGCTCGGCGTGCTGCTGTTCGTGGCCGGGTTCAGCGCGGTGTTCCTGGCGTACGGGTCGCTCGCCGGCACGCTCGGCTCGTTCCTGCTGCGCTGGCAGGACCCGGTGTCCCGGGTGCTCGGCGTCGGCGTGCTCGCCATGGGCCTGGCGTTCCTCGGCGTGCTGCCGTTCTTCCAGCAGGACCGCCGGCCGCTGCTCGCCCCCCGGGCCGGCCTGTGGGGCGCGCCGGTGCTCGGCGTGACCTTCGGCATCGGCTGGACGCCCTGCATCGGGCCGACGCTCGCCGCCATTCTGCTGCTGTCCCTGGACGGCGGGTCCGCCGGCCGCGGCGCGCTGCTCGCGCTCGCGTTCTGCGCCGGCCTCGGCCTGCCGTTCGTCGCCGTCGCGCTCGGGCTGCAGCGCAGCCGCCGGGCCCTCGACTGGCTCGCCCGGCACCGTCTCGCGGTGATGCGGGTCGGCGGCGCCCTCCTGCTCCTGCTCGGTGTCGCGCTCGTCACCGGCCTCTGGACCACCTGGGCGAACTGGCTGCAGGGCCTGCTCACCGGTGCCCAGCCCTTCGTCCCGGCGGTATGAGATGACGCACGACCGACCCACCACCGAGCCCGTCACCGAGCCCGCGCCCGGCCGCTACACGCCCGAGGGCCTCGAGGACGCGTTCAGCGCCGGGGCCCCCGCGGCCGCCGCACCCGCCGGTCCGGCGGACGGTGGCGCGCCCCAGCTGCCGTCGCTGGGCGTCGTGGGCTGGCTGCGCTGGGGCTGGCGCCAGCTGACCTCCATGCGCGTCGCCCTGCTGCTGCTCATGCTGCTCGCCGTCGCCGCGGTGCCGGGCACGATCTTCCCGCAGCGCTCGCAGCAGCCCGAGGAGGTCGCCACCTACCTCGTCGACCACCCGGACCTCGGGCCGCTGCTCGACCGGCTCGGCTTCTTCACCGTGTACTCGTCGGTCTGGTTCTCGGCGATCTACCTGCTGCTGTTCGTGTCGCTGGTCGGCTGCATCCTGCCGCGCAGCCGCACCCACCTGCGCGCCGTGCGCGGCCGGCCGCCGCGCGCGCCCCGCCGGTTCGACCGGTTCCCGGCGCAGGCCGACCTGGAGCTGGACGGCACGCCGCAGGAGGTCGCCGAGCGCGCCGCCGTGGCGCTGGGCGGACCGCGCTGGTGGCGCCGGTTCCGGGTGGACGTCCGGGACGAGGGCCGCGGCGTGTGGAGCGTCGCCGCCGAGCGCGGCTACCTGCGCGAGACCGGCAACCTCGTGTTCCACCTGGCGCTGGTCGGCCTGCTGGTCTCGATCGCGACGGGGCAGCTGCTGCACTTCCGCGGCCAGGCGATCATCGTCGAGGACCGCGCCTTCGCGAACACCCAGAGCGACTACGACACGTTCGAGTCCGGGTCCGGGTTCTCCGCGTCGTCCCTCGAGCCGTTCGCGCTGCGGCTCGACTCGTTCGACTCCGAGTTCGACCCGACGACGCTGCAGTCCCGCGACTTCACGGCCCACGTCACGGTGACCGAGCCCGGCGGCGAGCCCGTCGAGGACCAGATCAAGGTCAACCACCCCATCGAGGCGGGCGGCGCCAAGATCTACCTGCAGGGCAACGGGTACGCGCCGCAGGTCACCGTGCGCGACGCCGACGGCACGGTCGTGTTCGCCGGAGCGGTGCCGTTCCTGCCGCAGGACCAGGTGTACACGTCGCAGGGCGTCATCAAGGTGCCGGACGTCACGTCCGGGCCCCAGATCGGGCTGCAGGGCGTGCTGCTGCCGACGGCCGAGCAGGTCGCCGAGGGCATCTACCGGTCCACCGACCCGCAGCCGACCGACCCGCTGCTCGCGCTCGCCGTCTGGACCGGCGACCTGGGGCTGGACGACGGCGTCCCGCAGAACGTCTACCAGCTGGACGAGACCGGCCTCACCCAGGAGGTCACCGAGGACGGGCTCCCGGTCACGGTCTACGTGCGGCCCGGCGAGACCGTCGACCTGCCGGACGGGCTCGGCACCCTGACGTTCGACGCGCTGCCGCGGTTCGTCGCCCTGGACCTGCGGCACGACCCGTCCCTCGCGTGGGTGCTCACGTTCGCGCTCCTGGCGTTCGCCGGGCTGGGGACGTCGCTGTTCGTGCCGCGCCGCCGGGTGTGGGTCCGGGTGCGTCCCGCGACGGGTGCCGACGGGGACGAAGGTCCCGGGGCAGCCCGTACAGTGGTCACCGCCGCCGCGCTCGCGCGCGGCGACGACGTGGGCCTGCAGGCAGAGCTCGACCGGGCGATGGACCGGCTCCGTGCCGCCGACGGCGACGCGCCCACCGGCCGGACCGGAAGGTAGAAGGACATGGCACTCGGCGACATCAGCACCCTGCTCGTGTGGGGGGCGGCGACGGCGTTCACGATCGCCCTGATCGCGTACACCTCGGCGCTGGCGCGCATCGCCGACGCGTCGTCCGCCGAGCACCGCCGCGAGCGCGCCGCCCGGGTGGCCGCCGCCAAGCAGGCGCGGGCCGCCGCGCACGCGACCGTGGGTGCCGGCGCTCCCGCCGAGCCCGCTCCGCCCGCCGACGACCGCGCCGCCGCGCCCCGCTCCGGACTGCTGGACGACGCGGAGCCCGAGCGCACCGCCGGACCGAGCCGGGCCACCGGCATCGCCCGCACCACCACCTACCTGGGCATCCTGCTGCTGGGCGCCGGCATCGTGCTGCGCGGCGTCGCCGCCGGCCGCTGGCCGACCGCCAACATGTACGAGTTCACCCTGGTCGGCACGTTCGTCGCCGCCGTCGTGCTCGTGCTCGTGCAGCGCCGCCGCGTGATCCCGTTCCTCGGCGTCGCGGTGATGGGCATCGGCGTGCTCGCCCTGGCCCTCGGCCTGCTGGTGTTCTACGTCCAGGCCGACGCCGTCCAGCCCGCGCTCCAGAGCTACTGGCTGATCATCCACGTCGGCGTCGCCATCGCCGCGACCGGCATCTTCACCGTCGCCTTCGCCACCGCGGTGCTGCAGGTCCTGCAGGACGGCCGCGAGACCGGCCGCTCCCACCTGGACCACCCGTGGCGCAGCGCCGACGGCCTGCGCCGGGCGTTCGCCCGCTGGCGCGTCACCGGGCCCGCGTGGTCCTGGCTGCGCACCGTGCCGTCCGCCCGCCAGCTGGAGGCGCTGTCGTTCCGGCTGAACGCCATCGGCTTCGTGCTGTGGACCTTCACGCTCATCGGCGGCGCCATCTGGGCCGAGCACGCCTGGGGCCGGTACTGGGGCTGGGACCCCAAGGAGGTCGGCACCTTCGTCGCGTGGGTCGTGTACGCGGCGTACCTGCACGCCCGCACCACCCGCGGCTGGGCCGGGCGCAGGGCGGCGTACTTCGTCTACGTCGGGTACGCGGTCGTGCTGGCCAACTTCACGGTGGTCAACCTGTTCGTCGACGGGAAGCACTCGTACTCGGGCCTGTGACCCGCTGCGCCGCCCTGCGGCGCTGACCGCGCGCGGTCCCCGGTGCGGACCCGTCCGCGCGCGCCCGGACCCCCACGCCCGACCGGGTTCGACCGTCGAACCAGGCCGACCCCTGCCTGACACGCCGAGCTCCTGACACGCCGAGCTCCTGACACGCCGAGCTCCTGACACGCCGAGCTCCTGACACGCCGAGCTCCTGGCGTCGAGATAGGGCGCGCGCGTCGAGGTAGGGCACCAGGACGCCCTATCTCGGCGGGGCGGCCCTATCTCGGCGCGCTCGGCCGGTGGCGCGCTCACCCGTCGGCGCGCTCGTCCCGGGCGCATCCGTCGGTGGGGCGCTCGACGGGGCTGGCCGGTCGGCGTGCGTGGGTCGGTGCGGCGGGAGGGTCAGCCGCGGGCGCCGTCGTCGGGGACGTCCCCGCTGGAGCCGTCGGCCTCACCGGAGCGGCCGGCCTCGCGCTCGCGCCGGATCCGCTCCTGCTCGAGCCGCCAGAGGAACTCGGGGTCGTCGTCGGGCGCGAGCGGGCCGGTGCGCCGCGGGCCGCCGCTCGAGGGCCGGGTCCCGCCGGAGCGGCCCGGGCCGCCGGCACCGCCCTCCGCGCGCGCCGCGCGGCTCGACAGGATCCACGCCACCGCACCCACCACGGGCACCAGGGCGACGAGCAGCCAGACCCCGCGGGGGATGCCGCGACGTGCCCGGTCGTCGCTCGTGGCGATGTCGGCCAGGGCGTACACCGCCAGGCCGATGATCACGAGGAAGAAGAGGGCGCGGACCATGCGGTCCAGCCTAACCAGCACGGGCGCGCTCGCCGACCGGGGCGGCGGGGCGCGGGCGCCGAGGCGGCACAGCAGCACGGCTTACCCTGGGGGCGTGCCCGTGCTGACCTACTCCCTGCTCCGCCTCGCCCTGTTCGCCGTGGCGCTCGTCGTGTTCGTCGGGCTCGGCACGGGCTACCTGCTCGGGGTGGTGCTGGCGGCGCTGGCCGCGGCGCTGCTGTCCTACGCGCTGCTGCGCGGGTACCGGGACCGCGCGGCGCTCTGGCTGCAGCAGCGGGCGGAGGCGCGCGGCGACCGGCCGCGCCTGTCCCGCCGGGCAGCCGCGGACGCCGCGGAGGAGGACGCCGAGGTGGACGCCGCCGAGCGCGAGGACGGCGCCCCGGGCCGCGTGGCCTGAGGCCGCCGGCTCAGATCGCCAGGCCGAGCCCGAGCAGCACGCCGAACCCGAGCTCGTACATCCCGGTGCCCGCGAGCACGGGGACCAGGGCGATCCCGCGGGCGCCGACCAGCACCGTGAACGCGAGGACGCCCGCGGGCAGGCTGAGCAGGATGACGGCCAGCGCCCACGGGTTCGCGAACGCGCACACCAGGCCCAGCAGGATCGGCAGCACGACCATCACCGCATACGCCTGCCGGGCGCGCCGCTCGCCGATCCGGACGGCCAGGGTGCGCTTGCCGACCAGGGAGTCGGTGGGGACGTCCCGCAGGTTGTTGACCATGAGCAGCGCGCAGGCGATCAGGCCGATGGCGACGGCGCCGACCCAGGCGGGCCAGGTGGTGCGCCCCGCCTGCGTGTAGGTGGTGCCGAGCACGGCGACCAGCCCGAAGAACACGAAGACGCCGACCTCGCCGAGCCCGGCGTAGCCGTACGGCCGCTTCCCGCCGGTGTAGTACCAGGCGGCCAGCACGCAGACCACGCCGACGGCCAGCAGCCACCACTGGCCGGTCAGCGCGACCAGGCCGAGCCCGAGCAGCCCGGCGACGCCGAACGCGGCGAACGCGGCGAGCTTGACGGCCCGCGGCCGGGCGAGGCCGCTGGCGGTGAGGCGCAGCGGGCCGACGCGCTCGGTGTCCGTGCCGCGGACGCCGTCGGAGTAGTCGTTCGCGTAGTTCACCCCGACCTGCAGCGCGAGGGCGACGCCGAGGGCCAGCAGCGCGCGGCCGAGGTGGGCGGAGTCCACCTGGGCGGCGGCGCCCGTGCCGACCAGGACCGGTGCGGCGGCGGCGGGCAGGGTGCGCGGACGCGCACCGGCGATCCACTCGGACGGGGTGGCCATGGTGCTCCTGTCGTGCGTCCGCGGACGCTCGCGGGGGATGGGGCTGCCGGTGACGTTACCCGCGCCGCGGGTCCGCCACGCACCGGCCGACGACCGTGGGCGGGTCAGGGCGTGCGGCCGAGCGCGCGGGCGGCCAGCGCGGCGGCACCCGATCGGTCCGGCTTGCCCGGACCTCGCAGGGGCAGCGCGTCCACCAGCACCAGGTGCCGCGGCGCCGCCGGGCCCCCCAGCCGGTCGCCCGCCGCCGCGCGCAGGTCGGCGAGGTCCGGCGCCGGCCCGCTCGGCGCGGCGACCACGACGGCGGTCAGCGCCTGCCCCCACTCCGGGTCGGGCACGCCCACCACGAGCACCTCCCCGACGCCGGGCCGCTCGGCCAGCACCCGCTCGACGGCGGCGGGCGGCACCTTGACCCCGCCGGTGACCAGGACGTCGTCGGCGCGGCCCAGCACCTCGAGGCGCGGCGGGTCGTCGTCGGTCCACCGGCCGAGGTCGCTGGTCCGGAGCCACCGGGTGCCGGCGCGCTCCTCGAACAGCTCGGCGTCCAGGTCGGGACGGTCGCGGTAGCCGGCGGCCAGCACCGGCCCGGCGATCGCCACCCGGCCGTCGGGCCCGACGTCCACGGACACGCCGTCGAGCGGGACGCCGTCGTAGACGCAGCCTCCGCACGTCTCGGACATCCCGTAGGTGGTGACGACGCGGGCCCCGGCCTCGCGGGCGCGGGCCACCAGTGCGGGCGGGGTGGCCGCGCCGCCCAGCAGCACGGCGTCGAACCCGGCCAGCGCCGCGGTCCCCGCCGGCGACGCGAGCAGCCGGTGCAGCTGGGTCGGCACCAGCGACGTGTACCGGGGGCCCGCGCCGGCCGCCATCCCCGCCACCGCGGCGACGAACGACTCCGCCCGGAACGGCCCGGTCAGCACGGTCGGCTCCGTGCCGGCCAGGATCGACCGCGCCAGGACCTGCAGGCCCGCGACGTGCGCGGGCGGCAGCGGCAGCAGCCAGCGCCCGTGCCCGGACAGCCGTGCGGCCGTCGCCTCGCCGGACGCGCGCAGGGCCGCCGCGGTGAGCAGCACCTCGCGCGGCGATCCGGTCGACCCCGACGTCCGGACCAGCAGGGCGACGTCGTCGGCCACCGGTCCCGTGCCTGCCGGGGTGCCGTCCTCGGCGCCGTTTACCGGCAGCACCGCCGGTCCCGATCCGTCCAGCGCCGCGGCCAGCGCGGTCACCAGCGCGGGGACCGACGCGGGGGTGACGGGGACGACGCGGACGGGTCGGTTCACCGGGTCAGCGTAGGTCCGCACGTAGAGTGGCGCGGTCGCGCGGGGACGCGCGGAGGACGCACAGGGCAGCAGGCGCACGCGAAGGGTTCGACGAATGCTCCACACCACCAGGCGGCAGCTCCGGCGCGCCGCGGGTCTGGCGGTCGCCGCGGCGCTGCTGGTCACCGGTTGCTCGCAGGGCGGCCAGCCCGCTCCGCAGGCGTCGACCGTGGCCCCGACGCTCGAGCCCACCAAGGCCGCCGCGCCCGACCCGGTCGTCCCGCCGACCTGGCCGCTGACCGGGGTCGCGGGCGAGCCCGCGAACCGCCCCGCGCTCGCGGTGAAGATCGAGAACACCGCGACCGCCCGCCCGCAGTCCGGGCTGGAGCAGGCCGACGTCGTCTGGGAGACGATCGTCGAGTTCGAGGTCTCGCGGCTCGTCGCCGTCTGGCACTCGCAGCTGCCCGCCGAGGTCGGTCCGATCCGCTCCGTGCGGCCGATGGACCCGGACATCGTGTCCCCGCTGAACGGCCTGCTGACGTTCTCCGGCGGCCAGCCCGGCATCCTCGCGCTGGTCGCGGCCAGCCCGACCCAGGTGATCAGCCACGACGCCGGCGCGCCCGGGCTGTACCGGGTCCGGACGCGGTCCGCGCCGCACAACGTCTACGCCGACCCGGCCGCGCTGCTCGCGCAGGCCGACGCGAACCACCAGGCGAGCCCCGGCGAGCAGTTCCGGTTCGCCCGGTCCGCCGAGCGCGCGACCGCCGTGGTCGCCGGCACCCCGGCGACCACCCTGGCGTTCTCGCTGTCGGGCCAGTCCAGCCCGACCTGGACCTGGAACGGGACCTCCTGGGACCGCTCCGAGGGCGCCACCCCGGCGACGGGCGCCTCCGGTGCCCGGCTGACCGCGACCAACGTGGTGTCGATCGTGGCGGAGCACCCCGGCACTCCGTTCGGCGCGCAGAACGGCGCGGTGGTCCCGACCTACACGCTGGTCGGCTCGGGCGAGGGCACGCTGGCCAGCGGCGGCAAGACGGTCCCGGTGCGCTGGCAGAAGGACTCCCGCGACGCGCCCATGCAGCTGTTCACCGCCGACGGGGCGCCCGCGCTGCTGTCGCCGGGGAACACCTGGGTCGAGCTGGTCCCGGCCGGCACGGGCTCGCTCGCGATCTCCTGAGCGAGGGGCGCTCTCGCCCCGTCCGCGCCCGGACCTCCGCGTGCGCCCGGACCTCCCGCCCGGGACCGGACCCGCGCCCGCGCAGCGGCGAGTGTCCACGAACTCACGGACATCTCACGCATATCGCCGCAGTTTCTGGACACTCGGCGAGGCGGCCCGGCCGGGGCACGCGACGCTGGCTGGGCCCGGGTCGCGCGGGCCCCCCGGGCGCCGCCCGGCCCGGGGTCAGTACGCGTACGGGAAGCGGGACCAGTCCGGGTCGCGGCGCTCGAGGAACGCGTCGCGCCCCTCGACGGCCTCGTCCGTCATGTACGCCAGGCGGGTCGCCTCGCCCGCGAACACCTGCTGCCCGGCCAGGCCGTCGTCCGCGAGGTTGAACGCGAACTTCAGCATCCGGATGGCCTGGGGAGACTTGGTCGCGATGATCCGCGCGTACTCGAGCGCCGTCTCCTCGAGCCGGGCGTGGTCCACGACCTCGTTGATCGCGCCCCAGGCCATCGCCTGCTCAGCCGAGTACTCGCGCGCCAGGAAGAAGATCTCCCGCGCGCGCTTCTGCCCCACCTGCCGGGCCAGCAGCGCGGACCCGTAGCCGCCGTCGAACGACCCGACGTTGGCGTCGGTCTGCATGAACCGGGCGTGCTCGCGGGACGCGATCGTCAGGTCGGCGACGACGTGCAGCGAGTGCCCGCCGCCGGCCGCCCAGCCGTTCACGACGGCGACCACGACCTTGGGCATCGTCCGGATCAGGCGCTGCACCTCCAGGATGTGCAGCCGGCCGGCGCGCGCGGGGTCGATGTGGTCGGCCGTCTCCGCGTCGGTGCTCTCGGTGTACCGGTAGCCGTCCCGGCCGCGGATCCGCTGGTCGCCGCCGGAGCAGAACGCGTACCCGCCGTCCTTGGGGCTGGGGCCGTTGCCGGTCAGCAGCACGGTGCCGACGTCGGACGTCATCCGGGCGTGGTCGAGCACGCGGTAGAGCTCGTCGACCGTGTGCGGGCGGAAGGCGTTGCGCACCTCGGGCCGGTCGAAGGCCACGCGCACGACCGGCAGGTCGCGTCCGGTGCCGTCGGCCGAGCGGGCGACCCCGCGGTGGTAGGTCAGGTCGGTCAGGTCCTCGAACCCCGTGACCGCCCGCCACCGGGACGGGTCGAAGGTGTCGGAGACGCGCGGGGGCAGCTGGTCGGTCACGCTCCCCAGCGTAGGGCGGCCGGGTGCCCGTACGCTGACGACGTGCACGTCTACGCGATCCCCCTCCGGACGCGCTTCCGCCGGATCACCGTGCGCGAGGGCGTCCTGGTCCGGGGGGAGGCCGGCTGGGGCGAGTTCAGCCCCTTCTGGGACTACGACGCCCCCGAGTCCGCCGCCTGGTGGCGCGCCACCCGCGAGGCCGCCGACGAGGGCTGGCCCGAGCCGGTCCGCGACCGCGTGCCCGTCAACGTGACCGTCCCCGCCGTGGGGCCGGACGCCGCGCGCCGGATCGTGCTCGCCTCCGGCGGGTGCACGACCGCCAAGGTGAAGGTCGCCGAGCCCGGCCAGGGCGCCGCCGAGGAGGCCGACCGGCTCGCCGCGGTGCGCGAGGCCCTCGGGCCGGGCGGCGCCATCCGGGTCGACGCGAACGCCGGCTGGGACGTCGGCACGGCCGTGGAGCGGTTGCGGGTGCTCGACCGCGCGGCCCGCGGGCTGGAGTACGCCGAGCAGCCCGTCGCCTCCGTGGACGACCTGGCGCGGGTGCGCCGCGCGACGCACGTGCCGATCGCCGCCGACGAGTCCATCCGGCGGGCCGAGGACCCGATGGCGGTGGTGCGCGCCGAGGCGGCGGACGTCGTGGTGCTCAAGGTGCAGCCGCTCGGCGGGGTGCGGGCGTGCCTGGCGCTGGCCGAGCAGGTGGGCCTGCCGGTGGTCGTGTCGTCGGCGCTGGAGTCGTCGGTCGGCCTGGCGGCGGGCGTGGCGCTCGCGGCCGCGCTGCCGGAGCTGCCGTACGCCTGCGGCCTCGCGACGGCGCAGCTGTTCACGGACGACGTGGTCGACCGCCCGCTGCTGCCCGTCGACGGCGCGCTGTCCGTCGCCGACGCGCGCGCTCTCGTCCCGAGCGCCGAGCGGCTCGCCGCCACGGCGGCGGACGACGCGACGGCCGCGCGGTGGGCCGACCGGCTGGCCGCGGTGCAGGCGCTGCAGGGGGCACCGGAGGTGCGGCGGTGACGGGCACCGGTCCCCGCGGTCCGGTGCGCGGCGCCCCGGCGCCGCAGGCCGCCCGGCTGCTCGTGCAGGAGCTCGCCGCCCACGGCGTGCGCGACGTGGTCCTGTCGCCGGGCTCGCGCAGCGCGCCGCTGGCCTACGCGCTCGCCGAGGCGGCGCTGCCGGACGACGACCGCCCCGCCGGCGCGCCGCCGGTGCGGCTGCACGTGCGGGTCGACGAGCGCTCCGCGGCGTTCCTGGCGCTGGGTCTCGCGCGCGCCGCCGCCGTCGACGGGGAGCCGCGCCCGGTGGCGGTGGTGACCACGTCCGGCACCGCCGTCGCGAACCTGCACCCGGCCGTGCTGGAGGCGCACCACGCGGGGGTCCCGCTGCTGCTGCTCACCGCGGACCGGCCGCACGAGCTGCGCGGCACCGGCGCGAACCAGACGACGGTCCAGCCCGGCCTCTTCGGTCCCGCCACCCGGCTGGAGGCCGACGTGCCCGCACCGACCGGCCGGCCGGGGGAGGACCGCGACCTGCGGCACCTGGTCTCGCGCGCGGTGACGGCGGCGCTCGGCACGCGCACCGGCGACCCGGGGCCCGTGCACCTGGACCTCGCGTACCGCGAGCCGCTGGCCCCCGGGCCCGAGCCGTGGCCGTCCACCGGCGCGGGGACCCCGCCGGGCCGGGTGGCCGTCGTGCCGCGTCCGGCTGCCGACCTCCCCGTGGCCGCCGACGTGCCCGCGCGTGCCGACCTGCCCGGCCCCGTCGTGGTCGTCGCCGGCGACGGCGCCGGGCCCGACGCGCGCCGGCTGGCCGAGGCGGCGGGCTGGCCGCTGCTCGCGGAGCCGTCGTCCGGTGCCCGCGGCGGGGCGAACGCCCCGGCCGCCTACCGGATGCTGCTGGCCGACCCGGCGCTGGGCGGCCGGGTGCGGTCGGTCGTGCTGCTCGGGCGGCCGACGCTGTCCCGCCCCGTGTCCGCGCTGCTCGCGCGGGACGACGTCGACCTGACCGTGGTCGCCCCGCTCGGGTCCGGGTGGCCCGACGCCGGCCGGGCGGCCGACCGGGTGCTCACCGGGGTCCCGGCGGCCTGGCTGGCCGGGCCGACCGACGACCCCGCCTGGCTCGGCGCCTGGCAGCGCGCGGACGCGGCCGCCGCGGCCGCGCTCGACGCCCTGCTGGACGAGGACCCGGCCGCCCCGCCCACCCGCAGCACGCCGCCGCTGACGGGTCCGCGCGCGGTGCGGGCCGTCGCGGAGGCCTGCCTGCCGTCGGACGTGCTCGTGGTCGGCTCGTCCAACCCGGTGCGCGACCTGGACCTGGTCGCGCGCTGGACCGAGGCGCCGACCGTGCTCGCCAACCGCGGGCTGGCCGGCATCGACGGCACGGTGTCGACCGCCACCGGTGTCGCGCTCGGGCTGCCGCGCCGCCGGGTGCGCGCGCTGCTGGGCGACCTGACGTTCCTGCACGACGTCGGCGGGCTGCTGCGGCTCACCACCGAGCCTGAGGTCGACCTGCAGCTGGTCGTGCTGAACGACGCCGGCGGCTCCATCTTCGCGACGCTGGAGCACGGCGCCCCGGGGCGGGCGCGGACGTTCGAGCGCGTGTTCGGCACCCCGCACGCCGCCGACGTCGCGGCCCTGTGCGCCGGCTACGGGGTGCGGCACGTGCGCGTCTCGGACGTGACGGCCCTGGCCGCGGCGCTCGCGGCGCCCGGACCCGGCACGTCGGTCGTCGAGGTGCGGGTGGACCGGGCGGACCGGCGGGCGCTCGGCGAGCGCCTGGCGGCGGCCGTCCGGGATGCGGTGGCCGACGTGCCGTCGGATCCTGCAGCCTGACCGGCACCCGGCGGTCATCGGCAACTCGCAGCGGACTCCCAGGTTCTGCCGAGCGTCGTTCCAGGGCGGCGCGGTCTGATACTCCACGAGAAGGAGGTAGACCCCATGAGCAGCCACCCCGAGCACCAGCCTGACGCCGGCTCGTCGAGCCCGTCCACCCCGCAGGAGAACCGGCCGACCGAGCAGGTCGAGCTGCCGGGCGCCCCCGATCGCGCCGCGGCGACCGAGGCCGTGCCCGCAGCGCCCGCAGCGCCGACGACCCCGGCCGCGGAGCAGCACCCGCAGGAGAACCCGACGCAGCGGATCGCGCCGACCCCCACGCAGCAGATGCCGGCCGCCGCCCCCGCGCCGTACCCGGCCCCGTACCAGCAGGGCGGCGCGCCGCAGCAGCCCGCCCCGCAGCAGCCGCGCTACGGGCAGCTCGCGCCGCAGCAGCACACCCCGCAGCACACGCCGCAGCAGGCCGGTCCGCACGCACCGCAGCCGGCTCCGCAGCGTCCGTCCGGCGACCCGCTCGCCGCGTTCCGCGCCCCGGCGGCCCCGGGTGCGCCCGGCGGCCCCGCCGGCCCGCACGGACCCGAGGGGCACGGCCCGGACGGCACCCCGGCCGAGGGCGGCACCACCACCACGCGCACCCGCTCGGAGCGCAACCGCCTGTGGCTCCCCGTCGCCGGCGTCGGCGTCGCGGCGGCCCTGCTCGCCAGCTTCGGCACCGCGGCGCTGACCGGCGCGTTCGACGAGCAGGGCTCCGCCCGCGACGCCGACATCGCGTCGATCGGCCGGACCAGCACGGACACCGCGCCCGTCTCCGGCTCGACGTCGGCGAACCCGGACTGGCAGGCCGTCGCGTCCGCCGTCCAGGCGTCCGTCGTCGCGATCCAGGTCACGACGGCCCAGGGCGAGGCGCAGGGCTCCGGCGTGATCGTCGACACGGACGGCCACATCGTCACGAACAACCACGTGGTGGCCGGCGCGCAGGACGACCAGGTCACGGTCACGCTGACCGACGGCCGGATCTTCACCGCCGACGTCATCGGCACCGACCCGACCACGGACCTGGCCGTCATCCAGCTGCAGGACGCCCCGGACGACCTGACGGCCGCCACCCTCGGCGACTCGAGCGAGATCACCGTCGGCGACCCCGTCATGGCCGTCGGCAACCCGCTCGGCCTGGCGAACACGGTCACGACCGGCATCGTCTCCGCGCTGGACCGTCCGGTGTCCACGGCCGAGACCGGCTCCGAGACGGTGGTGACCAACGCGATCCAGATCGACGCGGCGGTCAACCCCGGCAACTCCGGCGGGCCGCTGTTCGACGCGGAGGGCCGGGTCATCGGCATCACCTCGTCGATCGCCACCACGTCCAGCGAGTCCGGGTCCATCGGCCTCGGGTTCGCCATCCCGGTGAACCTGGCCGACCTGATCGCCGGCCAGCTGATCGAGGACGGCACCGCGGAGCACGCGTTCCTCGGCGTCGGGCTCAGCGACACCACCGCCACCGCCGACGGCGTCACCCGCGCCGGGGCGCAGGTGCAGTCGGTCACCGCCGGTTCGCCCGCGGCCGAGGCCGGCGTCCAGGAGGGCGACGTCATCGTCGCCATCGACGGCAGGGCCGTGGCCGGTGCCGAGTCGCTGACCGGCTACGTCCGGGCGTACGCGTCCGGCTCCGAGGCCACGCTCACCGTGGTGCGGGACGGCAAGGCGCAGGACGTCGACGTCACCCTCGCGGTCCGCGAGGAGACCAGCGCGGACTCCGGCCAGGGCGGCTCGGGCAGCGGCTCGACCGACCCGCGCGACATGACGCCCGAGCAGCTGTGGGAGTGGTTCCAGCAGCAGCAGCAGCAGGGCCAGGGCTGACCGCCCCTGCTGACCCAGACGCCCGGGCGGGACTCCCCCTGCCCCGCCCGGGCCCGGGACGCCGAGCCCGCACCCCGGCGCCCCACCCCCCGACGACCCCCGCGGCGCGCCCCCCTCGCGCCTGCGGGGGTCGTCCCACTTCCGGCGCCCGACGCGCCAATCGCGGATCAGTCGGCACGTGACGGACGGCGTGCCCGCCGCGCGGCGCGTCAGTCCGAGGCGAGCGCCGTGCGCATCGGGACCAGCTTGGCCCGCGACTCCGCCAGCTCCGCCGCCGGCACCGACGCCGCGACGATGCCGCAGCCCGCGAACAGCCGCAGCCGGTGCGGGTCGGTGCGATCGAGCTCGGCGGAGCGCAGCGCGATGCCCCACTCGCCGTCGCCGTCGGCGCCGACCCAGCCCACGGGCCCGGCGTACCGGGCGCGGTCCATGCCCTCGACGCGCCGGATGAGCGTGCGGGCGGCGTCGGTGGGCGTGCCGCAGACGGCGGCCGTCGGGTGCAGGGCGGCGGCGAGGGCCAGCGACGTCGGGTGCGGGGTGCCGTCGGCCTGGTCGCCGGCCAGGACCGCCGTGACGTCGGAGGCGAGGTGCAGGACGTTCGGCAGGTGCAGCACGAACGGCGCGTCCGGCACGTTGGTCGACGAGCAGAACGGCGCCAGCGCGCGCACCACCGACGTCACGGCGTACTCGTGCTCCTCGAGGTCCTTGGAGGAGTGCGCGAGGATCGCGGCGCGGGCGAGGTCGGCGTCGTCGTCGCCGGTGCGCCGGATGGTCCCGGCCAGCACGCGCGAGGTGACCAGGCCCTTCTCGGAGCGCAGCAGCAGCTCGGGCGTCGCGCCGATCAGGCCGTCGACGGAGAAGGTCCAGGTGGTGGGGTACTGCTCCGCGAGCCGGCGCAGCGGGTGCCGGACGTCGAGCGGCTCGGTGGTGGTGGCGACCTCGTCGCGGGCGAGCACGACCTTGTCCAGCTCGCCGGCGCGGATGGCGGCGACGCCCCGGGCGACCACGTCGGGCCAGTCGTCGGCCGCGACCGCGCCGGCGGAGTACGTCACGTCTCCCGGTGCGCGCACCGGGGTCAGCCCGGCCACGTGCCGCGCCACGAGCGACCAGTCCGGGGCGGGCCCGAGGGTGCCGGCGGTCTCGACGACGGTCAGCCACGCGCGTCCGTCCCGGCGGCCCACCACGACGCGCGGCACGACCAGCGCGCCACCGGCCGCGGACTCGTCGTCGAAAGCGAAGGAGCCGAAGGCGACCGGCCCGGTGCCGGGCAGGTGCACCTCGTCCCGGACGACCGCGTGCGCGACGAGCCGCTGCCACCAGCGCTCGGCGTCGGCGAACCGGTCCGCCCCGCCGACGTCGACCCGCGCGGCCTCGCCCCAGCCCACCAGGCCGTCGCCGCGGCGCACCCAGGTCAGCGGGGCGTCCTCCGGCAGCAGGTGCAGCAGGTCGTCGACGGCGTCGAGGGCGACGGTGCGCACCACGAGCGGCTCGGGGTGCGGGGACGCGGCGGGGACGCGGTCGCCGAGGGGGCTGGTCATCGCCGACCAGGGTACGACCGCCACCGGACCCGCGCGGCCGCGGCAGCCCGCCGGCACGGGTGACGCGCACGACGCCCGCACCCGCCCCGCCCCCGCCCGCACGACCCCGCGCGCGACCACGCCCCCCGACCTGACACGATGAGCCCATGCCCCGCGCCTCCCTCGACAAGGACCCGCACGACGTCGCCACGATGTTCGACGGTGTCGCCCGCCGCTACGACCTGACCAACGACGTGCTGTCGCTGGGCCAGGACCGGGCCTGGCGCAAGGCCACCCTGCGGGCGCTCGACGCGCTGCCGGGGGAGACGGTGCTGGACCTCGCGGCGGGCACGGGCACGTCGAGCGAGCCGCTGGCCGACGCCGGCGTGAAGGTGGTGCCGTGCGACATCTCCACGGGGATGCTCACCGTCGGCAAGCGGCGCCGGCCGGACCTGCCGTTCACCGCGGGCGACGCCACGGCGCTGCCCTTCGCGGACGGCTCGTTCGACGCGGTGACGATCTCGTTCGGCCTGCGCAACGTGGTGGACACCGTCGGGGCGCTGGAGGAGATGCGCCGCGTGACCCGGCCGGGCGGCCGGCTGGTGGTGTGCGAGTTCTCGACCCCGACGTGGGCACCGTTCCGCACCCTGTACTCCGGGTACCTGATGCGGGCGCTGCCGAAGGTCGCCGGCGTGGTCGCGCGGGAGTCCGACGCGTACACCTACCTGGCCGAGTCCATCCGTGACTGGCCGGACCAGCTGGGCCTCGCGCGGCTGCTCAAGCAGAGCGGCTGGTCGTCCGTGGCCTACCGCAACCTGTCCGGCGGGATCGTCGCGCTGCACCGCGCCACGAATCCTGGGATCAATTAGCCGGTATTCATGGGACGAAAGTCCTGCAAAACCCCTGGTCAGGAGCAGCGACGCTTCTGAGGCAAGCCTTCGCAGACAAGCCGAGCGAGATATCACTACACTCGGCGAGTAACAGGTGTGAAGGCATTCACAAATGGGGCGAACCGTGCAGAGTGGCAAGAGCGATGACGCCGACGTCATCGTCGTGGGCGCCGGACCCGGTGGCGCGAGCGCGGCGTACCACTGCGCCTCGGCGGGCCTGTCCGTGCTGCTGCTCGACAAGGCGTCCTTCCCGCGGGACAAGATCTGCGGCGACGGCCTGACCCCGCGCGCGGTGGCCGAGCTGGCCCGGATGGGCGTGCCGCTGCGCGAGCAGGACGGCTGGATCCGGAACGTGGGCCTGCGGGTGCTGGGCGGCGGGCACGTGGTCGAGCTGCCGTGGCCCGAGCTGTCCTCGTACCCCTCGTACGGCCTGGCCCGGTCGCGGATGTCGCTGGACCACCTGCTGGTCGAGCACGCCCGTGCCGCCGGCGCCAAGGTGCAGGAGCGCACCAACGTGACCGGGCCCCTGGTCGACGAGCGCACCGGGCGCGTCGTCGGCGTGCAGGCCCGGCCGGTGGACGCCGACGGCCGGCGCGCCGGGGACCCGGTCACCTACCGCGCCCCCGTGGTGATCGCGGCCGACGGCGTCTCCGCCCGCCTCGCGACCGGCCTGGGGCTGGAGAAGCGCCAGGACCGTCCGATGGGCGTCGCCGTGCGGACGTACTTCCGCACCCCGCGGCACGACGACCCGTGGATGGAGTCGCACCTCGAGCTGTGGGACGGCAGGCCCGGCGAGTCCGACCTGATGCCCGGCTACGGCTGGATCTTCTCGCTCGGCGACGGCACCGCCAACGTCGGCCTCGGCTCGGTGTCCTCGACCGCCGCCGCGACGAAGGTCGACTACAAGGACCTGTTCGCGAGGTGGATGGCCAACGCCCCCGCCGAGTGGGAGTTCACCGAGGAGAACCAGATCGGCCCCGTGCGCGGCGCGGCGCTGCCGATGGGGTTCAACCGCGGCCCGCTCTACGGCCGGGGCCTCATGCTGGTCGGCGACGCCGCCGGGATGATCAGCCCGTTCAACGGCGAGGGCATCGCCTACGCCCTGCAGGCCGGCCGCGTCGCGGCCGACGCCATCGTGCAGGCCACCGCCCGCGGCACCGCCGCGGGGCGCGAGCGCGCGCTCGCCACCTACGGCGCGCGGATGAAGGACGACCTGGGCGGGTACTACACGCTCGGCCGGGTGTTCGTGAAGCTCATCGAGCACCCGCAGATCATGCGGGCGTGCACGCGGTACGGCCTGCCCCGCCCGCTGGTCATGCGCTTCACGCACAAGCTGCTCGCCGACTGCTACGAGCCGCACGGCGGCGACGCCGTCGACCGGGTGATCGCCGGCCTCGCACGTCTGGCGCCGGCCTCGTGACCGCCCCGCCCTGACGCCGGCCCCGACGGCCCGCGCGCCGGCCTCGCCCGCCGCCCGCACCGCCCGTCGGCACCCGTCGGCACCGCCGCCCATCCGGAAGCACTCCACCCCCCACCGGGAGAGCACCGATGACCAACCCGTACGTCCCCCTCCTCGTCATGATGGGGATCGCCGCCGTCCTCGCGGTCGGCGGCCTCGCCGCCAGCGCCGTGCTGGGCCCCAAGCGGTACAACCGCGCCAAGCTCGAGGCCTACGAGTGCGGCATCCAGCCGACCCCGCACGCGGTCGGCGGCGGCCGGTTCCCGGTGAAGTACTACCTGGTCGCCATGACCTTCATCATCTTCGACATCGAGGTCGTCTTCCTCTACCCCTGGGCGGTGGGCTTCGGCGAGCTCGCGGCGTTCGGGCTGGTGGCGATGCTGGGCTTCCTCGCGCTGATCACGGTGCCGTTCGTCTACGAGTGGCGACGCGGCGGTCTCGAGTGGGACGAGGACTGACATGGGCATCGAAGAAGCACCGTCGGGGTTCCTGCTGACGTCCGTCGAGACGCTCGCCGGGCTGGTCCGCAAGGCCTCGCTCTGGCCGGTGACGTTCGGCCTGGCGTGCTGCGCCATCGAGATGATGGCCACGGGCGGGTCCCGGTTCGACATCTCCCGGTTCGGCATGGAGGTGTTCCGCGCGTCGCCGCGGCAGTCGGACCTGATGATCGTCGCGGGGCGGGTCAGCCAGAAGATGGCGCCCGTCGTCCGGCAGGTCTACGACCAGATGGCGGAGCCCAAGTGGGTGCTGTCGATGGGCGTGTGCGCCAGCAGCGGCGGCATGTTCAACAACTACGCGATCGTGCAGGGCGTCGACCACATCGTCCCGGTCGACATCTACCTGCCCGGCTGCCCGCCGCGGCCCGAGATGCTGATCAACGCGATCCTCGAGCTCCACGAGCAGATCAAGGCCGAGCCGCTCGGCCGGAACCGCGCCGACATCGCCCGGGAGGTCGAGGCCGCCGCGCTGCGCGCCACGCCGACCTCGCAGATGACGGGGCTGCTGCGATGAGCGACGAGAAGCGCGACGCCGCCGCGGCCGCGAAGGCCGGGGACGCCGCGGGCGCCGACACCGGCGCGCAGACCACCAGCGAGGCCGCGCTCGAGGCCGGCTCGCAGAACCTGCCGGCGGACCGGAGCCTGCCGCTCGAGGTGGTCGAGGTCCGGCACGGCATGTTCGGGGTGCAGGGGTCGGGCGACACCTCGGGGTTCGGCGGCCTGGTGCAGACCGTCGTGCTGCCCGGCCCGAGCGAGCGGCCGTACGGCGGCTGGTTCGACGAGGTCGTGGACGTGCTGGCCGAGCTGCTCGACGAGTCCGGCACGGGCTACGCGAACGCCGTCGAGGCGGTCGTCGTCGACCGCGGCGAGCTGACGCTGAACATCGCCCGGGAGCACCTGGTCGAGGTCACCCGGCACCTGCGGGACGACCAGGACCTGCGGTTCGAGCTGTCGCTCGGCGTGAGCGGCGTGCACTACCCGCACGACACCGGCCGGGAGCTGCACGCCGTCTACCACCTGACCTCGGTCACCCACGGCCGGCGGCTGCGGCTGGAGGTGGCGGTCCCCGACGCCGACCCGACCATCCCGACGACGGTCGACGTCTACCCGGCCAACGACTGGCACGAGCGCGAGACCTGGGACTTCTTCGGCATCGTCTTCACCGGTCGCGCGGACCTCGCGCGGATCGAGATGCCGGACGACTGGCCCGGGCACCCGCAGCGCAAGGACTACCCGCTCGGCGGCATCCCGGTGGAGTACAAGGGCGCCACCATCCCGCCGGCCGACCAGCGGAGGACCTACTCATGACCGCACCCACAGG
Source organism: Cellulomonas sp. NEAU-ZC6 (assembly GCF_056844425.1). Taxonomy (NCBI): domain Bacteria; kingdom Bacillati; phylum Actinomycetota; class Actinomycetes; order Micrococcales; family Cellulomonadaceae; genus Cellulomonas; species Cellulomonas sp. NEAU-ZC6. The sequence goes on along the minus strand of NZ_JBXFYH010000001.1, from coordinate 2,095,019 downwards.
CGCGCCGAGGGCGACCGGCCACGTCGTCGACGACGAGACCGTCGGCATCCGCAGCTTCGAGGCGACCGGCGGCGACTGGTCCGACATCGCCGAGGAGGCCGCCCGGCTGGGCGAGCAGCGGATCGTCGTCAACATGGGCCCGCAGCACCCGTCCACCCACGGCGTGCTCCGGCTGATGCTGGAGATCGACGGCGAGACGGTGACCGAGGCCCGCGCGGGCATCGGCTACCTGCACACCGGCATCGAGAAGAACATGGAGCACCGCACCTGGGTGCAGGGCGTCACGTTCTGCACCCGCATGGACTACGTCGCCCCGCTGTTCCAGGAGGCCGCGTACTGCCTGGCGGTGGAGAAGCTGCTCGGGATCACCGACGACGTCCCGGTGCGCGCCACCGAGATCCGGGTGCTGATGATGGAGCTGAACCGGATCGCCTCGCACCTCGTGTGCCTGGCGACCGGCGGCAACGAGCTCGGCGCGACGACGATCATGACCATCGGGTTCACCGCGCGCGAGGAGATCCTCCGGATCTTCGAGATGGTCACCGGCCTGCGGATGAACCACGCCTACATCCGCCCCGGCGGCGTGGCCCAGGACGTCCCGCCCGGTGGGCTCGACTCCGTGCGCGAGGCGCTGGTCGGCGTGCGGCGGTACCTCACGCAGCTCGAGGACCTCATGCTCGGCCAGCCGATCCTCAAGGGGCGGCTGCAGAACGTCGGCGTGCTGAACCTGGCCGGGTGCATGGCGCTCGGCATCACCGGCCCGATGCTCCGGTCGACCGGCCTGCCGTACGACGTCCGCAAGGCCGCCCCGTACTGCGGCTACGAGACCTACGACTTCGACGTGCCGGTGTCCGAGGGCGCGGACTGCTGGGACCGGCTGGTCCTGCGCATCGAGGAGTGCTACCAGTCGATGCGGATCGTCGAGCAGGTCGTGGACCGGCTGCAGGCCTCGGCCGGCACCCCGGTGATGGTCGCGGACCGGAAGATCGCCTGGCCCGCGCAGCTGGCGATCGGCGCGGACGGCATGGGCAACTCGCTCGACCACATCCGCGAGATCATGGGCACCTCGATGGAGGCCCTGATCCACCACTTCAAGCTGGTGACGGAGGGCTTCCGGGTGCCCGCCGGCCAGGTCTGGCAGACGGTCGAGCACCCCCGCGGCGAGCTCGGCGTGCACCTCGTCTCGGACGGGGGCACCAAGCCGTACCGGGCGCACTTCCGCGACCCGTCGTTCAACAACCTGCAGTCGGTCTCGGTGCTGTGCGAGGGCGGGCAGGTGGCGGACGTCGTCTGCTCCGTCGCCTCCATCGACCCGGTGCTCGGAGGGGTGGACCGCTGATGACCGCCATCGACCACCCGCGGATCCCGGGAACGGGGCGCCCACGAGGGACCTACGACGAGGACACCCGGGCCCGGCTAGCCGCCGACGCCGCCCAGGTCGTCGCCCGGTACCCGGACCCCCGGTCCGCGCTGCTGCCGCTGCTGCACCTGGTGCAGAGCGAGGACGGCTACGTCAGCCCCGCCGGGATCGCGTTCTGCGCGGACACCCTGGACCTGTCGACGGCGCAGGTGTCGGCGGTCGCGACGTTCTACACGCAGTACAAGCGGCGGCCGAACGGCACCTACACCGTGGGGGTCTGCACCAACACGCTGTGCGCGATCATGGGCGGCGACGCCGTCTGGGAGGAGCTCACCGACCGGCTCGGCGTCGGGCACGACGAGACCACCCCGGACGGGACGATCACGCTCGAGCGGATCGAGTGCAACGCCGCCTGCGACTACGCGCCGGTGATGATGATCAACTGGGAGTTCTTCGACAACCAGACGCCGGAGTCCGCCGCCGAGGTCGTCGGCCGGCTGATGGCGGGCGAGCCGGTGGCCCCGACCCGCGGGCCGAGCCGGGTGCCGACGTTCCAGCAGGTCTCCCGCCTGCTCGCCGGGTTCCCGGACGGGCTCGCCGACGAGGGCGTCGCCGCCGGGGCGCCGACGCTGCGCGGGCTGGAGCTGGCGCGCGAGCGCGGCTGGCAGGCGCCCGCGTTCGACGCCGCCGAGCGCGCCGCCGAGCCGGACGAGCAGGGCGAGCCCGCGGCACCCGCCGCCGGCACCGCGGCACCCGCCGCCGGCACCGCGGCACCCGCCGCCGGCACCGCGGCACCCGCCGCCGGCACGCCGCAGCCGGGCGGCGAGCAGTCCAGCGTCGACCGGCCCGCCGCCGGGGCCGAGGACCGCGGCCCCGCGCAGGAGCAGGCCGAGCACCGCGCCGACGACACCGCCGAGCCCGCCGGCGACGCGCAGGGCTCCGCGGCCCGCACCGACCGCACCGACAGCAGCACGCCCGACACGTCGAAGGAGTCGTGATGGCCGACGCGACCACGCTGACCCCGGTGCTCAGCGCCCGGTGGGACGCCGACCGCCCCTGGACGCTGCGCACCTTCGAGGCGCACGGCGGGTACGAGGGTCTGACGAAGGCGCTGACGATGGACGCCGCCGACGTGGTGACCACCGTCAAGGACTCCGGCCTGCGAGGCCGGGGCGGCGCCGGGTTCCCGACCGGCATGAAGTGGGGCTTCCTGCCCGCGCCGGACGGCGGCCCGCGCTACCTCGTGGTGAACGCCGACGAGTCCGAGCCGGGCACCTGCAAGGACATCCCGCTGATGATGGCGGACCCGCACCTGCTGGTGGAGGGCGTCGCGATCACGTCGTACGCCATCGGCTGCCACCACGCGTTCATCTACCTGCGCGGCGAGGTGGCGCACGTGTACCGCCGGCTGCTGCGCGCGGTCGAGGAGGCGTACGCCGCCGGGCACCTGGGCGAGGACGTGCACGGCAGCGGCTACGACCTCGAGGTCACCGTGCACGCCGGCGCCGGCGCGTACATCTGCGGCGAGGAGACCGCGCTGCTCGACTCGCTGGAGGGCCGCCGCGGCCAGCCGCGGCTCAAGCCGCCGTTCCCCGCCGTCGCGGGCCTGTACGCCCGGCCCACGGTGGTGAACAACGTCGAGTCGATCGCCTCGGTCCCCGGGATCCTGCGCGGCGGGTCCGACTGGTTCCGCACGATGGGCACCGACCGGTCGCCGGGGCACGGGCTGTTCAGCCTGTCCGGGCACGTCACCCGGCCCGGCCAGTACGAGGCGCCGCTCGGCATCACCATGCGCGAGCTGCTGGACATGGCCGGCGGCGTCCGGGAGGGCCACGAGCTGAAGTTCTGGACCCCCGGCGGGTCGTCGACGCCGATCTTCACCGCCGAGCACCTGGACGTCCCGCTCACCTACGAGGAGGTCGGCGCCGCGGGGTCGATGCTCGGCACCCGCGCGCTGCAGGTGTTCGACGAGACCGTGTCGGTGGTCAAGGCCGTGTCGCGGTGGACGCAGTTCTACAAGCACGAGTCCTGCGGCAAGTGCACCCCGTGCCGCGAGGGCACCTTCTGGCTGGCGCAGGTGCTCGGCCGGCTGGAGGCGGGCCAGGGCACGTCGGGGGACATCGACCTGCTGCTGGACCTGTGCGACAACATCCTGGGCAAGGCGTTCTGCGCGCTCGGCGACGGCGCGACCAGCCCGATCACCTCGGCGATCCAGTACTTCCGGGACGAGTTCGAGGCCGGGACGCACACCCCGGCCGACGTGCTGTTCCCGCCGGAGCGCGCCTCGCTCGTCCCCTACACGCCGCGCCGCAGCGGCGCCCAGCTCGCGGGAGCGCACGCATGATCACACCCCACGACATCGCTCGCTGCGCTCCCGATCCCGCGGGGGCCCCGAGATGACCGTCACCGCACCGAAGCCCGCCGGGGCGGGGGCCACACCGCCGCCGGAGCAGAAGCAGGAGGGCGTCACCCTCACGATCGACGGCATCGAGACCACGGTGCCGAAGGGAACGCTGGTGATCCGCGCCGCCGAGCAGCTCGGCATCCAGATCCCGCGGTTCTGCGACCACCCGCTGCTCGCCCCCGCGGGTGCGTGCCGGCAGTGCCTGGTCGAGGTCTGGGCCCCGGGGCGCGACGGCAAGGTCGCGAAGATGCCGAAGCCGCAGGCCTCCTGCACGCTCACGGCGACGCCCGGCATGGACGTCCGCACGCAGCGCACCTCCGCCGAGGCCGACAAGGCGCAGCACGGCGTGATGGAGCTGCTGCTCATCAACCACCCGCTCGACTGCCCGGTCTGCGACAAGGGCGGCGAGTGCCCGCTGCAGAACCAGGCGATGTCGAACGGCCGCGGCACCAGCCGGTTCGTCGACGTCAAGCGGACGTTCCCCAAGCCGATCGCGGTCTCCACCGAGATCCTGCTGGACCGCGAGCGGTGCATCCTGTGCCAGCGGTGCACCCGGTTCTCCCGGGAGATCGCCGGCGACCCGTTCATCGACCTGCAGAAGCGCGGCGCGATGCAGCAGATCGGCCGGTTCGACACCGACGTGCTCGGCTACGCGGGCCCGGTGGACCTGGGCGCCGACATCCCGGTCGGACCGGCCGAGGACGACGAGTCGGGCAGCCCGTTCGCCTCGTACTTCTCCGGCAACACGGTGCAGATCTGCCCGGTCGGCGCGCTGACCGGCGCGGCCTACCGGTTCCGCGCCCGCCCGTTCGACCTCGTGTCCACGCCCGGCGTCGCCGAGCACGACTCGTCCGGCGCGGCGATCCGCGTCGACCACCGGCGCGGCGTCGTGCTGCGCCGGCTGGCCGGCGAGGACCCCGAGGTCAACGAGGAGTGGATCACCGACAAGGACCGGTTCGCGTTCACCTGGCAGGCCGCGGTCGACCGCGTCACCACGCCGCTGGTGCGGGAGCGGGCGGCGGACGGCAGTCGCGGCGAGCTGCAGCCGGCGTCCTGGGCGGAGGCCCTCGAGGTCGCGGCGCACGGCCTGGCGCAGGCCCGCGCGGCCGGCGGCGTCGGCGTGCTGCCCGGCGGCCGGCTGACCGTCGAGGACGCGTACGCCTACGGCAAGTTCGCCCGCGTGGTGCTCGGCACCAACGACGTCGACCTGCGCGCCCGGCCGCACTCGGACGAGGAGCTCGCGTTCCTCGGCCACGCGGTCGCCGGCCGCGGGCTCGGCGTGACGTTCCGCGACCTGGAGGCCGCGCCCGCCGTGCTGCTCGTCGGCCTGGAGGCCGAGGAGGAGGCCGGGATCGTCTTCCTCCGGCTGCGCAAGGGCGTCGTCGCCGGCCGGACGCAGGTTCTGGCGGTCGCCCCGCTGGCCAGCCGCGGGCTCGAGCGCCTGGACGGCCGGCTGATCGCCGCCGCCCCGGGCACCGAGCCCGAGGTGCTGGACGCGATCGGCTCGGGCGACCTGGCCGACGCGGGCGCCGCGCTCGGTGCCGAGGGCGCGCTGGTCCTGGTGGGCGAGCGGCTCGCCGCGGTCCCCGGCGCGCTGTCCGCGGTGCTGCGGCTCGCGGAGCGCACCGGCGCCCGCCTGGCGTGGGTCCCGCGTCGCGCGGGGGAGCGCGGCGGCGTCGAGGCCGGCGCCCTGCCCACCCTGCTGCCCGGCGGCCGCCCGGTCGCCGACGCGGCGGCCCGCGTGGACGTGGCCGCGGCCTGGGACGTCGAGCACCTGCCCACGGAACCCGGCCGGGACACCGCCGCGATCCTCGCCGCGGCGGCCGACGGCACGCTCGGCGGCCTGGTCGTCGGGGGCGTGGACCTGCGCGACCTGCCGGACCCGGCCGCGGCCCGGGCGGCGCTCGCGGCAGCCGGGTTCGTCGTCTCGCTGGAGGTCCGCCGGTCCGAGGCGACCGAGCTGGCCGACGTGGTGCTCCCCGTCGCCCCGCCGGTGGAGCGCGCCGGCACCTACGTGAGCTGGGAGGGCCGCGTGCGGCCGTTCCCGCAGGCGCTGACCTCGACGGCGATGCCCGACCACCGGGTGCTGGACGCGCTCGCCGACCAGCTGGGCGTGACCCTCGGGCTGCGCACGGTCGCCGCGGTGCATGCGGACTCCGAGGCCCTGCGCGGGGACTGGGACGGCGCGCGGGTGCCGGCGCCGCAGGTCGCCCCGGCCGCGCCGCCGGAGGTGCCCGCCGGGCACGCGGTGCTCGCGACCTGGCACCAGCTGCTCGACGCCGGCCGGCTCCAGGACGGCGAGCCGTTCCTGGCCGGCACCGCGAAGCGGCCGGTGGCGCGGCTGTCCGCCGCGACCGCGGCCGCGGTCGGCGTGCCCGACGGCGCCGACCTGACCGTCGCCACCGACGCGGGGGCGATCACGCTGCCGCTGGTCGTGACCGCGATGACCGACCACGTGGTGTGGCTGCCGACCGCCTCGGCCGGCAGCCGGGTCCGGGACGCCCTGCACGCCCTGCCCGGCGACGTGGTGCGGATCGGCCCGGCCCCGAGTGCCCACCCGGAGGTGACCGCATGACCGGCCTGCCCGCCGTGCTCCCCGGCCTCGTCCTCGCGAACGCGAACGAGGGCGGCCCCGCCGACTTCAGCCAGGACGTCTTCTGGGTCTGGGTGCTCAAGGCCGTCGGCATCCTGGTGTTCCTGCTGACCAGCGTGCTCATCGCCATCTGGTTCGAGCGCCGCGTCGTCGGCCGGATGCAGCTGCGGCCCGGTCCCAACGTGCACGGCCCGTTCGGCCTGTTCCAGTCGCTGGCCGACGCGATGAAGCTGCTGCTCAAGGAGGACGTCACCGTGAAGGCGGCCGACAAGGTCGTCTACGTGGTCGCGCCGTTCATCGCGGTGTTCTGCTCGCTGCTCACCTACGCGGTCATCCCGTTCGGGCCCGAGGTGTCGATCTTCGGCGTCGTGACGCCGCTGCAGCTGACCGACTTCCCGGTCGCGGTGCTCTACATCCTGGCCTGCGCCTCGGTCGGCGTGTACGGCATCGTGCTCGGCGGCTGGTCGTCCAACTCGACCTACCCGCTGCTCGGCGCCGTGCGGTCCACCGCGCAGGTCATCTCGTACGAGCTCGCGATGGGTCTGTCCCTGGTCAGCGTGTTCATCATGGCCGGGTCGATGTCGACGTCGGAGATCGTCGCCTCGCAGAGCACGGTCTGGTGGCTGCTGCCGCTGGCGCCCGCCTTCGTCATCTACGTGATCTCGATGGTCGGCGAGACCAACCGGCTGCCGTTCGACCTGCCCGAGGCCGAGGGCGAGCTGGTCGGCGGGTACACCACCGAGTACTCGTCGATGAAGTTCGCCTGGTTCTTCCTGGCCGAGTACATCAACATGCTCAACGTCTCGGCCGTGGCGACCACGCTGTTCTTCGGCGGCTGGCGCGCCCCCTGGCCGCTGTCGGCGGTCCCCGGGATCAACGAGGGCTGGTGGCCGCTGCTGTGGTTCGTGGCCAAGGTCTGGCTGTTCATGTTCCTGTTCGTCTGGATCCGCGGCACGCTGCTGCGGTTCCGGTACGACCAGTTCATGAACTTCGGCTGGAAGGTGCTGATCCCGGCCGCGCTGGTGTGGCTGGTCGCCGTCGCCGTGGTGCAGGGCGTCCGGCAGTTCGCCGAGGTCGACCTGACCGCGCTGATGTTCTGGCTGGCCGGGGCGATCGTGGTCGCGGTGCTGGTCTCGTTCCTGGTCCCGGAGAAGAAGCCGGCCCCGGAGCCGCCACCCGGCGACCGGCCGTTCGACGCCTTCGCCGACGGGTTCCCGGTGCCGCCGCTGCCCGGTCAGAGCCTGCCCCCGTCGCCACGCACCCAGCGCCGCGCCGCCCAGGAGACCACCCCCGCGCTGGTCGGCGGACCGAGCACGCCCGACGGCACCGCCGACCCCGACGCCCCCGCGTCCCCCACCCAGGAGGTGCCCCGTGGCTGATACGCCCGACCAGGCCGGCGACGCCGGCCGCGAGGTGCAGGCCCGGCCCGCGGGCGGCGACGTCGCCGCCCCCGGCACGGCCCGGCCGTACCGGTCCGCGATCCCCGAGCGCGGCGCGCTGGCCGACGCCCTGGCCCCGGCCGCGGGGTTCGGCGTCACGATCAAGAACTTCTTCAGCCGCACCGTCACCGAGCAGTACCCGTTCGAGACGGCCCCGGTGAAGCCGCGGTTCCACGGCCGGCACCAGCTCAACCGGTACCCGGACGGGCTGGAGAAGTGCATCGGCTGCGAGCTGTGCGCCTGGGCCTGCCCGGCGGACGCGATCTACGTCGAGGCCTCCGACAACACCCCCGACCTGCAGATGTCGCCGGGCGAGCGGTACGGCAGCGTCTACCAGATCAACTACCTGCGGTGCATCTTCTGCGGGCTGTGCATCGAGGCGTGCCCGACCCGCGCGCTGACCATGACCAACGACTTCGAGCTGGCCGGCCCGACCCGCGAGGGCCTGATCTTCGAGAAGCAGGACCTGCTCGCGCCGATGCTCGACGGGATGCTCGCGGCCCCGCACCCGATGGTCGAGGGCACCACGGACACCGAGTACTACCGCGGTGAGGTCACCGCCCCGACGGCGGACCAGGTCGACTGGGTCGCCGAGCACCGGCCGGAGGACCCGACGCTGGACGGCGCCCGCCGCCGCGCCGCCGGCAGCGGTGCCGCGGGGACGGCCGCGGCGGGGCGGGAGACCCGATGACCCCGTCCACCGCCGAGGCGGTCCTGTTCTGGGTGCTCGCCCCGATCATGGTGCTCGCGGCCTCGGGCCTGCTGTTCGCCCGCAAGGCCGTGCACGCCGCGCTGTGCGTCATCACCGTGATGATCTCGCTGGCGTTCCTGTACGTCGCGCAGGAGGCGCCGTTCCTCGGCGTCGTCCAGGTGGTCGTCTACACCGGCGCCGTGATGATGCTGTTCCTGTTCGTGCTGATGCTGGTCGGCGTCGACGCGTCGGACTCCCTCGTGGAGACCATCCGCGGCCAGCGGTGGGTCGGCTGGCTCGCCGCGCTCGGCCTCGGCGTCGTGCTGGTGGGCGTGGTCGGCCGGACCGTCTACCCCGACGCCGCCGGGCTGGCGGCCGCCAACGCGGACGGCAACCCCGTCGGCGTGGCGCGGATCATCTTCGGGCAGCACGTCTTCGGCCTCGAGGTGGTCGGCGCCCTGCTGGTCACCGCGGCCCTCGGCGCGCTCGTGCTCACGCACCGGCAGCGGCTGAGGCCCGTGGTCAAGCAGCCCGAGCGCGCCGCCGCGCGGGTCGCGGCCGGCGCCCGGCTCACCCCGCTGCCCGCCCCCGGCGTGTACGCCCGGCACAACGCCATGGACGTGCCCGCGCTGGACCCGGCCGGCGACCCGATCGACGACTCGGTGCCGCGCGTGCTGCGGATCCGCGGCCAGGAGGCCGGCACGGACGAGTTCCACGCCGACACCTACCGGCGCGCGGTCACCGCCGTCCTGCAGCAGCGGGGCGCGGTCACCGACGAGGAGGTCGACGCCGTGCTCGGCGCGGCCGAGGACGAGCCCCGGCCCCCGGCGGCCCCGCCCGGCGAGACGACCGGTCCGGCGGCGGACATCCAGCTCGGCGGCGGCTCGACCCGGACGGAGACCCAGCCGTGACCCTGACCCACTACCTGGTGCTGTCCGCGATCCTGTTCTCGCTCGGCGCCGCGACCGTCCTGCTGCGCCGCAACGCGATCATCGTGTTCATGGGCGTCGAGCTCATGCTCAACGCGACCAACCTCGCGCTGGTCACCTTCGCGCGGCTGCACGGGGACCTCACCGGCCAGGTCATGGCGTTCTTCGTCATGGTCGTGGCCGCGGCGGAGGTGGTCGTCGGGCTGGCGATCATCATCTCGATCTTCCGCACCCGGAAGTCGGCCTCGGTCGACGACATCAACCTGCTGAAGAGCTGAGGAGATCGTGGACGTGACCTCCCTCGCCCCGCTGCTGGTGGCGGTGCCCCTGGCGAGCGCGGCGGTGCTGCTGCTGCTGGGGCGGCGCTCCGACCGCTGGGGCCACTGGCTCGGCGTGCTGGCGTCGGCGGCGGCCTTCGTCGTCGGCGCGCTGCTGCTGGTCGAGCTGCTCGGCCGGCCCGCCGGCGACCGCGTGCTGCACGTGCACCTGTTCGACTGGATCTCCGCCGGGCGGTTCGACCTGTCCGCCGGGCTGCTGGTGGACCCGCTGTCGCTGACCTTCGTGCTGCTGGTGACGTTCGTCGGCTCGCTGATCCACGTCTACTCGGTGGCCTACATGGCGCACGACGTGGCCCGCCGCCGGTTCTTCGCCTACCTCAACCTGTTCGTCGCCGCGATGCTGGTCCTGGTGCTGGCGGACTCCTACCTGCTGCTGTTCGTCGGCTGGGAGGGCGTCGGCCTGGCGTCCTACCTGCTGATCGGGTTCTGGAACCACCGCACCCCGTACGCCGTCGCGGCCAAGAAGGCGTTCGTGGCCAACCGGATCGGCGACCTCGGCCTGCTGATCGCGATGATGCTCATGTTCGCGACGTTCGGCGCCGTCGACTTCGAGACGGTCGCGGCGGGGGTCCCCGGCGCGTCCACCGCGACCCTGACCGCGACGGGCCTGATGCTCCTGCTGGCCGCCTGCGGCAAGTCGGCGCAGTTCCCGCTGCAGTCCTGGCTGGGCGACGCGATGGCCGGCCCCACGCCGGTGTCGGCGCTGATCCACGCCGCGACGATGGTGACCGCCGGCGTCTACCTGATCGTCCGGTCGGCCCCCGTGTTCGAGGGCGCCCCCACGGCCCAGCTGGTCGTCGTCGTCGTCGGCGCGATCACGCTGGTGATCGGGGCGGTCATCGGCTGCGCCAAGGACGACATCAAGAAGGCGCTGGCCGCCTCGACCATGTCCCAGATCGGCTACATGGTGCTCGCCGCCGGCCTCGGCCCGGTCGGCTACGCGTTCGCGATCTTCCACCTGGTGACGCACGGCTTCTTCAAGGCCGGCATGTTCCTCGGCGCCGGCTCGGTGATGCACGGCATGGACGACCAGACCGACATGCGCCGGTTCGGGGCCCTGAGGAAGTCCATGGTCATCACCTGGGTGACGTTCGGGGCCGGCTGGCTCGCGATCCTCGGCATCCCGCCGTTCTCGGGCTTCTGGAGCAAGGACAAGATCATCGAGTCCGCGTTCGTCGTGCCCGAGGCCGGCGGCGAGTGGCGGGCCTGGGTGTTCGGCGTGGTCGCCCTGGTCGGCGCCGGGATCACCGCGTTCTACATGTCGCGGCTGTTCTTCATGACGTTCCACGGGAAGAAGCGCTGGACCACCGACGAGGCCGGCCACGAGCCGCACCCGCACGAGTCCCCGGCCCTGATGACCGTCCCGATGATCGTCCTGGCGGTCGGCTCGGTGGCGCTCGGCCTGGTGCTGCAGCTCGGTGGCGGGTTCAGCACCTGGCTCGAGCCGGTCACGGGGCACGTCGAGCACCACGAGCCCGTGCTGTCGGTGCCGGTGATCCAGGGCGCGACGCTGCTGGCCGTCGCGCTCGGGCTGCTGCTGGCGTGGCGGCAGTACGCGTCGCTGCCGGTGCCCGTGGCCGCGCCCGCCGGCTCGGCGCTGACCCGTGCCGCGCGCGTCGACCTGTACCAGGACGCCGTGAACGACGCGGTGCTGGTCGAGCCCGGCCGGCACCTGACCCGCTCGCTCGTCTACGGCGACCGCACCGCGGTCGACGGGGCGTTCACGGGCCTCGGCCGCCTCACGGTCGGGATCGGGGAGCTCGTGCGGCGGGTGCAGACGGGCTTCGCCCGGCAGTACGCCGCCACGATGCTGCTCGGCCTGGTCGTGCTCGCGGTCGTCGTCCTGGCACCTCGGATCTGAGGGGAAGTTGATGAGTTCTCCCGCTCTCGCGACCACGGTGCTGTCCGCCGACGTCCCGTGGCTCACCCTGATGATCGTCTGGCCGCTGGTCGGCGCCGCGGCGCTCTGGCTGCTGCCCGCCGGCGCCCGGGGCCGGACCCGCCAAATCGCGCTCGGCGCCGCGCTGGTCGAGCTGCTGCTCGGCGTGTGCGCGCTGCTCGCCTTCGACACCGGCGCGGCCGCCGTGCACCAGCTCGCCGAGACGCACGCGTGGATCCCGCAGCTCGGGGTGTCCTACGCGGTCGGCGTCGACGGCGTCGGCCTGGTGCTGGTGCTGCTGTCCGTCCTGCTGGTGCCCGTGGTGGTCCTGGCCGCGTGGCGGGAGCAGGGCAGCGACACCGTCCCGACCGACCGGCTGCGGCACTACCTCGCGCTGGTGCTGGTGCTGACCACGTTCATGGTCGCGGTGTTCGCCGCCCGGGACGTGTTCCTGTTCTACGTGCTGTTCGAGGCGATGCTGATCCCGGTCTACTTCATGATCGGCGCGTTCGGCGGGGCCCGGCGGCGGTACGCGGCCACGAAGTTCCTGCTGTTCTCGCTGGCCGGCGGCCTGGTCATGCTGGCAGGCGTCATCGGGCTGTACCTGCAGGGCCCCGGCGGCGAGCAGGGCTTCCTCACCGAGAACCTCACCGGGCTGTCGATGCCCGCGGGCACCGAGCGCTGGCTGTTCGTCGCGTTCTTCGTGGCGTTCGCGGTCAAGGCGCCGATGTTCCCGGTGCACACCTGGCTGCCCGACGCCGCCGAGCAGGCGCCCGCCGGGACGTCCACGCTGCTGGTCGGCGTGCTGGACAAGGTGGGCACGTTCGGGATGCTGACGCTCTGCCTGCCGCTGTTCCCGGACGCGTCCCGGTGGGCGGCCCCGGTGGTCATCGCGCTGGCCCTGGTGTCGATCTTCTACGGCGCGCTGCTGGCCATCGGGCAGCAGGACCTGTTCCGGCTGGTCGCGTACACGTCGGTGTCGCACTTCGGGTTCATCGTGCTGGGCATCTTCGCCTTCACGTCCACCTCGATCGCGGGCTCGTCGTTCTACATGGTCAACCACGGCCTCTCGACCGGCGGGCTGTTCCTGCTGGTCGGGTTCCTGGTCGCCCGGCGCGGGTCCGCGCGGATCGAGGACTTCGGCGGGCTGCAGAAGGTCACCCCGGTGCTCGCCGGCGTGTTCCTGGTGACCGGCCTGTCCGCGCTGTCGCTGCCCGGGCTGTCGACGTTCGTGTCGGAGTTCCTGGTGCTGGTCGGCACGTTCGGCAGCAACCGGCCCGCCGCCGTGATCGCCGTCGTCGCCGTGGTGCTGGCCGCGGTCTACGTGCTGTGGACCTACCAGCGGGTGTTCACCGGACCGGTCCGCGACGACCTCGCCGCCACCCGGGACATCGGCGGCCGCGAGCGCTGGGTGGTCGGGCCGCTGATCGCGATCATGCTCGTGCTCGGGTTCTACCCCGCGCCCGCGCTGCGGCTGGTCGACGACCCCGCCGCCCAGACCGTGGTGCACGTGGGCGACGACTCGCCCGTGGTGGACCTGCCGGTCGCCGACGGCGGCGACGACGAGGGGAGTGACCAGTGAGCCCGTTCACCGTGCCCGAGATCGCGTGGGGGCAGCTGACCCCGGTGCTGCTGGTGCTCGGCGCGGCCGTCGTCGGCGTGCTGGTCGAGGCCCTGGTGCCCCGCCGGTTCCGGCGGCCCGTCCAGCTCACGCTGGCGCTCGCCGCGCTGGCCGGGGCCGTCGTCGCCGTGGCCCTGCTGTGGGACGACGTCGCGGCCACCGGCGGCACGGACGTGCTCGGTGGCTCGCTGCTGGTCGACGGCCCGACCCTGGTGCTCCAGGGCACCACCGCCCTGCTGGCGCTGCTCGCGGTCCTGGTGATCGCGGACCGCAGCGGCGGCGAGGACGCGTTCGCCCCGCAGGGCGCCTCCGTGCCCGGCTCCGGCTACGAGGCCGCCGCGCGTGCCGCCGGGCTGCAGCAGACCGAGGTGTTCCCGCTGGTGCTGTTCGCCACCGGCGGCATGCTGATCTTCCCGGCCACCGGCGACCTGCTGACGCTGTTCGTGGCGCTCGAGGTGCTGTCCCTGCCGCTGTACCTGTTGTCCGGGCTGTCCCGCCGGCGCCGCCTGCTCAGCCAGGAGGCGTCGATGAAGTACTTCCTGCTCGGGTCGTTCGCATCCGCGCTGCTGCTGTTCGGGATCGCGCTGCTCTACGGGTTCGCCGGCTCGCTGCGGTACGCCGACATCGCCGCGGCCGTGCGCACCGAGACCGGCATGGACGGGCTGCTGCTGGCCGGCAGCCTGCTGCTGCTCGCGGGGCTGCTGTTCAAGGTCGGCGCCGTGCCGTTCCACTCCTGGACCCCGGACGTCTACCAGGGCGCACCGACCCCGATCACCGGGTTCATGGCGGCGTGCACCAAGGTCGCCGCGTTCGGCGCGCTGCTGCGGGTGTTCTACGGCGTGCTGCCGGACCTGCGCTGGGACCTCGAGCCGGTGATGTGGACGGTCGCCATCGCGACCATGGCGCTCGGGACCGTCGTCGCCCTGGTGCAGACGGACATCAAGCGCGTGCTGGCGTACTCGTCCATCGCGCACGCGGGGTTCGTGCTGACCGGCGTGGTCGCGCTGACCGGGTCCGGGATCACGGCGGTGCTGTTCTACCTGCTCGCCTACGGGGCGGCGACCGTCGGCGCGTTCGCGGTCGTCACCCTCGTGCGCGAGCGCGGGGCGGTGCGGACGGTGGGGGTGCCCGCGGCCCGGGTGCCGGCGCTCGCGGCCACCGCGGGCGGCTCGGGCGGCTCGGGCTCGGCCGGCTCGGGCGTCACCGCGCCTGCCGGGGCCGGCGCCACGCCGGGTTCCTCCGGCGGTGCTGCGGCGGCGGGTGCGCCGGGTGCTGCGGCGGCGGGTGCGCCGGGTGCGGGCGGCGACGCGGAGCCCGGCGAGCCCGAGGGCCCCGTGCTGGGCGAGGCGACGCACCTGTCGCAGTGGGCCGGGCTCGGCCGGACCTCCCCGGTCCTGGCCACGACGTTCGCCCTGTTCCTGCTGTCGTTCGCCGGCATCCCGCTCACCGCCGGCTTCACCGGGAAGTTCGCCGTGTTCTCCGCGGCGGTCGAGGGCGGTGCGTGGCCGCTCGCGGTGGTCGGCGTCCTCGCCTCGGCGGCGGCCGCGTTCTTCTACGTCCGGATCATCGTGCTGATGTTCTTCACCGGCCCGCAGGGCGGCCCCCGCGAGGACGGCGACGAGGGCCACCCGGCCGCCGTCGTCGTGCGGTCCGAGGGCCTCACCGTCGTCGCGATCGCCGTGTGCGCCCTGATCACCGTCGTGCTGGGCGTGTTCCCCGGACCCGTCCTCGACGCCGTCGCGAGCGTCGCCCAGCTCCTCCCGTGACCCGCGCGGCCACGACCCGTCCCCCTGCGGGCCGGGTGCGTGGTCGCGTCGGTTCTGCCTCGGCCCGTCCGGCCAGATAGGTTCGACCCGTGACCTCCCCGACCGCCCTGCCGCTCGCCGACCCCGTGCTCGCCGAGCGCGTCGCGGGACGCCTCGACCTGGTCGAGGGTCGCCTGCGTACCGCCGTCGCGTACGCGGACCCGCTCGTGGACGACGCCGCGCACCACCTGGCCGACGCCGGGGGCAAGCGCCTGCGCCCGCTGCTCGCGCTGCTGTCCGCCGAGCTCGGCGACGACGCCACGAACGACCAGGTCCTCGACGCGGCGGTCGTCGTCGAGCTCACCCACCTCGCCTCGCTGTACCACGACGACGTGATGGACTCCGCGCCGATGCGCCGGGGAGCCCCCGCCGCCCACGAGGTCTGGGGCAACAATGTCGCGATCCTCGTGGGCGACCTGCTGTTCGCGCGCGCGTCGCTCACCGTCGCGCGGCTCGGCCCCGAGGCGGTCGTCATCCAGGCCGGCACGTTCGAGCGGCTGTGCCTGGGCCAGCTGCACGAGTCCACCGGGCCCGGTGCCGGTGACGACGCCGTCCAGCACTACCTGCAGGTGCTCGCCGACAAGACGGCGTCGCTCATCGCCACGTCCGCCCGCCTCGGCGCGATGTACGGCGGCTGCGCGCCGGACGTCGTCGAGACCGTCGCCGCGTTCGGCGAGCGGATCGGCGTCGCGTTCCAGCTGGCCGACGACGTGCTCGACCTGACCTCCGACGGCGCCGTCTCCGGCAAGACCCCGGGCA
This sequence comes from Cellulomonas sp. NEAU-ZC6, assembly GCF_056844425.1. Taxonomy (NCBI): domain Bacteria; kingdom Bacillati; phylum Actinomycetota; class Actinomycetes; order Micrococcales; family Cellulomonadaceae; genus Cellulomonas; species Cellulomonas sp. NEAU-ZC6. The sequence continues at coordinate 2,079,201 of NZ_JBXFYH010000001.1, read as the reverse complement.
CGGACCTGCGTGAGCAGGTGCCCACCATGCCGGTGCTGCTGCTCCGCGAGCGCGCCGCCACCGGTGCCGACCCGGCCGACGCGGCGCTCGTCGCCCGGCTCGACGGCGACCTGTCCGACGACGCGGAGCTCGCCGACGTCGTCGCCGCCCTGCGCGCGCACCCGGTGGTCGCCGAGACCCGCAGCCGCGCCGCCGCCCTCGCCCGCGAGGCCGTCGACCTGCTCGCGCCGCTGCCCGACGGGCCGGTCAAGGACTCGTTCGTGTCGTTCGCCGACGCGCTGGTGGACCGGGCGTCCTGAGCCGGACCGCGGGCGGAGGGGGAGCATGACCACGGTCGCCGGCGGCGTGACCTTCTGCGCCGCGTGCGGCACCGCGCTGGAGCCCGGTGCGCTGTTCTGCGGCACCTGCGGCGCGCGCGTCCCCGCCGCGGAGCCGGCCGGGGAGAGCACGGACGCCCCGGGTGCCCCGGTCACGGTCCGCCCCACCGCGCCCGCTCGCGGCCCCGAGCCCGGAGCCCCGACTTGGTCGCTCGGCGTCGATGTCGACGAGGCCGTCGCCCCGGTGTGGCGCCGGCTGGTGGCGCTGCTCGTCGACCAGGTGCTGGCCGTCGCCGTCGGGCTCGCCGGGCTGCTGCCCGTGCTGCACGCGGTCGGGGAGGACGGCTCGCTCGGCGCGCTGCTCGTGCCCGGCCTGCTCCTGCTGCTGCTCGCCGCGGGCCAGTGGCTCGCCGAGGCGTTCGGCGGCCGCACCGTCGGCGGCGCCCTGCTCGGCATCCGCACCCTCTCCGTACGCACCGGTCGCCCCGCGGGGCTGTGGGCCGTGCTCGTGCGCAGCGTCGTGCAGGCCCTCGGCGTCGTCGTCGGCGGCATCGGGGTCTACGTGGTCGCCGGGTCCGGGGCCTGGGACGAGGGGCCGGAGCAGCGCGGCTGGCACGACAAGGCCGCGGGCACGCTCGTCCTGCGGGCCCGGCCGGCGGCGCGCCCGGAGGCCGTTGCGTCCGGCGCGACGACGCCTGCGCCGGCGTCCGTCCCGGCCGCGACGCGCCGGCCGACCTCGGGACCGGCGTCCGGACCGCCACGGCCGACCGGCACGGAGCCGGATCCGCGCGCGGTCGTGCCCGAGCCCGCTCCGTCATCCGAGCCCGCGGTGTCCGTTCCGTCCGTGCCCGCGGCGTCCGCTCCGTCCGTGCCTGTAGAGCCCGTGGTGCCCGCGCCCGCGGAGCCGCTGGTGCTCGCGCAGCCCGCGGCGCCTGCAGCACCCGGGGTGCCCCCGGAGCCGGCCGTGGACGTGGCGCCAGCCGCCCCGCCGGCCGCTCCGTCGGTGGGAGCGGCACCTGCCCGGCCTGCGCCCGCTCCGGAGCGTGACGCTCCCGACGGCCTCCCGGACAGCACCGTCCCGGGCCTCGGCGACCTCGAGCACACCCACGTCGGCCGCTGGGCCGCCGGCCCCGAGGCTGCCGGGCCCGGCGCGGGCCTCGTGCTGGTCGTCGACACGGGCGACCGCATCCCGGTCACCGGCGCGGGTCTGATCGGCCGGCGGCCGGTGCCCGGCGACGAGACGTGGGCGCATCTGGTCACGATCGACGACCCGACCCAGTCCGTGTCGTCGACGCACCTCGCGTTCTGGCCCGCTGACGCGGGGCTCGATGTGCTGGACCGCGGGTCGACCAACGGCACCGTGCTCCTGGACCCCGCGGGCAAGCCGTGGTCGCTGCCGCCCGGAGCCCCCGCGCGGGTCGCCGCGGGCTGGACGCTGGTCCTGGGCAACCGCCGCGTCCGCGTCGACCCCGCCTGACCCACGCCCGCCTGACCCACGCCCGCCCGACCCGCACCCGCCCGACCCGCGCCCCTCGCGTACCCGCACCGTTCGCGCACGCACCCGCACCCGCACCCGCGGCCACTGGGCCCGCACATGCGTCCGCACACGCTCGCGCGTCCCGCGCGGAGTCCGTCGAGTGTCCACAAGCTCGGCCAGGATGCGGCTTTCGTCCGCTGGTTTCTGGACACTCGACGGGCGTCTGCTGGACGGGTCACCCCGGGCGGGTGAGGCCGGGGCGTCCCGCGGCACGCCACGATGACGGAGCCGGGATACCCGGTAGGCGCGCCGCCCCCGGGGCCGGGGGGACCGGGGCCGGCAGCGCCGCCCTAGCCCGACGCGTCACGGCGCGCCCGGGCGCCGCCTCGGCCCTGCAGCCACGTGGCCCGCGCTGCGCGGCCCGGCCACGTCGGCCACAGCGCCGGCGCGGCAGTCCCGCCTGTCGCCCCAATTGCCGCCGACGCGGCGGCCGCGCCCGTCAGAGGGTCGGCGGGGTCCAGGCGAGCTGGACGACCTGGCGGCCCTCGTCACGAGTGACCAGCTGCGCGCGACCCGGGACGCCCGGCGTGGGCTTGGCCCCGCCGATCAGCGCGCCCTCGTCCGGGCTGCCCGACAGCACGATGCCCGGCGCCGCGAGGTCGCGCAGCGCCTGCAGCACGGGCTCGTACATCGCGCGGCCGGCGCCGCCGGAGCGGCGGGCCAGCACCAGGTGCAGGCCCACGTCGCCGGCCTGCGCGAGCAGCGGGACCAGCGGCTGCAGCGGGTTGCCGGTCGTGGTGGACACCAGGTCGTAGTCGTCGACCAGCACGTACACCTCGGCGCCGGACCACCAGGACCGCGACCGCAGCTGCTCGGGCGTCACGTCCGGGCCGGGCAGGCGGCCGCGCAGGTAGTCCGCGAGCCCGGCGATCTCGCCGGTGGCCTGGTCCTGGGTGGTGAAGTAGCCGGCCAGGTACTCCTCGGGGATCTCGCCCAGCAGCGACCGCCGGAAGTCGACCGCGAAGATCTGCGCCTGCTGCGGGGTGTGCAGGCGCTGGATCTCGGCGGCGACGCCGCGGAGCAGCGCGGACTTGCCCGAGCCGCCGTCGCCGAAGGCGTACAGGTGCGGCTCCTCGGTGACGTCGACGCCGACGGGGGCCAGGTTCGACTCGTCGATGCCGAGCAGGAGCCGGCGGCCGTCGGCGCGGGCGTCGCCGCGGACCGCCTCGAGCGTGACCTCGTCGGGCAGCAGCCGCAGCTTGGGGCCGGTGGGGCCCTGCCAGGCGGCGTTCACGGCCTGCACGAGGTGCTGCACGCCGGCGCCGAGCGTGCCGGGCGACGGGTCGGCGTCCACGCGGGGGAGCGCCGTCAGCACGTGGTGCTTCGACACCGCGAGGCCGCGGCCGGGCCGGTCCTTGGGGACGTTCACGGCGACCTTGCGGTCGATCTCCGAGTCCATCGGGTCGCCGAGCCGCAGCTCGAGGCGGGTGCCGAACACGTCCTTCACCTGCGTGCGGAAGTCCATCCAGCGTGCGGCGGAGGCGACCAGGTGCACCCCGAACGTCAGGCCGCGGCCGGCCAGGGCCTGGATGCGCGCCTCGAGCTCGTCGAACTCGGCGCGGATCGTGGACCAGCCGTCCACCAGCAGGAAGACGTCCCCGTAGCCGTCGTCGGCGGTGCCCTGCGCGCGGCGGGTGCGGTAGGTCTCGATCGAGTCGATGCCGTTCGTGCGGAAGTACCGCTCGCGGTTGTCGATGATCGACTCGACCTCGGCCACCGTGCGCCGCACGACGTCGGGCTCTGCGCGGGAGGCGACGCCCGCGACGTGCGCGAGCGCGGCCAGCGGCGCGAACGTGCCGCCGCCGAAGTCGAGCACGTAGAACTGCACCTCGAGCGGGGTGTGCGTCAGGGCGAGCGCGGTGACCACCGAGCGCAGCACGGTGCTCTTGCCGGTGCGCGGGGCGCCGACGACGGACATGTGGCCCGCCGCGCCGCCGAGCTGCACGGTGAGGTTCTCGCGCCGCTGCTCCAGCGGCCGGTCGACCGTGCCGAGCGGGACGGTGAGGGTGCCGGCGGCGCGCCAGCCGGGGGACACCAGGCCCAGGCGCGGGTCGACGACCAGGTCGGGCATCAGCTCGTCGAGGGTGCGGGGCACGACCAGCGGCGGCAGCCACACCTGGTGCGCCGGCGGGCCCTGGCCCTTCATCCGCTGCACGGCGATGTCGAACGTCGCGCGGGTCTCCTCGGCGTCCGGGGCGACCACCTCGGTCGACGCGGGCTGCGCCTCGACGCCGCCGAGCACGGGCGCGGCGGTGAAGGACTCCAGGCGGGTCAGCCCGGCGCCGGTCGCCGCGCCGCCCTGGGCGCCGCGGCGCCGGGCCTTCGGCGGGCCGGACACGTAGGCCGCGCGGAACTGGATCATCGTCGTGGTGTCGGGCTTGAGGTAGCCCATGCCGGGCACCGGCGGCAGCGTGTACGCGTCCGGGACGCCGAGCACGGTGCGGGACTCGGCGGCGGAGAACGTGCGCAGACCGATCCGGTAGGACAGGTGCGACTCGAGCCCGCGCAGCCGGCCCTCCTCCAGGCGCTGGGAGGACAGCAGCAGGTGCATCTGCAGCGACCGGCCCAGGCGGCCGATGGTGACGAACAGGTCCACGAACTCCGGCTTCGCGGACAGCAGCTCGGAGAACTCGTCGCAGACGATCAGCAGCGCCGGCAGCGGCTCCAGGTCGGTCCGGCCGCCCTTGCGCGCCTTCTCGTAGTCGGCGACGTTCGCGAAGTTGCCCGCGGCGCGCAGCAGCTCCTGGCGGCGGACCATCTCGCCCTGCAGCGCGTCCTGCATGCGGTCGACGAGCGTCAGCTCCTCGCCGAGGTTGGTGATGATCGCGGAGACGTGCGGCATGTCGGCCATGCCGGCGAACGTCGCGCCACCCTTGAAGTCGACGAGGACGAAGTTCAGGTCCTCGGAGGAGTGCGTCATCGCCAGCGCGAGCACGAGCGTGCGCAGCACCTCGGACTTGCCGGAGCCGGTGGCGCCGATGATCAGGCCGTGCGGGCCCATGCCCTGCTGGGCGGACTCCTTGATGTCCAGCGCCACGGGCTGGCCCTGCGGGGTGACGCCGATCGGCACGCGCAGCCGGTCGCGCGCCAGGCGCGGGCGCCAGGCGACGCCCAGGTCGAGGTCGCGGACGTCGCCGACGCCCAGCAGGTCGACCAGCTCGGACGACACCTCGTCGTCGGACCGCTCCGGCCCGGACTCGACGTGCAGGGGCAGCAGGCGGCGGGCCGTGGCCTCGGCGTCGGCCACCGACATCTGGTCGCCGTCGACACGCACCGGGGCGTTGCCGAGCCGCAGCACGTCCACCGGGGCGCGCACGGCGTCCTCGGTCGCGACCGCGCTGCCGACGTTCAGCCGCAGCGTGGTCGGCTCGTCAAGCTCGTCCCAGCGGTCGGGCAGTTCGAGCACCGTCACGCCGAGCACGCCGTCGGTGGTGAGGATCGCGTTGCCGACCGGCACCTGCCCGCCGTCGACGACGACCAGCACGTGCGGCAGCGGGGCCTCGGCGGCGTAGCCGAACCGGGGACGGTCCGTCAGGTCCTCGGGCAGCAGCGACTCGACGTCGGCGAGCGCGGTGCCCATCATCCGGGCCGCGCCGACCGCGTCGCGGGAGCGGGTGGAGTGGGCGTGCGGCAGCCACTTGACCCAGTCCCACTCGGGCAGGGCGGCGTCGCTCGCGAGCACCGCGATCTGCAGGTCCTCCGGCGCGTGGAACGTGGCGAGCTGCGCGACGACCGCACGGGCCAGCGCGCGCGTCTCGGCCGCGGCGCCCGTGACCTCGATGCGGGCCACCGAGCGGACGTCGAACGCCAGCGGCACGCCCTGCTGCACCCGGTGCGTCACTAGGAACCGGTGCGCGGCCGACGCGGCGACGGGGTCCAGCTGCGCCAGCGGCGGCGTCTGCGGCGCCTCGAGGTCCAGGCACAGCGGCTGCGCTCCGACCCCGACGCGCGCGGTGAGGAAGTCGTCGTGCTGCGCGCGGCGCTCCCAGACGCGGGTGCGCTCCTCGGCGACGGCGGGCAGCGCGCGCGGGTCGGGCGACGACCACTCGGCGGCGCGGCGCTGGGCGCCCGCGGCCTGCCGCACGGAGGTCCGCAGGTCCGACAGGTAGGCGAGGTACTCGCGCCGGGCGCCGACGACCTGCGCCTGGTGCTGCGAGCGCTGCCGCCAGCCGTTCACGCCGACGAAGCCGAGCGACGCCAGCAGGAACATGCCCGCGGCGATGTACCCGCGCGGCCCGGGCTGGTTCATCGCGACGAACACGATGGAGCCCACGGAGCCGAGCATCGGGATGGCGTTGGCGAGCATCCCGCTGATGCCGTCGGACGGCTGGATCTCGGGCGGCGGCTGCAGGACGACCTGCCCGCTGGGGACGGCGGGCGGCTCCAGGCGCGTCCCCTGCTGCGGCGCGATCGACATCGGCGGCGCTCGGTCCCTCCTGCTGGGCGGGGGACCGCGCGCCCCCCGACGTGTCTAGGGCGTCAACCTACCTGGCGCCGGGCCGCTCGGGCCGCGCGCGTTCGGCCGGACGGGCGAAGGTCACGGGCGATGCGGTGACGTCCGGGCGCCGCGGTGGTCGCGGGCGGCCGCGGGCGCGTCCGACCGCATAGCATGGCGGGCGCCGCGCCCGGGGCAGGCGGGTCCTCCGCCGACGCCCGACCTCCGTGGCACCGGACTGAGCAGGAGGTGCGCGTGACGGTCCCCGGGCTCGCCGCGCCTGCCGCCCTGACCCGCGTCGCCGTGCACCTGGGCAGCCGCCGTCTGGACGTCGCGCTCGACGCCTCCCGCACGCTCGGCGAGCTGCTCGCCGCCGCCGGCGTCCCGCTGGTCCCGGGCCTGCTGGTCCTCGACTCCGGCGGCCGCGTCCTCGACCTGGCCGCGCCCGTCGCCGAGCAGGTGGTCGACGGCTCGCTCGTGCACGTCGTCGCCCCGGCACCGCGGCCCCGGGGTCGTGCGGCCCGCGCCCGCGCCGCCTGGGTGGCCCGCCGGCCGGACCCGCAGCCCGCGCTGCTCGGCGCCGCCGCGGCCGTCGCCGCGGTCCTCGCGGCCGTGCTGCTGCTCGACCCGGACCGGCGTGGCTGGCCCGCGGTCGCCGCGGCGCTCGTGCTCGGCGGCGGTGCGGCCGTGCTCGCCGTCTCCCGGGTCGCCGCGACGTCCGCCGCCACCCTGGCCGGCCCGGTGCTCGGGTTCGCCGCCGGTGTCGCGGCCGTCGACCCGGCGACCGCCGCCGACCGCCGGCTCGCGCTGGTCGCCGGTCTGATCACGGCCACCGGCGTCGCCGCCGTGCGGTTCGTCGCCACCCGCGCGCAGCACCGGGGCCAGGACCTGGCGACCGTGCTGCTGGTCGCGGTCGGCACCGTCGCCGTGCTCTGCCTCGCCGTCCTGCTCGCCGGGCTGCCCGGCGTCGTCGCGGCGGCCGTGCTGCTCGGGCTGGTGCCGGTCGCGCTGCGCGTCCTGCCCGTCTGGGCGCTGAGCGTGCCCGACGAGCAGCTGGTCGACCTCGCGCACGTCGCCCGCACCGCGCCCTCCGTCCGCGGGCCCCGGCCGCGCGGCCTCGGCCGGGTCAACGAGCGGCAGGTGGTCCGCACGGTCGGCTCCGCCGAGCGCCGCACCGACGCGGGCGTGCTGCTGATCTGCGCGGTGCCGCCCGCGCTGGTCCCGGTGCTGCTCGCGCCCGCCCTCGGCGACACGGTGCGCGGCTGGGGCGCCGTCGTCCTGGTGGCCGCGCTGGTCCTGGTGCTGACCCTGCAGCCGCGGACCGCGCGTGGTCCCGTCGCGCGCTGGGCGCCGCGCGTCGCCGCGTCGCTCGTGCTGGTCGAGCTCGCCGTCGTCACCGGCCCGACGCTGGGGCTCGACGCGGCGCTGATCGCCGTCGGCTGCGTGCTGCTGGCCCTGGTCGCCGCGGCCGTCAGCCTGGCGCTGGGCCGCGGGTGGAGCTCCGTCGTCGCCTCCCGGTTCGGTGACGCCTTCGAGGGCCTGGGCGTCGTGCTCGCCCTCCCGGCGGCGCTGGTCGCCGCCGACATGATCGAGACGCTGCGCCGGATGACCTCGTGACGGCGGTCCGGCAGCACCGCGGTGGCAGGATGACGCGCATGGCAGGGGGACCGACGTGGACCAGACGATGAGCGCCGCCGTACCGCTGGGCAGCGTCGCCGTCCACGAGTGCGGGAGCTGCCACCGGCCGCTGCGGCCCGACGCGCGGTTTTGCACCGCGTGCGGCACGCCCGTGCAGGGCGATGTCACCGTGCACGTCGTCGAGGGCGCCCAGGGCCGGGCGCGCGCCGACGCCCGGCCGCGCGAGCCCCGACCGTCCGTCCTGCACCCCGCGTTCGGCGACGCCGCCCCGGCCGGCGCCGGTCGACGGGTCGCCGCCTACGCGATCGACGCCGCCGCCGTCGGCGTCGTCGCCGGCGGGTTGTACGCGTGGACCGGGTCGCTGCTGCTGGTCGGGCTGACCGTGCTGGAGCTCGCGACCGGCCTGCTGGTCTGGGAGGCGCACACCGGCCGGACCGTGGGCAACTCCCTGCTCGGCCTGCGCACCGCGCGCGAGGAGACCCCGTACTCGGTCGGTCCCGCGCGCGCGTTCCTGCGGGGGCTGGTGCTCGCCGCCGGGCACGCCGCCGCCGGGCTCGGGCAGTGGCTCGTGGTCGCGTCGACGGCCTTCGACAAGTCCGGCCGGGCGCAGGCGTGGCACGACCGCGTCGGCCGCGCCGTGGTCGTCGACGTACGCGCGCACGAGCGGGCCGTCGAGGAGGCGCTGGACGCCGCCGACCAGGCCGTGCAGGCGGTCCAGCAGCCCGTGGCGCGGGCCGTGCCCGCCGTGCCTGCGGCGCCGCAGGGGGTCGTGCCGCACGCGGCGGTGCCCCCGCAGTCGACGCCGGCGCCGTCCGGGCCGACGGGCGTCGCCGTTCCCGGGGTGCCGGACGCGGTCGCGCCCACGGGTCGTCGTGCCGCCCGCGCCGTCGAGCAGGCATCACCCGTGCCGTCGCAGGCCGCGCCGTCCCAGCCCGCCTCGGGTCCGCAGGCGCCGACCGAGATCCGTCCCGTCGTCCCCGCCGCCGCGCAGCCCGAGCCGGCCGCGCCCAGCCGGGTGGCGCACCAGCAGCAGCCCGCACCGTTCCTCGTCACCCTGGACACCGGCGAGGTCATGACCGTCACCGGCCCGGGCCTGATCGGCCGGATGCCGCGCCCGGCGCCCGGCGAGCGCTGCGACCACGTCATCGTCGTCGACGACCCGGAGCGCTCGGTGTCCCGCACGCACGCGCGGTTCGGGATGGACGGCGGCACGTTCTGGGTCTCCGACGCGGGGTCGGGGAACGGCACGACCCTCCGGCTGCCGGGTGGCCGTGTCATCCCCGTGCCGGCCGACCAGCGGGTGCTGGTGCCGTCGGGGTCGACGATCCAGGTGGGGGACCGCGGGGTGCGGATCGACGCGCCGGGGGCGGCGCGGGGCTGACGGTCGGGCGGCGTCAGCCCTCGTCGTCGCCGGCGTCGCGAGCCGCAGTCGTCAGGTGCTGCGTGCCGCCGTGACGCCGGGTGCGGATGACGGCGAGGACGGTCCCCACGACGGCCAGCAGGGCGACGCCCCCGAGGACGACGGGCGGCGCGGAGCCGTCGGACTCCGTCTCCGTCGGGACCGCCGCGTCCGGTGCTACGGCCTCCGCCTCGACGGTCGGCGTCGGGGTGGCCTCGGGCTCCGGCATGCCCAGAGCCTCGCGCACCCGGCTGATGGGCGGGACGGCGTTCGGGCCGTCCTTGATGAACGGGTTGACGTCCGGGTAGCCGCGCGGGTCGCTGTCGAGCATCTGCCGGACGTTGACCGCGCCGTAGCCCCAGGCGCCGTCGACGATCGCCGGTTCGTGCTCGGTGCCGCCGGCGTTCCGGATCAGGGACTGCAGCATCTGGTTCGGGGTGGCGTCCGGGTAGAGGGACCACGCGAGTGCCAGGGCCGCGGACGTGAACGCGGCGGCGTTCGAGGATCCCGTGGACGTGCCGTAGCGCTGCCAGTCACCCGCGATGCCCCGGATGTCCCCTCCCGGGGCGACGACCGCGACACCGCTGGTCGGGCTGCCCTCCGCGAGCTGGACGTCCGGCCCGAGGGTGCCGACGGCAACCGCTCCGCTGAACGCGGCCGGGTAGCCGGTGGTGGCGCCGCCCTCGTTGCCAGCGGCCCCGACCACGATCGTCCCGGCACGGAGCGCGGCGACCATCTCCTCGCCGCTCAGATCCATGGTCCCCGAGACGTTGATGATGTCGGCGCCGCTCGCGATCGCGTCGAGGAAGGCGCGACTGGTGTCGGAGTAGGTGCACGGCTCCAGGTCACCCGCGGCGTCGAGCGCGAAGACCTCGACCTCGGCACCCGGCGCGATGCCCTTCGTGCCGGGCTCGCCGTTGACGCCGGCTCCGGTCCCGATCAGCATGCTCGTCATCTGCGTCGCGTGCCGGGCGTAGTCCCCAGTTGCGGCGGCAGCACCGGGCTGACCGTCCGCGCCCACGCAGTACGTGGGCTCACGCACGGCGACACTGGTCCCGGCGAGATCCGGCGCGCCGGGGTTCACCGGGCCGTCGATGACGGCGATCTTGATCCCGGCCCCGGTGGCGCGCTGGTGCAGCTGCTCCATCCCGGTCGCCGAGTAGTACCAGAGCCCACCGTCCGACCCGTCGCTGGTAGTCGCGCTCGCAGCGGTCGGCGCGAGCAGCGAGATCGAGACGGCAACGGCCGCGACCGTCGCGCGCACGGAGCGCCGCTGTCGGCGGCTCATGCGAGGCCCCGGTGTGGAGCAGCGGGGTGGCTCGGGCGGGTGCGGGACATCAGACTCCTCGTTCGTCGTGGGAGTGACATGCGTGTGCGGTCGTGCCCGGGTGGACACGACCGCACACTCGTCATTTCAGCGACGCCCGCGGACGCCCCTGGTGCCGGCTAGCGGATCGCCGTCACCACTCGTCGTCCGCCTGCTCGGCCCGCGCCACCACGGGGGCTGCCAAGGAGTCGCGCCCGCCGGCTCCGGCGCCCGTGCCCAGAGCAGGACGCGGCGCGCCGTCCTCGACCTCGATGTCGGGCGCGAGCAGGCCGGAGGACCCGCGGCGCTTGGACTGGTTCGCCCCGCCCGCACCGCCGGCGCCGCCGCCCATCGGGCCGCCCATCATGCCGCCGGCGCGCTGGCCCGAGGCCGCCGCGCCCGCTGCGCCGGTCTGCGACCCCTGGCCGAGGGCGGAGCCGGAGCTGGAGCCGGACAGCGCCGATCCGGCGCCCGAGCTCGCTCCCGTGGAGCCGAGCGACGCACCGCCGACACCACCGGCGCCGCCGACGCTGCCGTAGGCACCGGCACCGCCGAAACCGCCGGCCACGCCTGTCCCGGCACCACCGGCACCGCCGCTCACGCCGCCTGCGGCGAGCCGGTTCAGCCCGGCGCCGCCCAGCGCCGCACCGCCCACGGTGAGGCCGCCGGCCAGGCCGCCGGCGCCGAGGCCCAGGCCACCCGCGCCGGAACCCGAGCCGCCGGACCCGGCGAATCCGCCCCCGTAGGAGCCGCCGCCGGAGCCGGAACCGCCCGGGACCGTGCCGCCCACGAGGCCGTCGGACGAGCTGCCGTCACCGGTGCCCGGGACGTGCCCGCCGCCGATGCCGGAGCCGCCACCGGAGCCGGTTCCCGGCCAGCCGGGGGACACCTGGCCACCGGTGGAGCCGGTTCCGGAACCACCGCCCACCGTGCCACCGATGGTTCCGGTCCCGCTAGGGTCCGTCGGCTGCCACGACGTGCCGGCCGAGCCCGGCGTCGTCACCGGCAGCGAACCGACCGTTGCGCCGCCGCTGTCACGAGCGCCGGCCGACGGCTGCCAGGTGGTCGACACCGACCGGCTGCCGCTGCTCCCAGCAGGAGTGGACGGCTCGCTCACACCGGCCGTCGGGTCGTCCACACCGGAGTTGCGGCGGTCGACCGCGTCGAAAGAGATGTCCGCCATGGCTTGGTCCAGCTCTGCCAGCGCGGCGCGGGCCTTGTTCTCCCGTTCCCGCTCGCGCTGCTGCGAGAGGATCTCTCCGGCAACCACACCGGTGACGGTTCCGGCCGGCGTCGGGAACATGGCCGTGCTGCCCAGCGCGAAGCGGGCGCGCTCGGCGAAGGTCAGCTCACCGCTCGGGAGCGCGTTGAAGGCTTGTTGGGCTGCTTCGATCGCAGCGGCAGCACGGTCGCCGCCCTGGGCGACGCCGACGATCGCGTCGGAGATTCGCGCCACCTCGCGGGACAGGGCGAGGAAGCGATCAGCCGCGGCGTCCGCGCTCACACCGTTGAGGCCGGTCTCCGCCCCGATGGTCCGGATCGAGTCGAGCGTGAGCTCGACGTCGTCCTTGTACCCGGTGAGGTCGGCTCCTGCGTCGTAGACCGCGCTCGGGTTGGCGTCGAGGGTCTCTCCGAGCCGGTCGGCGTTGTCACCCATGGTGTCCCCCTGAGTAGGTCGGCGGCGTCTGCGTGTCGTGGCTGAGCGGATCCAGGGTCGTGTCGCGTCGTCGACGCGCGAGCACGACGGCTGTGGCGATGCCAGCGAGGGCGATCAGGGCGACGGCTCCGCCCGCGATCGCCAGCGTCGGGACCTGGTCTTCGCCTGCGGTCTCGTCCGCGGGTGCCCCGTCGGGACCCTCCGGCACCTGGCCAGCGGCGTCGTCCGCGGTCGCGGAGTCCTGCGGGCTGTCGTCCGCTACGACATCGCTGGCCAGCGGCTCGAGACCCGGATCCCCGGACAGGAACGGGTTCTCGTCCGGGTAAGTGGTGGGGTCGACGCTCACCAGGGTGCGAGCGTTGACCAGGCCGTACCCCCAGTCGTCATCGTGAACCGGAGTGTCCTTGACCGTCCCCCCGGCGGTGCGGGCCAGAGCCTGGAGGATCTGGTTGGCGGTCGCGTCCGGGTGGGCCGACCAGGCGAGGGCGAGCGCGCCCGCCGTGTAGGCGGCGGAGTTCGACGACCCCGTCGAGGTGCCGTAGTAGTCCCAGGTGCCTGCCATGGCGCGGGTCTTGGCCCCGGGCGCGACGACTCCCAGACGCTCTCCGGAAGGGCTGCCCAGGTCGAGCTCAGCGGCCGAGGTGACGGTGCCGGTCGAGACCACGCCGTTGTACGTGGCGGGCTTTCCGGTGACGATCCCGGTGTCGTTGCCGGCAGACCCGATCACGATCACCCCGGCACGCTGGGCCTCGGCAACGACCTCGGCAGTCATACGACGAGCGCCGGGTACGACGATGATGTCGACGCCGTCGGCGATCGCGTCCCGGACGACCTGGTCGCTCGTCGCATCTGCGCTCGGCGGCTTCGGCTGACCGGCTGGAGGCTCGCACGGGTCGTCGTCCTCCCGCGCGACCACGTAGACACGCAGGCTCGCGCCCGGTGCCACCCCCGGGATCCCGGGCTGGCCGTTCAAGCCCGCGTCGGTCCCGACCAGCATGGTGGCCATGGACGTGGCGTGCTCCGCGTCGGGCTCGGTCGTGACCGCCGGATAGGCCTCGCCGCCTTCGACCGCGGCGCAGTAGGAGGGCTCGCGGACCTGGACGTCGGCACCGGCGAGGTCGGGCACGGCGGTGTTGATCCGGCCGTCGACCAGCCCGATCGTGATGCCGGTGCCGGTGGTCTGCTGGTGCACCTCCGCGAGTCGCGGGATGTCGTAGTACCAGCGACCGTCGCCGGTGTCGGTCGCGGCGACGGCGGCTGACGGCGCGACGAGTGCACTGAGAGCCAGCGCGATGCCGACGGTGCGGAGCCCCGCTCGTCGCATCACATCGCCTGCTGCATGAAGCCCGGTGCTGCGTAACGTACCGGCGCCGGCTCGAGGCGCTGCTGGAGCTGTCGCATCAGCTCGTCGACCGCGGCGTCCTGCTGGTCGAGCGACATGGCGCTGTCGCTGAGGGCCTGCCGGCACGCGTCGATCGTGTCGCGGATCGCGTCCAGCTGCTCCTCGATGGCGCGGAGGCTCTCCTTGTACTGGTCCGCGACTCCCTGCACGCTCGGGATCCCCGTGGGCCACACGGCCGAGGTCTGGCGGTACCGGACGGACTGGATCTGCCCCTTGAGCGTGTCGGTGGTGTCGTACAGCGACACCAGCTTGCTCAACCGATCACGAAGAATCTCGGCCTGGTAACCCGAGTCCGCTGCCACGTCCGTCCTCCGCAAGTCATCCTGTACGTCGCCCCCTGCGACGCGATGGCCGCGCGGTCGCACCCTGCCGTCGTGCACGGCGGGCGCGACCGCGCGGGTCGTGCTCAGTGCCCGCGCCGCCCGTGTCGGGCGGCGCGCGGCGGGTGGTTCACCAGCGAGCGGCGTTGTTCCGCTCGGTGGACTGGTACTCGTCGCCCGAGGTGGACACCGCGCGGCCGACGTCGGCGAGCAGCGCCTTCATGTCGGTCAGCGCGGCCTCCCACTTGGCCTTCGCGGCGGTGTAGGCCGTGGAGGCCTCACCGGACCAGTTGGCGCGCAGCGGCTGCAGCGAGCGGTCCAGGTCGTTGAGGCGCGACTCGATGTTGCTCGCGCTGGACTGGATGTCGGCGGCGGCGGTCGACAGACCCCCGAAGTTGACCTTGAGGTCGCTCATCGTCTGATCCTCTCCCGATCAGCCCAGCCGGCCCTGGAGGCGGCTGAAGGAGGACTGCTGGGCCTCGTCCGACGCGGTGTACGTCGACTGCGAGGTGAGCAGGTTGGACTCGAACTCGTTGAGCGCGGACACGATCTTGTTCGCGTCCTCGCGCCACCGGGCCATGAGGGCGTTGAACGCCACGGCACCCTGGCCCTGCCAGTGCGACCCGATCCCGGACAGCTTGCCCTCGAGAGCGCCCAGCTCGCGCTGCAGCTCCCCACGACTCTGAGCCACCGCGTCGGCGCCCTGCTTGAGAGCGCCGTCTGCTGCGGAAACCTCTGCTGCCATGTCACCTCCCCCTACACGGCCCCGTGGGCCTGCTTGGCCTGCGCCCCGTCGGCGCCGCCTGTGCCCGACCTCACGTGAGCCCGGAACCGCTAGGAGGCTAACTCACAGGTCCGGCGAGCGTCAGGTGAGGTCACCCACCCTGTGGACGACCACGCTGACTGGTGTCACGGTTCACCCGTTCAGCCCATGTCGAACTGGATGATTCGTCAACTATTGCCCCATTTGCCCTGCCGGGTGGCGGACCGGGAGGGGGACGGGCGGCGCGGATCTCACCCGCCGCCACCACCCGGTCGGCCGCGCGGGGGTGGTCGCGTCGCGGCCGCACCGTCGCCCCGTCGCTATGCTGACCGCCGACCTGCCCAGGGAACACAGGGGACCCCCATGACAGACGCACCCACCACCACGCCGTCCGTCGGGACGCTCGTGCGGGTGTCGGTGACCGCGGGGGAGCGCCGCCTGGACCTCGGCGTCCCGGGAGCCGTGCCGATGGCCGAGGTCGTGCCCGGCCTGGCCCGCGCGCTCGGGCTGCTCGACGCGAGCACCGCGCACGGCGGCTACCGCCTGGTGCGCGCGGACGGCACGGCGATCGACTCCGCCCGCAGCCTGCTGGCCGAGGGCGTCGAGGACGGTGCCGTGCTGACGCTGGAGTCGGGCGCCCGCAAGGAGCAGGAGCGGATCTACGACGACGTCGTGGAGGCCGTGGCCGACGCGGTGGAGAACCAGTACGCGCCGTGGACGCCGCGCGACTCGGCGCTGAGCGCGGCCTGGGCCGCCGGCGCGCTGCTGCTGGCGGGCGCCGCGCTGCTGCTCGGCTCGGACCAGGCCTCGCTCGTCCCGCCGGTGGTCGCCGCCCTGGCGTCGGTGCTGGCCCTGGTGGCCGGCGCGGTCGTCGCGCGCGTGGGCACGGAGCCGGCGGCCGGGCGGGTGCTCGTGCTGGTCGCGCCGGTGCTGGCGGGCGTCGCGGGTCTGACGGCCACGACCGCGCCGCCGTCCTGGGGCTGGCCCGCCGCGCTGGCCGGGACCGGGGTGCTGGTGGCCGGGCTGCTCGGCATGCCGGCACTGGTCGACCGGCGCGAGCTGAGCGCGGCACCGCTCGCGGGCGGCCTCGCGGTCGCCGTCGCGGGCACCACGATCGCGCTGACCGACGCCCGTCCCGGCGAGGTGCTCGCCGTGGTGGTCGCCGTCGTGACCACGGCCAGCATCGGCGTGCCGTGGCTGGCGCTGTCCAGCACGCCGCTGCGCGTGGTGTCCCCGCGCAACGACGCGGAGATCCTCGCGGACCCCCCGGCCGTGCAGTCCGCGCGGGTGCGGGCGCAGCTGGCTGCGGGTCACCGCGTCCAGGTGTCGCTGCGGGTCGCGATCGGCGCCCTGGCGCTGCTCGCGGCGCCCGCCGTGGTCGCCACCGGCGTCGCCGGCACGCTGCTGCTGGTGCTGGCCTCCGCCGGGCTGCTGCTGGCCACGCGGCAGACGTACTCGCGCCTGGACGTGCTGCTCACCGTCGGCATCTCGGTGCTGGTCCTGGTGGTCGTGGCCGTCGTCGCGGCGGCGCAGCACCCCGGCTGGCGACCCGCGCTGGTGGTGCTCGCCGGCGCGGCGGCCGCCGTGGTGGTCGGGCTCGGCCTCGTCGCCCCGCGCCGCCGCGTGGGGCTGGCGCGGCTGGGCGACTTCCTGGAGATCGCGTGCCTGGCGCTGCTGCTGCCGCTGGGCGTGACCGCGGCGGGCCTGGTCTGACCCGTGGCGTCCAAGCGTGACCTCGTCGAGGCGCAGTCCTACAGCCGCCGGCGCCTGCTGACCGCCTTCACCAGCGGCGCGCCGGGCGGGCGCGAGCTCGAGCCCACCAAGCCGCTGCGCGGCGTCGTGGCCGGCGTCTCCCTGAGCGTGCTACTGGTGCTCGGCAGCCTGGGCCTCGGTCTGCTCAGCCCGTCGCTGCCGGACGGCTGGGACGACCAGTCGCTGGTGATCGTCGAGGGCGACGGCAGCCGGTACGTCGGCATCCAGGGCACCCTGCACCCGGTGCTCAACGTGACCAGCGCCCGCCTGGTGCTCGACTCGGGCGCGTTCCACGTGGTCGACGTCAGCGAGGACGACATCACCGACGCCCCGCGCGGCGCGACGCTCGGCATCCCCGGCGCGCCGGACGAGCTGCCGCTCGCGAGCCGGCTCACGGCGACCGGCTGGCTCGCCTGCGTGACGCCCGACGGCGGGACGTCCCTGACCATCGACCCGGACGCCGCCGCCCCGGTGGTGGACCCGGACGCCGGTGCGCTCGTCGAGGTCGCCGGGACGCAGTACCTGGTGGCGGACGGCACCCGGCACCGGATCCCGACCGAGGACGAGGCCGCCGTGCTGCGCGCTCTCGGCCTGGACACCACCACGCCCGTCGCCGCCGGCGCGGATTGGCTGAACCTGGTGCCCGCGGGCTCCGACCTCGCGCCGCTGACGGTGGCGGGAGCCGGGTCCTCGGCGCTGCCCGAGGGCGGGCTGCCGATCGACACGCGCGTCGGCACGGTGGTCGAGGTGTCCGGCGTCGGCGACGGCGTCCGCCGGTACGTCGTGGACGCGCAGGGCGAGCTCGCCCCGCTGAGCGAGCTGGCGTACCCGCTGTACCTGCTCGGTGCGGGCGACCTGGCGGCGCGGCCGCTCGCCGTGACCTCGGCCGAGATCGCCGACGTCCGCACCTCCGGCACGCCGGTGGCGCCGGCCGACCTGCCCGAGACCGTCCCGGCGCTGCCCGGTGCGGGCGTCTCCGCCTGCCTGACGCTGAGCACCGGCGACTCCGAGCGCGCCGACCTGGTGCTGCGCGAGGGACCGGCCGCCGAGCCCGGCGTGCGGGTCGCCCCGGGTTCCGGCGCGCTGGTGCGGGCGCAGTCCGCCGACGGCGCAGCCGCGACCGTCCGGCTGGTCGACGGCTCCGGGCGCGCCTACCCCGTCCCGGACGCGAGCGACGAGGTGCTGGCCCGCCTCGGCTACGCGCCCGACGACGTGACGCGGGTGCCGCCGGCCTGGGCCGAGCTGCTGCCGACCGGTCCGACGCTGACGGTCGAGGCCGCCGCGACCGAGGTGTCCGGCGGCACCGCCGCGGCGACCCCGGGCGCCGGCACGACCGAGCCCACCGCAGCGCCGTGACCCTCCCGCGCCCGGTCCGCCGGCTCGTGCTGGCGGGCGTCCTCGCCGCGGTCGTCGTGCCCGGCACCGCCCTCGGCGCGACGGCCCTGCCCGCGGTGCCCACCGCGACCGCGGGCGGCGCGTGCACGCAGGAGAAGGTCCAGTACATCGACCAGACGCCCCCCGCGCTGCCCCGGCTGGCGGCGGACCGCGCCTGGGCCGCCGCGACCGGCCGCGGGGTCACGGTCGCGGTCGTCGACTCCGGCGTGGACACCGGCAACGCGCACCTGACGGATGCGGTCGTCCCCGGTGTCGACCTGGTCGGCGTCGCGGGCGAGCCGACGGGCCGGACCGACATCGCCGGGCACGGCACCGCGGTGGCCGGTCAGATCGCCGCCCGCCCGCACCCCGGCTCCGGCCTGGTGGGTCTGGCGCCCGACGCGACGATCCTGCCGGTGCGCGTGTACTACTCCGACGACGACCAGGGCCGCGAGCAGGGCGTCGCCCCCGACGCGGGCCGGATGGCCGCCGGCATCGACGCGGCGGTGGCCGGCGGGGCCCGGGTCATCAACGTGTCCATGAGCACGCCGAACGACACGCCCGCGCTCGAGGAGGCCGTGCGCCGTGCGGTCGCCGCCGGCTCGCTGGTGGTCGCGAGCGCCGGGAACCGGTCGACCAGCAGCGAGGAGACCGACGGCCCGCGCTACCCGGCCGCGTACGACGGGGTGCTCGCGGTCACGGCCGTCGACGTGGACGACCGGCCGTCCGGCGACGCGATCCACGGACCGCACGTCGACGTGGCCGCGCCGGGCACGAACGTGCTCACGGCGTACCACGCGGCCGGCGACTGCATGCTGTCCGGCGAGGGCACCTCGACCAGCTTCGCGACCGCCTACGTGAGCGCCGCGGCCGCGCTGCTCGCGGAGCGGTACCCCGAGGAGTCGCCCGCGCAGTGGGCGCACCGGCTCGAGGTCACCGCCGCCCGCGCGCAGCCCGCCGCGCGCGACGACCTGGTCGGGTGGGGCGTGGTGCGCCCGGACGAGGCGTTGGCGTTCGTCGACGACGGCACGGCGCTCGGGCCCCCGAGCCCGGTGCACGAGGTCGCCGCCGGCGAGGTCGCGGAGGCGCGGGTCGTCGACGTCTCGCCTCGTGAGGACCCCCTGGCCGAGGCGCGCGCGACCGCGGTCTGGTGGGGGATCGGCGGTGTCGGGGTGCTCGCGCTGGCGGCACTCGTCGCCCGGGTCGCCGAGCGGCGCCGGCGCGGCTGAGCCGTCAGGCCACGGCGGCCGCGCGCAGCCGGCGTCCGCGCTGGGCCCGGACGCCGTCGGCGGTCAGCAGCACCAGGGCCACCCAGACCAGACCGAAGCCCCACCAGCGCGCGGGCGGCATCGTCTCGTGCAGCACGACCACGCCGATCACGAGCTGCAGCACCGGCGCGAGGTACTGGAGCATCCCGACGACGCTCAGCGGGAGCCGCCGCGCGGCCTCGCCGAACAGCAGCAGCGGCAGCGCCGTCGCGATCCCGGTGCCGGCCAGCGCGAGGGCGTGCCAGCCGCCGCTGGTGCCGAACGTCGCGTCGCCGGTCGTCTGCAGCCAGATCAGGTAGCCGGCCGACACCGGTGCCAGCACCAGCGTCTCCGCGGCGAGCCCGGGCGCGGCCGCGACGCTGCGTCCGACGCGGTTCTTGATCAGCCCGTAGACGCCGAACGACACCGCCAGGGTGAGCGCCACCCACGGCAGCCGGCCGTAGCCGACGGTGATGACGACCACCGCCGCGACGCCGAACCCGAGCGCCACCCACTGCAGCCGCCGCAGCCGCTCGCGCAGCACGACCACGGCGAGCAGCACCGTGACCAGCGGGTTGATGAAGTAGCCGAGGGAGGCGTCCACCACGTGCCCGCTGAGCGCGGCGAACACGAACGTCAGCCAGTTGACGGCCAGCAGCACCGCGGCGGTCGCCACCAGTGCCATCGTCCGGCGGGCCCGCAGCACCACCCCGAACGCGTGCCACGTGCGGGTCGCGCTCAGCACCGCGGCGCAGAAGATCAGCGACCACAGCACGCGGTGCGCGACGACCTCGACGGCGCCCGACGGCTTGAGCAGCTCGAAGTACAGCGGCAGCACGCCCCACAGCAGGTACGCGCCGAGGCCCGTGGCCAGGCCGCGCGGGTCGAGGGCGGTGGCGGCCGGGGGTGCGGGGGTCGTGGCGACGGCGGGAGACGGGGTGGTCACCCCCGCACGCTAGTCCTGCCTCCCGCGCCGGGAGGCCGCCGATGCGGTGCCGGCGGGCGGACGGCAGGAGTTCGCCGCGGGTCGGCAGGATCGAGCTGTTCGCGGCGGCGGTGTCCCGCCTCGATCCGTCCGCCCGTCGGAGATGCTCCGCGCGGTGAGTTAGGCCGCCCTACACTGGGTGCTCCACCCCGCGCGCGCCGCGCCGGGCGCCGGCGCTGACGTCCCCGAGCGGACGCCGCCGGGGCCGCGCACCGCCGGGACCATGAACACGGAAGGTACCTGCGTGAGCTCGAACCGCCCTGTCCGCGTGGCCGTCGTCGGCGCCGGACCCGCCGGGATCTACGCCTCGGACATCCTCAGCCGGTCCGGCCTGGACGTGTCCATCGACCTGATCGAGCGCCTGCCGGCGCCGTTCGGCCTGGTCCGGTACGGCGTCGCCCCCGACCACCCCCGCATCAAGCAGATCATCGTGGCGCTGCACAAGGTGCTCGAGCGCGGCGACATCCGGCTGCTGTGCAACGTCGACTACGGCGTCGACCTCAAGCTGGAGGACCTGCGCCGGCACTACGACGCGGTGATCTTCGCGACCGGGGCCATCAAGGACGCCGACCTGCCGATTCCCGGCATCGAGCTGGAGGGCTCGTTCGGCGCCGCGGACTTCGTGTCGTGGTACGACGGGCACCCCGACGTGCCCCGCACGTGGCCGCTCGAGGCGCAGCAGGTGGCCGTGCTCGGCGCCGGCAACGTCGCCCTGGACGTCGCGCGCGTGCTGGCCAAGCACCCCGAGGACCTGCTGCCCACCGAGGTCCCGGCCAACGTCTACGAGGGCCTGCTCGCCAACCCGGTCACCGACGTGCACGTGTTCGCGCGCCGCGGGCCGGCGCAGGCCAAGTTCTCCCCGCTGGAGCTGCGCGAGCTCGGCCACGTCCCGGACGTCGACGTGATCGTGTACCCGGAGGACTTCGACTTCGACGAGGGCTCGATGGCGGCCATCCACTCGTCGAACCAGACCAAGCAGGTCGTCAAGACCCTCACGGACTGGACGCTGAAGGAGCCGGAGGAGATGACGGCCAGCCGCCGCATCCACCTGCACTTCCTGCACAAGCCGCTCGAGGTCCTCGGCGAGGACGGCAAGGTGGTCGGCCTGCGCACCGAGCGCACCGCCCTGGCCGGCGACGGCACCGTCGCGGGCACGGGTCAGATGCACGACTGGCCGGTGCAGGCCGTGTACCGCGCGGTCGGCTACTTCGGCTCGCCGCTGGTCGACATCCCGTTCGACGAGGGCAAGGGCGTCATCGCCAACCGCGAGGGCCGCGTCGTCGACGTGGACGGCGAGCCCGTGCCGGGCGTCTACGCCACCGGCTGGATCAAGCGCGGGCCGGTCGGCCTGATCGGCCACACCAAGTCCGACGCGAGCGAGACCGTCCGGCACCTGGTCGAGGACGCCGGCGACGTGACCGAGGACGGCAACCCGTTCCTGTCCGCCACCGAGGCCGACCCGCAGGCGGTGGTCGACTTCCTCGACGCCCGCGGCGTCCAGGCGATCCAGTGGTCCGGGTGGGAGCTGCTCGACGCGTACGAGCGCTCGCTCGGCGAGCCGCACGGCCGCGAGCGGGTCAAGGTCGTCCCCCGCGAGGAGATGGTCCGCGTCGCCCTGGCCCTGGCCGCCGACGAGTCCTGACCCGCCCGGCCTTCGTCGAGGTCAGCCGAGGTCGAGGGGTTGCCGCCCAGCAGGGCGCTCAACCCCTCGACCTCGCCGCAACCCCTCGACCTCGCGGCGCGCCGGGCCTAGCCCGTGATGCGGCGGAGGAACTCCTGCGTGCGCGGCTCGTGCGGGGCGCCGAGGACCTGCTCCGCCGAGCCCTGCTCGAGGATCCGGCCCTGGTGCAGGAAGCACACCTGGTCGGCGACGTGCCGGGCGAACGCCATCTCGTGCGTCGCCACCACCATCGTGGTGCCCTCGTCCTTGAGCTCGCCGAGCAGGTCCAGCACCTCGCCGACCAGCTCGGGGTCGAGCGCGCTGGTGACCTCGTCCAGCAGCATCAGCGCCGGCTGCGTGACCAGGGCCCGGGCGATCGCCACGCGCTGCTGCTGACCGCCGGACAGCTCGTCGGGGAAGGCGTGCGCCTTGGCGCCGAGGCCGACGCGCTCCAGCATCGCCGCCGCGCGGTCCCGGGCCTCGGCCCTGCCGACCTTGTGCACCAGCCGCGGGGCCAGCGTCACGTTGTCCAGCACCCGCAGGTGCGGGAACAGGTTGTAGGCCTGGAACACCATGCCGATCCGCGCGCGGACCGCGTTGGCGTCCACCCGCGGGTCGGTGACCTCCTGGCCGGCGACCTCGATGACGCCGTCGTCGACCTCCTCCAGCAGGTTGATGCAGCGCAGCAGCGTCGACTTGCCCGACCCGGACGCGCCGATCAGCACGACGACCTGGTGCTCCGTGACGTCGAGCGACAGGTCGTCGAGCACCACGTGCTCGCCGAACGCCTTGCGCACGCGGTCGACCCGCAGCAGGGGAGCGGTGGCGGTCATCGCATGGCCCCCGCCCCGGCGAGGCCGCTCTGCGACCCGAGCCAGCCGCCGCGCTTCGCGAGCGCGTCCGTGAACCGGGTGAGCGGGATGGTGAGCAGGACGAACAGCACGCCCGCCACGACGTACGGCGTGAAGTTGGCGTAGGCGGCCGTCTGGATCTGGGCGGCGCGCACCGCGTCGACCGCCCCGAGGATCGAGATCAGGCCCGAGTCCTTGGACAGCGACACCAGGTCGTTGAGCAGCGGCGGGATCACCCGGCGCACCGCCTGCGGCAGCACGACGTGCCGCATGGTCTGCCCGCGGGTCAGGCCCAGCGAGCGCGCCGACGCGATCTGCGAGGGGTGCACCGACTCGATGCCCGCGCGGAACACCTCGGCCACGTACGCGGAGTAGGTCAGCACCAGCGCCAGCCCGCCGAGCACGACCGCCGACGTCGGGACGCCCTGCAGCCGGAGCCCCGGCACGCCGAAGCCGACCAGCAGCAGCACGAGGATCAGCGGCAGCCCGCGGAACACGTCGACGTAGCCGGTGGCGAGGGCGCGCAGCGGGAAGAACGCCGGCCCGCGCAGGGTCCGGGCGAGCGCCAGCAGCAGCGCGACGACCACGATCAGCACCGCGGACACGGCCATCACGCGGACGTTCAGCCAGAGGCCCTCGAGCACCTTGGGCAGCGCGGCCCAGGCGACGTCGGGGTCGAGGAACGACTGCCGCACCCGCGGCCAGCCCGGGGAGCTGACGAGCCCCAGCACGGCCACGGCGGTGACCAGCACCGTGCTGACCAGGGCGACGAGCGTCGAGCGCCGGGTCTGGCCGCGCCGGTACGCGTCGCGCTCACGCTGGCGCGCGGACGGCACCCACGCCGGGCGGGTGCCGTCCGCGGGGGCGACCTCTGCGGGCACTACTGCAGGACCGGGGCGCCGGCGGCGTCGGTCAGCCACTGCGCCTCGAGGTCGGCCAGCGTGCCGTCCTCGCGCAGGGCGTCGACCGCCTCGGTGACCGGGTCCGTCAGCGACGAGCCCTTGTCCAGCACCAGGCCGAGCTGGTCCGCGTCGTCGCCGGCGGGCAGCTGACCGACCAGGACGCCGCCGTCCAGCTCCGCCGCGGTGATGTACAGCGCGGTGGGCAGGTCGACGACGATCGCGTCGACCAGGCCGGCGGTCAGCGCCTGCTTCACCTGGTCGTTGTCGTTGAACACCTGGATGTCGGTGCTCGGGTCGATCGCGTCCTCGGCGACGGTGAGGCTGGTCGTGCCGACCATCGCGCCGAGCTTGAGGTCCTGCAGGTCCGCCAGCGAGGACGCGTCGGCAGCGGCGGAGCCCTCCAGCGTGACGACGGCCTGCGCGGTGTCGTAGTACGACGAGGAGAAGTCGAGGTTCTCCGCGCGCTCGGGGCTGATCGACACCTGGTTGATCGCGAAGTCGAAGCTCTTCGCGCCCGGGGCGATGATCTGGTCGAACGTGACCGGGACCCACTCCACCTGGTCCTCGCCGTAGCCGAGCTGCTGGGCCACCGCGTACGCCACGGCGGACTCGAAGCCCTCGCCGTTGGTCGGGTCGTTGTCGACGATCCAGGGCTCGTAGCCCGGGTCGGACGTGCCGATGGTCAGGACGCCGTCGGTCAGCGTCTCGAGGGCGCCGTCGGTCGCGGAGGTCTGGGTCGAGCCGGAGCCCGACTCCTCGTCGACGGGCGCGCAGGCCGCGAGCGCCAGCGCGCTCGCAGCGGCCAGGGCGATGAAGCGGACGGTACGCACGGAGGACTCCTCGGGGGGCGGGCCAGGGCGGGCGGGGCACAGGATACGGGGAACCTCCCAGGTCGCCGCCACGTTGTCCTCCACGCGGGACGAGATGACGACCGCACGCTCACGGGAAGGACGCACATGGGACACCGGCACTACAACGGCCTCAAGACGGCGCTGCTGTTCGGCGTGCTCTGGGCCGTGCTGCTCGGCATCGGGGCCTTCGTCGCGAACGGGCGGTTCATCTTCCTGTTCGCCCTGGCCGGTCTGGCGATGACCGCGTACTCGTACTGGAACTCGGACAAGATCGCGATCCGCGCCATGCACGCCCGGCCGGTCTCGGAGATCGAGCAGCCCGCGATGTACCGCATCGTGCGCGAGCTCTCGACCGCCGCCCGCCAGCCGATGCCCCGCCTGTACATCTCCCCGACCGCGGCGCCGAACGCCTTCGCGACCGGGCGCAACCCGCGCAACGCGGCGGTCTGCTGCACCGAGGGCATCCTGCAGATCCTGGACGAGCGCGAGCTGCGCGGCGTGCTCGGCCACGAGCTGATGCACGTCTACAACCGCGACATCCTCACGTCGTCGATCGCCGCGGCGGTGGCCGGCGTCATCACGTCCGTCGCGCAGTTCGCGCTGTTCTTCGGCGGCGGCAGCGACCGCGAGCGCGGCGGCAACCCCATCGCGGCGCTGCTCATGGTGTTCCTGGCGCCGGTGGCCGCGAGCCTCATCCAGCTCGCGATCAGCCGGACCCGCGAGTACGACGCCGACGAGGACGGCGCCGCCCTCACCGGCGACCCGCTCGCGCTGGCGTCCGCGCTGAGCAAGCTCGAGCGCGGCACCGCCGCGCGGCCGCTGCCCCAGGACCGCGACCTGGTGGACGTGTCGCACCTGATGATCGCCAACCCCTTCAAGGGCGCGGGCATCGGCAAGATGTTCGCGACGCACCCGCCGATGGCCGACCGCATCGCGCGGCTGGAGCGGATGGCGGGGACCGGCGGGATCCAGCGGTACTGACACGATCGGCTCCGTGCCCGGGGCTCAGGGCGTCGGTGCCGGGCTGCCGAGCGCGGCGCTCGCGTCCGGCGGCGTGCACGCACGAACCGTGGCGGTGGGATGCGGCTCGGTCGGCTGGGGGCCGTAGCGCTCCTCGGCGGAGCCGTCCCGGCCGGTCAGCGTGAGCAGGTCGTACGAGCGCCCGTCCGCCGTCACCTGGACACCGAGGTCGACGCCCGCGCGCCCCTGGTGCAGCACGGAGAGCGCCTCGTCGAGCACGCACGCAGGGTCCGCACCGGCGTGGATCGTGATCTCGCCCGCGTAGGCGGCGGGGTAGCCGAACGGGTGCTGGAACCGCAGGTCGGCCGACCTGACCCCGGGCAGACCGGCGACCTGATCGAAGAGGACGTCGTCCGGGACGGCGCCCTCGGGGGCGGAGCCCGACGCGTCGTCGGACACGCCTCGGAGGCACGCCGTGAGGAGCACGAGCGTGATCGCTGCGAGCGCGAGCAGGGGCCCTCGCCTCATCGGCTGCCCACGTGCCAGCGCGACACCGTCGCATCGCCCGAGAAGAAGTGCTCGGTCCCGTCCAGCCACGCCCGGACGGACGGGTCGTCGGAGGCATCCACCAGGGCCCCCGTCGCTGCGTACACGTCCGTGCCGTGCGCCGCTCCGATCGACGGCTCGGGGAGGACGCCGCTCCGGACGGTGCCGAGATCGCGCCCGACGGTGACCCAGTTCGCGCGATCCGGGTTCTGCCGCCCCTCGAGCATGGGCACCGCGTCCTGGGCGTGCTCGAGCGACAGCACCGACACCGAGTCGGGGACGTCGAACCGGGCGATCGGCGCGCCGCCGGTCACCACCCTCTCCACGGCGAACTCCTGGCGGAAAACCGGGTCGGAGGCGAGCGCGGCCGCTGTGATCCCGCCCTGGCTGTGTCCGGTGAGCATGACCGCGTCCCCGGGCGCGACCCCGGCCTGCCGCATCGCCTCGGCGACCTGCTGCTGCATGAACGTCGCGTCGCCCGCCATGAGCCGGACGTTCGTGGTCAGGTCGACGGGGTTGTCGCCGCGGGTGGGTCCCCACGCCTGGGTCCCGGGGATCTGCACGATGTACGACGTTGACCCGTCGGGGCGCGCGACCTCGACGACCTGGACCGTGCCGACGTCCGCGCCGACCTTCGACTGCTCGAGGAAGATCTCCTCGATCGAGGTCGGCGCGTGGCTCCCCGTGGGATCGGCGGCACGCGACACCCCGACCGCCCCGGTGTCCTGGAACATCCCGAGCAGCCCGCCCGCGTTGACCAGCCCGCCGATCGCGTCCTCGTAGGACGTGCTCGGCCACGTCCCGCCGGAGAGCGCGAACGGCAGGACGAACCCGCCGGCCGGCCCGCCGAGCATCGAGCCGACCGACCACGTCGTGCCCTGGAGCAGCCCCGGTGCCACGCGGACGAGGCCGTCCACCAGCCACGGGTTGTCGTACAGGCCGCGCACGGCGGTGTCCCCGAGGCTGCCGAGGTCGGTCGTGCGTGCCGCGAGGACCAGCGCCGGCCACGTCGCGGGGGTGGCCAGCGCCACGCCGGCGCCGCCGACCAGCAGCACGCCACCACCGAGGGCGAGCAGCGGCAGGGCCGCACCGAGGGTGAACCCGGCGACGGTCTGCAGCTGGTCGAGGACCCGCTGCGCGGACGCGTCGACGAGCTCGTAGGTCGTCGCGGACGCCCGCAGGACGAGCGCGGTGGCCTCGAAGCCGGTGCTCACCACGAGCAGCCCGTCGGCGCCGATGGTGGCACCCGCGACGGAGACCGCCACCGACGCGACCTCGGCGGGGCAGAGCAGGGTCGCGATGGTGACGTCCGGGTGCAGCGCCACGGCGGCGACCGACCCGCTCCACCGCCGGACGTCGTCACCGGCGCCGTCGAGCAGCCCGGCCTCCGACCGCAGGTCCTGCAGCCGGGCGCCGACGCCGCCCGCGCCGCCGCTCACGGTCAGCCCGGTCATGCGCCCGCCTCCGTCGCCGCGGCGGCGAACCGGCCGGTCAGGTCGTGGAGCAGCGCGGCACGGACGTCCGCGCGGCTGCGTGGCGTGTGCACGATCCGCGCGTCCGCGGTCCGGGTCAGCTCGACCCAGCCCGCGTCGGTGCGCAGCAGGCCGAGCGTCGACACGTCCGGCCGCCGGCGGCTGCTGACGGAGACGACGACGTTGCCGTCGGTGCTGCGCACGGCGGCCTCGAGCACCGCGGGCGGCCCGTCGGTGCCGAGCTCGGCGCACAGCGCGTCGACCGTGGCGTGGTCGCCGGTGCGCATCGCCTGCGCGAGCGCGACGGTGAGCTCCTCGGGCACGGTGGCCGGTTCCGCCTCGGCCCGCACGGGAGCGTCGGGGAGGTGCCGGAGCACCTCGTCGGCGAGCCGGGACACCGGGAACGCGCTGACCTCGACCCCGGGGCGCGGCGTCGTGCCGGCCGGACCGGCACCGGGTGTCACGTCGACGCCCCGGGCCACACCCGAGCCCGCCTCGGCGTCCGACCAGAGCACGGCGAGCACGGCACGCTCGCGTGCGACGGCGGCCACCTCGACCGCGACGACCGCCGCGCCACCACCCTCGACGGCGGCCCGCAGGACGGGGTCGACGTCGTCGGGAGCGCCGGCCGGGACCGTGACGGGCGTGCCGTCCCGGTCGACCGGCAGCGCGGCCGCCCAGCCCGGCAGGCCCGTGACGGCGGCGCAGGCCTCCGCCCACTCCTGCTCGCCCAGCCGAGCCCGGAGCGCCCCGTCCTGCAGCGTCGGCGCGGCGGTCACCCGAGGCGCCCGATCCGGTCGGCGAGGCCGGTCCACGCGGGCTGGCCGGGGGAGGGGAGCCCGCCCGCCACGGTGCCGAGCAGCACCCGGGCGGCGTCCCGGGTGCCGCGCTCCGCCACGGTCAGGACGTCGTCCGCCAGGCCACCGAGCCGGTGCACGGTACGCCGGGCGTCGTCGACGCGGTCCTCGACGAGCTGCATCGCGCGCCGGATCGCGGCCTGCCGCGCCTCCAGCCGGTCGGCCAGCGCGTCGAGCGCCCCTGCGGCGCCCAGCACCGCGTCCTGCGCCGCGGCCACCCGCGCCCCGTGCTGCGCGAGGCGCTCGCGGTACCGGTCGGCCGCGACGCCCGCCCACGCGATGCCGGCGCCGGACCGCACCCGGTCACCGGTCCGGTCCAGGTCGTCCGCCGTCGAGCGCATCCGCCGCGCGTGCTGCCGGATCGCGTCCGGGTCTCCGCCTGCTGCCATGCCGTCGATGCAAGCAGAGGTCACGGGCCCGGCGACAGGCCGTCTTCTGCATCTGTGGACGACGGAGGCCGGGCCCCGGAGCGGGTGCCCGGCCTCGGCGACCGCCGGCTCAGCGGTAGTTGATGAACTGCAGCGCCGCGTCGATGTCGTCGGCGCCCTTGAGCAGCGCGATGACGGCCTGCAGGTCGTCGCGGGACTTCGCGGAGACCCGCACCTCGTCACCCTGGATCTGCGTCTTGACGCCCTTCGGGCCCTCGTCACGGATCAGCTTGGTCACCTTCTTGGCGTTCTCGGTGGAGATGCCCTCCTTGATGACGCCCTCGAGGCGGTACTCCTTGCCCGACGGCCGGGGGTCGCCCTCGCCGGTGTCGAAGGCCTTCAGCGAGATGTTCCGCTTGATCAGCTTGGTCTGGAACACGTCCAGCACCGCGCGGACCCGCTCCTCGGAGTTGGCGATCATCACGATCTTCTCGCCGCTCCACGCGATGGAGGCGCCGACTCCCTTGAAGTCGTAGCGCTGGGCGATCTCCTTGACCGCCTGGTTCAGCGCGTTGTCGACCTCCTGGCGGTCCACCTTGCTGACGACGTCGAACGACGACTCGCTCGCCATGACTCCTCCTGACGTGTGGTGCGGGTGCTGCAGTGCCCTCGTCGGCCCCGGTTTCGGTCCGGGCCCGATCCCTTGCTATCCTTCCATCCGCACCCCGGAGACGCAGTCACCGTGGCGCGCACCCTGGCGGGTTACCCGAGTGGCCAAAGGGGGCTGACTGTAAATCAGCTGGCAACGCCTACGGGGGTTCGAATCCCTCACCCGCCACGCACGTCGACGGGGCGTCTCTCCTCCGGGAGGGCGCCCCGTCGGCACGCACGGGCAGGCTCGACCTGCTCCGGACGCAGGGCAGGACCGGCTCCGACGGACGCGATCGCGCGGCTCACGGGGCCGATTTCGCACCGGCCCGGAGCACCGTGTAGCCTAGTCCGCGCTGCCCCGATAGCTCAGTGGTAGAGCACTTCCTTGGTAAGGAAGAGGTCACGGGTTCGAATCCCGTTCGGGGCTCTGTGGTGTGCCGCTAGGCCAGGACTCGTCCTGGCCGGTGCATCCGAGGCGGGGTAGCTCAGTTGGCGAGAGCGCACGACTCATAATCGTGAGGTCGCGGGTTCGAGCCCCGCCCCCGCTACAAGGACTGAACCAGTCGCGCGTCCGCCGGCGCGCGTCGACGAAGATCGCAAGCGCTGTCTCGGCGCGAGAGGTGGCAAGACCATGGCCAGCAAGAGCTCGGACGTCCGTCCGAAGATCACGCTCGCGTGCACGGAGTGCAAGGAGCGGAACTACA
Source organism: Cellulomonas sp. NEAU-ZC6 (assembly GCF_056844425.1). Lineage (NCBI taxonomy): Bacteria > Bacillati > Actinomycetota > Actinomycetes > Micrococcales > Cellulomonadaceae > Cellulomonas > Cellulomonas sp. NEAU-ZC6. The sequence goes on along the minus strand of NZ_JBXFYH010000001.1, from coordinate 2,049,247 downwards.
TCACGAAGAAGAACCGTCGGAACGACCCCGACCGGCTCGAGATGAAGAAGTTCTGCCCGCGCGACGGCAAGCACACCGTCCACCGCGAGACCCGCTGACCCCTCAGCACATCGTCGTGGCCGTCAACCCCGAGTACGCGGGACGCCAGTACCCGCCGAACGAGGCGTACGAGGTCGGCCGCGAGAAGCTCCGCGAGTTCGCGGAGTCGGTCGGTGCCCTGCACCCGGCCCACACGGACGCAGACGCGGCGCGAGCACTCGGGTACCCCGACGTGATCGCGCCGCCGACGTTCGCCGTCGTCGTGGCGCAGCGCGCCGAGGCGCAGCTGATCGAGGACCCCGAGGCGGGCATCGACTTCAGCCGGGTCGTCCACGCCGACGAGCGGTTCATCCACCACCGCCCGATCCACGCCGGCGACCGCCTGGTCACGGTGCTGCACGTGGACGCGGTGACCGAGCGCGCGGGACTGTCGATGGTGACGACGCGCGCGGTCATCGCCGCGGAGGACGGGGAGCCGGTCGCCACGGTGACCTCCACGCTCGCGGTCCGGGGGGAGGACGCCTGATGGCGCGCCCGACGTTCGAGGACCTGGCCGTCGGCCAGGAGGTCGCCCGCCGCGAGATCGCCGTCGACCGGTCCCGGCTGGTCCGGTACGCCGGTGCGAGCGGCGACTTCAACCCGATCCACTGGAACGAGCGGTTCGCGACCGAGGTCGGCCTGCCCGGCGTCATCGCGCACGGCATGTGGACCATGGGTGCGGCCGTCGGCGTCGTCGCCGACTGGGCCGGCGACCCCGGCGCGGTGCTCGACTACCAGACCCGGTTCGCCCGCCCCGTGCCGGTGCCGGACCCGGGCGCGGCGACCGTCGAGGTCGTCGCCGCCGTCGGTGCCCTGGACGCGGACTCCCGCACCGCGCGCATCGACCTCACGGTCACGACCGCGGGCACCCGCGTCCTGGCCAAGTGCCAGGCCCTCGTCCGCCTGACCTGAACCCCCGCGCGGCCGGGCGTTGAACGCGGACGAACCCGTCCGTCTCGTCCCGGTTCGTCTCCCGGGTTGTCCGCGTTCAACGGGGGACTAGGTGCGCGGCGCGGGGCCCGTGGTCGTGCCCGGGCGGAGGTGGACCGGGAGCACGGCGTCCGGCGGGGTGTCCCCGGCCAGGAGCGCCTCGATCGCGTGACCGACGGCCGCGCCCTTGTCGGCGATCGGCTGGACCACCGTGGTGAGCACGTCCGGTGCCAGCCAGGGCAGGTCGAGGCCGTCGAACCCGGCGACCGACACGTCCTCCGGGACCCGCAGGCCGAGCTCGCGTGCGCCGAGGACGACGCCCGACGCCAGCAGGTCCGAGTGCGCGACCACCGCGGTGGGGCGCTCGGCGGCCGGCCCCGACAGCAGGGCGTGGGCGGCGGCGGTGCCGTGCTCGACCAGCGAGGCCGGCGTCTCGTACACGGCGGTCGGCGTGACGCCCGCGTCCAGCACGCCGTCCAGCCGGCGGCGGGCGAGCGTCCAGACGATCTCGTCCTGGCGCGCGGCGTCGGCCAGGCCGAGCCGCCGCTCGGGACCGAACGGCAGCGTGACCGCCGCGATCCGGGTGTGCCCGAGCTCCACCAGGTGCCGCGTGACGTCGGCGACGCCGCCGCGGTCGTCGATGCCGACGGTGACCACGTCGCGCAGGTCGTGCCCCTCGACGACGACGGCGGGGATGCCGCGGCGCTCGAGCGCGCGCAACGTGGGGTCGTCCAGGGTGCCGCCCCAGATCATCACGGCGACGTCCATCGCCGCGGACTCGACCAGCGGGTCGACGGCGGGCTGCCCGGGGTCGGTGTTGCCGGGGATCAGCAGCACGCCCAGCCCGAGCGGCCCGAGCGCGTCGACCAGGCCGTCGAGCAGCTGCACCGAGATCGGGTCCCGGAACGCCCGGCGCAGCGCGTCGCCGACGACGACGCCGACGATGCCGGACCGGCCGCTGCGCAGCTGCCGGCCGAGCGGGTTCGGGCCGGAGTAGTCGAGGGACGCAGCGGCGTCGAGCACCCGCTGCCGGGTCGCGCCGGCGATGGGGCCGGCGCCGGAGAACGCGAGCGACGCGGTCGACACCGAGACCCCGGCGGCGGCGGCCACGTCGGCCAGGGTCGGGCGGTGGGACACCGGCTGGCCTCCGGGACTGGGGGGCGGGGGAGGCGCCGATCACAGACGGCGGAAGTCTGTTGACGCCGCCGCCAGCGTACCCGCAGACTTGAGCCATCCCCCGAATCGATTCGACAGAGCATCTCGGTGCCTGGATCGAATCGATTCGAACGATCGCTCGACGATCTGTTTCCCGTCGCTTGACCACCCCTCGTACCGATCTGGAGCTGCCGTGAGCCAGCCGCGGGCCCGTACCGGCCGCGCCCCCCTCCGCCCGGCCAACCGCCGACCCCGACCTGAGGCCCCCGTGACCGGCGGACGCCGGCTCGGCGGGCGCGCGGGCCGGGGCGCGACGCCGCGGCTGCCCGTCGACCCGGCGGTGCAGCGCGCGCGCTGGCTGCTGATGGGGCTCTTCGCGCTGAGCGGGCTGATGCTGTCCGGCTGGCTCGCCCGGCTCCCCGCCGTCCGGGACGCCCTGGACCTGGGGACCGCGGAGCTCGGCGGGCTGCTGATCGCCGGGTCGGTCGGGTCGCTCGCCACGGTGTCCGTGGCCGGCGCGCTGGTGAACCGGTACGGCGGCCGGGTCGTGCTGTACGTGTCGATGGTCGCGTTCGCCGCGGCGTACGTGCTGATCGGCCTGGGACCGACCATCGGGTCCGTGCCGGTGCTGACCGCGGGCATCTTCCTGTCCGGCGTCGGGTTCGCCATCGGCAACGTCCCGCTGAACGTCGAGACCGCCGCGGTCGAGCGCCGGATGGGCCGCACGGTCCTCCCGCAGTTCCACGCCGCGTTCTCGATCGGGTCCGTGCTCGGGTCCGGCATCGGCGCCCTGTGCGCGGTGGCCGACGTCCCGCTGCTCGCGCAGTTCACCGCGACCGCGGTGGTCGGGACCGTCTGGCGCCTGCTCTCCGTGCCGGGCGCCGTCATCGAGTCGCTCCCCGCCGACCGCGCGGCCGCCCGGGCGGCGAGCGAGGCCCGCGCCGAGGGGCGCACGCCGCGCGAGGCCGGGATCGCCGGCCGGCTGCGGGCCGCCCGCGTCCGCCGGGTCGCCCGGCCGGGCTCCGCGCTGGGTGCCTGGCGGGAGCCGCGCACCCTGCTGATCGGCGTCGTCATCATGTCCGCCGCGCTGTCCGAGGGTGCCGCCAACGACTGGCTGGCGCTGGCGGTCGTCGACGGGTTCGACCAGGTCGAGGCCGTCGGCGCCGCGATGTTCGGCGTGTTCGTCGGTGCGATGACGGCGGTGCGCCTGCTCGGCACGAGGCTGATCGACCGGTTCGGCCGCGTCGTGGTGCTGCGCACCTCGGGCCTGGTGTCGTTCGCCGGCCTGCTGCTGTTCGGGTTCGCGCCGTCGCTGCCGCTGGCCGCGGTCGGCATCGTCGCGTGGGGCTTCGGTGCCGCGCTCACCGTGCCCCTGGGCATCGCCGCGGCGTCGGACGACCCGCTCCGGGCGGCGAGCCGGGTGGCCGTCGTGTCGGCGTTCTCGTCGACCGCGTCGCTCGCCGCGCCGCCGCTGCTCGGCCTCGCGGCGGAGCTGATGGGCACCCGGCACGCGCTGCTGCTGATCACCGTCGCGATGGTGGCCTCGGTGCTGCTGGCGAAGACCGTCCGCCGCCCCGACGCCGCCGCGCCCGCCGGAGCGGTGGGCGCGCCGGTGGACGACCCGGGCGCGCCCGTCGTCGCCACCGCCGCCCCGGTCGCGGTCCCCGCGTCGGACGGCCCCGACGGCGACCCGGCCGGCTGCGTGCCGTCCGGTAGCGTCCGTCGGGAGCACGCCGGCGACCACGCGCCGCAGCCGGTCCACCCCGCCTGACCCGCACCGTGCACGACCCGGCACGACCCGGCGCACGACACCGACGCACGACACCGACGCACGACGTGGAGCACGCGATGACGCACCCGACCACCTCGCTCGACCCGCGCACGGTCCGCACCGCCTCCGTCGCGGTGTTCACGGTGTTCGCCCTCGCCGGGTTCAACTTCTCGACGTGGGCGGCGCGGCTGCCGGCGGTGCGGGACGCGCTGGGGCTGTCCGAGGGCCAGATGGGTCTGCTGCTGCTGGTCGGCGCCTGCGGGTCGCTGGTGGCGCTGCCGCTGTCCGGGCTGGTGGTGACCCGGGTGGGCGCGGTGCGCGCGGTCGCGGGCTTCGCGATGCTGAACGCCGCCGGGCTCGTCGTCGCGGCGTTCGGCGCCTCGCTCGGCGAGGTCGTCGTGACCGCGGCGGGGCTGGTGCTGTTCGGCGTCGGCACGGGGGTGTGGGACGCGGCGATGAACCTGGAGGGCGCGATCGTCGAGCAGAAGCTCGGCAGGACGGTCATGCCCCGGTACCACGCGGGCTTCTCGCTGGGCACGGTGATCGCGGCCGGGGCGGCGGCGCTGGTCGCGCGGCTGGACGTCCCGGTGCAGGTGCACGTGCCGGTGGCGGTCGCGCTGTCGTCGGTCGTCGTGCTGCTCGCGGTCCGGTGGTTCCTGCCCGCCGGGCAGCACGCGCCCGCGGCCGACGGCGAGCACCCGCGCGCCGGCCGGTCGGTGTTCGCGGCCTGGCTCGAGCCCCGCACGCTGCTGATCGGCCTGGTCGTCCTCGCGGCGGCGCTCACCGAGGGCGCCGGCAACGACTGGCTGAGCCTCGCCGTGGTCGACGGGTTCGAGCAGACGGACGCGGTCGGCGCGGCGTCGTTCGCCGTGTTCGTGACCGCGATGACGGTGATGCGGTTCCTCGGTACCGGGCTGCTGGACCGGTACGGGCGCGTCGCCGTGCTCCGGCTCTGCGCGGGCCTGGCGCTGGTCGGGCTGCTGGTGTTCGGCCTGGTGCCGGACGACATGCTGTGGCTCGCGCTGGCCGGCGCCGTGCTCTGGGGCATGGGCGCCGCGCTCGGCTTCCCGGTCGGGATGAGCGCCGCCAGCGACGAGCCGCTGCACGCGGCCGCGCGGGTCAGCGTCGTGTCGACCATCGGGTACACCGCGTTCCTCGCGGGCCCGCCGCTGCTGGGTCTGTTGGCCGAGCACGTCGGCTACCGGCACGCGCTGCTGGCCATCGCGGTGCCGATCGTCATCGGTCTGCTGGTCGTGAACGCGGCGGCGCCGGCGCGGCAGGAGCCCGCCGACCGGCCTACGCTCGTCCCGTGACGACCGACGTGCAGTCCGCGACCTTCAGCCAGCTGACCACCCTCGGGGTCGGCGGGCCCGCGGGGCAGCTCGTCGAGACCACGACCGAGGCCGAGCTGATCGACGCGGTCCGCACCGCGGACGCCGAGGGCACGCCCCTGCTCGTACTGGGCGGCGGGTCCAACCTGCTCGTGTCCGACGCGGGATTCGACGGCGTCGTCGTGCGCGACGTGCGCCAGGACCTCACCACGCCGGACCACTCGGCGTGCGCGGGCGTCACCGTGACCGCCGTCGCGGGGACGTCCTGGGACGACGTCGTCGCGCACGCAGCGTCGCACCGGCTCAAGGGCGTCGAGGCGCTGTCCGGCATCCCCGGGTCGACCGGCGCCACCCCGGTGCAGAACGTCGGCGCGTACGGCCAGGAGGTGTCGCAGACGATCGCCACCGTGCGGGTCTGGGACCGGCAGCGCAGCCGGGTGCGCACGCTGCCGCTGGTCGACCTGCAGTTCGGGTACCGGACGTCGCTGCTCAAGCGCTCGATGCGCGCGCTGCCGTCCGAGGCGGACCCGAACGCGCCCTGGTTCCCCACGCCCCGCTACGTGGTGCTCGACGTGACCTTCCAGCTGCGCGTCGCCCCGCTGTCCGAGCCGATCGCGTACGCCGAGCTGGCCCGCGAGCTCGGCATCGCGGTGGGGGAGCGCGCCCCCCTGCCGGAGGTGCGGGCCGCCGTGCTCGCCCTGCGCGGGCGCAAGGGCATGGTGCTGGACCCGACCGACCCCGACACCCGGTCCGCGGGCTCGTTCTTCACCAACCCGGTCGTGACGGCCGACGAGGCGGCGCTGCTGCCCGAGGGCGCGCCGCGGTTCCCCGCCGGCGACGGCCTGGTGAAGACCAGCGCGGCGTGGCTGATCGAGCAGTCCGGCTTCGGCAAGGGCTACGGCATGCCGGGACCGGCGGCGCTGTCCACCAAGCACACCCTCGCGCTCACCAACCGCGGCGGGGCGAACGCCGGCGACCTGCTGGCGCTCGCGCGCACGGTGCGGGACGGCGTGCACCAGCGGTTCGGCATCACGCTGGAGCCCGAGCCGGTCGTGGTCGGCACCGCGCTGTAGCAGCGGGCCGCCGACGCGGGCCGACGCCGCCGCTGACCAGGGCAGCCAACGCGACCGTTGCTCAAACGGCGGGTTGCCCAACCGGCTCGCTGGCCAGCCACGCGTCCACGGCGGACAGCAGCCGGGCCTTCGACCCGTCGCTCGCCCGGCTCGCCCGGATCGACGCCCGCGCCAGGTCCGCCAGCTCGGCGTCCGAGAAGCCGTGCACCTCGCGCGCGGACGTGTACTGGTCGACCAGCCGGGACCCGAACAGCAGCGGGTCGTCCGCGCCGAGCGCCACCGTCGCGCCGGCGTCGACCAGCCGCCGGAGCGGGACGTCCGCGTCGTGCCGGTACACCCCGAGCGACACGTTCGACGCCGGGCAGACCTCCAGCGCGACGCCCCGGTCCACGATCCGGCGCAGCAGCGCGCCGTCCTCCGCCGACCGGACGCCGTGCCCGAGCCGGTCCGGGACCAGCGCCTCCAGCACGTCCTCGACGTGCGGCGGGCCGAGCAGCTCGCCGCCGTGCGGCACGGACGCGAGGCCCGCACGCCGGGCGATGGCGAACGCCGGGGCGAACTCCGCCGTGTCGCCGCGGCGCTCGTCGTTGCTGAGCCCGAAGCCGACCACCTCGCCGGGGCCGTCCCCGGCGTACCGGGCCGCGAGGCGCGCGAGGATCCGGGCGTCGAGCGGGTGCCGCATCCGGGACGCGGCGACGACGACGGCGACCTCGGTGCCGAGGTCCGCGCTCGCGGCCCGCGCCTCGTCCAGCACGATCTCCAGCGCGGGCGTGATGCCGCCGACCGGCGGGGCGTACGACGTCGGGTCCACCTGGATCTCCAGCCGGCCCGAGCCCTCCGCGGCGTCGTCGGCAGCGGCCTCGCGCACGATCCGGCGCAGGTCGGCCTCGCCGCGCACGCACGCGCGGGCGGCGTCGTAGAGCCGCTGGAACCGGAACCAGCCGCGCTCGTCGGCCGGCACCCGCAGGCCCTCGCCGTCGAGCAGCGTCGCGGGCAGCCGGACGCCGCGCTCGACCGCCATCTCCGCCAGCGTCGGCACCCGCATCGAGCCGGTGAAGTGCAGGTGCAGGTGGGCCTTCGGGAGCAGAGCCAGGTCGCGCACACCGCGAGTCTGCCCGACGACGCCCGCTCCGGCGCACCGGGACACCCGGCTCAGGGGGCCGGGAGCACCCCGCGCTGCATGGCGACCGTGACGGCGGCGGTGCGGTCGTCGACGCCGAGCTTGGTGAACGACCGCAGCAGGTGCGTCTTCACGGTCGCCTCGGCGATGAACAGCTCGCGCCCGATCGCGGCGTTGGACAGCCCGCGCGCCACGCCGGCCAGCACCTCGAGCTCCCGAGGGGTGAGCCGCTCCGACTCGCCGCGCACCTGCTGCACCAGCCGGGACGCCACCGACGGCGACAGCGCGGACTCGCCGCGGGCCGCGGCGCGCACCCCGGCGACCAGCTGCTCGCGCGGGGTGTCCTTGAGCAGGTAGCCCGTGGCACCGGCCTCGACGGCCCGCAGGATGTCGGCGTCGGTCTCGTAGGTGGTGAGCACCAGCACGCGCACGCCGGGCAGCTCCGCGGTGATCCGGGCGGTCGCGGCGGCGCCGTCCAGCACCGGCATCCGCAGGTCCATCAGCACGAGGTCGGGTCGCAGATCGTGCGCCGCGGCCACGGCCGCGGCACCGTCGGCGGCCTCGCCGACCACCTCGACGCCCGGCTCGACGCCGAGCATGCCGACCAGGCCGGAGCGCACCACCGGGTGGTCGTCGGCCACCAGCACCCGCACGCGCTCGTCCCGCTGGTCGTCCTGCGTCGTCACGCCGTCCCCGTCTCCGGCCGCAGCGGCGGCCGTGCCTCGTCGTCGTGCAGCGGCAGCGCCAGCCGCACCCGCGTCCCGCGGCCGGGCTCCCCGGCCACCTCGAGCGTGCCGCCGCCGGCGGTCACCCGGTCCCGCATCCCGCGCAGCCCGACGCCCTCGGCGGTACCGGGCGCGAGCCCCTGCCCGTCGTCCAGCACCTCGAGCGCGACGGCACCGTCGTCCCGCTGCAGGCGCAGCAGCACCCGGCGGGCGCCGGCGTGCTTGCGGACGTTGGCCAGCGCCTCCTGCGCCGCGCGCAGCAGGACCACCTCGGCGTCCCGGTCGGTGCGGCCGACGGCGCCCAGCACCACCTCGACCCGCACGCCGGTCTCGGCCTGGAACCGCTCGCCCAGCCGCTCCAGGGCCTCGGCGAGGGTCGCGTCGGCCAGCGCCGCCGGGCCGAAGGCGGCGACCAGCGCCCGGGCCTCGGCCAGGTTCTCGCGGGCGACCTGCTCGATCTGGGCGGAGCGCTCCCGGGCGGCGTCGGCCTGGCCGGCGTCCAGCTGCGCCTGCGCCGTCTGCGCGAGCATGACGACGCTGGTGAAGCCCTGCGCGAGGGTGTCGTGGATCTCTTGCGCCATCCGCTCGCGCTCCGCGAGGACTCCGGCGGCGTGGTTGCTCGCCGCGAGCTCCGCCTGCGCGGCCTCCAGGCGCTCGATCAACCCGGCGCGCTCCTCGGACTTCTCCGCCAGCCGGGTGATCCAGATGCCCAGCGCCAGCGCGAACGCCAGGCCGACCGCCATCTGCCCGGCCAGCTGCAGCAGGTCGCTGCCGGTGGCCCGGAGCTGGAGCGCCATCGACGCGCTGATCGCGACGGCCTGCACGGTGGACACCACGACGCCCTCGCGCAGGCTGGACGCGAAGAACCAGATCTGCGAGAACCCGATGAACAGCATGATCGAGCCGAGCGAGCTGACCCCGCCGGCCAGCGTCACCGCCGCCACCAGGACGACCAGGTACGCCCGCGTCATCCGGACGTCGCCGCGCAGCGCCCCGCGCCGGCCGAGCGCCAGGTACGCCACGAGCAGGACGGCGCAGGCCACCAGGGCGGCGACCGTCGCCCCGTCGAGCGGGGGCGCCCCGTCGACCACGACCATCGAGGCCGCGCTGATGGCGAGCAGCAGGTAGAACACGATGTCCCAGCCCAGCAGCGACCGGCGCCAGAAGTCCGCGCGCTCGGCGGGGCTCCGCTCCGCGTCGGCGAGCGCGCCGCCAGGGCGTGCCGCGGGGGTCACCGCGGCACGCCCCGGGGCGCCGGCGTCGTCATGGCGCCCAGTCTCGCGCAGCCCGGGCCGGTCAGCCGTCATCACGGCGACGCCACCGGAACGTCCGGACCCCGACCACCAGGCCGACGACCAGCCAGGCGACCAGCACCGCGGCCGTCGCCCCGTGCTGCCAGGACCCCGCGGGCTCGAGCGACGCCGCCTCGTCCGGGAGGAACACCGACCGCATCCCCTGGGCCATCCACTTGAGCGGGAACACCGACGCCACCTGCTGCATCCAGGTCGGCAGGTCGTAGAAGGTGAAGAACACGCCGCTGATGAACTGCAGCACCAGCACCACGGGCGTGACCACGGCGCTCGCGGACCGGCCGGAGCGCGGCAGCGCGGAGAACCCGACGCCGCAGACCGCGCCGGTGGCGACGCCCAGCACGAACACCCAGGCGAACGTCCCCCAGAGCGCGGCGGTGGCGGGCATCGCGACGTCGAACAGCGTCGCCGCCACGACCAGCAGCAGCGCGACCTGGACCACCGACACGACCAGCACCTGGCCGACCTTGCCCAGGAAGTACGCCGCGGCCGGCAGCGGCGTGCCGCCCAGGCGCTTGAGCCCGCCCTCGTCGCGCTCGACCGGGATCGAGATCGCCAGCGACTGGAACGAGGACAGCAGCACGCCGGTCGCGATCATCCCGGGCAGGAAGTACTGCGCGAACGGGACGCCGTCGGCGACCTCCGCGCCGTCCTGGCCGAACACCGTGGCGAAGATCGCCAGCATGATGATCGGGTACGCGAAGATGAAGACGATCGCGTCCCGCTCGCGGAAGAACCCGCGGATCTCGTACCGGGAGCGCTCGAGCCCGAGGCGCAGGGTCCCGGGCAGCCGCACCGCCGCCGGGGCGGCGGGCAGGGTCGTGGCGGTCATCGCGCGGCCTCCGTGGTCATCAGCGCGGGAGCGGGGGTGGCGGGGACGGACGCCGCCTCGTCGTCGGCGATCAGCCCGAGGTACACGTCCTCGAGCGTCGGCCGGAGCACCTGCAGCCCGGGGACCTCGCCGCCGGGTCCGCCGAGCCGCCCGGCGAGCGCGTGCACGAGCGCCGTCGGGGAGTCGGTCTGTTCCTGGTGGTGGGCGCCGCCCTCGGTCCAGCGGACGACCGCGCGCCGGGCGGAGCGCCCGCCGAGGTCGGCCGGGGTGTCCACCGCGACGACGTGCCCGGAGCGCACGACGGCGACCCGGTCGGCGAGGTGCTCGGCCTCCTCCAGGTAGTGCGTGGTGAGCAGGATGGTGGTCCCGCCGTCGCGCAGCCCGGTGACGAGGTCCCAGAACGCGTGCCGCGCCTCGGGGTCGAAGCCGGTGGTCGGCTCGTCGAGGAACAGCAGCTCCGGCCGGCCGACGATGCCGAGCGCGACGTCGAGCCGCCGGCGCTGGCCGCCGGACAGCTGCCGCGTGCGGGTGCGGGCCTTGTCGCGCAGCCCGACGGCGTCGATCACCTCGTCGGGGTCGCGCGGCGCCGGGTAGTACCGGGCGAAGTGGTGCACCAGCTCGGACACCGTCGCCTCGGCGAGGTCGTTGCTGGTCTGCAGCACGATCCCGATCCGGGACCGCCACGCGCGGCCGGCGGTCTGCGGGTCGACGCCGAGCACGCGGACCTCGCCCGCGTCCCGGCGCCGGTAGCCCTCGAGGATCTCCACCGTGGTCGTCTTGCCGGCGCCGTTCGGCCCGAGCACGGCGACGATCTCGCCCCGGGCCACCTCGAGGTCCAGCCCGTCGACGGCGCGCTTGTCGCCGTACCGCTTCTCCAGCCCGGTCACCCGGACCGCCAGGTCGTTGTCGTCCATGGTGACGAGCCTGGCCGGGCGGCCCCCGGCGCCGCGACGACCGGCGGACGGGACCGCGCGTCCACCGATCGGTGGACGCGCGGGTCAGCCCTCGGCGAGCAGGGCCTGGATCCGGCCGACGCCCTCGACGAGGTCGTCGTCGCCCAGCGCGTAGGACAGGCGCAGGTAGCCGCTCGGCCCGAACGCCTCACCCGGCACGACCGCGACCTCGGCCTGGTCCAGCAGCAGCGCCGCCAGCTCGGCCGAGGTGGTGGGCGTGACGCCGCGGTAGGTGCGGCCCAGCAGGCCCTCGACCGCGGGGTAGGCGTAGAACGCGCCCTCGGGCGCCGGGATGACCACGCCGTCGATCTCGGACAGCATCGAGACCATGGTCCGGCGCCGGCGGTCGAACGCCTCGCGCATCGCGGCGACGGCGGACAGGTCGCCCGTGAGCGCCGCGACGGCCGCGCGCTGCGACACGTTCGCGACGTTGGACGACAGGTGCGACTGCAGGTTGGTCGCGGCCTTGACCACGTCCGACGGGCCGACCAGCCAGCCCACCCGCCAGCCGGTCATCGCGTAGGTCTTGGCGACGCCGTTCAGCACCACGGTGGTGTCCGCCAGCTCGGGCACCGCGCGCAGCATCGGCGTCGACACGACGCCGTCGTAGGTGAGGTGCTCGTAGATCTCGTCGGTGACGACCCAGATCCCGTGCTCCAGCGCCCAGCGGCCGATCTCCGCCGTCTGCTCCGGGGAGTAGACCGCGCCCGTCGGGTTGGACGGCGAGCAGAACAGCAGCACCTTGGTGCGCGGCGTGCGCGCGGCCTCGAGCTGCTCGACGGTGACCTTGTAGCCCTGGTCGACGCCCGCGATCACCTCGACCGGCACGCCGCCGCCCAGGCGGATCGCCTCGGGGTAGGTGGTCCAGTACGGCCCGGGCAGCAGGACCTCGTCGCCCGGGTCGAGCAGCGTGGCGAACGCCTGGTAGACCGCCTGCTTGCCGCCGTTGGTCACCAGGACGTCGGCGGGGGAGATCGCGTAGCCGGAGTCGCGCAGCGTCTTGGCCGCGATCGCCTCCTTGAGCACCGGCAGGCCGCCCGCGGGGGAGTAGCGGTGGTTCGCGGGCTCCCGCGCCGCGGCGACGGCCGCCTCGACGATGTAGTCCGGCGTCGGGAAGTCGGGCTCGCCGGCGCCGAAGCCGATCACGGGGCGGCCGGCGGCCTTGAGGGCCTTGGCCTTGGCGTCGACGGCCAGGGTGGCGGACTCGGCGATGCCGCCGACGCGCTGCGAGACGCGGCGGGCCGGCGTGGTCGGGGCCGCGGGGGCGGGCTGGCTGGGCTGGCTGGGCTGGGCGGGCGCGCTCACCCGGCCATCCTCGCAGAGTTCCGCGGGCGGGCGCGGGGGCGTCCGCCCGCACGGCCCGCGCCCGACGTCCGCCGTCGGCGGAGCGGTTCGACCCCGGTCCGCGCGTCGCGTACAGTGGTCCCTCGGTGGTTGACGTCCGCCATGATGTGCCGCGCCCGGGCTGGTCCCGCAGCGGCGGTCACGACGGCGTCGCGATCCGTAGGGTAGTGGCGCAATTGGTAGCGCACCGGTCTCCAAAACCGGCGGTTGCGAGTTCGAGTCTCGCCTGCCCTGCTCGTGTGGTCACGGACCGCGTCTCCATCTCGAGGAATCCCTCGGGCCGGGCCCGCGGGGACATGAGGCGTCCGGCGACGGCCGGCGTCGCGAACGTAGGGGAACGGATCAGGTGAGCGACTCGGCACCCGTGGCGGCGTCCGACGCGGGCGAGCCCGCTGAGCGGACCGGTGGCGACAGGCCCGCCCGCCAGGAGAAGAAGCGCGGCCTGTTCGCGCGCATCGCCCTGTTCGTCCGCCAGGTCGTCGCGGAGCTCAAGAAGGTCGTCCGCCCGACGCGGAACGAGCTCTTCACCTACACGGGCGTCGTCCTCGTGTTCGTGGTCGTCGTGATGGCCTTCGTGACCCTGGTCGACCTGGTCGTCGGCCGCGCGACGTTCTGGATCTTCGGGGGCTGATCCTCCGCGGCGCCCCCCGCCGGGGCGCACGTCCGGCCAGCACCACCATCCGCAGCAGAAAGCAGGTTGTCACGTGTCGCAGGAATCGCAGGAGCCCGGTACGGGTGCCGCCGAGTCCGAGCTCGACGACGCCCTGGCGTCGATCGAGGCGGTCGAGGCCCCCGCGGCCGGCACCGACGAGTCCGTCGACGCGACGGACGACGTGAAGACGGCCGAGGTCGGCGACGACGCCGACGGCACCGTCGGCGAGGTCGCGGCGGACGAGGACGAGACCGAGGCCGGCACCGACGAGGGCGACGAGCCCGACGTCGAGGAGGACCCGGTCGCGGCGTTCAAGGCGCAGCTGCGGACGCAGCCCGGCGACTGGTACGTCATCCACTCCTACGCGGGCTACGAGAACCGCGTGAAGACGAACCTCGAGAACCGCACGCAGAGCCTCAACATGGAGGACTTCATCTACCAGGTGGAGGTCCCCATGGAGGAGGTCGTGGAGATCAAGAACGCGCAGCGCAAGGTCGTGCGCCGCGTCCGGATCCCCGGCTACGTCCTCGTGCGCATGGACCTCACCGACGAGTCGTGGGGCGCCGTCCGGCACACCCCCGGCGTCACCGGTTTCGTGGGCCACACCCACCAGCCGGTCCCGCTGACGCAGGACGAGGTCTTCTCGATGCTCGCCCCGACGATCGAGGCCAAGCCCACGGCGCCCGCCGCCGCCGGTGCCCAGAAGTCGGCCACCCCGATCGAGGTCGACTTCACCGTCGGCGAGTCCGTGACCGTCACCGACGGCCCGTTCGACACGCTGCCGGCCACGATCTCCGAGATCAGCCCCGAGAACCAGAAGCTCAAGGTCCTCGTCTCCATCTTCGGCCGGGAGACCCCGGTCGAGCTGTCGTTCAGCCAGGTCGCCAAGATCTGACCCTGCCCCCGGGCGGGTTCGTCAGCACTGCAACCGGGTCATCGCCCACGGCGTCGGCCCACGAGAGAAGAAAGGGTGGCTCATGCCCCCGAAGAAGAAGGTCACCGGCCTCATCAAGCTCCAGATCAAGGCCGGCGCGGCGACCCCCGCGCCCCCGATCGGCCCCGCGCTCGGTCAGCACGGCGTCAACATCATGGAGTTCTGCAAGGCCTACAACGCGGCGACCGAGGCCCAGCGCGGCAACGTGATCCCGGTGGAGATCACGGTCTACGAGGACCGTTCCTTCACCTTCATCACGAAGACCCCGCCGGCCGCGGAGCTCATCAAGAAGGCCGCCGGTGTCGACAAGGGCTCGCCCACGCCGCACACCGTCAAGGTCGCCACGCTGACCGCCGACCAGGTCCGCGAGATCGCCTCGACCAAGCTCGAGGACCTCAACGCCAACGACCTCGCCGCCGCCGAGAAGATCATCGCCGGCACCGCGCGCTCGATGGGTATCACCGTCCAGGGCTGACCGCCCGGGTACGACCCGCGCCCGGGAACCTCCCGGGCGCGGGAGTGGCAGGGCCCTGTGCGGCCCGACGACCACGACTGCTGAAGAAGAGAGAGAGCAGATGACGAAGCACAGCAAGGCGTACCGCGCCGCGCTCGAGAAGTTCGACGCGACCGAGGTCTACAACCCGCTCCAGGCCATCCGCCTGGCGCAGGCCACCTCGACCACCACGTACGACGCGACCGTCGAGGTCGCCATGCGCCTCGGCGTCGACCCGCGCAAGGCGGACCAGATGGTCCGCGGCACGGTCAACCTGCCCCACGGCACCGGCAAGACCGCCCGCGTGATCGTGTTCGCGACGGGTGAGCGTGCCGAGCAGGCCCGCGCCGCCGGTGCGGACGAGGTCGGCGGCGACGAGCTGATCGAGAAGGTCGCGGCCGGGTACACCGACTTCGACTCCGCGGTCGCCACCCCGGACCTCATGGGCAAGGTCGGTCGTCTCGGCAAGGTGCTCGGTCCCCGTGGCCTGATGCCGAACCCGAAGACCGGCACCGTGACGATGGACGTGACCAAGGCTGTCACCGACATCAAGGGCGGCAAGATCGAGTTCCGCGTCGACAAGCACGCGAACCTGCACTTCATCGTGGGCAAGACGTCGTTCTCCGACGTCCAGCTGGTCGAGAACTACGCGGCGGCGCTCGAGGAGATCCTGCGTCTCAAGCCGTCCGCGTCGAAGGGTCGCTACATCACCAAGGCGACCGTCTCCACCACGAACGGCCCCGGCATCCTGGTCGACCAGAACAAGACCCGGAACCTGACCTCGGAGGACGAGGCGGCCTGACCGGCCTCCCCTCCTGACGCCGCAGGCCCGGACCCCCTCGGGGGCCCGGGCCTGCGGCGTTCGTGCGTGCGGCCCGCGCTCCGGGCCCGAGGTCGTCGCACCGGCCCGAGGTCCTCGCACCGGCCCGAGGTCGTCACAACGGGCCGAGGTCGTCACATACGAGTGACGACCTCGGTGGGATGTGACGACCTCGCCGCCGCGGAGGGCGCGGGTACGGCGCGGGGCGCCAGCGCGTGCGGATGGGTCGACGCGCGGGCTGTGCGGGGCCGCGCGACGCCGGGGGAGCCGTCCCGGCCGGCGCCGCGCGGGTTCGTGGGGCCGGGCTCAGTGCCCGGCGTGACCCGGCTGCGCGGGCAGCCCGTGGCTGCCGTGCGGGACGGCGTGCGCGCCGGCCTCGGTGGCGGCCAGCCCCGGCACGGTCACCAGGGCGACCAGCAGGGCGCCGAGCGCGAGCACGCCCGCCTGGCCGGCGCCGCCGAGGCGGTGCGGGCGGCCCGGGCGATCAGGGGCACCGGCGGCCCGCCGGCCGAGCGCCAGCAGGATCGCCGCGCCCAGGGCCAGGACCAGCGCGGCGCCTTCTGCGGCGGACGTGGCGGTGCCGGTGAGCGGCGCGCTGAGCAGCGTGGCCGGGCCGGCGACCAGGAGCGCCGCGACCGCCGCGCGCGGTGCCGGTGCGGGCCCGCGCAGCGCGAGCACCGCCCAGCCGATCGCGGTGATGCCGGCGGCGGCCAGCGCGACGCCGACCGCGGGGTGGTGCTCGAGGTGCCCGGCGCCGGTGCCGCTGGCGACCAGGCCGAACCCGAGCGCGCCGAGCGCAGCCCAGGTCCGGCCGGTCAGCGCGAGCGCACCCTCGGCGTCGGCCGCCGTGCCGTCCGGCACGACCCGGGCGCCGCCCGCCGGCCGGGAACGCGCGACCGGGTGGCCGCCGAGCAGCGCCCCGTGCGGGCGGTACCCGGCGGCGAGCGGGGCGGTCATGCCGCGCGGCGGGCGGTGGTCGCGTCCGCGGTGGCCCGGTCGGCGGCGAGGCCGACGCCCAGCAGCAGGACCGCGCTGGCGAAGTGCAGGACGTTGTCCGCGCCGTTCAGCGCCAGGATGTTGGCCGACGACCCGACCAGGAACAGCCCGAGCAGGCCGACCAGCAGGTAGACCGCCCCGACGGCGGTGTTGGCCCCGCGCGCCGCGCGGACGGAGGACGAGGCGGCACCGAGCAGCACGGCGCCGATGGCCAGGTGCACGATGTTGTGCAGCGGGTTGACCTCGAAGACGATCAGGGTGCCGCCCTCGGTGCCCGCGAAGTCGGCGCCCGAGCTCACGAAGAAGCCGGCGATGCCGACGAGCAGGTACACGGCGCCGAAGACGCCGCCGACGAGGCGGTTGGCGGACTGGCTCATGGTGATCTCCTCTGCGGGGACGTCCCCGCGGTCGGTGTCGGTGTGCGCACCGGGTTCGGAGCCCGCGGGCCGGTGGATGGGTCGGCGCGCGGACTGGACTCGGCGTCCTCGGTGCACCAGGGTGGGACGCATGCTCGTGGCGTTCTCCGTGTCCCCGCTCGGTGCGGGCGAGTCCGTGACCGAGGCCGTCGCGGACGCCGTCCGCGTGGTCCGGGAGTCCGGCCTGCCGCACCGCACCGACGCGATGTTCACGACGGTCGAGGGCGAGTGGGACGAGTGCATGGACGTGGTGCGCCGCGCCGCCGAGGCGGTGGGGCGGCACGCCGGGCGGGTCAGCCTGGTGCTCAAGGCCGACATCCGGCCCGGGCACACGGGCGAGCTCACGGGGAAGGTGGACCGGCTGGAGGCGCACCTGTCCTCGTGACGCGCGCGCGTGGACATCTGGTGCAGATGGGTGGATCCGTGGCCGGAGCCGGTCCCGGACCTGACAGACTTCGTCCGGTGGTGCGCGCACCGCGGACGCGGGCACCGGGCACGGGCGACGGCGGGTGACCGCCACGCCGCGGCGACGCGGCGGACGGTGGTCGAGCAGCGGCCGCGGGAAGGAAGCAGCGTTCTGATGGCGATCTTCGAGCTCGACGGCGGCCGCAGCAGCGTCGTCCAGCCGATGCGGCCCCGGGCCGACTCCTTCGAGGCCGAGTCCAGCACCCTGGTGGCGGACCACGTGTCCGACCTGCTGGGGGAGCAGGTGCTCACCGTGCGCGAGGGCGGCTCCGGCGGTCCGCACCTGCTCGCGCTGGACGCCCGCGCGCGCCCGGTCGTCGTCGAGGTCGTGCAGCTGCTCGACGCCGCGGGCCTGGTCCGGGCGCTGCGGCACGCCGGCGGTGCCGCCCGGCTGAGCCACGCCGACCTGGCCCGGATGTACCACGGCGGCCGCGAGGCCTTCGAGGCGGACCTCGCGGTGTTCCGCGACCGCGCGCCGTTCCTGCAGGCGCAGGCCCCGGCCCGGGCCGGCGCCCGGCTGGTCGTCGTCTGCGCGGACGTGGCGGAGGACGTCGCCGACGCGGTCGACCACGTCACCGCCACGGGCGACGTCGAGGTGCTGCGCGTCGGGGTGACGCAGGGACCCGGCGGCCGCCGCTACCTGGACGTCTCGCCGCTCACCTGGTCCGCCGCGCCGCGCCGCGCCGTCGAGCCCGGTCCGCGCACCGGCGCGGTCGCCGCGGTCCGCGCCGCCGACCAGCAGGCGCCCGCCCGGGTCACCGTCCCGCGGCGCCGCCCGGCCGCCGTCACCGACCCGACGCCGGTGGTGCCCGCCGGGGCACCGCAGCCCGCGACCGACGACCACGGGCCGCACCGGCACGCGGCGCCAGAGCCCGAGCCGGCACGCCCCGCCGCCCGGGCCGACGAGACGACGCTGATGGCGCCCGTCACCGACGACACCCCGGGCGCCGACGCCGACGGCGAGCGCCACCGGCACGCGCAGGACACCACGCCGCTGCCCGAGCTCGCCGCGCTGGCCGCCGCCGAGCGGCAGGCGATGGAGCTGGTCTGGCTGCGGGTGCGCCGCGGTCAGCGGCTGGTCGCGACCCTGCGCGCCGACGGGCTCATCGAGCTCCCGGACGGCAGCGTGCACGCGGACCCCGATGCCGCGGCCTCCGTGGCGGCCGACCTGGAGCGGCCGACCGACGGCTGGCGGGTGTGGCGGTTCGGGGACGACGGCCCCACGCTCGGCGAGGGCGTCGGCCGGGGGGGCTGACGCCGGTCAGGACCAGCCGTACGCCGCGGTCCAGCGGCTGATCTCGGCGTACAGCCGCGCCCGCACCGGCGGGGCCGACAGCGTCAGGTCGTGCAGCCCGCCGGCGATCCGCACCACGGACACCAGAGGCCCCAGCTGCACGGCGCGCCGGGCCAGCAGCTCGACCTCCAGCACGACGTCGGCCGCCCGCATGTCCTCGCTCCAGCGCGGGCTGATCACGGTGCGCGCCGAGGCCAGCATGAGCACCGGGGTGCCGATGTGCAGGCCGCGCGCCACCTCCGCGTGCCCGGCCATCACCGCCGCGAGCCACCCGGCCCGCGCCGGGAACGACGGGACCGGGCGCCAGGCGTCGTCGTAGGTCCACTCGCCGCCGTCCGCGGCCCGGAGGGTGCGCGCGTAGTACCCCGGGTCGATGTTCGGCAGCGGGGCCTTCGGCTGCAGCCGCGCGAGCCGCTGCACCGCCGGCGCGCTGATGTGCCGGACGACCGCCGCACCCTGCAGCTCCAGCCAGGGCGAGTTCAGCACCAGCCCGTGGACGCGCCCGGGGTTCCGGTTCGCCCACAGCACCGTGATCAGGCCGCCGGTCGAGTGCCCCATCAGCATCACCCGGGCCCGGGTGCCGAGGTCGCGGTGCACCTGGGCCAGCGCCGCCTCGATCTCCTCGTCGTACGTGCGCAGGTCGGTGACGTACCCGGGGGTCTGGTGCGGGCGCAGGCTGCGGCCGTACTTGCGCAGGTCCAGGGCGTAGAACGCCGCCCCCTGCCCGTGCCAGAACTCGGCGAGCCCGGTCTGGAAGAAGTAGTCGGACCAGCCGTGCACGTAGAGCACCGCCCGCGACGGGCGCAGCGGCTCCGGCGTCGGCGGCGCGTACCGGACCAGGCTGGCGACGACCTCGCCCTCGTCGTCCGGCTCCAGCTCGATGGTGCGGACGCGGTAGTCCTCGCCCAGGACGTCGGTCTGCCAGCGTCCCGCCACGTGCGCCCCGCCCCCTCGCTCAGATCTCGGCGACGACCTTGCCGAACTGGGCGCCGTCGGCCAAGCGTGCCAGGCCGTCGGCGACCCGGGCCAGCGGAACCGTGGAGTCGACGACCGGACGCACCCCCGTGCGGGCCAGGAACGCGAGCAGCTGCTCCAGGTCCTGCCGGCTGCCCATCGTCGCGCCGAGCACGGCGATCTCCAGGAAGAAGATCCGCTGGATCTCCATCCGCTCCGGCTCGCCCGTGGTCGCACCGGCGACGACGATCGTCCCGCCCGGACGCACGGACCGCACCGAGTGCGACCAGGTCGCCGCGCCGACGGTCTCGACGACCAGGTCCGCCCGTCCCGGCAGCCGCGCGCCGGGCTCGACCGCCCCGGCGGCGCCGAGCGCCACGGCCCGCGCGCGCCGGTCCGCGTCCCGGCTGGTCACCCAGACCTCGAGCCCCGCGGCCGCACCCAGCACGGTCGCTGCCGTGGCGACGCCCCCGCCGGCGCCCTGCACCAGGACCCGCTGGCCGGGCTGCGCCCGGCCGGTGGTGAACAGCATCCGGTACGCCGTGAGCCAGGCGGTGGGCAGGCACGCGGCCTCGACGAAGGACAGCTCGGCCGGCTTGTCGACCAGGTTCCACGTCGGCACGGCCACCCGCTCGGCGAGCGTGCCGGGGTAGCGCTCGGACAGCAGCGACCGCGGCTCCGCCGGGCCCACGCCGTGCCCGCCGGCCCCGCCGACCACCGCGTGCACCACGACCTCGCGCCCGTCGGGGGTCACCCCGGCGCCGTCGGTGCCGAGCACCATCGGCAGCTGCTCCGGGCGCAGGCCCACGCCGCGCAGCGACCAGAGGTCGTGCTGGTTCAGCGCGGCGGCCCGCACGTCCACCGTCGTCCAGTGCTCGCGGGGCTCCGGCTCGGGTCGCTCCCCGACGGTCAGCCCGGCCAGCGGGGAGTCGGACGAGAACGACGACACGAAGGCGGCGAGCACGCCCCGACCGTACCCCGCGCCCCGCCGCCCCCGCCGGGTCCCCGGTCCCGCCCGGGCCCTCGCCCCTGCGTCCGGCCCGGGAAGGGGGAGGCGGCGCGGGCGGGGTCAGAGGAGGGGGAGCATGCGGCCGAGGTCCGGGACGCCGTCGGAGGTGAACCGCGGGGCGAGCGCCGCCGCGAGCACGTCGACGTCGTACGGGACCCGGCCCGCGGCCAGGCGGACCCAGGTCAGCGGCTGGGCGACCTCCAGGTCCCAGCCGCCGCGCGCCCGCACGATGCGCAGCAGCTCGCCGGCGACCAGGTCCAGGGCGTCGCCGTCGAGCGGCCCGCCGGCGGTCACGCCGTCGCCCAGCTCGTCCGCGGGCCCGAGCCCGCCGCGCACGCCGGGCAGCGGGCCGACGCCGCTGCCCAGCTCCGCGCGCGACCCGGGCGCGGCGCCGCGGGCCCGGGCCAGGGAGCGCTGCAGGTCGTCGGCGTGCACGACCAGCTCGGTGATCCGGGACGCGAGCATCGTCGACAGCAGCACGGGCCCGCGGCGGGCCTGCACCACCCGGTCGGCGGGACCGAGCACGACGAGCTGGTCGAAGGCCCCGGCCACCAGGGCGTCGACCCGGCCGAGCGGGTCGGCGGCGATCTGCTCGGCCAGCTCGCGGGTGACCCGGCTGATGTCGGAGGCGCGGTCCGCGTAGCCGCCCAGGTACTCGGCGAGGCTGAGCGGCACGGTGCCGGCGGGCGCGGGCTCGCAGACCGTCAGCGCGTTCATCGCCCGGCCGAGGTGCGCGACGAGGTCGGCGACCGTCCACCCGTCCAGCACGCTCGGCACGTCCGCGGTCCCGGCGTCGAGCACGTCGCCCACCCAGGAGCGCAGCGCGTCCCACTGCCGCCGGAGCACGTCGGTCCGGCGGGCGATGTCCTCGGTGCGCGTCATGGGGTCAGCGTGCCACGGGGCCGGCGTGCGCCGAGGGCCGTGGCCGGCGCCCCTCAGCCCTCGAGGTGCGCGCGGACCAGCGGCCCGAGCTGGTCGTGCTCGATCAGGAACCCGTCGTGCCCGTACGGGGTGTGCAGGGTCTGCAGGGGCCGGGCGTGGGGGACCCCCGCGGCGACCCGGGCGGACTGCGCGGGCAGGAAGAGGCGGTCGGAGTCGACGGCGACGACGAGGGTGTCGGCGGTGATGCCGGCGAGCGCCGCCTCCACGCCGCCGCGGTCCCGGCCGAGGTCGTGCGTGATCATCGACCGGGTCAGCACCGCGTACGTGTTGGCGTCGAACCGCCGCGCGAGCTTGTCGCCGTGGTGGTCCAGGTAGGACTGCACCGCGAACCGGCCGCCGTCCAGCGGCTCCTCGCCGCCCTGCGGGACCCGGCCGAACCGCGCGTCCAGCTCGGCGGCCGACCGGTACGTCTGGTGCGCGATCTGCCGGGCCAGGCCGAGGCCGACGTGCGGCCCCTCGCCGTCCGGCGCGTCGTAGTAGTCGCCGCCGCGGAACCGCGGGTCCGCGGCGAGGGCGGTCAGCTGGGTGTGGAAGGACGCGATCTGGTCGCCGGAGGTCTGCGCGGTGGTCGCGATCGCGGCGAGCCGGCGCACCCGGTCCGGCGCGGTGGCCGCCCACTCGAGCGCGCGCTGCCCGCCCATCGACGCGCCGACCACGAGGGCCCAGGACCCGATGCCCAGGGCGTCGGCCAGCCGGAGCTCGGCGGCGACCTGGTCCCGGACCGTCAGCTGCGGGAACCGGCTGCCCCAGGGCGCGCCGTCCGGCGCGGGGCTCGCGGGGCCGGTGCTGCCCTGGCAGCCGCCGAGCACGTTCGGGGCGACGACGAACCAGCGGTCCGTGTCGATCGGCGCGCCGGGCCCGACCAGCGTCGACCACCAGCCGGGGGTCGGGTGGCCCGGGCCCGCGTCGCCGGTCACGTGCGAGTCGCCGGTCAGGGCGTGCAGCACCAGCACGGCGTTGCCGCCGTCGGGCGCGAGGGTGCCCCAGGTCTCGTACGCCAGCTGCACACCGGGCAGGTGCCCGCCGGCCTCCAGGTCGAGCGCGCCGACGTCGGCGAACTGCCGCCGGCCGACCGGGTCCCCGGCCCGCCAGGCGGAGGACGCGCGGGGCGGGTCGGTGGGCGCCGCGCGGCGGCGGGTGGTCGAGGTCGAGGGCACGGTGGATCGTCGCACGGCGGGCTGTCCTGACGGGGGTGCGCCGACGGGCGCCGTGGGGAGCGCGGCGCCCGTCGGGGTGGTGGCGGGAGGGGTCACGAGGCCGGTCAGGCCCCCTTGGCGGCGCGGAAGCCGGCGTCGAGGTCGGCGAGGATGTCCTCGATGCCCTCCAGGCCGACCGAGAGCCGCACCAGGCCGGGCGTGACGCCGGACAGCGCCTGCTCGGCCGGCGTGAGCTGGCTGTGGGTGGTCGACGCGGGGTGGATGACCAGCGAGCGCACGTCGCCGATGTTCGCGACGTTGGAGTGCAGCTCGAGCGCCGACACGAACGCCTGACCGGCCTCGGCCCCGCCGGCGACCTCGAACGCCAGGACGGCGCCGGTGCCGCGCGGGCCGTACTTGCGGCCGAGCTCGTGCTGGGGGTGCGAGGGCAGGCCGGCGTAGGTCACCGAGAGCACGTCGTCGCGGGCCTCGAGCCACTCGGCGACCCGCTGCGCGTTGGCGACGTGCCGCTCGACCCGCAGCGACAGCGTCTCCAGCCCCTGGGCGATGAGGAACGCGTTGAACGGGCTGATGGCGGCGCCGAGGTCGCGGAGCAGCTGGACGCGTGCGCGCAGCACGTAGGACAGGTTCACCCCGAAGGCCCCGCCGGAGCCGAGGTCCCGGGCGAACACCAGGCCGTCGTAGGACGGGTCCGGCTGGTTGAAGGACGGGAACCGCTCGGGGTCGGCGCCGTAGTCGAACGTGCCGCCGTCCACGATGACGCCGCCGATCGCCGCGCCGTGCCCGCCGAGGTACTTGGTGGCGGAGTGCACGACGACGTCGGCGCCCCACTCCAGCGGCCGGATCAGGTACGGGGTCGGGACGGTGTTGTCGACGATCAGCGGCACGCCGGCCTCGTGCGCGACGCCCGCGACCGCCTCGATGTCGAGCACGTCCTGCCGGGGGTTCGGGACCGTCTCGGCGAAGAACGCCTTGGTGTTCGGCCGGACCGCGTCCCGCCACGCCTGCGGGTCGGTCGGGTCGGTGACGAACGTGGTCTCGATGCCGTACCGGGGCAGCGTGTGGTGCAGCAGGTTGTACGTGCCGCCGTACAGGCTGGGGCTCGCGACGACGTGGCTGCCGGCCTCGGCGACGTTGAGGATCGCGTACGTCTCCGCGGCCTGGCCCGAGGCCACCAGCAGGGCGCCGACGCCGCCCTCGAGCGAGGCGATCCGGTCCTCGACCGCCTGCACCGTGGGGTTGCCGATCCGGGTGTAGATCGGGCCGAGGTCCTTGAGCGCGAACCGGTCGGCGGCGACGCCGGCGTCGGGGAACACGTAGGACGTCGTCTGGTAGATCGGCAGGGCGCGGGCGCCGGTGGCCGCGTCGGGGGTCTGGCCGGCGTGGATCTGGCGGGTCTCGAAGGACCACTGGGGCTGGGTCATGACGGTCTCCTGGGGCTGCGGGCGGTTCGCTTGCGGTTCTGGGCGGTGCGCACGCGCGTCGTGCCAGGAGGGTCCGGGCCGTCAGGTGCCGGTGTGCGGCGTCCCGGGGGCGACGGTCGCTGTCGCGGGGGGGCGCCGGCTCCGCGGGTCCGGGGACCGGTCTGCGGGCACAGCCGAGCGTGCGCTGATCAGCGACACATTCGGCGGGACATGCCGCCCAGCGTACGGAGGCGCCCCGCGGGGGCGGAACGGGCGTCTCGTCATGTGGGACGCGCTGTCCAGGAACCGGGCCGGAGGGGCGGGTAGGCGCCCTGGTCGGGGCGCGGTCGTCGCCCGGGCGGGTGATTCGGTCGGTGAGATGTCCAGTTCCTCCCGAACCACGCCGATGTGACTCGTGTGAACGGTGTGACTCGTGTTCACTTCTGTGATTTTCCCCGGTAGCGTCCTTCGCGGGGCGAGCCGGACGACCGGTACCCGCCACGCCGGGCGCGCAGGACGCGCCGGCCGGTGGGAGCGATGACGACGAAGGGTGTGGACGTGGTGCGGACGACCGGACGGGCGCGCGCGGCTCGCGGTGCCGCCGCGGTGATCACGGCGGCGGTGCTGCTGGTGCCCGCGGGCGGAGCGGCGCTGGCCGATCCGGACGTGACCGACCAGGACGTGCGGGACGCGCGGCGGGCGGTCACCTCCGCCTCCGGCGCCGTCGCGTCGATGGAGGTGCGGCTCGCGGAGCTCAGCACCCTCGCGGACACCGCCGAGATCGCCGTGCAGCAGGCCGGTGAGACCTACGCCCAGGCGCAGGCCGACCTCGCCGCCGCGCAGCAGGACGCCGCCGAGGCCGCCGGCCAGTACGACGAGGCCGCGGAGCAGTTCGAGTCGGCCCGCGCCACGCTCGTGGCCATCGCCCGCGAGGCCGCCCGGTCCGGCGGGTCGATGGACACGCTGGAGGCGGTGCTCTCCGCCGACGGCTTCGAGGACGTCGTCTCGCGCAGCGAGGGCCTGTCGCACGTCAGCACCAAGGCCGACCAGGCGGTGCAGGGCTACCTCGCCGCCGAGCAGGTCGCCACCACGCTGAAGTCGAAGGCCGAGCAGGCGGAGGCGGCCCAGGAGGCCGCGTCCGAGGAGGCCCGGACGGCGCTGACCGCCGCCGAGCAGGCGCAGAGCGACGCGGACGCCGCGGTGGCGTCGGCCCGGACGGAGCGCCAGGGCCTCATCGTGCAGCTCGCCGCGGCGCGCAGCACGAGCACCGAGGTCGAGCAGGCCCGCCAGGACCAGATCGACGCCGAGCGGCGCGCGCGGACGGAGGCGGCGGCGCAGGCCGAGCGCACCACCCCCGTGGCCGCGCCGGCCGCCCCCGGCACCGGCACGGCGACGCCGGCCGGCCCGAGCACCCCCGCCGCGCCGTCGACCCCCGCGACGCCGAGCACCCCGCCGACGACGACCCCGCCCGCGACGACGCCGCCGGCCACCCGGCCGCCGGTCACCGCCCCGCCGGTCACGACGCCGCCGGTGACGACGCCGAAGCCGACCCCGCCGGCGACCGGCGGCTCGTCCTCCGGGAGCACGGCCTCGGCCGAGGCCGCGATCGCGTGGGCGAAGACCAAGCTGGGCCTGCCGTACCTGTGGGGCGGCGTCGGCCCGAACGGGTACGACTGCTCCGGTCTGACCCAGGGCGCGTGGCGCTCCGCCGGCGTCAGCCTGAACCGCACGTCGCGCGACCAGTACCGCCAGGTGAAGAAGATCTCCTACGCCGAGATGCGGCCGGGCGACCTGGTGTTCTGGGGCAGCAACCCCAACGACGCGAGCTCCATCTACCACGTGGCGATGTACCTGGGCGGCGGCCAGATCATCGAGGCGCCCAAGCCCGGCACGCCGGTCCGCATCACGTCGATGCGGTACTCCGGGACGATGACCTACGCCGGGCGTCCCTGACCCCCGGCAGCGCAGACGACGACGGCCCCCGCCACGCGGCGGGGGCCGTCGTCGTCGCAGGGCTCAGTGCTGGTCGTAGCCCGCGTCGATCGCGCGCTGGCGGGACCGCTCGATCTCGGCCTCGGCCTCGGCGCGGCCGGTCCAGTGGGCGCCCTCGACGGACTTGCCCGGCTCCAGGTCCTTGTAGACCTCGAAGAAGTGCTGGATCTCCAGGCGGTGGAAGTCCGACACGTCGTCGATGTCCTGGCGCCACGCCGCCCGCTGGTCGCCCGTCGGCACGCACAGCACCTTGTCGTCGCCGCCGGCCTCGTCCCGCATGCGGAACATGCCGAGCGCGCGGCAGCGGATCAGGCAGCCCGGGAACGTGGGCTCCTCGAGCAGCACCAGCGCGTCCAGCGGGTCGCCGTCCTCGCCCAGGGTGCCGTCGATGAAGCCGTAGTCGTCCGGGTACCGGGTCGAGGTGAACAGCATGCGGTCCAGCCGGATGCGGCCGGTCGCATGGTCCACCTCGTACTTGTTCCGCTGGCCCTTCGGGATCTCGATCGTGACGTCGAACTCCACACCCGCTCCTTCGTCCCGCCGGCCCGTGGGGCGCGGCGCGCAGCTGATCACGGCGGCGTGCCAGGTGGTGGCCCCCCGCGCTTCAGGACCTAGTGTGACGCACGGACGGCGCGGGAGGAGCCCGCGGCGCCGGCGAGGTGCGGGAGCGGGTGCGGCGGTGGCGCGCGTGGGCAGGACGATCGGCGTGAGCGCGCTCGTGCTGGTGCTCGCGGGCGGGGCGTACGCGACCGCGGACGCCTACGACGTCGTACCCGGTGTCGTGACGCTCGCACCCGAGCCCGACCCGGCGGCCCCGTTCCCGCAGGCCCCGGCCGCGGGCACGGTGGGCGCGGGGGCGGAGGTCCTGGCCGACCTGGACGCGGCCGCACCGGTGCCCGCCGCCGCGCGCGTGCAGGCGCTGGTGCAGGGGCTGGTCACCGACCCGCGGGTCGGCCCGAGCGCGGGCGTCGTCGTCGCCGACGCGCTGACCGGCGACGTGCTGGCCGGCCACGCCGCGGACGCCCCCCGGACGCCCGCCTCCACCGCCAAGCTGGTCACCGGCGTCGCGGCGCTCACCCGGCTGGGGTCGGAGCGCACCTTCGACACGACCGTCCGCCAGGGTGCCGGGGACCAGGTGGTGCTGGTCGGCGGCGGGGACATGATGCTCGCGGCCGGGGTCGGCGACCCCGACGCGGTGAACGGCCGCGCGGGCCTGGCGGACCTCGCCGCCCAGGTCGCGCTGCAGCTGCAGCTGGTCGGCCGGGACACCGTCACCGTGGGGCTGGACGACACCCTGTTCACCGGCCCCGCCCTGGCGCCCGGCTGGGACGCCGCGGACGTGAACAACGGCTTCGTCGCCCCGGTGGCGCCCCTGGCGGTGGACATCGCCAAGATCGGCGCCGGGGAGTACCCGCCCCGGCGCACCGACCCCGCGATGCACGCCGCGACGGAGTTCGCCGCGCGCCTCGGCGAGCTCGGCATCACCGTGACCGGCACCCCGGCGCGCGTCCGCGAGGCCGCGACGGGCGACGTGCTGGGCGTCGTGCGGTCCGCACCCGCGTCCGAGGTCACGCAGTACTTCCTCGACACGTCCGACAACACGATCACCGAGGTGGTCGCCCGCATGGTCGCGCTGGACCTGGACCTGCCCGGCAGCTTCGAGGGCGCGACCCAGGCCGTGCTGCGGACCGTGCAGACCCTGGGCGCGGACACGACCGGCGCGGTGCTGGCGGACGCCTCCGGCCTGGCCGACGGGTCCGCCCTGCCGCCGGACCTGCTGCTCGGGCTGCTACAGCTCGTGGTGGACCCCGGGCACCCCGAGCTGCGCGAGGTCGGCACCGGCATGCCCGTCGGCGGCCTCACCGGGACGCTGGCGCAGCGGTTCACCTCCGGCGACGGCACGGGTCTCGTCCGCGCCAAGACCGGCAGCCTGGCCGGCGTGACCTCCCTGGCCGGCTCGGTGCTGGACGCCGACGGCCGGCTGCTGCTGTTCGTGCTGATGGCCGACCAGACCGGTGCGGTCGGCCAGGGCCAGCCGCGGGCGGCCCTGGACGGGTTCGTCACGCAGCTGGCCGGGTGCGGCTGCTCCGCGTGACGCCGCCTGGTTACGGTGGGCGGGTGCAGCCGGCCGTCGACTGGGACCTGGCCGCCCGGCTCGCCGCGCGTGCGGTGCGGTCCGGGCCCGTCGCCACGCGCGCCGAGCGCGAGGACGTGGTCGCCGCGCTGCGGGACGCCGCCCCGGTCGCCGGGGAGCACGTGGCGCGCCTGACCCGCCTGACGCCCGCCGACGCGGGCGCCGAGGGCGGGCACGAGGTCCGCGTGGTCGACCGCGCGTCCTGGGCGCGGGCGAACGTGCACGCGCTGCGGGTGCTGTCCGCCCGGGTCGGCGTGCCCGGGGCGCACGGCCTGCGCGGCACGGCCGGCGCGGGGCAGGTCGCCGCGGTGCTCGGGCTGCTGTCGGGCTCGGTGCTGGGCCAGTTCGACCCGTGGTCCGGCCGCGGCACGCTGCTGCTGGTCGCGCCCAACGTGCTGGCGGTGGAACGTGCGCTCGGCGTGGACCGCGCCGACTTCCGGCTGTGGGTCACGCTGCACGAGCAGACGCACGCGCTGCAGTTCGCGGCGGCGCCGTGGCTGGCCGACCACCTGGCCTCGCGGCTGCGGGTGCTGCTGGACGACGAGGACGCGGGGGCGCGCGTGCACCTGCCCGCGTCCCGCCCGCGCTCGCTGCTGGACCTGGTCGACCCGCGCCAGCGCGTCGTGCTGGACGAGGTGGGCGCCGTCATGGCGCTGCTCGAGGGGCACGCCGACGTGACGATGGACGCGGTCGGCCGGTCCGTCGTCCCGTCGGTCCGGCGGATCCGGCGCCGGTTCGAGGCGCGCCGGGACGGCGCCGCCGGCACCGGTGGCATGCGGCGGACCCTGCGCGCGGTGCTCGGCATGGACGTGAAGCTGGCCCAGTACCGCGACGGCGCGGCGTTCGTGCGCGGCGTGCGCCGCCGGGCGGGCGTCGACGGGCTGAACGCGGTCTGGTCCTCGGCCGGCGCGCTGCCGACCGCCGCGGAGATCGCCGACCCGGCCGCGTGGGTGCGCCGGGTGCACGCCTGACGTGGCCGGTCCCCACCCCGCGGTCGCCGCCGTGCGCCGTGCCGTGGCCGCCGGGCTCGCCGACCTGCCGCCCGGGGCGCCGGTGCTGGTCGCCTGCTCGGGCGGCCCGGACTCCCTGGCGCTCGCGGCCGGTGCCGCGTTCGTCGCGGACCGGGACCGGCGGCGCGGCGGACCCGGGCGCGCGGTCGGCGCCGTCGTGGTGGACCACGGGCTGCAGCCCGGCAGCGCGGGCGTCGCCGCGCGGGCGGCGGACGCCTGCCGGGCGCTCGGCCTGGCCCCGGTGGAGGTGGTCCGGGTGCACCCCCGCGGGCCCGGCGGACCCGAGGCCGCGGCGCGGGACGCCCGGTACGCCGCGCTGCACGCCGCCGCCGAGCGGGCCGGTGCCGCCGCGGTGCTGCTGGGGCACACCCGCGACGACCAGGCGGAGGGCGTCCTGCTGGGGCTCGCGCGCGGCTCCGGCGCGCGGTCGCTCGCGGGGATGCCGGCGGCGCGCGGCCTCCTGCGCCGCCCGCTGCTGGCGCTCGCGCGGGCGCAGACCGTGGCGGCGTGCGCGGCGCTCGGGCTGGACCCGTGGCTCGACCCCACCAACACGCCCGCCGCCGACGAGGACGACGCCCCCGCGCGGTCGCGGGTGCGGGCCCGGGTGCTGCCGGTGCTCGAGGCGGAGCTGGGGCCCGGCGTCGCCGCGGCGCTGGCCCGCACCGCCGACCTGCTGCGCGAGGACGCCGACGCCCTGGACGCGCTGGCGGCGGACCTGCTGGCGCGGGCGCTGCTGCCGGCCGCTCCCGACGACGGCGACGCCGGCGCGGGCGCCGGTCTGGACCTCGACGTCGCCCTGCTCGACGGCGCCCCCGCGGCGCTGCGGCACCGCGCCCTGCGGGCCGCGGCCGTCCGCGCGGGCGCACCGGCCGGCGCCGTCACCCGGACCCACGTCGCCGCGCTGGCGGCGCTCGTCACGGGCTGGCGCGGCCAGGGACCGGTGCACCTGCCGGGGCACGTGGCGGTGCACCGCGGGTGTGGCAGGCTTTCCCTGCGCCCGGAGTCGACCGACCCGGGCCGCGGCACGCACGAGGGAGACCGGCAGCGGTGAACGTGGACGACATGGGCGCGGACCTGGAGCGCGTGCTCCTCACCGAGGAGCAGCTCGGGGCCCGTCTGGACGAGATCGCCGCGCAGATCGACGCGGACTACGCGGGCCGGGAGATCCTCGTGGTCGGCGTGCTCAAGGGCGCCGTCATGGTGATGGCCGACCTGGCGCGCCGGATCAGCACCCCGCTGGCGATGGACTGGATGGCGGTGTCGTCCTACGGCTCCGGCACCAAGTCCTCCGGCGTCGTCCGGATCCTCAAGGACCTGGACGCCGACCTGACCGGCCGGCACGTGCTGATCGTCGAGGACATCATCGACTCCGGCCTGACGCTGTCCTGGCTGCTCGCCAACCTGCGCAGCCGCGGCCCGGCCTCGGTCGAGATCGCGACGATGCTGCGCAAGCCGGACGCGGCCAAGGTCGAGGTGGACGTCAAGTACGTCGGCTTCGACATTCCCAACGAGTTCGTCGTCGGCTACGGCCTGGACTACGCGGAGAAGTACCGCAACCTGCCGTTCGTCGGGACGCTCGCGCCGCACGTCTACTCCTCCTGAGCCGCCGGGCCGGGTCCGCGGGGTCCGCCCGGGGCGAACAGACCCCGTCGGCCCCAGGTCCAGCGTGTAACTTCGGAGCCTCCACCCCTGCGACCGGAGGGACGAGGGGGCACGCCCCCGTCTGCCCATGACTCTCAAGCGCCTCACCCGCGGGCCCGTCCTGTGGATCCTCGTCGCGGTCGTGATCCTCTGGGTCGCGGCCAGCGCCTTCATGTCCTCGGGCGTGCAGCGGATCGACACCTCGGACGGCCTCGAGCTGATCCAGACCGGCAAGGTCGAGCAGGCCAAGATCACCGAGGGCTCGCAGCGCGTGGACCTCACGCTCACCGAGGACTTCGTCAAGGACGACGAGAACCTCG
This sequence comes from Cellulomonas sp. NEAU-ZC6, assembly GCF_056844425.1. Classification (NCBI taxonomy): domain Bacteria; kingdom Bacillati; phylum Actinomycetota; class Actinomycetes; order Micrococcales; family Cellulomonadaceae; genus Cellulomonas; species Cellulomonas sp. NEAU-ZC6. Next base: position 2,017,993 of record NZ_JBXFYH010000001.1, on the reverse strand, counting down.
GCACGGCCGTGCAGTTCTACTACGTCGTGCCGCAGGGCCCGGCCGTCGTCGAGGCGATCGCCGACGCGGACCCCGAGCAGGGGTACACCTCCGACGTCCCGCAGCAGTCGTGGTGGGCGAGCCTGCTGACGCTGGTGCTGCCGTTCATCATCATCCTGGGCCTGTTCTGGTTCCTGATGTCGTCCATGCAGGGCGGCGGCTCGCGGGTGATGTCGTTCGGCAAGTCCAAGGCGAAGCTGGTCTCCAAGGAGTCCCCGCAGGTCACGTTCGACGACGTCGCCGGCGTGGACGAGGCGCTCGAGGAGCTGCAGGAGATCAAGGAGTTCCTCTCCGAGCCCGCCAAGTTCCAGGCCGTCGGCGCCAAGATCCCCAAGGGCGTGCTGCTGTACGGCCCGCCCGGGACCGGCAAGACCCTGCTGGCCCGTGCCGTCGCGGGCGAGGCGGGCGTGCCGTTCTACTCGATCTCCGGCTCGGACTTCGTCGAGATGTTCGTCGGCGTCGGCGCCAGCCGCGTCCGCGACCTGTTCAACCAGGCCAAGGAGAACTCGCCGGCGATCATCTTCATCGACGAGATCGACGCCGTCGGCCGGCACCGCGGCGCCGGCATGGGCGGCGGGCACGACGAGCGGGAGCAGACCCTCAACCAGATGCTGGTCGAGATGGACGGCTTCGACGTCAAGACCAACGTCATCCTCATCGCGGCGACCAACCGCCCCGACATCCTCGACCCCGCGCTGCTGCGCCCGGGCCGGTTCGACCGCCAGGTCTCCGTCGAGGCGCCGGACCTCAAGGGCCGCGAGCGGATCCTGCAGGTGCACGCGCAGGGCAAGCCGATGGCCACGGACGTCGACCTCGAGGCCGTCGCCCGCCGCACCCCGGGCTTCACCGGTGCCGACCTGGCCAACGTGCTGAACGAGGCCGCGCTGCTCACCGCCCGGTCCAACGCGCAAATCGTGGACAACCGCGCGCTGGACGAGGCGATCGACCGCGTCATCGCCGGCCCGCAGAAGCGCACCCGCGTCATGAAGATCAAGGAGCAGAAGATCACCGCGTACCACGAGGGCGGCCACGCCCTGGTGGCGGCGGCCCTGCGGTACACCGACCCGGTGACCAAGGTGACGATCCTGCCCCGCGGCCGCGCCCTCGGCTACACGATGGTGATGCCGACGGAGGACAAGTACTCCACCACCCGCAACGAGCTGCTGGACCAGCTCGCGTACGCCATGGGCGGCCGCGTGGCCGAGGAGCTCGTGTTCCACGACCCGACCACCGGCGCGAGCAACGACATCGAGAAGGCCACCGCCACGGCCCGCAAGATGGTCACGCAGTTCGGCATGAGCGAGCTGATCGGCGCCGTGAAGCTCGGCCAGGACTCCGGCGAGGTCTTCATGGGCCGCGACATGGGCCACGGCCGGGAGTACTCGGAGTCGGTCGCCGGCGCCGTGGACGTCGAGGTGCGCAAGCTGATGGACGCCGCGCACACCGAGGCGTGGGAGATCCTCGTCGAGTACCGCGACGTCCTGGACGCCCTGGTGCTGGAGCTGCTCGAGAAGGAGACGCTCAACCAGCAGGAGCTGGCCGTCATCTTCGAGCCGATCACCAAGCGCCCGCCGCGCCAGGTGTGGCTGTCGTCCGAGCAGCGCGCCGTGTCCGACCGGCCCCCCGTGCTCACGGACGCCGAGAAGGCCCAGCAGAACGGGCACGTGGTCCCGGAGGACGAGGCCGCCGCGGCCAAGGACGAGCACCCCGCCCAGGTCGCGGTCGAGGTCCCGCCGAGCCAGACGCCGGACGCCTGAGCGTGGCCGCCGACGGCCGGGGCCAGCACCGCGAGGTCCCGCCCTACGACGCCCCGCGCGCCGAGGCCGCGGTCCGGGAGCTGCTCCTGGCCGTCGGCGAGGACCCGGAGCGCGAGGGGCTGCGGGACACCCCGGCCCGCGTGGCCCGGGCGTACCGCGAGATCTTCGCCGGGCTGCGCCAGGACCCCCGCGACGTGCTCAGCGCGACCTTCGACATCGGTCACGAGGAGATGGTCCTGGTCAAGGACATCGAGGTGTACTCGACCTGCGAGCACCACCTCGTGCCGTTCCACGGCGTCGCGCACGTCGGCTACATCCCCGGCCCGACCGGTCGGGTCACCGGCCTGAGCAAGCTCGCGCGGCTGGTCGACGTCTACGCGCGCCGGCCCCAGGTGCAGGAGCGGATGACGGGGGAGATCGCCGACGCCCTGGTGGAGATCCTGGAGCCGCGCGGCGTGCTCGTCGTCGTGGAGTGCGAGCACCTGTGCATGTCGATGCGCGGCGTGCGCAAGCCCGGCTCCCGGACCGTCACGTCCGCCGTGCGCGGCCAGATGCGCGACCCCGCCACGCGCGCCGAGGCGATGAGCCTCGTCAGCGGGCGCTGAGCGGCGCGCCACCGCCCCCGCGCGAACGCCTAGGCTGACACCGTGCGTCCCCCCTCGCCGCTGCCGCCCGCGCTGACCGCCGCCGGTCGCGACGGCCGGACGCTGGTCATGGGCGTGGTGAACGTGACCCCCGACTCCTTCTCGGACGGCGGGCGGTGGTTCGCCCCCGACGCGGCCGTCGCGCACGGCCTGGCGCTGCTGGCCGACGGCGCGGACCTGCTGGACGTGGGCGGCGAGTCGACCCGGCCCGGGGCTGCCCGCGTGCCCGTCGCCGAGGAGCTGGACCGGGTGCTGCCCGTGGTCCGGCAGCTCACCGCCCGGGGCGCCGCCGTCAGCGTCGACACGACCCGCGCCGAGGTCGCGGAGGCCGCCGTCGCGGCGGGCGCGGTCGTGGTGAACGACGTGTCGGGCGGCCTGGCCGACCCCGCGATCCGCGAGGTCGTCGCGCGGACGGGCGTCGTCTACGTCGCGATGCACTGGCGCGGCCACGCCGACGTGATGGACACCCTCGCCGACTACGACGACGTGGTGACCGACGTGCGGCGCGAGCTGGCCGACCGGGTCGCCGAGCTGCGCGCGGCCGGGGTCGCCGACCACCAGGTCGTGCTGGACCCCGGCCTGGGGTTCGCCAAGCCCGGCGCCGCCAACTGGCCGCTGCTCGCCCGCCTGCCGGAGCTGCTGGCGGACGGCTTCCCGGTCCTGGTCGGGGCGTCGCGCAAGCGGTTCCTGGGGCACCTGCTGGCCGGCGAGGACGGGACGCCCGTGCCGCCCGACCGCCGGGACGCGGCGACGGCGGCGGTGTCCGCGCTGGCGGCGGCGGCGGGCGCCTGGTGCGTCCGGGTGCACGAGGCACGAGGAACGGCCGACGCGGTGCGCGTCGCGGCCCGGTGGACGGCGGCGGCGCCGACGAGGGAGGACGACCGATGAGCGACGAGGCGGACGTGGTCGGCTCGCAGGGCCACCGGCTGGACCGGATCCGGCTGCTGGGCGTGACGGCCACCGGCTACCACGGGGTGTTCGACCACGAGCGCCGCGAGGGCCAGACCTTCGTCGCGGACGTCGTGGCGCACCTGGACACCCGGCGCGCGGCCGCGACGGACGACCTCGTGCACACCCTGAACTACGGCACCCTGGCCGAGCAGGTCGTCGCCGTGCTCGCCGGCGAGCCGGCCGACCTGGTCGAGACCGTCGCCGAGCGGATCGCCGCGACCGTGCTCGCGCACCCGCAGGTGCAGTGCGTGGACGTCGCGGTGCACAAGCCGCAGGCGCCGATCACCGTGCCCTTCGGGGACGTCGTCGTCGAGGTGCGCCGCGACCGGTCGTGGCTGCCCGCTGCCGAGCCCGTGCCGGCGGACGCCCCGCGGTGGCTGCCGGCCGCCGCCCCGGAGACCGGCCCGCAGCCGGCCGAGGCCGCCGCGGTCCCCGACCCGCTGCGGCTGCCGCCGTCCGCGGGGCTGCTGCCGCCGGACGCCCTCGGCGTGCCCGAGGTGGCGCCGCCGCCCGCGCCGCCGAGCGCGGTGCCGACCCCGGTGCCGGTCCAGGCGCCGGTCCACGCGCCCGTGCCGACGCCGTTCGACGCACCCCGGCCGGACGACCGCGCCCCCGACGACCGCGGGCCGGCCGAGGACGACGACGTCGTGGACGCCGAGCTCGTGCAGGACGCCCTGGACGCCGCCCCGGCGGCACCGGTCGAGGTCGTGCTGGCGATCGGGTCCAACCTCGGCGCCGCGCAGGACACCCTGCGCGACGCGGTGGCGGACCTCGCCGCGTCGCCGGGCATCGAGGTCGTGGACGTCTCCGCGCTCGCCCGGACCGCGCCGGTCGGCGGGCCCGACCAGCCCGACTTCCTCAACGCCGTCGTCATCGCGCGCACCACGCTGTCGCCGCGCGACCTGCTGCGCGCGACCGCCGAGGTCGAGCGGATCCACGGGCGGGAGCGCACCGTGCACTGGGGCCCCCGCACGCTGGACGTCGACATCATCGTGTACGGCCAGGTGTCGGCGGGCACCGACGACCTGGAGCTGCCGCACCCCCGCGCCCACGAGCGCGCGTTCGTGCTGCAGCCGTGGGCCCAGGTGCGGCCCGACGCCGTGCTGCCCGGCCTGGGCGGCGGGCCCGTCGCCCAGCTCGCGGCGACCGCGCCGGACCGGGACGGCGTGCGCTGGCTCGCGCTCGACTGGCTGACCACCGCGGTGCCCGCGGCGCAGCCGGACCCTGCCGAGGACGTCGCCGGCTCCGCCGGGATCGGCACCGGCGACCCGCTCGGTGCGCCCGCGTACGACCCGCTGGACGGCCCGCTGGTCGAGCCGTTCCGCGACGCCCGGCACGACTCGCGGTACGACGCGCACGACGCCCCGTACGACGCGCACGACGCCCGGTACGACCCGCAGGACCCGCTCGGCGGCACCGGTCCCGTACGGCTGGACCCCTGATGGCGCGCACCCGCCTGCGCGCGCTGGTCCTGGTCGCCGTCGCCGCGACGGCGCTCGGCTGGCTCGTGGTCCGCGTCCTGGGCAGCCGGGGCGTCGTGCTGCCGCCCGTGCCGTGGGCGATGGCGGCGGTGCTCGTGCTGATCGCCGCGGTGGTGCTCGCCATGGGCTGGTCGGTTCGGCAGTACCTGCGCGGCAAGCACCCGACGCTGGACCCGCTGCGCGCCGCCCGCACGGCGGTGCTGGCCAAGGCCTCCTGCTACACCGGCGCGCTGCTGGCCGGCTGGTACGCGGCCCAGGTGGTCGACGTGCTGGGGGACCTCGCCATCGAGTCCCAGCGGGACCGCGCCCTGGCGGCGGGGCTGGCGGTGCTCGGCGCCGTGGTGCTGGCCGCCGTCGGCCTGGTCGTCGAGTGGATGTGCCGCGTCCCGCCGCCGGAGGACCCGGAGCAGGCGCCCGGGGCCGCGCCGGACCCCGCCGCCGGCTGACCCGGCTCATCCTCGCGGCCGACCCGCGGGCCCGTCCCACGATGGGAGGATGACGGCATGACCACGCCCGACGGCGACGCCGCCGCCCGCCCGCTGCCCGACGCCGCCCCGCTGCCGGGTGCCGCGCCGTCGCCCGGGGCGTTCCCGCTCGCCGACGTGCCTCCGCCCGCCGACGCCCCGCCGGCGGTGGCCGACGCCCCGCCCGCGGTCGAGCCGGTGCACGAGAGCGAGCCGTTCGAGCCCACCGGGGTGGACTGGACGCCGGTGTCGCCGCGGCTCGCGAGCGCGCGGCTGCTGGTCGCGCTGATCTGGCTGGGCGTGCCGCTGGCCGGCCTCGCGGTGGCGGCCGCGCTGTCCGGGGTCGCGTGGCTCTGGATCGGCGTCGCCGTCCTCGCCGCGTTCGTGCTCTGGACCGTCTGGCTGGTGCCGCGCCAGGTCCGCGCCCTCGGCTACGCCGAGCGCGCGGACGACCTGCTGCTGCGCCGCGGCATCCTGTTCCGCTCGATGGTCGTCGTGCCCTACGGCCGGATGCAGTACGTCGACGTGTCCGCCGGCCCGCTCGCGCGCAAGCTGGGGATCGCGTCCGTGCAGCTGCACACGGCGTCGCCCGGCACCGACGCGTCGATCGACGGCCTGCCGACCGCCGAGGCGGCGCGGCTGCGCGACCAGCTCGCGTCGCGCGGCGAGGCCCGGCTGGCGGGGCTGTGACCGAGGACCGCGCCCTGCCGGTCCCCGCCGGCGCGAGCGCGACGACCCCCGCGCCGCCGGTGCCGGAGCCCGCGGCGGACGACCTCGCCTGGCGCCGGATGCACCCCGTCACCCCGGCGGTGAAGGGCTGGAAGGTGCTGGCCGCGATGCTGGCCGTCGTCGCGTGGAACGCCGCCGACGACGTCCGGGACCTCGCCGAGTGGCTCGGGGTGCGCGCCTGGCTCTACATCGGCGGCGTGGTGGTGCTCGTCGCCCTGATCGGCTTCGGGTACTCCGCGATCGCCTGGCGGATGACCCGGTTCGCGGTCACCGACGACGCCGTGCACCTCCGGTCCGGCGTGCTGTTCCGCCAGCAGCGGCAGGCCCGGCTGGACCGGCTGCAGGCCGTCGACGTGGTGCAGCCGCTGCTGGCGCGCATCCTCGGGCTGTCCGAGCTGCGGCTCGAGGTCGCGGGCGGCGCGGGATCGGCCGTGTCGCTGGCGTTCCTGCGCGAGGCCGAGGCCGAGCAGCTGCGGGCCGAGCTGCTCGCGCGCGCCGCGGGGATCCACCGCGGGCGCCGTCCCGCCCCGGCCGCCCACGCGCCCGGGGCCGCCACGGTGCCCGGGGCCCCCGCAGCCCCTGAGGCGCCGGACGCCCCGGCGCCCCCGCCCCTCGGTGCGGAGCCCGGCGCGGCCCCCGTGACCGACGCCGCCGCGGCGCCGTCGGTCACCGTGCCCGTCGAGCAGCCCGCGGACGACGGCTGGGACGACGTCGCCCCGGTCGCGCCGGAGCGCCCCGTCTACGAGGTCCCGGTCGGCCGCCTGCTCGCCGCCACGCTGCTGTCCGCGACGACGTTCTGGCTGCTCGTCGTGATCGCCGGCGTCGTCGTGCTGATCGTCACCTCGGGCCGGTTCGAGTCGGCGTTCGTGCTGCTGCCGGCGGTGCTCGGGATGGTGTCGTACACGTGGACCCGGTTCAACCGGGGCGCGAACTTCCGCGCGGCGATCTCCCCGGACGGCATCCGGCTGCGGCACGGCCTGACCGAGTCCCGCGCCCAGACGGTGCCCCCGGGCCGGGTGCAGGCCGTGCGGGTCACCCAGGGCCTCCTGTGGCGGCGCCCCGACTGGTGGCGCGTCGAGGTCAACGTGGCCGGGTACGGCAGCGGCACCGACCAGACCCAGAGCGAGAACGTGCTGCTGCCCGCCGGCACCCGGGACGAGGCGATGCTCGCGCTCTGGCTGGTGCTGCCGGACCTCGGTACCGCCGACCCGCGCGCGCTGGTCGACGCCGGGCTCACCGGCCGCGACGGCGAGGGCGACTGGGCCGTCGCGCCCCGCAGGTCGCGCTGGCTGGACCCGGTCGGCTGGCGCCGGCACGGCGTCACCGTGACCGAGCGCGCGCTGGTGCTGCGCTCCGGCGTGCTCACCCGCCAGCTGGTCGTCGTCCCGCACGAGCGCACGCAGTCCCTCGGGCTGGCGCAGGGGCCGCTGCAGCGCCGGCTCGGGCTCGCGTCGTTCCAGCTGCACTCGACGCCCGGGCCGGTCGCGCCGCGCGTCGACCACCTGGACGCGCGCGTGGCGGCCGGGCTGCTGGACGAGCAGGCCACCCGCGCCCGCACCGCCCGTGCCGGCGCCGGCCCCGAGCAGTGGATGCGCGGATGACCCGGCTGGGGATCGGCGTGGTCGGCGCGGGCCGGGTGGGCGCCGTGCTCGGCAGCGCGCTGCGGGCGGCCGGGCACCCGGTCGTCGGCGTCAGCGCGGTGTCCGCGGCGTCGCGGGACCGCGCGGAGGTGCTGCTGCCGGGCGTGCCCGTCCTCGACGTGCCGGAGGTGGTGCGCCGCGCCGAGCTCGTGCTGCTCGCCGTGCCGGACGACGCGCTCGCGGACCTGGTCGCCGGCCTGGCCGCCACCGGTGCGTGGCAGGCCGGCCAGATCGTCGTGCACACCGCCGGCCGGTACGGCGCCGCCGTGCTCGACCCGGCCCGGGCGGCCGGCGTGATCCCGATCGCGCTGCACCCCGCGATGACGTTCACCGGGACGTCGCTGGACCTGTCCCGGCTGGTCGGCAGCACCTTCGCCGTCACCGCGCCGACCGCGGTGCTGCCGATCGGCCAGGCGCTGGTCGTCGAGATGGGCGGGGAGCCGGTGGTCGTCGAGGAGGCGGCGCGCCCGCTCTACCACGCGGCCCTGGCGCACGGCGCGAACCACCTGGTGGTGCTCGTGGCCCAGGCCGGGCAGGCGCTCGCGGCGGCGGGCGTCGCCGACCCCGGGGCGGTGCTGCGGCCGCTGCTGACCGCCGCGCTCGACGGCGCCCTGCGGGCGGAGTCCGCGAGCGGCGGCCGGGAGGCCGGCGGCGACGTCACGGCCGGTGCCGTCACGACCCTGACCGGTCCGGTCCGGCGCGGCGACGCCGGCACCGTCCGCGACCACCTGGACGAGCTCACCGCGCTGGGCGTGCGGACGGGCGCGACCGACGTCGCCGCGTCGTACCGGGCGCTGTCCCGGGCCGCGACCGGCCGCGCGCTCGCCGCCGGGCTGCTGGGCGTCGAGCAGGGCCGGGCCGTGCTCGACGTGCTCGCCGCGGGGGAGCCCGCGGCCCCGGCTCACGCCCCGGGTCCGGACGGGGGTACGGTGCTCGGCGCGCAGGAGGACGAGGACGACGGGAACGGCCCGGCAACGCCCGGCGCCGACCAGGAGGACCAGGCATGACCCAGGCACGGACCGGTGCCCCCACCGTGGCGCGCACGCGCGCCGAGCTCGCCGACGCGCTGCGCCCCGGTCCCGGCGGCCGCCCGACGCGTGCGGTCGTCATGACGATGGGCGCCCTGCACGCCGGCCACCTGTCCCTGGTGCGCGCGGCCCGCGCCCGCGCCGAGCAGGTCGTGGTGACGATCTTCGTCAACCCGCTGCAGTTCGGCCCCACCGAGGACCTGGACCGCTACCCGCGGGACGTCCCGGGCGACCTGGCCGCGCTCACCGCCGCCGACCTGCTGGGCACGGGCGACGTGGTGTTCACGCCCGGTCCGGAGGAGATGTACCCGGACGGCCACCCGCTGGTGCGCGTCGACGCCGGTCCCGTCGGGCGGGTGTACGAGGGCGCCACCCGCCCCGGCCACCTGGACGGCGCCCTGACCGTCGTGCTCAAGCTGCTGCACCTGACGGCGCCGGACGTCGCGCTGTTCGGGCGCAAGGACGTCCAGCAGCTGGTCGCCGTCACCCGCATGGTGCGCGACCTGGACGTGCCGGTCGAGGTGCTCGGTGTCGAGACCGTCCGCGACGCCGACGGCCTCGCCCTGTCCTCGCGCAACGTGTACCTGTCCGCGACCGAGCGGGAGCAGGCGCTGGCGCTGAGCCGCGGGCTCGCCGCCGGCCGGGCCGCCGCGGCCGACGGCGCGGGCCCGGACGGGGTGCGCGCGGCGACGCGCGCGGTGCTGGACGCCGCCGGGGTCGGCACCGACTACGTCGCCCTGGTCGACCTCGCGACGTTCGCCGACGTGACCGAGGTGCCCGCCGGGCGGACGGCCGTGCTGGCCGTGGCCGCGACCGTCGGCGCCACCCGGCTGATCGACAACTCCGACGTGAGGTGGGCGTGACCATGACCTCGCTGCTGCGGCCGATGATGATCGGCAAGATCCACCGCGCCACGGTGACCCAGGCCGACCTGCACTACGTCGGCTCGATCACCGTCGACGCGCACCTGCTCGCCGCGGCGGACCTGCTGCCGGGCCAGCAGGTCGACGTCGTCGACGTGACCAACGGCGCCCGGCTGACCACCTACGTCATCGCGGGCGAGCCCGGCTCCGGGCAGATCTGCATCAACGGCGCCGCCGCGCACCTGGTGCACCCCGGCGACGTCGTCATCCTGATCGCCTACGGGATGCTGTCCGACGCCGAGGCGCGCACCTACGAGCCGCACGTCGTGCTCGTCGACGCCGACAACCGCGTCATGGACACCGGGCACGACCCGGGCACCGTGCCCGCCGCGTGGACCGCCGCCTCCGGGCTGCACCCCAGCGGCGTGCCGTTCGACGAGGGTCGCGCGCTGGTCGAGCACGACGGGGCCCCGCGGGACGCCGACCCGGGCGCGCACCCGGTGCGGGACGACCTGGGCGCGGGGGCCGACGGCACCGGGCGGGACGCGGGCACCGGCCGGTGACGCCGCGCCTCGCGCGCCGGCTCGCCGCCCCCGCCCCCGGGTGGACGGTGCAGGCCGACGCGGTGGTCGTGGGCTCCGGCATCGCCGGGCTGACCGCGGCCCTGGAGCTGCGCACCCGCGTGCCGCGGGTGCTGCTGGTGACCAAGGGCCAGCTCGTCTCCGGGTCGACCGTGTGGGCGCAGGGCGGCATCGCCGCGGCGCTCGACCCGGCCGACTCCCCGGCGGCGCACCTGCGGGACACCCTCGAGGCCGGCGTCGGCCTCTGCGACCCGCGCGCCGTCGAGGTGCTGGTGACCGAGGGCCCGGCGCGGGTCCGGGAGCTGGTCGCGCGCGGCGCGGTCTTCGACACCGAGGCCGACGGCACGCTCAGCCTGACCCGCGAGGGCGGCCACCACGCCGACCGCGTCGCGCACGCCGGCGGGGACGCCACCGGCGCCGAGATCTCCCGCGCGCTGGTCGCCCAGCTCGCCGCGGTGCACGCCGACCCGGGCATCGAGGTGGTCGAGCACGCCCTGGTGCTGGACGTGCTGACCGGCGCCCCGGGCCGCGACGGGCGGCCGGGCCCGGTCTGCGGGGTCACCCTGCACGTGATCGGCGAGGGCAGCCGCGACGGCGTCGGCGCGGTGCTCGCTCCGGCGGTCGTGCTGGCGACCGGCGGCATCGGGCAGGTCTTCCGGTCCTCCACCAACCCCGTGCAGGCCACCGGCGACGGGCTGGCTGCCGCCCTGCGCGCGGGCGCGACGGTCGGCGACGTCGAGTTCGTGCAGTTCCACCCCACCGTGCTGTGGCTCGGCGCGGGCGTGAAGGGCCAGCTCGCGCTGATCTCCGAGGCCGTGCGGGGCGAGGGCGCGCACCTGGTCGACACCGACGGGCACCGGTTCATGCCCGAGGTGCACCCGCTGGCCGAGCTCGCGCCCCGCGACGTGGTCGCCAAGGCCATCGTGCGGCGGATGGCCCGGACGGGCGCCGACCACGTGCTGCTGGACGCGCGGCACCTCGGCGCCGAGCGGCTGCGGCGGCGGTTCCCGACCATCGCCGGCCGTCTGGCCGAGCACGGGCTGGACCTGGCCACGGACCTGGTGCCGGTCGCCCCGGCCCAGCACTACCACTCGGGAGGCGTCGTCAGCGACCTGGTCGGGCGCTCGACCCTGCGGGGCCTGTACGCCGTCGGCGAGGTTGCCTGCACCGGCGTGCACGGCGCCAACCGGCTCGCGTCCAACTCGCTGCTGGAGGGCCTGGTGTTCGCGCACCGCGCCGCCCACGACATCGCCCGCCGCGTCGAGGCCGGCACCCTGCGGCAGGTCGACCCCGTCGAGCGGCCGGGCCCCGAGGCGCTGGTCGCGGGTGCGGCGCGGTCCCGGGTCCAGCGGATCGCGAGCGAGGGCCCGGGCGTGCTGCGCTCGGCCGCCGGGCTCGAGGCCGCCGCGGCGGCGCTGCGCGGCGTCCGCACCGACGCGCACCGGGCCGTGGACGGCGGCGAGCACCCGGTGGCGGACCCGCAGGTCGCCGAGTGGGAGACCACCAACGTGCACCAGGTCGCCACCGTGCTCACCGCCACCGCCGCGACCCGGCACGAGACCCGCGGCGGGCACCTGCGCAGCGACTACCCCGCCCGCGACGACGCGGCGTGGCTGCTGCGCGTCGAGGCCGCGCTGGCCCCGGACGGCACCCTGGACCAGCGCCCGACCCCGCTGGTCTGACCCCGGTCGTCCCTCGCCGAGATGACGGTCCGCGCCTGTGCGCCGCCCGGGCCGCGCAGGCGCGCGGTGTCATCTCGGCGGCGTGCGCGCCCTAAGGTGGCTGGCGTGATCGCGACCGACGGCCTCGACCCCGCCTGGCTGGCCCGCACGGTGGCCACCGCCCTCGACGAGGACCTCGGCACCGCGCCCGGGCGCGACGTCACCACGCAGGCCACCGTCGCCCCCGACGTGCCGGGCGTCGCGCACCTGGTCGCGCGGGAGCGCGGCGTCGTCGCCGGCCTGCCCGTCGTCGCCGAGGTGCTGGCCCAGGTGACCGCGCGGCTGGGCCTGGCGCCCGCCGCGGTCGACCAGCGGGTGCCGGACGGCACGGCCGTGGCGCCGGGCGACGTGCTCGCCGTGCTCACGGGCCCCGTGCAGGCGCTGCTGGTCGCCGAGCGCACCGCCCTGAACCTGGCGTCCCGCGCGTCGGGCGTCGCGACGCACACCCGGCGGTGGGCCGACGCGCTCGCGGGCTCCGGCGCGCAGGTGCTCGACACCCGCAAGACGACGCCGGGCCTGCGGGAGCTGGAGAAGTACGCCGTGCGCTGCGGCGGCGGGACCAACAAGCGGATGGGCCTGTACGACGTCGCGATGGTCAAGGACAACCACGTCGTCGCGGCCGGCGGCGTCGCCGCGGCGGTGCAGGCCGTGCGCGCCCGGTTCCCGGACGTCGCGATCCAGGTCGAGGCCGACACCGTCGAGCAGGCGCTGGAGGCCGTGGCGGTCGGCGCGCGGTTCCTGCTGCTCGACAACATGCCGACCCCGGTGCTCGCCGCGACCGTCGCCGCGGTGCGCGCGGGGGAGGGCGGCACGGGGCGCGTCGAGCTCGAGGCCACCGGGAACCTCACGCTCGACCGGGCGGCCGAGGTCGCCGCGACGGGCGTGGACTACCTGTCCGTCGGCGGCCTCACGCACTCCTCGCCGATCCTCGACCTGGCGCTGGACCTCGTCGCCGGGGTGTGACGCGGGAGGTGCCCCGGCGCTCGGTAGGATTCCGGGCGTGACCGAGACGCCCGCAGCACCCGTGCCCACCGCCGACGACCTCCCCGAGCAGCTCCGGGTCCGTCGCGAGAAGCGCGACCGCATGCTGGCCGAGGGCGTCGAGCCCTACCCGGTCGGCGTCCCGCGCACGCACACCATCGCGGACGTCCGCGCCGCGCACCCCGACCTGGAGCCCGGTCAGGAGACCGAGGACGTCGTCGGCGTCGCCGGCCGCGTCGTGTTCCTGCGCAACACCGGCAAGCTCTGCTTCGCCACGCTCCAGGACGGGGCGGGCAACCGCCTGCAGGCCATGCTGAGCCTGGCCAACGTCGGCGAGGACCGCCTGGCCGCGTTCAAGGCCGACGTCGACCTGGGCGACCACCTGTTCGTGCACGGCACCGTCGTGGCCTCGCGCCGCGGCGAGCTCTCCGTGATGGCCGACGCCTGGACGCTGGCGGCCAAGTCGCTGCGCCCGCTGCCCAACCTGTACGCCAAGGGCGACGAGGAGGCCCCGGAGCTGTCCGAGGAGCTCCGGGTCCGGCAGCGCTACGTGGACCTGATCGTCCGCCCGGCCGCGCGCGACGCCGTCCGGCTGCGCGCGGGCGTCGTGCGCTCGCTGCGGGAGAACTTCCACCGCCGCGACTACCTCGAGGTCGAGACGCCGATGCTGCAGACGCAGCCCGGCGGCGCCGCGGCCCGGCCGTTCGTCACGCACATGAACGCGTTCGACATCGACCTGTACCTGCGGATCGCGCCCGAGCTGTTCCTCAAGCGCGCCGCGGTCGGCGGGCTGGAGCGCGTGTTCGAGATCAACCGCAACTTCCGCAACGAGGGCGCGGACTCCACGCACTCGCCGGAGTTCGCGATGCTGGAGGCGTACGAGGCCTACGGCGACTACGACACCATGGCCGCGCTCACCCAGGACCTGGTGCAGACCGCCGCGCAGGACGTGCTCGGCACCACGACGATCACCCTGCCCGACGGCGAGGAGTACGAGATCGGCGGGCAGTGGGCCCAGCTGACCATGTACGGCTCGCTCTCCGAGGCGCTCGGCGAGGAGATCACCCCCGAGACGTCCGTCGCGCAGCTGCAGAAGATCGCCGACCGGCTCGAGGTGACGCTGGACCCGAAGCGCGTCAGCCACGGCAAGCTGGTCGAGGTCGTCTGGGAGCACCTGGTGGGCGACCACCTGCACGCCCCGACGTTCGTGCGCGACTTCCCGGTCGAGACCAGCCCGCTCACCCGCGACCACCGGAGCATCCGGGGCCAGGTCGAGAAGTGGGACCTGTACGTGCGCGGTTTCGAGCTGGCCACCGCCTACTCGGAGCTGGTCGACCCGGTCATCCAGCGGCAGCGGTTCGAGGCGCAGGCGCTGCTGGCCGCCGCCGGCGACGACGAGGCCATGCGGGTGGACGAGGACTTCCTCGCCGCCGTGGAGTACGCGCTGCCCCCGACCGGCGGCATGGGCATGGGCGTCGACCGGCTGCTGATGGCGCTGACCGGCCTGGGCATCCGCGAGACGATCCTGTTCCCGCTGGTGAAGCCGCAGGCCTGATCTGCGGCACCCGGCCGGCCCCCGGCGGGTCCAGGCGCGCGGCGTACGCTGCGCGGTATGAACATCGGACCCGCGCTGGCCGCGCTGCTCCCGTCCGTCGGGGTCGGCCTCATCTTCTGGTTGGTCATCCGCGCGCTCGTGAACGCCGACCGGTCCGAACGCGCCGCATTGGCGCGGATGGATGCCGAGGATGCGCGAGCAGATAAGCCGGAGAACTCGCCCGAAATCTGAACGAATGCACGCCGTCCTTTGACGGCGGGTGTTCTCGGGTGCCATGCTTTTCCCGAACGCGTGATTCGCGCCGCTCGCCATCCGGGGGCAGCAGCAGCGGCCAACAGCTCGGGAGGGCGAAATGGCACAGAAGGTTCAGGTCCTGCTCGTGGACGACATTGACGGCGGGACCGCCGACGAGACGGTGACGTTCGCGCTCGACGGGGTCTCGTACGAGATCGACCTGACGACCGAGCACGCCGCCGAGCTGCGCGACGCCCTCGGCACCTGGGTCGGCCACGCGCGCAAGGTCGGCGGCCGCTCCTCCGGTCGCAGCGGCGGCAGCAGCGGCGCCGGCGGCAGCCGCCCGCGCCGCTCCTCCGACGCCGGCGCGGTCCGCGCCTGGGCCAAGGAGAACGGCCACGAGGTCTCCGAGCGCGGTCGCATCTCGGCCGAGATCCGCGAGGCCTACGAGGCCGCGCAGGGCTGACGCCCCGCTCGCACGCACGAAGGCCCGGCACCCCACGGGGTGCCGGGCCTTCGCGCGTCCGGCGCGGACGTCCCGCCGCGCTCCGGCCGGGCCGCGAGGTCGTCATACGTCGGCGAGGTCGTCATGCAGGAGTGACGACCTCGCCGCGATCTGACGACCTCGCGGGACGGTGACGCCGCGGGGACGCGGATCGTCAGGTGCCCAGCCCGTCCGGGCGCGCGTGCGGTCAGGGGCGGGCCCGCCGCCCGTCAGGGGCGGGTGGCGGTGAGGTCGCGGACCGCCGCGTACTGGGCGCGGACCACCGGGACCGGCTCGGCCTCGAACACCTCGGGCTCGCCCGCGGCGGTCCACGCCGGGGGCTGCTCCGTGCCGGCGAGCACCCACGCCGCCTGCCGCGCGGCGCCGTCGGCGACGTACTCGCCGGGGGTCGGCACGGTGACCGGCAGCCCGAGCACCGCGGGGGCGATCCGCCGCACGGCCTCGGACTGCGCGCCGCCGCCGATCAGCTGCACCCGCTCGACCGGGACGCCCTGCGCCCGCAGCGCGTCCAGGCCGTCGGCCAGCGCGCAGAGCATGCCCTCGACGGCGGCCCGCGCCAGGTGCGCGGGCGTGGTGTTCGCCAGCCGCATCCCGTGCAGCGCGCCGGTGGCGTCCGGCTTGTTCGGGGTGCGCTCGCCCTCCAGGTACGGGACGAGCACCAGGCCGTCGGCCCCCGCCGGGGCGGACAGCGCCAGCTCGGACAGCCCGCGGTGGTCGACGCCGAGCATGCGCGCCGCGGCGTCGAGCACCCGGGAGGCGTTGAGCGTGCACGCGAGCGGGAGGTAGGCGCCGGTGGCGTCCGCGAAGCCCGTCACGAGCCCGGAGCCGTCCGCGGTGGGCGTCGCGGAGACGGCGGACACCACGCCGGAGGTGCCGATCGAGATCGCCACGTCGCCGGCGACCATGCCGAGCCCGAGGGCCGCGGCGGCGTTGTCGCCGGCGCCCGCGCCGAGCACCGTGCCGGCGCGCAGCAGGCCGTCGGCGACGACGCGGCCCGCGACGGCGTGCGGGGCCACGACCCGGGGCAGGACGGCGCCGTGCCCGAGCGCGAGCTCGAGGAGGTCGTCGCGGTAGCCCTCGGTGAACGGGGACCAGTAGCCGGTACCCGACGCGTCGGACCGGTCGGTGGTCAGCAGCCGCAGGTCCGCGCTGCGCCCGTCCTCGCCCTGCCCGGTCAGGCGCCAGGTCAGCCAGTCGTGGGGGAGCGCCACGGCGACCGCCCGGGCGGCGGCGTCGGGCTCGTGGTCGCGCAGCCAGCGCAGCTTCGTGACGGTCAGGGACGCGACGGGGACCGAGCCGATCGCGTCCGCCCAGGCCTGGGGGCCGCCGAGCTCGTCGATCAGCGCGAGCGCCGACGGGGCGGAGCGGGTGTCGTTCCACAGCAGCGCGTCGCGGACGACCCGGCCCTCGTCGTCGAGCGTCACCATGCCGTGCTGCTGCCCGCCGACAGCGACCGCGTCGACGTCGTCGAGCCCGCCGGCGTCCCGGACCGCCACCTGCAGGGCGTCCCACCAGTGCCGCGGGTCGATCTCGGTGCCGTCGGGGTGCGACGCGCGACCGGAGCGCACCAGGGCGCCGGTCTCGGCGTCGCGCACGACGACCTTGCAGGACTGGGTGGAGGAGTCCACCCCGGCGACGAGGGCCATGAGGATGCGTCCTTGCTGTGCTCAGGGAACGGGGAAGCGCCGAGGTCGAGGGTTCCACGAGGAACGGGGGTCGCAGACCCTCGACCTCGCCGGAAACCCTCGACCTCGGCGGGAGGTGCTGTGCTCAGCGGGCGCCGAGCGCGTGCTCCAGGGCGAGCTGGTTCAGGCGGACGAAGCCGAAGCCGCGCTCCGCGACGCCCTCGACGTCGAAGTCCTCGAACGCCGAGCGGTCGGCCAGCAGGTCCGCGAGGGTCTCGCCCTCGCCGATCGTCGGCTGCGCGAGCTCGAGCACGCCGGACGCCTCCAGGGCCTCCTGCACCTCGGGGTCGGCGCGGAACGCCTGCGCCCGCTCCTTCAGCAGCAGGTAGGTCGCCATGTTGGCGCGCGCCGACTCCCACACGCCGTCGAAGTCCTCGGTGCGGGACGGCTTGTAGTCGAAGTGCCGCGGGCCGTCGTAGCGCGGGCCGCCGGCCGGGAAGCCGTTCTCGATCAGGTCCACGGTCGCGAACGCCGAGAACAGGTCGCCGTGGCCGAACACCAGGTCCTGGTCGTACTTGATCGAGCGCTGGCCGTTGAGGTCGATGTGGAACAGCTTGCCGGCCCACAGCGCCTCGGCGATGCCCTGCGTGTAGTTCAGGCCCGCCATCTGCTCGTGCCCGGTCTCCGGGTTCAGGCCCACGATATCGCCGTGCTCGAGCTTGGCGATGAGGCCGAGCGCGTGGCCGATGGTCGGCAGCAGGATGTCGCCGCGGGGCTCGTTCGGCTTCGGCTCGATGGCGATCCGCAGGCCGTAGCCCTTCTCCTTGATGTACGCGGCGACGGTGTCGATGCCCTCGGCGTACCGGTCGTGCGCGGCGTTGAGGTCCTTCGCGGAGTCGTACTCCGCGCCCTCGCGGCCGCCCCACATCACGAAGGTGTCGGCGCCGAGCTCGGCGGCCAGGTCGACGTTGCGGATGACCTTGCGCAGGCCGTAGCGGCGCACGCGGCGGTCGTTCGACGTGAACGCGCCGTCCTTGAAGATCGGGTGGCTGAACGTGTTGGTGGTGACCATCTCGACGGTCACGCCGGTGTCGGCCAGCGCCTGCTTGAACCGGGCGAGGATGCGGTCGCGCTCGGCGGCGTCGGAGCCGAACGGCACCACGTCGTCGTCGTGGAAGGTCACGTGCGCGGCGCCGAGCTCGGCGAGCTTGTGCACCGACTCCACCGGGTCCAGCCACGGGCGGCTCGCGGAGCCGAACTGGTCCTGGGCGTTCCAGCCCACGGTCCACAGACCGAAGGAGAACTTGTCGTCGCGGGTGGGCGTGCGGACCATCATCGGCTCCTCATCGAGTGAACAGGTTTGTCTTGCGAGCGAACTTATACGCGCGACCGGCTAGGGTCAACCGCGTGACGCACCCCCCGACCGACCCGCCGCGCCCTGTCGCGCGCGTCGAGCGGGGTGCCGTCCGGAACGCCGACCGCGGCACCGTCGGCCGGCGCCGGGCACCCGCGCGGCAGGGCTCGCTGCGGGAGCACAACCTCGCCCTCGTGCTCCGGCACGTGCTCGACGCGTCCACCCCGGCGGCGGAGGTGCCCGCCCCGTCGCGGGCCGACGTCGCGACGGCCACCGGGCTGACCCGGGGGTCGGTGTCCGCGCTGGTGGACCTGCTGATCGGGGCGCGCCTGGTCGCGGAGCTGCCCCCGGCCGTCACCGCCCGCGCGGGCCGGCCCGCGGTCCCGCTGGTCCCCGCGTCCCGGACCGTCGTCGGCCTCGGCGCCGAGGTGAACGTCGACTACGTCGGCGTCCGCGCGCTCGACCTGGCGGGGGAGGTGCTCGCGCACCGCACGACGGCCGGCGACTTCCGGCACAGCGACCCGGCCGCGGTGCTCGCCCTGCTGGCGCGCCTGGTCGGCGAGGTGCGCGCCGAGCTGCCCGCCGACGCGCGGCTCGCCGGGATCGGCCTGGCGCTGCCCGGCCTGGTCGACCGCGTCACCGGGCCCCTGCGGCTGGCGCCGAACCTCGGCTGGCGGGACGTCGACGTCGTCGCGCTGCTCACCGCGCACCCGGAGGTCGACGGCCTCGCGGTGCGGCTGGCCAACGAGGCCAACCTCGCCGCCCGGGCCGAGGCGCGCGCCGGCGTCGCCGGCCCGAGCTTCCTCTACGTCTCCGGCGAGGTCGGCATCGGCGCCGCGATCGTGCTGGACGGCGAGGTGTTCGTCGGCCGGCACGGGTGGAGCGGGGAGCTCGGGCACACCGTCGTCGACCAGCAGGGCCCGCGCTGCACGTGCGGCGCGCGCGGCTGCCTGGAGCAGTACGCCGGCAAGGACGCGCTGCTGCGCGCCGCGGGCCGGGACGTCGAGGAGCCGGTCGACGCGCTGGTCGCCGCGGCGCAGGCGGGGGACGAGCGCGCCGCCCGGGCGCTGCGGTCCGGCGGCGAGGCGCTCGGGGTGGCGCTGGCGAACTTCGTCAACCTGGTCGACGTCGAGACGGTGGTGCTCGGCGGCATCTACGCGCCGCTCGCGCCCTGGCTGACCGAGGCGGTCGTCGCGCAGCTGCGGGCGCGGGTCCTGGCCTCGGCGTGGGAGGACGCGCGCGTCGGCGTGGCGGCGGGCGGCGCGCACGCGGCCATGACCGGTGCCGCCGTCGTGGTGCTGCGCGCCGTCGCCGACGACCCCGCCGCCTGGCTCGACGCCCCCGCGACCGCCTGACCCCACCCGGACCCGACCCGACCGTCGAGTGTCCACAAACCCGCGGACATACCGGTCGAAAGCGCTCCGGTTGCTGGACACTCGCCGGTGCCCGCGGCCCGGGGCGGGCAGGTGACCCGGGGCAGCGGGCGGTAGCGGGGCACGTCACCGCCCGGTCCGCGGGTCCCGGGCGGTGGAACGGTCGCCCGCAGCGCGCGGGGTTGCGTACAGTCCTCGCCGTGACGGAGCACCTGCGCGACCTGTGGATCGGTACGTACCCCTCGGCAGGCGCCGGGACCCCCGCCGGGCTGGGCGAGGGCGTGTGGCGCGTCGGGCTCGACCCGGAGACCGGCCGGCTGTCCGGCGCGGAGCTGGTCGTCACGACCCCCGCGCCGTCGTTCCTGGCCCTCGACCGCCAGGCCGGGCTGCTGCTGGCCGTGGGCGAGGACGCCGACGGCACCGTGTCCGCGTTCCGGGTCGGCACCGCCGACGGGCGCCCGACGCTGACCCCGGCCGGCACGGCGAGCAGCGGCGGCGCCGACCCGTGCCACGTGCTGCTCGACCCCTCGGGCCGGGTCGCGTACGTGTCCAACTACTCCTCGGGCTCGCTCGCGGTGCTGGAGCGGAAGACCGACGGCCTGGTCGGGGACGCGCCCGCGCAGGTCCTGGCGCACTCCGGCTCCGGCCCGCGCGCCGACCGGCAGGAGGGGCCGCACGCGCACTTCGCCGCGCTGGCCCCGGGCGGGGAGCACGTCCTGGTCTGCGACCTCGGCACGGACGAGATCCGCCGCTACCGCCGCGACCCCGCGACGGGGCTGCTGACCGAGGACGGCGTCGCGGCCACCCTGCGCCCCGGCTCCGGGCCGCGGCACCTCGTGTTCTCCGCGGACGGCCGGATCGCCTACGTGGTGTGCGAGCTGGACGTGACGGTCGCGGTGCTGGCGTGGGACGTCGCGCGCGCGTCCGGCCGGGTCGTGCAGCACGTGCCGGCGGTGGAGGACGGCTCCGGCCCGCAGGAGCGCGCCCTGCCGTCGCACATCGCCCGGGTCGGCGACCGCGTCCTGGTCGCGACCCGCGGCGCCGACGTGCTCGCGACGTTCGGCGCGAGCGCCGACGGCACCCTGGCGCCCGCCGGCCAGGTCGCCCTGCCCGGCGCGTGGCCGCGGCACTTCGCGGTCGTGGACGGCTGGACCGTGGTCGCCGACCAGCAGAGCGACAGCCTGACCGTGCTGCGCGACGGCGCCGTCGTGTCGACCGTGGCGCTGCCGGCCCCGGCGTGCGTCGTCGCGGCGTGACCGCGGCGGCAGCCACCCCGGCCCCCGGGGCCCGCGGGCGGGTGCTCCCGCCGATCCTGCCGGGCCCGCACCTGCGGCGGCTCGACGTCATCACGGTCGTCGCCACGTTCGGCGGCCTGCTGTTCGGCTACGACACCGGCGTCATCAACGGCGCGCTGGACCCGATGGTCGCGGACCTCGGGCTCACCCCGGCGTCGGAGGGCCTGGTCACCAGCAGCCTGCTGGTGGGCGCGGCGCTCGGGGCGCTGCTCTGCGGGCGGCTGGCCGACCGGATCGGCCGGCGCCGCGCGCTGGTGGCGCTCGCGGTGGTGTTCTTCCTCGGCGCGGTCGGCAGCGTGCTGGCGCCCTCGCTCGGCGTGATGCTGCCGATGCGGTTCGTGCTGGGCGCGGCCGTGGGTGGTGCCTCGGTGACGGTGCCGGTGTACCTGGCCGAGCTCGCGCCCACGGAGCGACGGGGGGCGATCACCGGCCGCAACGAGATCGCGATCGTGGTCGGCCAGCTGGCGGCGTTCGTCATCAACGCCGTGATCGGCACGGTGTGGTCGGACCACCCCGGCGTGTGGCGGTACATGCTCGCCGTGCAGGCGGTCCCCGCGGTCGCGCTGTTCGCCGGGATGCTGCGGATGCCCGAGTCGCCGCGCTGGCTGCTGGCGCGCGGGCGGCAGGACGAGGCGCTGGCGGTGCTGCGCCAGGTGCGCGACCCCGGCCGCGCCGCCGCCGAGCTGCTCGAGGTGCGCGCCCTGGTGGACGCCGAGCAGGCCGAGCAGGCGCGCGGGTCCGGCGGCTGGGCCGAGCTGCGCCTGCCCTGGGTGCGCCGGCTGGTGCTGATCGGCGTGGGCGTCGCGGTGGTCAACCAGCTCGGCGGCATCAACGCCGTCATGTACTACGGCACGCAGCTGCTGCGGCAGTCCGGGTTCAGCGGCGACGTGGCCCTGGTCGCGAACGTCCTGAACGGGGTGTTCTCGGTGCTCGGGATGCTGATCGGGCTGCGGCTGATCAACCGGGTGCCGCGGCGCTCGCTGCTGCTGGTCGGCCTGACCGGCATCATCGCGTCCCACCTGATGATCGCGCTGTGCTCCGCGGTGCTGCCCGAGGGGACGACGCGGTCGGTCGCGGTCACCGCGTTCCTGGTGCTCTTCGTCGGGTTCAACCAGTCGTCGGTCGGGCTGGTGTGCTGGGTGATCCTGGCCGAGCTGTTCCCGCTCCGGGTCCGCGGCTTCGCGATCGGGCTGTGCGTGTTCTGGAACTGGACCGCCAACGCGGTGATCAGCGGGTTCTTCCCGTCGGTGGTGGCCGGCATCGGCGTCAACGGGACGTTCCTGGCGTTCGCGGCGCTGAACGTGCTGTCCTGGCTGTTCGTCCGGTTCGTGCTGCCCGAGACGCGGGACCGGTCGCTGGAGCAGCTCGAGGAGGACTTCCGGGTGGCGTCCCGCGCGTGAGTGGCGCGGCTCACGCGCTGCGGTACCGCGCCGATGGCCGACAATGGAGGGAGTCCACCCCCGTCGTCCGCAGGAGAAGTCGTGCCGCACGAGCCGCAGCGCATCGCCATGCTCTCGGTGCACACCTCCCCGCTGGACCAGCCCGGCACCGGTGACGCGGGCGGCATGAACGTCTACGTCGCCGAGCTGTCCCGGGCGCTGGCGCGGCGCGGTGCGGCGGTGGAGATCTTCACGCGCGCCACGTCGTCGGCCCTGCCGGAGACGGTGGAGCTGGACGCGGGCGACGACCGGGTGCTGGTGCACCACGTGGCCGCCGGGCCCTACGAGGGGCTGGACAAGAACGACCTGCCCGCGCAGCTGTGCGCGGTGACCGCGGGCGTGCTGCGGGTCGCGGCCGCGCGGCCCGCCGGCTGGTACGAGGCGGTGCACAGCCACTACTGGCTGTCCGGCCAGGTCGGCTGGCTCGCCGCCGAGCGCTGGGACGTGCCGCTGGTGCACACCATGCACACGATGGCCCGGGTCAAGAACGCCGCGCTGGCCCCCGGCGACAGCCCCGAGCCCGCCACCCGCGTGATCGGCGAGGAGCAGGTGGTGGCCGCCGCCGCCGCCCTGGTCGCCAGCACCGCGGAGGAGTGCCACGACCTGGTCGGGATGTACGACGCCGACCCCGAGCGGGTGCACGTCGTGGCGCCGGGCGTCGACCTGACGACCTTCCGCCCGCGCACCGGCGACCGCGCCGCCCTGCGCCGCTCGCTCGGGCTGCCCGCGGACCGCGACGTCGTGCTGTTCGCCGGCCGGGTGCAGCCGCTCAAGGCCCCCGACGTCCTGGTGCGGGCGCTCGCGGTCCTGCGGGCGACGGGCCGGCCGGCTCCGCTGCTGGTGGTGCTCGGCGGGCCCAGCGGCCGGGCGACGGCGCTCACCGAGCTGCGCGCGCTGGTCGCCGCCTCGGGCCTCGAGGACGACGTCCTGTTCCACCCGCCCGTGACCCGGCCGGAGCTGGCGCGGTGGTTCGCGGCGGCCGACCTGGTCGCGATGCCGTCCCGCAGCGAGTCCTTCGGCCTGGTCGCCGTCGAGGCGCAGGCCGCGGGCACGCCCGTGGTGGCCTCGGCGGTCGGCGGGCTGCGGTCCGTCGTGCAGGACGGGGTGTCCGGGCGCCAGGTGCGCGGGCACGACCCGGCGGTGTGGGCGGACGTGCTGGCCGCGACCCTGGCGGACCCCGCGGCCCGCGGCGCGTGGCGCGCGAACGCCCGGCGGGTGGCCGAGCAGTACGGCTGGGACGCGACCGCCGAGCAGGTGCTCAAGGTCTACGCCCTGGCCACCGAGCACCGCCTGCGCGCCGCCGCCGTCTGACCGGCGCGCGACGGCCCCCGGCGGGCTCAGCCCGCGACGGGCTCCAGCACCAGCACCGGGATCACCCGGTCGGTGCGCCGCTGGTAGTCGGCGTAGTCCGGGTACGCCGCCACGGACCGCTCCCACCACAGGTCGCGCTCGGCGCCCTGCACCTCGCGGACGGTGTAGTCCGCGCGCGCCGGGCCGTCCTGCAGCTCGACCAGCGGGTTCGCCAGCAGGTTGTGGTACCAGACGGGGTGCTTCGGGGCGCCGCCGAGCGAGGCGACGACGGCGTAGACGCCCTCGTGCTCCACCCGCATGACCGGGATCTTGCGCACCTTCCCGGACCGCGCGCCGAGCATCGTGACGACGACGACCCCCATCCCGCGCATCGTGGTGCCCTTCGTCCCGCCCGAGCGCTCGATGAGCTCGACCTGCTCGCGGGACCGGGTGTCGGTGCTGGGCTCGTACTCTCCGGTGATCGGCATGCTCGTCCCAACCGCGGGTCGGCCGCGGGTGTTCCGCAGGTCGAACGTCCCCCGACGCCGGAGCGCGGCGTGCGGCAGGATGGGGCCCATGACCTACACCCTCGTTCTGCTCCGCCACGGCGAGAGCGAATGGAACGCCAAGAACCTGTTCACCGGCTGGGTCGACGTCGCGCTGTCCGAGAAGGGCGTCGCGGAGGCCAAGCGCGGCGGCACCCTGCTGACCGACGCGGGCGTGCTCCCGGACGTCGTGCACACCTCGCTGCTGCGCCGCGCGATCACCACCGCGAACTACGCGCTGGACGCCGCCGACCGCCTGTGGATCCCGGTCAAGCGGTCCTGGCGCCTCAACGAGCGGCACTACGGCGCGCTCCAGGGCAAGGACAAGAAGCAGACCCTCGAGCAGTACGGCGAGGAGCAGTTCATGCTCTGGCGCCGCTCGTACGACGTCCCGCCGCCGGACATCGAGCTGGGCTCGGAGTACTCGCAGGACACGGACGCCCGCTACGCCGGCGAGCCGATCCCGCGCTCCGAGGCGCTCAAGCAGGTGCTGGACCGCGCGCTGCCGTACTGGGACGCCGAGATCGTCCCGGACCTGCAGGCCGGGAAGACCACGCTGGTCGCCGCCCACGGCAACTCGATCCGCGCGATCATCAAGTACCTGGACGACGTCGACGACGCCACGATCGCGGGCATCAACGTCCCGACCGGCATCCCGCTCGTCTACCACCTGGACGAGACCACGCTGAAGCCCACCAACCCGGGCGGCACGTACCTCGACCCGGCGGCGGCCGAGGCCGCGATCGCCGCGGTGGCGAACCAGGGTCGCTGACCCACCTGCACGACGAGGGGCCCGGACCGACGCGAGTCGGTCCGGGCCCCTCGTGCGTGCGGCGCGGGTGCTGCGGTCAGCGGGTGCCGGCCGCCCGCTCCGCCGCGAACTCGCCGGTCACCAGGAACACGATGCGGCGCGCGACGGACACCGCGTGGTCGCCGAACCGCTCGTAGTACCGGCCCAGCAGCGTGATGTCGATGGTCTGCTGCGCGTCGCCCGCCCAGCCCGGCGCGAGCAGGATCCGGAACGTCTCCTCGTGCAGCGAGTCCAGCAGGTCGTCGTCGCGCTCGATGCCCTCGGCCTCGGCCAGGTCGTGCGAGGTGAGCACCTGCGTGGTGCGCTGGGCCACGCGGCGGGCGGCCTCGTTCATCTCGGTGAAGACGCCGGTCAGCGCCGGGTCCACCGCGGCCCGCGGGTAGCGGCCGCGCGCCACCTGGGCGACGTGCCGGGCCAGGTCGCCCATCCGCTCGAGCGTGGCGCTCATCCGCAGGGCGGAGACCACGACGCGCAGGTCGGTGGCGACCGGCTGCTGCTGGGCCAGCAGCAGCACGCACCGCTCGTCCAGGTCGCGCTCGAGGGCGTCGATCGCGAGGTCGTCGGCGATCACGGACTCGGCGAGGGCCAGGTCCTGGTGCAGCAAGGCCTCCCCGGCCGCCGTGATCGCGTGCTCGACCCGGCGGCTCATGGCCACCAGGTCGTCCTGCACCTGCTTGAGCTCGGCGTCGAAGATCTCGCGCATGGTTTCCTCTCGTCCGCGCACTCCCGTGCGCGCAGTATCCGTCCGGCCGCCCACGCTCGCACGCGGACGTGAACGCGTGGGTGAACGGCGCGCGGACGCGCGGTGAACGGCGATGAACATCGCGTGCCGCTGCCCCGTCGTGGCCGCGGCGTGGTCGGGATCGGTCCTCGCCCGACCGTACGCTGACCGCGTGGAGGGCATCAACGGTCTCGTCGTGCTGGCCGCCGGGGCGCTGGGCATGGTCACCGGGGTCGGCGCCATGCTGGCGTTCCGGTTCAGCGAGCGCGCCCAGCGCACCGTGCCCGAGCGCCCGCGTCCGGACCTGGACGAGGGCGTCGTGCGCACCCTGGCGGTGCTGCGGTCCGCGGCCGTGGTGCTCGACGACGACGACACCGTGGTGCGGGCGAGCCCGCCGGCGTTCGCGCTCGGCGTCGTGCGCGACGGGATGGTGGTGCACGCCGCGGTGCGGGACCTGATCGCCGACGTGCGCCGCAGCGGCGTGATCCGGGACGAGGAGCTGGAGCTGCCCCGCGGCCCGCTGAGCCCCGGCACGATCATGCTGCAGGTCCGCGTGGCCCAGGTCGGCCCGGGCCTGCTGGTCGTGCTGGCGGAGGACCGCACGCAGGCGCGCCGGCTCGAGGCGATCCGCCGCGACTTCGTCGTCAACGTGTCGCACGAGCTGAAGACGCCGGTCGGCGCGCTGTCCCTGCTGGCCGAGACGGTGCAGGACGCCGCCGACGACCCCGAGACCGTCCGCCGGTTCGCGGGCCGGATGATCAGCGAGGCGCAGCGGCTGTCCGCCCTGGTGCAGGAGATCCTCGAGCTCTCGCGGCTGCAGGTCGCGGGCGCGCTCAAGGACATCGCCCTGGTGGACGTCGACGCGGTGGTCGCGGAGTCGGTCGACCGCGCGCGCACCGGTGCCGCCGCCAAGGGCATGTCGTTCCACGTCGGCGGAGAGTCGGGCGCCCAGGTGTTCGGCGACGCCGCGATGCTGGTGCAGGCGGTGCGCAACCTGCTGGACAACGCGGTCCGGTACTCGCCGCCCAGCACGACGGTCGGCGTCGGGGTCCGCTCGCACGACGGCATCGTCGAGATCGCCGTGGTCGACCAGGGCATCGGCATCTCCGCCGAGGAGCAGGACCGCGTCTTCGAGCGGTTCTACCGGGTCGACCCCGCGCGCAGCCGCGAGACCGGCGGCACCGGCCTCGGCCTGTCGATCGTCAAGCACGTCGCGGCGGACCACGGCGGCGACGTGCAGGTGTGGTCGCAGCCCGGCCGGGGCTCGACGTTCACGCTCCGCCTGCCCGTCGCGGTCGGCCCCGTGCCGAGCGCCACCCCCGACGACCGGCCCGTGCCGCTCGTCGTCCCCAGCACCTCGCACCCCGACACCGCCCCGGAGGCCTGACCCCGTGACCCGCATCCTGCTCGTCGAGGACGAGGAGTCCTACCGCGACCCGCTGGCCTACCTGCTCGGGCGCGAGGGGTTCGACGTCACGACCGCCGCGACCGGCCCGGAGGCGCTCGCCGCGTTCCAGGCCGAGGGCGCGGACCTGGTGCTGCTCGACCTCATGCTGCCCGGGCTCTCCGGCACCGAGGTCTGCCGGCGGATCCGGCAGACCTCGGACGTCCCGGTGATCATGCTGACCGCCAAGGACGGCGAGATCGACAAGGTCGTCGGCCTGGAGCTCGGCGCCGACGACTACGTCACCAAGCCCTACTCCTCGCGCGAGCTGCTGGCCCGCGTCCGGGCGGTGCTCCGCCGCCGCCAGGTCCCCGGTCCCGGGACGGGCGAGGTGGAGGAGGAGCCCGCCGACGACGGCGTGCTCGCGGCCGGCCCGGTCAAGATGGACGTCGAGCGGCACACGGTCACGGTCGACGACCGGCCGGTGGCGTTCCCGCTCAAGGAGTTCGAGCTGCTCGAGCTGCTGCTGCGCAACGCCGGGCGGGTGCTCACGCGCGGCCAGCTGATCGACCGCGTCTGGGGCACCGACTACGTCGGCGACACCAAGACGCTCGACGTGCACGTCAAGCGGGTCCGCGCCAAGATCGAGCCCGACCCCGGCAACCCGACGCTCCTGGTGACGGTGCGCGGCCTCGGCTACAAGCTGCTCGACGACGAGCCGGCCTGAGCCGCAGCGCGCCCGCAAGGATTGGCCGCTCGTTCACCTGCGGTTCACCCGAGGACGTCAGTCTGGTCACCTGGCCTGCTTAGCGTCGGCGCCAGGTCGCGCACCACACGGGTGCGCGCCGCCTCACGACAGGACGGAACACTGTGAAGCTCAACCGCGGTCGTACGGGTGCCCTCGCCCTCGCTGGCGTCGTCGCCCTCTCCCTCACGGCATGTGGTTCGGACAACCCGACCGGCAGCACCCCGGAGACCTCGGGCGGCGACACCGCCGCGAGCGACCTCTCCGGCGAGCTGGTCGGCGCCGGTGCGTCGTCGCAGGAGTCCGCGATGGAGGCCTGGCGTGCCGGGTTCCAGAGCGCGAACCCCGACGTCACCGTGTCGTACGACCCGGTCGGGTCCGGCGGTGGCCGCACCGCGTTCCTCGACGGCTCGGCCCTGTTCGCGGGCTCGGACGCCGCGCTGGACGAGGAGGAGCTGACCCAGGCCCAGGAGCGCTGCTTCGGCGCCTCCGCGGTGGACCTGCCGGTCTACGTCTCCCCGATCGCCGTGATCTTCAACCTCGAGGGCGTCACCGAGCTGAACCTCTCGGCCGCGACGATCGCGAACATCTTCAACGGCACGATCACGAGCTGGAACGACCCGGCGATCGCCGAGGCCAACCCGGACGCGACCCTGCCGGACCTGGCGATCACGCCGGTGCACCGCTCCGACGAGTCGGGCACCACGGAGAACTTCACCGAGTACCTCGCGGCGGCGTCCGAGGGCGCGTGGGCCGACGAGGCCTCGGGCGACTGGCCCGTCGAGGGCGGCGAGTCCGGCCAGGGCACGTCCGGCCTGGTCCAGGCGGTCCAGGGCGGCCAGGGCACCATCGGCTACGCCGACGCCTCGAAGGCCGGCTCGCTCGGCAAGGTCTCCATCGCCGTCGGCGACGAGTTCGTCGCCCCGACCGAGGAGGCCGCCGCGGCCGCGCTCGACGTCTCGCCCCGCGACGACTCCCGCGAGGAGGGCGACATCGTCATCGCCATCGACCGCACCACGACCGAGGCCGGCGCCTACCCGCTGATCCTCGCCTCCTACCTGGTCCTGTGCCAGGCGTACGACTCCCAGGAGGACGTGGACCTGGTGAAGGCGTTCGCGACCTACGTCGCCAGCGCCGAGGGCCAGGCGGCCTCCGAGTCGGCCGCGGGCTCCGCGCCGATCTCCGACGCGCTCCGCACGGACGTCCAGGCCTCGATCGACGCGATCGAGCTGGCTTCCTGATCCACCGGTGAGGGCCGGCGACCGCGATCCGGTCGCCGGCCCGCCACCCGGGCCCTGGCCGGTCCACCCGCGGGTGGGCCGGCCGTCGGCGCGAAGAACGGCCTCTCTCCTCCGCCTCCCCCTGGAGACAGCGTGACCAGCACCCAGCCCCGCACGACGGGGTCCACCGAGCCGGACGCGGTTCCCGCCGGCACCACCGCGAAGCGCCTGCGGTCCGGTCACGGCGACCGCGGCGGCAGCCGCACGTTCCGCTGGATCGCCACCGGTGCCGGCGTGCTGATCCTCGTGATCCTCGCCGCCGTCGCGATCTTCCTCGTGCAGCGCGCCTGGCCGGCGCTGACCGCCGACGCCGCGTTCCTGTCCGAGAAGATCAGCTGGTTCCCGGACGACACCACGCTGCTGGGCTTCATCGGCCCGCTGATCTTCGGCACCCTGCTCGCCGCGGCGGTGTCCCTGATCATCGCGACGCCGATCGCCATCGGCATCGCGCTGTTCATCTCGCACTACGCGCCGCGCCGGCTGGCGAGCGCCCTCGGCTACGTCGTCGACCTGCTCGCGGCGATCCCGTCGGTCGTCTACGGCCTCTGGGGCGGCCTGGTGCTGAGCCCGATGGTGCAGCCGGTCTGGGAGTGGCTCGGCCGCTACCTCGGCTGGATCCCGTTCTTCGACGGCACGGTGTCCACGACCGGCCGCGTGATGATGACGGTGGCCGTCGTGCTCGCCGTGATGATCCTGCCGATCATCACCGCCATCTGCCGCGAGGTGTTCCTGCAGACGCCGCGGCTGCACGAGGAGGCCGCCCTGGCGCTCGGCGCGACGCAGTGGGAGATGGTGCGGATGGCCGTGCTGCCGTTCGCCCGCTCGGGCATCGTGTCCGCCGCCATGCTCGGCCTGGGCCGCGCCCTCGGCGAGACCATGGCCGTGCTGATGATCCTGTCGCCCGGGTTCCTCTACTCGTTCCAGCTGCTCGCCGCCGGGCAGCAGCAGACGATCGCGGCCAACATCGCCGCGCAGTTCCCCGAGGCGAACCAGACCGGCGTCGCGACCCTGATCGCCACCGGCCTGGCGCTGTTCATCATCACCCTGGCCGTGAACATGGCCGCCCGCGCGATCGTCGCGCGGCGCAAGGACTTCTCGGGGGCGAACTGACATGACCGCGACCACCCCCACCCCGGTGCCGGCCCCCGAGAGCCCGCAGGGCTCCGCCTCGCTGCGCGAGCTGCTGCAGGGCAACGACCGCCGCCGCCGGCGCACCGACATCACGATGCGCGTGCTCATCACGGCCGCGTTCGTCGTCGCGATGCTGCCGCTGCTGTCGCTGACCTACACGGTGGTGTCCAAGGGCATCGGCCGCCTCGACGGCTACTTCCTGATGAACTCCATGCGCGGCGTGTTCGGCGGCATGGACGCGGGCGGCATCTACCACGCGATCGTCGGGACGCTCGAGATCACGCTGTTCGCGGCCCTGATCTCGGTGCCGATCGGCCTGCTCGCCGCGATCTACCTGGTGGAGTACGGCGGCGGCAAGCCGCTGGCGAAGCTGATCACGTTCCTGGTCGACGTCATGACGGGCATCCCGTCCATCGTCGCCGGCCTGTTCGCGTACGCCCTCTTCGCGCTGCTGCTCGGCCCGGGCGCGAAGTTCGGCGCCATCGGCTCGGTCGCGCTGTCGGTGCTGATGATCCCGGTGGTGATCCGGTCCAGCGAGGAGATGCTCCGCCTGGTGCCGAACGAGCTGCGCGAGGCGTCCCTGGCCCTCGGCGTGCCGCGCTGGCTGACCATCATCAAGGTCGTGCTGCGCACCTCGGTCGCCGGCCTCACCACCGGCGTCATGCTCGCGATCGCGCGCGTCATCGGCGAGACGGCCCCGCTGCTGCTGACCGTCGGCGTGGTCGACTCGATCAACTTCAACCTGTTCGACGGCCGCATGATGACCCTGCCGGTGTACGTGTACCGGCAGTACGCTCAGGGCCTGGTCCCGTGCGCCGAGGGCGACGCCGCCTGCATCCCGGACATCAACCTCCAGCGCGCGTGGGCGGCCGCCCTGACGCTCTTCCTCATCGTGATGGTGCTGAACCTCATCGGGCGCCTCGTCAGCCGGCTCTTCGCCCCGAAGATCCGCTGACCCCCCGCCCCTCCCGACCTTCCCCAGACCCAAGGAGACGACCGAGATGGCTCAGCGCATCGACGTCAAGGACCTGAACATCTACTACGGCAGCTTCCGCGCCGTGGCCGACGTGAACATGACCATCGAGCCGCGCTCGGTGACCGCGTTCATCGGCCCGTCCGGCTGCGGCAAGTCGACCTTCCTGCGCACGCTCAACCGCATGCACGAGGTCATCCCCGGCGCGCGCGTCGAGGGCACCGTCGCGGTCGAGGGCGTCGACCTCTACAGCTCGGACATCGACCCGGTGGCCGTCCGCCGCCAGGTCGGCATGGTGTTCCAGCGCCCCAACCCGTTCCCGACGATGTCGATCGCCGAGAACGTGCTCGCGGGGATGCGGCTGAACAACCGCCGGATGTCCAAGAGCGACGCGAACGACGTCGTCGAGCAGTCGCTGCGCGGCGCCAACCTCTGGAACGAGGTCAAGGACCGCCTCGACCGCCCGGGCTCCGGCCTGTCCGGCGGCCAGCAGCAGCGCCTGTGCATCGCCCGCGCCATCGCGGTGAAGCCGCAGGTGCTGCTGATGGACGAGCCGTGCTCCGCGCTCGACCCGATCTCCACCCTCGCCATCGAGGACCTGATCGCCGAGCTCAAGAGCGAGTACACGATCGTGATCGTCACGCACAACATGCAGCAGGCGGCGCGCGTCTCCGAGCGGACGGCGTTCTTCAACATCGCCGGCACCGGGCAGCCCGGCCGGCTGATCGAGATCGACGACACCGCGACGATGTTCTCCTCGCCCAAGGAGCAGGCGACCGAGGACTACATCTCCGGCCGCTTCGGCTGAGCCGGCGCTCCGGGTCGTCGGCGCCCCGGGTCGGGAGGGACCCGCGGCGCCGGCGGGCCGGTACGAGCAGCGGGCCCCGTCCTCGTCAGGACGGGGCCCGCTGTCGTGCGTGCGGAGGGGGATCAGCCCTCGTTGCCGCCGGACTGCTCGCTGGTGCCCTCGTCCTCGGTGGTGGTCCCGCCCGCGGCGTCCGTGCCGGTGGTGTCCGTGGGGGTCGGCGCGGGCGACTCGGTGGCCGGCTCGGTGGCCTCCGGCTCCGGGACCACGACGACGACCTCCTCCGGCACCAGGTCCGCGTACTCGGGCAGCGTGCCGTCCAGCACGGGCACCGGGACGACCTCCTCGCCCGCGGCGGCGGTGCTGAGCGTGACCTCGACGGTCGAGCCCGGGGCGCCGGGGGTGTCGAGCACGACCTCCTCGCCGTCGGCGCCGCCCAGCAGCACCGTCTCGCCCGACGCGACGCGGATCCGCTCGCTGGACGCGTCCAGCGAGATCTCCACGGTCAGGGCGTCGTCGCCGCGGTTGGTCAGCGCGCCCTGCAGCGCGCCGGGGGAGTCGGCCGCCGCGGCGACCAGCAGCAGGTTCTCCGCCGTGAGGTCGCCCAGGCTCGCCCGGACGCCGTCGGAGGCGGCGTAGGCCATCTCCGTGGTGATCGGGTTGGTCGCGGAGCAGCCGGACAGGACCGCGGCGGCGACCAGGGCGACGGCGCCGACGACGACGGGGCGGGCGGACGTGCGGCTGCGGGCCACGGTGACTCCTCGGTGGGGCTGGTGCGGTGGGGCGTGCGCGGCGGTGCGCCGGGCTGCGCGCGGGCGCGCGAGGCCGAGCCTACGTGGGCACGGGGGTCCCTCGCACGGAGTGCCGGCGCGCGCGTGGGCCCTCGGTCCCGGGACGTGCGTCGCCGCAGGTCAGGGCCGTACCGGGTCCGGTGCGACGCCGGACGGGGCCCGCGTCGGCAGACTAGCCACGTCGGGACCGCGAGGCACCCCCATCGACGGCGTGTCGAATCGCTGACGTGGTCGGCAACGCTCTGACCTGCGCAAACGCCGGTGATCTCCACGAAATCCGCCCACGGCCGCGTGGTAGACTGGCCCTCCGCGAAAGGGGACACCTGCAGATGACTTTCACTGTTGGGGAGACGGTTGTCTACCCGCACCACGGTGCA
Source organism: Cellulomonas sp. NEAU-ZC6 (assembly GCF_056844425.1). Taxonomy (NCBI): domain Bacteria; kingdom Bacillati; phylum Actinomycetota; class Actinomycetes; order Micrococcales; family Cellulomonadaceae; genus Cellulomonas; species Cellulomonas sp. NEAU-ZC6. The sequence goes on along the minus strand of NZ_JBXFYH010000001.1, from coordinate 1,984,881 downwards.
GCGTTGATCGAGGAGATCAAGACCAGGACCATCCGCGGCGAGGACAAGATCTACCTCAAGCTGAAGGTCGCCCAGGGTGACCTGACCATCGAGGTGCCGGCGGAGAACGTCGACCTCGTGGGCGTGCGGGACGTCGTCGGCGCCGAGGGCCTGGAGCGCGTGTTCGACGTGCTGCGCGCGCCGTACACCGAGGAGCCGACCAACTGGTCGCGCCGCTACAAGGCCAACCTCGAGAAGCTCGCCTCCGGCGACGTGATCAAGGTCGCCGAGGTCGTCCGCGACCTGTCGCGCCGCGACGCCGACCGCGGCCTGTCCGCGGGCGAGAAGCGCATGCTCGCCAAGGCCCGGCAGATCCTCGTCTCGGAGCTCGCGCTGGCCGAGCACACCGAGGAGGAGAAGGCCGAGGCCATCCTCGACGAGGTGCTCGCGTCCTGACGACGCGCCCGCACCCCGCCTGAACCGCCGCCGCGTGCCCACCGCCGTCGTCCTCACCGCCGCCGGCAGTGGCACGCGGCTCGGTCGTCCCGGGCCCAAGGCCCTCGTCGAGCTGGCGGGGGTCCCGCTGGTGCTGCACGCCGCCCGACGCGTCGCCGCGTCGGGCGTCGTGGCGTCCATCGTCGTCACGGCGCCGCCCGGCCGGGCGGCGGAGCTCCGCGCCCTGCTCGCCGACCCGGTGCTCGGCGGGTCCGGCGTCCCGGTGACCGTGGTCGAGGGCGCCGCCTCCCGGCAGGCGTCCGTCGCCGCCGGCCTCGCCGTGCTCCCGCCCGCCGTCGACGTGGTGCTGGTGCACGACGCCGCGCGCGCCCTCGCGTCGGCCGACCTGGTGCGCGCGGTCGAGCGCGCGGTGCGGTCCGGGCACCGCGCGGTCGTGCCGGGCCTGCCGGTGACGGACACCATCAAGCAGGTGGGCGCCACCGTCGACGGTGCCGCACCCGTGGTCGCGACCGTCGCCCGGGCGACGGTGCGCGCCGTGCAGACGCCGCAGGGCTTCGACCGGGCGCTGCTCGACGCCGCGCACGCCGCCGGCGCGCACCGTGCCGGGGACGAGGCCACCGCCGCCACCGACGACGGGGCCCTGGTGGAGGCGCTGGGCGAGCAGGTCTGGGTCGTCCCCGGCGAGGAGTCCGCCATGAAGATCACCACCGCGCGCGACCTCGCGGTCGCGGAGCTGCTCGCGCGCACGGACGGCGTCGACGGCACGGACGGCGCGGACGGCGTCGACGGCACGGCCGGCACGGACGGCGTGGCGGTGCCCGCGTGACCGGGCTGCCGCGGACCGGCGTCGGCGTCGACGTGCACGCCTACGACCCGGACCCGGCGCCCGGCGCCGTGCTGCACCTGGCCGGGCTCGCCTGGCCCGGGGAGCGGCCGCTGGCCGGGCACTCGGACGCCGACGTCGCCGCGCACGCCGCCGCGGACGCGCTGCTGTCGGCCGCCGGCATCGGCGACCTCGGGTCGCAGTTCGGGACGTCCCGGCCGGAGTGGGCCGGTGCTGCGGGGACGGCGCTGCTGGCCGAGGCCGCCCGGCTGGTCGGTGCCGCGGGCTTCGTGGTCGGCAACGTCGCGGTGCAGGTGGTCGGCAACCGCCCCCGGCTGGGCCCGCGCCGCGCGGAGGCCGAGGCCGCGCTGTCGGCGGCGGCGGGTGCCCCGGTCTCGGTGAGCGCCACCACCACGGACGGCCTCGGCCTCACGGGCCGCGGCGAGGGCGTCGCGGCGATCGCGACCGCGCTGGTCGTGCCTCGGGGGTGAGGCGCCAGCGCCACCCCCGCGCCCTCCAGCAGTCGCCGAGATGGCAGAACCGGCCTGTGCCGCGGGCTCCGCGCGCAGGCCAGGACTGTCATCTCGGCGAGGTGCTCGCCGCGGGGGTGGGGCGTGCGGGGGTCGCGGACGTCACGGCGCGGGGCGGGCGGGTCGCGACCAGCACGCCCGCGACGATCACCGCGCCGAGGACCAGCTCGGCCGCCGCGGGCCGCTCGTCGAACACCAGCCACGACGCCCCGATCCCCACCACCGGCACCAGCATCGAGAACGGTGCGACCACGCCGGAGGGGTGCCGGGACAGCAGCGTCGTCCAGATCCCCGACCCGACGACGGTCGCGATCAGCACGGTGAACGCCAGCCCCGCCAGCGCCCAGGCCGCGACCGGCGTCCCGAGCGTCGTGAGCGACCGCCCGATCGCCGCGGGCCCGTCGACCACCAGCGACAGCGCCAGCATCGGCAGCGGCGGCACCACCGACATCCAGAGCATGAACCGCATCGGGCTGTCCGGGTGCGCCTGGCGGCTGGAGACGTTGCCGAACGCCCAGCCGAGCCCGCCGCACAGCGTGAGCAGCACGGGCAGCAGCCCGGCGGAGGCGCCGCCGCCGGCGCGCAGGGCCGCGATGCCGCCCAGGCCGCAGATCGCCACCGCGACGCCGACCGCCTGCCGGGCCGAGATCCGCTCGCGCAGCCACACCGCGCCCAGCAGCACGGTGAACGGCGCGGAGGCCTGCAGCACCAGCGACGCCAGCCCGGTCGGCATGCCGGTGTCCATCGCGAGGTAGAGGAACGCGAACTGCAGCACCCCGAACCCGACGCCGTACCCGATCAGCCAGCGCACCGGCGCCTGCGGGCGCGGGACCAGCAGCAGCGTCGGCACCGCCAGCAGCGCGAACCGGAGCGCCACCAGGAAGAACGGCGGGAACTGCTCCAGCGACAGGTGGATCGCCGGGAAGTTGAGCCCCCAGAGCACGGCGACGGTGAGGGCGAGCAGGCGGTCGCGCAGCGGCATACGACCGAGGGTGCGGCACCACGACCGTGCAGCACAATCGAGATGTCGCGCACCGACGTTGTAGCGTCACTGCATGGACACGCGGCACCTGGCCACCCTGCGCGCCGTCCGGGACCGGGGCGGCGTGACCGCCGCGGCCGCCGCGCTGCACCTCACTCCGTCGGCCGTCTCGCAGCAGCTCCGTGCCCTGACCCGCGACGCGGGCGTCGAGGTGGTCGAGCGCGTGGGGCGCGGGATCCGGCTCACGGGGCCGGGCCTCGCCCTCGCGGACGCCGCCGGTGACGTGGCCGTGGCGCTCGAGCGCGCGGAGGCGGCCGTCGAGGCGTTCCGGTCGGCGCCGCACGGCCTCGTGCGGGTGGCGGCGTTCCAGTCGGCCGCCGAGCTGCTGCTCCCGGGCCTGCTGGCCCGGGTCGCCGCGATGGACGGCGTGCACGTCGAGCTGGGCGACGAGGACGTCGCGCAGGACCGGTTCCCCGCGCTCACCGCGGACTTCGACCTGGTCGTCGCGCACCGGCCGGACGCCGCACCCGCCTGGCCGGCCGAGGTGCGCGCCGTCCCGCTGCTCCGCGAACCCCTGGACGTGGCGCTGCCGCCGGGTCACCCGCTCGCGGACCGGGCGGTGCTGACCCCGGCGGACCTCGCCGACCAGCCCTGGATCGCCGTGCGCGAGGGGTTCCCGGTCGCAGGGGTGCTGGACGCGGTCGGGGCGGCCGCCGGGGCGCCGCTGCGGATCGTGCAGCGGTTCAACGACTTCGGGGTGGTGGAGGCCCTGGTGGCCGCCGGGCACGGGATCAGCCTGCTGCCCCGGCACACCGCCGGCCGCCGCGGGGCGGTGCTCGTGCCGCTCGCCGGGGTGCGCGCCGGCCGCCGGGTCGACGTCCTCGTGCGCCCCGACCGGGCCGAGCGCCGCGTGGTCCGGCGGGTGCTCGACGCGCTGCGCGCGGAGGCGGCACGGTTCGCCGACGGGCCGGAGCGCCCCGACCGGTAGCCTTGACCCTCGTGAGCCTGCGCCTGTTCGACACCGCCACCCGTGAGGTGCGCGACTTCGTCCCCGTGGTCCCGGGCAAGGTCGGCATCTACCTGTGCGGCGCGACGGTCCAGGCACCCCCGCACATCGGCCACGTGCGGTCCGCCGTCGCGTTCGACGTGCTGGTCCGCTGGCTGCGCCGCACCGGCCACGACGTGACCATGGTCCGCAACGTCACCGACATCGACGACAAGATCCTCGCGCGCTCCGCCGAGGCCGGCGTCGCCTGGTGGGCGTGGGCGATGCAGAACGAGCGCGCCTTCACCACGGCCTACGACGCCCTCGGCGTGCTGCCCCCGACCTACGAGCCCCGGGCGACCGGGCACGTCCCGGCGATGGTCGCGCTGATGCAGCGCCTGGTCGAGACCGGGCACGCGTACGTCGCCGCCGAGGGGGACGTGTACTTCGACGTCCGCTCGTACGCCGACTACGGCTCGCTGACCAGCCAGCGCCTCGACGACATGGCCCCCGCCCCCGACGGCGCGGCCGGGGACAAGCGCGACGCGCACGACTTCGCGCTGTGGAAGGCCGCCAAGCCGGGCGAGCCGGACACCGCCGCGTGGGACACCCCGTTCGGCCGCGGCCGCCCGGGCTGGCACCTGGAGTGCTCCGCGATGGCGCAGCGCTACCTCGGCGACACCTTCGACATCCACGGCGGCGGCCTGGACCTGCGGTTCCCGCACCACGAGAACGAGCAGGCGCAGTCCCGCGCCGCCGGCTACGGGTTCGCGCGGTACTGGCTGCACAACGGCTGGGTCACCCAGTCCGGCGCCAAGATGAGCAAGTCGCTCGGCAACGGGCTGCTGGTCAGCACGCTGCTCGAGACCGTGCGCCCTGCCGTCGTGCGGTACGCCCTGACGGCCGTGCAGTACCGGTCGATGCTCGAGTGGACCCCGGACACGCTCGCCGAGTCCGAGGCCACCTGGGACCGGCTCGCCGGCTTCGTCGACCGCGCAGGAGAGCGGGTCGGCGAGGTCGACGCGGCCGAGCTGGCCGCCGCCCAGCTGCCCGAGGGGTTCGGGGCGGCGCTGGACGACGACCTCAACGTGCCCGCCGCGCTCGCGGTCGTGCACGAGCACCTGCGTGCCGGCAACTCCGCGCTCGCCGCGGGCGACGACGCCGGCGTGCGCGCCGGCCTGGTCGCCGTGCGGGCCATGCTCGACGTGCTGGGCCTCGACCCCGCCGGCGCGCAGTGGGGCGCCGGCCGCACCGACGACCGGCACGCCGAGGCGCTCGACGCCCTGGTGCGCGCCGAGCTCGACGCGCGGGCAGCCGCCCGCACCGCCCGGGACTGGGCCACCGCGGACGCGATCCGTGACCGACTCGCGGCCGCCGGTGTGGCCGTCGAGGACAACGCAACCGGCGCGCGCTGGTCACTCGCCGCGCGCCCGACGACCGAGGACGAGGACTGATGGCCGGGAACTCCCAGCGCCGGGGCGCGACGCGCAAGCCGGGCAGCAAGAAGGGCATGAGCGTCGGGTCCGGCGGGCAGGTCCGCCGCGGGCTCGAGGGCAAGGGCCCCACCCCCAAGGCCGAGGACCGGTCCTACCACCCGGCCGCCAAGCGCAAGGCCGCGGCCGAGCGCAAGGCCGTCGCCGGGACCCGGGGCTCGGGCAGCCGGCCCGCGGGCCGGGGCGGCGCGGCGGCGGGCCGGGCGCGCGGCGCCGGTGCCACCGAGGTGGTTGCCGGGCGCAACTCCGTCGTCGAGGCGATGCGGGCAGGCATCCCCGTGTCCGCGGTGTACATCGCGACCCGCCTCGAGGCCGACGACCGCACCCGCGAGATCCTGCGCACCGCGGCCGACGCGGGCTACCCGCTGCTCGAGGTCACCAAGCCGGAGCTCGACCGGATGACCGACGGCTCGGTGCACCAGGGCGTCGCGATCCAGGTCCCGCCGTACGACTACCGCGACGTCGAGGACCTGCTGGACGTGGCCGCCGCCAGCGACCGCGCCCCGCTGATCGTCGCCCTCGACGGGGTCACCGACCCCCGCAACCTCGGCGCGGTCCTGCGCTCCGCCGGGGCGTTCGGCGCGCACGGCGTGCTGGTCCCCGAGCGCCGCTCCGCCGGCGTGACCGCGTCGGCCTGGAAGGTCTCGGCCGGTGCCGCGGCCCGCGTGCCGGTGGCCCGCGCGACCAACCTCGTGCGCGCCCTCGAGCGGCTGCACGAGGCCGGCTGCTTCGTCGTCGGCCTGGACGGCGGCGGCGACGTCACCGTGCAGGACCTGCCGTACTCGGCCGACCCGCTCGTGCTGGTCGTCGGCTCCGAGGGCAAGGGCCTGTCCCGCCTGGTCCGCGAGCACTGCGACGCGATCGCCTCCATCCCGATCGCGGGCGAGGTCGAGTCCCTCAACGCCGGCGTGGCCGCGGGCATCGCCCTCTACGAGGTCGCCCGCCAGCGCACGGTCTGACCCGCGCTGCGGCCGTCCCTCCCGCGACCTCCCCGAGGTCGAGCGATCTCGCCGAGGTAGAGCGATCTCGCCTAGGTCGAGCGGGATCGCGCTCGACCTCGGCGATCCGCCTCTACCTCGGCGGAGGCCGCGGGGGCGTCGCGGACGGTGCCGGGGCGTCGCGGAGGGCGCGGGGCGGGCTCCCGGGTGCGGGGTGGTGCGGGGCGGCGCACGATGGCGGCATGACCGACACCAGCACCGACCCCGTCCGGACCGTCGCCGCGCTGCTGCAGGACCAGCGGCTCGGCGTGCTCACCACCGTCGCGCCCGACGGCACGCTGATCGCACGCCCGATGGCGCTGCAGGAGGTGGAGTTCGACGGCGACCTGTGGTTCTTCGCCGAGCGGAGCTCCCGCAAGGTCCGGCACGTGACCGCGAACCCGGTCGTCAACGTCGCGGTCGGCTCCGGCGCGACCTGGGTGTCGGTCGCGGGCGTCGCGGACGTCGTCGACGACGTCGCCAAGAAGCGCGACCTGTGGAGCGCCGCCGTCGAGGCCTGGCTGCCCGAGGGCCCGGAGTCCCCGCAGTCGGTGCTGCTGCGGGTGCGGGCGGAGTCGGCGGAGTACTGGGACGCCCCCGGCGGCCGCGTGGCGACCCTGCTCAGCTTCGTGAAGTCGAAGGTCACCGGCGACCGCCTCGAGGGCGAGAACGAGCGCGTCGACCTCTGACCCCGCTCCCCGCCCGCGCGCTCGGCGAGTGTCCAGGAACGTGCCCGGTACGGGCGGGTACGGGCGCGGGTTTCTGCACACTCGCCGCACGCAGCCCGCGCACGCAGCCCGCGCGGGTCAGTCCGTGACGGCCGGGATGGTGTCCGTGTCCTCGCGGAGGTCGGCGGCCGAGACGCCGAGCACCGACTCCTCGTCCGGGCGGTTCGGCAGGATGTCCTTGACGTAGGACGCGACGGCCTCGCGCATCGGGACGTCCCGGCCCTTGCCCTCGGACAGGAACCACCGGTGGTCCAGCAGCTCGTGGTAGAGCTGCGCGGGCTCGAGCTTGGGTCGCAGCGCGCGCGGCACGGCGCGCACGGCGGGCTCGAACACCTCGGTCAGCCAGTCGTGCGCGACGAAGGTCTCGTCGTCGTTCTGCCGGTCCGTGGCGGCGCGGAACTGGTCCAGGTCGTTGAGCAGCCGGCGCGCCTGGTTCTCCTGCACGTCCAGGCCGGTGAGCCGCATGAGCCGGCGGGAGTGGTGCCCGGCGTCCACGACCTTGGGCTGGATGCGGACGCTGGTGCCGTCGATGTCGGTGGTGATGTCGAGCTCGCCGACGTCGAAGCCCAGGTCGTTCAGGCGCTCGATGCGGGCCTGCACGCGCCAGCGCTCGTCCAGGCCGAAGGACTCGGCGGTGGTGAGCGCGACCCAGAGCTCCTCGTACCGCTCGACCAGCATCTCGCCGATGGCGACGGCGTCGACCTCCTCCTCGAGGAACTCGCCGGCCTGCAGGTCCATCAGCTCGCCGATGATGTTGACCCGCGCGACCTCGAGGTCGTACGCCCGCTGGCCGGGGGTGAGGGTGTCGTGCAGGTCGCCGGTCTCGGCGTCCACCAGGTAGGCGGCGAAGGTCTCGGCGTCCCGGCGGAACAGGGTGTTGGACAGCGACACGTCGCCCCAGTAGAAGCCGGCCAGGTGCAGCCGGACCATCAGCACGGCGAGCGCGTCGATGAGGCGGGTGGCGGTGTCGGGCCGCAGCGACTGGCTGAACAGCGCGCGGTACGGCAGGGAGAACCGCAGGTGCTGGGTGATGAGCACGGCCTCGAGCGGCTCGCCGTCGGGCGCGGTGCGGCCGGTGATGACCCCCACCGGGTCGACGCTCGGCACGTCGAGCTTGCTCAGCTGGCGCAGCAGCTCGTACTCGCGGTACGCGACGGTCTCGCCGATCTCCTTGATCGCGATGACGCGGCCGGACAGCCGGGCGAACCGCACCGTGTGCCGGGAGATGCCGCGGGGGAGCGCGGCCAGCTGGTCGGCGGGCCAGTCGGCGAGCGGCACGTCCCAGGGCAGGTCGAGCAGGGCCGGGTCCGGCGCGGCCGCGGTGATCTGCAGGCGCGTGCGAGGGGTCATGGTCCGATTCTCCCATCGGAACGGCGACGGGGCGGGACCGGAGGACCGGTCCCGCCCCGTCGGCGGTGTGGTGCTGCGGGTCAGAGCGAGATGCGCTCGCCCGAACCGGCGTGGAACAGGTGCTGCTCGCCGGTGCGGATGCGGACGTGGATCGTCTCGCCCTTGCCGGGGACCTGGCGCGGGTCGACGCGCACGATCACCTGCGAGTCACCGGCGCCCGAGTGCACCTCGGCCGCGCCGGCCTCGCCGACCAGCGAGCCGTAGACGAACGCGTCGGAGCCGAGCTCCTCGACGATGTTCACGGCGACCGGGATGGCGTCCGGCGTGCCGGCGGGGACGACGTCCAGGGCCTCCGGGCGGAACCCGATGACGATGGTGTTGTTGTCGTCGGCCGCGAGCTTGCTGATCGCGTCGCGCGGGACCTGGATGCCGGCGGTGCCGACCTTGGCCACGCCCTCGGCCAGCGGGAAGGTGCCGATGTTCATGGCCGGGGAGCCGATGAAGCCGGCGACGAACACGTTGGCCGGGGTGTCGTACATGTCGCGCGGGGTGCCGACCTGCTGCAGGAGGCCGTCCTTGAGGACCGCGATGCGGTCGCCCATGGTGAGCGCCTCGGTCTGGTCGTGCGTGACGTAGACCGTGGTGACGCCGAGGCGGCGCTGCAGCGAGGCGATCTGCGTGCGGGTCTGCACGCGGAGCTTGGCGTCCAGGTTCGACAGCGGCTCGTCCATGAGGAACACGCGCGGCTGGCGGACGATGGCGCGACCCATGGCGACACGCTGCCGCTGGCCACCCGAGAGGGCCTTCGGCTTGCGGTCGAGGTACTGGGTCAGGTCGAGGATCTTGGCGGCCTCCTCGACGCGGGTGCGGATGTCCGCCTTCGGGGTGCCGGCGATCTTGAGCGCGAAGCCCATGTTGTCGGCGACCGTCATGTGCGGGTACAGCGCGTAGTTCTGGAACACCATCGCGATGTCCCGGTCCTTCGGCTGGACGTCGGTGACGTCGCGGTCGCCGATGAGGATGCGACCCGCGTTGACGTCCTCGAGGCCCGCGAGCATGCGGAGCGAGGTCGACTTGCCGCAGCCGGAGGGGCCGACGAGGACGAGGAACTCGCCGTCCTCGATGTGGAGGTCGAGCGCGTCCACCGCGGGGCGCTCCGTCCCCGGGTAGACCCGGGTGGCCTTGTCGAACGTGACCGTAGCCATGATTCATCAATCCCTTCACCGGCAGGTACGTGCCGGACGATCCGTCGTGAAGAGTGTCAGAGTGTCTTCGCTGACACGGGTCGAGGGAGGTCGGGTGACCCCCCTCGGTCCACGCACATAGTGCCACACGTCACGTACCGGCGGGCGCGCCTCAGTTCAGGACGACCACGTCGACGTCCCCGTAGCCCAGCAGGTCGCCCTGCCACGGCCAGACGCCGTGCACGCCGGCCGGCAGCCGGGTGGCCCACGCGGGGGCGCCGGTGCCCAGGTCGAGGGCGGCGACCGCCCGCGACGACCCGTCCGCCGGCGACGCCGCACCCTCGCCGGCGGGCTGCCCGACCGTCATCCCGGCGGCCTCCAGGTCGTCGGGGCGCGCCAGGAGCAGCAGGGAGCGGCCGTCGGTCATCACGGTGCTCTCCCCGGACACGTCCACGACGGTGCGCCAGACCTCGCGCCCCGTCGCGGCGTCGACCGCCCACGCGGCGTCCTGGTCGGTGCCGTAGAGCACCCCCTCCAGCAGCACCACGGAGGACTCGGTCCACCGCGGGTGCGGCGTCGACCAGACCTCGGCGCCGGACTCGACGTCGACGGCGGCGATCGCCCGGCCCTCCCCGCTCGACGTGGTGACCAGCTCGAGGCCGGGGACGGTCCCGTCGTCGACCGTCAGGTGCAGCGGCGACCCGGGCAGCTCGGCGACGGTGGCCCCGGTGTCGTCCATGAGGCGCACCCCGCCGCCGGTGGCCGCCGCCAGGTGCCCGGTGCGCGAGACCGACAGGTACTCCGGCCCGGTCGCCTGCAGCCGGCCGTCGGCGGCGGCGAACGCGAAGGACCCGACGTCGCCCTGCACCAGCACCCGCTCGGGCGTGACGGTGACGCTCGGCGGGTACGAGCTCTGCGCCGACGCGGCCTGGCCAGCGACCTCGACGTCCGTGCGCCACAGCGGGGCCGCGGCGGGGTCGTCCGGCGCGTCGCGGTCGGCGGCCGTGTCCCACGCCGTGACGCGCAGCGTGTCGTCGGTGACCGACGCCAGCACCTGGACCGCCCCCGCGCCGCCCCAGCCCGACATCGGCGCCACCTCCCGCGTGGCGCGCAGCTCCCCGGTGACGGCGTCGAGGGCCAGCAGCCGGGCCGCCGTCGGCGCGACCGGGTCCCACCCGGACTCGTCCGCCGGCTCGGGGGCGGCCCGGTCCAGCACCAGGCAGCGCACGACCGTGACGGGCTCGGCGTCGGGTGCGCAGCCCGGGTAGTCCATGCCCGCGTCGGCCGCGCCGCGGTCGGGGTCCTCCAGGGACGTCGACCACACCTGGTCGCCGTCCGGGTCGAGCGCCGCCAGCTCGCGCGCGCCGTCCCACGGGGGCGACGTGACGCCGACCCGCAGGTCCCCGACCTCCACGCCCGACAGCAGCACCGACGCGACGGTCTGGTCGTAGCGCCCGGCGGCGGGCAGCCCCGGGTCGACCGTGCGGAGCACGCCCGGCACCTCCTGGCGCGCGGCGACCCGGTCCTGCTCCCGGGCGTCCAGCACCAACTGGGTGCCGACCAGCGCGACCGCGACGACGACCGGCAGCGGCCACCACCGGCGCACCAGGCGCCGGCGCCGCGCGAGGCGGCGGGCGTGCGCGGCGGCGGCCTCGGGGTCGTCCGCGGCGGGCGTCAGCGGCAGGTCGGTCGCGACGTCGACCAGCTCGACGTCCTGCATCGCGTCCCGCGACCGCCTCATGGGCGCAACCTATGCCTGCGGCGGCGATCCCGGCGCGGGTCCCGCGGGCGAACCGGTGAGGGTCGCGGCGAGGTCGGTCAGCAGCGCGGCGAACCGGTCGGGGTCGGGGACGCGGAACCGCGCGTGCGTCTCGCCGTCGCCGACCTTGACCGTCAGGTCGTCCGGGCCGAGCGCCTCGAAGGCGTGCTCGTCCGTGACGTCGTCGCCCGCGCACACCACGGCACGGGCGCCGAGCTCGTCGCGCAGCGCGACCAGGGCGGCGCCCTTGTCGGCGTCGAGCACGGAGATCTCGACCACCTTCTTGCCGTGCAGCACCTTGGACCCCAGGCGCGCGCCGACGACCAGCGCCTCCTGCTCGGCCTGGTCCCCGGTCGCGGGGTCGGCCATCCGGGTGTGCACGGCGACCGCGGCGGGCTTGGTCTCGACCCAGACGCCGTCCCGGCCGCGGGCGACGGCCTGCAGCTCGCCGCCGAGCCGGGCGAGCCGGTCGGCCTGCTCGTCGGTCAGCGTGATGACGTCGCGGTCCAGCCCGTGCACGGCGACCCGCGCGCGCTCGGCGCCGTGGCTGCCGATCAGCACGGTGCCCTGCGGCACCTCGGCGAGCCGGTGCAGGTCGGCCATCGAGCGGCCGGACAGCAGGGCCAGCCGGAGCACGTCGGGGCGGGTGGCCAGCGCCTGCAGCGCCGTCACGGCCTCCGGCAGCACGCGGGACGCCTGCGGGTCGTCCTGCAGCGGCGCGAGGGTCCCGTCGAAGTCCAGCGCCACCAGGACCGGGTGCCGCGCGGGGTCGGCGACGACGTCCCGCAGGGCCGCGGCGAGGTCCGCGGAGGTGCCGGTCGTCCGGTCAGCCACGGTCGTCCTCCCCGGCGGGCTGCTCGCGCACCGGCACGGCGCCCAGCACGGACAGGAACGAGTCGGACCAGTGCGCGACGTCGTTCTCCAGCACCCGGCGCCGCAGCCGGCGCATCCGCTTGCGGGCCTCGCGCGGGTCGATGTTCGCCGCGTGCTGGATCGCGTTCTTCAGCCCGACGATGTCGTGCGGGTTGACCAGGATGGCCGCGCCGCCCAGCTCGTCCGCCGCACCCGTGAACTCGCTGAGCACCAGCGCGCCGCGGTCGTCCGAGCGCGCCGCGATGTACTCCTTGGCCACCAGGTTCATGCCGTCGCGCAGCGCGGTCACCAGCATGACGTCGGCCGCCAGGTACAGCGCCGCCATCTCCTCCATCGGGTAGGAGTGGTGCATGTAGTGCACGGCCGCGTGCCCGAGCTCGCCGTGCTCGCCGTTGATCCGGCCGACCTGCGCCTCCACCTCCTCGCGGAGCTGCTGGTACGCGCCGACGTTCTCCCGGCTGGGGGAGGCGACCTGGACCAGGGTCGCGTCGGGGACGGTCATCCGGCCGTCCTCGAGCAGCTCCTCGAACGCCTTGATCCGGTGCCGGATGCCCTTGGTGTAGTCGAGCCGGTCGACGCCGAGCAGCAGGACCTTCGGGTCGCCGAGCTCGGTGCGGATCTCCTTGGCGCGCGCCTGCACCTCCGGGGTGCGGGCCAGGCGGTCGAACGCGTGCGAGTCGATCGAGATGGGGAACGCCGCCGCGCGGACGTGCCGCTCGACCCGGCCGTCCGGACCCGTCAGCGTGATGACCTGCCCGCGCGTGGTCACGTCGGTGAGCCGGCGCACGATGCGCACGAAGTTGGCCGCGTCGCCGCCGCGCTGGAACCCGATCAGGTCCGCGCCGAGCAGGCCCTCCACGACCTGGAGCCGCCAGGGCAGCTGCGCGAAGATCTCCAGCGGGGGGAACGGGATGTGGTGGAAGTACCCGATCCGCACGTCCGGCCGGAGCTCGCGCAGGAACTTCGGGACCAGCTGCAGCTGGTAGTCGTGCACCCACACGGTCGCGCCGGGCGCGGCCTGCGCCGCCGCCGCGTCCGCGAACCGCCGGTTCACGCGCTGGTAGGCGTCCCACCACTGCCGGTGGAACGTCGGGGGCTGGATCACGTCGTGGTAGAGCGGCCACAGCGTGTCGTTGGAGAAGCCCTCGTAGTAGTACGTCAGGTCGTCCTCGGAGAGCTTGACCGGGACCAGCCGCATGTCGTCGGCGTCGAACGGGTCCAGCTCCAGGTCGGCCGAGCCGCCCCAGCCCACCCACGCGCCGTCGGACCGCTGCACGACGGGCTCCAGGGCGGTCACCAGCCCGCCGGGGGAGCGGGTCCAGCTCGGCTCGCCGTCCTCGCCCACGGTCACGTCGACCGGGAGGCGGTTGGCGACGACGACCAGGTCATAACCAGCAGATGTCACTGACGCTCACTCCTTGGGGTCGTCCTGACCCTAACGTGACCGTGTCGCGGTCGCCCGCGCTACGCAGGGTCCGCCTTCACGCATCGCGCCGCGTGCCGACACGGCGGGCGCACGTCCGGCGGCTACCGTGCCGACATGGAGCGCATCGGGCTGTCACCGGGCGCCGAGGTCGGCGGGTACACCATCCTCGCGCCCCTCGGCAGCGGTGGCATGGGCACGGTGTACCGGGCGGTGGACGGCGGCGGCTCGGCCGTCGCGCTGAAGCTGCTGCACCCGCACGTCGGGGCCGACCCCTCGTCCCGCGAGCGGCTGCGGCGCGAGGTGCTGGCCCTGCAGCGGCTGCGGCACCCGGGCGTCGCGGCCGTGCTGGACGCCGAGGCCGACTCCACCGAGGCGTTCCTGGTGACCGAGCTGGTGCCCGGCCACGACCTCGCCGAGCTCGTGCGGCTGCGCGGCCCCCTCGACGCCGCGGCGCTGCACCGGCTCGCGGACGGCCTGCGCGACGCGCTCGCGGCCGTGCACGCCGCCGGGGTGGTGCACCGCGACCTCAAGCCGAGCAACGTGCTGGTCACCGGCGACGGCCCCGTGCTGATCGACTTCGGCATCGCGCAGTCCGTCGACGAGACCCGCGTGACCTCCGCCGGGTTCGTGGTCGGCACCCCGGGCTACCTGGCGCCGGAGCTGATCGACGGCGCCGAGCCCACCGCCGCGACCGACTGGTGGGGCTGGGCCGCCCTGCTCGCCTACGCCGCCACCGGGCGCGCGCCGTTCGGCACCCGGCCGCTGGAGGCGGTGCTGGTCCGCACCCGCAGCGGCGAGGCGGACCTCGCGGGCCTCGGCCCGGTGACCGCCGGCGCGCTGTGGGACGCCCTCGCCGCCGACCCGGCCGACCGCGCCGAGCCCGAGCAGGTGGTGGAGGCGCTGGCCGAGGCCGTCCGCCGGGGCGAGCGGTACTCCGCGGCGGCGGCGACGCAGGCGCTCGCGGCCGGGACCCAGGTGCTGCCCGCGCGCGCCGGGACGCCCGCGGGCGGCACCGTGGCGTTCGGCGCGCCCGACGCCACGGCGACGCAGGTGCAGCCCGCGGGCACCGGGCCGCTGCCGGCCGCCGCCGGGGCCGTGTCCGGGGCGACCGCGGTGCTCGGCCCCGAGCAGACGGCGGTGCCGGGCGCCGGGCAGACGGCCGTGCTCGCACCGGCCGAGGTGCCGGCGCAGGACGGCGCGACGCGGGCCTTCCAGCCGCCGAGCCTGGCGCCGCGATCCGCCGAGGCCCTCGGCGAGACCCAGGCGTGGGACACCCGGCCGTACGCACCGGTCGGCGACGAGGACCCCGACGCCGACCCGGGCGAGCCGCTCCCGCCGGCCGAGCCGCCACGCCGGACGGGCTCGCTGCTCGCGCTGGCGCTGCTGGTCGTCGCGGGCGCGGCGCTCCGGCCCGGGATCGCGCTGCTGGTGCTCGTGCCGCTGGTGCTGCTCGCCCGGACGGTCGGGTCGGTCGCCGCGTCGCTGGCCCGGCGGCGGGAGCGGGTCGGCGCCCGCCGGTCGGACGCGCTGCGCGCGGTCGCCTCCAGCCCGTGGCACCTGGTGCGGGCGCTGGTCACGCTGCTGCCGTCCCTGCTGGTCGCGGCGAGCGTGCTGGTCATCGTGCTCGGGGTCGGCTGGTGGCTGGTCGGCTCCGGCGCGGTGCAGGCCGGCCCGCTCGTGGCCGACGGCGACGCGCCCGCCGACCGGGCGGTGGCGGTGCTGCTCGCCGTCGCCACCGCCGCCGGGCTCGCCGCCCTGTGGTGGGGTCCGCTCGCCCGCACCACCCGCACCGGGGCGCGCTGGACGCTCGCCGGGGTCGCCCCCGGGCACGGCGGGGCGACGGTCGTCGTGCTGCTGGCCCTGCTCGGCGCCGGGACGCTGGTGGCGCTCGCGGCCACCGGGGCGGGCGTCGACTGGATGCCGCTGGGCGAGCCCGCGCTGCCCGTCGGCGCCTGACCACCCGCCGGGACCGGGACCCAGCCGGGGTCCAGGTGCAGGCCCTAGGCTGGACGGCATGACCGGGACGGCTGACGCGCGCGTGCGCGCCGACGTGCCCGGGACCGGTGCCGACGAGGGCCTCGATCTCGCGTCCGAGGGCCGCCGGGTCGCCGCCGCGCCCTTCGTGACCGCGCCGGCGTCGCTCCTGGCGCTCGGCGGAGCGCTGTGGCTCGGCGTCGCGCGGACGGTCGTGCACCACTGCCTGACGGTGGACGGACCGCTCGCCCTGCTCGGCGTGCGGCTCACGCTCCTGCAGGACGCCGCGGACTGCCCGAGCGGGACCCTCGCGCTCACGCCCTCGGCCTCGCACGGCGCGGTGCTCGCGCTCGGCCTGGTGCTGCCGGTCGCCGCCGCGCACACGGCGCTCGGCGCGCTCGGCCTCGGCCTGACCGCGCTGCTGCTGCGCGCGTCCCGCACCGCTCGCGCCGTGCTCGGCGCCGTCGTGCACGCCCTGCCGCATGCCACCGCCCCGCGGCCGGTCCGCGGCACCCGGCCCGCGCCGGCGTGGCGCACCGACCACCCGCGGCCGGCCGTGCTCGCCCGCGCGCTGCACCCACACCGGGGTCCGCCCGTGGCGCTCGCCTGAGCCCACCGACCGGACCAGCAGGAAGCAGGACCCCATGAGCAGCACCACCCCGAGCCCCGGCAAGGGTGCCCGGCCCAGCAAGAACGAGCGCCGCGACGCCGCGCGCGAGCAGGCGCGCGTGCTCCGCGAGCAGCAGGCCAAGCGGGACAAGCGGAACAAGATCATCGCCATCGGCGGTCTGGCCGCGGCGGTCGTGACGCTGGTCGTCGTCGCGGCGCTCATCATCATCCCGTCGCTCGGCCCCGGCATCGCCTACACCGCCGACGACGCCGACTCGGTCACCCCTGCCGACGTCACGGCGCCGTCGACCGCGCAGGACAACGGTGCGATCCCGGTCGGCCAGGAGGGCGTCGCGGGGGAGGCCGCCGCGGCCGACGACGTCGTCGTGAGCGTCTACTTCGACTACATGTGCCCGTACTGCGGCCAGTTCGAGGCCGCCAACGACGCCGAGCTCGCCCAGCTGCGCGAGGAGGGCGGGGTGACCGTCGAGTACCACCCGATCTCGTTCCTCGACGCCCAGTCCGCCGGCGGCGAGTACTCGACCCGCGCCGGCAACGCCGCGGCCGTCGTCGCCGACCAGGACCCGGAGCACTTCGCCGCGTTCAGCTCCGCGCTGTTCGCGAACCAGCCGGAGGAGGGCACCAAGGGCCTGAGCGACGAGGAGATCGCGGACCTCGCCACCGAGGCCGGCGTCCCGGACGACGTGGTGGAGGCGTTCACGGCCACCGCGCCGGACGCCGAGTGGCGCACGTTCGCCCCGTGGCTCGCCGCGGCCACCAACCAGGCCAGCACGGACCTGGGCGGGATCAGCACCCCCACCGTGCTGATCGACGGCGAGCAGTTCACCGGCGACCTGTACACCGCCGGCCCGCTCACGGAGGCCGTCGAGGCCGCGAAGGGCTGACATCGGCGCCGGCGGGGGCCGCGCCACCCGGGACCGACCCCGGGGCGCGGCCCTCGTCGTCTGTATCTGCCACGTAGAATCCCGCGGTGCCCTCGCTGCTCGTCGACCTGACCCCGCTGCGCGTCAGCCCCGAGTTCCGCCGGCTGTGGTGGGGGCTCTCGGTGGCCAACCTCGGCGCGCAGCTGACCGTCGTGGCGGTCGGGCTGCAGGTCTACTCGATGACCGGGTCGACGTTCTCGGTCGGCGTCGTCGGCCTGTGCGCGCTGATCCCGCTCGTGGTGTTCGGGCTGTACGGCGGCGCGATCGTCGACCACGCCGACCGCCGCACCGTCGCCCTGGTCGCCTCCGCCGTCAGCTGGGTGGCCACGGTCGGCCTGGCCGCCCAGGGCTGGAGCGACAACACCCACGTCGGCGTCCTGTACGCGCTGGTCGCGCTGCAGTCCGGCGCCGGAGCCGTGAACAGCCCGGCACGGTCGGCGATCATCCCGCGCCTGCTCGAGCCGCGGCTGATGCCCGCCGCGAACGCGCTGCAGACCGTCGGCTGGAACGTCGCGCTGACGCTCGGGCCGCTGCTCGGCGCCGGGCTGGTGGCCACGCTCGACTACGGGATCGTCTACACGCTCGACGCCATGCTGTTCACGTTCGCGTTCACCGCCCTGCTGCAGCTGCCGCCGATGCCGCCCGAGCCGTCCGGCACCCGCCGTGCCCGCGCCGGCCTCGCGTCCGTGCTGGACGGCCTGCGGTACCTCGGCACCCGGCCGAACGTGCGCATGACGTTCCTGGTGGACCTGGTCGCGATGATCTTCGCGTCGCCCCGGGTGCTGTTCCCGGCGGTCGGGCTCGTCTACCTGGGCGGCGGCGAGACCACCGCCGGGGTGCTGGTCGCGGCGGTCGCCGCGGGCGCCATGCTCGCGGGCCTGTTCTCCGGCGGCCTGGCGCGGGTGCGCTGGCAGGGCCGGATCATCGTGCTCGCGATCACCGCCTGGGGCCTCGCGATCGCCGCGTTCGGCGCCGTGCTGGTGGTCGCGGGACGCGGCGAGCCGGACGACGTGCTGTGGCTGGCGCTCGCGTTGGCGGTCGTCAGCCTCGCCGCCGCGGGGGCCGCCGACGCGGTCAGCGCGGTGTTCCGCCAGACGATCCTGCAGACCGCGACGCCGGACGACATGCGCGGCCGGCTGCAGGGCGTGTTCGTCGTGGTGGTCGCCGGCGGTCCGCGGCTGGGCGAGCTGCTGCTCGGCGCCGTGTCGTCCCACCTGGGGGAGGGCGGCGCCGCCCTGGTCGGCGGGCTCGCGTGCGTCGTCGTGCTGTGGCTGCTGGTCCGGTGGCAGCGCGCGTTCTGGCGGTACGACGCGCTCGACCCGCAGCCGTGACCGGCGGCGGCGGCGCCGGCGGCGGCCGGTAGGCTGGTCGCCGCGCCCTGCGGGCGCACGCCTCCTTAGCTCAGCTGGCCAGAGCAGCTGTCTTGTAAACAGCAGGTCGTCGGTTCGAATCCGACAGGGGGCTCTCCACGGCGGAGGCGTCCGGCACGACGGGGCGCGCGATCGTCGTCCACGGCACCGGCGGACCGGATCGGCGGACGCCGGCGAGCGGGACCAGCCATCCCCCGAGCTCCCGCTGCTGGAGCGGCTCGTCGCGCAGGGGGTGCCAGCACCCGGGTGCGGCGGCCGACTCCTCACATCCGGGTGCGCGCGGCCGAACAGGGCGGGCGACACGTCCTGAGGAGGACCCGCCATGAACCACGCGCTCGCACGGCCGCTGCACCCGCTCGACCCCGCCGAGCACGCGCCGTCGTGCACCCGGCCGGGGTGGCAGCTCGACACCAGTCCCGTCCGGTTCGGAATGGTCGTCGCCCGCTGCACGCTCTGCGGGGCGATGGAGTGGCGCGCCCGCTGACGGCGCCGCCGGTCCCGACGGTCCCGGACACGAAAGTGCCCTCGGCCGCGCAGGGGGCAGGCGACCGAGGGCGTTGCCTACTCTAACCCACCACGCGGGACCGGTGCCAAGCCCGCTCACCCGAACGGATGCCACCGACGGCGGGTGATCCGCGGTCAGCCGGCGTCGGCCGCCGTGTACGTCTTGCCGGGCCAGTAGGCCCACTCCTCGAAGTGCTGCACCCGGTCGTCCGGCGCGAACCGCAGCACCCACAGGTCCCGGTACTCCTGCGGCTCGTCGCCGGTGTACCGGA
The DNA here is from genome assembly GCF_056844425.1 of Cellulomonas sp. NEAU-ZC6. Classification (NCBI taxonomy): domain Bacteria; kingdom Bacillati; phylum Actinomycetota; class Actinomycetes; order Micrococcales; family Cellulomonadaceae; genus Cellulomonas; species Cellulomonas sp. NEAU-ZC6. Next base: position 1,965,663 of record NZ_JBXFYH010000001.1, on the reverse strand, counting down.
CCTCCGCGCGCACCACGGCGTCCACGCCCTCGACCGCGACCACCTCGGCGTCCATCGTGAACGGGGTCGGGTCCGACCAGAAGTCCCGGACGGCGGCGATGCCCTCCAGGGCGGGCTCGTAGGGCGAGCGCAGGTACCGCACGTCGTCGGTGAACAGCGAGCCGGTCGCCGCGACGTCGTCCTCCCGCCACGCCCGCTCGTAGGCGGCCACCCAGGCCATCACGTCCGCGCGCTCCATGCGTCCCCCCCGGGGTCGACGGTGCCCGGGCGCCCCGGGCCGCGGACCCATCGTGCCCCCGCGCGCGGGCGCCGGTCGACCCCCGTGCGCGCGCACCGGTCGGCCCCCGTGCGTGCGTGCACCGGTCGGTGCGCGTGCCCCGTCCCCGTACGTGCGCCCGGGCCGACCCTGCGCGCCCGCTCCGGGCCGGGCCGACCTGCCGTCGAGTGTCCACGAACTCAGGGACGAACGACGCGTACCGCACGAGTTCCTGGACACTCGGCGAGCGCGCGCGTGGGCCGGGCACGCGGGGTGTGCGCGGGCCGGGCCCGACGCGTGGTCAGGACGCGGGGCCGGTCTCCTCCAGGAGGCGGAGCGCGGCCGTGACGCGCGGGTTGCGCGCGGGGTCGGCGTCGATGCCGAGCGTGGCGTAGATGCCGTTGATGTGGTTCTGCACGGACTTCTCGGTGATCCGCAGGGACTCGCCGATGCCCGAGTTCGACAGCCCCTGCGCGAGCAGGCGCAGCACGGCGTACTGCCGGTCGGTCAGCCGGGACACGGCGGACCCGGCGCGCGGCGCCATCCGGTCGAGCAGCGCCGGGTCGAGCGTCGTGCGGCCCGCGGCTGCGGCCTTGATCGCCGTGACCAGGGTCTGCGCGCTGGTCGAGGAGGTCTTCGACAGGTACGACCAGCCGGCGGCGACGTCCGGCGGCAGGTCGAGCAGCAGGTCCATCGCGTCGTGCGCGGACAGCAGCAGGATGCCCAGGTCGGGCTGGCTGCGGCGCAGCGTGACGCCCAGCGCGATGCCGTTGCCGTCGGGCAGGTCGATGTCGAGCACGGCGACGTCGGCGGCGCCGGGGCGCAGGGCCGCGAGCCCCTCCTTGACGGTGCCGACGGACGCGACGACGCGCACGTCGCCGGCCGCGCCGAGCGTCAGCTCGAGCATCGAACGGAACAGCGGCTGGTCCTCGACGACGACCACGCGGGTCGACTCGGGTGCGGATTCGGACATCGCGGACAGTATGGTGGCCCGGCCCGGCAAGTGGGAGACGGCACGCGGGCGACCGCGCACGGACAGGTGGTGACGGATGCCGACGGCTCTGACGCGCGACGCCGAGGCGGTGCGCGCCGACCGCCGGGCGCTGCTGCTCGCCGCCGGCACCGTGATGACCGCGTTCGCGGTCGGCGCGGCCGTGCAGACCGCGTGGGTGTACGGCAACCAGGGCGGCGAGGTGCCGGTCACGTTCCGCATCCTGGCCAACCTCACCGCGGTCGCCTCGATGCTGCTGATCCTGGCCGTCACCGGGGTCTCGATGCCGCAGCGCGGGCCCCTCACCGTCGTGGTGGGTGTGGTCAGCGCGGGGGTGACCGCGTCCGGGGTGCGGTTCGCGTCCCAGCTGCTGCTGGACGTCTACGTGGACCCGCCGCGCTCGACGATCGTCGCGGAGCTCAGCAGCGGCGCGGTGATCGCGTGGATCGCGGCCAGCATGGGGCTGGCGGCGATGCTGTCCCAGCGCCGGCTGCGCAACCAGGTCGCGGCGGCGGCGCAGGGCCGGTTGCAGATCGAGCTGGCGCTGGCGGCCCTGCAGCACGAGGAGATCCGGGTGCGCCGCGAGGTCGCCGAGGGCCTGCACGGCAGCATGCAGCAGCGGCTGGTGCTCGTCGTGGCCCGCCTGGACAGCCTGCTGTCCGGCCTCGCGGGGGCCGAGCGCCGCCCGGTGACCGACCACGAGGTGGCGCTGCTGCGCGAGATGCGCGAGGAGATCGAGACCGTGCGCGAGGCCGACGTGCGCGCCACCAGCCGGATGCTGTACCCGGAGCAGCTGGAGGTCGGCATGGTGCCGGCGATCCGCGCGCTGCTGGGCCGGATCCCCAGCACGGTCAACACCCGGCTGGGCGTGACCGACGCGGTCCGCGTGCTGGACGACCCGGCCGCGTCCCGGCTGAACCGCAGCGAGCGGCTCCTGGCCGTGCGGGTGGTCGAGGAGGCCGTGAGCAACGCCCTGCGGCACGGCCACGCCGAGGTGGTGGACGTGCGCGTCTCGCTGGACGAGGACGCCGTCGAGGTGCGCATCTCGGACGACGGCCAGGGCTTCGGGCCCGACGCCGGCACCCCGTCCGGGACGGCCCGGCTGGCCGACCGGCTCCGGCTGGTGGGGGGTGACCTGCGGGTGACGTCGGTGCCCGGGGACGGCACCCAGGTGGTCGCCCGTCTTCCGGTGGAATCACTGCGCCCTACAGGCTCCTGACCTGCGGCGCTGCTTTTTCACCCACACGGTTTGTCCGGTTCGTCCGGATAAATGTTGCGACCCGGACGGGTGCGTGCAGACGGGTGGGTGCTGGCACCCAGAAGAGTGGTGCCGCGGGGGTCCGCGGCGGCCCTAGTGTGCGCGAGCCGCCTCGCCGGGATCCCCTGCTCCGACGCCGCGGACGCACGCCCTGCGTCTCCCGGCTCCGTGAGGCGTGCCGCACCCGCTGAGCCGTCGTCCTCCCGAGGAGTCCTTCCGTGTCCGTCACCGCCCCCGCCACCCGCCCCCGCCGCTCCGTCCGCCGCAAGGTGGTCGCCCTCACCGTCGCCGGCCTGGGCATCGCCGGCCTCGGCCTCGCGTCCGCGGCCCAGCTCAACCTGACCGCCGGCGCGCTCGGCGCGGGCACCTCGGTCGTGGCGTCCTGCGACGCCGACGGCGTGGCCGTCGCGTTCACCAACGCCTTCGCCGCCGCGGCCAAGGGCTACACCGTCACCGAGGTCAAGCTGACCGGCGTCGCCGCCGGCTGCGCCGGCCAGGTCGCCAAGGTCGACCTGCTGAACACCGACCCGGCCGACGGCTCCACCGGTGCCTCGCTCGGCCAGATGACCGCCACGGTCTCCGGCACCACCCTGACCCTCGCGGTGCCCGGCACGGTCAAGGCGGCCGACGTCAAGGGCGTCGCCGTCGTCATCGCGAGCTGACGCGGACGACGACCATCCGCACGCGGCGCGCCGAGCAGGCCGGCCGGGGCACCCGCGCCCCGCGTCGGCCCGTCGGCGTGCCCGGGCGGCGGGTGGCCCCGCGCGTCCCGCGGAGCCCGCGCGAGCGGCTGCGCAGCGCGGTCGGCTGGGCCGGCACCGCGGCGGTCGTGGCCGTGCTGGTCTGGTTCGGCTGGCCGAGCACGCTGGGCGGCTGCACGACCCTGACGATCGTGTCCGGCCGCTCGATGGAGCCGACGTACGTCACCGGTGACCTCGTGGTGTCGCGCTGCGGGGTCCCCGAGGTCGGCGACGTGGTCGTGTACACGCCCCCGGACCTCGAGCGCGGCCGCATCATCCACCGCGTGGTCGCCGGCGACGCCGCGACCGGCTGGGTGATCCAGGGCGACAACAACGACTTCCTCGACCCGTGGCGGCCGCACGTCGACGACGTGCTCGGCATCGCCCGGCTGCACGTGCCCGGTCTGGGGCGGGTCGCCTCGATCCTGCTCGACCCGTGGGCCTGGTTGTCGCTCGTCGTGGTGGCGGGCGGCGTGCTGCTGTGGCCCGACCGCGCCGACCGCGCCGACGCCGCCGATCCCGCCGACGCCGCGGACCCCGCCGACGCCGCCGACCGCGAGGTCGACCCGCCCGCCGCGGAGCGCGAGCCGGCCGAGGTCGGTGCCGCATGACCTCGGCGACCCGCCGCCGCGCGCTCCCGGTCCTGCTGCTCGCCGCCGTCGTCGGCGTGCTCGCCGCGCTCGCGCTGGCCCCGGCGAGCGCGGCGCGGCTGCCGCTGACCGGCGCCCAGCTGATGACCGGGACCGGCGCGCCGTGCGCCGCGAGCACCCTCGGTGCGGCCGTGCCCGCGTCCGCCGGCACCTCCGGCGCCGCCACGCAGGTGGTGCTCTCCGGGGTGCCCGCCGCCTGCCGCGGACAGGTCGCGACCGTCCGGCTCTACGCGGCCGACGGCACCGCCCTGGCGACCGCCGACACCACGGCGACCCTGGCGGCCGCCGACCAGACCACCGTGACCGTGCCGGCCTACCCGACGGCCCGGGTGGCGGGCGTCGCGCTGACCGTCGGCACCTGGTCGCTGCCGACGTCGTGGACCACGCCCGCCGGGGCCGTCACGGGCCCGGTCACCCCCGGCCCGGGCACCACGTTCACCTCGGTGACCTGGAGCCAGCTGGCGTCGTCGGGCACGCAGGCCTGCGTCACCGTCGTGCTGACCGCGGCGTCCGGCACCGACTGGCGCGTGGACCTGCACCTGGACCAGCGGCCGTTCAACGGCGTGACCTCCGGTGCCGGGTTCCTCGTGATGGACCCGTGGTGGGCGCGCGTGGAGCAGACGCGTCCGGTCGACGGCGTGGTGTCGGTGGGCGCGTGGCTCGGGTCCGGCACCCTGCAGCCGGGCCAGCGGCAGTCGGTGACGATCTGCCACTACGGTCTGCCCGCCCCGGTGCACGACCCCGCGCTGGCGTACACGCAGACGACCACGCCGGTCACGGCGAGCGGCGGCTGGGCGTGCACCAGCACGACCGTCGGGGTGTCCGGGACGCCGCAGTTCTACGCGGGCTGGTACGCCGACGTCGACGTCGCGCCCCTGGTCGCGTACTTCACCGCCCGCGGCGCGACGCCGGACCTGCGGACCCTGTCCGCGTCCGGGAACTACAGCCTGAGCGCGCGCGGCGGCACGGTGTGGAGGGTCACGCCGACGGCCTGGGACACCTGGGGCGTGCGCGACGACACCACGCGCACCGTCCAGCTCTGCCTGCGCGGCTGACGCCCCGCCGTCCCCGCCGTCCCGGTCCGGGCGAGCGCGGCGCTCGCCCGGACGGGTGGTCCGCGCTCCGGATGCTCATCCCCGGGGCCCGCCCGACGATGGGTCCGCCAGGTCGACGGATCGACCGGGCTGGTCCACGGAGGGGGCGCCGATGGCGCACGAGCACGTCCGCGCACGCCGTGCGGCAGGGGTGACCCTGGCGTGGCTCGGCTGCGCCGGGCTCGCGGTGTCGATGGCCCGCGCCCTGACCTGGGACGGCGGCGAGGACGCCCCGGCCGGCGCCTGCGTGGTCAGCCGGATCACCGTGGACTACGACGTCGACTACGTCGCCGGCCTCGGCGGCTACGGCGTGGTGGCCACGTCGCTGTCGGACGTCCCGGACGGCTGCGCCGGCCGCGAGGTCGCCGTCACGCTGCACGGCCCCGACGACGAGGCGCTGGCGCAGGCCCGCACCCCGGTGGTCGTGCCGGAGACGACGGTGCCGATGCTCGGCCCGCCGGTCGCGGTGACGGACCTGTCCGGGGTGTCGCTCGCGCTGGTGACCGACGTCGGGCAGGCCGGACCGCCGGTCGGCTGAGACCGGGCAGGCGGGGCGGCGGGGTCAGACCTCGGTCAGCGAGGGCAGCTTGGCCATCCGGGTGTCGCCTGACGACGTCCCGCGCAGCCGCCGCGTCGCCCACGGGTAGGCGTACAGCCGCAGCCAGCGGGCGTCGAGCCGGGCCTGCTCCCCCCGGGGCAGCCGCGGGCGCGGGGTCAGGGGCTCGTCCCACGCGCTGTCGTCCGGCTCGAGCCCGAGCGCCACGAGCGCGCCCTGGGCCACCCGCGCGTGCGCCTCGGTGGTCAGGTGGATCCGGTCAGGCGCCCACATCCGCATGTCCCGCAGGTGCCGCATGCCCCACAGGTCCAGCACGTGCGCCCCGTGCCGCCGGGCGATCGACCAGATGTGCGCGTTGTAGACGCCGACGCGCGGCCGGGTGCTCGACACGATCGCGGACCCGGACGAGTCGAAGCCGGTCGCCAGCAGCACGTCGGCCCCGGTCGCGCGGACCCGCGCCACGGCCTGCTCCAGCGTGCGGGCCAGCCGGTCCGGGTCGGAGGTCGGGCGCAGGATGTCGTTGCCGCCGCCCACCAGGCTCACCAGGTCGGGGCGCATCGCGAGCGCCTGCGGGAGCTGCTCGGCGATGATCGGGCGCAGCAGCCGGCCGCGCACGGCCAGGTTCGCGTACTGCAGGGGCTCGGCACCGGCGGCGCGGCGGCGCTCCGACAGCAGCCCGGCCAGCACGTCGGCCCAGCCGCGGACCGGGCCGTCGTCGCCCTCGGGGCTGTCCCACAGCCCCTCGGTGAACGAGTCGCCGACCGCCACGTAGCGCTGCCAGACCGGGGGTTCTCCGTGCGTCGTCACCCTCGCAGTGTGCCCTCGGCGGGTCGCCGGTGTCAGCCGTTCGGTGCGTCCGCGCCGGTCACGGCAGCGTCCAGTCGACGGGTTCGGCGCCCTGCTCGGCCAGCAGCGCGTTCACCCGGGAGAACGGACGGGACCCGAAGAACCCGCGGCGCGCGGACAACGGGCTGGGGTGCGCGCTCGCCACCACCGGCACGTCGCCCAGGGCGGGGGCCAGCGACTGCGCGTCCCTGCCCCACAGGACCGCGACCAGCGGACCGCCCCGCTCGACGAGGGCGGCGATCGCCCGGTCGGTGACGACCTCCCAGCCGCGCCCGCGGTGCGACGCCGCCGCGCCGGGGCGGACGGTCAGCACCCGGTTGAGCAGCAGGACGCCGCGGTCGGCCCACGGCGTCAGGTCGCCGGTGCTCGGTGCCGGGACGCCGACGTCGGCCTGCAGCTCGACGAAGATGTTGGCGAGCGACCGCGGCACCGGCCGCACGCCGGGCTGCACCGAGAACGACAGCCCCGTGGCGTGCCCGGGCGTCGGGTACGGGTCCTGGCCGACGACCAGCACCCGGACGTCGGCGAGCGGGCGGGTGAACGCGCGCAGCACGTCGGGCCCGGCGGGCAGGTACTCCCTGCCGGCCGCGAGCTCCGCGCGCAGGAAGGCGCCGGCGGCGTGCACCTGGGGCTCGACGGGGGCCAGCGCGGCCGCCCAGTCGGACGCGACGAGGTCGGTCAGCGGCGCGGCGATCACGGGGTCCGACGCTAGCCGACGGGCGGCGTCCCGGCGGGCGCGGGGAATGACACCCGTGTGATTCCGGCCGTACGATGGGCGCCGGACGCGGGCCGGTGGGCCCGCGTGCGCACGGCAGGCACAGGCGACGGGGAGGGGCGCACGGATGGACGCGACGGCGGAGCTCGACCGCACGGCCGACCGGCTCGCCCTGGTGGCCGTGGAGGACGGCGCGCCGGCCGCGGACGACCTGTCCGAGCGCGACCGCGAGGTGCTCGCGTTCGAGCGCCAGTGGTGGAAGTACGCGGGTGCCAAGGAGCAGGCGATCCGCGAGCTGTTCGACCTCTCCGCGACGCGCTACTACCAGGTGCTGAACGCCCTGATCGACTCCCCGGCGGCGCTGGCGCACGACCCGATGCTGGTCAAGCGCCTGCGCCGGATGCGGTCCACCCGGCAGCGCGCCCGCAGCGCCCGGCGCCTCGGCGCGGACGCCTGAGCAGGCGCGCGGCTCGCGGCGACGCGCCCCGGGTGGCCGGGACGCACGGCTGCAACCAGTAGCCTGTCCGCCGTGACCAAGGGCAGCGACCGGTACCCGGAGGACGAGTTCGACGCCGAGCCGGCGCACGACGTGCCGATCGGCGTGCACCGCGCACCCCGCAGCTGGTGGAGCAAGTGGTGGCCGTTCGTCGCCGTCCTGGTCGTGGTCCCGGCCCTGACCGTGGTCTTCGTGCTGTGGGCGTCGTCCTGGGACGGGCGCCTGCCGGGCTTCGGCGGCTCGGACGAGCCCGTCGCGAGCGCACCGGCCACGAGCGCGCCGGCGGGGGACCCCGCCGCGACCGAGGGCACCGGCGAGGACGACGGCACGGGCGAGGCGCCCGTCGAGGAGCCCGCGACCGAGGAGCCCCCGGTCGTCGAGGAGCCGGCACCGCCTGTCGCCGACCTCACCGCCTCCGTGCGCGTCCTCAACGCCGCCAACATCTCCGGTCTCGCGGGCGGCGCGCAGGGCGACCTCGAGGACGCCGGCTTCACCGACGTCACGGCCGGGAACGGCAACGCGGGCGGCAGCACGGCGACGACGGTCTTCTACGGCAGCGCCGACCTGGCCGCGACCGCCCAGCAGGTCGCGACGACGCTCGGCATCGCGAACGTCGTCGAGTCGGCCGACGTGGCACCCGACGGGGTGGTCGTCCTCCTCCTGCGCGACTTCGCGAACTGACCCCTTCCGCAGGTGGGACGGCCCCGGCTAGTCTCGGCCGCGTCGCGGTGACCGCCCTCCGGCCACCCGGGGGGACCACGGGCACCGACGGCGACCGATCACGCCGTCCCCAGGAGCGCCGCATGTCGCAGGGCACCGTCAAGTGGTTCAACGCCGAGAAGGGCTACGGGTTCATCACCCCGGCCGACGGCGGCCAGGACCTGTTCGTCCACTTCAGCGCGATCCAGACGAACGGGTACCGCAGCCTCGAGGAGGGGCAGTCGGTCGAGTTCGAGCTCGGCCAGGGCACCAAGGGCCCGCAGGCGGAGCAGGTCCGCCCCCTCTGACACCCGGGCGGGACCGCGGCCGACGCCGGCCGCGGCCCGGGCCGGCCCTCAGCCCTCGAGCTCGGTGACCGCCAGCACCACGCACGCGGCCGTCCAGGCGAGCGGGGCCACGGCCGCCGGGGACCCGTCCGCGAGCACCTTCTCCGGCAGCGCCCCCATCGCGGTCCGGTGCGCGTCCAGCCAGTCCAGCCGCTCGCGGGCCTCGGCGTCGTAGCCGTTCGCGGCCGCGGTCAGGGCGTACAGCGACGTCTGCGGCGTCCAGGAGATGCCGTCCTGCTTCCAGCCCGCGCCCGGCGCGAGCCCGCCTGCGGGCCGGGCCATCGCGTCGGCGGACGCGAGCCACGCCTCGGGCGCCCCGGCGAGCGGTGCCGGCTGGAACGGCGGCAGGGTGAACGCGCTCGCCGCGTCCGGCAGCGCGCCGTCGGCGTACCGGCCGTACGCGGTCGCGTCGCCGAACTCGCGCTCCACCGCCCCGCGCGTGCGCACCGCCGCGTCCCGCGCCTCCGCCGCGGCCTCGTCGTCGCCCAGCAGCGTCAGCACGCCGCCGGCCGCCTCCAGCCCGGCCAGCAGCGGGGCGACCGTGCCCAGCGTCAGCTCGCGCTCGGGGCGCTCCCAGTAGTCGGGCGAGGCCGCCGGCAGGTCGTCGTCGGCGACGAGCCCGACCGCCGACGCGGCCGCCCGCCGCACCAGCGGGGCGAGCCGCTCGGCGGTCGCCGCCCGCGCGTCGGCGGGCGCGGCGGCCACGACCTGGCCGGCGGCCCACAGCACCCAGCCCGTCCCGTCGGTCTGCGCCTCGCGGTCGTCCGGCACGTCGCCCGAGCCGTCGGGCAGGTACCGCGCCTGGAACGAGCCGTCCGCCGCCTGCACGTCCGCCAGGAACCCGAGGACCTCCAGCGCGTCCTCGACGTGCCCGGTGCGGGCCAGCGCGACCGCGACGAACGAGGCGTCCCGCGGCCAGACGTACCGCCAGTGCGGGGTCCAGGCGGCGACGGCCGCGCCGTCGTCCAGGACCAGGGTCCGCAGGTCGAGCAGGGCGTCCGTGACCATGTCCGCGTACGGGCCGTCGGCCCCCGGCACCACCCCGGCGGCGAGCCAGTCGCGCTGCTCGGCGGCGAGCGCCTCGTCGGCGGTGCCGCCGTCGTCCACCGGCACCCGGCTGCCGGGGTGCAGCTCGGGCACCTCGCCGGCGGGCACGGAGCGCGGCCCGTCCGGCGTCGCGACCACGCCCTCGGCGTACAGGTCGACCGTCGCCGTCCGCGGCCCCGTGGCGCCCCACGCGATCAGGCCCCCGGCGAGCGCGACGAGCACCAGGGCGACGGCGGCGGTGCGGGGCATGCCGGGCAGGCTATCGGCCCGTTCGCGGTGAGGGGAGCGCCTTGCACTCACGGGGGTCGAGTGCTAACCATGGACTTAGCACTCTCGGGTCGAGAGTGACAGAATGAGAAGCGAGGCCGACCCGGTGAGGTCCGCCGCACGACGGGACATGACCGTCGCAGCGGCGCGGCCGTCCGTCGCGGGCACCGACCGGCCGAACCACGAGCCACAGTGAAGGATCGATAGCCCCATGGCCAAGATCATTGCCTTCAACGAGGAGGCCCGCCGCGGCATCGAGCGTGGACTCAACGTCCTCGCCGACACCGTCAAGGTCACCCTGGGCCCCAAGGGCCGCAACGTCGTCCTGGACAAGAAGTGGGGCGCCCCCACGATCACCAACGACGGTGTCTCCATCGCCAAGGAGATCGAGCTCGAGGACCCCTTCGAGAAGATCGGCGCGGAGCTCGTCAAGGAGGTCGCCAAGAAGACGGACGACGTCGCGGGTGACGGCACCACCACCGCCACCGTGCTCGCCCAGGCGCTCGTGCGCGAGGGCCTGCGCAACGTCGCCGCCGGCGCCAACCCCATCGCCCTCAAGCGCGGCATCGAGAAGGCCGTCGAGGCCGTCACCGCCGCCCTGCTGGAGCAGGCGAAGGAGATCGAGACCAAGGAGCAGATCGCCGCGACCGCGTCGATCTCCGCCGGCGACACGGCGATCGGCGAGCTCATCGCCGAGGCGCTGGACAAGGTCGGCAAGGAGGGCGTGATCACGGTCGAGGAGTCCAACGCCCTCGGCCTGGAGCTCGAGCTCACGGAGGGCATGCGCTTCGACAAGGGCTTCCTGTCGGCGTACTTCGTGACCGACCCGGAGCGCCAGGAGGCCGTCCTCGAGGACGCCTACGTGCTGCTCGTCGAGTCGAAGATCTCGAACGTCAAGGACCTGCTGCCGCTGCTGGAGAAGGTCATCCAGTCCGGCAAGCCGCTGTTCATCGTCGCCGAGGACGTCGAGGGCGAGGCCCTGGCCACGCTCGTCGTCAACAAGATCCGCGGCACCTTCAAGTCGGTCTCCGTCAAGGCGCCCGGCTTCGGCGACCGCCGCAAGGCGATGCTGCAGGACATGGCGATCCTCACCGGTGGCCAGGTCGTGTCCGAGACCGTCGGTCTGAAGCTCGACACCGTGGGCCTCGAGGTCCTCGGCCAGGCGCGCAAGATCGTCGTCACCAAGGACGAGACCACCATCGTCGAGGGCTCCGGCGACGCCGGCCAGATCGCCGGTCGGGTCAACCAGATCCGCGCCGAGATCGAGAACTCGGACTCGGACTACGACCGCGAGAAGCTCCAGGAGCGCCTCGCGAAGCTGGCCGGCGGCGTGGCCGTCATCAAGGCCGGCGCGGCGACCGAGGTCGAGCTCAAGGAGCGCAAGCACCGCATCGAGGACGCGGTGCGCAACGCCAAGGCCGCCGTCGAGGAGGGCATCGTCGCCGGTGGTGGCGTCGCGCTCATCCAGGCCGGCGAGAAGGCGTTCGCCACGCTCGAGCTCGAGGGTGACGAGGCGACCGGTGCGCAGATCGTGCGCATCGCGATCGACGCGCCGCTGAAGCAGATCGCCATCAACGCCGGCCTCGAGGGCGGCGTCGTGGCGGAGAAGGTCCGCAACCTCCCCGCGGGCTCCGGCCTGAACGCCGCGACCGGCGTGTACGAGGACCTGCTGGCCGCCGGCGTCAACGACCCGGTCAAGGTCACCCGCTCCGCGCTGCAGAACGCGTCGTCCATCGCGGCGCTGTTCCTCACCACGGAGGCGGTCGTCGCCGACAAGCCCGAGAAGGCTGCCCCGGCGATGCCGGGTGGCGACGGCGGCATGGGCGGCATGGACTTCTGATCCGGCCGCGCGCGGGACGCTGAGCGCCCCGCACCGCACGCGACGGGCCCGGCCCCCCTCTCGGGGGTGCCGGGCCCGTCTCGCGTCCGGGGTCTCGCGGCATTCGCCGAGCGGGCAGTAGTCGTCCCCTCCGGCGGGCTCGAGGGGACATCTGCTGCCCGCTCGGCATCGGTCCGGCCCAGGTCAGTGCTGGTGGCGGGGGCGGTCGCGCGCGGGGACGCGCAGGCCGCTCGCGCGGAGGCGGCGGATCAGCTCGCCCGCCGTGACCGGTTCGGCGCCGAGGGCGACGAGGTCGGCGTGCCGCTCGTCGGGGACGTCGTAGTGGTCCAGGTCGAACGCGCGGCGGGGAAGTCCGGCGCGCTCGGCGAACGCGTGCAGCTCCGCCAGCGAGGTGTCGCTGACCAGGTGCGACCAGAAGCGGCCGTGCTGCGGCCAGAGCGGGGGGTCGACGAGGACCGTCACGCCCCCGCGCCGTGGGGGAGGGGCCGGCGGTCGTCCGCCGCGTCGTCGGCGGGCTGCTGCGCGTCGAGCTCGGCCAGCACCTTGTCCAGCTTGTGCAGCTCCGCGCCGAGGTTCTGCCGCGCGGGCTCCTCCCAGGCGGCGCCGAGCGGGCTGACGAACAGGCTCGGCCGCTTGAGCAGCTTGTTGACGATCCGCTGCCGCGCCCGCAGGTAGTCGGGCGTCGGGATGTCGGCGTACTCCTCGCGGACGTCGTGCAGGTACGTCTTGTACCGCTGCGGCTCGGCCGCGAGCATCGCGAGGTCGGCGTCGCAGAGCACCGCGCAGTCGAAGTCGGACGGGTCGGCGGCGTGCCGGACCAGGGCGATCACCAGCTGGTGCACCCGGTCGACCCGCGGGGCCGGCACGCCGAGGTCGGTCAGCTGCTCGCGGGCGAGGCGCGCCGAGGCGATCTCGTCCTCGCCGCCGCGGTTCGCGTACGCGGCGACCTGCGCCGAGTCGAACACGGCGCCGTGGTACCAGGCGGCCAGGCGGACCAGGTCGGGCTCGTGGGTCTCCTCCGCGAGCTCGTCGACGCGGGCCAGCACGTCGCACAGGTGCCGGAGGTTGTGGTAGGTCCGGCCGGCGCCGCTCCACCGCTCGAGGAGGTCGGCTCCGACCTCGCGGATGCGCTCGACGGTGGCCGTGGCCCCCGCGCCCTGCGCGCTCCGGGTGAACGCGGACAACAGCCACTGTGGTGCGTCGTAGACGCCCATGGAACAGCCTCACTGCGACAGACGACCCTGCTCGGACGCGCCATCGTAGCCCCAGCCGCGGACACATCGCGCACGGCCCGGGCGTCACCTGTCCGGGTGATCCTCGAGGCGCTCGGACGGCTGCGGCCCGTCGGCGGGCAGGGCGACCCGGACGGTCGCGCCGCCGCCCGGCGTCGGCTCGATCGCGACCTCGCCGCCGTGCGCGTCCACGATCGCGGCGACGATCGCCATGCCCAGGCCGGCACCGCCGCCGGCGCCGTCGCCCTCGCGGGTGCGGCTGGCGTCCACCCGGTAGAACCGCTCGAACACCCGCCGGGCGTGCTCGGGCGCGATGCCCGGGCCGTGGTCCCGGACCTCGACGACGACCCGGTCGCCGAGCCGGCCGACGCCGATCTCGGCCGGCGACCCGGCGGGGGTGTGCCGGGCGACGTTGCCGACCAGGTTGGCGAGCACCTGCCGCAGCCGGGCCTCGTCACCGCGCACGACGGTCGCCGGCACGTCCTCGTCGCCCGCCCCGGCGGCCCCGTCCAGCGCGCCGACCCGGACCTCCCGGGTCGGGTCGATGGCTCGCAGGTCGTGCGCGGCGTCGGTGGCCAGCACGGCCAGGTCGACGGGGTCGCTGCGGCCGGGTCGGTCCGCGTCCATGCGGGCGAGCGCGAGCAGGTCCTCGACCAGGCCGCCCATCCGCGTCGCGGACTGCTCGATCCGCCGCATGGTGTCGTCGACCTGGTCCTTCTGGGTCAGCGCGCCCATCCGGTAGAGCTCCCCGTAGCCCCGGATCGCGGCCAGCGGCGTGCGCAGCTCGTGCGAGGCGTCGGCGACGAACCGGCGCATCCGGTCCTCGGACCGGGTCCGGGCGTCGAAGGCGGCCTCGATCTGGGCCAGCATGCTGTTCAGCGCGGCGCCGAGCCGGCCGACCTCGGTGGTCTCGGGGGCGGGCGGGACGCGCTGGGACAGGTCGCCGTCGGCGATCCGGGCGGCCGTGGTCTCGATCTCGCGGAGGCCGCGCAGGGAGCGCTTCACGGCCCAGGTCCCGACGACGACGCCGATGACCAGGATCGCGAGGGCGCTTGACCAGAGCAGCAGGCTCGCGCGGCGGACGATGTCCTGCACCTCGCCGAGCGGCTCGGCGTACATCACCCAGCCGACGGTGGCCTTCGCGGGGTCCCGCACGGGCAGCACGGCGACCCGCCACGCGGACCCCCGCTCGGTGCTCGTCACCGTGAAGGGCGCGCGCGCCAGCGCCGGCACGTCCTCGAGCGTCACGTCCTCGGGCAGGTGGGGCCTGCCGTACTTGTCGATCACCTCCGGCGCGGGCCGCACGACGGCGTCCGAGCCGAGGATGCTCGCCTGCATCGCGAAGTCCTGCGCGCCGACGAAGTAGTTGGACAGGCTGATGTCGTTGGTCGCGTTGTACTGCTCGCCGAGCCACTTGCGGTAGTTCACCGCCGACGTGCCGAGCCGCTCGTCGACCTGCTGCACGAGGTACGTCGACAGCAGCGTCGTGGTGACCGTCCCGGCGATCGCCAGGCCCATCGCGAGCAGGGCGGTGGTGATCCCGACCAGGCGCGCGAGCAGCGGCGTGCGGGACCAGACGTCGCGCGCGCGCCCGGCGACGCCGCCGCCCGGGCGCTGCTGCACCCGCTCGGGCTCCGGGACGGGGACGTCGACGCCGTCCTGCGGCTGCACGGTCGGGTCCGCCGGTGCCGTCACGACCCGCTCGGCTTGCGCAGCATGTACCCGACCCCGCGCTTGGTCTGGATCAGCGGGTCCACCTTGGTGCCGTCGGCGCGCTCCACCTGGTCCACCTTGCGGCGCAGGTACGAGATGTACGACTCGACGATGTTCGCGTCGCCGCCCCAGTCGTACTGCCAGACGTGGTCGAGGATCTGCGCCTTCGACAGCACGCGGCCGGGGTTGAGCAGCAGGTAGCGCAGCAGCTTGAACTCCGTGGGCGACAGGTCGACGACCTGCCCGGCGCGGCGCACCTCGTGGCTGTCCTCGTCGAGCTCGAGGTCCTCGTAGGTCAGGACGCTCGTGGAGGCGACCTCGCCCACCTGCGTCCGGCGCAGCACGGCGCGGATCCGGGCCACGACCTCCTCCAGGCTGAACGGCTTGGTGACGTAGTCGTCCCCGCCGACGGTGAGGCCGGTGATCTTGTCGGCGGTGTCGTCGCGCGCGGTGAGGAACAGGACCGGCACGTGCTGGCCCTTCTCGCGCAGCCGGCGGGTGACGGTGAAGCCGTCCATGTCGGGCAGCATCACGTCGAGCACCAGCAGGTCCGGCTGCACCTGGCGGGCGAGGCGCAGGGCGGCGCCGCCGTCGGCGGCCGCGTGCACCTCGAAGCCCGCGAACCGCAGCGACGTCGCGAGGAGCTCGCGGATGTTCGGCTCGTCGTCCACGACGAGGAGCCGGGCCTCGGGGGTCTGCGGTGCGGTGCTCACGCTGCCAGTGTGCTCCTCGAGGCTGGAGAGTTCCTGGGAGCGGGCTGGTTGCTCCGCAGGAGCGGTACGGTGCTGCCTCGTGAGCGCCGACACATCCCCGCAGCCCGTCGTGACCGTCGTCCAGCTGGACGCCACCGCGCCCCTGGACCGGTTCGCCGACCACCTGCCCGGCGTGCAGGTCCGGCTGGTCCGCGCGGACCTGGGCGAGCCGCTCGCCCCCGCCGCGGAGCTGGACGGCCTGATCGTGCTGGGCGGGCAGATGTCCGCGCACGACGAGCACGAGCCCGGCGTCGCCGCGACCCGCGCGCTGCTGACCGAGGCCGCCGGGGCCGGCGTGCCGACGCTCGGCATCTGCCTGGGCGCGCAGCTGCTCGCCGTCGCCACCGGCGGCCGGGTCGACGTGTCGGCCCCTCCCGGGCGCGAGTCGGGCGTCGTCGACGTGCGCTGGCGTCCCGAGGCGCTGGCCGACCCGCTGCTCGGCGGCCTCGCGACCGCGGCGGCGGACGGCCGCAGCACCCCGATGCCGACGATGCACTCCGACGCGATCGTGGACCTGCCGCGCGGCGCCAGCTGGCTCGCCGCGTCGCGGATGTACCCGTACCAGGCGTTCCGGGTCGGCGAGCAGGCCTGGGGCGTGCAGTTCCACCCGGAGGCCTCGCCGGCGACGATGCACGCCTGGTCGGTGGACGACGGCGACTCCGCGCAGGAGACGGCCGCCGTGGACGCCGCGGTCGAGGCCGCCGACGAGCGCGTCCGCGCCGACGGCGCGCTGCTCGCGACGACGTTCGCGGAGCTGGTCCGCGCGCGGGCCGCGCGGCGCGTCACCGCCTGACGCCGCTGACGCTGCCGGCGCCGGCACGCCGACGGCCCGGCCCCCGCGCAGGGGGGCCGGGCCGTCGTGGTGCTGCGGGCGGGTCAGGCCTCGATCTGCGGCGTCACCGGGGTGCTGCCGAGCTGCTGCGGCTGGCCGCCGGACTTGAGCGCGGCGAGCCGGGCCTCGATCTCGATCTGCTCGCCGGACGTCTCGAGCTCGGCGAACTGCGCGTCGAGCGAGGACGCGGCGATCTCGGCCTGGCCCATCGCCATGGCCTCCTCGCGGCGCACCTTCTCCTCGAACCGGGCCAGCTCGCTGGTCGGGTCCAGGACGTTGATCGAGGAGATCGCGGTCTGCACGGTCTGCTGCGCCTGGGCCGACTTCTGCCGGGCGACCAGGGTGTCGCGGCGCTGCTTGAGCTGGCCCAGCTTGTCCTTCATCTGCGACAGGCCGGACTTGAGCTTCTCGACGGTCTCGCGCTGCGAGGCGATGAGCGGCTCGGAGTCGCGGACCTCGCCCTCCGCGCTGATCTGCTTGCCCAGTGCGATCTTGGCCAGGTTGTCGAACTTGTCGGCGTTCGCGGCGTCGCCGGCGGTGCGGTACTGGTCGGCGCGCGCGGACGCGGCGAGGGCCTTGGCGCCCCACTCGCGGGCCGCGGCGACGTCCTCGTTGTAGTCCTGCTCGGCCAGGCGCAGGTTGCCGATCGTCTGGGCGATCGCCTTCTCGGCCTCCGCGATGGAGTTCGTGTAGTCGCGGACCAGCTGGTCCAGCATCTTCTGCGGGTCCTCGGCCTGGTCGATCAGGGCGTTGATGTTCGCCCGCGCGAGCTGGGTGATCCGGCCGAAGATGCTCTGCTTCTCGGTCATCGCCTGGTGCCTCTCTCGTCTCTTGCCTCTGCCGAACATGTCCTAGAACCCGCCGCCGCGGCCTCCGCCGCCACCGCCCCCGCCGAAGCCGCCGCCACGACCGCCGCCGCCGAAGCCCCCGCCGAAGCCGCCGCCACCGCCGCCGAAGCCGCCGTGCGCGCCGCCGCCGCCCCAGCCGCCGCCCCCGCCGCGCAGGATCGAGTCGATCAGGATGCCGCCGAGCACCATGCCCCCGACGTCGCCCAGACCGCCGCCGCCGCCGCCCGGGCCGCCGCGCCGCTGCTGGTCGTACCAGTCGACGTCCCGCTGGGCGAGCTGCTGCGCCTCGCGGACCAGGCGCTCGGCCTGCTGCGCGGCGCCGAGCGCGCGCTCCGGGTCGGTGTCGCGCTGGTCGATCGCGGTCCGCAGCAGGCGCTGGGACTCCGCGAGCCGGGTCCGGGCCTCGGGGCCGACCGCACCGCGGCGGGTCTCGACGTAGTCGGTGGTGCCGCGCACCGCGGAGTCGACCCGGCCGAGCGTCTGGTCCAGCAGCTGGCGGGCGCGCCGGGCGCGTTCCTGCGCCTCGCGCATCGGGGCGAGCGCGGCGTCCAGCGCGGCCTCGGCCCGGGACAGGTCGCGCAGCGCGGCGAGCGGGTCGCCGTCGCCCGCGCGGGCGACGCGGCCGGCGGCGACGGCGGTGCGGGCGTCCTGGGCGCGGGCGGCGACCTCGGGGTGCCGCGGGGCCAGGCGCTCGGCGTCGTCGACGTCGGCGGCGATCGACGCGACCGCGGCGTCGAGCCGGGAGCCGATGGTCGCGAGGTCGGTGCGCGCGCGCTCCACGGCGTCGAGCAGGGTGCCGACCTGGCCGAGGGCCTCCTCGGCGGCCCGGGCGTACCGGACGGCCACGCCGCGGTCGCCGGCGGCGACGGCCTGCCGCCCCTGGCCGATCGCGGTGCCGACCTCGTCCAGCAGCGCGAGGGCCTGGTCGGGGTTGCCCGTCACCGACGCGAGCGTGACCGCCGGGTAGGCCGCGGCCAGCTGGGCGAGCGTGCCGCGCGCCGCCTCGACCCGGGCGCGCTGGGCGGCGGCGCCGCGCTCGTGCGCGTCCAGCGCCTCTCCCGCCCGGGACTCGATGTCCCGCAGCCGGTCGAAGCCCTCCTTCTGCGCGTCGAGGGCCGCGGAGACCGCGCCGACGGTGTGCAGGATGCGGGTCGCCGTCTCGCGGACCTGCGGCTCCGTGTCCGGCACGTCGTCGTCGAGGGTCTGCCGGAGCCGGAACGCCTCGGTGACCTGCGCCTTGGCCTGGGTGAGCACCCGCTCGAAGTCGCCGGTGACCTCGGGCCCGAACTGGGCCTGCGCGAACCCGAGCTCCTGCTCGGAGGCCCGCAGCGCGTCGTCGATCCCGACCAGCGCGGACGCGGATCGGCGGTCCAGCTCGGCGGTCGGGAGCGCGGCGAGCTCGCCGGCGGGGCCGCCGGGCACCTGCGGGCCGCTCGGACCGGGCTGCCCGGCGCCCACCCGCTGCGGCGCGCGCCGCCGGGACCGCCACCAGGCGACGAACGTGATGATCGCGATCGCGACGAGGCCCAGCACGAACAGGTTGCCGAGCAGGTTGCCGCCGCCGGCCGACGAGCCGCCGGTGCTCGCGCCGGTGGCGGCCCCGCGGATCTCGTCCGCCGCGGTGACGGCGGCGCCGGCCCAGTCCTCGGCGCGCAGCTGGTCCTCGACGTCGGCGGCGACGTCGTCGAGCTGGGCGCTGGTGAGGCCGGGCACCGACGCGGGCGCGAGGTAGTACTGCCGCTCTTCGGTGGCGACCGCGAGCGTGAGGTCGTTCGCGCCGAGCCCGGACGACGACCGGGTCGCGGTGGTCCAGTCCTCGGGGGTCTGCCCGTCGAACTCCGCGACGTAGACGACGTAGAGCTGGTACTCGGTCTCGGTCGCCAGCTGGTCGAGCGCCGCCTGGACGGTCGCCTCCTGCCCGCCGAGCGCGCCGACCTCGTCCGTGATCTCGCTGGTCAGCGTCGTCGCGGGCAGCGCCTGGGGCACGGGTGCTGCGCCCGCGAGCAGCGGGACCCCCACGGCGAGCGGGACGAGCAGGGACAGACCACGCAACGACGACGGCACCCGGCGATCCTTTCTCAGGGCGTGCACCCGTCGCAACGCGTGCACCCCGGGCCGAGTTCCCGCGGGCCGAGCCCGTCCCCCCGTCGAGTGTCCAGGAACCCGCGGACGAAGGCCGCGAACCGGCCGGGTTCCTGGACACCCGCCGAGCCGGGCGCAGCAGCGCCCGCGGACGGTCAGGCCGGGTCGGGGGTGCCCTCGGTGGCCTGCAGGTCCTCCGCGTCGACGATGCGGTAGGCGTAGCCCTGCTCGGCCAGGAACCGCTGCCGGTGCGCGGCGAAGTCCTGGTCGACGGTGTCCCGCGCGATCACGGCGTAGAAGTGCGCGGTGCGGCCGTCGCCCTTGGGGCGCAGCAGCCGGCCGAGGCGCTGGGCCTCCTCCTGCCGCGAGCCGAACGACCCGGAGACCTGGATGGCCACGGAGGCCTCGGGCAGGTCGATCGAGAAGTTCGCGACCTTGGACACCACGAGCGTCGTGATCTCCCCGGCGCGGAACGCGTCGAACAGCCGCTGCCGCTCGGGCACCGAGGTGGACCCGGTGATCACGGGCGCGCCGATGTCGTCTGCCAGCTCCTCGAGCTGGTCGATGTACTGGCCGATCACCAGCAGCGGCTCGCCGGCGTGCTTCGCCACCAGGTGCTTGACGACGTCGGTCTTGCCGGGGGCGCTCGCCGCGAGGCGGTACTTGTCCTCCGGCTCGGCGGTCGCGTAGAGCATCCGGTCGCGCTCGGGCAGCGTGAGGCGCACCTCGACGCAGTCGGCGGGCGCGATGTAGCCCTGGGCCTCGATGTCCTTCCACGGCGCGTCGTACCGCTTGGGGCCGATCAGGCTGAACACCTCGTCCTCGCGGCCGTCCTCGCGGACCAGCGTGGCGGTGAGGCCGAGGCGGCGGCGGGCCTGCAGGTCCGCGGTCATCCGGAAGATCGGCGCGGGCAGCAGGTGCACCTCGTCGTAGACCACCAGGCCCCAGTCGCGGGCGTCGAGCAGCTCCAGGTGCGGGTACACGCCCTTCCGCCTGAGCGTGAGCACCTGGTACGTCGCGATGGTGACGGGCCGGATCTCCTTGCGGGCACCGGAGTACTCGCCGATCTCGTCCGGCGTCAGGGTGGTGCGCCGGAGCAGCTCGTCGCGCCACTGCCGTGCGGACACGGTGTTGGTCACCAGGATCAGCGTCGTGGTCTTGGACCGCGCCATGGCGGCCGCGCCGACCAGCGTCTTGCCGGCGCCGCAGGGCAGCACGACGACGCCGGAGCCGCCGTGCCAGAAGCCGTCGGCGGCCTCGGCCTGGTACGGGCGCAGCTGCCACGGCCGCGGGGTGCCGTCCGCGGCGGGGTCGGACTCGCCGGAGGTGTCCAGGTCGATGGGGTGCGCCTCGCCGTCGACGTAGCCCGCGAGGTCCTCGGCGGGCCAGCCGAGCTTGAGCAGCGCCTGCTTGAGCGACCCGCGCTCGGAGGGGTGCACGACGACGTCGGTGGCGTCGATCCGCTCGCCGACCAGGCCCGCGGTGCGCTTGGACCGCAGCACCTCGGCCAGGACCGCGGCGTCGAGGGCGTGCAGCACCAGGCCGTGCACGGGGTGCGCGACCAGCTGCAGGCGGCCGTACCGGGACATCGTCTCGGCGACGTCGACCAGCAGCGCGTGCGGCACGGGGTAGCGGGAGTAGTCGAGCAGGGTGTCGACGACCTGCTCGGCGTCGTGGCCGGCGGCGCGCGCGTTCCACAGGCCGAGCGGCGTGAGCCGGTAGGTGTGCACGTGCTCGGGCGCGCGCTCCAGCTCCGCGAACGGGGCGATGGCGCGGCGGCAGGCCTCCGCCTGGTCGTGGTCGACCTCGAGCAGGAGGGTCTTGTCGCTCTGGACGATCAGGGGTCCGTCGGTCATGCGGTGTCCTCGTCCTCCGAAGGCTCGGGCTCGATCAGGGTCACGGCGGCGACGCGGTGCGCGGCGACGACGATCTCGGCGTCGCGCGCGGTGTCGACGACGCGCACCCGGCCGCCGTCCACCCGGACGGGCCGCACGCGCCGTCGCTCCAGGGCGCCGCGCGAGCCGACCAGGTCGAGCCACACCTCGGTGTGCCCGGCCGCCGCCTCGCGCAGCAGCCCCAACGCCTCGACCGGGTCGGCTGTTCCCCGGCCCGGGTGACCAGCGCCCCCGGCACCGCGCGCGGCGGCGGTGGCGGCCGCGACCCCGGTCGCCCGGTCCCGCAGCGACGACCCCGACGCCCCGGACGCCGCCCCCGACCCGCCCACGGCGCCGGACCCGGTGGCGGGGGCACCCGCGGTGCGCGCCTCGTCGGCCCGCCGCAGCACCCCGACCAGCGAGGCCGCCCGCTCGGCGGGGGGCAGCGCGCCGCGCGGCACCTCGGTCGGCCGGTACCGGCTCGCCGCCACCCGCCGGACCGTCGGCGCGGCGTGCAGCACCTGGCCGTCGGGTGTCTCCGCGACCGGGGCGAGCCCGTGCGCGCGCAGCGCGGCGAGCAGCTCGTGCAGCGGCGCCTGCGCGGCCAGCACGGTGGGCGCCAGCCGGACGAGGCCGAGGGCCGCGTGCCGCGGGTCCTCGGCCAGGCCGGCGAGCAGCGCGGGGTCCTCGGTGCGCACGTAGGACGAGGCCGCGCCGGTGCGCAGCCGCCCGTGCCGGCGCGCGGCGTCCCGGACCAGGTACTCCAGCGGCTGCGGCACCCCGCCCCGGGTGTGCGCGGCGAGCGCGGCGAGCAGGTCGTCGGCGGTGGTCCCGGCGTCCAGCGCGCCGCGCACGGACTCCGGGGTGAACCGCACGGTCACGGCGCCGCCGCGGGACTCCACGCGCGCGCAGGTCTCCAGCAGCGCCTCCAGGTCCTCGCTGGGCCGGCCCGGGACGATCCCGGTGAGGTCGGCCTGCAGCAGCAGGTCGTCGACCGCCGGGGGCAGCGCAGCGGCCAGCCCCTCGGCGAGCGCGGGCCGCGGGTCGGCGTCGGGGTCGAGCAGCGCGCGCCCGGCGGGCGGCAGGGCGCCCGCGCCCAGCACGCCCAGCCAGCCGGCCTCGCGCAGCACGGCGTCGACGGCGTCGCGCGGGGGCACCGACCGCGGGGTGCGCCAGGCCAGGCCGGCGTGCACCTGCTCGCCGTCCGGGGCGGCGCCGGGGCCGGCGTCGGCCAGCAGGGCCAGCACGGCGAGCCGCAGCCGCGGGGCCCACGGCCGGCCCAGCTCGGGGCCGAGCGCCGGCCGGACGCCGCCCCGCTCGTCGCGGGTGCCGACCAGCGCGGGGGTCCGGGGCGTGGCCGCCCACCACGCGGCCAGCCGGGCCCACCGCGCCGGCAGGTCGAGGGCCAGCCACTCGTCGGCCGCGGTGCTGGGCACGTAGTGCGGGGACTCGTCGCCGTCGTCGCGGACCAGCCCGCCGACGCCGGCGATCTCGACGACGAACGCCGCCTCCGCCTCGGTGAGCTCCAGGACGACGGCGGTGCGGCGCAGGTCCCGCACGCCGAGGCCACCCGCGCGGAGCACGGCCGGCGGGGTGCCGCCCCACAGCCGGATCAGCCCGGTGACCAGCCGGACGGCGCGCTCGGCCGCGGCGGCGTGCTCCGCGGCCACCAGGGCGGCGTCGCGGCGGGGCAGGTCGTCGGCCGGCGGCGGGGTGGCCGGCGCGCGGTGCGTCCGCCCGTCCCGCAGCGCCAGCGCGACGGTCCGCGGCAGCAGCACGTGCCGGTCGTCGGCGCGGACCAGCAGCCCGAGCCGCACCAGCTCGGTCACCGCCTCGGCGGCAGGCCCGGACGGCGGGCGCACCCCGACCGGCGGTCCCCAGGTGAGCGCGTCGAGCACGGCGCGCCCCGCGCCGGGCGCCCGGTCCAGCAGGCCGGGGACGTCGGCCGGCGCCGGGTCGTGCTCGGCGGGGGCCGCCAGCCCGGCGGTGCCGGGGCCCAGCAGCTCGGCGACGCCGGGCGCGGGGCGCAGCAGCGGGTCGGCGGCGCGCCCGCCGACCGGGTGCACCAGGGCCAGCTCGGTGGCGGTGGCGAGCGCGGCGCGCACCGCCGGGGCGTCCCGGCGGTCGGCACCGACGGCGGCCACGACGTCCTTGGCGCGCACGCCCGCGTCGGGCGCGGACCCGGTCAGCAGCGCCACCACGGCCTCGACGGTCTGCAGCACCGCGGCGTCCAGCCCGGCGAGCGCGCGCTCCAGGCTCGGCCGGCTGGTCGCGCGGGCGGCCAGGGACGCCAGCGTGGCGGGGGACGGGTGCGCCAGGTCGGGGCGGCGCAGCAGCAGGCGCACCAGCTCGTCGTCCGACCTGCTGCGCAGGTGCTCGCTGAACGTGGCCATCCGCACCACGATACGTTCCGCAGCGCCCCGGCAGCACGGGGTCGGGCACGACGTCCCGGCCGCGGGCGGCAGGCGGTACGTTCGGCAGGGCGTGGCCCTGCGGCCCTCGACACCGTCGTCGGCACCGGCCGCCCCGACCCCACGGAGGTCCGACATGCCGCTCGACCGCTCCGTCCTCGAGGACCTGCGCTCCGACGCCCGGGCGCTGCTGCCCGACGTCGCCGCGCTCCGGCACGCCCTGCACCGCACGCCCGAGATCGGGCTGCACCTGCCCCGCACCCAGGCGCTCGTCCTGGAGGCGCTCGAGCCGCTGGTGCCCGAGGGCCTGGAGGTGCGCACCGGCACCGGGCTGAGCTCCGTCGTCGCCGTGCTGCGCGGCGCGCGCCCGGGGCCGGCCGTGCTGCTGCGCGGCGACATGGACGCCCTGCCGGTCACGGAGGACACGGGCGAGCCGTTCAGCAGCGAGGTCCCCGGCGTCATGCACGCCTGCGGCCACGACCTGCACGTCGCCGGCCTGGTCGGGGCCGCGCGGCTGCTCGCCGCCCGCCGCGAGCAGATCGCCGGCTCCGTGGTCCTCATGTTCCAGCCGGGCGAGGAGGGCGACCACGGCGCGCGGCTGATGATCGAGGAGGGCGTGCTGGACGCCGCGGGGGAGCGCGTGGTCGCGGCCTACGGGCTGCACGTGCTGTCCTCGCTGCTGGCGACCGGTGCGATCACCAGCCGCCCGGGCACGCTGCTCGCCGCCGCCGACACCGTGCACGTGACGGTGCGCGGGCGCGGCGGCCACGGGTCGATGCCGCACCTCGCGCTGGACCCGGTGCCGGTCGCCGCCGAGATCGTGCTGGCGCTGCAGGCGATGGTCACGCGGCAGTTCGACGTGTTCGACCCCGTCGTGGTGACCGTCGGGCGGATCGAGGCGGGCACGACCGACAACGTGATCGCCGCCGAGGCCCGGATCGAGGCCACGGTCCGGACCTTCTCCGAGGCCGTGCACGCCGCCGTCCCGGAGCGGCTGGCCCGGGTCTGCGAGGGGGTCGCCGCCGCGCACGGCCTGTCGGTGGCGGTCGACTACCGGCGCGGGTACCCGGTGACGGCGAACCACCCGGCGGAGGTCGAGCGCGCGGCGCGGCTCACCGCGGGCCTGTTCGGCGAGCGCTCCTACACGACCGCGCCGCAGCCGCTGTCCGGGGCCGAGGACTTCTCCTACGTCCTGCAGCAGGTGCCCGGCGCGTACGTCGGGGTGGGCGCCACGCCCGCCGACGCCGACCCGCGCACGGCGCCGTACAACCACTCCGCGCAGGCCCGGTTCGAGGACGGGGCGCTCGCGGTCGGGCCGGCGGTGCTCGCCGCCCTGGCGCTGGACCGGCTCGCGGACGGCTGAGCAGCGGCTCCAC
Source organism: Cellulomonas sp. NEAU-ZC6 (assembly GCF_056844425.1). Taxonomy (NCBI): domain Bacteria; kingdom Bacillati; phylum Actinomycetota; class Actinomycetes; order Micrococcales; family Cellulomonadaceae; genus Cellulomonas; species Cellulomonas sp. NEAU-ZC6. The sequence continues at coordinate 1,940,741 of NZ_JBXFYH010000001.1, read as the reverse complement.
CCGGACGAGCGCTCAGGTCGCGCGGCGGTGTGCCGATGAACACGTCGGCAGGCCCGTCACGGGCGAGGCGGTGCGCGCTCGAGCAGGAGGACGCCCATGACACCGATCACGGCCGGGCAGATGCCCGGTGCCACGCACGAGGTGTGCGTGGCACGCCAGGGGATCTACGACGTGCTCAGCCGCCCGATCGGGCACGAGCTGCTGTTCCGCCCGGGTGCCGACGCCGAGGCCTCGGGCGTCCGCGCGGGGATCGACGACAACCGGGCGACCGCCACGGTCATCGTCGCGACGCTCACCGAGTTCGGCGTCGAGGACCTCGCGGGCAACGGCGACCTGTTCGTCAACGTGCCGCGGTCGTTCATCGTCGACGAGCTGCCGCTCGCCCTGGACCCGCACCGCGTGGTCCTCGAGGTGCTGGAGCAGGTGCCGGCCGACGACGAGGTGGTGGCGGGCGTCGAGCGCCTGCGCCGGCTCGGGTTCGGCATCGCGCTGGACGACTTCGTGCCCGGGGACCAGCGCTGGGACCTGCTGCCGCTGTGCGACTACGTCAAGGTCGACATGGCGGACGTCGGGGACCGGCTCGCCGGGTTCGCGGGGGAGCTGCGGGCCGTCGCGCCGCACGCCGCGCTCGTCTGCGAGCGGGTCGAGGACGAGGCCGACTTCCTGCTCGCGCAGGAGGCCGGGTTCGACCTGTTCCAGGGCTACCACTTCCGGCGCCCGACCGTGCTGACCCGGCCCGCGCTGGCGCACCACGCCATGGTCGCCGGCCGGCTGCTGGTGCAGCTCGGCGACGCCCAGGTGTCCTACCGCCGGCTCGCGCGCCTGACGGCGGCGGACCCGGCGATCGCGCTCAAGGTCTTCCGGGTGGTCAACTCCGTCTCCGGCGCGGGCCGCACGGTGCGGAACCTGCACCAGGCGCTCGTCCTGCTGGGCCGCGAGCGGTTCCGGGCGATGCTGATCCTCGAGGTGCTCGCCACGGCCGGCCACCACGACGACGAGATCCCGCTGATGGCCCTCGCGCGCACCCGGGCCGCCGAGATCCTCGCGCCGCAGGACCCGCTGGAGGCGTCGACCGAGGCCCTGGTGCGGATCGTGTCCGAGCTGTTGGACGTGCCCGTCGCCGACCTGGACCCCGAGCTGCACCGGTCCCGGCCGAGCGCGCGGGTGGTCGCGGCGTGCGACGTGCTGGACGCCTACCTGGACGCCATCGCCGAGGAGCACGCGCCCGCCATCCGGTCGCCGTACTCCGCGCTGCACGTGTCGCTGGTCTACCTCACGGCGCTCCGCGAGGCGCGGGCGCTGCTGGCCACCGTGTACCAGCCGGTCCCGCGCCTGCAGGCGGTGCCCGGCGGCGCCGGGACGGACGCGGACGTCGCGTACGGGTGACCGGCCGGACCGGTAACCTGGTGGGGTGCGGACCGAGGTCGGTCCGCACGGTCGAAGGATCCCAGACGACAGACCAGGGGAACGCAGTGCCCACCGGCAAGGTCAAGTGGTACGACACCGATCGCGGGTTCGGCTTCATCGCCGCCGACGACGGCACCGAGGTGTTCCTGCACGCGTCCGCCCTGCCCGCGGGCATCGGCACCCCCAAGCCCGGCACCCGGGTGGACTTCGGCGTGGCCGACGGGCGCCGCGGCCCGCAGGCCCTGGCCGTGAAGCTGCTGGACCCGGTGCCCTCCGTCGCCGCCGCCGTGCGCAAGCCGGTCGACGACATGGCCGTGATCGTCGAGGACCTCATCAAGGTGCTCGACCGGGTCGGCAACGACCTGCGCCGCGGCCGCCGTCCGGAGAAGTCCCGCGCCGAGCAGGTCGCCACCCTGCTGCGCGCCGTCGCCGACGACCTCGAGGCCTGAGATGGCGACCGCGACCACCGACGCCGTGCTCGGCGGCGCCGTCGAGCTCGCCCGCGAGGCGGCCCTCGAGCTGGCCGAGCACCCCGGCGACGTCGGCGAGCACCTCGGCTACACCGTCGAGGCCGACCGGCTCGTCTCGCACCGCTTCGCCTGCACCATGAAGGGCTACCGGGGCTGGGTGTGGACCGTCACGCTGTCCCGGGTGCCGCGCGCCCGCAGGGCCACCGTGTGCGAGGCCGTGCTGCTGCCCGGCGACGACGCCGTGCTCGCACCGGCCTGGCTGCCGTGGGAGGAGCGCCTGCGCCCGGGCGACCTCGGCCCCGGCGACGTGCTGCCGTTCAAGGCGGACGACCCGCGGCTGGAGCCCGGCTGGACGCCCACCGGCGACCCCGAGCTCGACGACGTCGCGATCGGCGAGCTCGCGCTGGCCCGCAACCGGGTGCTGTCGCCCCTCGGCATCTCCGAGGCGGCCGAGCGCTGGTACCGCGGCAAGCAGGGCCCGACGAGCGCCGGCTCCGTGGCGTCCGCGCAGTCCTGCATGACGTGCGGGTTCCTCGTGCCGCTGCAGGGCTCGCTCGGCACCGTGTTCGGCGTGTGCGTCAACGAGTGGTCCCCGGACGACGGCAAGGTCGTCGCCCTGGAGCACGGCTGCGGCGCGCACTCCGAGACCGACGTCGAGGACCGGCCGTCCGAGTGGCCCGACGTCCCCGTGGCGTCCGACCTGGTGCTGGTGCCGACCGCCGACGTGGTCGGGCGCCGGGCCGACGAGGTCGTCACCCCGGTCGTGGTCGACGCCGCGGAGCCCGAGGCCCCGGCGGACGTGCCGGCCGACGCCGAGCAGGTGGTCGTCGAGACCAGCACGCTCGACGTCGAGGTGACCATCGAGCCCGTCGCCGATCAGCCGACCGAGCAGACGCCCGAGCAGCCGGAGCCGTGACCGCGGACGTCTTCGGCACGCGCGCGCTGCGCGAGCGGGTGCTGGGGACGTGGCGGGCCGATCCCGCGCGCCTGCGCGAGGACGCCAACACCGAGGAGGACCACGCCCGCGGGTACTACCGCGACCGCGTGGTCGTCGAGCTCGCGCAGAACGCCGCCGACGCGGCCGTGCGGGCCGGCGTCCCGGGGCGGCTGCTGCTCCGGCTGACCGCCGCCGACGACGGGTCCGGCGTGCTGGTCGCCGCGAACACCGGCGTCCCGCTCGACGCGGCGGGCGTCGCGTCGCTGGCCGCGATGCGGGCGTCGTCGTCCCGCGACTGGCCGGGCGCGGGCCCCGGTGAGGCCGCCGGCGGGCCGGGCCTGGTGGGCCGGTTCGGCGTCGGCTTCGCCGCCGTGCGCGCCGTCGCGGACGAGGTGCAGGTGCTGTCCACCACCGGCGCGGTGCGGTTCTCCCTGGCGGACACCCGGTCCGAGCTCGCCCTGGCCGCCGCCGACGTGCCGCGGCTGACCGACGAGATCGCGCGGCGCGAGGGCTCGCTGCCCGCGCTGCGGCTGCCCCGGGAGCACACCGGCCGGCCACCCGAGGGGTATGACACCGCCGTGGTGCTCGACCTGCGGGACGAGGTCGCCGTCGACGCGGTGCGCGCCATGCTCGCCGAGGTCGGCGACGTGCTGCTGCTGGCGCTGCCCGGGCTGGCCGAGGTGGTCGTCGAGGACGAGACCACCGGCCGCCGCCGCCGGGTCGCCGACGTCGACCGGCGCTGGCGGCGGCTGACCGTCGAGGGCGAGCTGGAGCCCGCCCTCGTCGCAGACCGCCCGGTCGAGGAGCGCGCCCGCCGCCGCTGGCGCGTGACCTGGGCCCTGCCCCGCGAGGACGCCGGCGCGGGCCGGACCGCGGCCGACCGCGTGCTGCACGCCCCGACCCCGACCGACGACGCGCTGGACCTGCCGGCGCTGCTGGTCGCCACCGTGCCGCTGGACCCGACCCGCCGGCACGTCGCCCGCGGCCGTGCGACGGACGCGCTGCTCGACGTCGCGGCCGAGGTCTACGCCCGGCTCGCCGCCGCCTGCGCCGCCGACGGGGAGGACGCCCTGCGGCTGGTGCCGCTCGGCCTGCCCGCGAGCGACCTGGACGCCGCGCTGCGCGGGCGGCTGGTCGAGGCGCTGTCCCGGACCGCGCTGCTGGTCCCCTCCGCGGGCGACGCGCACGCGGACGAGGGGCGGCCGGACGACGCGGACCCGGACCACGGGCCGCCGGGTCCCGTGCCCGCCGGCGCGCCGGACCTGGTCGAGCCGCACCGCGCGGTCGCGCTGGCCGGTCCCGCCGCGGCCGGGCTGACCCGGGCCCTGGCCCCGTTCTTCGCCGGGCTCGTCGTGCTGCCCGACGGCGGGCTGCCCGCCGCCCGCGCGCTGGGGGTCGAGGTGCGCGAGGTCGCCGAGGTGGTCGACGAGCTGCCCGCCGCGTCCGGGCTGCCGCCGGCCCGGTGGCGCGCGCTGTACGCCGCGCTGGGCCCGGCGGTCGCCGACCCGCTGGTCCGCGAGTCGCTGGCGGCGCTGCCCGTCCCGCTCGCCGACGGCCGGGTGGTGCGCGGCGCCCGCGGGCTGCTGCTGCCGGTCGCCGGGGCGCTCGACCCGTCCGGGCCGGTCGCGCAGGCGCTCGCGACGCTCGGCCGGTGGGGCGTGCGGCTCGTGCACCCCGCGGCGGCGCACGACGTCCTGGAGCGGCTCGGCGCGACGCCGGCCGACCCCGCCGCGCTGCTGGCGCACCCCGGGGTCCGGCAGGCCGTGCTCGACCAGGCCGACGAGGACGACGTGGACGTGGCCGAGCAGGTCAGCGACGCCGTGCTCACGCTGGTCCGGGCCGCCCTGGCCGACGACGGCCCGCCGCCCGACGACGCACCGGTGCCCGTCGCGCGGGCCGTCCGGGGGCTGCTGACCCTGCGCGCCGCGGACGGCGAGCCGACTCCCGCCCACGGCCTGGTACTGCCCGCCTCGCCCGCCGAGCGGCTGCTCGACCCGCGCGTGCTCGCGCCCGTCGGCGCCGAGGCCGTCGAGCGCTGGGGCGCCGACACCCTCGTCGCGGTCGGCGTGCGGCGCGACCTCGTGCCGCTGCTGCTGACCGACGTGCTGGTCGGCGCGGACGACCTCGGCCTGGGGGAGGACGACACCGACCTGGTCACCGACGCGCTGGACGGCTGGGACGACTACGTCGCGGCGGTGGCGGACGTCGTGGGGGAGGGCGAGACGCTCGCGGAGCTGGTGGCCGTCGCCGACCTGGACGCCGTCGACCCGGGCGCGTGGCCCGCGGTGCTCGCCCGGCTGGCGGAGCCGGGGCCGCTGCGCCGCGCGCTGCTGGAGCCGGTCCGGGCGTCCGGGCCAGGGACCGCGCCGGGCTACACCGCCTGGTGGCTGCGGCACCGGTCCGGCCTCGGCCTCGAGGCGCCGTTCGCCGTCGCCGGTGCCGAGCCCGCGGTCGCCCGCCTGCTGCCCGGGGCGCCGCCCGCGGTCGCCGGGCTGGACCCGGAGCTGCAGGCGGCGCTGGGCGGGGTCGACCGCCTGACCGCCGTGCCGGCGGCCGCGTGGAACCGGCTGCTGCGCGCGGCCGCGTCCGTGGGCGGTCCCGTCGACCTGCCGCTCGCCGCCGCGGTGTGGTCGGCCTGGTCCCGGCTGGCCGTCGCGGACCCCGACGCGCTGCCCGACCTCGACGTGCTGCCCGCGCTCGTCGCCCCGGACCGCGTGGTGCTGGTGCACGCCGAGGACGCCGCCGTCGCACCCGCGCCGATGTGGTGGCAGCGCACCGACGTCGCCGCGATGGTGCCGGTCACCGGCGCCGCCGACCCGGTCGACCTGGCCGAGGCGCTCGGGGTGGCCCTCGCCGGCGACCTGGCCGACGGCGCCGTGGACCAGGCCGACGGCGACGACGCCGGCGGGCTCGCACCGACCCCGGCGGCCGTCGGGCTGCTGCTGGCCGACGTGCCGGCCACCTGGGTCGAGCACGAGACGCTGCGGGTCGACGGCGTCCCCGTCGACTGGTGGGTCGAGGGCGCCGGGCCGGCCGCCACCGTGCACGCCACGCACCTGGCCGGCCTGGCACGGGGGCTCGCGCAGGCGGCCGGCGCGTGGCGGCTGCGGCACGCCGTCGAGCTCGCGCTGGTGGAGCCCGCCCGGGCCGCCGAGCTCGCCGTGGAGCAGGTCGCCGACGCCGGAGGCATGATGGACGGGCGATGACCCGCTCCCTGCTCGCCTCGGCCTACCTGCCCGCGCTCCTGTACGAGATCGGGATGGGTGCCATCGCCCCCGTGGTCGCGCTCGTCGCCGCGGGGCTCGGGGCCGGTCTGGACCAGGCCGCGCTGGTCGTGGCGCTGATCGGCATCGGGCAGATCCTCGGCGACGTCCCGGCGGGTGCGCTCGCCGCCCGCATCGGCGACCGGCGGGCGATGATCGTGGCCGCGGCCCTCGCGTGCGTGGCCATGGCGACCTGCGCGCTCGCGACGGACCTCGTGGTGCTGGGCGCCGGCGTCCTCGTGGTCGGCGTCGCGTCGGCGGTGTTCCACCTGGCCCGGCAGGCCTACCTGACCGAGGTCGTCCCCGTGGTGAACCGCGCCCGGGCGCTGTCCACGCTCGGCGGCATCTCCCGGATCGGCATCTTCATCGGGCCGTTCCTCGGGGCGCTCGTGCTGCACGTCGGCGACCTGCAGTCCGTGTTCTGGCTGGCCGTCGGCACCACCGTCGCCGCGGCGGTGGTCGTCGGCCTCGCCCGGGACATCGACGACCGGCACCCCGCCACCCGCGCGCGGCCGACCGTGACGACGCGCGAGCTCGTCCGCCGGCACCGCCGCCTGCTGGCCACCCTCGGGCTCGCCGTCGTGCTGGTCGGCGCCGTGCGCGCCACCCGCCAGGTGGTGCTGCCGCTGTGGTCCGAGCACCTCGGGTTCGCACCCGCCACGACCAGCCTCGTCTTCGGCATCTCGGGGGCCGTCGACATGCTGCTGTTCTACCCGGCGGGCAAGGTGATGGACCGCCGCGGCCGGCTCTGGGTGGCGGTGCCGTCGATGCTGGTGCTGGGCGGGGCGATCGCGGTGCTGCCGCTGACGTCGACGCTGACGGGGGTCGCCGTCGTGGCCATGGTCATGGGGTTCGGCAACGGCATCGGCTCCGGCATCCTCATGACCCTCGGCGCGGACGTGGCGCCGCCGGCGAACCGCGCGCAGTTCCTCGGGGTGTGGCGGGTGTTCCAGGACTCCGGCGCCGCGGCCGGTCCGCTGGTGGTGTCGGCGGTGGCCGCGGCGGGCAGCCTGGCGGCGGGGATCGTCACGATGGGCGCCGCCGGGCTGGCGGCGGCGGCCGCGCTCGGCCGGTGGGTGCCCCGGTGGTCCGAGCACGCCAACGCCCGCACCCGCGCCCGTGCGGCGGCCGCCCGCGCGGCGGCCAGCCCGGAGTCGGCCGACGCCTGACCCGCCCCGCCTGCCCACGCCCGCCCCCGCCCCCTCACCCGCCCCCGCACCCTCACCCGCCCCCTCACCCGCCCCCCTCACCCGCCCCGTGCGCGCCGTCCCGTCCGCCGAGATGACACTGCGCGCCTGTGCGCCGGTGGCGCGGCACAGGCCGGAAGTGTCATCTCGGCGGGGTCGGCGGGGTCGGGGTCGGCGGGGTCAGCGGGGGAGGGTCGCGGCGGCGAAGCGGTGTGCCAGGCGCGTGCACGCGGCGGCCAGGGCGGGCGGGCCCTCCACCTCGACGTCCGCGTCGAACCGGGCCACCTCCGCGGCCAGGCTCGTCCAGGACCACGACCCGAGCGTGAGCCGGCACCGGTCGGGCCCGAGCGCCTCGACGACCCCCTCGCGGCTGTACCGGGCGACCGTCGCGGCGGGCAGCGCGAGCCGCACGGTGCCGCGGCACGGCCAGCGGCCGTCGTCGTCGACCGCTCCGCGGAACCGCCGGAGCAGGTACGCCGCCACGTCGCCGCCGGGCAGCTCCCGCGGCGTGAACCGCGGCCCGTTCGGCGTGCGGAGCGCGACCCGGTCCACGCGGAACGTGCGCCAGTCGTCGCGGTCCGGGTCCCAGGCGACCAGGTACCAGCGCCCGTCCCACGTGACCACGTGGTGCGGTTCGGCGCGGCGCGGCGGCCCGTCGCCGGCTGCGGACCCGGCGTCGTAGTCGAACCGCACGGTCTCGTGCGCGCGCACCGCGGCACCGAGGGCGAGCAGCACCGCGCCGTCCACCGGGGCGGGCGGCCGCTCCGTGGGGCGGGCGACCGCCGAGACCCGCACCGCGTCGACCCGGCCCCGCAGCCGTGCCGGCAGCACCTGCCGCAGCGTCGCGAGGGCGCGGCCGGCAGGCTCCGCGAGCCCGTCGTCGGGTCCGGACGCCGCGACCTGCAGGGCGACGGCGAGCGCCACGGCCTGGTCGTCGTCGAACAGCAGCGGCGGCAGGTCGGCGCCGGGGCTCAGCCGGTAGCCGCCGTCGGGGCCCTTCACCGCCGCGATCGGGTAGCCGAGCTCGCGCAGCCGGTCGACGTCCCGGCGCACCGTGCGCAGGCTGACGTCGAGCCGGTCGGCCAGCACGGTGCCGGACCAGTCGCGCCGGGACTGCAGCAGGGACAGCAGCGCGAGCAGGCGGGCGGAGGTCGTGGGCACGTCCCGCAGTCTGCCGCGAGTAGGTGACACACCCTGGCACCTACCCCCGCGAGGCTCGGGGCACCCGGTCGGCGAAGCACGCCGGCCGCGACGATGAGGAGCCTCGCATGAGCATCACCACCACGGTCCACCTGAACTTCCGGGACCAGGCGCGGGCCGCGCTCGAGCTCTACCAGGGCGTGTTCGGCGGCGAGCTGGCCGTCGTGACCAACGCCGACGCGCACGCCGTCCAGCACCCCGCGGACGCCGACCGCGTGCTGTGGGGCGAGGTGCGGTCCGCCGGCGGGTTCCACGTGATGGCGTACGACGTGCGGGAGGAGCAGACCTTCGCCGCGGGGGACCGGGCGTTCTTCGTCTCGGTGCGCGGCACCGACGCCGACGAGGTCACGCGGTACTGGCAGGGGCTCTCCGACGGCGCGACGGTGGTGCAGGACCTCGGGCCGTCGGGCTGGTCGCCGCTGTCCGGCATGCTGACCGACCGGTTCGGCGTGACCTGGGTCCTGGACGTCGCCGTCGCGTACGACCCGAGCTGACCGGACGGGCCGGACGGCACCGCGAGGTCGTCACACGGCGGCGAGGTCGTCATACGTACCTGACGACCCCGTCGACGTCTGACGACCTCACCGGGCGGGCATCGACCGGGCGGGCATCGAGCGGGTGGGGTCGAGCGGTCGGGCGCCGGACAGCGCGCGCCTCAGCGGCCCGGGCGGCGCCGGGTCCAGATCAGCCCGGCCACGCCGAGCGCGGCGCCCACGGCGCAGGTCCACACGCCGTGCGGGGCGGCGGCGCCGGTCAGCCACAGCACGACCGCGACCACGAGCGCGGCCAGCCACGCCCCGATGCCGACCAGGAACACGGGCCGCATGCTCACCGGCACCGGGTCGGGCGCGGGCTTGCGGCGCTCCGGGCGCAGGGCGAGCTGGATGAACGACGGCACGGCCCCAGCCTAGGTCCTGGCAGGGGCCGTGCCGATCACGGGCCGATCACGCGCCGACCACGCACCGCTCAGGTGCCGGTCAGGCTGCGATCAGGTGCCGCTCACTCCCCGAAGGCGAGCGCGGTCGCGGTGGCGAGCGCGTTCGGCACGGCGGCGAGGTAGGCGTGCGCGACGTCCCAGGGCTCGAGCCCGGTCGCCGCGACGGCCTCCAGGTCGTTCTCCTCGTGCGCGAGCACGGCGCGGAGCACCTGGCCCAGCCGGCCCTCGTGCCGCAGCAGCGCGCCGGCCAGCTGGTCGGAGACGCCGGTGCGCTCGACCAGCTCCGTCAGGTCGATGGCCTGCTGGGCCGCGACGGCGGAGAGCAGGCCGACGGTGTAGCCGACGTCCTCCCCGGCCAGGCTGTGGCAGGTGATCGCGCGGGTCAGGATCGACCACAGCGTGCCGACCGAGGCGGGCTTGGCGTCGATCAGCGAGGCGATGGCGAGCGCGTGCAGCTGGCGCGGCCCGACCAGCACGACGGCCTGCAGCACGGAGTCGATCTCGCGCCGGAGCCCGAAGGCGGACGAGTTCACCAGGTGCAGCACGCGCATCGACAGCTCGGGGTCGGACGCCACGGTGCGGACGACGGTCTGCTGGTCGACCTGGTCCGCGGACAGCACCCGCAGCAGCTCCAGGCACTGCAGCTCGCCCGCGGAGAACGACCGGCGGGTGACCGGCTGGTCGCGCTGGAACATCGGCCCCTGCAGCAGGTCGGCGCCGATCTGCTGCGCGAGCTCCAGGCGCGCGGCGCTGTCGGTGTGCTCCGTGACGACGGTCGCGCCGGCGGCGTGCGCCCGGGCGACCAGCTCGGCGACGTGGTCGCCGCCGCGCTGCAGGTCCACCTTGACCAGGGCGACCCGGTCCAGCAGCCGCTCCTGCGGCAGCGAGCCGTCGAAGTCGGCCAGGGCGAGCCGGCTGCCCCTCGCGGTGGCGGCCGCGGTCAGCTCGTCGATGTCGGAGCGCCGCGCGAGCGCGGGCGTGACCTCGAGCAGCAGCCGGTCGGCGTCGTACCAGACCGCCGCGGTGCCCGCGAGCAGCCCGGAGGTGGCCCGCAGCAGCACGGGCTTGTCCCCGGCCAGCCCGGTCAGGTCGAGCCGCCGGTACGCGGTCTCGACGGCGTGCTCCGTCGCCTCGTCGGGCAGCGGCGCGCCGGTGGGCCCGCTGACCAGAACGCGCACGGCGTAGCCGTACACGGACCGGTCCGGCAGCACGACCGGCTGCCGCTGCACGGTCGTCTCGCCGCCGCCGATCGGGATCGCGCTGCCGCTCGCCGCGCGCGCACCCGGGGTGGCGGGCGTCGGGTCGGCACCGAGGGTCGAGGTCATGACATCTCCGTCGTGTCAGGCGGCCCGGCCGAGCGGGGCGCGCAGCGGCCAGTCCTCCGACAGGACGGTCTGGACGGCCGCGCCGCTCGCCGGGTCGAGGACCAGGGGGGCCAGCAGGTTGGCGGTCGGCGGCTCGGCGCCGTCCGCGGGGCGCACCACGACCAGGCGCACGGCCCGGTCGCGCTCCGCGCCGATGGACGCCAGGACGGCGCCGTCGATCGCGGGGTCGTAGTCGGGGAAGAACGCGTCCGGGGCGACGACGAACAGCCGCACGGGGCGGGCGCCGTCGGGCTCGGAGCGCAGCGAGAACAGCACGCCGGCGTCGTCCAGGGGGGTGAGCGTGAAGTCCTCGTACCCGACCAGGCCCGGCATGGGCGTGGTGAGGTGCAGGTGCTCGGGCAGGTGCGTGCGACGCGGGGCGTCGACCAGGTCAGCGGTCATCGGAGGAAGTCCAGGAGTGTCGGCTGAAGAACCTTGGCGGCGGCGCTCAGGGCGCCCTTGTACGCGACCTCCTGCGACCCGAGGTCGAGGATGATCTGCGCGAGGTCGACGTCCTGGATCGCCGAGAGGCGGGTCGAGGAGGTCAGCTGGTTCGCGGTGATGACGCTCTGGGCGGAGTCGACCTGGTTCTGCCGGGCACCGACCGAGGAGATCTCGGCGAGCATGTTGTTCACGTGCCCGTCGATGGCGTCGAGCTGGTCCGTCGGGTCGCCACCGGCACGCAGGGTCGCGGCGATGTCGTCGAGGACGCGGAAGATCGAGTCGTCGCCCTCGCCGTAGACGGCGGAGCCGGCGGAGTCGACGCGGATGGTGGTGCCGCTCGCGACCGTGCGGTCCACGGAGCTGCCGGCGACGCCGTTGAAGGCGTAGCCGCCCGCCGCGTCGGTGAACGCCGGCCCGTCGGACGTCCCGGCGAACACCGAGCGTCCGAGGTACTGGGAGTTGGCCTGCGCGAGCAGGCCGTCGCGGATGCCCTCGATCTCCTGGGCCAGCGCGATGCGCGAGGTCGCGCCGAGCGCGCCGTCGCCGCCGTTGATCGTGAGCTGGCGGGCCTTGCGCACCGAGGCGAGCGAGGTCTGCAGCGCGGTGTCGACCGTGGTCAGCCACGCCTCGCCGTCGTCGGCGTTGCGGCCGTACTGGGCGAGCACGCGCTGCTCGCCCTGCAGCCGCAGGACGTCGGCGGTGGCCGCCGGGTCGTCCGAGGCGAGGTTGATCTTGGACCCCGACGACATCTGCGCCTGGAGGGTCGACATCTTGTGCAGGTTGTTCTGCAGGTTCTCGAGCGTCGAGTTCCGCACCGTGAACTGCGTGACGCGTCCGATCGTGCTCATCGGCCCACCACCCCCGTCCGGTTGATCAGCGTGTCCAGCATCTCGTCGATGGCGGTCAGGACGCGGGCCGCGCCCTCGTAGGCCCGCTGGTAGGCCAGCATGTTGACCGACTCCTCGTCGGTGTCGACGCTGGTCTGGGCGAGCTGGGCGGCCGCGGCGGTGGACCGCGCGGCCTCGGCGACCGTGGCGCGCGAGGACGCGCTCGCGGACTTGACGCCCAGGTCGACCACGAAGGCGGACCACTGGGAGTCGGGGCCGCCGGCCGCGTTCGCGAGGTTCGCCATCTCGGTGCCGATGCTGCCGTCCAGCGCGCCCTTGGTCGGGTCGGCGACCGCGACGTCGGCCGGGTCGGTGATCGCGACCGTCAGGCCGAGCGCGGCGGGCTGGCCGGCGGTGAAGGTGAAGAAGTCGCCGCCGGTGACGCCCGTGCCGTAGTTCGCGACGGTGGTGCCCTTGTCGTGGATCGCGTTGACCTTGGTCGCGATGTTCGTCGCGAGGTCGTTGAGCGACACCCCCGTGCCGGCGAGGATGCCGCCGCCGGCCGGCGGGGCCAGCGTGGTCAGCAGGCCGGCGACCCGGCCGCCCTCCATGCCGACGGGGTTGTCGTTGCGCGCCCACACGATGGAGACCGTGCCCCCGTCGACGGCGCCCTGGAAGGACTGCGGGCTGCCGGCGGAGACCTTCAGCGCGTTGGCGGTCGACCCGGACACCAGCGCGTTCCCCGCGACCATGACGTCGACGGTGCCGTCGTCGTTGGTCCGGGTGGCGGCGCCGACCAGGCCGGAGAGCTGCGTGACCAGCAGGTCGCGCTGGTCCATCAGCTCGTTGGCGGCACCGCCCGCGTTCGTGATCGACAGGATCCGGTTGTTCAGGTCGGCGACGTTGGCGGCGGTCGTGTTGACCTGCGTCACCAGCGACGTCGTCGTGGTCAGCGCCTGGGACCACTGGGTCCCGGTGTCCTCGTACATCGTGGCGATGCGGTTGCCGACGGCCTTGGCGTTCTCCAGCAGCACCGAGCGGCTCGCCTCGGAGTTCGGCTGCTTGGCGACGTCGGACCAGGCGGACCAGAAGGCGGAGAGGTCCTTGGAGAACCCCGTCTTGGACGGCTCGCCGATGGTGGTCTCGAGGGTCTTGTACTCGCCGGCGATCGCGGCCAGGCGCGAGGCGCCCGAGGTCTCGTTGCGCAGGCGGGCGTCGAGGAAGACGTCACCCAGCCGCTCGAACCCGGTCACCGCGACACCCTGACCGACGCCGTCGGTGCTCGAGAACATCGAGGGGACGGTGGCGGCCGGCAGCGACGCCATGGCGGCGCGCTGCCGGGTGTAGCCCACGGTGTTGGCGTTCGCGACGTTCTGCCCCGAGACCTCCAGCGCCTGGCGCTGGGCGATCAGGGAGCTGAGGGCGGTCCCCAGTCCGGAGAAGGTGCTCACGGATCCTCTTCCTGTTCAGAACGACCGGTCGAGCAGCTGGGCGCTGCGGTCGGCCTCGGCGGTGGTGTGACCCGTCGGGTCGTAGGTCTGCACGGTCTCCTGCAGGGACATGAGCGTCTCCTGCGTGGCCCGGTGCGACATGGCCAGCAGCTCGCGGTTGCCGTCGGCGAGCTGGCTGATCTCGGTGGTGAGCTGGACGAAGGCGTCCCGGTGCGCGTGCAGCAGGTCGTCCCACGGCGCGGGGGCGGCCTCGGCGAGGGCCCGCAGGCTGGTGCCGGGCTCGAGGCCGAGCTCCAGGGCGACGGCGTCGGCCTCCACGGAGCGGCCGAGCTCGGCGTCGCGGATCTGGTCCAGGACGGTCTCGACCTCACGCGTGGCGTGCGCCAGCCACCGGGTGCGTCCGCTGGTCAGCACGAGCTGCTCCTCCTCGAGCTTGAACAGCAGCAGCTCGAGCAGGCGGCGCTCGGACCACAGGACGTCGGACAGCTGGCTCAGGGCCATCGGGGGACTCCCCTTTCCGTGCGGCGGTGTGTCGGTGGTCCCGCCGGGTGCTCCGGTGGGCATGCACCTCCTATCGGGACGCCCGCCCCACTCCTGAGCGGAATCGGACAGGTGCGTGCCGGTGCGTGCCCACGGGGTCCCGCGGGGGTTGCCCCAGGCACCCGTCGGACGGGCAAGCGGCTTCCTGAATGTGTCGTGCGTCACACCCGAGTGGGCGACCCCGGGACTATGTCAACGGATGTCCGATTTGTCAGTCTGGAACGTCCGAAATGGGTCTTGAGTCGCATAGTTCCCTTCACCGGGAACATCGTGGAAAAAACTCAAGGCGGCTTTCACCCGGACCGAGAACCGGATCGTGAACAGCTCTGCAGCCACCCCCGCCACCGACGCCCTCGTCGTGTCGCACATGCCCCTGGTGGGCTACCACGTGAGCGAGGTCCTCGCCCGGGTCCCCGCCACCGTCAGCCGCGAGGACCTCGTGTCCGCCGGCCACCTCGCCCTCGTCCTCGCGTCGCGTGCCTACGACGCCGAGACCGGCGTGCCCTTCGCCCGCTACGCCGCGCTGCGCATCCGCGGCGCGCTGATCGACGAGCTCCGCTCGATGGACTGGGCCTCCCGCGGCGCCCGGCACCGGGCCCGCGAGCTGTCGAGCACGAGCGACCGCCTCACCGCGACGCTGGGCCGCACGCCCACCCGCACCGAGCTGGCCGCCGCGCTCGGCACCGACGTCGCCGCGGTCGACCAGGCCCGGCAGGACGCCGAGCGCCGGGTGCTGTCGATGGACGCCTCCGTGCACCCGGTCGCCGACCTGGTCCGCGACGAGGCGCCCGGCCCGGAGGAGAACGTGCTGCTCGGCGAGCGCCTGCGCTACCTGCGCGCGGCCGTCGACACGCTCCCCGACCGCCTGCGCACCGTGATCGAGGGCCTGTTCCTCGACGACCGGTCCGTCGCCGAGCTCGCCGAGGAGCTGGGCGTCACCCAGTCGCGCATCAGCCAGCTGCGCACCGAGGGCCTGGCCCTCATGCGCGACGGCCTGAACGCGAGCCTGGACCCCGAGCTGGTCCCCGCCGCCGAGCGTCCCGACGGCGTGGCCGAGCGCCGCCGCCGCACCTACTTCGCCGCGGTCGCCTCGCGCGCCGCGATGTCGGCCGCCGGCCACCAGGTCGAGGCCGCCGCCGGCGTCGTCCCGTCGCCGTTCGAGGACGGCACCCGCACCGCCCGCGCCCTGGCCGTCTGACCGCCGGAGCGTTTCCGCAGCAGAGACGTTCACACCGCGCCGCAGGCGCCGGACCGCGACACCGCGGCCGGCGCCTGCGGCGTTTCCGCTGGTCAGCGGACTGCGGAGGCCTCGCGTTGGCCCTATCGGGTGAACCGCCCCGAATCCCTCAGGGGCGGCGGGTCCCGGTCGAAGTTCAAGGGTGAGCCCACGGATGGGCCACGAGTACCCCGATCAAGGAAGAAGAGAACCATGGCGCTCTCCGTCAACACGAACATCGCGGCACTGAACGCGTACCGCAACCTGTCCTCCACGCAGAACGACCTGGGCAAGTCGCTCGAGAAGCTCTCGAGCGGCCTGCGCATCAACCGCGCGGCGGACGACGCTGCCGGCCTGGCGATCTCCGAGGGCCTGCGCGCCCAGATCGGCGGCACCACCCAGGCCGTCCGCAACGCCCAGGACGGCATCTCGGTCGTCCAGACCGCTGAAGGCGCCCTGACCGAGACGCACTCGATCCTGCAGCGCATGCGTACGCTGTCGGTCCAGGCGTCCAACGAGGGTGGTCTGTCCGACACCGCGAAGTCCAACATCCAGGACGAGCTGGGCGAGCTCAAGACCGAGCTGACCCGTATCGCGGACACCACGCAGTTCAACGGCAAGAAGCTGCTGGACGGCAACTACGACGGCTCGTTCCAGGTCGGCGCCAACACCTCGGCGCAGGACAAGATCAGCGTCAAGATCGCGCTGGCCGGCGGCAAGGGTCTCGGCACCGAGGGCCTCGGCCTCGCGGGCGTCGACGTCACCGCCATCGCCACCAACGCCACCACGGGCACCAACACCACGGCCGCCGCCTCCGGCACCGCCGGTGTGCTGACCGTGGGTGCGGCCGCGGACTACTCCGACGACGCCACCGCGGTGGCCGAGTTCGGCAAGCTCAACGGCACGATCACGATCGGCGACAAGTCGCTCGACCTCACGTCGGTCGACTACTCCGCCGCGACCGACGCCGCCTCGGCCCAGACTGCCCTGCAGTCCGCGCTGACCGCGACCTTCGGTGCGGGTGCGGCCACGGCCGACGCCTCGGGTGGTGCCGGCATCGAGATCACCACCGCGACCGTCACCGGCTCGGCGGCCGAGGTCGCCGCCAAGGAGGCCAGCTTCAAGCAGGCGTCCGGCGCGGACGAGGCGATCGACCTGATCGACGCCGCGATCACCTCGGTCTCCCAGGTGCGTTCCGGCCTGGGTGCGGTCCAGAACCGCTTCGACCACACCATCAACAACCTCAACGTCGCGGTGGAGAACCTGACCGCGTCCGAGAGCCGCATCCGCGACACCGACATGGCGTCCGAGATGGTCAGCTACACCCGCGCCTCGATCCTGTCGCAGGCCGGTACGGCGATGCTCGCCCAGGCCAAGAACCTGCCGCAGAGCGTTCTCCAGCTCCTCCAGTGAGCTGATGCCGCCCGCTGGTGACAGCGGGCGGCGCCGCACGACCTGACAGGCGGTGGGTGGACGACCGTCCACCCACCGCCTGTCGCGTGCGCGGCACCCGCCGCGCACGCCACCAGTTCCACCAGGGAGGACCGCACCAGCATGGTGAGCAGCATCGGCATCGACGGCCTGATCAGCGGGATGAAGACCTCCGAGATCATCGACTCGCTGCTGGCCGTCGAGGGCAACCAGCAGAAGCTGCTGGCGTCCAAGCGCACCGGCCTGCAGTCGGTCGTGACCGCCCTGCAGTCGCTCAACACCAAGGTCGCCTCCCTCGGCACCGCCGCGACGACGGCGCTCAAGCCCGAGTCCTGGCAGACCACCACCGCGACGGCCTCGTCGACCGCGGTCACCGCCGTGACGTCGAAGGACGCGACGCCGTCCTCCCTCACGCTGACCGTCGACAAGCTGGCCTCGTCCCAGTCGACCCTCTACACGCTGCCGACCTCGTACACGTCGGACAAGCCCACGTTCACGCTGACCGTCGGCGGCGAGGCGAAGACGATCGTCGCCTCCAGCACGCACATCGGCGACGTCGTCGCCGCCTTCAACGCCGAGGGCACCGGCGTCACCGCCTCGGCCGTCAACGTCGGGACCGCCGCCGCGCCCTCGTACAGGCTCCAGCTCACCGGGTCCACCACGGGCGCCGACAACGCGTTCACGGTCACGGCGACGAACCCGAACGCCGGCACGGACCTGAGCGGCCAGGAGCTGCGCGCCGCGGCGGACGCCAAGGTCACGCTCTGGCCCGGCACCCCCGGCAAGACCGAGGTCACCTCGTCCAGCAACGCGTTCAAGGGCCTGCTCACGGGCGTGGACCTGACGGTCAGCAAGGCCGGCGCCGACGAGGTCACCGTCACCGTCGCCCGCAGCGCCGCGTCGATGAGCAAGCTCGCGTCCAACCTGGTCACCAACCTCACGGCCGTGCTCGGCGACATCGCCGACCGCACCAAGCCGACGACCAGCACCGCCGCCGACGGGGGGTCGATCCTCAAGGGCGGCCTGCTCGCGGGCAACACCGCGGTGCGGATGCTGCAGCAGAACGTGCTCGCGGCGGGCTCGATCGAGGTGGACGGCAAGTCCCCGTCCTCGGTCGGCATCAACCTGGACCGCAAGGGCGCCTTCACGTTCGACGAGGCGGCGTTCACCGCCGCCTACAACGAGGACCCGGTCGGCACGCAGAAGATGGTGCAGGCCGTCGCCGCTGCGCTCGAGACCGCCACGACGGCGGCGTCCGAGCCCACCAAGGGCACGCTCAGCACGCAGATCAAGTCCTACGAGGGCGAGGTCAGCGACCTCGCCGACCGCATCGCGGACTGGGACGACCGCCTGGCCACCCGCCGCCAGTCGCTGATGCGCACCTACACCGCGATGGAGGTCTCGATGTCGAAGATGCAGTCGACCTCGAACTTCCTGTCCCAGCAGCTCGCCCAGCTCAACGCGCAAGCGTCGAGCTGACCCGCCACCCCCGAACCACGCAACGGAGGACCGTCGTGTACGACGTCCGGACCCGGTACCTCGCCGACGCGGTCGCCACCGCCGGCCCCGCGAAGCTCCTCACCATGCTCTACGACCGGCTGCTGCTGGACCTGGACCGGGCCGAGGTCGCGCTCCGCGCGGGCTCGCGCGCCGAGGGCACGCAGCACCTGGCGCACGGCCAGGAGATCGTGGCGGAGTTCATCGCCAACCTCAACGTGGGCGAGTGGGACGGTGGCGACCGCCTGCTGTCCGTCTACACGTACCTGCTGTCCGAGCTGATCGGCGCCGGCCTGGCCGGGGACGCCGACCGGGTCGCCGCCTGCCGCACCGTGGTCGGGCCGCTCGCCGAGGCGTGGCGCGAGGCCGCCGTCGTGGTCGCCCAGGACGTGCCGACCCCGCGGCCGGCGCCGACCTCCGAGGGCCTGGGCGTCGGTGCCGGGGTGCTCGGTGTCGGCTGAGGCGCCCGCCGTCGGTGCCGTGACCCGGGCCGCGGAGGCGCTGCTCGACCCGGACGCGCACCCCGACGCCCCGCTGCCCCGGCAGCACGAGGGTGCGCACGAGCAGGACGCCCGCGACGCCCGCGAGGCCGCCTGGACCCGCGCGCTCGCCGAGATGGAGGGCGTGGCCGACCGCGCCGAGGACCTGCTGCGCCTCGCCCGCACGACCGAGCCCGGTGCCGACGCCGGTGCCGGCGCGGACGTCGCCGTCACCGAGCCCTGGCGCACCCCGCGCGGGCTCGGCCCCCTGCCGCTCGCCCTCGCCCCGCGCGCCGCGGCGCTGGTCGAGCGCCAGCGCGACCTGGTCCGGCGCACCGCCGACCAGCTGGGCGACCACCGTCGCCGCCTGCGCACCTCGGACGGTCTGCGCACCCGCGCCGCGGCCGCCCCGGTGTACCTCGACATCGAGGGCTGAGACCCGCCGCCGGCCTCCTGGGTGGTACCACCCAGAAGGTCGGCGTGGACATTTCCTGGCGAAGTCGGACATTCCTTCGCGAATCGCACCCCCCACCTGGGTGACGGGCGAAAAAGTCCTTCCCGGCGCCTCAGCGCCACCCGCCTCCCGCCGATGGGAGGTCTGAGCACGGATCGCTCACCCAGCAGGCCACGGATCGGCCGACCTCAGGACCGACCTCGGTGAGGGTGACCCTGTCATGGGCATGTTCGACTCCGTGAGCTACGTCGCGCTCAACAGCGCGCTCGACGGCCTGGCGCTGCGCCAGCGCGCCATCGCCGAGAACGTGGCGAACATCAACACCCCCGGCTACCAGGCCAAGAAGGTCGCGTTCGAGGCCGAGCTCGCCCGCGCCGTCGACGACGGCACCGGCGCCACCACCGCCTCCGTGGCCCGCTCCCTGGAGCCCACCCGCACCGACGGGAACAACGTCAACCTCGACGAGGAGACCCTCCTCAACGTCGACACCAACCTGCGCTACCAGCTCGCGACCCAGGCGGTCGACGGCACCTTCTCCAGCGTGCGCACCGCGATGAGGACCAACTGATGACGACTTTCGGGGCGATCGGCATCGCCAGCACCGGCATGACCGTCCACCGCAAGTGGCTCGACGCCGTGAGCGACAACCTCGCGAACCAGAACACCGTGACGGGCACCGGCGAGGAGGCCTACCGCGCGAAGTACGTGGTGGCCACCGAGATCGGCTCCGAGAACGGCGGCGGTGTGCAGGTGGCCGGCATCGCGCTCGGCTCCGCCGAGGGCCGCATGGTCTACGAGCCCACCCACCCGCTGGCCGACGAGGACGGGTACGTCCGGTACCCCGACGTCGACATGGCCAGCCAGATGACCCAGCTGATCATCGCCCAGCGCGGCTACCAGGCGAACGCCGCGGTCGTGGACCGCGCCAAGGCGTCGTACGAGGCGGCCCTGCAGATCGGACGCACCGCATGAGCATCCAGCCCGTCTCCGGCGTCAGCCCCACGTCCTACCTGTCCGAGCTGTCGGACCTGAGCGCCCTCGCCGGCGCCGGTGCGAGCACCGGCACGACCGGTCCGGGCGACGGCGGCTTCGCCTCCGCGCTCAGCGCGGTCGACCACGTCACCCAGCTCCAGTCCACGAGCAACGCGCTCGCGGTCCAGGCCGTCACCGGCGACCTCGACGACGTGCACGACTACACGGTCGCGTCGTCCGAGGCCAAGCTCGCGCTCGAGCTCACCGCCGCCGTGCGGAACAAGGCCGTCGACGCGTTCACCGAGATCATGAGGATGCAGGCCTGATGCCCGCCCAGGTGAAGTCCCTGTTCGGCCGCATGGGCGGCGCGGTGGGGCAGTTCTCCCTCCCGCAGAAGACCTTCGCGCTCATCGCGCTCGCCGCGCTGCTGCTCGGCGGGTTCGCGCTGTTCTCCTGGTCCAGCAAGCCGTCGCTCAGCCCGCTGTTCTCCGGCCTGTCCGCGACGGACGCCTCCGCGGTCGTCGAGCAGCTGTCCGCCGAGGGCGTGACCTACGAGCTCGCCGACGGCGGCAGCACCGTGCTGGTGCCCCAGGACAAGCTCTACGACCTGCGGCTCTCGCTCGCGGCGGCCGGCCTGCCGGCCAACTCCGAGGGCGACGGCTACTCCCTGCTGGACGGCATGTCGATGACCTCCAGCGAGTTCCAGCAGCAGACCACCTACCAGCGCGCGATCGAGGGCGAGCTCGCCAAGACGATCGGCGCGATGGAGGGCGTGGAGACGGCCTCGGTCAAGCTCGCGCTGCCGGCCGAGACGGTGTTCGTCTCCGAGCAGCAGGACCCGACCGCGTCGGTGTTCGTGCGCACGCGGACCGGCAAGGACCTCACCACGCCGCAGGTCGAGGCGATCGTGCACCTGGTGTCCGCGGGCATCGAGGGCATGAAGGCCACCGACGTCGCGGTGGTCGACTCCACCGGCAAGGTGCTGTCCGAGGTCGGCACCGGCATCACGTCCGGCTCCGGCGACGAGGCGACCTCCGCCTACGAGCAGCGGGTCACCGGCGCGGTGCAGGCGATGCTCGACCAGGTGGTCGGCGCGGGCAACTCGACGGTCACCGTCACCGCCGCGCTCAACCAGGACCAGACGCAGCGCACCTCCGAGGAGTTCGCGCCCGCCGCGGAGGCCCCGCCGCTGGCCTCGTCCACCACGTCCGAGGAGTACACCGGCACCGGCGGCGGCAACGCCACCGGCGTGCTGGGCCCGGACAACATCGCGGTCCCCGGCGGCGCCGCGGGCACCGACGGCGAGTACGTCAAGACCACCGAGGACGTCACCAACGCGGTCAACAAGGTCACCGAGGTGACCACGGTCGCCCCGGGCACCGTGCAGCGCCAGTCGCTGGCCGTGCTGGTCGACCAGACCGCCGCCGCGGGCATCGACCTCGCGCAGCTCTCCGCGACCCTCACCGCCGCCGCGGGCATCGACACCGCCCGGGGCGACACCATCGCCGTGCAGGCGATGGCCTTCGACACCACGGGTGCGGACGCCGCCGCCGACGCGCTGGCCGCGGCCGACGCCGAGGCCGCCGCCGCCGAGCGGGCCAGCATGCTCCGCCAGCTGGTCATCGCCGGCGCCCTGCTGCTCGTCGCGATCATCGTCGCCGTCGTGCTGGCCCGCCGGTCCCGGCGCAGCAAGCGCGAGGCGCTCGACATCGGCGAGCTGCCCCTGATGGACGGCCCGGACGACACCGCCGTGCTCGAGGAGCTGCCGGAGATCCCGCCGGCGCTGCCCGGGCCGGCCGAGATCGACCCGGTCGCCGAGTCCCTCGCCGTCAAGCGCGCCGAGATCGCCGCGCTCGCCGACGAGCAGCCGGAAGAGGTCGCCGACCTCCTGCGCGGCTGGCTGACCCCCGCCGGGCGGCGCTGATGTCCACCGCGACGCTGACCGGCTCCCAGAAGGCCGCCATGCTGCTGCTGCAGCTCGGGCGCGAGCGCGCCGCCAAGGTGATGGCCCAGCTCGAGACCGCCGAGATCGAGGAGCTCACCGCCGAGATCATGCGGCTCGACCGCGTCGACGCCGCCCTGGCGGACGAGGTCGTCGAGGAGTTCTACGCCGCCTCGGCCATCGGCCCGAGCGTCAACGGCGGCCTCGGCTACGCCACCCAGCTGCTCGAGGGCGCGCTGGGCCGGGACGAGGCCGCGGGCATGATCGAGCGCCTGCAGACCTCGATGGCCGGCCAGCCGTTCGAGTTCCTGCAGCACGCCGACGCCCGGCAGGTGCTGTCGCTGCTGAACGGCGAGCACCCGCAGGCCGTGGCCCTGGTGCTCGCGCACCTGCGGCCCGAGCACGCGTCGGCGATCCTCGCCGGCCTGCCCGCGGACCAGCAGTCCGAGGTCGCGCACCGGATCGCGCTGATGGAGCGCGCCTCGCCGGACGTCGTGGCGGTCATCGCCGAGTCGATGCAGCGCAAGGCGTCCACCGTGCTGACCCCGAACGAGCTCTCGGCCGTGGGCGGCGTCCAGCCGCTGGTCGAGATCATCAACCGTGCCGACCCGACCACCGAGAAGCTGATCCTCGAGGGGCTGCAGAGCCGCGACGAGGCGCTGGCCGACGAGGTCCGCAGCCGGATGTTCGTCTTCGGCGACACCGTGCTGCTCGAGGACCGCGCGATGCAGCTGGTGCTGCGCCAGGTCGAGACCAACGAGCTCTCCGTCGCCCTCAAGGGCGCCGCTCCCGAGGTGCGCGACAAGATCCTGCGCAACCTCTCCGAGCGCGCCCGCGAGAACCTCGAGGAGGAGATCGAGCTGCTCGGCCCGGTCCGCCTGTCCCAGGTGGAGGAGGCGCGCGCCGGCATCGTCCAGGCCATCCGCCGCCTCGAGGAGTCCGGACAGATCGTGATCCGGCGGGAGGGCGAGGACGAGTATGTCTCCTGACACCCGCACGTTCACGCAGGCCTACGCCGGCACCGCGACGGCCGACCCGGCATACCGCGCCGAGGGCTTCGCCGCCGGGTACGCGGCGGGCTACGCCGCCGGCGCCCGCGAGGCCGCCCGCGCCGCGCAGACCGAGGCCGCCCGCGTCCAGCGCGAGCGCGCCGAGGCCGACGGCCGCCGCGCCGCCGAGCACGCCGACGCCCTCGCCGTGCTGGCCCGGGCCGCCCGGGCCGCCGCCGACCGCAGCGCCCCGGTGCTCGCCGCGTCCGAGGCGACCCTGCACGCCGCGGGCCTGGACCTGGCCGCCGCCGTGCTCGGCACCGAGCTGGCCGACGCGCCGGCCTCCGCCCGGGCCGCGCTGCGCCGCGTGCGGGAGCAGGACCCGGCGCGCGAGGTGCACACCGTGCGCCTGCACCCGCGGGACCTGGCCGCCGTCCGCGGCGCCCTGGCCTCCGGCGACGTGCTCGCCGGCCTGCCCGACCTGACCGGCGTCGAGCTGGTCGCGGACCCGGCGCTCGCGCCCGGGGACGCGGTCGGCGAGTACCCGGAGGGCTACCTGGACGCGCGCATCGGCGCCGCCCTGGACCGTGCCCGCGCCGCGCTGGCCGGGGGCGACCCCGCATGAGCACCACGACGAGCACGCTGCTGCCGACGCCCCGCGGGGGCGCCACCGAGCCCGTGGCCGCGCCCGGCCTGCCGGCACCGGCCTCCCCGGTCTGGGGTGCGGCCCTGGCCGCCGCGCGCCCCGAGCGCGTCGGCTCGGTCCGCGGCGTCGTCGGCCTGACCGTCGAGGTCGCGGGCACCGGTGCCGCGGTCGGCGAGCTCGTCGCCATCGACACCGACGCGGGCGAGGTGCCGGCCGAGGTGGTCGCCACCGGCCGCGGCACCGCGCACGCGATGCCGCTCGGCCCGACGCACGGGCTGCGTGCCGGCATGCGGGTCCGCCCGCGCGGCACGGCGCTGACGACCCCCGTCGGCCCCGGCCTGCTCGGCCGCGTGCTGGACGGGCTCGGCCGACCGATCGACGGCAAGGGCCCGCTGGTCGGCGTCGGCCGCGCCGAGGTCACCGGGCACGCCCCGCACCCGCTCGCGCGGGCCCGCGTCGCCCAGCCGCTGGACCTCGGCGTCCGGGTGCTCGACACCCTGGTCACCGCCGGCCGCGGCCAGCGTCTGGGCCTGTTCGCCGGGTCCGGCGTCGGCAAGTCCTCGCTGCTGTCGATGATCGCGCGCGGCACGGACGCCCAGGTGTCCGTCATCGCGCTGGTCGGCGAGCGCGGCCGCGAGGTGCGCGAGTTCCTCGAGGACGACCTCGGCCCCGAGGGCCTGGCCCGCAGCGTCGTCGTGGTCGCCACCTCCGACGAGCCGCCGCTGGTCCGCCTGCGCTCCGCCTTCGTCGCCACCCGGATCGCCGAGTGGTTCCGCGACCAGGGCGACGACGTGGTGCTGATGATGGACTCGCTGACCCGCGTGGCCATGGCGCAGCGCGAGATCGGCCTGTCCGTCGGCGAGCCCCCGGCCACCCGCGGCTACCCGCCGAGCACGTTCGCGCTGCTCGCCCAGCTGCTGGAGCGGGCCGGCACCGCCGCGACCGGCTCGGTCACCGGCCTGTACACCGTGCTGGTGGACGGCGACGACCACAACGAGCCGATCGCCGACGCCGCCCGGTCCATCCTCGACGGGCACGTCGTGCTCGAGCGCTCGCTCGCGGTCCAGGGGCACTTCCCGTCCGTCGACGCGCTGGGCTCCATCTCCCGCGTCGCGTCGCGGGTGACCGCCCCGCAGCACAAGGAGCTCGCCACCCGCCTGCGTCGCGTCATGGCGGCCCGCCGCCAGGCGCAGGACCTGCTGGACGTCGGCGCGTACGTGGCCGGGTCCAACCCGCTGGTCGACGCCGCCGTGGCGCACGGCGCCGCGATCGACGGCTTCCTGCGGCAGGGCATGGACGAGCGCGCGCCGTCCGCCGAGTCGTGGGCGCGGCTCGCCGCGCTCGTCGCCGCGATGGGGGACCTGCCGTGAGCCGCGCGTTCCGCCTGGCCGGGCTGCTGCGGCTGCGCTCGATCGCCGAGGAGCAGGCCGCCGCGACCCTGGCGGCGAGCACCCGGACCCGGGACGCCGCGGCGGCCCGCAGCCGGGCCACCGAGGCGGCCCTGGGCGGCGCGCAGTTCGGCGTCGACATGAGCTCGCTGAACATGCAGGCGGTCGTCGCCAGCCGGCTGGCGCTGTCCGGGCTGCTGGTCGACCACCGCGCGCAGGTGCTCCAGGCGCAGGACGAGGTCGACGTGGCCGACGCCGCGTGGGCCGCGGCCCGCACCCGGACCCGGACGCTCGAGAAACTGCAGGACAAGCACGAGGCCGCGGCGCGCATCGAGGAGCAGCGCGCCGAGCAGGTCGTGCTGGACGAGATCGCCGGCCGTCGTGCCGGCGCGCGCACGCCGGCGACCGCCGGCGCGGGGGAGGGGGACCGATGAGCGACGCCGTCGCCGCCGTGCAGGCCCGGATCGCGCAGATCCGGTCGTACGCCGTGCCGCTCGCCGCGAGCCCCGCCGTCGTCGCCACGAGCGGCACGTCGTCGGCCACCGGCACGTCCGCCGCCGCCACCGGGACCGCCGCCTCGGCGTCGGGCTCCGCGTTCGCCGCGGCGCTGGCGCAGGTCTCCGGGACCGGCGCCACCGCCGGTGCCGCGGACCCGGCCACCGTGCCCGCGGGCGCGCTGTCCACCACGGTCACCGGGCAGGACCTGGTCGAGTCCGCGAAGAAGTACCTCGGCACCCCGTACGTCTGGGGCGGCGAGACCCTCGCCGAGGGCGGCCTGGACTGCTCCGGCCTGGTGCAGCTGTCGCTCGCCGACCTCGGCGTCACCGGGGTGCCGCGCGTCGCCCGCGACCAGGCCACCATCGGGCAGGAGGTCGCGTCCCTGGACGAGGCGCTGCCCGGCGACCTGGTGGTGCTGAGCGGCGGCAAGCACATCGGCATCTACGTCGGCGACGGCAAGATGATCGACGCCCCCAAGCCCGGCAAGGCCGTGACGATCCGCGACGTCTACGCGGAGCCCACCACCATCCGCCGCGTCCTGCCGCAGGCCGCCGCGACCACCGCGTCCGCGACGTCGGCCGCGCTCGCCGCCACCGCCGCGGGCCAGAACGCGCTCGCGCTGCTGACCGGCAGCACCTCCTCGTCGTCCATCCCGACCTCGTCCCTCTGGGGGGCCGCCTCGTGACCACCACCACGCTCTCCGCCGTGCCCGCGCGGCACGCCACCGCGGCGTCCGCCGTCGGCGGCGCGGCCCGCACCGGCGCGACAGGCTTCGACGCCGTGCTCGCCGGCGAGCTGGCCGCCGCCCCGGCGTCCCGGCCCGCCGACCGTCCGGTCGACCGTCCTGCCGACCGTGCCGCCGACCGGCAGGCCGACCGCGCGACCGAGCGGCCCGCCGCCGACCGGCCGCGCCCGGAGCACGCCGGTCGCCCCGCGTCCGACCGTCCGGACGCCACCGCCGCTGCGTCGGGCACGTCGGGGGCGTCGACCACGCCCGGCACCGGGCAGCCCACCGCGCCGGCCGCCGACGCCACGGAGGCCACCGACAGCACCGAGCCCGCCGGCACCACCGAGCAGGCCCCCTCCGGCGACGCGGCGGCCGAGGCCGTCGTCGTGCCCGCGCTGCCGCTCGCCGCTGCGCCCGGCACGGAGGCCGCCGCGCAGCAGGCCGCGGCGCTCGTCGCGGTGCCGGTCCCCACCACGACCGCGACGGCGACCGCCACCGACGCGACCGCCGCCGCGGTGGCCGTCGACGGTCCGGCAGCCGCCCCCGCCGCGGCACCCGCCGCCGCGGTCTCCCCGACCGCCGCCGACCCGGCCGCGGGCACGGCGCCCGCAGCGGGCACCGTCGCCCCGGCCGCCGCCACGCCGGGCGCCGCGGCCGCCACCCCGGCAGCCGGCACCTCCGCGACGACCACCCCCGGCGCCGCTCCCGCCGACCCCGCCGCCGCCACCGCTGCCGCGACCGCGCCGGTCCCCGCCGAGGCCGCGACCGCCACCGCCACCGCGACCGCCGCCGAGGTGGCCCCGGAGTCCGTCGCCGCCGCGGCGCCCACCGAGGCGGCCCCGGCCGACGACGCCGCGCCGGCGACCCCGGCCGCCCCGGCCGCCCAGCCCGGCACGCTGCAGGTGGGCACGGTCCAGCACCGTGTCGCCGCGGCCGCCCAGGCGGCCGGGACCCCGCTGGCCGACCAGCTCGCCGGGAAGATCGGGGAGCAGCTGCCCGCCCTGCGCGCCGCCGGCAACGGCCAGCACGTGCTGACGCTGCGGGTCGACCCGGACCACTACGGCCCGGTCAAGGTCGTCGCGCACATCTCGCCCGAGTCCGTGCGCGTCGAGCTGGTCGGCGCGACCGACGCGGCCCGTGACGCGCTCCGGCAGTCCCTGCCGGACCTGCGCCGCGACCTCGCGGCGAGCGGTCTGTCCTCGGACGTCAGCCTCGGCGGCGACGGGACCGACGGCGCGGCCGACGGCTCCGCCCGCCGCGAGGCGCTCGACCGGGGCGCCGCCCGCCCGGCCGGCCTCGCCGGCGCCGGCACGGCCACGACGTCCGCCGACCCCGCCGCCACCCGCACGCCGGCCTCCGCCGGCGGCCTCGACCTGCTCGTCTGACCCGAGAGGAGACCCCCGATGTCACTCGAAGTCCCCGTGTCCACCATCGGCCAGACGCGCACCGACGCGGCGGCCGGGACCGCGCCCAAGAAGGAGCTGGACAAGGACACGTTCCTGCAGCTGCTGATCGCCCAGCTGGGCAACCAGGACCCGAGCAGCCCGATGGACACCAGCCAGATGATGGCCCAGACCACGCAGCTCGGGATGATGGAGTCGCTCACCGAGCTCCAGGCCTCCTCGCGCGAGCAGTTCGCGCTGCAGATGCGCATGGCCTCCGCCGACCTGGTCGGCCAGCAGGTCAGCTGGACCGACGCCACCGGCGCCACGAAGTCGGGCGTCGTCGAGTCCGTCGACTACTCCGGCAGCGTGCCCGCGCTGACGATCGGCACCGAGAAGATCGCGCTCGACGCGGT
Source organism: Cellulomonas sp. NEAU-ZC6 (assembly GCF_056844425.1). Taxonomy (NCBI): domain Bacteria; kingdom Bacillati; phylum Actinomycetota; class Actinomycetes; order Micrococcales; family Cellulomonadaceae; genus Cellulomonas; species Cellulomonas sp. NEAU-ZC6. The sequence goes on along the minus strand of NZ_JBXFYH010000001.1, from coordinate 1,912,677 downwards.
CGCGAGCGTCCGCCCGGCCGGTGCCGCGCCCGACGCCCCCGCCACGCCCCCCACGACCACCGCCTGACCGCGGTCCGCCACCCTCACCACCCCTCGAAAGGGATCCACCATGCTCCGCTCCCTCTTCTCCGGCATCAGCGGTCTGCGCAGCCACCAGACGATGCTCGACGTGACCGGCAACAACATCGCCAACGTCAACACCACCGGTTTCAAGGCGTCCCAGATCCAGTTCCAGGACACGCTGAGCCAGATGCTCAACGCGGCCGCGGCGCCGCAGGACGGCGTCGGCGGCCAGAACCCGGCGCAGGTCGGCCTCGGCGTGCAGGTCGCCGGCATCACCACCAACTTCACGCAGGGCGCCGCGCAGCTGACCGGCCGCAGCACCGACATGATGATCTCGGGCGACGGCTTCTTCGTGGTCCGCCAGGGCACGCAGCAGTACTACACGCGCGCCGGCTCGTTCGACTTCGACTCCAGCGGCCAGATGGTGCTGCCGGGCGACGGCGCCGTCGTGCAGGGCTGGGCCGCCGAGAACGGCGTCATCGACACCGCCCGCCCCGTGGGCGACATCCGCGTGGGCGTCGGCACCGTGATGCCCGCCAAGGCGACCACGACCGCGCCGTTCGCCGGCAACCTGCAGGCCGACGCCAAGGAGGGGACGATCAAGACCCTCACGGTGAAGGCGTACGACGCCATCGGCACCGAGCGCGAGATCGAGCTCACGATGACCAAGACGGCCACCGGCTGGACCATGGGCGCCACCGACGGCACCGCGACCTACGCGACGACCCCGCTGACCTTCGGCCCGACCGGTGCCCTCACCTGGACCGACGCCACCTCGGGCAACGCGACCTTCGCGCTCGGCGGCGTGACCGTCGACCTGTCCGGCGTGACCGGCATGGCCGGCGTCGACACCGTCGCGGCCGGCAAGCAGGACGGCTACGCCTCCGGCATCCTCGAGTCGTTCGCCCTGGGCTCCGACGGCACCATCACCGGCTCGTTCAGCAACGGCCTCAAGCAGGCCCTCGGCCGGATCGCGCTGGCGTCGTTCACCAACCCGTCCGGACTGTCGAAGGCCGGCGGCTCGCTGTTCAGCACCACGGTGAACTCGGGCGACGCGCAGGTCGGCGCCGCCGGCACCGGCGGCCGCGGCACGCTGTCCGCCGGCTCCCTCGAGATGAGCAACGTGGACCTGTCCACGGAGTTCACGCAGCTGATCATCGCCCAGCGCGGCTTCCAGGCGAACTCCCGCGTCATCACCACCTCCGACGAGGTCCTGCAGGAGCTCGTCAACCTCAAGCGCTGACGCGCGTGGCGCCCGCCGGCCACCGGGCCGGCGGGCGCTGCCGTGCGGCCGCCGCGACGCGCTGACCTGCGCAGACGCGGCCCGACGGCCGCGCACCGGGGACGCGCCGCTTCACCCGCGAGCACCACCGGACCGCCCCGGAAAGCCTCATCCACCGGCCCCCGCGGCCGATGGGAGGGGGGAGCGGCCCACGGACGGGCCGCGGCGGCGCGAGCCGCACACGCATAACCAGGGACGGGACTACCGCTGTGATCATCGTGACGCGCCTGAACGGGGCCCAGTTCGGGGTCAACCCCGACCTGCTCCAGCGCGTCGACAGCGCGCCCGACACCATCCTGACCCTCATCGACGGGACGAAGTACATCGTCCGCGAGTCGATGGCCGAGGTCATCGCGCGGGTGAACGAGCACCGCGCCCACCTCCTGGCACGCGCCCAGGAGATCCAGGCCTCGCCGACGCCCGCCGTCGAGCTGGTCCGCGACGCCGGCAGCCCCGGCTCCGGGCCGACGCCGACCGACGACGACGGCGACGCGCCGCTCGCCGACCCCGTACCCCTGCGACCGAGGAGCCGCTGACATGGATCCCGCCGGTTTCATCGGCCTGGTCGTCGCCTTCGGCGCGATCTTCGGTGCTCTCCTCATGGAGGGCGCCGACCCGATGTCGATCTTCCTGCCCGCGCCGCTGCTGCTGGTGTGGGTCGGCACGATCGGCGTCGGCATCGCCGGACACACGCTCAAGGACGCCATCGAGTCCTACAAGGCGGTGCCCCGGGCCTTCATGAAGAAGATCCCGGACCCGACCACGACCGTGGACACGCTCGTCGACCTGGCCGACCGCGCGCGCCGCGAGGGCCTGCTGGCTCTCGAGGACGCCGCCAAGGACATCGACGACCCGTTCCTGCGCGGCGGCCTGCAGTCGGCCATCGACGGCACGGACCCCGACGACCTGCGGCTGATCCTCGAGGACAAGATCGCCACGAAGCGGACCAAGGAGAAGGTCTGGTCCAAGTACTTCGCGGACATGGGCGGCTACGCGCCGACCGTCGGCATCATCGGCACGGTCATCTCGCTGGTGCACGTGCTGGAGAACCTGTCCGACCCGGCCTCCCTCGGCCACTCCATCGCCGCGGCGTTCGTCGCCACCCTGTGGGGCATCCTGTCCGCCAACGTGGTCTGGCTGCCGATCGGCGCCCGGATCAAGCGGTTCTCCGACCTGGAGTGCGCGCAGATGGAGGTCACGCTCGAGGGCCTCCTCGCGGTGCAGGCCGGCGCGAACCCGCGCCTGGTCGGCGAGCGCCTGCGCTCGCTGCTGCCGGACGCGCCCGCCGAGAAGGACAAGGAAGCGGCGTGAGCTCCGGGGGCCGGGGCCGCCGTCGCGGGGGCCACGAGGAGGAGCACGTCAACCACGAGCGGTGGCTGGTGTCCTACTCCGACATGATCACCGTGCTCATGGCGCTGTTCATCGTGCTGTTCGCCATCAGCCAGGTGGACCAGGAGAAGTACATCGCCCTGCGGTCCTCGCTGGCCGAGGGCTTCGGCGAGGGGTCCATCACCAACGGCGCGCTCGAGGGCAGCGCCGGCGTGCTGGACGGCACGAGCGCCGCCGCGGACGCGCCCGACACGGGCACGTCCGGCGTGGTCGACGCGGACGAGGGCCTCGGCATGCAGGCGTCGAACCCGTCGCCGGAGGTCGAGTCGAACCCCTCGTCGGTGGACGCCGCGGTGCTGGAGGCCGCCCGGGCGGAGGTCGCGCACCTGCAGGACGTGCAGGAGCACATCCTGGCCGCGCTGCGCACCCAGAACCTGCAGGACGCCGTGCGGTTCCGCGTGGACGACCGCGGGCTCGTGCTGGGCCTCGTGGCGGACGACGTGTTCTTCGCCCAGGGCTCGGCCACCCTCACCCCGACCGCGATGCAGGTCCTCGACCTCGCGGCGCCCACCCTCGTGGGGCTGCAGGAGTCGATCTCCGTGGAGGGGCACGCCAACACCATCCCGATCTCCGGGCGGTACGCGACCAACTGGGAGCTGTCGTCCGACCGGGCCACCCAGGTGCTGCGGCACCTGGTGGAGTCCGACGGCATGCCGGGCCCCCGCATCCAGGCGGTGGGCTTCGGCGACACCCGCCCGCTCGTTCCGGGCGGCGGGCAGGACGCGATGACCGCCAACCGGCGGGTCGACATGGTCATCTTGAGCGCGGAGCCGGAAGCGGTCCGCGCGCTGCTGCCCGCCGTGGCAGCCAGTGGAACGGGGAGCTAGGGACATGCCCATCGAGCAGCGAGTGGTCGGCGGCGGCCAGAAGATCGGCGGCGGCAAGATCGGCGGCGGCGCGACCGCCAAGGAGGCGCCCGCGCCCGAGCCGGAACCGGCCAAGAAGGGCAAGAAGAAGCTGCTGGTCGTCATCGGCGCGGTCGTGCTGGTCGTCGCCGGTGCCGCGGCGTACTTCCTGCTGGGCATCGGCAAGGGCGGCGAGGCCGAGGCGGCCGAGCCCGCACCCGAGCCGGGCGCGGTGATCGCGGTCGAGCCGATCAGCCTGAACCTGGCCCAGGGCCACTACCTGCGGCTCGGCTTCTCGCTGCAGATGACGCTCGAGGCCGGCGGCCACGGCGAGCCCGACCCGGGCAAGGCGGTGGACGCCGCGATCGCGCTGTTCTCCGGCCGCACGGTCGCCGAGATCAGCGACCCCGCCACCCGCGAGACCCTCAAGGGCGAGTTCCTGCACGAGCTCGAGGAGCTGTACCACGGAGAGGTGATGGACGTCTATCTGACGAACTACGTCACGCAGTAGCGGCGGTGCGCGCGGCGACGCGCGCCCCGCCCGACCGGCCGCGGTGACGGTCCTGGTGCTCTGACCAGGGCCGTCGGCCACCCGGTGGACCACGGCGCCACGGAGGGCGTCACATCGCTCCGCAGCACGCCGGCCCATGGAGGGCCGAGGGCGGAGAAGTTCTGGGGACGACCCCTCACATCACCCGTTCGCGCGCCGATGAGGGTGGGCGTGACGGTCCACACCACGGGTCAGGCCCCGGCGCGCTCGCGCCGGCGCACCCACGCACCCGAGCCCTACGACTTCCGCCGGCCCATGACGATGGCCCGCGAGCACGCCCGCGTGCTCGAGATGGCCTTCGAGACGTTCGCGCGGCAGTGGGGCAACCAGCTGACGGCGCGGCTGCGCGCCATGGCCCAGGTCACCCTCGACGGGCTGACCCTGCAGTCGTACGACGAGTACGTGCGCGGCCTGCCCGGCACCACGGCGATGATGCTGTGCACCATCGAGCCGAGCCGGCAGACCGCCGTCGTGCAGGTGCCCGTGAGCACCACGATGGTGTGGATCGACTACCTGCTCGGCGGTCCCGGCACCGGCGACGTCCGCGAGGACCGCGAGCTCACCGAGATCGAGCTCACGCTCGTGCGCGGCGTCATGCAGGCGGCCCTCGGCGACCTCGGCTACGCCTTCGCGTCGCTGACCCCGCTCGACGTCACCCTCCGCTCCGTCCAGTACAACCCGCAGTTCGTGCAGGCCGTCCCGGCCTCCGACGCGGTGCTGGTCGCGACCTTCCAGATGCGGGTGGGCGAGCGCGAGGACGTCGCGACCGTCATGTTCCCCGCCGAGCTCCTGCTCGCCGCCGTCCGCCAGACCGACGGCGTCAACGGCCGGTCCGCCGAGGACCAGCGGGCCCACGAGCTCGCGCTCCTCGACCTGGAGACCGCCGTCGAGGAGGTCCCCGTCGAGGTCGCCGTCCGGTTCGCGCCGGTCGTCGTCCGCCCCCGCGACGTCGTCGGCCTGGCCGTCGGCGACGTCGTCCCCCTGTCCCACCCGTCGTCCCAGCCGCTCGACGTGGTGGTGGACGGGGTCGTGCTCGCGCGAGCCGCCGCGGGGAACAACGGTTCCCGTCTCGCCTGCATGGTCGTCACCGTCGAGGAGAAGCACTGATGAACGCCGTCCCCACCACCGAGACCACCGACGCCGCGGTCGCGCTCGCCGCGGCCACCGCCGCCGCCCGCCTGCTGCCGGCCGTCGCCCCGCTCCAGCCCGTGCCGGCCCCCGCGGGTCAGCGCCCCGACGCCGACGCCCTCGCGGTCGTCGCGTCGTTCGTCGGCCCCAACAGCGCCGACGTGGTGCTGGTCGCCGACGAGGCCGTGCGCGAGGCGCTCGCCGCCGGCGCCCCCGACGGCAGCCCGCTGGACCTGGCCGCCGCGCTGCGCCCCGCTCTGGAGGCCGCCGTGGCCGAGCTCGGCGCCGGCGTCCTGGAGGCCGCCCGCACCGAGACCGTCGCCGCCGCGCTGCCCGCCGACGCGCACCTGGTCGCCCTGGCGACCGACGACGGCGTGCAGGCCTGGTTCGGCCTGCGCCTGCGCAGCGAGCCGAGCGCCACCACGCCCGGCGTCCCCACGCAGCGTGCCAGCCTGAACGTGCTCTACGACGTCGAGATGACGCTGACCGCCGAGCTCGGCCGCACCAAGCTGCCGGTCCGCCAGGTGCTCGAGCTGACCCCGGGCGCCGTCCTGGAGCTGGACCGCGCCGCGGGCAGCCCCGCCGACGTCATGGTCAACGGCCGCCTCATCGCCCGCGGCGAGGTCGTCGTCATCGACGAGGAGTTCGGCATCCGGATCACCGAGATCGCGCGCGGCGAGGACGGCACCATCTGATGGACACCCTCGTCCTGGGCCTGCGCGTCCTCCTGGCGCTCGCGTGCGTGATCGGCCTGATCTGGGTCCTCGCGCGCCGCGCCGGGTGGGGCAAGGGCCGTCGCCGGCCCGCGGGCCCGGCCGTCGAGGTCGTCGGGCGCCAGGCGCTCGGCCGCCACGCCGGCGTCGCCGTGATCGCGGTCGGCGACCGCCGCCTGCTGCTCGGCTACGGCGAGCAGAACGTCACGATGCTCACGGAGCTCGCCCCCGCCCCCGCGGAGGTCACGCCCCTCACCACCGCCGACGACGAGCACGCGGGGTCCGCCCCGATGACGCTTGGCGCGCTGGCCGCGGCCGTGCTGCCGACGCCGCGCGGCCCGCGTACCCCGAGGACGCCGCGCACCGCGCGGGGCCCGCGCACCACCACGGTCGCGACCGGCGCGTCGTTCGAGGACGCGCTCGCCTCCGTCCAGGGGGCGTCGGGCGAGGGGGAGCCGGTCGCGTCGGACACCGTGGGCACCGCGTCCACCGTGTCCACCGCGTCCACCTCGGCCGAGGGTGCCGCCTCCGCGGCGCGCGCCGCCTCGGTGTCCGCCGCCGCGGCGCTGGCCGCCGCGGCCGCCGTCCCGGTCGAGCCGGCCCGCCCGCAGCCCGCCGTCGCCGGCGTCGAGCGGGTCACCGTCCCCGTCCCCGAGGCGCCCGCCGCCGGTGGTGCGCTGCACGGCTCCGTGCTGGCGTCCTCCACCTGGAAGCAGGCCGTCGCCGTGCTGCGCGAGCGGACGGTGCGCCGGTGACCGCCGACCTGCAGCAGCGCACCGCGCTGCCCGCTGCACCCGACCCCGCGCCGCGGCGCCGGACCTGGCCGATGGTGCTGCTCGCCGTGCTCGCGCTGGCGACCGCCCTGGTCGTGCTCGGCTCGGGCGTCGCGCACGCCGCGCCGACGCCGCCGACCGACCCCGCCGCGCCCGCGGCCCCGGCCGACCCCGGCTCGGGCGAGGTCTCCGTCGCCATCAACGGCGTCAACGGAACCCCCAGCAGCTCGATCGTCGTGCTGATCGGCATCACGCTGCTGTCGGTCGCGCCCTCGCTGCTGCTGATGATGACCGGTTTCACCAAGATCTTCGTGGTGCTGTCCCTCACCCGGAACGCGCTCGGTCTGACGACCGTGCCGCCCAACCAGGTGATCGCGGGCCTCGCGCTGTTCCTCAGCCTGTTCGTCATGGCGCCGGTGCTGTCCGACGTGAACACCGTCGCCGTGCAGCCCTACCTCGACGGCGGCATGGACTTCCAGACGGCGCTCGACGCCGGCTCGGCCCCGCTGCGCGAGTACATGCTCGGGCACACCCGCGAGCAGGACCTGGCGCTCATCACCCGCGCGGCCGACCAGCCCAACCCGGAGAGCGCCGCGACCGTCCCGATGCTCACGCTGATCCCCGCGTTCATGCTCTCGGAGCTGCGGTCGGCGTTCATCATCGGGTTCGTCATCTTCATCCCGTTCCTGGTCATCGACCTGGTCGTGTCCTCGGTCCTGATGAGCATGGGCATGATGATGCTCCCGCCGGTCATGGTCTCCCTGCCGTTCAAGCTGCTGCTGTTCGTGCTGGTCGACGGCTGGGGCCTCATCGTCACCGCCCTGGTGGGCGCCGCGTCGGCGGGGGGTGGCTGATGGACACCTCGGCCGTCCTCGACATCGGGCTCGACGCCCTCATCGTCGCCGCCAAGCTCTCCGCGCCGGTGCTGATCACCGCGCTGGTCGTCGGCTTCGCGGTCTCCCTGGTGCAGTCCGTGACCCAGATCCAGGAGGTGACGCTGTCGTTCGTGCCGAAGGCCATCGCCGCCGCCGTGGCGCTGCTGGTCTGCGGGCACTGGATGATCGCCGAGCTGGTGTCGTTCACGACCCAGCTGTTCGACCGCATCCCCGCGCTGCTGGGCGGCTGACGCGCGATGGACCTGACCCTGTCCCTGGCCTCGGTGCAGACGGCGATGCTCGCCGGCGTCCGGTTCGCCGCCTTCTTCCTGGTGGCACCGCCGTTCGCGCACCGCGGCATCCCCGGCGCCGTCAAGGCGATGCTCTCGGTGGGGCTGGCCCTGGCCGTCCTGCCGCGGCTCGACGCGCAGGTGACGGAGTCGACGGGGCAGTTCGTCGGGGCGCTCGTGCTGGAGGCCACCGTCGGGGCCGCGCTCGGGTTCCTGGTGTCGCTGCTGTTCTCGGCGGTGCAGGCCGCGGGCAACCTGATCGACCTGTTCGGCGGCTTCCAGCTGGCGCAGGCGTTCGACCCGCAGAACATGACGTCGGGCGCGCAGTTCGCCCGGCTCTACAACATGACCTGCCTGGTGCTGCTGTTCGTGTCCGGCGCCTACCAGGTGCTCATCGCCGGCCTGGCCCGCTCGTTCGACGCGGTGCCGGTCGGCGCCGGGCTGGACCTCGAGAAGATGGCGACCGCCGTCACCACCGGGCTCACCGACATGTTCCTGGCCGCGCTGCAGATCGGCGGCCCGCTGCTGGTCGTGCTGTTCCTCACCGACGTGGGCCTCGGCCTGCTGACCCGGGTCTCGCCCGCGCTGAACGCGTTCGCGATGGGCTTCCCGCTGAAGATCTTGATGACCGTCACGTTCGCCGGCTTCGCGTACCTCGCGCTGCCGGGCGTCGTGAGCTCCCTCGCCGAGCGGGCCGTCCAGGCCGTGCTGCAGGTGGCGTCGTGAGCGGGGGCGGCGACTCGGGGGAGAAGACCGAGAAGGCCACAGCCCAGCGGATGAAGAAGGTCCACGAGGACGGGAAGCTCTCCCGGTCCCAGGACCTGTCCGCGTGGCTCGGCCTCACCGCCGCGGCGATCATGGTGCCCAGCACCCTGAGCCGCGCCTCGGAGTCCGCGCAGGACCAGCTCGCCGCGGTCACCCAGGCGATCGCGTCCCCGGACGCCGGCACCGTGGTCAACCTGCTCGGCGACGGCCTCTGGTCGGTCGTCGGCACCATCGGCCCGATGCTCGCCGTCGTGGCGATCACCGTGATCGTCGTCGCGGTCGCGCAGGGCGGCGTGCACAAGAAGAAGTTCAAGCCGCAGGTGCAGCAGTTCAACCCGGTCTCCGGCGTGAAGAAGCTGTTCGGCGCGCACGCCTGGTGGGAGGGCGCCAAGACGCTGCTGAAGACCGCGGTCGTCGGCGCCGTCCTCTACATCGCGGTCCAGGGCATGGTCCCGCAGCTGATGGGCACCGGCGCGATCCCGCTCGAGCACATGCTCGGCGTGGCCGGCGCGGGCGTGAAGCAGCTGCTTGTCTGGGGCGTCGCGGCGGGCGTGCTGCTCGCGATCATCGACGTGATGGTCGTGCTCAAGCGCAACCGCAAGCAGACCCGCATGTCGCGCCACGAGATCAAGGAAGAGAACAAGCGCACCGAGGGCGACCCGCTGGTCAAGGGCCACATCCGGTCCAAGCAGATGGCGATGAGCCGCAACCGCATGATGGCCGCGGTGGCCGACGCCGACGTGGTGGTCGTCAACCCGACCCACGTCGCCGTCGCCCTCAAGTACGTCGCCGGCACCGGCGCCCCGCGCCTGGTCGCCAAGGGCGCCGGCGCGGTCGCCGCCAAGATCCGCGAGCAGGCCGCCGAGCACCGCGTCCCGATGGTCGAGGACATCCCGCTCGCCCGTGCCCTGCACGCCGCGTGCGCCGTCGACCAGGAGATCCCCGCCTACCTGTTCACCGGCGTCGCCCGGGTGCTGGCCTTCGTCATGCAGCTGAAGCGCCGCGGCGCCGCGCTGGGCAAGCACACGATGCCCGGCGGCTCGGTCGCCCCGGACGACGTCCCCACCACGGTGGCCGCCGCGCGGCGCCGGGCGCGTGCCGACAAGGCCGGCGCCGACAAGGCCGGGGCCGCCGCGTGAGCCCCGCCCGCACCACCGCCTCCCGTCCCCCGCTCCACCCCACGAACAAGGACCTGCGATGAAGAACCGGCAGATCTCCCAGCTCGCCGTCCCGGTGGGCGTGGTCGGCATCGTGCTGCTGCTCGTCGTGCCGCTCCCCGCGGTGCTGCTGGACGTCCTGATCGCCGTGAACATCACGGCGTCCCTCGTCATCCTGCTGACCAGCATGTACGTGCAGCGGCCGCTCGACTTCAGCGTCTTCCCGTCGCTGATCCTCGTGTTCACGCTGTTCCGGCTCGGCCTGAACGTGGCCTCCACCCGGCTGGTGCTGCGCGACGGGTACGCCGGCGCGGTCATCGACGCGTTCGGGCACTTCGTGGTCGGCGGCTCGCTGGTCATCGGCCTGGTGATCTTCCTGATCCTGGTCGTCATCCAGTTCGTGGTCATCACCAACGGTGCGGGCCGCGTCGCCGAGGTCGGGGCGCGGTTCACCCTCGACGCGATGCCCGGCAAGCAGATGGCCATCGACGCCGACCTGAACTCCGGCCTGATCGACGAGGACACCGCCCGCAGGCGGCGGGCCGACGTCACCGCCGAGGCCGACTTCTACGGCGCGATGGACGGTGGCTCCAAGTTCGTCAAGGGCGACGCGATCGCCGGCATCGTCATCACGCTGATCAACCTCATCGGTGGCTTCGTCATCGGCATGATGCAGATGGGGCTGTCCCTGACCGAGTCGCTGGAGAAGTTCAGCCTCCTGACCATCGGCGACGGCCTGGTCACCCAGATCCCCGCGCTGCTGCTGTCGGTGTCCACCGGCATCGTCGTCACCCGGGCCACGGCCGAGGGCGACATGGGCACCGCGGCGTCCAAGCAGCTGTCGCAGTCCCGGACCGCCCTGCTCATCGCCGGCTGCGGCGCGCTCGCCCTGGCGCTGCTCCCGGGCATGCCCAAGGTGCCGTTCGTCCTGGTCGGCGCGACGCTCATCGTCGTGGCGCAGCGGATCAAGGCCCGCGAGGCCACCGAGGCCCGCGACGCCGAGGTCCTCGCCGCGTCCACCGCGACCGCCGCGCCGACGTCCAACGACACCCCCGAGGCGCTCATCGAGCAGATGCGCGTGCACACGCTGGAGATCCTGCTCGCGCCGGACCTGGTCGACATGGTCGGCAACGGCCCCGACCAGGACCTGCTGCACCGCGTCCGCGGCCTGCGCCGCAAGATCGCCATGGAGCTCGGCATCGTCGTGCCGCCCGTGCGCACCCGCGACTCCGTCGACCTGCCCCGCTCCACCTACGTCGTGCGGATCGCCGGCGTCGAGGTCGGCCGCGGCGAGGTCCCGCCCGGGCGCATCCTCGCGCTCGGCGACGACCTCGCGGCGCTGCCCGGCCAGTCCGTGGTCGAGCCGGTGTTCGGCCTGCCGGGCAAGTGGGTCGCCGCCGAGCTGCGGCACGCCGCCGAGATGGCCGGCGCCACCGTCGTCGACCGGGTGTCCGTGCTGATCACGCACCTCGGCTCGATCATCACCCGCAACGCCCCGCGCCTCCTCGGCCGCGAGGACGTCCGCGTGCTCACCGAGGGCCTCAAGCAGGTCAACCCGTCCGTCGTGGAGGAGCTCGTGCCCGGGTTGCTGTCGCTCGGCGAGGTGCAGCGCGTGCTGCAGGGGCTGCTCGCCGAGGAGGTCCCGATCCGCGACCTCGGCCGGATCTACGAGGCGCTCAGCCTGCGGGCCAAGGCCGGCACCGACCCCGAGGGCCTGGTCGAGGCCGCCCGCGGCGCGCTCGGCCCGGCGCTGTCCACCCAGTACGTGCAGGACGGCGTGCTCCGGGTGCTCACCCTGGACCCGGTGTTCGAGCAGTCGCTGGTCGAGGCCCTGCGCCCGTCCGACACCGGCACCCAGATCCTCACCGACCCGAACCGGCTCGAGGCCATGCTGGAGCGGCTCCGCGTCGCGATGACCGACGCCGAGGCCACCGGCCGCTCCGTCGTGCTGGTCTGCGCCCCGGCGCTGCGGCCCGCGCTGCGCAAGGTCGTCATCCTCGCGCTGGAGCGGCTGCCCGTCCTGTCCTACGCCGAGGTCACCGGCATCGGCGCCCGCATCGAGACCGTCGGGGTGGTGAGCGGTGCCCACGCGATTGCTGCTTGAGGGCGGCGACCTCTCCGAGCTCATGGTGCACGTCCGTGCCGAGTTCGGGCCGACCGCCCGGATCGTGCGCGCCGAGCGCGTGCGCACCGGCGGGCTGGCCGGGTTCTTCGCCCGGGAGCGCTACGAGCTGACCATCGACGTGCCGGACACCCCGGCGCGGCCCGCGCAGAGCCTGCTGCAGCGCCGGGGCATCGCCGCGGTGTCGACCTCCGGCGGCGCCGGCGGGATCGACGCGCTGCTCGCAGCCGCCGACGCCGCCGACTCCGGGCCGGACGCGGGGCCCGGCACCACCACCGTCATCCCCGCCGCCGACGTCCCCGAGCCCCGCGGGCCGCGGGTGTCGACGGGGGAGGAGGCGTTCGTCTCCGTGCTGGAGCAGATGCGGGCCATGACCGGGGCCGTCGCCACGGACGAGGACGGGTCCGCCGCCGGGTCCGGCCCCGCGCCGGCCGCCGAGCGGACGTTCGAGCCGATGCTGCCGCCCACCGTGCCCGCGCCGGTGCCCGCACCGGCGGTGGAGCAGCTGCCGGCTGCGGTCGCCACGGCCCTGGCCCCTGCTGCGGCCGCCTCGACCACGGGGGTGCCGCGCACGGCGCTCGCGGACCTCGGTGTCCCGCCCGCGCTGCTCGCCGCGTGCGGCGACGGGCCGGTCGAGCTCGCCCGGCTGCTCGCCGCCGTGCCCGCGGCGCCGCCGGTCCCGCGCGACGCCGGCACCGTGATCGTCGTCGCCGGCCCGCCCGAGGACGCGGCCCGGGTCGCCGACCTGCTCGCCCTGCGGGTCGGCGCACCGGACGTCGTGCACGCCGGGGACGGCGAGCCGGGCTCGTCCGCGGCCCGGCGGCTGACCACCCCGTCGACCGCCGCCCGCTGGCGCGCCGAGCTGCCCGCCGCCGACGGCGTGACCGTCGTCGCGCTCGGCGTCCGGCCGGGCCGCGCCCGCGAGGACGCCGCCGCCGAGCTGCTCGCCGCGCTCGCGCCCGACCAGGCCTGGGGCGTCGTCGACGCCCGCAGCAAGACCCGCGACTGCGAGCGCTGGATCGCCGGCGTCGGCGCGCGCCGCCGGCTGGACGCCCTGGCCGTCGGCGGGCTGTTCGACACCAGCGAGCCCGGCACGGTGCTCGGGCTCGGCGTCCCGGTCGCGTGGATCGACGGCGTGCCGGCCTCGCGCGTCGCCTGGGCCGCGGCCCTCGGCGAGCACCTCCCCGAGGGCACCGTCTGGGGCTGACCCGCCCGGACCCGCTCCTTCCCGCGCCCGGCGCCCGCCGTCGCGTCCGGCGTTCGCCGAGGTAGAGCGACCCGCGCGAGGTGGTGCGACCTGGCGCTCGACCTCGACGAGGCGGCTCTACCTCGACGGGGTGGGGCGGCACGGGGGCGGTCACGGCGCGAGACCCGCGGTGTCGGGTGCGGGCGCGCCCGGCCGCGGCAGGTAGTGTCGGCGCCATGCTGGTGCTGAGCAGGCGCGTCGGAGAGCGGCTCGTGATCGGGGACGACATCGTCGTCACCGTGATCGAGGTGCGCAGCGACGGCGTGCGCCTCGGCATCGACGCGCCGCGCTCCGTGACCGTGCACCGCGCCGAGGTCCTCGACGCGGTCAGGGCCGCCAACGTGGCCGCCACCGACGCCGGCGACGACGCCGTCGACTCCCTGCGTGGCCTCCTGGCCCCCGCGGCCGACGAGCCCAAGCCGGACGAGGACGGCCCCGCCGGCTGACTCGCCCGCGCGGTTCCCGCCCGCGCGACCCCGCCCCGCGGCCGCAGCCCGCCCCGCGCCCCCGGCCTGGCCCGCGCGACCCCTGCCCGGGCGCCCCAGCCCGCCCCGCGCTGCCAGCCCGGCCCGCGGCCGCGCGTCGAGTGTCCAGAAACCCGGTCGGTATGTCCGTGTCGAGCGCTCGTTCGTGGACACTCGCCGCAGGTAGAGCGGTCGGGACTCCCCGGTCAGCCCGGTTCCCGCGCGTCCGCGTACGCGCTCGGGCTCCTGCTCGTGCACCCGCCCGGACCGCGTGCGTACCCGTGGCCAGGGCGTCGAGTGTCCAGGAACTCGGTCGAGATGTCCGGTTCTGGGCCGGGTTTCTGGACACTCGGCGCCCGGGCGCCGCGGGGGAGCGTGCGGATGCGGGCGCGAGGCCGCGGTCGCTCGGGGCTCACCCGGGCGGGTGAGGCGGGGGTGTTCACCCGGTGCGGGGACGGGGTCGCGCGCCGAAACGCTCACGCAGCCGCTGCCGCCGCCGATCCTCACCTCAGACGGGGCCCACGTAGGAGGCAGCAGTGGAGGACATGGACGAGATCGTCCGCGAGTTCCTGGTCGAGAGCCATGAGAACCTCGACCAGCTCGACCAGGACCTGGTGGCCCTGGAGAGCGAACCAGGATCGCGCTCGCTGATCGCGAGCGTGTTCCGGACGATCCACACGATCAAGGGGACCAGCGGGTTCCTCGCGTTCTCCCGCCTGGAGCGGGTGGCCCACGCGGGCGAGAACCTGCTGGTGGAGCTGCGCGACGGCCGGCGGTCCATGGACCACGCGACCACCGACGTGCTGCTGCGGCTCGTGGACACGATCCGCGAGATCCTGCGGGCCATCGAGGTGGACGCGACCGAGGGCGCGGTGGAGATCGACGCGGTGATCGCGGCGATCGAGGCCATCCAGGCCATCGACCCGGACGCCGCGCCGGCGGCCGAGGCCACCCCGGAGCCCGCCGCACCCGCGGCCGTCGCGCCGCTGGCGGCCGACGTGCCGACCCCGCGCGCCCCGGAGCCCGCGGCCCCGGTCGCCGCCGAGCCCGCCGCTGCGCCCGTCGCCGCGGCACCGGCACCGGCTCCGGCACCGGCGCCCGCACCCGCGCCGGCCGCGCCCGCCGCGGCCGCAGCGGCGCCGGCACCCGCGCCCGACGAGCTCGGCACCCTGCGCGGTGGCGCCGCCGACGCGTCGATCCGCGTGGACGTCGAGCTGCTCGACGCCCTCATGCGGCAGGTCGGCGAGCTGGTCCTCGCCCGCAACCAGATCAGCCGGCTGGCCGGCGGCACCGAGGACGTCGACCTCGCCCGCTCCGCGCAGCGTCTCAACCTGATCGCCGGCGAGCTGCAGGAGGGGGTCATGAAGACCCGCATGCAGCCCATCGAGCACCTGTGGTCCAAGATGCCGCGCATGGTCCGCGACATCGCGGCCGCCTGCCACCGCGAGGTGCAGCTGGAGCTCTCCGGCGGTGACACCGAGCTGGACCGCAGCCTGCTGGAGGCCGTGAAGGACCCGCTGACGCACCTGGTGCGCAACGCGGTCGACCACGGCATCGAGGCGGCCGAGGACCGCGTCGCGGCCGGCAAGGCCACCAAGGGCGTCCTGGCGCTGCGGGCGTACCACGCCAGCGGCCAGGTCGTGGTGGAGGTCGCCGACGACGGCCGCGGCATCGACCCCGAGAAGATCGGCGCCAAGGCGGTCCAGAAGGGGCTGCGCACGGCCGACCAGGTCACCACCATGGGCCAGGCCGAGCTGCTGCAGCTGCTGTTCCTGCCGGGCTTCTCGACGGCCGAGGCCGTCACCAACGTGTCCGGCCGCGGCGTCGGCATGGACGTCGTCCGGACCAAGATCGAGGCCATCGGCGGCGCCGTCGAGGTCGACTCGGTCGTCGGCCGCGGCACCACCTGGCGGCTGCGCATCCCGCTGACGCTGGCGATCATGCCCGCGCTGACCGTCGAGTCGGCGGGCGACCTGTACGCCATCCCGCAGGTGAACCTGCTGGAGCTCGTCGCGCTCGACTCGCAGCGCTCCGAGTCCGGCATCGAGCACATCCACGAGGCCCCGGTGTACCGCCTGCGCGGCGAGCTGCTGCCGCTGGTGTCGCTGTCCTCGGTGCTCGAGGTCGCCGCGGAGCGCCCGAGCAACGCGGTGATCGCGGTCGTGCAGTCCGACCAGCAGCGCTTCGGCCTGCTGGTGGACCGGGTCCTCAACACCGAGGAGATCGTGGTCAAGCCGCTGTCCGCCCGGCTGAAGGCCATCGGCGCGTACGCCGGTGCCACGGTCCTGGGCGACGGCCACGTCGCGCTGATCCTCGACGTGCAGGCGATCGCGCGCCGCGCCCTGGCCGGGGACCTCGACGTCGCCGCCCGGAACGCGCACGCCAACGCCGGCCACGCCGAGGCGCACGAGGTGCAGCAGGTGCTGGTCGTCGGTATCGGCGGCGGCCGCCAGGTCGCGATGCCGCTCGCGTCGGTCGCCCGCCTGGAGCACGTGCAGGCCGAGCAGGTCGAGTACGTCGGCGGCCGCGAGGTCGTGCAGTACCGCGGCACGATCTTGCCGCTGGCCCGCCTGGACCGGATCCTCGGCGCCTACGGGTCCGAGGACACCTCCGAGCTGCTGCTGGTGGTCTACAGCCGCGCCGGCCGCAGCGTCGGCCTGGTGGTCAAGGAGATCGTCGACATCGTCGACGACGACTCGGCCCGGCACTCCGACATCGAGGACGCCGGCCTGGTCGGCTCCACGGTGCTGGGGGAGAAGGTCACCGAGCTGCTGGACGTGCGCCGCGCGATCCTCGCCGCCGACGCGGCCTTCTACGACGAGCGGCCCGAGCACCGCTCCACGTACGACGACCTCCCGACGCAGGTCGGCGGGTCCGAGCTGGTGGGAGCCACCCGATGAGCCAGTACGTCACGTTCAGCCTCGGCGGCAGCCTGTACGGGGTCGACGTCACCCGGGTGCAGGAGGCGCTGCGCTCGCACGTCCGCACCCGCGTGCCGCTGGCCCCGCCCGGGGTCGCCGGCCTGGTCAACCTGCGCGGGCAGGTCGTGCTCACGGTCGACCTGCGCCCCCGCCTCGGCCTCGAGCCGCTCGGCGAGGACGCGGAGCCGATGATGGTCGTCGTGCAGGTCGCGGGCGAGCCCGTCAGCCTGCTGGTCGACGAGATCGGCGACGTCATGGAGGTCGGCCCGGAGACGTTCGAGGCGCCGCCGGAGACGCTGGACGCCGCGCTGCGCCCGCTGATCCTCGGGGCGCACAAGCTCGACGGCCGGCTGCTGCTGGTCCTCGACGTGGACCAGGCCACCGCGGCCTGACCTCGCACGCCCACGAACCCCGTCCGGCAGCAGCCGGGCGGGGTTCGTGACATGTCAGGGGTTCACCCGGCGCGCGTCTCATCCGGTGCGCCGGGTCACCGATCGAGGGGATGGCACCACCCGCACCCGGAAGGACCCCCCGATGAGCACGACCCGCACCACGACCACGGCCCGACCGCGTGGCGGGTGGTTCGCGGACCGGAGCATCCGCACGAAGGTGCTGCTCCTGCTGGTGCTCGTCGTGATCTCCGTGGTCGGCGCGAGCACCTCGGCCGTCACCCGGATGTCCCAGCTCGCGGCGAGCACGCGGACGGTGCAGCAGGTGAGCGCCGGCGTCAGCAGCCAGGTCGCGGTCGTCCAGCGGGACGTCGTCGAGGCGCAGCTGCTGGTCGCCCGGGCCGTCGCGGCGACGGACGACGCGGACCGGCGCGCGGTCGAGGACCGGGTCGCGGCGCTGGACGCCGAGATCGCGGCGGCCGCCGACGCGTTCGAGGCCGGCACCGCCGGGGTCGAGGTCCCCGGCTGGGCGGAGTTCCGCACGGCGTGGCCGCAGTGGCAGACCATCCGGGACGAGCAGCTGCTCGCCGGCGTCGCCGCCGACGACACCGCGGTCCTGGCCGCGGTGGACGCCGCGCTCACGGAGGTCGACGCCTCGGCGCTCGACTACGTCGCCGGCGTGGCGGACGCCGCCGAGGACCAGGTGGCGCGGAGCACGCGGTCGCTGCTGCTGGTCCAGGGCGTCGGCCTGGTCGTCGTGATCGCGGTCGGGCTGCTCACGGCGCGGGTGATCCGCCGGCAGGTCGCCGAGGTGCAGCGGTCGGTCGAGGCGATGGCCGAGGGCGACCTGACGGTGGCGCCGCGGCTGGACTCCGCCGACGAGATCGGCCAGATGGCGCGCGCCCTGACCCGTACCCAGGAGAGCCTGCGGGCCACGGTCGCGGGTGTGGCCGGCACGGCGCACACCGTCGCCGCGGCCGCGGAGCAGATGACCGCGGCCGCCTCCGAGGTGGTCGCGGGGTCGGACGACACCTCGGCCCGGGCCGGTGTGGTCGCGGCCGCCGCCGAGCAGGTGTCCCGCAACGTGCAGACCGTCGCGGCGGGGGCGGACGAGATGGGCGCCTCCATCCGGGAGATCGCGCAGAACGCGTCGCAGGCCGCCAAGGTCGCGAGCCAGGCCACCGACGTGGCGGCGGCGGCGAACGAGCAGGTGTCGCGGTTGGGCGAGTCGTCGCAGGAGATCGGCAACGTGGTCAAGGCGATCACGAGCATCGCGGAGCAGACCAACCTGCTGGCGCTGAACGCGACGATCGAGGCGGCCCGTGCCGGTGAGGCCGGCAAGGGCTTCGCGGTCGTGGCCGGTGAGGTCAAGGAGCTCGCCCAGGAGACGGCCAAGGCCACGGAGGACATCGTGCGCCGGGTCGAGGCGATCCAGGCCGACACCGGTGCCGCGGTGACCGCGATCGGGGAGATCAGCCACATCATCGCGAGCATCAACGACTACCAGCTGACGATCGCCAGCGCGGTGGAGGAGCAGACGGCCACGACCAACGAGATGTCCCGGTCCGTGGCCGAGGCCGCCACCGGGTCGGGCGAGATCGCGGGCACCATCACCGGCGTCGCAGCCGCGGCGGCCGGCAGCTCGCAGACCCTCGGCCAGATGGGCGACGCGATCGGCGAGCTGGCGCGGATGTCGGAGGACCTGCGCGGCCGGGTGGCGCGGTTCACCTACTGAGCGGGGCCGGCCACGATTCGTCAGGCGGCGGCCACGTCGGCCGATAGGGAGGGCGACACGGCGTCGGGTCCGGTCGCGCACGGATGTGCGGCCGTCGACGCCCCGTACGCACAGGAGCGACCATGTCCTACCCCGCCTCCACCCCCGCCGGCAGCGCCCCCGGTGCCCGACGGGGCCTGCGGCTGTCCATCGCCGGCAAGGTGCTCGGCCTGCTCGCGGCCGCGGGCCTGGTGGGCGTCGTCGTGGTGTCCGCCGCGGCGGGGAGCCTGAACCAGCTCAAGGACGACGTCGGCCGCAGCAGCGGCTACGTGGCGCAGCTCGGCCAGATCAGCGACCTGCAGCGTGCGCTGCAGGCCGGACGCGCGCGGATGGTGGAGTACCCGGCCGCCTCCGACGAGGTCCGCGCCGACCTGCGCACGCAGCTCGACGAGTACGTCGCCAAGATCACCGAGCAGCAGGCGGCCTACGACGACCTCGCGGTCAACGACCAGGCCTGGGCCGACTTCGACTCCGGCTGGAACGAGATGGTCCGGCTCGCGACCGACGAGCTGATGCCGATGGCCGACGACGGCGACATCGCCGGTGCCGCGGCGTTCTACCGGGAGCAGATCCTGCCGCAGACGACGATCGCCGCCGACGCGATCGCGCTCGAGAACGCGTCGGTCGCCGAGGTCGCGGACGCGACCACGGAGGCCGCCGAGTCCACCGTGAGCAGCACCCTGGTGACCGTGGTCGTCCTGCTGGTCGTCGGCCTGGCGATCGTGCTGGCCGTCGGCTTCGTCGTCGCCCGGCGGCTGGCCCGCAGCGCCGGCCAGGTGCGGCACGCGCTCGAGGCGATGGCCGAGGGCGACCTGACGGTGCGCGCCGACGTGCACAGCGCCGACGAGCTCGGCGACATGGCCCGCTCGCTGGCCTCGGCCCAGACCAGCCTGCGCGGCGTGGTCGCCGGGGTCGCGGAGACGGCCCAGACGGTCGCCGCGGCGGCCGAGGAGCTGTCGGCCGCCTCGACCGAGGTCGTGACGGGCTCGGACGAGACGTCGGCGCAGGCGGGTGTGGTCGCCGCGGCCGCGGAGCAGGTGTCGCGGAACGTGCAGACGGTCGCGGCCGGTGCCGAGCAGATGGGCGCCTCCATCCGGGAGATCGCGCAGAACGCCTCGCAGGCCGCCAAGGTCGCCACCCAGGCCACCGATGTGGCCGCGGCGACGAACGACCAGGTGACGCGCCTGGGCGAGTCGTCGCAGGAGATCGGCAACGTGGTCAAGGCGATCACGAGCATCGCGGAGCAGACCAACCTGCTGGCGCTGAACGCGACCATCGAGGCCGCGCGTGCCGGGGAGGCCGGCAAGGGCTTCGCGGTCGTGGCCGGTGAGGTCAAGGAGCTCGCCCAGGAGACCGCGAAGGCGACGGAGGACATCGTGCGCCGGGTCGAGGCGATCCAGGCCGACACCGGTGCCGCGGTGACCGCGATCGGGGAGATCAGCCACATCATCGCGAGCATCAACGACTACCAGCTGACCATCGCCAGCGCGGTGGAGGAGCAGACCGCCACCACCACGGAGATGTCCCGCTCGGTGGCCGAGGCCGCGACCGGTTCGGGCGAGATCGCCACCAACATCACCGGCGTCGCCTCGGCGGCGGCCGGCAGCTCGCAGACGCTCGGGCAGATGGGCGACTCGATCGGCGAGCTCGCGCGCCTCTCCGAGGACCTGCGCGGCCGGGTGTCCCGCTTCACGTACTGAGCAGCCACCACGGGCCGCGGCCCCCGACCCCACCGGTCGGGTGCCGCGGCCCGTGGTCGTTCACCCGCCTTCTCACCCGGATCCGCCGCTCACGCAGCCCCCGCGTCAGTCGATCGGATGCTCAGGGAAGCACCAGAACACCGAGAGAAGGACCCGCCATGAGCGCCACGACGACGAAGGCCCTGCCGCGCGTGCCGGCACTGGACCGCGTGCCCACGCCGCGAGGCCCCGGCGGGTCCGGTCCCGTCCGGCCCGCCCGCCCGGCGACCCCGGCGCGCGGCACCCGCCGCGGCACCGCCTGGTTCGCCAACCGTGCCGTCCGCACCAAGATCCTGCTGCTGCTGGCCCTCGTGGTCGCCGTGGTCGCGGGGACGGGCACGTTCGCCGCGCTCCGGATGAACGACCTGGCAGCCAGCACCGCGTCGGTGCAGGGCGTGAGCGCCGACGTGATCGCGCCGCTCGCCGTCGTGCACCAGGAGGAGATCAAGGCCCGGATGCTGATCGCCCAGTCCGGCGCGAGCGTCACGGACACCGAGGCGCAGCAGCAGGAGGACCTCGACGCCATCGCCGCGACCGACGCCGACCTGCAGGCCGCGGCCGACGCCTTCGAGGCCGGTCTGGGCGGGGTCGTCGTGCCGGGCTGGGAGGACTTCAAGGCCGCGTGGGCGCAGTGGCAGCAGATCCGCGACGAGCAGCTCGTCCCCGCGGCGTTCTCCAACGACGACGCGGAGTTCGCCCGGATCACCGAGAACGAGGGCCAGGCTGCCGTCGACACGATGGTCACCGCGCTGGAGGCCGCGGAGAAGTCGGCCGCCGACTACCTGAAGACGGTCGCGGACGGCGCCGCCGCCGAGGCTGCCTCGGGCACGCAGGTGCTCATCTGGGTCCTGGCAGCGGGCGTGCTGCTCGTCGGCGCGGTCGGCCTGCTGACCGCCGGCATCATTCGCCGCCAGGTCGCCGAGGTGCAGCGCGCGGTCGAGGCGATGGCCGACGGCGACCTCACGGTCACCCCGCAGGTCGACTCCACCGACGAGCTCGGCCAGATGGCCCGCTCGCTGACCCGAGCGCAGGAGAACCTGCGCGCGACGGTGTCGGGCGTCGTCGAGACCGCGCAGACGGTCGCCGCCGCGGCCGAGGAGCTGTCCGCCGCCTCCAGCCAGGTGGTCGCCGGCTCGGACGAGACGTCCGCGCAGGCCGGCGTCGTCGCCGCGGCCGCCGAGCAGGTGTCCCGCAACGTGCAGACGGTCGCGGCCGGCGCCGAGCAGATGGGCGCCAGCATCCGGGAGATCGCGCAGAACTCCTCGCAGGCCGCGAAGGTCGCCGGTCAGGCCACGGACGCCGCCGCGACGACCAACGAGCAGGTCGCCCGGCTCGGCGCGTCCAGCCAGGAGATCGGCAACGTCGTCAAGGTCATCACCAGCATCGCCGAGCAGACCAACCTGCTGGCGCTGAACGCCACCATCGAGGCCGCGCGTGCCGGGGAGGCCGGCAAGGGCTTCGCGGTCGTCGCCGGTGAGGTCAAGGAGCTGGCGCAGGAGACGGCCAAGGCGACCGAGGACATCGCCCGCCGGGTCGAGGCGATCCAGGGCGACACCACCGGCGCCGTCGCGGCGATCGGCGAGATCAGCCACATCATCGCCAGCATCAACGACTACCAGCTGACCATCGCCAGCGCGGTGGAGGAGCAGACCGCGACGACCAACGAGATGTCCCGGTCCGTCGCCGAGGCCGCCACCGGCTCCGGCGAGATCGCGGGCAACATCACCGGGGTCGCCGCGGCCGCCGCGGAGTCGAGCCAGACGCTCGGCCAGATGGGCGCCTCCATCGCCGAGCTGGCCCGGATGTCCGAGGACCTCCGCGCCCGGGTGGCGAACTTCCGCTACTGAGCCGTCCGCAGCACCACGACGAGGGCGCACCCGCGACGGGTGCGCCCTCGTCGCGTCCACGGTGCGCACGGGGATCGTCGTGCCTGCTGCACCTGCAGTGCCCACGGTGTCCCGCATGCGGGCGAGGTCTCGTCCCCGGACGACGTGGACACCGGGTACGCGGGGTACCCGGTGTCCACGTCGTCCCACGAGAACTCCTCCTCCTGCGCGAGCACCTCGTTCCGCACGGACACCCGGACGGCGGGGCGCGATTCCACCCGCCTCCGGCAGCCCGGATCGCTTCGTCCCGGACCCGCGCGGTCGATGAGAGGGGACGTAGGTCCCCCATGACGACAAGGACGAGGCAGATGAGCGTGCAGCACGAGGGCACCCCGCGACGGCTCTGGGCCGACCGCCCGGTGCTGGTGAAGATCCTCGCGGCGGTCGCCGTGATGGTGGCGATGACCGCGGTGGTCACGGCCGTCGCCGTGGGGTCGCTGCGCACGCTGCGCGCCGACGCCGCCGAGATGTACGCCGGCAACGTCACGCCGCTGCAGCAGCTCACCGAGATCCAGCGGGCGTTCCAGGGCGACCGGGCCCGGGTCATCCAGTACGGCATCGCCGACGACGAGACCCGCGCCGAGCTGGCGACCGAGCTGACGGAGCGTCAGGCCGACCTGACCGCGCAGATCGACGCGTACCGGCCGAACGCGGTGAACGACGCCGACGTCGCCGCGCTCGAGGCCGCGCTGTCCGACTACTACGCCGCGGCGGAGGGCGACCTGTTCCCGATGGCCGACGCCGGCGACGTCGAGGGCTTCGGCACCTACTTCAACGAGACCGTCCGCCCGCTGACCACCGCGGTCATGGACGCGATGCAGCTGGAGACCGCCTCGCAGGGCGAGCAGGCCGCCGCTCTCGCCGCCGAGACGGACGCGCTGGGCGCCCGCTCGGTGCTGATCACCGTGCTGGTCGCGGCGCTCGGCGCCCTCGCCGCCGCGGGCCTGGCGTACGTCGTCGCCCGCGGCATCGTGCAGCGGATCGGCCGCGTCTCCCGCAGCCTCGCCGCAGCCGGTGATGGTGACCTGACGGTGCCGTCCGGCGTCACCGGACGGGACGAGATCGGCCGGCTCGCCGTGGACCTGGAGCGCACGCAGGAGAGCCTGCGCGGCCTGGTGTCCGGCGTGGTCGAGACCGCCCAGACGGTGGCCGCTGCCGCGGAGGAGCTGTCCGCCGCCTCGACCCAGGTCGTGACGGGCTCGGACGAGACGTCGGCGCAGGCCGGTGTGGTCGCGGCGGCCGCGGAGCAGGTGTCGCGGAACGTGCAGACGGTCGCGGCCGGTGCCGAGCAGATGGGCGCCTCCATCCGGGAGATCGCGCAGAACGCCTCGCAGGCCGCCAAGGTCGCCACGCAGGCCACGGACGTGGCGGCGGCGACGAACGACCAGGTGACGCGCCTGGGCGAGTCGTCGCAGGAGATCGGCAACGTGGTCAAGGCGATCACGAGCATCGCCGAGCAGACCAACCTGCTGGCGCTGAACGCGACCATCGAGGCCGCGCGCGCCGGTGAGGCCGGCAAGGGCTTCGCGGTCGTGGCCGGTGAGGTCAAGGAGCTGGCGCAGGAGACCGCGAAGGCGACCGAGGACATCGTGCGCCGGGTCGAGGCGATCCAGGCGGACACCGGTGCCGCGGTGACGGCGATCGGCGAGATCTCGCACATCATCGCGAGCATCAACGACTACCAGCTGACGATCGCCAGCGCGGTGGAGGAGCAGACCGCGACCACCACGGAGATGTCCCGCTCGGTGGCCGAGGCCGCCACGGGCTCGGGCGAGATCGCCACCAACATCACCGGCGTCGCGTCCGCCACGGCGTCCTCGTCGCAGACCCTCGGCCAGATGGGCGACTCCATCGGCGAGCTGGCCCGGATGTCGGAGGACCTGCGCGGCCGGGTGTCCCGCTTCACCTACTGAGCGCGGCACGCAGCACCTCGACCCACCCCACGGACCGCCCGGGAGCTCCTCCCGCGGCGGTCCGTGGCTTTTCCACCCGCTGTTCACCTGCACGAGCGCTCACATCCACCTCGGCGCGGACGATCCAGGTGGCACGGCACGACAGGGAGCGTCGCGCCGGTGCGGACGAGGGAGTCGAGATGAGGCACGGGAAGCGTCACCGCCCGGGGAATGCGGTTGCCGCAGTCCTCGCGGTCGTGGCGGTCGGAGCACTGGCGGGCTGCGGCTCGGCGGCACAGGCGTCGCAGGACGCGGGCGGCGCCGGCGCCGCGAGCGAGACGGGTGACCGTCCGCTGGTCGGGGTGGCCATGCCCACCACGACGTCCGAGCGCTGGATCGGCGACGGCGAGAACGTCGAGGCCCAGCTGCAGGCGCTCGGGTACGACGTCGCGCTGGAGTACGCCGAGAACGACGTGCCGACCCAGGTCGCCCAGCTCGAGACGATGATCGCCGACGGCGCCGACGCGCTGGTGATCGGGTCCATCGACGGCGTGGCGCTCAAGGGCGTGCTCGCCGAGGCGGCCGCGGCCGACATCCCGGTGATCGCGTACGACCGGCTGATCAACGAGTCGCCGGACGTCGACTACTACGCGACCTTCGACAACGCCCGCGTCGGCCTGCAGCAGGCCACGCAGCTGCTGCAGGGCCTCGGCGTCGTGGACGCGGCCGGCGAGCCCACCGGGAAGACCGGCCCCTTCAACGTGGAGCTGTTCGCCGGCTCGACCGACGACAACAACGCCACCGTGTTCTACCAGGGCGCGATGCAGGTGCTGCAGCCGTACCTCGACTCCGGGGTGCTGGTCGTCCCGTCGGGGGAGACGGACTTCGAGACGATCGCCATCGACGCCTGGGACCCGAAGAACGCGTCGGCCCGGATGGCCACCCTGCTGCCGGCGTACGCCGACCGGCGCCTCGACGGCGTGCTGTCGCCGTACGACGGCATCTCGATCGCGATCATCGACGCCGCCAAGGGCGCCGGCTACGGCTCGGCAGCCCTGCCGCTGCCGGTCGTGACCGGTCAGGACGCCGAGCTCGCCTCGGCCAAGTCGATCGGCGCCGGCGAGCAGTACGGGACCGTCTACAAGGACACCCGCCAGCTGGCGGAGGTCGCCGTCTCCATGGTCCGCGCGCTGCTGGACGGCGCCGAGCCGGAGACCAACGACCTCACGTCGTACGACAACGGCGTCAAGGTCGTCCCGTCCTACCTGCTGACCCCGATGGTGGTCGACGGCGAGAACTACCGCCAGGTCCTCGTGGACGGCGGCTACTACACCGCGGAGGAGCTGGGCTGATGGCCACCACGACGAAGCGACGCGCGTCCTGGTTCTGGGACCGCCCCGTCGCCCTGAAGATCGCCGTGTCCCTGCTGGTGCTCGGCGGCACGTTCGCGCTGGTCGGCGGGGTGGGCGCGGTCGCGCTGTACCGCGCCGGCCAGAACCTGGAGGAGATGTCCGGCCTGACCGGCGACCTCCAGTCGGCGATGTCGGAGCTGCGCACCGCGCAGACCCGCAGCCACCTGCTGGTGCACCGCGCCGCCGAGGCGCCCGACGACGCCGTCCGCACCCAGCTGCTGGTGTCGTCGGACTGGAACGACCGGGACGTCGCCGCGCAGATCGCGCGCATCGAGGCCTACCCGCAGTCCGACACCCGGCAGTGGGCGGACTTCGTCACCCGCTGGGACGCCTGGGTCGCCTACCGCGACACCACCGTGCTGCCGCTGGTCGACGCGGGCGACGTCGACGGCCTGGCCGTCGCGCTGGCCGCCGACGCCGCCGCCGACCCCGACTGGGCCGGCCGCGCGCTCGCGCTGGCGCAGGGCCAGGTCGACGCGCAGGTGGACCAGATCCTGGCCGACAGCCGCGCCGAGGTGGACCGCACGATCCTCGCGCTGCTCGCCGCGTTCGTGGTCGGCGCCGCGCTGTCCGGGCTGCTCGCGGTCCTGGTCATCCGCCGGATCACCCGCGCCGTGCAGAGCGTGCAGCTCTCGCTCGAGGCGATGGCCGAGGGCGACCTGACCGTCGGCGCCGAGGTGCCGTGGCACGACGAGACCGGCCGGATGGCGGACGCGCTGGCCCAGGCGCAGGGGTCGCTGCGCAGCACCCTGGCCGGCGTGGTCACCGCGGCGGGATCGGTGGAGACCACCGCCGCCACCCTGACCGCGTCCAACGGCGACGTCGTCGCCGGCTCCCAGGAGACGTCCGCCCAGGCGGGGGTCGCCGCGGCCGCCGCGGAGCAGGTGTCCCGCAACGTGCAGGCGGTCGCCGCCGGCGCCGAGCAGATGGGCGCCTCCATCCGGGAGATCGCGCAGAACGCGTCGCAGGCGGCCAAGGTCGCCAGCCAGGCCACCGACGTCGCCGCCGCCACCAACGAGCAGGTCACCAAGCTCGGGGTCTCGTCGCAGGAGATCGGCAACGTCGTCAAGGTCATCACGAGCATCGCCGAGCAGACCAACCTGCTGGCGCTGAACGCGACGATCGAGGCGGCGCGCGCCGGCGAGGCGGGCAAGGGCTTCGCGGTCGTCGCCGGCGAGGTCAAGGAGCTGGCCCAGGAGACCGCGCGCGCGACGGAGGACATCGCGCGCCGCGTCGAGGCGATCCAGACCGACACCAGCGCCGCCGTGATCGCGATCGGGGAGATCAGCCACATCATCGCGAGCATCAACGACTACCAGCTGACCATCGCCAGCGCGGTGGAGGAGCAGACCGCCACCACCAACGAGATGTCCCGGTCCGTGGCCGAGGCCGCCACCGGGTCGGGTGAGATCGCGCACAACATCACCGGCGTCGCCGGTGCCGCGGCGCGCTCCGCCAGCGTGCTGGACGGGGTCTCGCACCAGGTCGAGGACCTCGCGACGCTGTCCGCCGACCTGCACGAGCGGGTCGCGCGTTTCACCTACTGACGCACCGCCCCCGCGGGGTCCGGACACTCAGGAACCGGCCGCACCGACCGATCAGAACCACGAACCCGGCCGGTGCGGCCGGTGGCGTACGTAAGGGGAATCTCGTGACCAGGATCCGCGTGCTGGTGGTCGACGACTCGGTCGTCATCCGCCGGCTGGTGACGGACTCGCTCTCGCGCGACCCCGACATCGAGGTCGTGGGCTTCGCCTCCAACGGGCGCATCGCGCTCGCGAAGGTCGACCAGCTCGCTCCCGACCTCGTCACCATGGACATCGAGATGCCGGAGATGAACGGCATCGAGGCGGTGCGCGCGCTGCGCCGCAACCGGCACACCATGCCGATCATCATGTTCTCCACGCTCACCGAGCGCGGGGCGTCGGCAACGCTGGACGCCCTCGTCGCCGGCGCGACCGACTACGTGACCAAGCCGGCCAACGTCGGCAGCGTCCAGGAGTCCCTGGACCGGGTCGCGAGCGAGATCATCCCGAAGATCAAGGCGCTGGTGCCGCGCCGCGCGGGCTCCGGTCCCGCGGCCCCGGCCGCCCCGGTCCCGGGACGCCCGGCGGCCGCGACGGCCCAGACGGCCGGCGCGGCGCCGGCCCGCCCGGTCGGCACGCCGCTGCACGGCCACGGCCGCAGCCCGGTCGTCACCCGCCCGGCGCCCGCGCCGCACCCCGTCAGCGCGGTCGTGCTCGGCTCGTCGACCGGCGGCCCGGAGGCGCTGTCCAAGGTGCTCGGCGCCCTGTCCGCGCCGCCGTCGGTGCCGGTCCTCGTCGTGCAGCACATGCCGCCGGTGTTCACCCGGCAGCTCGCGGCGCGGCTGGACCGGCTCGGCCCGGCCACCGTGGTCGAGGCGGCCGACGGCGACGTGCTGCAGCCCGGCACCGTGTACATCGCGGCCGGCGACCACCACCTGGAGCTCAGCCGGTCCGCCGGCCAGCTCCGCACCCGGCTCACCGACGGCCCGCCGGTGAACTTCTGCCGCCCCGCGGTGGACGTGCTGTTCCGGTCCGCGGTCCGCGAGCTCGGCGGGCAGCTGCTCGCCGTGGTCCTGACCGGCATGGGCGCCGACGGCCGCACCGGGTGCGAGGACGTCGTCGCCGCCGGCGGCACCGTCGTCGTGCAGGACGAGCCCACGTCCGTCGTGTGGGGCATGCCCGGCGCGGTCGCCGCGGCGGGCCTCGCCCACCGCATCCTGCCTCTCGGGGAAGTAGCCCCCACTCTCGAGTCCGTCCTGGCCCGTGCCGGACGTCCGTCAGCAGCCCCGATCGGAGGTCGGCCGTGAGCCTGACCCATGACACCTTCGCGTTCGTCGCCGACGTCGTGCGGCGCCGCAGCGCGATCCAGCTGGAGGCCGGCAAGGAGTACCTCGTCGAGAGCCGCCTCCTGCCCCTCGCCCGCGACGCCGGCCACCCCGGCGTCGACGCCTACGTCCGGGCGGTGCGCGCCGCCCAGCGCGAGCAGGACCTGGCGCAGATCGTCGACGCGCTCACCACCAACGAGACGTCGTGGTTCCGGGACAACACCCCGTTCAGCGCGCTGCGGACGCACATCGTCCCCGCCCTGCGCGCCGAGCGACCGGTCCTGGACACCCTCCGGATCTGGTCGGCCGCCTGCTCCACCGGGCAGGAGCCGTACTCGCTCGCGATGACGCTCACCGACGTCCTCGGCGTCGGCGCGCGGTTCGCCATCACCGCGACCGACCTGTCCGACCGGGTGCTCGCCCAGGCCCGGTCCGGCCGGTACTCGCAGCTCGAGATCAACCGCGGCCTGCCCGCGCCGATGATGGTGCGCTACTTCCAGCGCAACGGGCACGAGTGGCAGGTCGCCGACGAGCTGCGACGCACGATCACGTTCCAGAAGCACAACCTGCTGGACTCCCCGCCCGCGGGGCCGTTCGACGTCGTGTTCCTGCGCAACGTGCTCATCTACTTCGACCTCGAGACCAAGCGCTCGATCCTGTCCCGGGTGCACCGCGTGCTCCGGCCGGGCGGGTTCCTGGTGCTCGGGGCCGCGGAGACCACCATCGGCGTCGACGGCGACTGGGAGCGCGTGCCCGTCGAGCGGGGGTCGGTCTACCGGCCCGTGCACGGCGGCACCATCCCCAGCCCGCGGCAGGCGCCCGGAGCCGTGACGGCACCCGCCTTCGCAGCACCCGCAGCACCCAGCTTCACCCGGCCGGCCCCGACGCGCCCGGCCACGACCCTTCCCACGGGGCTGCCGCGCCCCACCCGGCCCGCCGGTCCGGCGTTCGAACAAGGAGTGACGCGATGAGAGCACTGGTCATCGACGACTCGCGGACGATGCGTCGCATCGTCGCGGGTGCGCTGGAGAACCTGGGCTTCAGCACCGTCCAGGCCGGCGACGGTCAGCAGGCCCTGGACCTGCTCGAGCAGGGCGAGGAGGTCGACCTCGCCTGCATCGACTGGAACATGCCGGTGATGGACGGCCTGACCTTCGTGACGAAGGTCCGCGCCAACCCGCAGTGGCGCAACATCACGCTGATGATGGTCACCACGGAGAGCGAGCACGGCCAGATCGTGCGCGCGCTCGCGGCCGGCGCCCACGAGTACCTGATCAAGCCGTTCACCACTGACGCCATCCGCGACAAGCTCGACCTGCTCGGGCTCGTCCCTGCCGAGGAGACCGTATGACCGCCGCCGCCGTCGAGCAGGACCAGGTGTACGCCATCGCCGAGGAGGTGTTCGCCGCGATGATCGACGGCGAGCCCGGCTACCTGCGCCCCTGGGAGGGCGAGGTCCCGGCTCCCGCCGAGCCGCTGGTCGCCTGGGTGGACGTGCACGGCGAGCTCGCCGGCCGCGCCGCCGTCAGCACCGACGTCCCGACCGCGCACGAGCTCACCCGGGCCCTGCTCGGGATGGGTGCCGACGAGCCCGTCGGCCCCGAGGACCTCACCGACGCGTTCGGCGAGGTCGCCAACGTGGTCGGCGGCAACGTCAAGGCGCTCCTGCCGTCGCAGGGCACGCTGACGCTGCCGCAGGTCGCGACCGCCCTGCCCGAGGTCACCGGGACCTCGCTCACGCACGAGCTGCGCCTGGACTGGCGCGGCCGCGCGATCGTCGTCGTGGTCTGGCTGTTCCAGTGAGCCGCGCCGGCAGCACCCCCGTTCCCCCCGCGGCCACCGTCGCGGGACCCGCCACCGAAGGGAAGTGACGAGCATGATCCGCGTGCTCATCGCCGACGACAGCCGGGTGATGCGGCAGATCGTGATCCGCACGCTGCGCCAGGCCGGCTACGACTGGGAGGTCCGCGAGGCCGCCGACGGCGCCGAGGCGCTGGAGGCGATCCGCGCCGACGAGCCCGACGTCGTCCTGTCCGACTGGAACATGCCGAACATGACCGGCATCGAGCTGCTCCGCGCCCTGCGCGCCGAGGGCCTCGGCACCCCGTTCGGCTTCGTGACCTCGGAGGGCTCCGAGGAGATGCGCACCCAGGCCGACGAGGCCGGCGCGCTGTTCCTGATCGCGAAGCCGTTCACCGCCGACACGTTCCGCGAGGCGATCGACCCGGTGCTCGCATGAGCGAGCAGACGCCCCTGCCCTCCGCCAAGGAGGTCCGCGAGCACTGGGAGGGCCTGATCGGCCGGGACGTCGACGTGGTCACCGGCGGCCCGATGGTCGACCCCGTGCTGAACGGCGGCGCCCTGGTCGGCGTCTACGTCGACAAGCTGCTCAAGCTGTCGGCGCTGGTGCTGTTCGACCTGCCGCTGGCGGCGCACCTCGGTGCGTCGATCGCGCTGGTCCCCGCCGCGACGTCCCGGCTCGCCGCCGAGGAGGAGCAGCTGCCGCCGGCGCTCGCCGAGAACGCGGGGGAGATCCTCAACGTCACCGCCGCGCTGTTCAACGTCGGCGACGCCCCGCACCTCAAGCTCGACCAGTGGTACGCCCCGCGCGAGCCGCTGCCCGCCGACGTCGCGCAGTGGGTCCTGGCCTACGTGCGCCGGCTCGACCTGGAGGTCGAGGTCTCCGGCTACGGCAAGGGGACCGCGTCGGTGCTGGTCATCTGAGCGCCCCCGCCACGACGGCCCGGCACCCCTCGCGGGGTGCCGGGCCGTCGCGCGTTTCGGCCCAGTAAACGTTGGCGGACGGCGGCGACCGGCGGGTCACCCGTCTGCCAGAATCCACCCCATGTCCACCACCTCCACGGGGGCGTCCGCGCCGGCGCCCGCGGCACCGAAGAACGCCGTCGACCGGTTCTTCAAGATCTCGGAGCGCGGCTCCAGCATCGGCACGGAGATCCGCGGCGGTCTCGTCACCTTCTTCACGATGAGCTACATCATCGTGCTGAACCCGCTGATCCTCGGCACCGTGCAGGACGGCACCGGCGCGTTCCTCGGCGGCGGCAGCGAGCCGAACATCCCGATGATCGCCGCCACCACCGCGCTGGTCGCCGGCGTGGTGTCGATCCTCATGGGCCTGGTCGCGAACTTCCCGCTGGCGCTCGCCGCCGGGCTCGGCCTGAACGCCGTCGTCGCGTACTCGATCGCGTCGCTGCCGGACATGACCTGGGCCGACGCCATGGGCATCGTGGTGCTCGAGGGCCTCATCATCCTGGTGCTGGTGCTGACCGGGTTCCGGGAGGCCGTGTTCAAGGCGGTCCCCGTCGAGCTCAAGACCGCGATCAGCGTCGGCATCGGCCTGTTCATCGCGTTCATCGGCCTGTTCGACGCCGGGTTCGTGCGGATCCCGTTCAGCCAGGCCACGCCGGTCGAGCTCGGCATCGGCGGCTCGCTCGGCTCGTGGCCGCTGCTGATCTTCGTCGTCGGGCTGTTCCTGGCGATCATCCTGATGGCGCGCAAGGTGCACGGCGCGATCCTCATCGCCATCGTCACGTCCACCGTGCTCGCGCTGGTCGTGGAGGCCGTGTTCAAGATCGGCGCCCAGAGCGAGGACAACGCCGGCGGCTGGTCGCTCGCCGTGCCCGCCGTGCCGGACTCCGTCGTCGCCGCGCCCGACTTCTCGCTGCTCGGCCAGTTCTCCCTGTTCGGCTCGATCGAGAAGATCGGCCTGGTCGCGGTCGTCCTGCTGGTGTTCTCGGTGCTGATCGCCGACTTCTTCGACACGATGGGCACGATGGTCGCGGTCGGCGGCGAGGCCGGCCTGCTCGACGGGGAGGGCAACCCGCCCCGCACCAAGCAGATCCTGATCGTCGACTCCCTGGCCGCCGCCGCGGGCGGTGCCGCGTCGGTGTCGTCGAACACGTCGTACGTCGAGTCCGCCGCGGGCGTCGGCGACGGCGCGCGCACCGGCCTGGCCTCGGTCACCACCGGCGTCGCGTTCCTGCTCGCGACCTTCCTGTCCCCGCTCGTCGCCATGGTGCCGTTCGAGGCCGCCACCCCGGCGCTCGTGGTCGTCGGCTTCCTCATGGTCATGCAGGTGTCCGGCATCGACTGGAAGAACTTCGAGGTCGCCGTCCCCGCGTTCCTGACGATCGTCCTGATGCCGTTCTCGTACTCGATCACGGTCGGCATCGGCGCGGGCGTCATCTCGTACATCGTCATCAAGCTCGCGCTCGGCAAGGTCCGCCAGGTGCACCCGCTCATGTGGGTGGCCGGCGTGCTGTTCGTCGTCTACTTCCTCATCGGGCCGATCAAGGACCTGCTGAACGTCTGAGCCGGCCCACCGCCGCCCGACGGCACCCACCCGGTCACCCGACCGGGTGGGTGCCGTCGTTTCCGGTAGGTTCACCAGGTCACGTGCGTCCCCAGGAGGAGCAACATGCAGGTCTCGGTCATCGGGTGCGGCTACCTGGGCGCGGTGCACGCCGCGAGCATGGCCAAGCTCGGCCACACCGTCGTCGGCATCGACGTGGACGCCGCCAAGATCGAGCTGCTCGCCTCGGGCACGGCGCCGTTCTACGAGCCCGGGCTGCCCGAGCTGCTCGCCGAGACCCAGGCCACCGGCCGGCTCTCCTTCACCACCGACATGGCGGTCGCCGCCGGGTCCCGCGTGCACTTCCTGTGCGTCGGCACCCCGCAGAAGCACGGCGAGTTCCGCGCCGACCTGACCTACGTCGACAGCGCCTTCGAGGCGCTGCTGCCGCACGTGCGGCCCGGCGACCTCGTCGTCGGCAAGTCGACCGTCCCCGTGGGTACCGCCGAGGCGCTCGCGGAGCGGCTGCAGGGCACCGGCGCCACGCTGGTCTGGAACCCCGAGTTCCTCCGTGAGGGCTTCGCGGTCGAGGACACGCTGCACCCCGACCGCCTGGTCTACGGCCTGCCCACCGACGAGGACGGCGAGCCCACCGCCGAGGGCGTCGCCGCCCGCGCGCTCCTCGACGAGGTGTACGCCGCGCCGCTGGCCGACGGCACCCCGCTGGTCGTGACCGACTTCGCGACCGCCCAGCTGGTCAAGGTCGCCGCCAACTCGTTCCTCGCCACCAAGATCTCGTTCATCAACGCGATGGCCGAGCTCGCGGAGGCCACCGGCGCCGACGTCACCCGGCTCGCCGACGCCATCGGCTACGACGACCGCATCGGCCGCAAGTTCCTCAACGCCGGCCTCGGGTTCGGCGGCGGCTGCCTGCCCAAGGACATCCGCGCGTTCATGGCCCGCGCGGGCGAGCTCGGCGTGGACCAGGCGCTGTCCTTCCTGCGCGAGGTCGACGCGATCAACATGCGCCGCCGCGTCCGCATGGTCGACCTGGCCCGCGAGGTCTGCGACGGCTCGATCGTCGGCCGCCGGATCGCCGTGCTCGGCGCCGCGTTCAAGCCCGACTCCGACGACGTCCGCGACTCGCCGGCCCTCTCCGTCGCGGCGCAGATGCAGCTGCAGGGCGCGCACGTGGTGGTCACCGACCCGCAGGCGGTGGCGAACGCGCGCGCGGCGTTCCCGGGCCTCGCGTTCGCGGACACCGTCGAGGAGGCCGTCGCCGGCGCCGACGTGGTGCTGCTGGCCACCGAGTGGCGCGAGTACCGCGCCCTCGACCCCGAGAAGCTCGGCGCGCTGGTCGGGCACCGCCGCATGCTCGACGGCCGCAACGTCCTGGACCCGAAGCGCTGGCGCGCCGCCGGCTGGACCTACCGCGCCCTCGGCCGCCCCTGACCCGCTGCCGCCGCGGGTGACCGCGCGTCCGCCGCGGGTGACCGCGCGTCCGCCGCGCCTGAGCCGCTGACGCCGCCGCGCCACGCCGTGGCGACGCCGAGGTGACAGATCTGGCCTGTGCGGCGCGTGCCGCGCACAGGTCGAACCTGTCATCTCGGCGGAGTCACGGCCGAAGCGGCGAGCGCCCGGCGCACCCAGGTGACCGGTCGGTCCGGGTGGTGCAGGACGTCGTCGGCGGTGCACGTGACCACACGCCAGCCGATCGCCTCGAGCTCCTGGCGACGGGTGATGTCCCTCCGCCAGGTCGTGCGGTCCGTGCGGTGGACGTCTCCGTCGTACTCGATGGCGACGCGCTGCTCCGGGTAGGAGAGGTCGGGCATGGCGACCACGGTGCCGTCGGGCCCGCGGACCACCTGGTTGACGACGGGGCAGGGGAGGCCCGCCTCGACGAGCACCCACCGAAGCCGGGTCTCCATGCACGAGTCCGTCCCGGCCCGTGTCCGCACGAGTGCGTCGCGCAGCAACCGGATGCCCCGCGTGCCCGGAGGCAGCGCCGCGACGGCACCGTCCAGCTGATCGAGCCGGCACACCGCCGCACGCCGCCGCAGGAGGGCGTCGGCGGCCACGACCAGCTCACGGGGCGGCACGCTCCCCGCGAGCTGGATCCACGCCTGCTCGGGCAGGAGCACGCGGACCTCGCCGGGCAGCGTGAAGACCGGCACGTCGCGGACGGACCGGCGGTGGCCGATCAGGTTCGCCCGGCGCGGCCAGGAGGTGCCCGGTCCGACCTGGACGTGCAGCCCGGTGCGCGAGTCGACGCCGAAGGGCAGGTCGACCCCCAGGAGGGCGAGCGCGGTGACGTGGCAGAACACCGCGTCAGCGGGCAGGACCGGCACCAGCTCGGCGCACCGGGCGCGGAGGTCCGTCGCGGCCGGGCCGGGTGCTGCGCTCCGGACGCCGCGCGTCGGCACCCGCAGGCCGGCCCGGCGCAGGGCGCGCGGGTCGAGCCCGAGCGCGCTCGCCGCCCCGACGGTGAACGGGCCGCGCCGGAGCGCGGCGGGCAGGGGACGGTCGACGCGGGGCATCGGTCCAGGCTGCCGCGGTCGACGGCGTCCAGGCCCGCCGCGGCGGCTGACCCTGTGGACGAGGCAGGCGGCGCGACCCTGTGGACGACCCGCCGTCCCGTTCCCGCCCCGAGCCCTCTTCTGCCGAGCGGCCGCTCCCACGCCGCCACTCCGCCGACATGACACTTCAGGCCTGGGCGGGGGCCCTCCGGCACAGGCGCGAAGTGTCATCTCGGCGCGGGAGGTGGTTAGCGTGGGTAATGAGTTAAGGTAAGGATCGTGTCCGACACCTCTGCGCTGGCGGGCGAGCTCCGGGTGGCGCTCGCCAGGTCGACGCGGCGCATCCGCTCCCGGCGCGGCGCCGCCGACCTGCCCGACCCGCAGTTCAACGTGCTCGCCATCCTGCTGCGCGAGGGGCCGCTGAGCCCCGGCGCGCTGGCCGAGGCCGAGCACGTGCAGCCGCCCACCATGACCCGCACCGTGAACGCCCTGGTCGAGCTCGGCTTCGTGCAGAAGTCCGAGCACCCGACGGACGGGCGCCAGGTGGTCGTCAGCCTGACCGCGACGGGGGAGGCCGAGGTCCGCGAGACCCGCCGCCGCCGCGACGCGTGGCTGGCGGACCAGCTGCAGGTGCTCACCGACGACGACCGCCGGACCCTCGCGCAGGCCGCCGAGCTGCTGCGCCGGATCGCGGCAGGATGAGGCGGCCCGCATGAGCACGACGTTCTCGTCGCTGAAGTTCTTCAACTACCGGCTCTGGTTCGCCGGCGCGCTGGTGGCCAACATCGGCACCTGGATGCAGCGCGTCGCCCAGGACTGGCTGGTGCTGACCGACCTGTCCGACGACTCCGGGCTGGCGGTCGGCATCACGACGGCGCTGCAGTTCGCGCCGACGCTGCTGCTGTCCGCGTGGGCGGGGGTGCTGGCGGACCGGGTGAACCGGCGCAAGCTGCTGATGATCACGCAGGGCGCGCAGGGCCTGCTGGCGTTCGGTCTCGGCGCGCTGGTGCTGTCCGGGCACGCGCAGCTCTGGCACGTCTACCTGTTCGCGACGGCGCTCGGCGCGGTGGCGGCGCTCGACCAGCCGGTGCGGCAGACCTTCGTGGCGGAGCTGGTGCCGACCGGCAAGCTGTCCAACGCCGTGGGGCTGAACAGCACGTCGTTCAACGCGGCGCGGCTGATCGGCCCCGGCCTCGCGGGGCTGCTGATCGCGGCGGTCGGCACCGGCTGGGTGTTCGTGATCAACGGGGTGTCGTTCGCGGCGACCATCCTGGCGCTGCTGCTCATGCGCCGCGACGAGCTGCACCCGATGCCGGTGGCGGTGCGCGCGAAGGGCCAGATCCGGGAGGGCGTCCGCTACGTGCGGGGGCGCAGCGACATCCTCGTGATCATGGCCGTCATCTGCGTGGTGTCGACGTTCGGGCTCAACTTCCAGATGACCAGCGCGCTGATGGCTCGGGCGGAGTTCGGCAAGGGCGCGGGGGAGTACGGCATCCTCGGCTCGGTGCTGGCGATCGGGTCGCTCGCCGGGGCGCTGCTGGCCGCGCGTCGCGAGCGCCCGCGGGTGCGGCTGGTGATCGGCAGCGCGTTCGCGTTCGGGGTGGCGACGGGCGTGCAGGCGCTGATGCCGACCTACCTGTCCTACGCGATCGCGTGCATCCCCGTCGGGCTGGCGTCGCTGACGATGCTGACGGCCGCGAACACGACCATCCAGATGTCGACGGACCCGAAGGTCCGCGGCCGGGTGATGTCGCTCTACATGATCGTGATGCTCGGGGCGACGCCGGTGGGCTCGCCGATCGTCGGCTGGATCGGGGAGACGTTCGGCCCGCGCTGGTCGATCGGCATCGGGTCGATCACCGCGCTGCTGGTGTCGGCGCTCGCGGCCCTGTGGACCAAGAAGCACTGGAACCTGCAGGTCCGGTACTCGATGATGACGCGCCCGCACCTCGAGGTGCTGCACCCGGAGGTGCCCGAGCCGCGTCGCGCCGCGGACCAGGTGGCGGCGCGCGAGGCGGCGGACACCGCGCTCTGAGCCGGGCCGCCCCCGGGTTTCCCCCGCGGTGCCCCTATCGCCCGATTTGTCCGTATGTGACCATCGGGCATGGCAGTCCGACGACGGGTGCTGATCGTGGCGGCGGTGCTGCTGGCCGCGGTGCTGGTCCTCGGCGGCTGGCTGACCGTCCGCGTCGTGCAGGCCGCCGGCGCCCTGCGCGACCTGCAGGCGGCGTCGGAGGGCCTGCGCCCGGAGGTCGACGCCCTGGACGTCGACGCGCTCGGTGCCCGGCTGCCCGCGCTGCAGGACGCGTCCGCCCGCGCCGCCGATGCCGCGGACGACCCGGTCTGGCGGGCGGCCCAGCACCTGCCGCTCGTCGGTGACGACCTGGCCGCCGTCGCCGCAGTGTCCACCGCCGCGGCGGACCTGACCGGCGACGCCGCACCCGCGCTGCTCGCCGCGCTGTCCGCGGTGGTGGACGGCGGGGGCACGCAGGCGGCCGCGGCGCGGTCCGTCCCGGCCGGCTGGGTGGACCTGGCGGCGGTGGTGCACGCGGCCCCGGCGGCGTCCCGGGCGGCCGAGGTCGTCGACGTCCTGCGGGCGGACCTCGAGGGCCTGGACCGGACCGCGCTGGTCGGCCCGGTGGCGGGGCCGGTCGGGCAGCTGCAGGACGCGCTCGACGGGTCGGCCCCCGAGCTGGCCGCCGCGCAGGAGCTGGCCGCGGCGCTGCCGGGGCTGCTCGGCGCCGACGGCCCGCGGACCTACCTGCTGCTGTCCCTGAACCCGGCCGAGCTGCGCGCCACCGGCGGGATCGTCGGCGCGGTCGCCGTGCTGCAGGTCAGCGACGGCGCCGTCGGCCTGGCCGGGCAGCGCAGCACCGCCGACCTGCCCGAGCTGCCGGCGTCGGTGGTGCCGCTGACCGACGCCGAGCTCGCGCTCTACGGGGACCGGCTCGGACGCTGGGTGCAGGACAGCGTGCTGACCCCCGACTTCCCCCGCGCCGCCGAGGTCGCCGCGGCGTTCTGGCAGCAGTCGACGGGCCAGCCGGTCGACGGCGTGCTCGCCACCGACCCCGTGGTCGTGGCCGACCTGCTCGCGGCGACGGGCCGCACGGTGCAGGCCGACGGCGCCGAGCTGAGCGGGGACACCCTGCTGCAGGCGCTGCTCCGGGACGCGTACCTGGCGTACGGGGACCCGCGGCTGGGCGACGCGTTCTACGCGCAGGTTGCCGCCGCCGCGTTCGAGGTGCTGCGGGACGCGGCCGCCGACCCCGCGGCGGCGAAGGTCGCGGCGACGACCGCGCTGACCGCGGTGGGGGAGCGCCGGGTCGCGCTGTGGTCGGCCCGGCCGGCCGAGCAGGCCCGGCTCGCCACCACCGCGCTCGGCGGCGCGTTCCTCACCGGGGACGCCGCGACGCCCACCGGCCGGGTCGGCGGCGCGGTGGGCGTGTTCCTGGACGACGCCACGGCGGGCAAGCTCGGCTACGACCTCACGACGACGGTCACGGTCACCATGGCGGGCTGCGGCACGGACGACGCCCGGGCCCGGGTGGACGTGGCGCTGGACTACCACCCGCCGGCCGAGGTCGCGTCGTACCCGGCGCAGGTGCTCGGCGACGGCCGGTCCGGGGTGCCCGCCGGCTGGCTGGCGACCAACCTGTCCTTCTACTCCGCGCGGGACGGCCGGGTCGGCGAGGTGCGGCGTGACGACGTCGTGGTGGGCGGCCAGCAGGAGCGGGTGGCGCGCCGCGACGTGGCGGTGCTGACCTCGCGGCTGGCGCCCGGGACCCGCGAGACGTCGAGCATCACCGTGCCCGCCCCCGGCGGCGCGCTGACGGTGTGGACCACGCCCACGCTGACCGGGCCGGGCGTCGTCACCGGGGAGTGCCCCGCGGCGGACTGATCCCCCTGCGGGCGCCGTCGGACCCTCCCGACGGTCCCCGCGCAGGTCACCGCACGAGTTGCCGCGACAACTCCGCCGCCCCCCGTGTCTGCCGCGTGATCATGCGGAAGTTTCACCCCGTCCACCCCTCGGCACCCTGCCCGCACCCGTGCCTAACATGTACGAAATGTCCGATTTGTACGAATCGGACCACGACCTCGGCAACGGCGCCGAGCAGGTGGAGGTGGCGACATGGGACGCACACGACGGGCGCTCGTCGGGATCCTGGCGGTGGCCCTCCTGGTCGCCGGCGGCGCGGCTCCGGCCCTCGCCGCCCCAGCCGCTCCGGCGGCCCCGGCCGCACCCGCGGTCGTCGACCCGGGGGACGGCTGCGAGAACCCGAGCCAGGGCGACGGCTACGCCCCGCCGAGCCGGTGCGAGCTGCGGCTGGTGCGGGCGGTCGGCACCTGCCTCGAGTCGGCCCCGGTGCTGGACTACGCGGTCGAGGCGATCGGATCCACCGACAGCACGGTGACGATCACGTGGGTGAACCCGGGCGGCGAGGACCTGGTGCAGGAGGGTCTGCCGCTGACGGGCCGGGTGTACTGGCCGGGCACCGTCATCATGAACGGCGTCGTCGTCGACTGGCCGGGCTGGATGCAGGCCGAGGACGGCACCTGGACGCTGCACGACGCGTACGACTTCACGCGGCCCGATGTCCAGGTGGTCTTCGAGGTCAACCCCGAGGTCTCGACCGTCGTGTCGTACCCGCCGGAGACGGCCGCCTGCGCCAACCCGCCCACCCGCACCGAGCAGGTGGCCGGCGTGGTCGTGACGTCCGACGTGCTGGCCGCGGCGGAGACGCAGTCGCAGGTGCTCGCGGTCACCGGGTCGGACTCCTGGCCGCTGCTCGCGGCGTCGGGCGGTCTGGTGCTGCTGGGCGCGGCCCTGCTGACGACCGCGGTCCGGCGCCGGCACGCGTCCCGGTGACGGCTCCTCAGCCGAGGCGGTCCACCACGTAGTCGACGCAGGCGGTGAGCGCGAGCACGTCGTCCGGCTCGACGGACGGGAACATCGCGACCCGCAGCTGGTTGCGCCCGAGCTTGCGGTACGGGTCCACGTCGACCACGCCGTGCGCGCGCAGCACGGCCGCGACCGTCGCCGCCTCGATCTCCGGCGCCAGGTCGATCGTCCCGACGACGGGGGAGCGCTGGGCGGGGTCCGCGACGAACGGGGTGGTGTGGTCGCGGGCCTCGGCCCAGCCGTACAGGTGGCCGGCCGAGGTCGCCGTCCGCTGCGCGCACCACGCGAGCCCGCCGTTGGCCAGCATCCAGTCGACCTGCTCCGCCAGCAGCACCAGCGTGGCGATCGCGGGGGTGTTCAGCGTCTGGTCGGCGCGCGAGTTCTGCACGGCCGTGGTCAGGGACAGGAACTCCGGCACCCAGCGGCCCGACGACTCGACGCGCGCGGCCCGCTCCACGGCCGCCGGCGACAGCACCGCCAGCCAGAGCCCGCCGTCGGAGGCGAACGACTTCTGCGGCGCGAAGTAGTACGCGTCGGTCTGCGAGACGTCCACGGCCAGGCCGCCGGCGCCGGACGTCG
The DNA here is from genome assembly GCF_056844425.1 of Cellulomonas sp. NEAU-ZC6. Classification (NCBI taxonomy): domain Bacteria; kingdom Bacillati; phylum Actinomycetota; class Actinomycetes; order Micrococcales; family Cellulomonadaceae; genus Cellulomonas; species Cellulomonas sp. NEAU-ZC6. Next base: position 1,871,847 of record NZ_JBXFYH010000001.1, on the reverse strand, counting down.
CGTCCACCAGGACCAGGGCGCCCTGGTCGGCGGACCCCGGCACCCGGCGCACCGGGGCGATCGCGCCGGTCGAGGTCTCGTTGTGCGGCCACGCGTACACGTCCACGCCGTCCACGGCCGTGGGCACGGCGGACGTCCCGGGCGCGACCTCGGTCAGCACCGGGTCCGCGAGGAACGGCGCCCGGCGGGCCGCCGCGGCGAACTTGCCGCCGAACTCGCCGAACACGGCGTGCGCCGACCGCTGCTCGACCAGGCAGAGCGTCGCGAGGTCCCAGAACGCGGTCGACCCGCCGTTGCCCAGCGCGACCTCGTAGCCGTCGGGCAGGTCGAACAGCTCGGCCAGCCCGGCGCGCACCCTCCGCACCAGGGACCGGACGGGCGCCTGCCGGTGCGACGTGCCGAGCAGGGAGCGCCCCGCCTCGGCGAGCGCGCGCAGCTGCGCGTCGCGGACCTTGGCCGGCCCGGAGCCGAACCGCCCGTCGGACGGCAGCAGGTGCGCGGGGATCTGCACGGAGGGCGGCGTGGTCGCGGTCACGCGCCGCACGATACCCACCCGCCTCCGGCCGCGGCCCGGACCAACTAGCCTGTGGACGGACGTCCGCGCACGACATGGAGGGCACCGGCGTGAGTGACCTGATCGACACGACCGAGATGTATCTGAAGACGATCTACGAGCTCACCGAGGAGGGCATCACCCCGCTGCGCGCCCGCATCGCCGAGCGCCTGGGCCACAGCGGCCCCACGGTGTCGCAGACCGTCGCCCGGATGGAGCGCGACGGGCTCCTGGTCGTGTCCGGCGACCGCCACCTGGAGCTGACCGAGCCCGGCCGCAGCAAGGCGATGCGCGTGATGCGCAAGCACCGCCTCGCCGAGCGGCTGCTGGTGGACGTGATCGGCCTCGACTGGGAGTACGTGCACGAGGAGGCGTGCCGCTGGGAGCACGTCATGAGCGAGCGCGTCGAGCGGCGCCTCGCCGGGCTGCTCGACCACCCGCACTTCGACCCCTACGGCAACCCGATCCCGGGCCTCGACGAGATCGGCGAGGAGCGCACCCCCGTGGGGTTCCTCGACGGCGTCGAGTCCCTGGTGGCCGTGGTGGTCGCCGCGGGCGGCGAGACCACCGGCGTCGTGGCCCGGATCGGCGAGCCGCTGCAGGTGGACGTCGACCTGCTGGCCCGGCTGTCCGAGGCCGGCGTGCGGCCCGGCAACGAGGTCACGATCCAGAAGAGCAACGGGGTCGTGAGCGTCGGGCGCCCGGGCGCGGAGACGGTCCTGGACCTCCCGCAGGAGATCGCCCGGCACGTGTTCCTCACGGTGCCGCGGACGGCGGCGCCCGCCGCCTCCTGATCGACCGGACGGGTGAGCCCCGCGCTGTGGCCGACGCCACGCGCGGGGCTCCTGCGTTCCCGTGACCAGGACGCCTGGTTCGTGCCGATGTGAGCGTTCTCGTGGTGCGGGGAGACGGATCGTGATCGGAACGTGACATGGGCCGGGGCGTCGGGTACGTTCAGTCCTGCTCCGACGGAACCCTCCTTACGTCAGAGCCCTTGGACGGTACGCCGAGCCCTTGCCGCCGACCGAGGTTCCGAACGATCTTCGCCGGCAGGGGCGGGGGAACCACTAAGTGGGCACCGGTCAGTCACGGTGTCCTTGGGGTGAAGCCACGCGAGACGATCCGGATCCGTCCGGGCCGCCGAGCGAGGCCGGGTAACTCCACCCGAACCCGACAGCTCACCTCGTAGGCGCCAGGAGAGGCTGTACGTGACCGTTAGTGCTGTGCGCGCCCGACACCGTTCCGCGCGTCGCCCCGTCACCCCCTTGACCGATCTCGCCACCGCCGCCACGGGCTCGCTCGCCCTGGCCGGTCGCCGCGCCGGCGTGGTCGCCGCCTCCACGGGCCTCATGGTCTCCGTGGTCGCCGCCGCCCCCGCCACCGCGGCCACCACCTCCGGTGACCAGGCCGCGCTGCCGTCGGTGGACACCGCCGCGCTGACCGCGTCCGCGAAGACCGTGCTCGAGACCGCCCCGGTCGTGACGGCCCCGGCCGACGCCGCGTGGACCTTCGAGGCCCCCGCCGCGACCGCCGTCGTCCCGGAGCCCGAGCCCGAGCCGGAGCCGGAGCCCGTCGTCTCGCGCAGCGCCCAGCGCGCCGCCGTCGCCGCCGAGACCGCGCCCGTCGAGGCCACGGCCGCCGCGGTCCCGCAGTCGGTCGCCGGCAACGCCGTGCTCGAGGTCGCCGCCCGCTACGTCGGCGTCCCGTACGTCTCCGGCGGCACCACGCCCGCCGGGTTCGACTGCTCGGGCTTCGTGTCCTACGTCTACGCCCAGCTCGGCATCTCCCTGCCGCGCACGTCGTCCGCCATCAAGGCGGCCGGCACCGTGGTCTCCGCCGCCGAGGCCCAGCCCGGCGACCTGATCTGGAGCCCGGGCCACATCTCGATCTACGCCGGCGGCGACCAGCAGATCGACTCGCCGCGCCCCGGCAAGACGGTGCAGTTCCGCAGCATCTGGCAGAGCTCGCCGGTCTTCCTCCGCGTCGGCTGAGCACCGCACCGCAGCACTCCTCACCACGACCCCCACGGCCCCCGGCCGCGGGGGTCGTGGCGTTCCCGGGGCCTGCGGCGGCCGCGCTCGGGCACAAAGACCGGGCCGCACCGGCCCAGGTGCGCGTACCCTGCAACTGCTTGCCTGCACCAGCGGACCCGGACAGCCAGTCCGGGTCCTCGAGGATCCAGGAGTGACGCCGTGCTGCTGACCGCCCCCGCGCCCAGGACGCTGCTCCTGAACGCCAGCCTCGAGCCCCTCTGCGTCGTCGCGATGCCGCGCGCAGTCTCCCTCGTCATGACCGGCAAGGCCACCGTGCTGGAGTCCGACGGCCGCTTGCTGCACTCCGAGCACACCGCGGTGCCGCTCCCGGTGGTGCTGTCGCTGACCCGCTACGTGCACGTGCCGATGCGCCGCCCCCTGCCGCCGACCCGGCGCACGGTGCTGCAGCGCGACGACCACCGGTGCGCGTACTGCGGCTCGCACGCCGACACCGTCGACCACGTGCACCCGCGCTCGCGCGGCGGGCGGCACGACTGGGGCAACGTCGTCGCGGCGTGCCGCCGGTGCAACCACCGCAAGGCGGACCACCTGCTCGGCGAGATCGGCTGGCAGCTGCGGTACACGCCGTCGCCGCCCCGGGGTGCGACGGCGTTCCTGCGCGGCACCGCGGCCGACGAGCCCGCCTGGTCCGCCTACCTCGCCGCCTGAGACAAAGACTCCTTCAAGGATCTGCCACGTCCTGCCCCGACCGGGGCTGCGGACAGGGCATGATCGGGAGCACACTGAGGTGTGTACCGAAGGAGGTCGCAGCGATGAAGAGGGACGCGGAGATCCTGGTCGGCGTCGACGGGTCGGCGGCGAGCATGCACGCGCTGGACTGGGCGGCGGCGGAGGCGCGCACCCGGCGCCGGCCGCTGCACGTCGTCTGCTCCTACACGCTGCCGTCGTTCACGGCGGCCTCCCTGGACGGCGGGTACGCCGCCCTCGACGACACCGCCATCCAGCAGGGCGCCCGCGCCGTGCTGGCCGAGGCGCGCCAGCGGGTGCAGGGCCCGGACATCGAGGTCGTCACCACGGTCGCCACCGGGGACGCGGCCGCGGTCCTGGTCGAGATGTCCCGGGACGCCTCGCTCGCGGTCGTCGGCACCCGGGGCAAGGGCGGGTTCGCCGACCGGCTGCTGGGCACCGTGTCCTCGACGCTGCCCGCGCACGCCTACTGCCCGACGGTCGTCGTCCCGCTGCGCGACCAGCGCCGCGGCGGCGTCGTCCCCGCGGACGAGTCCGCGCCGGTCGTGCGGCCGGTGCGCCGGATGATCGTCGGCGTCGATGGGTCCCCGCAGGCCGACCTGGCCCTGCGGTACGCGATCGACGAGGCGCGGTCCTGGGGTGCCGAGCTCACCGCCGTCGCCGGCGTGCCCGTCGGCAGCGGCTCGGGCGTGATGGCCTGGCTGCCGGCGACGGTCGACCAGACGCAGGTGCTCGCGGACGTCACCGAGGGGCTCAACGTCGTCGTGGACCGCGCGCTCGCCGACCACCCGGGGTTCACCGTCAAGCGGCACGTCCTGGACGGCACCGGCGCGGAGCTGCTGACCGAGTTCTCGACGGCCACCGACCTGATCGTGCTCGGCTCGCGCGGCCGCGGCGGGTTCACGGGGCTGCTGCTCGGCTCCACCAGCCAGGCGGTGCTGCACCACTCCGCCTGCCCGGTCATGGTCGTCACCAACCGCTGCCAGGAGCGCCTGGCCCCGGCAGGCGGCCCCGCCGCGGAGTCCGCCGCAGGCTGACCCCCGCTCCCGCGCGCCCCGCTCCCGCGCGCCCAGATCGCCGAGCGGGCAGTAGATGTCCCCTGCCGGACCGCTGAGGGGACGTCTACTGCCCGCTCGGCGGGGTGAGCGCGGGTGGCGCGGGCGCGCGCGGGTCAGGCGGGGGGCGGGGGGACGTCCGGGCGGCGGACCAGGGCCGACAGGACGATCGTGCTGCGGGTGCGGGCGACGAACGGCTCGGCCGCGAGTCGCTCGACCACCTGCTCGAGGTGCCGCATGTCCCGCGCGCGCACCTGGACGACCAGGTCGACGTCCCCGGTGACGGTGCTCGCCGCGACCACCTCGGGGTACCGGTCCACGGCCGTCCGCATCGTCGCGGGGCTGGTCGACCCCTGGCAGAACAGCTCGATGAACGCCTCCGTCTCCCAGCCGAGCGCCGCGGGGTCCAGCAGCACGGTGAAGCCGCGGACCACGCCGCGCTCGCGCAGCCGGTCGACCCGGCGCTTCACCGCGGGCGCGGAGAGGGCGACGACGCCGCCGATGTCGGCGTAGGACGCGCGGGCGTCGGCGGCGAGCTCGCGGAGGATCGCCTCGTCGATGGGGTCGAGGTCGCCGGGACGCGTCGTGGGCACGGGCCCATCCTCCCGCACGGGCGCGGGGACCGCGGGTCGGGCGACCGGCGCGGCCGGCGGGCGACCACGGTCCCCGAGCGGGCGAAGTCGACCGCCGTCACCACCACGTTCGCCGGACGCCGGTGCGGACGCGCCCGGAAGCGTTCACCGCCGCCCCGGACCGGTCGATGAGGACCGGAGACAGGGGATGTCGCGAGGGGGAGAGGGACATGCCGGTTCCCGGCACCGACGAGCGCCCGGGTGCGGCTCCCGCGAGCAGCACGCCACGGGCGAGCACCGCCGCGCCCGGGTCGATCCCGAGGCAGCGCGGACGTGGGCGCCGGCCGGCGTCGGCCACTCCGACACCGGGCCGGGCGTCGCTGGATCTCCGGCCGCCTGCCGTGGCGGAGCCGGTGCCGACGGTGCCGACGGTGGCGCTCGGTGCCGCCGTGGCGCTGCTCGACGCCGCCGTGCCCGTCGCCCGCCGTGTCGAGGCGCCCGCGGCCCAGGCGCACGTCCCCGCCGCCCCCGCACCCGCCGCCCCCGCACCCGCCGCCCCCGCCCCCGCGCCCGCCGCCGGGCGCCCGCCCTCCGCCGCGCGCCGAGGCCGCACCCAGGCCCTCGCCGTCACCGCGCTCTGCGTCGCCCTGGTCGGCGCCGTGGCCACCGGTGTCGTCGTGCAGCTGCGGGCCGACGCCCGCGCCACCGCCTGGGCGCACGCCGAGGCCCGCGTCGCGGCGGACGTCGCGGCCCGCGAGGCCGACGAGGCCGTGTTCGCCACGTCCAGGGCCGCCGAGGTGGCCGCCCGGTACGACGCCCTCCGTGCGGCCGCGGTCGCCCGCGCCGACCGGGTCGTCGGTGCCGCGCGGTCGGCGGCCGACGGCGCCCCGCACGCGGGGGAGACGGCCCTCGCCGCCCTGCTCTCCGCGGCCGACGCGGTCACGACGTCGGCTGCCGCCCTGGGCACCGGCACGAGCATCGCGGAGCTGCGGGAAGTCACGGCGTCGGTCGCGGGGCCGCAGGAGGCCGCGGTCCAGGCCGAGGCCGCCTGGCAGGCCGCCGAAGCCGCCCGGGTCGCGGCCGAGCGCGCTGCCGCCGAGCAGGCCGCCGCGGAGGCCGCCCGCCGGGCCGCCGCCGCGCCCCGGGCGACGGCAGGTGGCGGACGCGCCGCGCGCAGCGTGCCGGCGGCGTCCGCCGGAACGGCCGCCGTGGCACCGGCCTGGGCGCCGGGGATCGCGTCGTACGGCGTCGGCGGGCTCGGCGCCGCGGTGAACGCCGCCCGCGCCGCGAACGGGCTGCCGGCGCTGGCCGTCACCGGGTCGTCCTCGCTGGCGGACCACGCGGCGGCGATGGCGGCCGCGGGCAGCATCTGGCACTCGGGCGGCGACCACATCGTCGGCTGGGTGCAGCCGGCGGGCGACGCGCAGATGATCCAGGCCTACCTGGACTCCCCGGGCCACCGCGCGTGGATCCTCAAGGCGGGCCGGTCGACGGTGTCGATCGGCGCCGTGACGATCGGCGGGCGGTTGTACACCGCGATGCGGTTCTCCTGACGTGCGCGGGCCGGCCGGGCACCTCGCCCGGCCGGCACCGCGGTGGCGTCAGCGCAGCGCCTGGGTCAGCCGGTCGAGCGCGAGGTCCAGGTCGTCGGCGTCGATCACCAGCGGCGGCGCGAGCCGGATGGTGGACCCGTGGGTGTCCTTGGCCAGCACGCCGAGCCGCAGCAGCCGCTCGCAGAGCTCGCGCCCGGTCATCCGCGCCGGGTCGACGTCGAGGCCGGCCCACAGCCCGACGCCCCGGGTGCCGACCAGCAGGCCGGTGTCGACCAGCGTGGCCAGCCGCTCGTGCAGGTGGGCGCCGAGCGTCCGGGCGCGCTCTTGGAAGGTGCCGGGCCGCAGCAGGTCGACGACGGCCAGCCCGACGGCGCACGCCAGCGGGTTGCCGCCGAAGGTCGACCCGTGGGTGCCGGCCGTGAGCACGCCGAGCACGTCGGGCCGGCCGACGACCGCGGACACCGGCAGCACGCCGCCGCCGAGCGCCTTGCCCAGCGTCACCAGGTCGGCGCGCACGTCCCAGAGCTCCAGCGCGAACGTGGTCCCGGTGCGGCCGAGGCCGGACTGGATCTCGTCGGCGACCAGCAGCACGTCCTCGGCGTCGCAGATCGCGCGGACCGCCGGCCAGTAGCCGGCGGGCGGGACGACGACGCCCTGCTCGCCCTGGATCGGCTCGAGCAGCACGGCGACGGTCGTCTCGTCGATCGCGTCCCGCAGGGCGTCGGCGTCGCCGAACGGCACGATCCGGAAGCCCGGGGTGTGCGGGCCGAACCCGTCGCGGGCCTCCGGGTCGGTGGAGAACGACACGATGGTCGTCGTCCGGCCGTGGAAGTTGTTCGCCGCGACCACGATCGTGGCGGTGTCCGGCGCGACGCCCTTGACGTCGTAGCCCCACTTCCGCGCGGCCTTGATCGCGGTCTCGACGGCCTCGGCACCGGTGTTCATCGGCAGCACCATCGGGGTGGCGTCGCCGGCCACCGCCGGACGCGCCAGGTCGGACAGCGCGGTCGCGAACGGGTGCAGCAGGTCGTGGTCGAACGCCCGGGACGACAGCGTGAGCCGGTCCAGCTGCGTGTGCGCGGCGGCCAGCAGCGCGGGGTGCCGGTGCCCGAAGTTCAGCGCCGAGTACCCGGCCAGCAGGTCCAGGTAGGTGCGGTCGCCGGTGTCGCGCACCCACGCCCCGTCACCCGTGGTGAGGGTGACGGGCAGCGGGTGGTAGTTCTGCGCGAGCGGCCCGGCGGCAGCGGTCTCGGCGTCACGGGCGGGGATCACGGTCGTCATGGGCGGCACCTCGTCGCAGGCGGGCGCCCGGCGGGCGCGGCGGGCAGGGTCAGCGGGCGGGGCGGATCTCCAGCGTGCAGCACTTGGCACCGCCGCCGCCCTTGAGCAGCTCGCTGGTGTCGACGGGGTGCGGGCGGAACCCGCGCGCGGTGAGCTGCGCGGCGAGGTCGACGGCGCCGGGCGCCACGACCACGTTGAGGCCGTCGCTGACGGCGTTGAGCCCCAGGCACGCGGCGTCGGCCTCGGAGGCGATGACCGCGTCGGGGTAGCGGCGCTCGAGCTCGGCGCGCGAGGCGTCCGAGAAGGCCGGCGGGTAGTAGGCGACCTGCTCGCGGCCGGCGGTCGAGTCGAGCACGGCCAGCGCGGTGTCCAGGTGGTAGTAGTGCGGGTCCACCAGCTCCAGGCTGACGACCTCGCGGCCGGTGACCCGGGCGATCTCGTCGTGCGCGGCGCGGTCGGTGCGGAACCCGGTGCCGGCCAGCAGCACGTCGCCGACGCCGAGGATGTCGCCCTCGCCCTCGTTGACCTGCTCCGCGGTGTGGGTGACGTAGCCGTGGTCGGCGAACCACTTCTCGTAGGCCGGGCCCTCGGGCTGGCGCTCGGGGTAGCGGAACGCCGCGGAGTAGACCAGACCGTCGACGACGGTGGCGCCGTTGGCGGCGTAGACCATGTCGGGCAGGCCGGGGATCGGGTCGATGGTCTCGACCACGTGGCCGAGCCGCTCGAAGGTCTCCTTGAGCACCTGCCACTGCTGCACCGCGAGGCCGGCGTCCGTGTACCGGGTCGAGTCCATCCACGGGTTGATCTCGTACGAGACCGTGTAGTGGGTCGGCTCGCACATCAGGTAGTGCCGACGGGTCTGCTGCGGGGTCGTGGTCATGGTGCTCCTCGAGGTGCGCGGGCGGTGGCGTCGACGTCGGGCCACCTCGTCGGGGCACGTCCCGGCAAGCCTACGAGGGACGGCGCGCGCACATCATGGCGCGACGTTGCGCCGGCACCAGCAGATCGTTGCGTCCGGACGGGGTCAGCCGGCGGATCGTTGCGCCGCGGCTCGCTCGGCCTCGCGGGCGGCGCGGGCGAGCACCAGCCGCAGCATCACGTCCACCAGGGCGACGCCGGCCCACCGGGTCACCGCCACCGGCAGCCCGCGCAGGTGCACCGTCTCGGACCAGGTGACGCGCGAGGTCGACCCGGTCGCCTGCACCTCGATGCGGGCGGTGCCCAGCAGCACCGGGCCCAGCTTCACGAACACGGCCACCCCGGGCACCGCGCCCAGCGGCGGCTCGAACCGCTCGATGCGCATCCGGTCCACCAGGCCCGGCCAGCCCCTGCGGGCGAGCGGGCCGCTCACGGCGAGGATCTCGTCGCCCTCCTCGGGCTCCGCGCCGCCGGGCCAGACCGCCCAGCCGGCGCCGGGGGCAGCCGGGTCGGGGCGGGTGATGCCGACCCGGGTCAGCGGCACCCACCGCGTGTGGTGCCGCGCGTCGGCGACGAGCCGCCACGCGTCGTCGGCGTCGAGCGGCAGGTCGCGGGACACGCGCGCCCACAGCGTGCGGTCGCGGTCTCGCGTGATCACCGGTGGCCCCCTGTTCGCGCGCGAGGGCGGGGGCGGTCCGTGCCCCCGCGTCGGCCTCGGGCGCGTGAGGACCATCCTCCTCCCCGACCGGGACGCCCGTCCCACTCCGGGGGTCGGTGCTGGGTGCAGGCACCCAGGGCGGCCGGGTGAAGGTGGCGCGGGTAACCTCGGGCTCATGCAGACGAGGACGTTGGGCAGGACCGGGCGGGACGTGTCGGTGGTGGGGCTGGGCTGCTGGCAGCTCGGCGCGGACTGGGGCGAGGTGGCCGAGGACGACGCGCTGGGCGTGCTCGCCGCCGCGGCGGACGCGGGGGTGACGTTCTTCGACACCGCGGACGTCTACGGGGACGGGCGCAGCGAGACGCTGATCGGGCGGTTCCTGCGCGAGCGGGCGGCCGACGCCCCGCGGATCACCGTGGCGACCAAGATGGGCCGGCGCGCCGACCCGCACGTGGCCGAGGCGTACACGCTGGACGCGTTCCGCGGCTGGACCGACCGGTCCCGCAGCAACCTCGGGGTGGACACCCTGGACCTGGTGCAGCTGCACTGCCCGCCGACCGCCGTCCTGAGCACCGACGCCACCTACGACGCGCTCGACACGCTGGTCGACGAGGGCCGGGTCGCGGCCTACGGCGTGTCCGTGGAGACGGTCGACGAGGCGCTCGCGGCCATCGCCCGCCCGCACGTCGCGTCGGTGCAGATCATCCTCAACGCGTTCCGCCGCAAGCCGCTGGAGCAGGTGCTGCCCGCGGCGGCCGAGGCCGGGGTCGGGATCATCGCCCGCGTCCCGCTGGCCAGCGGCCTGCTGTCCGGCAAGTACGACGAGCACACCGAGTTCGCCGCGACCGACCACCGGTCGTTCAACCGGCACGGCGAGGCCTTCGACGTCGGCGAGACGTTCTCCGGCGTGCCGTACGACGTCGGCGTGGCCGCGGCCCGCGAGGTCGCCGCGCTGACGCCGGCCGGGGCGACGACGGCGCAGCTCGCGCTCCGGTGGATCGTCGACCAGCCCGGCGTGTCGACGGTCATCCCCGGCGCGCGCAACCCCGAGCAGGCCCGGGCGAACGCCGGTGCCGCCGACCTGACCCCGCTGGACGAGGCCACGCAGGAGCGGCTGCGGGCGATCTACGACGACCGCATCCGCGAGCACGTCCACACCCGCTGGTGACCGGACGCGCCCGGCGCGCCGACGCGCGCCGGGCGGGCATGCCGAGCGGGCAGAAGGTGCCCCTTCGAGCGCTCAGGAGAGGACGTCTGCTGCCCGCTCGGCGGAGGAGTGCGCGAGCGGGCGCGGGGGTCAGCCCCTGCGGCGCAGGAGGCCGCGGCGCGGCGGGAGGTCGGCCGGGGTCTCCTGGGAGCCCTGCGGCAGCAGCCGGGGCTCGGCGCCGGTCTCGACGACCAGCACCCGGTCCCCGAACCGCGCCGGCGCCGGCCCGAACGCCTTGCGCGCGCCGTCGACCACGGTGCGACCGAGCGCGCGCGCCCCGGTGACGCCGATGACCGCGCCGATGCCGAACGGCACCATCCGCCCGAGCGCGAGCCCGCCCTGCCGCGCGAGCTGCTTGCGGAACAGCTGCCGCGTGAGCCGGGCGTTGACCCGGCGGATCGTGCCGGTCGGCATGCGGGTCAGCAGCTGCCGGGCGACGTTCACCCCGCGCAGGCCGGTCAGCGCGCCGACGTCCGTGACCGCCTTGGCGCCGGACTCGCCGAGGATCGTGGCGAGCAGCAGCGCGCGGCGGCGGTCGGCGTCCTCGACGTCGATGCCGTGCACGCTCGCGACGGCCAGCGCGAACGCCGCCGACGCCCCGAAGAACGACGCGACGTCGCCGATGGTCAGCGCCATCGCCACGCCGGTGCCGACCGCGGGGGCCGCCGCCGCGGCGCCGACGGCACCGCCGGTGCCCTGCACGACCAGCAGGTACTCGCGCTCCAGCACCCCGATGATCTCGGCCGGGGTGGCCTCGGGGTTCCGGCGCCGGACGGTGTCGACGTGCGCGTGGATGGTGGCCGACGGGATCGTGACGGCGCGGTCGAGCGCGGCGTCGACCAGCGGCGTGCGGCGCAGCGCCATCACTCGCCGTCCACGTGCAGCTCGACGGTCGCGCCGGCCTTGAGGGTGTTGCCGACGGTGCAGTGCTGCTCGACGGCGCGGTGCACGACGCGCAGCAGCCGCTCCTTGGTGGCCTCGTCCAGGCCGGACAGGTCGACGACCATCCGCTCGGTCAGTGCGGGGTAGCGGTCCTCGGGCGTGTAGTTCGCGCCCTCGACCTCGACGGTGACCGCGACGTCGTCGCCGAGCCGGTGGCTCAGCGCGGTGTCGGCGCTCATGCCGGAGCAGCCGGCCAGGGCGATCTTGAGCAGCTCGCCGGGCGTGAAGACGGCACCGGACTCGACGGGGCCGATGCTGACCTCGGCGCCGCGGGCGTTGCGGCCGGTGTACTCGCGGGTCCCGGTGCGCTCGACCCAGAGCCGGTCGGCGGGTGCGGGGGCGGGGACGGCGGGCGTGGTGGACGCGTCGGTCCCGGTGGTGGTCGGGCTCTCCATGCGCCCGATCCTGTCACGCGCCGCCGGTGTCGGCACGAGTCGGTGGCACGCCCTCGGCGGAACCGGTGGCTGCTCCGTCCGGGTGGCACCACCGCGGCGCCAGGCGCCCCGGTGGCCGACCGGCACCGCCTCACTAGGCTGACCGGACGTGCGGGGCGGCGGCAAGGGGGCCGGGTTGAGCGTGGACGAGGACCGGGGGACGTCGACGGTGCTGCGGGCCGGGGGGCCGGGCGTGCAGCTGATCCTCGACCGGGTCCGGGAGCACCTGGGCATGGACATCGCCTTCCTGTCCGGGCTGACCCGGTCCGCGGAGGTGGTGCTGGCGACGAGCACCGAGACCGGGTCGATGCAGATGGCGGTCGGCGCCGAGCGCGACCTCGACGACACCTACTGCGTCCGCGTGCTGGCGGGCCTGCTGCCGCCGGTGCTGCCCGACGCCCGCCGGCACCCCGTCGCCCGGGAGCTCGCCGCGACGGCGGAGCTCGGCATCGGGTCCTACGTCGGTGCCCCGCTGCGCGGCCCGGACGGCGAGCCGGTCGGGATGCTCTGCTGCCTCGGCCGGGGCCCGAACCCGCTGCTCGACGAGGACGCCCTGCGCGTGCTCGGCCTGGCGGCGGCCCTGGTGGAGGACACGATCGGCGGGACCGGGCTGCCGCACCGGCCGGTGGTGTCGGAGCGGGTGCGCTGGGTGCGGTCGGTGCTGGAGACCGGCGACGTGCGCACGGTGTTCCAGCCCGTCGTCCGCCTGGACACGGGCCGGGTCGTCGCCGTGGAGGCGCTGTCGCGGTTCGACCCCCGGCGGTTCCCGAGCCCGGTGCACGCCTTCGCCGCCGCGTCGGCCGCGGGCGTCGCGGTCGACCTGGAGCTGCTGGCCCTGCGCGCCGCGCTGCGCCGGGTGCCGGACCTGCCCGACGGGGTCCCGCTGTCGGTGAACCTGTCCGCGGAGGCGCTGACCGACCCGCGCACCGCCGACCTGCTGCTGCCGTGCGGGCCGGCGGTCGGCGTCGAGGTCACCGAGCACACGCCGGTGCCGGACTACGCGGCGCTCACGGCCGTCACCGAGCGGTTGAAGGCGGCGGGGCTGCAGGTGGCGGTCGACGACGCCGGCGCGGGGTTCGCGAGCCTGCGGCACGTGCTGCGCCTGCGGCCGACGGCGATCAAGCTCGACCTCGACCTGGTGCGCGGCATCGACGGCGATCCTGTGCGCCAGGCCCTGGTGCGCGCCGTCGGCGAGTTCGCCCGCGGGATCGACGCGTGGCTGGTGGCCGAGGGGATCGAGACCGAGCAGGAGCGGGCGGCGCTGCTCGACCTCGGGATCCTGCTGGGCCAGGGGTACCTGCTCGGCCGACCGGGCCCCTGGGAGGCGGCCCTGGGCGGCGCGGGCGCGGGCTGAGCGGCCTCCGCCGGAAGGCGGAGGAGGTCGAGCCGCACGGGCGATCCGGTCGCGTGGCCTGCGCCCCTACGCTCGTCGACATGCCCCCACCCGCCCGACCCGTCGTCGCGCCACCGCCGCGCCTGGGCCCGTGGTCGCGCACCTGGCGCTACCTGCTCGCCGTCGCGATCGGCCTGGTCCTGTGGGTGTTCGTCGTCGTCGACGTGCACGCCACGGCGGCCGAGGGCGGGGCTGGGCGGGCCGGGTTCATGGTGCTGCTCGACCTAGTGGTCGGCGTCGTCGCCCTGGGCCTGCTCCCGCTGCGCCGGCGCCACCCGGTCGTGATCGCCGTGGTGGTGGGGCTGCTCACGTCGGTGTCCGCGTTCGCGGTCGGCCCGGCCACGCTGGCCCTGGTCTCGCTGAGCACGCGGCGCCGCTGGCGCGAGGTGCTGCCGGTCGGCGCGGTCTGGCTCGTGTCGTCCCTGCTCTACGAGCTGTCCTACCCGGGCACCCCGATCCAGCAGGGGGCGAGCCGGGTGCTGGTCGCGGTCGCGGTCGGGGTCGGGCTGATGACCCTGGCGCTGGTCGTCGCCACCGGGTTCTACATCGGGGCGCGGCGCGACCTGATCGCGACGCTGCAGCAGCGCGCCGAGGCCGCCGAGCGCGCCCAGGAGTCCCGCGCCACCGAGGCGCGCCGGGCCGAGCGCACGCGGATCGCCCGCGAGATGCACGACGTGCTGGCGCACCGGATCTCCCTGGTCGCGATGCAGGCCGGCGGCCTCGCCTACCGGGAGGACCTGACCCGCGCGCAGATCACCGCGTCCGCCGAGACCATCCGGGACAGCGCGCACCGGGCGCTGGGCGAGCTGCGCGAGGTGCTGGGCGTCCTGCGGGCCGACGAGGAGGCCGTGCCGACCGAGCGCGAGGCGCCGCAGCCGACGCTCGCCGAGCTGCCCGCCCTGCTCGCCGACGCGGACGAGGCCGGCAGCAGCGTGCGGCTGGACCTGTCCGGCCTGCCCGGCGGCGACCGCGCGGCGCTCGGCACGCTGGCCCAGACCTCGTCCCGTACCGCCTTCCGGATCCTGCAGGAGGCGCTGACCAACGCCCGCAAGCACGCGCCGGGTCAGCCGGTGCAGATCCGACTGGCCGGGGCGCCGGGGGAGCGGCTGCTGCTCGAGGCGCGCAACCCGGTGCCCGTCACGGTGCCGCACGGCGCGCCCGGGGCCGGGCTCGGCCTGGTCGGCGTGGCCGAGCGCGCGCAGCTGCTCGGCGGCTCGCTCGAGCACGGCGTCGACGCGGACGGCCGGTTCGCCGTGAGAGTGTGGCTGCCGTGGCCGAGCTGACCCCCGACGTCGTGCGCCTCGTCGTGGTCGACGACGATGCCCTGGTCCGTGCCAGCCTGCGGATGATCCTGGGCGGCGACCCCCGGTTCGAGGTGGTCGCCGAGTGCGCGGACGGTGCCGAGGCGGTCGACGTCGTCGGCCGGCTGCGCCCGGACGTGGTGCTGATGGACGTGCGGATGCCGCGCGTCGACGGCCTGACCGCCCTGCGCACGCTGGTCGCCGCCGGGTCGACGGCCCGGGTCATCGTGCTGACCACCTTCGACGCCGACGAGCTGGTGCTGCGGGCGCTCCGCGAGGGCGCCGCCGGGTTCCTGCTCAAGGACACGCCGCCCGCGCAGCTGGTCGACGGCATCCACCGGGTCGCCGCCGGCGAGCCGATCCTGTCGCCGACCGTCACCGCGCAGCTCATCGCGTCGGTGACCCGGCCGGACGACGAGGACCGGCGTCTGGCCGCCGTGCGGGCGCTCGAGCCGCTGACGCCGCGGGAGCGGGACGTCGCCGTGGCGGTGGCCGAGGGGCTGTCCAACCAGGAGATCGCCGAGCGGCTGTTCCTGGGGCTCGCGACGGTCAAGACGCACGTGGCGCACCTGTTCGCGAAGCTCGGGGTCACGAACCGCGTGCAGATCGCGCGGCTCGTGCACGACGCCGGCCTGGGCTGAGCCCGCCGGGTCCGGCCGGCTCAGATGCCCAGGCCGCGGGCCGCGAGCGCGCGGTCTCCTGCGCGCTCGCGCTCCGCCAGGGCCCGCACTGCGGCGCGGGCCGCGTCCGGGTCCCGCCGCGGCCGCGGGGTGCCGGCGACCGACGCGGCGACGCGGCGACGGACCGACAGGTAGGGCAGGCGCAGCGGGACGGCGCGGGTGCCGTAGCTGACGTCGAAGCTCACGGTGGTCATGGCTCAGTCCTCCTGCTGCTGCGGTGCTGCGGAAGCGGCCTCGGCGGTGGGCTCGAAGGCCATGTCGGGGTTGATCGCGGAGAACAGCCGCATCAGGCGGGCCTGCGGCGGCCGCTGCGCGGGATCGGAGCTGCGGCCCTCGAACCGGTCGAACAGCGCCATCAGCGTCGTCATCAGCTCCTGCGTCTCCTCGGGCGTGGCCCAGAACGCCGAGGACATCGACCGGGTCAGCGGGATCAGGTCCGGGTCGGTCGCGCCGCTCTGGTCGGCGTGCCGCAGGTGGTCGATGTAGCGGTCGGCCTCGCGCCGGACCGCGATCTCGCCGAGCTCCAGCACCGCGCGGCGCGAGGCCGGGTCGAGCGGGTCGGCGGTGAACGTGCGCTCGCGGGACACGGCGCGCCACGGGCGCTCGCGGCCGCGGGGCTCGGCCGGCTCGATGAAGCCGGCCTTGGCCAGGGTGCGCAGGTGGAACGAGCAGTTCGCGACCGTCTGGCCGAGGTGCACGGCGCAGTCGGTGGCGGTGGCCTCGCCGACGTCGTCGAGGAACGACAGCAGGTCCAGGCGCACCGGGTGGGCGAGCGCGCGGACCCGGGTCGGGTCGCTCACGTGCAGCGACGCCGGCGCGGTCCCCGCGGGAGCGGCGGTCACGTCGTCGGCGGGCTGCTCGGTGGTGGTCATGGACCCACCGTAGGTAGTGCAACACCTCTTGCGCAAGAGACATTGCGCAAGAGATGTTGCGCGCGGGCGGGTGCAGCGCGCCCGGTCCGCTGAGCAGTCCCACGCGGTGGTCGCGCGCGCTCAGCGCAGGCGGACGGGGCCCGCGTCGATCGGCACCCGGAACAGGGCGTACGGCTTCTCCCGCAGGTCCTCGCCGCGCTGGTACGTCGGCTGCCGGTGCAGCTGGTTCGCCGTGACGTACAGGTAGCCGTCGGCGACGGCGAGGGTGTCCGGCCACAGCACCGTCGGGTGGTGCAGCACGGTCCGGAACGACCCGTCGGGCTCCCGGCACAGCACGGCGTCGTGCTCGTACGCCGTCAGGTACAGCCGTCCCCGGTCGTCGGTCTCGAGCCCGTCCGAGCCGGTGCCCTTGTCGCCCTCGTCGCGGACCGTCCCGGCGACGTGCGCGTCGTCGGCCTGCTCGTCGGCCAGCGCGGCGACCGAGACGCTCCACCACCGGCGGGACGCCAGCGGGCAGTACCAGAGCCGCTCGCCGTCGGCCGAGATCGCGATGCCGTCGGCGCCCATCGCCACCGGCTGCACCTCGGCGTCGGGCTCCGGCTGCTGCACGTCGTCGTCCGCGTCCGGCGAGTTCCACGCCTGGTCCGGGTACGGGACCGCCTCGCCGTCGCGCAGCTCCGTCACCGTCGCCGGGACGTCGTCGCCCCACAGCGGGTAGTTGACGAACACGCGCCCGCTCGCCGACACGGCGACGCCGGTGGGCATCGGGCCGTCGAAGGCGTGCACCAGCTCGGGCTCGCCGACCGGGGCGTCGGTGGCGTGCAGGGCGTGCGGGTCGGGGTCGGGGTCGGACGCAGCGCGCATCGCGGGGCTCCTCGTGCGGGGACGGTGCCGGATGCGGGCCCCGCTCTGGACCGGCGGGGCCAGCATGCGCAGCAAGGCGGCCCGCGCGCATCCCGAGCGGCGTGCCGCCGGACCCGCACGTAGCGTGGCCGCATGCGCGCCATCGGAGTCACGGAACCGGGCGGCCCGGAGCGGCTGCAGCAGCTCGACGTGCCGGAGCGCGAGCCCGGACCGGGGGAGATCCGCATCGCCGTGCGGGCGGCGGCGGTCAACCCGACGGACACCGGCTTCCGCGAGGGGTTGGGCGTCCCCGACGACCTGGACCCGCCGTACGTGCCCGGCATGGACGCCGCCGGCGTGGTCGACGCGATCGGGCCGGGAGTCGAGCTGTCGGTGGGCGACCGGGTGGCCGCGGTGGTGAACCCGCGCCGGCCCGAGGGCGGCGCCTACGCCGAGCGGGTCGTCGTGCCGCAGACCGGCGTCGCCCGGGTGCCGGACGACCTGGACCTGGTGGCGGCGGCCACCGTGCCGCTGAACGGCCTCACCGCGCTGCGGGCGCTGGACCTGCTGGACCTGCCGCCCGCCGGCACCCTCGCGGTCACCGGCGCGGCCGGCGCCGTCGGCGGGTACGTGATCGAGCTCGCCACCGCCCGCGGCTTCCGGGTGGTCGCGGACGCCAAGCCGGAGGACGAGGCGTTCGTCCGGGCCGCCGGGGCGCGGACCGTCGTGCCGCGCGGCGACGGCTTCGGCGACGCGGTCCGGGCAGCGGAGCCCGGCGGCGTCGACGGGCTGCTGGACGCCGCGCTGCTCGGCACCGCGGCGCTGGGCGCGGTGCGCGACGGCGGGGTCGTGGTGGCGCTGCGCCCGTTCGACGGCGAGGCCGACCGCGGGATCCACGTCCGCACGGTCACGCCCGCGGACTACCTCGAGGACGGCGCGCGGCTCGCGGAGCTGCTGCGGATGGCGGCGGACGGCCGGCTCACGGTGCGCGTCGCCGACGTGCTGCCGGCGGCGCAGGCGGCCGACGCGCACCGGCGGCTGGCGGCCGGCGGGGTGCGCGGGCGGCTCGTCCTGGAGCTCTGAGGCCCGGGGGCGGATCAGTCCGTCCCCGCCCGCACCAGCCCGGTCTCGTACGCGAGCACCACCGCCTGCACCCGGTCCCGGACGCCCAGCTTGGGCAGGATCCGGGCGAGGTGCGTCTTCACCGTCGCCTCCGACAGGAACAGCCGCGCGGCGATCTCGCCGTTCGACTGCCCCTCGGCGACGCACCGCAGCACCTCGACCTCCCGCGGGGTCAGCGGCGCCAGCCGGGGGTGCAGCCCGTCCGGGGTGGCCTCCTGCGGCGTGGCGGGCAGCGCCCGGGCGAACAGCTCGAGCATCCGCCGCGTCACCCGGGGCGACACCACCGCGTCGCCGGACGCCACCGACCGGACGGCGGTCACGAGCTCGCCCGGCGCCGCGTCCTTGACGAGGAAGCCGCTGGCGCCGGCGCGCAGGGCGGCGAACGCGTACTCGTCCAGGTCGAACGTGGTGAGCACCAGCACCCGGACGTCGGGGTGCGCCTCGACGATCCGCCGGGTGGCCTCGATGCCGTCGGTCCCCGGCATCCGGACGTCCATGACGACGACCTGCGGGCGCAGAGCCTCCGCCTGCTCGATCGCGGTGCGCCCGTCGCCGGCCTCGCCGACGACCTCGACGTCGTCGGCGGCCTGCAGCATCAGGCGGAAGCCCATCCGCACCAGGGCGTGGTCGTCGACGAGCAGGACGGTGATCATGCGGTTCCCTCCGGTCGGGGCAGCACGGCGCGCACCCGCCAGCCCGGTCCCGACGGCCCGGCCTCGACGGTGCCGCCGAACACGGCGACGCGCTCCCGCATCCCGACCAGCCCGCGCCCGGAGCCTGCCCCGGACGACACGGGGGCGTCGGGGGCGGGGCCGCGGTCGGCCACCAGCACCTCGACGTGGTCCGGCGTCTCGTGCACGGCGACCTCGACGTCCGACGTGCCGGGCGCGTGCCGCAGGGTGTTGGTGAGCGCCTCCTGCACCAGGCGGAACACGGCGAGCTGGAGGGCGGGGTCCAGCCGCCCGAGCGCGCCGTCCGCGAGGGCGGGGGCGCGGACCGGCAGCCCCGCCGTGCGGAACCGCTCGACCAGCGCGGCCAGGTCGTCGACGCCGGGTTGCGGCGCCAGCGGGCCGGCCTCCGTGCCGTCCTCGTGCAGCACGTCGAGCACCCGCCGCATGTCGCCGAGCGCGTGCTGCCCGGTGCGCACCAGCTCGTCCAGCGCCGCCCGCGCGCCGTCGGGGGCCTGGTCCATCGCGGCCCGGGCACCGCCGCCGAGGGTGACCATCACCGAGACGCTGTGCGCCACCACGTCGTGCATCTCGCGCGCGATCCGCGCCCGCTCGGCCGCCTGCGCGAGCCGCGCGCGCTGGTCCTGGTCCCGCGCCAGGGCGTTGGCGGCGGCGACGAACCCGGCCAGGTGCTGCCGGCGGTTGCGGACGCTGGTGCCGACGGCGACCGCGAGCAGCGCCAGCCCGGCGACCGGCGCGGCCACGGTCCGCAACCACACCGTGTCCAGCAGGACGGTGCTCGCGCCACCGCTCTGGGTGGCCTGCACGGCGGCCTGCCCGAGGCCCAGGCTGAGCGCGCCGACCGTCGACGGCAGGTCCAGCAGCCGGCCGGCGGTCAGCAGCGCGAGGACCGACCCGGCGAGCGACGCCCAGGTCACCAGGGGCCGCCGGGCCGTGGCGACGGCGTACAGCGCGAACGCCACCCCCAGCTCGAACCCGGAGGTGGCCCCCGTGGTCGCGAGCGCCAGCCCGCCGAGCCCGGTCACCACGGCGGCGACGGTCACCGGCCGGCGGCGGCGCCAGGCCAGGGCGGTCGTCCCGGCGGCGGTCAGCACGGCGGACCACACCTGCATCCGCTGCACCGCGTCGTCACCGAGGTACGCGTGCAGCACGTACATCGAGTCCGCGCCGACGCCGACCAGCAGCGACCAGCCGGCGAACACGACGAGCAGCAGCACGTCCACGACCACCGGCCGCCGGGCGAGGAGCCGCCGGACCGGGCCGAGCCGGCGCGCCGACAGGTCGGTGAACTCCGGTGCCCCCTCCGTGCTCACGGACGTACTCTCGCAGGCCCGTGCGCCCGCCGCAGCCGCCACCACCCGGACGGCCTCAGGCGTCCCGCCGGCGGAGCAGCACGGCGGCGACCACCAGCACGGCGGCGACCCAGCCGAGCAGCACCGCGTAGCCCGCCCACGGCGACAGGGCCGTGCTGCTGGACGCGGTGATGACGGACCCGGCCGCGTCCGACTGCAGCAGGCGGCTGCCCGCGCCCGCCGGCAGGTAGGCGGCGAGCGTCTGCAGCGGCTGCCACGGGATCACCGCGAGGCCGTTCTCGACCACCAGCAGCACACCGAGCACCACCGTGATGCCGGCGGCCGAGCTGCGGACGACGGCGCCGATGCCGAACGCCAGCGCCGTCACCGCCCCCAGGTACAGCGGGACGCCGAGCACCAGCCGCAGGTCCTCCGCACGGCTCAGGTCGATCGACATCCCGGTCTCGTCGAACCACGGGGTGCTCGCGGCCCAGGACAGCCCGACGGCGACCAGCGAGGCGACCATGACGACCGCGACGGTCACGCCGAGCTTCGCGGCGAGGGCCGGCAGCCGGGTGGGGACCGCCGTGAACGTCGACCGGATCTGGCCGGTGCCGTACTCCCCGGACACCGCGAGCACGCCCAGCGTGCAGAACACGAGCTGCGTCAGCGCGATCCCCGACGTCACGTAGACGGCCCCGACCAGGCTCGCGTCGCCGACCGCCTCGGGCACCTGGGCGATGCTGGACACCCGGGTCACCGCGAAGGCCGGCAGCAGCAGGACGCCGACCGCCAGCGCCCACCAGGTCGACCGCAGGGTGCGGAGCTTGACCCACTCCGCGGCGACCAGCCGGGGGAAGGTCGCGGGCCGCACGGTGGCGCGGCGGGGCGCGGGCAGGCTGTCGAGCGGCGCGTAGGTGGTCATCGGGTCCCTCCGGAGGTGGGTGCGGGTGCGGGCGCGGCGGCCGAGCGGTACTCGACGTCACCGCCGGTCAGCTGCAGGTACGCCTCCTCCAGCGACACCTGCTGCGGGGTGATCTCGTGCAGCACCACGCCGGCGGCAGCGGCCGCTGCAGCGATCTGCGGGGCGGAGCTGCCGGTGACGTCCAGCAGGTCGTGCTCGACCGGGGTGACGTCGGTGCCGGGCTGCCCGGCCAGCGCCGCGCGGAGCTCTGCCGGCATCGGCGTCCGCACCCGGACGGTGCTGGTCCGTGCCCGCGCCACCACGTCGGCGACGGGGGCGTCCGCGATGACCCGGCCGCGCCCGACGACGATCAGGTGGTCGGCGGTGAGGGCCATCTCGCTCATCAGGTGCGAGGACAGGAACACCGTCCGGCCCTCGGCGGCCAGGCCGCGCAGCAGGTTCCGCACCCAGATGACGCCCTCGGGGTCCAGGCCGTTCACCGGCTCGTCCAGGATCAGCGTCCGGGGGTCGCCGAGCAGTGCCGCGGCGATCCCGAGCCGCTGGCCCATGCCGAGCGAGAACGTCCCGGCGCGCTTGCGGGCGACGGACCGCAGGCCGGTCGCCTCGATCACCTCGTCGACCCGGGCGCGGCCGATGCCGTGCGTGGCGGCGAGGGCCAGCAGGTGGTTCCGCGCCGACCGGCCGCCGTGGACGGCCTTCGCGTCCAGCAGCGCACCGACCTCGCCCAGCGGCGCGCGGTGCTGCGCGTACGGCCGGCCGTTGACGCGGACCCATCCGGACGTCGGCCGGTCCAGGCCCACGATCATCCGCATCGTCGTGGACTTGCCCGCGCCGTTCGGTCCCAGGAACCCGGTGACCCGTCCGGGGCGCACGGTGAAGGTGACGTCGTCGACGGCGACCTTGTCCCCGTACCGCTTCGTCAGGCCGGTGGCCTCGATCATGCGTCCTCCTACGTTCGGTGTTCCTCGAACGTAGGAGCGGGCACCCGGCCGCCGAGACCCTCCGCGGGACCACATCCCGCGCGCGCCGGCGTACACCAGCGGGATGACCCGTCACCCCGCTGGTGGTGCGCGCCTCAGGCCAGGGCGAGCCCCAGGTGCAGCGCGCGCAGCGCCTCCGGTGCGCCGGTCAGCGCCCGCGCCCGGTGCAGCCCCGACGTGTCGGTCACCGCGGTGAGCACGGCGTGCAGCCCCAGCGGCAGGTCGGGCACCGCGGCGCCGTCCGCCAGCTCCAGGCCCGCGGTGGCGCGGCCCGCGACGTCGTCCAGGACCAGCCACGCCTGCTCCGGCGGCAGCCCTGACACGACCAGCTCGGGCAGCCCGCGCAGCTGCAGGCCGGCGGTGTACGCGAACGACGTCGGCAGGGTCGCGCCCGCCACGTACGGCATCGCCCAGCCGTACCGCTCGATCTCCTCGCGGACCGCCAGGTCCGCCGTGGCCGTGCCGCCCGGGCGGGTCATGTCGTCTCCTTCTCCGCGGCGCGGAGCGAGAACGCGCCGACAATCTCGTGCCGGTGGTCGAACGAGCACCATAGCCCGGAAAAGAAAAAGGTCAACCCGCCGCTTTCCTGCCGGTCCGGTCGCATCGCCGGCGGATTCTCCCGTCCCCGGCTGATGGATCGGCCGGCGCTGCGAGAAACGGCCGGCGATGCGCTCGCGGCGCGGGGCCGGCGTGCCCTCGCCGACCACCGGCTGGGCGCCCGCGGCACGTGCCGCGCGGTCGTGGTGGACTGCCCCGCGTCCGGTGGCGAGCAGGCCCCCGGGGACGAGCGGATGTGTGGAGGACGGAACGTGGATCGGTCGCTGGAGCCCGTGTTCGAGCAGGTGCTGCGCCGCAACCCGGGCGAGCAGGAGTTCCACCAGGCGGTGCGCGAGGTGTTCGACACGCTCGGCCCCGTGGTGCGCAAGTACCCCGAGTACGCGGACGCCGCGATCCTCGAGCGCCTCTGCGAGCCGGAGCGGCAGATCATCTTCCGGGTGCCGTGGGTGGACGACGCCGGCCGGGTCCGGATCAACCGCGGTTTCCGCGTCGAGTACAGCTCCGCGCTCGGCCCGTACAAGGGCGGGCTGCGTTTCCACCCCTCCGTGTACCTCGGCATCGTGAAGTTCCTCGGTTTCGAGCAGATCTTCAAGAACGCGCTCACCGGCATGCCCATCGGCGGCGGCAAGGGCGGCTCGGACTTCGACCCGCGCGGCCGGTCGGAGGGCGAGGTGATGCGGTTCTGCCAGTCGTTCATGACCGAGCTGTACCGGCACCTCGGCGAGCACACCGACGTGCCGGCCGGGGACATCGGCGTGGGCGGCCGGGAGATCGGCTACCTGTTCGGCCAGTACAAGCGGATCACCAACCGCTACGAGTCCGGGGTGCTGACCGGCAAGGGCGTCTCCTGGGGCGGGTCGCTGGTCCGCACCGAGGCCACCGGCTACGGCACCGTGCTGTTCACGCAGGAGATGCTGCGTACCACCGGCCGGGAGCTGGACGGCCTGCGGGTGACGGTCTCCGGTGCGGGCAACGTCGCGATCCACGCGGTCGAGAAGGCGCAGCAGCTCGGTGCCCGGGTGCTGACGTTCTCGGACTCCTCCGGCTACGTGGTCGACGAGGCCGGTGTCGACCTGGCGCTGCTCAAGGAGATCAAGGACGTGCGCCGCGGCCGCGCCGCCGACTACGTGGCCGAGCGGCCCGGGGCACGGCTCGTCGTCGGCGGCAGCGTGTGGGACGTCCCCACCGACGTCGCGCTGCCGTGCGCCACCCAGAACGAGCTGCACGCGGACGACGCGCGGACGCTGCTGCGCAACGGGGTGCTCGCCGTGGCGGAGGGCGCGAACATGCCCACCTCGCCCGAGGCGGTCGCGCTGCTCCAGGAGGCCGGCGTGCTGTTCGGCCCCGGCAAGGCGGCGAACGCCGGTGGCGTCGCGACGTCGGCGCTGGAGATGCAGCAGAACGCGTCCCGCGACTCCTGGACGTTCGAGCACGCCGAGGCCCGGCTGACCGAGATCATGGTCGGCATCCACGACCGGTGCGCGGCCACCGCCGAGGAGCACGGCGCGCCGGGCAACTACGTGCTGGGCGCGAACGTGTCGGGGTTCCTGCGGGTCGCCGACGCGATGCTGGCGCTGGGCGTGGTCTGAGGCGGGGGTCAGGGTGCTCGATCCTCAGCATGCTGAGGGAATCGCGTAGGGTCGGGGGGTGGACACCGCCCCCGACCCGACCGGCCTCCGACCCGTCCCGCGCCGTCGGGAGGCGTGGCTCACCCTGCGCGCCGTCGTCGGGCTCGCGCTGGTCGTTGTCCCGGCGTGGGTCGTCCTCAGCACCGGCGACGCCGTCGCGCACCAGCACGTCACGCTCGCGCTGCTGCTCGGCGCGAGCGCGCTGGCCGGCGTCGTCCTGCTGGTCCTGACCGTCCTGGCCTGGCGTCGCCGCGCCACCCGCCCGGACCACCGCCGCCCCGTGCTCCGCGCGGTCGCGTCCGGGGTCGGGCTCGCGCTGCTCGTCGTGCTGGCCGGCGCCGCCGCGTGGCTGCGCCCGTTCCCCGCGACCCCGGCGGCGCTGGACGCGCTCGCGAGCGACGACGCCGTCGAGGTGCAGGAGGCGTCCGGCTGGTACGCGTTCGTCCCGCGCGACATCGACGCCAGCACCGGCCTGGTCTACTCGCCCGGCGCCCGCGTCGACGTCCGCGCGACGGCCGCGGTGCTGCGCCCGCTGGCCGAGGCCGGCTACGTCGTCGTGGCACTCAAGGAGCCCCTCGGCATCGCGCTGACGTCGCCGGGCCAGTCCGCGTCGGCGATCGCCGGTTTCGACGACGTCGAGCACTGGGTGGTCGGCGGGCACTCGCTGGGCGGGGTCGCCGCGTCCTCGTTCGCCGCCGTGCACGACGACATGGTGGACGGGCTGCTGCTGCACGCCTCGTACCCGCTGGGTGACATGGCCGACGCCGACCTCGCGGTGACCTCGGTCTGGGGCTCGCGGGACGGTCTGACCACCGCGGAGGACGTCGAGGCGTCGCGCGCGGACCTGCCGGCCGGCGCGACGTTCGTGGAGGTCCCCGGCGGGGTGCACGCGTTCTTCGCCGACTACGGGCCGCAGCCGGGCGACGGGACACCCACCGTCTCGCGGGCGGAGGCGCAGGAGCGGATCGTCGCCGCGAGCCTCGACGCGCTGGCGGCCGTCGCGCCCTGACGCCCGGTCCGCGGACGTCATGCCCCGGACCCTGGACGCCGGCGGCCGAACCGTGGAACGCTCGCCTCAGCGGTACCGGTCGGCGACGTCGGGGGGACGGACATGGACGCGATCGAGCAGGTCAGTCCGGCCGTCGAGCCGCTGGACGAGCAGCTGCGGGCCTTCGTGGTGCACGCGGGGGCGGTGCTGCCCCCGGGCGCGGAGTGCAGCATCATCGTCACCTCGCAGCACGGCGGTCGCCGGGTCGCCAGCAGCGACGAGCGGTCCGCCCGGTGCGACGAGCTCGAGCTGGCGCTGGAGGCCGGGCCGTGCGTCGACGCGGTCGACGACCTGCAGGTGACCGTCGCGCGGGACCTGCAGGTCGAGGAGCGGTGGCAGCCGTGGACCCGGCAGGCCCAGGAGCTCGGGTTCCGGTCGGTTGCCGCCTTCCCGGCGCAGCTGCGCGGCGACCTGCGGGCCGCGCTGAACGTCTACAGCGAGCGCCCGGACCCGTGGGACCGGGACACCCTGCTGCGCTGCGACGGGTACGCGCAGCAGCTCGGGGCCGTCGTCGACCTGCACCAGGACGTCGAGGACCTGCTGCGGGTGCAGCGTCGGCTGCAGGACGCGCTCGCCGCGCAGGCCGTCGTCGACCAGGCGGTGGGCGCGGTGATGGTCACCGACCGGTGCGACGCCGCGACGGCGCTCGCGACCCTGACGACCAGCGCCCGCACGCACGGCGTGCCGCTGCCGGAGGCGGCCCGGTGGGCGCTGGAGGCGCTGGGCGCGCTGACCGCCGGCCCGGGCTGAGTCCGACCCGGCTCCGCGCCGTGCGTCAGCGCGACGCGTACCGCTGCAGGAACAGCGCGACCGCCGTCGCCAGGTCCCGGATCTCCTCCGGGGCCACGCTCTCGTTGGGCGCGTGGATCAGCGCGCGCGGCTCCTCGACGCCGAGCAGCAGGATCTCGGCCTCCGGGAAGGCCTCCGCGAACACGGTGCACAGCGGGATGGAGCCGCCCTGGCCGAGCAGCACCATCTCCCGCCCGAACGCCTCGTGCATGGCGCCGCGCATGGCGCCGTACGCGGGACCGTCGGTGCGGGCGAGGAACGGGGACCCCACGGCCTCGGTCTCCACGGTGAGGTCGACGCCCCACGGCGCGGCGTCGCGCAGGTGCGCGGTGAGCGCGTCCAGCGCCTGCCGGGGCTCGGTCCCGGGCGGGATCCGCAGGTTGAGCCGGGCTGCGGCCCGGGGGACGATCGCGGCGGTCGAGCCGACCACGGGCGGGCAGTCGATGCCAAGCACCGTCAGCGCGGGCCGGGCCCAGAGCATGTCGGAGACGGTGCCGGAGCCGAGCAGCGTCTCGCGGTCGGTCAGCAGGGCGTCGGCCCGGAACGTCGCGGGGTCGTAGGGCGCGCCCGGCCAGGTCTGCGTGTGGTCCAGGCCGGCCACGGTGGTGTCGCCGCGGGCGTCGCGCAGGGACGCGAGCACCGCGATCAGCGCAGCGAGGGCGTCCGGGGTCGGTCCGCCGAACATGCCGGAGTGCAGCTCGGTCGGCAGCGCCTCGACGCGGACGACGACGTTGACCATGCCGCGCAGGCCGACGGTGACGGCCGGGGTGCCGACGGCCGCGTTCCCGGTGTCGCAGACCAGGATCGCGTCCGCCCGCAGCAGGTCGGGGTGCCGCGGGACGAAGTCCTCCAGGCCGCCGGTGCCCTGCTCCTCGGAGCCCTCGACGACGAGCCGCAGGTGCACCGGGACCTCGTCGCCGAGCGCCCGCAGCGCGGCCAGCAGCATGACGACGTTGCCCTTGCAGTCGGCGGCCCCGCGGCCGTACCAGCGCCCGTCCACGGGGGTCAGCGCGAACGGCGGGGTGCGCCAGGCGGAGTCGTCGAGCGGGGGCTGGACGTCGTAGTGCGCGTACAGCAGCACGGTCGGCGCGTCCGGGTCCGCGGCGGGCCGGGAGCCGACCACGGCCTGGCTGCCGTCGGCGGTCTCGTGCAGCCCGACGTCGGCGAACCCGACCTCCCGGAACCGGTCGCACACCCAGCGGGCGGCCCGGGCGCACTCCTGCGCGGGGTACAGCCGCGGGTCGGCGACGGACGGGATCGCCACCAGCTCGGCCAGCTCCTGCTCGACCCGCGGCATCTGGGCCGTCACGCGCGCGGCGAGGTCCGTCCCGGCCACGTCAGCCCCGCACCACGTCGTCGGTCGTGAGGTCGTCCAGGTAGGCCCGGGCCTCGTCGACCTGGTCCGGGCAGTACACCTCCATCACCGCGAGCTGGCCCCGCACCAGCCGGCTGTCGGCGATGACCGGGCGCGCGCCCGGCCCGGTCGCGCCGTTCGTGTACAGCCCGAACAGCGTGGCCTGCCGCAGCGCCGCGCCCGGGTCCTGGCAGACCGACCCGCCGTCGTCCCCGAGCACCCCGGCCACCTGCTGCCGGGACGGCAGCGGGTCGACCCCCGCCTCCGCGAGCACGGCGATGAGCTCGTCGGCCTTGTCGTTCGCGACCTGGGTCTCCCGCGCGCCCCGGTAGGACGCGATCCCGATCACGGCGAGCACGACCAGCAGGCCGGCCGAGACCCAGTAGAGCACCGCGTTCCGCCGCGGCGACCGCACGCTGCCGGTGTCGCTCATGACGCCGCCACCTCCTCGGTGCCGTCGTCGGCGTCGGCGTCGGCTGCGTCCTCGGCGTCCGGCTGCTTCCACGACGGCTTGCGCAGCCGGTAGAACAGGAACGGCACCAGCAGCCCGAGCCCGAGCGCCCCGCCGCCGACGATCAGCAGGTAGGTCAGGGTGTTGGCGCCGCCGAACTGCGACGGCGGGACGAACCCGACCAGCAGCGCGGCCAGCGAGGCCGCGAACCCGACGCCGCACAGCCCGACGAGCATCGGCGCCCGGTACCCGCGGGGGTGGTCCGGGTCGTGCCGCCGCAGCCGCACCGCGGCGACGAACATGAGCAGGTACATGATCAGGTACACCTGCGTGGTGATCACCGAGAAGATCCAGTAGGCGCTGGACACGTCGGGGATCAGCGCGTACCCGAGCGCGATCACCGTGGTGACGACGCCCTGGGTCACCAGGATGTTCTGCTGCACGCCGTGCTTGTTCCGCCGCTGCAGGAAGGGCGGCAGGTACCCCTCCTGCCGGGAGATCAGCAGCAGGCCCTTCGACGGCCCGGCCAGCCAGGTCAGCATCCCGCCGAGCGAGGCCGCCACGAGCATGACGCCGAAGACCGGTGTCAGCCACTGCACGCCGAACTGGGCGAACACCGCGTCGAACGCCTGCATCACGCCGGCGGTGAGCGAGAGCTGGTCGGCCGGGACGATCCAGCTGATCACCAGGGCGGGGAGGATGAAGATCAGCAGCACCATCCCCATGGCCAGGAACATCGCCTTGGGGAACTCCTTGGCCGGGTTCCGCAGCGACCCGACGTGCACCGCGTTCATCTCCATGCCCGAGTACGACAGGAAGTTGTTGACGATCAGCACCAGGGACGCCAGCCCGGCCCACGCCGGCAGCAGGTGCTGCGCGTCCATCGGTGCCGCCGACGGGTTGCCCTGCCCGAGGAACAGCACGCCCAGCGCCACCAGCACGACCCCGGGGATGAGGGTCCCGATGATCAGGCCGCCGCTGGCCAGCCCGGCGACGCCCGACGTGCCGCGGGACGACACCCAGACGCCCGACCAGTACACGATCACGATCACGCATGCGGTCCAGACGCCGCTGGTCGCCAGCGCCGGGTTGATCACGTACGCGAGCGTGCTGGCCACGAACCCGAGCAGGCTCGGGTAGTAGAAGATCGTCATCGCGAACTGGCACCACACCGCCAGGAACCCCATCGGCTTCGAGATGCCGCGGGACACCCAGTTGAAGATGCCGCCCTTGTACCCGGACGCGAGCTCCGCCGACACCAGCGACGTCGGCAGCAGGAACACGATCGCCGGCACGAGGTAGAGGAACACGCAGGCCAGCCCGTAGACCGCCATCGTGGGCGCCGCCCGCAGGCTGGCCACCGAGCTGGTGGTCATCATCGCCAGGGCGATCCAGGAGATCCACTGCCGCGCGGGTGCCGCCGCGCGGGCCTGGGCCCGGCTCGCAGCCACCGGCCGTCCTGCCGGAAGGTCCATCGCGCTCATCGCCGCCTCCTCGTGCCCGACCTGCTGTGCTCACGGTCGCGAGCCGTCCGCCCCGGCACCTCACCTCGCGTGGGTGAATCAGTGCACGACCCGCAGGTCCCGCCCCGTCGTGTTCAGCCGGCGGCCGTCGTCGTCGGTCACCGTGACGATGTCCTCGATGCGCACGCCGAACCGGCCGGGCAGGTAGACGCCCGGCTCGACCGAGAAGCACATCCCGGGGACCAGCGGCAGCTCCTCGCCCTCGACCATGTAGGGCGGCTCGTGGGTGGTGACGCCGATGCCGTGCCCGGTGCGGTGGATGAACTGCGGCCCGTACCCGGCGTCCTCGATCACCGCCCGCGCGGCGCGGTCGACCTCCTGGCAGGCCACGCCCGGGCGCACAGCGTCCACCCCGGCCTGCTGGGCCCGCCGGACGACCTCGTGCACCGCGCGGATCTCCGCGCTCGGCTCGCCGACGCACACCGTGCGGCTGGTGTCGGAGCCGTAGCCGTCCAGCAGCCCGCCGAAGTCCAGCACCACGCAGTCACCGTCCTCGATGACCCGGTCGCCCGCCTCGTGGTGCGGGTTCGCCCCGTTCGGCCCCGAGCCCACGACCGTGAAGTCGACCTGCTCGTGGCCGAACCGGCGCAGCAGGGCGGCCAGGTCCGCGGCGACCTCGGTCTCCCGGCGGCCGGCGAACCGCACCTGCACGATCTCGTCGTACGCCGCGTCCGCCGCGGCGCCGGCGGCCGCGAGCCGCGCGAGCTCGGCGTCGTCCTTGACCGCCCGCAGCATCGGCAGCCGCCCCGTGACCGAGTCGTACGTGGTGCGGGGGAGCGCCGCCTGCAGGTGCAGCAGGTGCAGCGCCCACGCGTTGTCCGACACCGCGTACCGGCCGTCGGGACGCAGCAGGGCGCTCGCGGCCGCGTACGGGTCCGCACCGTCGGCCCAGTCGACCAGCGTCGCGGCCGCGGCGCCGACCGCGCCCTCCGCGTCCGGCCGCTCGAGCACCGGCACCACCAGGGTCGGCTCGTGGTCGGCGGTGAGCAGCAGCAGCGTCAGGCGCTCGGTCGTCGCCGTCGGCCGGTAGCCGGTCAGCCACACCAGGTCCGGGCCCGGGGTCACCAGCACCCCGTCGAGGCCGGCGGCGCTAGCGTCGGCGACGACCCGGGCCATCCGGCCTGCGTAGTCCTCGCGCGTGAACGGGGTGGTCATGAGCGGCCTCCCGCGGCGGGCGCGTGCGTCGGCGTCGCCGACGTGGGGAGCGTCATCAGGTGGGCGGCGGCCGCGGCGGCGGCGTCCTGCACCGTCCCGGTCGCGGCGCGGTGCCGCCGGATGGCGACGACGGCCAGCAGGATGCCGAGCGCGCTGAACACGGCCATCACCCAGGACGCCGCGGCGAGGCCCGCGGCCAGGGCGTCCGCCTCTGACGCCCCGTCGGCGGTGCGGTTGGCGTCCACCGAGGAGTAGATCGTCGCCGCCAGCGCGGTCGCGACGGCCGCGCCGACGTACCGGGCCATGTTCGACACCCCGGACGCCTCGCCCACCTGCTCCTCGGGCACCGAGGCCGTCGCCGCGGAGGACGACGGGCCGTTGGACAGCCCCATCCCGACCGCGATCGCGATCAGCGGCAGCAGGAACCACAGGTAGGTCCACGACGCCTGGGTCAGGCCGATGACGACGAACCCGGCCGTCGTGATGAGAAACCCCGCGCCGATCGTCTGCCGGCCGCCGAGCCGCTTGGCCAGCTGCGGCACCAGCGGTGCGACCACCACCAGGCCGACGGTCGCCGGCAGGGTGGCGAGCCCGGCCTGCAGCGGGCTGAAGCCGAGGGCCACCGGGTTCTGGAAGTACAGGCTGAGCAGGTACATCAGCCCGTTGATCGTGCCCGCCCCGATGAGGATCGCCAGCGTGGACCCGACCAGGATCCGGTTGCGCAGCAGCTCCAGGTGCAGCAGCGGGACGGCGGTCCGCTGCTCGACGACCACGAACAGCCACCCGGCGACGACGCTGAGCGCGAAGCAGCCGAGCGTCGGCACGGACAGCCAGCCCCAGTCGCCGCTCTGGCTCACGCCGAGGATCAGCGGCACCAGCGTCAGCGCGACCAGCACCGTGCCGAGGTAGTCGATGGAGCGTGGCCGGTCCGGGTCGCGCGACTCCGCCACCGCCGCGAACGTGATCCCCATGCAGACCAGGCCGACGCCGGCGTCGATCCAGAACAGGCCCTGCCACCCGGTCACGTCCACCAGCACGCCGCCCAGCAGCGGGCCCGCGGCGGCCCCCACCGCGGCCGCGGCGCCCCACAGCGACACCCAGCGCAGCTGCGTCTCCCCGTCCGCCGCCACCGACAGCAGGCTGAGCCCGCACGCCAGGATCGTCGCGCCCGCCGCGCCCTGGATCAGCCGGCCCACGATCACCCCCGTGCCGCTCTGGGACAGCGCGATCAGCACGCAGGACACCACGAACAGCAGCAGGCCCAGCTGGAACACCCGCTTGCGGCCGAACACGTCGCCCAGCGA
This sequence comes from Cellulomonas sp. NEAU-ZC6, assembly GCF_056844425.1. Taxonomy (NCBI): domain Bacteria; kingdom Bacillati; phylum Actinomycetota; class Actinomycetes; order Micrococcales; family Cellulomonadaceae; genus Cellulomonas; species Cellulomonas sp. NEAU-ZC6. Next base: position 1,840,026 of record NZ_JBXFYH010000001.1, on the reverse strand, counting down.
CCCCGAGGTGATGATGACCGCCGCGCCGACCAGCGAGTAGCCGGTCACCGCCCACTGCAGCGTGTCGACGGACGTCCCGGTGTCGGCGCTGATCGCCGGCAGCAGGATGCTCACCGCGGACGTGTTCGCGTTGACCACGAGGGTGGACAGGCACGTGGCGACCAGCACCCCGCTGCCCGTGCGCGACCTGCTGCGTGCGTCCGGCATGCCCCGGCCTCCCGTCGGCGGTGCCTCGACGCTAGGACGGCGGCAGTGGACGGCGATCACCCGGCGGGGATGAACCCCGCCCGGCGGGCGACGGGAGCTCGAAGCGCGCTGGGTGAGACGACCGTTCAGGCGCTCCGCGGTAGCCACGTCGCACCGGCCGGGTCCCAGCGGCGCCCGGCGGCGGCGCCGCTCATCGCCGGTTCGAGCAACGTCGCCACGAGGCGGGCGGCTGCCTCGATGTCGTGCAGCCCCGCGCAGTGCGGGGTCCGCGCGGCCAGCGGTGGGTACGTCGTCGCCCACGCGGGCGGGACGGAGAACGACTCGACGGCGGGCAGCGGCCGGTGCAGGCGCTCGGCGACGATCGCGGTGCGCAGGTCGTCGCCGTCGACGGACTGCGTGCGGGCGAGCACCACCAGGTCCACCAGGTCGCGCGGTCGGGTCGAACGCGCGCCGTCGGCGTAGCGGCTCTCGGTGGCGGCCAGCTTGTCGGCGATGTGGTCGACCACCGGGTACGCCCGCACCGTCGGCGCGGGCACGTCCGGAAGGTCGATCGGGGTGCTGGGGCGCACGACCTCGGGGTCGGTTGTCATGAGCGATCCGGTCACCAGGTCGACACCGAACGACTCGCACAGGCGCGTGCCGCAGTAGGCGTCGACCTGGACCCGGTAGCCCGTGACGCCGGGCTGCGCCGCGCCGCCGCCGACGGTGCGCACGCCGCGGATCACGAACCGGAAGTGGTCGTGGAGGTCGACGGCCGCGGCCCCGCGCAGCGCGTCGAGCGCCTCCTCGATCGTGCCGAGGCTGCGCAGGAGGTCGATGTCCCTGCTGTGCCGGGCGTCGACGACCCGGGCCAGCACGGCAGTCCCGCCCTTGAGGACCCAGGGAGCGGACGGATCGACGAACACCCGCGCGAGGAACCGGTCGTAGACGAACCGCCGGACCAGCTCGTTCGCAGGTCGACCCGTGGCCCGGGCTGCGACACGCGCGCGGTCGGCGAGCGCGCGCCAGAGCGCGAGCCCGTCCCGGTACCTCGACCCGGTCACGGTCCGTCCGGTGAGGACGTCCGTGCGTGCAGGTTCGCCAGCAGCCGCTGCAGCGCCTCCTCGACCGGTGAGTCGGTCGACCGCACGTGATCCGCCAGCGTGGCGAGGGCGACTCGCACGTCCGGGCTGGTCGTCGCCACCGCGCCCAGCACCGCGAGGTCGTCGAGGAGTCCGTCCGCGCCGGGGAGTGCGGACACGTCGGTGTCGTCAGGAGCGCGGACGGGGCGGTCCCCGAGATCGCGCGGGTCCAGGCCCCCGGCTCGCAGCAGCCGCGAGGTCAGCTCGGTCGCGTCGGCTGCACCGTGCCGGTGCGCCAGCGGCTCGAGGGCACGAGCCAGAGCAGGCGTGTCGGCGGAGCCTGCCCGGACCGCGTCGGCTGCGACGCGACCGACGTGCTGGAGGTCGTGCCCGTCAGCGAGGAGATCGGCGGTGGTGCGTGCCGCGCTGGTCACGGGCAGGCCCGCGACCAGCGTGATCTCGCCCGGCGCCAGGGTGCGCCGGTGCACCCGGACTCCGGAGCGGGTGGATTGGTAACGCTCGGGGAGGGTGAGCTCGTGCACGTCGGCGAGCAGCTCGCCGAGGCGGTGCAGGTGCGCGGCGGAGGTGTGCGAGACGACGCCGGCAGCGACGGGGTCCGCGAGCCGCTCGGCCACCGCTCGGCGTGGCTGCAGTGCGATCCAGGCCGCGCGCAGCCCAAGGAGCTCGTCCCCGAGCACCGCGGGCGAGGCGTAGACGCCGTGCGCGACCCGGTCGAGGACGCCGGCCTCGGCGAGTCGCGTCAGCTGCATGCGCGAGATCCCGGCCTGCTCGGCCTGGGCGGTGGTCACGAGGCCCCACTGCCCGGCGTGCAGGTCGGTGAGTGCGACGAGCCCGGCGGTGCGCATGCTGGCAATGTAACGCTCAGAGTGTGACAGATCCAGAGCGATATGGAACGGGCAGGCGTCGATCGCGCGGGGTGCTCATCCGGCTCGCCTCGGGGGCGAGTCCTAGCCCCGCGGCACCGACCACCCGGTCTGCAGCAGCGCGGCCAGCCCGGGCCCGGACGACTCGTCCGCCATCGCCGCGCCCCGGACCCAGGTGATCGCCAGCACGGCCAGGAACAGGTCGCGCCCGCGGACGTCGGGCCGGGCGCTGCCCTCGGCCTGCGCCGCGCGCAGGAACTCGTCCGTCCCCTCGACGAAGCCCTGGCAGGTGAGCGCGAGGGGGGAGCTCTCCTCGTCGAGCGCGGCGCGGAGCGGCTCGGGCAGGCCGTCGAAGGCGCTCGCCCATGCGGCGAGGGCGTCCAGCCACCGCGCGAGGGCGTCGGCCGCGTCGGTCTGCTCGGCGACGATGGCCCGGCGCCGCTGCTCCAGCTCGTCGGCGCGGGCGTCCAGCAGGGCGGCGAGCAGCGCGCCCCGGTTCGGGAAGTGCCGGTACAGCGTTCCGGGCCCGACCCCCGCCTGCTTGGCGATCGCGTCCAGCGAGCCCGCGACGCCGTGCTCGGCGAAGTAGTGCTCGGCGGTGTCGAGGATGTGGCTGCGGTTGCGCTGCGCGTCGGTGCGCGGCCTGCGGGCCCCGCCGGTCGTCGTCTGGGACACCCGTGCCGCCCTCCCGTTGACAATCCGGAGACGCTCTCCGTATGGTCGCTGACCTAACCGGAGGCTATCTCCATCTCGCCGGTCGCCGCCACCCGGCCAGGACGGCCCGACCAGCGACCGACCTGACGACCTCCGCCCGGACGACCCCCACGACAGAGAGACGACCCACCGCGATGACCACCACCTCGACCTCGACCGCGGCCGCAGCGGCCGCCCAGCAGGTCCCCGACGCCGATCCCCGCGCGCGGGTCGCCCGCGGCGACGCCCTGGTCATCGGCCTGCTGATGGCTTCGGCGTTCATCGTCCTGCTCAACGAGATGCTGCTCGGGGTGGCGCTGCCGACCCTGATCGCGGACCTGGGCATCACCCCGGCGACGGGCCAGTGGCTGACGACGGGCTACCTGCTGACGCTGGCCGTGCTGGTCCCGGCGACCGGGTTCGTCATGCGGCGCTTCCACCTGCGCACGATCTTCCTCGGTGCGATGTCGCTGTTCGTCGTGGGGACGGCGATCGCCGCGGCCGCCCCGGGCTTCGGCGTGCTGCTGGCCGGCCGGCTCGTCCAGGCGGTGGGCACCGCCGTGTTCCTCCCGCTGCTGATGACGACCGCCATGCGCCTGGTCCCCGCCGCGCGCCGGGGAGCGACGATGGCGCTGGTCTCGGCCGTGCCGGCGCTCGCGCCCGCCATCGGGCCGGCCGTCTCCGGGCTCGTGCTGTCGCAGCTGTCCTGGCGGTGGCTGTTCATCCTGGTCCTGCCGATCGCGCTGATCGGCCTCGTGCTCGGGGCGGCGAAGCTGAGGAACATCACCACGCCGGAGCCGGTCACGCTGGACCTGCTCTCCCTCGCGCTGTCCGCCGTCGGGTTCGGCGCGCTGGTCTTCGGCCTGGCCTCGATCGGCGAGTCGGTCACCGGTCACGTCCTCGTCCCGCCGCTGGTGCCGATCGTGATCGGCCTGGTCGGCGTCGCGGCGTTCGTCCTGCGCCAGCTGGCGCTGCGCCGGCACGCCGAGCCGTTCCTCGACATGCGGATCTTCCGCTCGCGGTCCTTCGCGCTGTCGCTGGCCGTGATGATCGTCGTCGCGATGAACGGGTTCGGCACCGCGCTCGTCCTGCCCCTGGTCCTCACCGGCGTCCAGGGTCTCAGCACGCTCGCGATCGGGTTGTTCCTGGTCCCCAGCGGCGCGGTGATCGCCCTGGTGTCGGCCCTCGGCGGCCGCGTCTACGACCGCGTGGGTCCGCGGCCGCTGACCATCCCCGGTGCGCTGATCTGGACGGCGGCGCTGTGGTTCCTCAGCACCTTGGACCGCGGCACCGGCGTCGGCACGCTGCTGGTCGCGTACCTGGTCATGTCCGCCGCTCAGGCGATGATGTGGGCGCCGCTGACCACCACCGCGCTGTCCTCGCTCCGCGCGGACCTCTACCCGCACGGCACCGCGGCGTTCACCACCGCGCAGCAGCTGGCCGGCGCCGCCGGCGGCGCGGTGCTCGTCTCGGCCTACACGATCGCGTCCCGCGCGGCGGACGCCGGTGCGCTCAGCGTCGACGAGTCGGTCGCGGCGGGCCGCGGGGCCTTCACCGCCGCCGCCGTCATCGCGCTCGGCGCCGTCGTCGGCACCCTGTTCATCGGCAAGCCGGCCCCGACCGACACGGCCGACACCGATCAGGCCCCGGCTTCCCGGTGACCGGACCGGTCACCTCCGATCCCGCACGACCTCGCAGCTCGACCAGAAGGAGACACACCATGCGCATCGGCATCATCGGCGTGGGCAACATCGGCGCCACCCTCACCCAGCGCCTCAGCGAGCGCGGCCACGACGTCAAGGTCGCCAACTCTCGCGGACCGCACACCATCCCCGCCGAGCTGCTGACCGCCGGCGCCCGGGCCGTCGAGGCGACCGACGTCGTCACCGACGTCGACGCCCTCATCATCTCCGTCCCGCTCGCCCGCGTGCCCGAGCTCCGGCCGCTCGTCGACCGCCTGCCGGACGCCGCGGTCGTGCTGGACACCTCGAACTACTACCCGGCGCGGGACGGCCACATCGCCGCGATCGACGAGGGTCAGGTCGAGAGCCTGTGGGTGGCCGAGCAGCTCGGCGGCCGCCGCGTCGTCAAGGCGTGGAACGCGATCCTCTCCTCGTCGTTCCGGTCCCACGCCTCGGCTGCCGGCGACCCCGACCGGATCGCGGTGCCCGTCGCCGCCGACCGCGACGAGGACCGCGCGGTCGGCACGGCCCTGGTCGAGGACACCGGCTTCGAGGGCCTCGATGCCGGCACCCTCGCGGACTCCTGGCGCCAGCAGCCCGGCACGCCCGCCTACTGCACCGACCTGACCGGCCCCGAGCTGCGCACCGCGCTCGCGGCTGCGGTTCCCGGCCGGGGACCCCGTCGCCGCGACCTCGCGATGACCGTCCTCACCGAGCTGATGGACGGCGACACCGAGCGCGGCGACGACTTCTTCGTCCAGCTCAACCGCCTGCTGTACAGCTGAGCCGCTCGGCCGGGCGGCGGCTCGGTCAGCCCGGTCCGTCGCTCGTGGCGGCGAGCAGCGGCACGAGGACGTCGCTGAGGGGCGTGGCGATGCCGTGGGCCCGGCCGCGTCGCCGGACCACGCCGTTGCGGACGTCCCACTCGAGCGGTCGTCCGTGCTCGCGGTCGGCGAGGATCGAGGTCCCCCTGTCGGCGGGAGCGCCGCGGAACCCGTCGAGGATCCGCCGGGGCTCGTCGTCGTCCAGTCGCGCGCCGTCGGCCCGCGCGACTGCGAGGCACTCGGCGAGGTAGGCGAGCGTCAGGGCGCCGATGTCGTCGCGGGCGAACACGCCCGAGCGCCGCCCGGTGAGCGCCATGAGACCGGCGGCCGCGTTCTGCAGCAGCTTCCGCCAGGCGTCGGTCGGGAAGTCGGGGGACGTCTCGACTGCGCACAGCGTGCCGTGCAGTGCCCGCAGGACCGCCTCGGAGCCGGGCACGTCCGGCAGGGTCAGGCGCGCGTCGCCGAGGAGGCGGACGGTGCCGTCGTCCTGCCGCACGGCCGGGAACCACACGACGGCCGGCACCACCTCGCTGCCGGGGACGAGCGGAGCCACGGTCTCGCCCTGCTCGACGCCGTTCTGCAGCACGCACACCACGGTGGCCGGACCGCAGAGCGCGCGGAGCCAGCCCGCCGCCGACGCGGTCTGCGTCGCCTTCACCGCGAGCAGGACGAGGTCGGCCGGCTCCCGCGCGCCACCCGGGTCGGTGTGCACCGGCCCCGGGACGACCACCCGCCCGCGCGGGGAGTCGAGCGTGAGCCCCGTTCTCGGCGAGCGGCCGGCGACGAACGGGGTCCGTCCCTGCTCGTGGAGCGCGGCGGCGACCGTGGTGCCGATCGCGCCGGGTCCGACGACCGCGACCCGGGGCTGGTTCGTCATCCCCCGACGCTAGCGGCCGTACGTCCGCGGCTGCGGCACCGCATCGCCCACCGATTCTCGCGACGCCCCCGGAAAGATCGGTGGGCGTCGCGAGGATCCGTGGGCGCAGGCGCCGGTCACGCCGCAGACGGGACGACGACGACCTTGCCGTGCACCTGCCCGGCCTCGGCCTGCGCGTGCAGGGCGGGCAGCTCGGCGAGCGGCACCCGGCGGGCGATCTCGACGCGCAGGTCCCCGCTGTCGACCAGCCCGACCAGCCGGGACAGCACCTCGGCGTCCGGGTGCAGGTAGACGGTCACGGCGCGGACCCCGCGCTGCTCGTCGCCGGGCGTCGCGACCATGGGGGTCGTGGAGACCACCACGCCGCCGTCCCGCACCCGCGCCACCAGCGCGGTGAACGCCTCCGCGGTGATCGGCGCCAGGTTGAGCAGGACGTCGACGGGGTCGGTCACGGCCTCGAGCAGCGAGGTCGTGGTGTGGTCGACGATCTCGTCCGCTCCGGCCGCGCGGACGCTCGCGGTGCTGCGCGGGCTGGCGGTGGCGATCACGTGGGCACCCGCGCGCTTGGCCAGCTGCACCGCGTAGCCGCCGACGGGCCCGCCGGCGCCGTTCACCAGCAGCCGCTGACCTGCCGTGAGCCCGCCGCCCTCGAACAGCGCCTGCCAGGCGGTCAGGCCGACCGAGGGCAGCCCGGCCGCGTCGGCCAGGGGGATGCGGGTCGGGGCGGGCACCAGCGCGTCGGCCGGGACCACGACGTACTCCGCGGCCGAGCCGTCCGCGGCCATCGGCGTGAACCCGACGACGGCGTCGCCGACCGCGAGGCCGTCGACCCCGTCCCCGAGCGCGTCGACCGTGCCGGACACGTCGTACCCGGGGACGTGGGGGAGCGTCACCGGGATCGGCAGGAACCCGCCGCGCATCCCGCCGTCCGCGGGGTTGAACGCCGAGCCGGCCACCCGGACTCGGATCTCGTCGGCGCCGGGCACGGGCTGGGGGGCGTCCTCGTAGCGCAGGACCTCGGGGCCGCCGGTCTGGTGGAAGCGCACTGCCTTCATGGTCGTTCTCCGTCCGTGAGGTGCTTCGGTTTCGAAGCAAGTAGGACGACCGTAGCGTTGCTTCGAATCAGAAGCAAGTAGTACGGGTTCGAAGCACCTGTAGACTCGGCGCATGACCTCGTCCCCGCGATCCCTGGACGCCACCGAGCTCGGCGCGTACTTCGCGCTCATCGAGGCGAGCAGCCTGCTCCGGCACGCCGTCGAGCAGCAGCTGCAGGAGGCCGGGGGACTGAGCTACGTCCAGTTCCAGCTCCTGGCGACGCTCGGCGACGCCCCCGGCGGCAGCCGGCGGATGACCGACCTCGCCGACGGCGTCGTGTACAGCCGCAGCGGGCTGACCTACCAGGCGCAGGCGCTGGAGAAGCGCGGCCTGGTGGTCCGCGCGCCGGCGGTCGACGACGAGCGGAGCATCACCGTCACCCTCACCGACGAGGGGCGCGCGCTGCTCGGCCGGGTCCTGACGGGGCACGTCGGTGTCGTCGACGACCTGCTGCTCGCGCCGCTGTCGCGAGCAGACGTCGAGACGCTCGCCGACGTCCTCGGCCGGGCGCGGGACCACATGCGCCGGACCCCGCCGCGGTCGGCGGCGCCGCGGCGGCGAAAGACCGCGGCCGGGAGCGACGGGGGCTGACGGGCCCGCCGGCTGCCCGAGCGGTGCGGCGCGGTACGGCACGGTGCGGTGATCCCTGGGGGGTACTGGCGGGGACTCCCAGGACCGCCCGCCCGGTCGTACCGTCGACGGAGCGGACGACCGCGGGGAGGCCGGTGGGCCACCCGGCGTGACCCGCACCCCTCGCACCGAAGGAGCGCACCATGCACACCCGCACACTCGGCCAGGGGCTCGAGGTCTCGGCGATCGGCCTCGGCGCCATGGGCATGTCGCAGAGCTACGGCCCCAACCCCGGCTCGCGCGAGGACATGATCGGCGTCCTGCGCGGCGCGGTGGACCGTGGCGTCACGTTCGTCGACACCGCCGAGGTCTACGGTCCCTACGTCAACGAGGAGCTGGTCGGCGAGGCCCTGGAGCCGGTGCGCGACCGGGTCGTCATCGCCACCAAGTTCGGCTGGGACATCCGCGACGGCGCATCCGTCGGGCTGGACAGCCGCCCCGAGCAGATCCGCCGGGTGGCCGAGGCGTCGCTGCGGCGGCTGCGGACCGACGTGATCGACCTGTTCTACCAGCACCGCGTCGACCCGGACGTGCCGATCGAGGACGTCGCCGGCACCGTGGGCGAGCTCGTCGCCGAGGGCAAGGTGCGCCACTTCGGCCTCTCCGAGGCGGCGGCCGGGACGATCCGGCGGGCCCACGCCGTGCACCCGGTGACGGCGGTGCAGTCGGAGTACTCGCTGTGGACCCGCGACCCCGAGCCGGAGGTGCTGCCGGCGCTCGCGGAGCTCGGCATCGGCTTCGTGCCGTTCAGCCCGCTCGGCAAGGGGTTCCTGACTGGCACCGTGGACACCAGCACGACCTTCAGCCCGGGCGACATCCGCACGCGGGTGCCGCGGTTCTCCGCGGAGAACCGCGAGGCCAACGCGGCGCTCGTCGAGCACGTGCGCGCCCTCGCCGAGGCGAAGGGCGCCACGCCCGGCCAGGTCGCGCTCGCCTGGTTGCTGGCCCAGCAGCCGTGGATCGTGCCCATCCCCGGCACGCGCCGCATCGAGCGCGTCGAGGAGAACGCCGCCGCCACGCAGGTGGCGCTGTCCGCCGACGAGGTGGCCGACCTCGACACGCTCACCGCCCGGATCGCCGTCAGCGGCGACCGGTACAACCCGGAGCACATGGCGTTCGTCGACCGATGAGCCCTGCCCCGGATCACCGACGAGGAAGGACGTGCCGATGACCGAGCACCACGACCAGAACAGCGGGAGCACCGGGGGCTGGACCGGAGGCCGGCAGGCGTTCGGCGACTTCGCGCCGGGGCTCGTGCACTACACCGACGAGGTCCTGTTCGACGAGGTGTGGGAGCGCGCCGGCCTGTCCAAGCGCGACCGCAGCCTGGTCACGGTGGCCGCGCTCACCGCGATGGGCAAGACCGACCAGCTCACGTTCCACCTCGACTTCGCACGGCAGAACGGGGTGACGGAGGACGAGCTGAAGGAGGCGATCACCCACCTCGCGTTCTACACCGGCTGGCCCAACGGGATGAGTGCCATGACGGTCGCCAAGAACGTCTTCACGCAGGAGCGCTGACCCCCGGCGGAGTCCCTCCCCGTCGCCCCTGACGCCGGCCCTGCGGCACGTCAGGGGCGGCGCCAGTCGTCCTGCTGCAGGTGCGAGCCGGCCATCGGGCCCATCGTGAGCATCCCGCCGTCGACGGGCCAGGACGCGCCGGTGGTGTAGCCGCCGTCGGGGGAGCACAGCAGCTCCACCACCGCCGCGATCTCCCGCGCGTCACCGGGCCGGCGCAGCGGGATGCCCGGGCGCTCGTGCCCCGTCAGCACGGTCTCGTCCTCCTGCCCGGTCATGGGCGTGGCGATCTCGCCCGGCGCGACCGCGTTGACCGTGATGCCGTGCTCGGCGAGTTCCAGGGCGGCCACCTTCACCAGGAGCCCGAGCCCGCCCTTCGCCGCGCAGTACGGCCCGGCGCCCACCCGCGGCGCGTGCTCGTGCACGCTGGTGATCGCGACGATGCTGCCGCCCTGCCCGCCGTCGACCAGGTGCCGCGCGGCGGTCTGCAGGCACAGGAACGCCCCGTCCAGGTCGACCGAGAGGACGTGCCGCCACTCGGCGAAGTCCATGTCCAGCAGCAGCGTGGACGAGCCGGTCCCCGCGGCCAGCACCGCGGCGTCGAGGCCGCCCATCGCCGCGACGAGCTCGTCGACGACCGGCGGCGCGGTCTCCGGGTCGGACAGGTCCAGGCGGGCGACGTGCGCCTCCGCGCCGTGCTCGCGCACCTCGGCGGCGGTCCGCCGGGCGCCGTCCTCGTCCTCGTGCCAGGTGATCGCGACGTGGCCGCCGGGGCGGGCGAGGCGCACCGCGCACGCCTTGCCGATGCCGGAGTCGGCACCGGTCACCAGGACGCGGCGGGGGTCGGGTCGGGCGGTCGGGTCCTGCGCGGTCATGGGTGCTCCCTCGCGGGCCCGTGGCCCGGTGGCGGGCGGACGGCCGCGGCGCTGCAGCCTCGCCTCACCGTGCAACGCCGGGCACGGTCGCGCCACTCGACCGGGTGCCCGGTGCGCTCAGCGGGGTCGGAGCCCACCTGCTCCTCAGGACCAACCGCTCTCGCCGTGAGCGGGTCGACCTGGACACAACTACCTAGGTAGTGCCACTATCTAGGTGTGGCCCTACTCGACTGGCGCTCAGAGCTCTCCCGCGGCGCGCTGCCGTACGGGACCCTCGCGGCGTTGGCGTCGCGGCCGCGTCACGGCTACGAGCTCGTCTCGACGCTCCGCGCCGCGGGGTTCGCCCGACTGCAGGGCGGCACCCTGTACCCGCTGCTCCGCCGCCTGGAGGAGCAGCGTCTGATCACTCATGAGTGGGACACATCGGCCTCGGGCCCGGCGCGCAAGGTCTTCGCGCTCACGGAGCTCGGCGCTTCGGAGCTCCACCACGCACGTGTCGCGTGGGCCGACCTGACCCGCTCGCTCGACTCGTTGCACGACCAAGCTGGGGGGTACGCACCATGAACTACACGCGCAGGCTCGTCGTCGCCTTGCGGTCACGCGGCGCGGACGAGGCGCTGATCGCGGACGTCGTCCGGGAAGCCGAGAGCCTCCGGATGCGCGACGACGCACTGGAGAACGAGCTCGGGGCGCCGGAGGAGTACGCAGCAGCGCTGGTGCCCGACCTCCCCACCAGGAGGAAGGCAGGTCCGCTGGTGCTCGCGGGACTGGTCGCCGCCGGGGCGTGGCTCATCGCCGTCCTCCTGGGCCGCGCGGCGGGATGGGACGTCCGCGAGGCGATGGGGCCGTTCGTGCTGGTCCCGGCGGTCGCGCTCGCCGCAGCGGGGATCGCAGGGCAGTTCGTCTCCGACTACCTCCGGCGCCCACGCGGCTGACCGGTCCACCTCGCGCTCGGCGGGGTGGACCGGTCGTCGAACTCACCAGTGAGCGGCAGGAATCAGATCCCGATGATCCACCGGATCGCGTCGTAGATCGCCGAGGCGGAAACTCCGCCGAACAGCGTCTTGACCCAACCGGGGACCGAGGTGTTCCACCAGTTGACGAAAGCGGTCTTGCCGTTGTTCACGTAGCGGATGACGTTGTTGTACCAGGTCGTGCTCGTGCGCTTGAGGACCTCGAGAGCCGCCTTCACCGCAAGTCGGACGGCGATAGGGACTGCCGTGGTGCTCGCGCCGCCTCCATCGGAGAGACCCGGGGCCGGCGCCGGGAGCTGGACGGGAGTCGGCGCCGGAGGAGTCGGCGCAGTGGTCCCGGGCGCCGCCGCAGCCGTCATCGAGGAGACCGAGATGGATGCCACCGGGGCGGCTGCGGGGGTCGAGGTGTTCGCCGTGGCGACCTGACCCGAGGCCAGCACCATGGTGCTGGCGAGCGCGGCCGAGACGATCCCGGCCGTGATGCGGTTGCGGTTCTTCACGTTCTTCTCCCCTGTGGTGTCCCACGCGCTCGGAGCGGCGCGCACACAGGGCAGCCTCGCCGTACCGGCCGCCCCGGGGGAATGCTCGTGCGGATTCCCTGAAGGTGCGCGGAAGTGCCAGTCGTCAGGGCGCAGCCGTGCTATAGAGGCGCTGGCGTCGCTCCGGGACCCGGGCCGCTTCGCGAGTTCGCCGACGCACCTCGCGGCTCCCACAACGGGCCTTCGGGATCTTCGAAGACCCTATCGCGCGTCGTATGACGTGCGACGATGACCAGAGCAATAAAAGGATTGACCTGCGCTCCGGGGGGCTAGTGCATCTCTCCATCACTCACCTGGCGACCTTCCTGGCCGTTGTGCAGCATGGCTCCATGACCACGGCGGCGATTGCGCTGACCTATTCGCTCAGCACAGTCAGCTCTCACGTGACCCATTTGGAGCGGCAGCTCCGGATCCGTCTCCTGCGAAGGACGGCCGAGGGGTGCGAGCCCACCGTCGCGGGCCGGCAGGTGGCCGACAAGGCTGCCGAGCTCCTGGAGGTGCACCGAGAACTCCTCGCCTCGGTCGAGCCTCGACCCATCGGCCCGCCGAACCCGGTTCTGCGGCCGCGCCTCGACGTGATGTCGTGACCGTCCCGATGGGCGCTCGATTGCTCTCCGGCACCCACGGGCCAGAGGAGCCGCCCGCGCCCGCTCGGGATCAGGCGACCAGGCCGTGGCGGTAGGCGTAGACGACGACCTGGACGCGGTCGCGCAGGTCGAGCTTCGTCAGGATCCGCGAGACGTACGTCTTGACCGTCTCCGGGCTGATCACGAGCGTGGTCGCGATCTCCGCGTTCGACAGGCCGCTCGCGATGAGCCGCAGGACCTCGAGCTCGCGCGGGGTCAGTAGGCCGTCGTCGGGCGAGGTGGCGGGTGGCCGGATCCGACCGGCGTAGCGCCCCACGAGCCGGCGCGTCACCTCGGGGGCCAGGAGCGCCGCGCCGGAGGCGACCGTGCGGATCCCGTCCAGCAGCCGGGCCGGCGGGGCGTCCTTCAGCAGGAACCCGCTGGCTCCCGCGCGCAGCGCCTCGTACACGTACTCGTCGAGGTTGAACGTCGTCACCACGAGGACCTTGACCGGGTCCGCGACGCCGGCCCCGGCCAGGAGGCGCGTGGCCTCGATGCCGTCCAGGACGGGCATCCGGACGTCCATCACGACGACGTCGGGACGCACGCGCGCAGCCGTGTCCACCGCGGCGCGTCCGTCGGCGCACTCGCCCACGACCTCGAGGTCGGGCTGCGCGCCGATGATCGTGGCGAACCCGGTCCGGATCAGCGGCTGGTCGTCGCAGACCAGCACGCGGAGCGGGGCGGTCACGACGGGGTCCCGAGCGGGATGCGGGCCCGGACCACGAACCGGCCGTCGGCCTCGGGGCCCGCACCGAGCTCCCCGCCGAGCACCTCGACGCGGGCACGCAGGCCGGCGAGCCCGCGCCCGCTCCCGCTCAGCGGCCGCGCCCCCGAGGCCGGTCCGTCGGTGCTCACCTCGACGACCACCTCGTCGCGGGCCTGCTGCACCCGCACGCTCGTGCGACGGCCGCGGGCGTGCTTGAGCGCGTTGGTCAACGCCTCCTGGACGACGCGGTACGTGACGACCTCGGCGCCGCCGGTGATCGGCGAGGACCCGCCCTCGTGGACGAGGTCGACGGGCTGGCCGGCGCGCCGGGCCTGCTCGACCAGCTCGGGGAGCTCACCGACGGCGGGGGTGCGTTCCTCCGGCCCGTGGTCCGGGTCGAGCAGGTCCAGGACGTGCCGCAGGTCGTCGACGGCGCGGCGCCCGGTGGCCGAGACCGCGTCGAGCGTGCGGTCCAGCGCCACCGGGTCGGCCGTCAGGTACCGCGCTGCCTCCGCCTGCACGACCATCGCGGTCACGTGGTGGGTCACGACGTCGTGCAGCTCCCGGGCGATGCGGGTGCGCTCCGCGGTGCGGGTGGTCTCCGCGACGTAGCGCCGGCGCTCCGCCTCCGCCGCGCGGGTGCGCCGCAGCCACGCCCCGACGCCCCACGCGACGCCGAGCAGCAGGTAGAAGACGAGGAGGTCGACGACCGACTCGGTCGACCCCCGCCGCCCGAGCGCCACGACCAGCGCCACGTAGGCCGCCGAGGCCACCAGCACGGTGGTCCGCCGGTGCTTCCCGGCGTGCGCACCCGCGCTGAGCAGGGCCAGCGGGAGGCCGATCGCGGCCGTCGTGTGGTACGCCCGGACCTGGTCCAGGGCGAAGCCCGCCGCGACGAGCGCGAGGCAGGCCAGCGGCCACCGGCGTCGTCCGGCGAGGGGCAGGCTCTGCAGCGCCACCGCCAGGACGGCCAGCCCGTCCATCGGCCGGCGCGGCAGGTCGCCCAGCTGCGTCCCCTGGTCGTCCAGCGCCGGCACCAGCGGCAGCAGCGCGAGCCCGACGGCCAGCGGCGCGTCCCGGACCAGGACCGGGAGCCTCCGCCACAGGTCCGGGGCCGAGCGGAGGTCGATCACCGGGCCACGGTAGCGGCCGCGGCGGGCGTGGTGGCCCGGCGCCGGCGCGACACGATGCGGCCACGCCGGTGCGCGACCGTCATCAGCACGCCGGTCAGCACGACCCCGGCGAGGACCGCGAACACGCTGCCCTCGGGGCCGAAGGCGCCTCCCGAGACGAGGACGGGGCCGGACGTGACGCCCGACAGGACCCCCTGCGGAGCGCCGCTGCCGGAGACCTCCGTGCCGAAGATCCCGGCGGCCGCGAAGTTCCAGCCGAGGTGGAGCCCGATGGGGAGCCAGAGCCTGCGGGTCGCTGCGTAGGCCGCGGCGAGCATGAACCCGGCCTCCACGGCGATGGCGAGGGCGCCCCAGACGGTCGCCTCGGGGTTGACCAGGTGCATGGCACCGAACAGCAGCCCAGTGAGGACGAGCGACATCCAGGTGCCGGCGCGCTCCTCGAGCACCCGGAACAGGATGCCGCGGAAGATCAGCTCCTCCGTCATGACCGCGGCCGCCGTGAAGCCGACGAACCCGATCGCCGTGGTGGCCGATCCCCAGCCCTCGACCCGGTAGGCACCGAGCCCCGTCAGGCACGCGATCACGAGCACGAACATCAGCACGCCGATGCCCACGCCCCGGGAGAGCTCGGGCACCGCTCCGGCCGCGCCCACCTCGACGACGTCGCGGTTCTCGGTCCGCCGCACGACCCACCGGTAGGCGACCAGCATGAGCACCGCCGCCGCGACCCCCACGACGAGCGTGAGGAGCCAGCTCTGCTCCACCGCCCGGACTGCCAGACTTCCGGCGACGGCGACGAGCACCACTGCCCCGAGCTGCTTCACGAGACGCACGATGAGGCCTTCCTGAGAACCCGCGAACCGGACGTCGCGGCTTCCTGGAACGCTAGGGATCGCGCTGTCCCGGGGGCGTCACCGCAGGGTGGACAGTTCCGGGTAGCTCTCCCGGGGGACACGCCGTGCGACGGCACCCCGGCCGATCACCCGTCGACGTCGCCCAGGAGCTCGACGACGGCCGCGGCGAGGTCGTCCGGCGCCTCCAGGGCGACGTGGTGGCCGACTCCGGCCAGGAGCACCGATCGGACGTCGCCCCGGACGACCTGCCGCATGGTGGCCGCGGTGAACTCGCCGCCGGAGCCCCCGACGGCCAGGACGGCGACCTCGATCGGCCGGTCCGCGGCGAGGCGGGCGAGCTCCGGCCCCTCGGTGAGGACGGAGCGGTAGATGCCGGCAGCACCGCGCCAGCCGCCGGCCCGGGCGTAGGTCCGGGCGAACTCCGCGACGTCGGCCTCGGTGACGGCGCCGGCCACCGCCGTCATCGAGGGGAACGCCCAGCGCCCGAGCAGCTCGCGCTCCCGGCCGGCGAGGAGCATCTCCGCGATGCCGGGCGCGGCGATCGTCCCGATGTGCCACGAGCCGCCGTGCGTCACGTCGGCGAACGCCTCGAGACCGAAGCCGGGCAGCCCCATCTCCACCGCCGTGAGGCTGAGGAGGTCCTCGGGGTGCGACGTCGCGAGCCGGAGCAGCGACCCGCCGGCGATGTCCTGCCCGAGGACGTGCACCGGGCCGAGGCCGAGCAGGTCGATCAATCCGTGCAGGTCCTCCGCGGCGACGGCGCTGCTGAACGCCTCGTCGGCGACGGCGGAGTCGCCGAAGCCGCGCAGGTCGACGGCGACGACCCGGTGGCGGCGGGCGAGCAGCGGGACGAGCCGGTGGAACACCCACCAGGACTCCGGGAACCCGTGGACGAGCAGCACGGGGCTGCCGCCGGTCCCCGCGGTGACGTGGTGCAGCGTCGTGCCGTTCACGCTCGCGTGGTGGTGCTCGACCTCGGGGATCGAGGCGCCGGGGTGGGACGTGCTCATGGTGGACCTCCTGATTGACAACGGGGTTGTCAGAATGACTCTCGTCAACCAGGTTGTCAACCATCGCCCCCGCGCCCTACGGTGGCCGCATGGAACCCACCCCGGGCGCGCGGCTGGCGCAGCTCCTGATCGGCGGGTTCGAGGTGATGGTGGAGGACGTGGTCGCGGAGCTGGCCCGTCGCGGCCACCCCGGCGTCACCGCCAGCCTCGAGTTCGCGGTCCACGCGATCGAGCAGGGCGCCGGCAGCGCGTCCGCCCTGGCGCGGCAGCTCGGGGTCTCCCGGCAGGCGGCCGCCAAGTCGGTCGCCACCCTCGAGCAGCTCGGCTACGTCGAGCGGGCGGGGGACACGGGTGACGCCCGGCGCAAGGCCCTGCGCGTCACCCCGCGGGGGCACGAGATGACGGCGATCGGCGCGGCGCGGTTCGACGAGCTGCGCGCGCGGTGGTCCCGCCGCCTGGGGCCCGGCGAGCTCGAGACCGTCGAGCGGGCTCTGGCGCTCCTCGCCGCCGGGGGTCCCGGCACGCCGCCGGGCTGAGCGTGGTCGCGGGGACTGCATCAGGCGCCGGAGCGGCGACCGGCGCGAGCCCGGGCCGCGCGCCGGTAGGCTGGACCCGCGCCGTCCGGACCGTCCAGGCCCGACCGGTGACGCACGGGGCTGACGAGGGCGCTCGCGGACACGTCCGGCACGATCCCGCCGGGTCGTCGACCACGTTCCTCTCCGGCCCCGAGCGCCTGTAGCTCAGGGGATAGAGCACCGCTCTCCTAAAGCGGGTGTCGGCAGTTCGAATCTGCCCAGGCGCACAGGCCGTCCGCGCGGGTCGCGGCCGGCGACGAGGTCCGCGGCCGGCGTCCCGCCGGTGCGGGCGCTCGGGGTGTGCACCGGCGAGGCGGGTTCCGTCGTCGGCGAGGGCGGGCGCAGGGCCGTTCGGGGGCTCGGACGGGGACGCTGCGGCGTGCCCGGGTGCCCGACCGCGACCGGTCGGGCCGGCACACGGTGTGTCGCGTGCGCACGAGGTGCGGACGCTGCGAAGGAGGAGATGTGGCAGGAGCAGGTCGACGTCGGTCCGGGGGCGCACGCCCTGACCCCGGGGCGCAGCGCCGCCGCGCGCCGCGCCGGACCGAGCAGGGGATGATCCCGGTGCTCGCCGACGCCACCCGCGAGGTGGAGAACGCCGTGCGGAAGACCCCGATCCGGCCCTCGACCCGCACCAAGTTCCAGGTCGTCGCCCTGCTGGTCCGCGAGGAGCGCGCCCGCGTCAACGCCGACGCGGACCTGTCCGCGGCCAAGCGCACCGAGCAGCTCAAGCGGCTCGACGGGGTGGCGACGCTGCTGGCCCGGATCGCCGCCCGCGACACCTCGCTGCTCGAGCTGCTCGCCGAGGACGCGAAGGTCTCCGACGCCGCCCGGGAGCTCAAGGCGACGATGATGCGCGCCGGCGGTCTGGAGCCGCCGGAGGAGGTCGCGGCCCCCGAGCCGGTCGCCCCGACGCCCGGCACGGACAACCGGGTGGTCCCGATCTCGGTGCTGCAGCGCCAGCGGTCCAACCCGTTCCTCGCTCCCGACTTCGAGGCCGCCGCCGCCCGGGTCGCCACGCGACCCCGCCGCCTGGCCAACTGGGAGCTGCTGGAGCCGCTGTTCCGGTCCTTCGAGGTCGCCGCCACCGGCGCGCCGGCGTGCATGCCGCTGCCCGACGGCAGCACGGTCCGCGGGCCGCTCGGCCGGGACCTGATGCACCACCAGGCGCAGCTCGTCGCGGCCGCCGCGGGCGGGCACCGCACCTTCCTGCTCGCCGACGAGCCCGGGCTCGGCAAGACCGCGCAGGCGCTGCTCGCCGCGCAGGCGGCCGACGCCTTCCCGCTGCTGGTCGTCGCGCCCAACGTGGTGAAGACCAACTGGGCGCACGAGGTGAGCCTGTGGACGCCGTTCCGGCGCGCCACCGTCGTGCACGGCGACGGCGACCGCGTCGACGGGTTCGCGGACGTCGTGATCGTGAACTACGAGATCCTCGACCGGCACGTCGGCTGGCTCGGGGACATGGGCTTCCGCGGGATGGTCGTCGACGAGGCGCACTTCATCAAGAACAAGAGCTCCCAGCGCTCCCAGCACGTGCTCGCGATCGCCGACCGGATCCGCGCCCGTGCCGCGCGGCCGCTGATGATGGCGCTGACCGGCACCCCGCTGATCAACGACATCGAGGACTTCCGGGCCATCTGGCAGTACCTCGGCTGGATCGACGACAAGAAGCCGCTCGGTGCGCTGCTGGAAGCGCTCGAGGCCACGGGGCTCACGCCGGCCGACCGCGGGTTCGCGGCCGCCGCTCGCGCCGCCGTGATCGACATGGGCATCGTGCGCCGCCGCAAGGTCGACGTCGTCGACGACATCCCCGCCCGCCGCGTCGCGGACCTGCCCGTCGAGCTGGACGGCGCCGCCGGCCGCTCGATCCGGGCGGCCGAGGCCGCGCTGACGAAGCGCCTGGTCGAGCGCTACCGGTTCGCCGTCGAGGCCCGTGCGGCCGAGGGTGTCCCCGACGGCATCGACGTGGAGCTCGCCCGCCGGATCGCCGCGACCGAGCTCAAGGACTCCGCCGGCAAGACCAAGGGCCAGAACGTGTTCTCGATGGTCCGCCGCATCGGCCAGGCCAAGGCCGGACCGGCCGCCGACTACGCCGCGCAGCTCGCGCGCAACGTCGGCAAGGTCGTGTTCTTCGCGAAGCACGTCGACGTGATGGACGCCGCCGAGCAGACCTTCGCCGAGCGCGGCATCACGTACGCATCGATCCGCGGCGACCAGACGCCGAAGGCGCGCGAGAAGAACATCACGGCGTTCGTCGAGGACCCCGAGGTCCAGATCGTCGTCTGCTCCCTGACCGCCGCCGGCGTGGGGCTCAACCTGCAGGTCGCGTCCAACATGGTGCTCGCCGAGCTGTCCTGGACCGACGCCGAGCAGACCCAGGCCATCGACCGGATCCACCGCATCGGCCAGTCCGAGCCCGTCACCGCGTGGCGGATCATCGCGGCGCAGACCATCGACTCCAAGATCGCCGAGCTGATCGACAGCAAGTCCGGCCTCGCGGCGCGGGCGCTGGACGGTGCGGGGGACGAGGACGCGTCGTCGACGGACGTGCAGCTGGAGGCGCTGGTGGCGCTGCTGACGGAGGCGCTGGCGGGGGAGGGCGTGGGCTGAGCCGGCGCGGGGCGGCGTCCTCGCCGGGTGCCGCGCTCGCCGCGCGCATCCCGCACGCCGCTCCTACCGTGGTCCGATGACGAGCCCCGCCGCACGCATCGCCGACCGCCTCATCCGCGGCTACCAGCGCCGCCTGTCGCCCCGGAAGTCCTGGCACTGCGCCTACGGCGTCGCGCACGGCGACACCACGTGCTCCGCCGCGGTGCGCCGGAACATCGCCAGCCGCGGGGTCGTCCGGGCCATCCGGCCGAACGCGCTGCAGCTGCTCGCCTGCTACCAGGCGGCCACGATGCTCGCGCAGTCGGACGTGCGCGGGGTGTGCTGCTGCGGCGGCATCCCGATCCCGTTCCGGTTCTAGCCCCGTTCCAGCCCGGCCGGCCCGTCCAGGACGTGCGGGTCGCCCTGGAACTCGCGCAGCGTGCCCGGCGCGGGGAACGGCAGCGTCCACGTCCGGGCGCCCGCGACCGCGGCGCCGAACACGTCCTCCACGACGACGACCCGGTCCGGCGACACCTCGGCGAGCCGCACCCGCGCGACGGTGCCGTCCTCGAGGGTCAGCTGCCACAGGTCGCTCAGCCACCGCAGGCCGTGGGCTTCCAGCGTCGCCTCGGCGTCGAGCCAGTCCACCGGTGAGGTGAGGCTGCGGCCCAGGCGGTCGACGGGCACCCAGTCGCCGTCGACGGGCCGGATCCAGCCCAGCAGCTCGCGGTCGTCGGCGCGGCGGTGCTCGATCCAGTCCCCGGGCAGCATCGCGCCAGGCTAGCGGCCGCGCACCCAGCGGATTCTCGCTCCGCCGGCCGATCTCCCGGCCGGCGGAGCGAGAACCAGCCGGCGATCAGGCCGCGGCGCCCCGCACCCGCAGCACCGACCAGGACACCGCCGGCAGCTCGACCAGCAGCACGCCGTCCTCGACCCGCGCGGAGGCGTTCGGCGTCGGCAGCACCGACGTCGCGTCCTCCCGGGTCGCGCGCCAGTGCACGTCGTCGTGCGCGTAGGTCAGCGCCTCGACCAGCTCGACGGCGCCGGCGCCGCGCAGGTCCACCCGCAGCGTGGTCGGCGCGTCCGTCGCGCGGTTCACCGCGAACACGGCCACCTCGCCCGTCTCGGCGTCGTGCGTGGCGACGGCGTCCACCAGGGAGGACTCCCCGAACCGCGCGTTCGCGTACGTCGGGGCGTCGATCGCGACCCGCAGCACCTGGCCGCGTGCGTGCCGGGCGGTGAGTGCGAACGGGTGGAACGTCGTCTGCCGCCACGCCGCGCCGCCGGGCTCGGTCATGATCGGCGCGAGCGCGTTGACCAGCTGCGCCTGGCTCGCGGAGTGCACCCGGTCGGAGTTCCGCAGCAGCGAGATCAGCAGGTTCCCCACGACGACCGCGTCGGCGACGGTGTAGACGTCCTCCTCGATCCGCGGGGCGACAGGCCAGTCCTCGCCCTTCGGCAGCTTGGACTCGTCCTCGTGGTACCAGACGTTCCACTCGTCGAACGAGATCGCGATCTTCTTGGCGGACTTCCGCGCGGCGCCCACCGCGTCGGCGGTGGCGACCACCGAGGCGACGAAGTGGTCCATGTCCTGCGCGGACGCCAGGAACGACCCGAGGTCGCCGTCCTGCTCGCGGTAGTACGCGTGCGCCGAGATCATGTCGACCTGGTCGTAGGCCTCCTCGAGCACCTCGCGCTCCCACTCGCCGAACGTCGGCATGCCGGACGACGACGAGCCGCAGGCGACCAGCGTCAGGTCGGGGAACATCTGCCGCATGCCGCGCGCGGTCTCGGCGGCGAGCCGGCCGTACTCGCGGGCGGTCTTGTGCCCGAGCTGCCAGGGGCCGTCCATCTCGTTGCCGAGGCACCAGAACGCGATGCCGAACGGCTCGTCGGCGCCGTTGGCGCGGCGCTGCTCGGCGCGCGCGGTGCCCTTGCGCTGGTTCGCGTACTCGAGCAGGTCGAGCGCCTCGGGGAGCCCGCGGGTGCCGAGGTTCACCGCCATCATCGGCTCGACGCCGGCGGCCTTGGTCCAGGTCATGAACTCGTGCAGGCCGAACGCGTTGGTCTCGGTGGAGTGCCACGCCAGGTCCAGCCGCTCGGGGCGGTCCTCGACGGGTCCGACGCCGTCCTCCCAGTTGTACCCGGACACGAAATTGCCGCCCGGGTAGCGGACGGTGCTGATACCCATCTCGCGGGCGAGGGCGAGGACGTCGCCGCGGAAGCCGTTCTCGTCGGCGGTGGGGTGCCCGGGCTCGTAGATGCCCGTGTAGACGCACCGGCCCAGGTGCTCGACGAACGTCCCGAACGTGCCGCGGCGCACGGGGGCGATCGTGAAGGCGGGGTCGATGACGACGGTGGCGGAGTGCATGGAGAGACCCTTCGTCCCGGAGGCGTTCAGCGTTGAACTACGACAGCGCCGCCGACTATAGTCCATCGTTGAACTAGGTGATGGTGCCGGCCGCGGGAGCGCGGTGGCGACCCGCCGCCCCGCATCCGACCCTGGAGGCATGCCAGTGCACAGCCACGAGACCGTCAGCCCGCCGACCGGCGTCGTCCCCGCCCGGTTCCGCCCGCCGACCGGCGCGTCGACCGCCCGCACGGTCAGCCTCGACGGCCCCTGGCGGTTCCGCCTGTCGCCGACAGCGGACACCGGCGTGGACCCGAAGGACGCGGGCGACGGCTGGGACGAGATCGCGGTGCCCGGGCACTGGCAGCTGGCCGGCGCGCCCGACGCCTGGCCCTACGGCACCCCCGCGTACAGCAACAAGCTGTTCCCGTTCCCGATCGAGCCGCCGTTCGTCCCCGACGACAACCCGACGGGTGAGTACCGCCGCACGATCGCGCTGCCCGCGGACTGGCCGGCCGACGGCCGCACGTACCTGCGGTTCGAGGGCGTCGACTCCTGGTTCCAGGTCGCGGTCAACGGCGCCGTCGTCGCCACCTCGCACGGCTCCCGGCTGCCGACCGAGATCGACCTGACCGACGTGCTGCTGCCGGGCGAGAACCTGCTCGCCGTCCGCGTCACGCAGTGGTCGGCGATGTCGTACGTCGAGGACCAGGACCAGTGGTGGCTGTCGGGCATCTTCCGCAGCGTCGCGCTGGAGCACCGCCCCGCCGCCGGCATCGCGCACACGTCCGTCGTCGCGGAGTACGACGCCGCGACCGGCACCGGCACGCTGACCGTCGACGTGCCCGACGCCGCCCCCGGGACCCGCGTGACCGTGCCCGAGCTCGGCCTGGACCTCGCGCCCGGCGAGACCGCGTCGGCCCCCGTCGAGCCGTGGAGCGCCGAACGCCCGCGCCTGTACGAGGTCGTCGTCACCGCCCCCGGCGAGCGCGTCGCGCTGCGCGCCGGCTTCCGCAGCATCGCCATCCGCGACGGCGTGTTCCTGGTCAACGACGCGCCCGTGAAGCTGCGCGGCGTGAACCGGCACGAGTTCGATCCCTTGCGCGGCCGCACCGTCTCCCCGGAGCTGATGCTCGCCGACGTGCTGCTGATGAAGCGCCACCACGTCAACGCCGTCCGGACCAGCCACTACCCGCCGCACCCGCACTTCCTGGACCTGTGCGACGAGCACGGCCTGTACGTCGTCGACGAGAACGACCTCGAGACGCACGGGTTCGAGGACGAGCGCGGCTGGGAGGGCAACCCGGTGAACGACCCCGCGTGGGAGGGCGTGCTCGTCGACCGCGTGACCCGGATGGTCCGCCGCGACGCGCACCACCCGAGCATCGTCCTGTGGTCGCTCGGCAACGAGGCCGGCGCCGGCGTGAACATCACGGCGATGGCCGGCGCGATCCGCGCGCTCGACCCGACCCGGCCGATCCACTACGAGGGCGACTGGTCGTCGGACGACGTCGACGTCTACTCGCGGATGTACGCGACCAGCGAGCACACGGCGCTGATCGGTCAGGGCACGGAGCCGCCGCTGGCCCGCGCCGAGGCCGACGCCAAGCGCCGGCTGATGCCGTTCCTGCAGTGCGAGTACGCGCACGCCATGGGCAACGGCCCCGGCGGGCTGACCGACTACGACGACCTGTTCGACCGGTACCCGCGGCTGATGGGCGGGTTCATCTGGGAGTGGATCGACCACGGCCTGACCCGCCGGGACGCCGACGGCACCGCCTTCGCCGCGTACGGCGGCGACTTCGGCGAGCTGTTCCACGACGGCACCTTCGTCGCCGACGGCCTGGTGCTGCCGGACCGCACGCCGTCCCCGTCGCTGCGCGAGGCCGCCGCGGTGTTCGCGCCCGTGCGGCTGGACGTGACCGAGGACGGCGCGGCGCTGCTGGTGCGGAACCGGTACGCCTTCCGGGACACGTCGCACCTGACGTTCGAGTGGACGCTCACCCACGGGGCTGCGTCGCTCGCCTCGGGCGTGCTCGACCTGGGCGCTCTCGCGCCGGGGGCGTCGGTCGTGGTGACCCCGCCCGCGGACCTGCCGCTGCCCGCCGCCGACCACACGCCGACGTTCTGGACGCTGCGCGCCGTGCAGCACGAGGCTGATGCCCTGGACGCGCCGTGGTTCGACGGGCCGCTGCTGGTCGCAACCGGGCAGCTCGCGGTGGTGCCGGCGGTGCCGCTGGCTGCACCGGCCACCGGGGGAGCGGTGCGCGAGGACGACGGGTCGTTCACCGTCGGGCACGCGCGGTTCGACCGGACGGGGTCGCTCGTCGAGCTGCACGGCCGCCGGGTCGCCGGGCTGCGCGTGGACGCCTGGCGCGCACCGACCGACAACGACCGCCGCTCCGGCATGTGGATCGACCCGCCGGACGAGCAGGTCTGGAAGGAGAGCGGCCTGCACCTGCTGGCCGAGCGCACGATCTCCGCCGCGCTCTCCGACGAGGGCGCGCTGGTGGTGACCGCCCGCACCGGTGGCCCGCGCACCCGCAACGGCTTCCGGACCACGTACACCTGGGCGTGCGACGCCGACGGCACGGTCGACCTGCGGGTGCGGATCGTGCCCGAGGGCCGCTGGGACCAGAGCATCGCCCGGCTGGGGCTGCTGCTCACGCTCGAGGAGCCCGCCGCGTCCGACGTCGCGGTCCGCTGGTTCGGGCTCGGCCCGGACGAGTCCTACGCCGACTCGAAGAAGGCTGCGGTCGGCGGCGCGTACGAGCACACGGTCGCCGAGCTGCAGACCCGGTACACGCACCCGCAGGAGAACGGCGCCCGCCGCGGCGTCACGCACGCGGCGCTGACCTTCGCCGACGGCTCGGCGCTCACGCTGGACGCGGGGCCGACCGTCTACGGAGGCGTTCCGCGCGCGGGCGTCGAGCTGTCGTTGCGTCCGTGGTCCGACTCGGCGCTGGACGTCGCCGCGCACCCGCACGAGCTGACGCCCGACGGGCTGCTGCACGTGCACCTCGACGCGGCCCAGCACGGCCTCGGCTCCGCGGCGTGCGGCCCGGGCGTGCTCCCGAACGCCCAGCTGCACCCGGCCCCGGCCGAGCTCGCGCTGCGCCTGACCTCCCGCGGGATCTGACCCGGCCCACTCCGCCGTCGAGCGGGCAGCAGCTGTCCCTTCCGGGTGCCCGGAGGCGACAGCTGCTGCCCGCTCGGCGGTCTAGGGGCGGGCCCGGTGCGGGCCGGGGTGCCCGACGCTGCCGAGGTCGACGCGGGCCCGCCCTCGGCTGGTCCGCCGCGCTAGTCTCGACGCACAGCCGCACCGTTGTCGTCGACGATCGGAGCAGCTGTGCCCGCGCACCCGAAGGCCCGCATCCCGGCAGCCGTGGCTGCGTCAGCAGCGGCGCGGCCCGGCATCGCCCTCGCCGCCGTCGGCCTCGCGATCGCGGTTTCCACCGCGGTGCCCGAGCTGCTGCTGGTGGCGCACCTGTCGCGCGGCGGCGGCATGGACCCGTTCGTGGTGACCTGCGTCAACCGCCTGCTCACCGTCGTGACGGTCGTCGGCGCGGCGGTCTGCGCAGGCGGCGTCGTCCTGGAGGTGACCCGCCGCCTGCCCCGCGCCGACCCGCCGTCGAGATGACAGGACGCGCCTGTCGCGGTGCCCCGCCGCGCAGGCGCGTTCTGCCATCTCGCCGAGCGCGACCGCGCGTGCGCAGACGCCGAGCGGGCAGTAGATGTCGCCTCAGCGCGCCCGGAGGGGACGTCTACTGCCCGCTCGGCGAGCGGCGCGTGCAGGACCGGCCCGGGGTCAGCGCTCGACCAGGTGGAACGGGGTCGGGATGTGGCCGCCCTCGCCCTTCCTCGCGCCGACCAGCAGGTCCAGGATCAGGCCCGTCGAGTGCGTCAGGCCCGGGTCGATCGTGGTGAGCGGCGGCACCAGGTACCCGCCCTCCTCGATGTTGTCGTACCCGACCACTGCCACGGACTCCGGCACGGCGATCCGGTGCGCCGCGAGGGTGGACAGCGCGCCGAACGCGAGCGAGTCGTTGAAGCAGAACACCCCGTCGAACTCCACGCCGTCGGCGAGCAGCCGCTCGACCGCGTCGGAGCCCTCGGCCCGGTTGTAGGACCGCGTCTCGATCAGCAGCGCCGGGTCCAGCTCGACGCCCTCGGCGGCCAGCGCCCGCCGGTAGCCCTCGAACCGCACCTGCCCGGTCGAGTCCGCGTCGCCCTGCTGCAGCCCGATGGCCGCGATCCGGCGCCGGCCGTCGGCCAGCAGGTGCCGGGTGGCGACCTCGGCGGCGGCGGCGTTGTCGGGCCCGACGTGCGCGATCGTGTCGGAGGCGAGCGCCTCCCCGTGCTCGCCGATGAGCACGAGCGGGACGGTGCTGCGCCGGCGCTCGGTGTCCTCGCGGGTCAGCGTCAGCGGGCTGAACACCATGCCGTCGACGGCGGGCAGGTCCTCGCACTCGAGCATGGAGAGCTCGACCTGCCGGTTGCCCTTCGACTGCGTGACCAGCACCGTCGACCCGCGGGCCTCGGCGGCGGACACGAACTCCGAGGCGAACTCCGCGAAGTACGGCTCGCGCAGGCTCGGCACGCACAGCCCGATCAGGCCGCTGGACCCGCTGCGCAGCTGCCGCGCCGCGAGGTTGGGCCGGTACCCGAGCTCGTCGATGGTGGCGAGGATCTTCTCGCGCACCGGGGCGCTCACCCACCCGGTGCCGTTCACGACGTTCGAGACGGTCTTGGTGCTGACCCCCACCCGTTCCGCCACGTCGGCGAGCCGCACCCGCGCCATCGCTCTATCCCCTCGTCGTCGACCGCGACCCCGTCCCGAGCGGTGCGTCCCGGCTGGCGGGACCACCCGCCGCCGGGGTCGTCGCGCCGATCGTACCTGTGCTAGCGTCCACCGCGTTCAACGTCGAACTACGACGTTGAACCACACCCTCCCGGCTGCGGCCGGAAGGCCTTAGTTCAACGATGACCTAGGAGAACCGCGATGCGGCAGTTCGGCGGCCGATGGGCCCCTTACCTGTACGTGGCCCCCATCGTCGTGCTGGCCGGAGCGCTCCTGTACTACACGGTGGGCTTCGCCGTCTGGGCCAGCCTGACCGACTGGAACGGCCTGACCCGCATGGACTTCATCGGGGTCGACAACTACACGCGCCTGTTCGAGGACCGCACGTTCTACATCGCCCTGCGCAACACGCTGGTGTTCATGGTGGCGACCGTCGCCCTGCAGACCGTCCTCGGCCTGCTGATCGCGGTCATCGCCCAGGAGCGGATGCCCGGGGCCAACTTCTTCAAGGCGATCTTCTTCCTGCCGATCGCCATGGCGCCGGCGATCATCGCCACCGTCTTCAAGTACATGTTCGAGGCCAACTACGGCTCGCTGAACCAGACGCTGCGCGCGCTCGGCCTGCTGGGCGAGGACGACACGATCCTGTGGCTCGGCGCCGACCTCGGCGTCTGGTCGATCGTCGTCATCAACGTGTTCGCCTGGATGGGCTTCTCGATGATGGTCTACTTCAGCGGCCTGATGTCGATCCCCGACGAGCTCTACGAGGCCTCGTCGCTGGACGGGGCCGGCTGGTGGCGGCGGCTGTTCGCGATCACCGTCCCCTCGCTGCGCGGCACGACCGGCGTGCTGATCCTGCTGGGCATCGTCGGCTCGCTGAAGACGTTCGACACCGTCTGGCTCACCACCCAGGGAGGCCCCGGCGTCTCGACGCACTTCCTCAGCACGTTCCTCTACCAGGAGCGGCTCAACCGGGACGCGGGCTACTCGTCGGCCATCGGGATCTTCATCCTCGTCGCCGCGTTCGTGCTGTCCCTGATCCAGACCCGCGTCAGCAGCAGGGAGAAGTAGCCGTGCGCCACCAGAAGACCCTGATGTGGACGGTCATGTACGCCGTCCTGTGCGTCCTCGCCGCGATGTGGATCTACCCGATCGTCATCGCCTTCGTGGAGTCGTTCACGGTCGGCGGGGCCGGCAACTACGAGGCCGTGCTGAACCACCCGCGGTTCGACTACTGGTCCGCGATCGGCAACAGCTTCCTGCTGGCCGGCGGCTCCACGGTCGCGATCGTCATCCTGTCCTCGCTGGCCGGGTTCGCGTTCGCGCGGATGCGGTTCCGGGGCCGGAACTTCCTGTACCGCGCGCTGCTCGCCTGCATGGCGATCCCCGTGGCGTCCGTGGTCACCCCGCTGTTCGCCACCATGAACGACCTGGGCCTGCGCGACTCCTACGTCGGCGTGCTCATCCCGCTGGTCGCGTTCAACGTGCTCGTGATGCTGCTGCTGATGAAGAACCACTTCGACGGCATCCCCGCCGAGCTGGTCGAGGCGGCGACCATCGACGGCGCGCGGCCGTTCGGCGTGTTCACCAAGATCTTCCTGCCGCTGTCCGGGCCGGTGCTCGCGAACGTCAGCGTCCTGTCGTTCGTGTACTGCTGGAACGAGTACCTGCTCCCGAACCTGCTGCTGTCGTCGGAGTCGAAGTTCCCGGTGACCGCGGCCGTCGCGCTCCTGCAGTACGAGCGGATGTCGCAGGAGCAGATCGGCCAGCTGTACGCGGGCCTGATCCTCATGACGATCCCGTCGGTGATCGTCTACCTCTTCTCCCAGCGCTACCTGCAGTCCGGCCTCACCGCCGGCGCCGTCAAGAGCTGACCTCCCGTCCTTCGCAGTTCAACGTCGAACCCCTCAGGAGAAACCCGATGCGCACCACCCCCGCCCGGCGCCGCTTCCTCGCGGCCGGCGCCGCCACCGCCTCGATCGCCCTGCTCGTCGCCGGCTGCGGCTCCGCCGGCGACGACGGCGTCGCCGAGGACGGCAGCGTCACGCTGGTCTACCGGTCGTGGATCCCCACGGTCGACCAGGCCGCGGACATCATCGACGCCTTCGAGGCCGAGAACCCCGACATCACCATCCAGTACGAGGGTGCCGAGGGCGCCGGCGACTACCTGGGCGAGCTCGACAACCTGATCCTGGCCGGCGAGGTGCCCGACATCTACGGCATCCAGGTCGGCTCCGCGTTCGACGACTACGCCGAGTACGCCCTCGACACCGAGGAGTACGCGGCCGACTGGATCGACGGCATCAAGCCCGAGCTGCTCGAGTCCGTCACCACCTCCGACGGCGTCGTCGCGGCCGTGCCGATCCTCACCGCGGGCTCGGAGTTCTACCTGTACAACGAGACCCTGTTCGCCGAGCTCGGCCTGGAGCTGCCGACCGACTACGAGTCGCTGCTGGCCGTGTCGGAGGCCGCCCGCGCCGCCGGGTACACCCCGTTCGCGATGGGCGCCGCGGACTCCTGGCACGCCGTCGACTTCTTCGTCTGGCTCAGCACGCAGTTCGGCGACGGCGAGGCCATCTACGACGCCGCCGCCGGCGACGCGCCGTGGGAGTCCGACGACCTGGTGGCCGCGGCCGAGCGCTGGGCCGAGCTGTTCGACAACGGCGTGTTCCAGGAGGGCGCGACGTCGACGACCATCTACCCGTCGGCGCGCGACGACTACCTGCTGGCACGCAAGGCCCTGGCCATGCCGACCGGCTCGTGGCACGTCTCCGCGACGCTGTCCGGCAACGCCGAGACCCCGGGCTCCGCGGTCGCGGACGACGTGCTCGGCATGGCGCCGATGCCGCAGATCGGCGACAACGAGGCCAAGGCCGTCTCCGGCGTCGACTACTCCATCGCGCTGAGCGGCGAGCTCGAGGGCGCCAAGCTGGAGGCCGCGCAGAAGTTCGCCGAGTTCCTCGCCGTCGGCGAGGGCCAGCAGATCTGGGTCGACACCATGCAGGGCTTCCCGGCGGCCGACGGCGTCTCCGCCGAGCTGTCCCCGGACGAGAACCCGACCGCGCTGGAGTCCGTGCAGGTCGTCACCGACGCGCTGGCCGACGCCGACCACCCGCGCAAGCTCACCTCCGAGAACGACGGCCTGGAGAACGACCTGAGCGTCGTGCTGCAGAACATCGCCAACGGCGCCGACCCGGCCACCGAGCTGGCGACGCTGAACATGTGACACCCGCACGCTGACGACGGCCCGGGTCCCCGCACTGGGGCCCGGGCCGTCGTGTATCCCTAGGACAGCCCCCCCGGAAGGATCTGCGATGAAGCACACCTGGCGCTGGTTCGGCCCCGCCGACCCGATCGCCCTGGCCGAGGTCCGGCAGACCGGCGCGACCGGCATCGTGTCCGCGCTGCACCACATCCCGAACGGTGTCGCGTGGCCGGTCGCCGAGATCCGCGCGCGGCAGGCCGAGATCGAGGCCGCCGGGCTGACGTGGGACGTGGTCGAGAGCGTGCCCGTGCACGAGGACGTCAAGACCGGGGGACCGCTGGCTGCCCAGGCGGTCGAGGCCTACCAGGAGTCGCTGCGGAACCTCGCCGCCTGCGGGCTCGACGTCGTCTGCTACAACTTCATGCCCGTCCTCGACTGGACCCGCACCGACCTCGCGTACCCGATGCCGGACGGCGCGCTCGCGCTGCGGTTCGACGCGGTCGCGCTGGCCGCGTTCGACCTGTTCGACCTGCAGCGGCCCGCCGCCGCCGACGACTGGGCCGGCGACGTGGCGGCGCGCGCGGAGGCGCTGTGGTTCGAGCTCGACGCCGAGGGGCGCGGCCGGCTGCGGGCCACGATCCTCGCCGGCCTGCCCGGCGCCGAGGAGCACTACGACCTGTCGGGCTTCCGCGCGGCGCTGGCGGCGTACGACGGCATCTCCGCCGACACCCTGCGCGGCAACCTGGCGGCGTTCCTGCAGGCGGTCGTGCCCGTCGCCGAACAGGTCGGCGTGCGGATGGCGATCCACCCCGACGACCCGCCGCGGCCGATGTTCGGGCTGCCGCGGGTGGTGTCGACGGCCTCCGACGCCGCCGGCGTGCTCGACGCGGCGCCGTCGGAGTTCAACGGGCTGACGATGTGCGTCGGCTCGTACGGCTCGCGGGCGGACAACGACGTGGTGGAGATGACGCGGCGGTTCGCGGACCGGATCCACTTCGCGCACCTGCGGTCGGTGCTGCTCGACGCCGACGGCGCGTCGTTCACCGAGGCGCCGCACCTGGACGGGGACGCCGACATGGTCGCGGTGATCGCGGCGCTGGTCGAGGAGGAGGACCGGCGCGGGTGGGCGATCCCGATGCGGCCGGACCACGGGCACGTGCTGCTCGACGACCGGGCGCGGGTGACGAACCCGGGTTACTCGCTGTACGGGCGGCTGCGGGGGCTGGCGGAGCTGCGCGGGGTGGAGCGGGCGGTGCGGGCGCAGCGGACCGCCTGACGTGCGGTCCGGGTCCGTCGCCGCTGACCCGGACCGTGAGCCGACCGGCGGAGCGCCTAGCAGGGCTGACAGCCGCGCTGCAAGTGAGATAGCTCCGGGTTCGAACCTCCGCGCGCGGCCGAGGACCCGAGCATGATGGCGCTCGTGGGAGGACGCCGCTCCTCTCACGAGCAGGGGGGCTTGCTCGAGAGAGGAAGTGTCATGCGTAGATTCGTCAGCAGTGCGGTGCTCGCGTCCGTCATGGTCGTCGGTCTGGCAGCGGGTCCGGCCTCAGCCGCCGCGGCGGTGAAGTCCGGCTCGGTCTCGTGCGAGATCTTCCAGAAGGGCGGCGTGCAGGCCAGTGCCCAGCGGGACGTCGCGGGCCGCGCGCCAGGGGGACCCTCGTTCGCCTACGACTGGGGGACGTGGACGTCCAAGACCTACCGCGTGAACGGGACGGCGTCGGGCGGAGGCTCGTGGAGCGTCGAGTCGCACAGCATCCTCAACACGGGATCCTCGTTCGGCTACTGCCACGGTGGCTGAGCCGGTGCGCCGCCGGAGTCCGGTGGTCGGCGTCCTCGCCGCCTTGCCGATCGTGCTCGCAGGGTGCTCGTCGGGGTCACCGTCGACCGGGTCGACCCTGACGCCGTACTCACCGCCCGGGTGGATGGTCGCACAGGTGCAGGCGAACGACGAGCTGATCGCTCGGCAGACCTCGTGCCTGGGGAGCGTGGGCTACGTGTTCACGGTGCAAGGCGACGGGCAGTTCCGTCCGTCCGAGGGAACCGACGTCAGCGCCTTCTCGTCGGCGCTCCGGGAGTGCACGGCCGATGCGCTGGGCGACCTGGACGGATGGCGACCGGGCCCGGACGACCTGCACGTCCTCTACGACCGGCAGCTCGATGTCGTCGCCTGCTTGGAGCACGCCGGGCACGTGGTCGACGACGTGCCGTCGCAGGACGCGTACGTGGACACCGGCGGGACCTGGACGCCGTACGACGAGCTCGCGATCGACGGAGAGGCCGCTGCTGACCTCAAGCGCACGTGCCCTGACCCCGGTCCGGGCAGCCTGTGACCCAGGTGAGCAGGACGAGCACAGGAGCGCCGAGACGCCGCGGCGGTGTCACGGCGCTCCTGTGGTCGTCCGCCATCGGGCTCGCAGCGACCGCCGGTGTCCTCGCGGGGCGCGCGACGCTGGCCCCGGCATCCCCTCCGGTCCTCGAGGCCACTGCCGCGTCGTACACGGTCGCCGAGGGGTCGGTGGGTCGGTCGATCCGGTTCCCCGCCGCAGCGGTCTGGCCGGTCACCGACCTCCCGGCCGGTGCGGCCGAGGGCGTCCTCACGTCGATCGAGGTGTCGCAGGGCCAGCCGGTGGGTTCCGGGACGATCCTCTACACCGTCGACCTCCGACCCGTCACGATCGTCGCGGGGGACGTCCCGGCGTTCCGTGACCTGGCGCTGGGGCTCCGCGGTCCGGACGTCGCCCAGCTGCGAGCGCACCTGCACGCCGAGGGGCACCTCCGGACGGCCCGCCCGTCCACCGCGTTCGACCAGGCCACGCACGCGGCGGTCCGGCGGTGGCAGCGCGCGATCGGGGTCGATCCGGACGGCGTCGTCCGCCTCGGCGACGTCATCTTCGCGCCAGGGCTGCCGGTGCGCGTGTCGCTCACGGAGGTCCGGCTCGGGGACCGCACCGGCCCGGAGGCCCCGGTGATCGGCGCGAGGGAGCAGGTCCCGACGTTCACCGTGACGCTCGGAGCGGACCAGGCAGCCGCCGTGCCGACGGAAGGGCCGGTGACGATCACGGGTGCCGGACACGCGTGGGCCGGCGTGATCGCGTCCGCCGAGCAGGTGGCGTCGACGCTGGTGCTCACCATCACCGCTGCGGACGGGGGGCCGGTGTGCGGAACCGAGTGCGACGCCGTGATGCCACCGGCCGTGGGGGACTCCGTGGTGATGCAGGCCGACTTCACGATCGTCCCCGACACGGCGGGACCGGTGGTGCCGGTGGCCGCGATCGGGACCACCGCCACCGGTGACCACGTGGTCACCCGGACCGATGGCCGCGAGGTGCCTGTCGTCGTCATGGCGTCGTCGGACGGCATGGCGGTCGTCGACGGCGTCCGGGCGGGCGACGAGCTGTGGTTGATCGCCGACGGTTTTCCTGCCCCTGCCGGGGAGCCGACCGAGGGCGGCGCCTGATGCGCCTGTCGGCACGCGACCTCCGATTCGCGTACCGGTACGGCTCGGAGCGGATCGTCGACGACTGGACCGGCGTGTTCCCGGGAGGGACGGTGACGGCGTTGACCGGGCCCTCCGGGAGCGGGAAGTCGACCCTCCTGTACCTGCTGGCGCTCATGCTGCGACCCACGGCCGGAGCAGTCGAGTGGGACGGGGAGCGCGTGAGCGACCTCCCGGACAGGGACCGGGCTCTGCTCCGGGGGACCCGAGCCGGGTTCGTCTTCCAGGACGCCCTGCTCGACCCCGCGCAGACGGTCCTGTCCAACGTGCTGGAGGGCGGTCTCTTCTCGGGGGTCCGCCGGCCGGTGCTCGTCGCGCGGGCCGTCGACCTCCTGCAGCGTTTCCAGGTCGACGACCGCCGGGACCACCGCCCCGGTGAGATCTCCGGCGGGCAGGCGCAGCGGGTCGCGCTCTGCCGGGCGCTGCTCAGGGACCCGGCGGTGGTCTTCGCGGACGAGCCGACCGGCAACCTCGACCGGGAGACGGCCGACGCCGTGCTCGACGCCCTCCGAGCACACGCGGCGCAGGGTGCCACCGTCGTGGTCGCGACGCACGACCCGGTCGTCGTCGATCGGTGCGACGCGGTCGTCGGCCTGACCGCCCGACCGGCCGCCCGCCGATGACCAGGGCTCGTGCACTCGTCGCGGAGGGGCTGCGCTCGGCGGTGCGTCACCCGCTGGCCACCGGGGCTCTCCTCCTGATCGCGGCGGTCACGACCGCCGCGGTCCTCCTGACCACCGGCAACGCCTACGCCACGGAGGCGGCTGTGGTCGGTTCCCTCGACGACGCAGGCTCCCGAGTCGTCGTCGGCTACGACCACGACGGCGCCGCCGGGATCAGCGAGGAGACCGTCGACGTGCTCTCCCGGACCGACGCCGCCGAGTGGATCATCGGCCTGGGGACGGCGGTCGACCACCGCCTGGGCGCCGACGTCGCCCGCGGGACGGTCGCGGTGCGGTCGGTGCACGGGGACGTCTCCGACGCGGTCGCGCTGATCTCGGGGCGGTGGCCACGCGCGGGCGAGGTCATCCTCGGCGAGCGCGCCGCGGTCGCGTCCGGCCTGGTGGACGGAGTCGGTGGGCTGCGCGACGGCATGACCGACCTCCCCGTCGTCGGGGTCTTCGGCGCCGACGGGCCGCTCGACCGGCTGAACGACGTCGCCCTGGCCGTGCCGGTGGCGGCTGCGGGCGACGGGCGGTTGCGCTACGTCTACGGCCTGGCCCCGACGATCGGCCAGGTGGACGTCCTCGCGGACGCGCTGCGGACGGGCGCCGTCGCGACCGAGCCCGACCTGGTCCGGATCGAGAAGCCGAGCGCCGCTGTCGACCTGCAGCGCGTGATCAGCGGAGAGCTCGGTGCCTCGGCGCGCAGGTCGACGACGCTCATCCTGACCACGTCGGCGGTCCTGATCCTGACGGTCGGCACGATGGTCGTGGGCACCCGGCGACGGGACGTCGGCAGATGGCGGGCGCTCGGGGCGTCGCGCTCCGCGGTCGTCGTCGGGTTCATGGTCCAGGTGCTGGTACCCGTCGTGCTGGGGGCGGCGGCGGGGGCCCTCACCGCACAGCTGTGGAACGAGCACGCGCACCAGTTCCGGAACTCCTGGGCCTTCGCGGGTGCGCTGGTCGTCGACGCGACGCTCGTGGCCGTGGCTGCGGTGGTCGTCCCCGTGGTCGCAGCGGCGTACCGGGACCCGGTCCGCGTCCTCCGCGTCCCGTGACGGCACGGCGCCGTCCGCGGCACGGTGGGCGGACACCGCCGGGCGTCGCGCTCCTACACTCCCGACCATGCCCGTGCGCACCACCCCGCTCCGGATCCGCATGGCCGGCCGCGACCCCGGCGAGGAGCGCCGCACCGCCACCCCCCTCGAGCTGCTGTTCGACCTGACCTTCGTCATCGCGTTCGGCCGCACCGCGGAGCAGCTGGCCGAGCTGCTCGCCGACGGCCACACCGGCGCGGCGATCGCCGGCTTCTGCTTCGCGACGTTCGCGGTGTCCTGGGCCTGGATCAACTTCACCTGGTTCGCGTCGGCGTACGACACCGACGACTGGCTGTTCCGGCTCACGACGATGGTGCAGATGGTCGGCGTCCTGGTGCTGGCGCTCGGCATCCCGCCGATGTTCGAGTCGCTGGCCGCCGGCGAGCACATCGACAACCGCGTGATCGTGCTCGGGTACGTCGTGATGCGGGTGCCGATGGTCCTGCAGTGGAGCCGGGCAGCGATCGCCGACCCTGCCCGGCGGCAGAGCGTCGCGGTCTTCATCGCCACCCTGCTGGCGTCGCAGGTCGGCTGGGTCGCGCTGGCGCTGGCGGACCTGCCGACGGTCACGACCTTCCTGCTGGTCGTGCCGCTGGTCGCCCTGGAGCTGATCGGGCCCGCGGCAGCCGCCCGCGTGCACGGCGGCACCCCGTGGCACCCGCACCACATCGCGGAGCGCTACGGCCTGCTGGTGATCATCGCGCTCGGCGAGGGCATCACCGGGACGACGTTCGCTCTCTCCGCGGTCATCGAGGAGACCGGCTGGTCGGTGGAGACCGGTGTGCTCGGGCTGGCGGGCGTCGCGCTGATCTTCGGGCTCTGGTGGGCGTACGACGTCATGCCGAGCGGCGAGCTGCTGCACGCCCGGCGCAAGCGGTCGTTCGTGTGGGGGTACGGCCACATCGTGCTGTTCGGGGCGATCGTCGCGACGGGAGCCGGCCTGCACGCCGCGGCGTTCTTCCTGCAGGAGGAGAGCACGCTCTCGCTCGTCGGAAGCGCGCTGGTCGTCGCGATCCCCGTGGGTGTCTACGTCGTGACCGTGTCCGCGCTGTACACGTCGCTCAGCGGGACACCCGACCCGCGCCACCTCGCGCTGACCGCGGGGTCGGTGGCGGTCGTGGCCGCCTGCGTGCTGCTGGCCTGGGCGGGGGTGCCGCTGGTCTGGTGCCTGGTGGTGCTGGCGTGCACGCCGTGGGTCAGCGTCGTCGGGCACGCCGTCGTCGGGAACCGCGTCGACGCCCGGGCGCGCGACGCTGCGTGACCGGAGCGGCACCCGCGCCCGCCGCGCTCCTCAGCCCTCCGCGGCGCCCCGGCCCACCAGCGTGAACACGCTCGCCGGGCTCGACGGATCCGCCTCGAGCGCGAGCCCGCCCTCCTGGTCCGCCACCACTACGCCCGCGGCCGACGAGATGTTCACCTGGTCCGGCTGGTCCAGCGTCGCGACCTCGAGCTGCTGGTCCGGCGCGGCCGGGTCGCAGGGTGCGACGGTGATGACGTCGTCGCCGGGCAGGCTGAGGCAGGACGGCTGCCCGTCGGTGGTGGCCGTGGTCCGGACCTGGAAGGTCGCGCCGCTCGGCTCGAACACCCACGTGGTGGGGACGCCGCCAGCCTCGGCCGGGTCGGCGACGGTGGTGACGCCGCCCTCGACGGTCGTGGTGACCCACTCGCCGCCGTAGGTCTGGACGTCGACCTGCCGGGTGCCGGCGAGCGGGTTGTCGGTCGAGGTCCCCGCCGACGCCGTGTCGTCGGCACCGGCCTCGTCCGTGGTGGTCGTAGCCGGCTCCGGCGCCGGCGTGGTGACGGCCCCCTCGGCCTCCGCGTCGCCGCTGGTGCACGCCGACGTCCCGACGACCAGGGCGCCGGTCGCCAGCGCGAGCGCGAACGCGCCTTGGGTGCGGGTCCGGGGGCGGGTGAAGGTCGTGATCACCGTGGTCCTCCAGCGGGTCGGCCCGATCGCGGTCGATCGGTGGAAACCGCGAAGGGCGCTGTTGCGCGCCCCTCACCTCGAACGTAGCGAGAGCGGGGGAGCGCGCAACCGGGCTGCGTTGGGGGGTGACGCCGGCGGGTCGGGATCCCGCCCTGCCACTTCCGTTCCGAAGCCGGTAGGCTTGTGGCATGGACGTGTCCGTACGCGAAGCAGCCGACGTCATGGGCGTCAGCGACCGCCGCGTACGCCAGCTCATCGCCGCCGGGCGGGTCCGCGCCCGCCGCGTCGGGTCGCAGTGGCTCGTCGACGGCGCCTCGCTCCCGGCCTCCCCGCGACGCAGCCGCCCGCTGAGTCCGACCGAGGCCTGGCTCCTGCTCGTCGCGGAGGAGGCGTCGGGCGGGCGGCCCGGGCGGTGGCGGGAGCGACGCAGCCGACTCCTCAGCGACCCGTCCCCGGCGTCGCTCCTGGCGTCGTGGGCCGCGGCGCGGGGGGACCGGGTCCTCTTCACCACGCGGGAGCCGCGTGGCGTGCTGGAGGACCCTGCTGTCGTCCGGTCCGGGGTCTCCGACCCCCGCTCCGGGATCGGCGCAGGCGACCTCGCCGAGGGCTACGTCCGCCGTGACCACCTCGACGAGGTCCGGCGGCGGCATCTCCTGCGACCCGCGGCCGGTCGGCCCGACGTCATCCTGCACGTGGTCGCGGAGCTCCCGGCCGATCCGGTTCCTCCGTTGGTGCTCGCCGCCGACCTCGCCGAGCACGACGCCCCGCGGGAGCTCGCTCGCGCCGGCGAGCTGATCGCCCAGGTGGTGCGCGCCGCGTGATCTCGCTGCCCGCCATGACCGGCGCCCAGACCGCCGGGTGGCACGCGCTCCTGGAGCTCCACGACCGGCTGCCGGTCAACTGGACGCTGGTCGGCGGGCAGATGGTGCACCTGTACTGCGCCGAGCGGGGCGCTGCGCCGGCACGGCCCACCGACGACCTGGACGCGGTCCTGGACGTGCGAGCCGACGGCCGGATCCTGCACCGGTTCACCAGCGCGCTCGTCGAGCTCGGGTTCACCTCGGCCGGGACGAGCCCCGCCGGTCACCAGCACCGCTGGACGCGCGGGCCGGCGCAGATCGACGTGCTCATCCCGCGCCGCCTCGGGGAACGCGCGGCCACCCGCCGAGGGGTGCACGGCGGCACGACGCTCGAGACACCGGCCGCTCAGCAGGCACTCGACCGGAGTGCGGAGGTCGAGGTGGAGGTCGCAGGCATCAGCGGGCGGGTACGGCGACCGAGCCTGCTCGGCGCCCTCGTCGCCAAGGCGGCGGCGCACACGGTGGTGCTCGACCCGAACCGCGCGAGGCACCGCGCTGACTTCGCCGTTCTGACGACCGTGCTCGCGCCGTCGGACCGGATCGGGGACGCGGGGCCGCGGGACCGTCGCTACCTGCACGGGATGCTCGCCGCTCTGGCGGAAGACCGGCAGACGGTGCTCCGGGTGGACGGAGCAGCGGACGGGTTGGAGACGCTGCGCGAGGTCCTGGGCGAATAGCCGGCGAGAGGCGGGCCCACCCAGGTCCACCCCTCGTCGTCGCACCGTCCTCCGATCCGGCGTCAGCGACGGCCACGCCGTTGTGGATGTCCGGGCCGACTCCCGACGCGAGACACTCAGACCCGATGCCGTGCACACCCACCGCGTCAGGGCGTCGGTCCGCTAGCGTCCGCCGCGTGGGGCACACCGAGGCCGAGCAGAGGTGGGACGCGGCGATCAGGCACGTCTCCGACGACCCCGACGGCGCCTCACTCCGGCTGTCGCAGGCGAGGTGGGCCCTCGCCCTGCGCGCGGAATTCCCGCCCTCGCAGGACGTGCGCTGCGCGGGCGACGTCCTCGGGCCGGTGCGGACCCTCGACGATCGAGTGGTCATGCGACCGCTGGTCGGCGTCCGCTGCGCCGATCCGCACCGCGGGCTGACGGCCTGCGACGCCGCGTGGCGGCGGTTCGCTGTCGTCGGCGACGACGGCGTCGAGACGGACACGGAGTGGCTTCCCGACGACCCCGATCCGGTCGGGGTCCCGACCCTCGTGGACGGGGTCGTCGTGCTCGGGTTCGACGGGCGCGAGGACGACGAGCCGTTCCCGCACCGTTCTCTGACATGCCTCCGGATCCTGGTCGAGGAGCTGCGGCGGCACGCGTGCACACCGGTGGAGCTGAGCAACGCGATGCGGGTGCCGGACGACGAGGGCGCGGACATCGACGCGCTCGCACGCCGCCTTGCCGACCGGGCGCCGATCGCCGTCGACCTCTCGTCCGAGACGTCGACCGGGCGGCCGGCGTGGCTGCCGCCGTTCCACCGGGTCGAGCACACCGGAACGGGATGCCCCAGCACGCCGGTGCCGTTCGTGCTCCTGGCCGCGGGGTGGGTCTGGGCGTGGGACCCGGTGAAGGGGCTGCTCAAAGTCCCCGACCTCGCGGACGAGGAGCCGGCGCACCAGCACTTCGCGATGGACGCGCTGTCCCCGGACGGCACCTATGTCCGGTACCTGCGCTACCCCGGGCACCGGCCGACGAGTCCACCCCCAGGACTCATCCACTACGACCTCGGATCCGGCACGACCGAGCCGGCGACCGGGCCCGCGGCGCAGATCTTCGCCGCCGGGCCCCAGGGCCCCTACCTCTACGCCTACGCACCGGAGCGGTCACCCGGCGGGTCGGTGATCTGCCGGCTGGAGCTCGCGCTGATGCCCGGCGGACCCGTGCAGGTCCTCCCGCTGCAGGACCCGCTGACTGTGAGCCACGACGGGGCGGCCGTCCAGTTCTCACCGGGCAGGGACCGGGTGCTGACCAGCCACGTCCGCCCCCGAGACAGCAGCAGGTACGTCGCCGTCACCGACGTGGCCACGGGACAGAGCCGGGTGGTGGAGGACAGAGATGTCGCGGGCTCGGTCGCCTGGAGTCCCGACGGGACGCGGACCCTCGTCGGCAGCAGCAGCGCCCGCTGGGTGCACGACCTCGCCACCGGAGTCGAGACCACGATCCCCACCTGGGCGATCGGGTCGCACGCGCTGCAGCGAAGCGCCGAGAGCCGTCCGCTGGCGTGGTTCGGGTTGGACGGACTGCTCATGGGTCAGCGGTACGGCCGACGGATCGAGCTCGCCTACCAGCCGCTCGACGGCTCGGAGCGCTACCCCGTGCTCGACCTGCCGGTGCCGGGTAGGGCCGGTGACTTCCTCGGGGTGGCGTTCGCTGCAGACGTGATGCACCGCGCGCCGTGGCTGGTGGGGTCGGCGACGGGCTCGGCCGCGTAGCGGCACGTGCGACGACCCGAGGCGGGGGAGAACGCCAGGCGTCGGTCTCGGCGTCCCTCGCCGCGCGCAGTCGCCCGCGCCGCTATACCGTCGCTGCACCATCAGAGGCACTGCGAGAGGGAGGCGAACCATGGGATTCCTGGGTAAGGCACTGAAGAGCGGGATCGCCCTGCAGGCGGTCCGCATCGCGCAGCGCGAGATGGCCAAGCCGCAGAACCAGCGCAAGGCCAAGGAGCTGCTGAGCAAGGTCGCGAACCGCGGCGGCTCGTCCGGCCGGTCCTCGCGCCCCTGACCTCACGAGACCAGGCCTTCCCCGCACGGGGAAGGCCTGGTCTCGTCGCGTCCGCACACTCGCTACAGTCGCCGACGTGCTCCCCGCCGCCCCGCCACCCGCTGCGCACGGGCTGTCGAGGAGTGATGCGGTCACCGGCGTCGTCCTGCTCTCCCTGCTGATCGCCGCCGGGGTCGGGATCGCCGCGCTGTTCCGGCAGCACGCCGGCGTCGTCGTCCTCGGGGTGTGGTTCGCGCTGCTCGGGGCGCCGCTGATCGCGACCGTCCTCCTGCTCCGCCGCCAGGACCGGGGTGCGGGCCCCCGTGGATCTGTCGAACCCGGCAGGTGGTACGGGCAGCCGGCGACGGTGCTCCGCGAGCACCCGGCGGAGACGTGGCTGGCGGCCGCCGCCGTCGGGTCGGCCGTCCTGCCGCTGATCGGCTGGGGCGTCCTGCTGCTCGACGACGGCTGGTGGGCCGCGGCCGGCGCGCTGCTGCTCGGCGTCGCGGCGCTGCTGGCGGCGTTCGTCGGCCGGTGGGCCCGCACCCGCCTGGACGCGGGGCTCTGGCTGACGGCAGTGAACCTGGTCCTGCGGGAGGGAGGCATCGAGCGTTCGATCCAGTGGACGGACGTCCGGGAGATCACGGGGCCGTCCGGGCCGAGGAGCACCCTCGAGGTCCGGCCCGCGTTCCCGGGCCTGGTGCATGTGCTGCGGATGGGCGGGGACGATCCTCGGGCCGTCGACCAGCCCGACCGCCTGACGATCGAGCAGCGCTCGCTCGCGCTGCCGGCCCCGGCGCTCGCGGCGCTGCTCCGCGGATTCGCGCAGGCGGGCCGGGCCAGGGCGCTGCGGTCGCCGATGGACCTCGACGCGCTGCAGCGCGCAGCGGCCGAGCCGCGCCCCGCGCCGGACCTGCACCCGGAGCACGACGCGTTCGCGACGATCCGCTCGCGGTGCCTGTCGCTCGGCCTGACCGAGGGCATGGAGTTCGCCGTCGAGGGCTTCCCGACCAGCCTGAGCAGCGAGCACGTCGACCTGCGCCGGCGGGGCCGGCTGTTCGAGGTCGTCTTCTCCGACATGGGGCACGACCGCGTGATCGCCCGCCTCGCGACCGTCGACGACGCGCGGGACGTGTTCGTGCACGAGGTGGCGCGTCTCGCCCGCGGACGCGGCCACGGCCCGCTGGCGGACGTCGAGCCGGTGCGGGTCCGGCGGGACGGGGATCCGCCCGCCGAGCGTCCGGAGCGGGCGTTGCAGGCGTGGCAGGAGCGGATCCGCGCGCAGGACGACCCCGAGGCGGTGTTCGTCCCGGAGTACTGGGCGGAGACGCGGGCGCTCGGGGAGGCGGTCGTGGCGTACCTCGGGCACAGGACAAGGCCGTGGCCGGGTCGCGACCGGGAGGCCGCCGTCGCCGCGCTCGTCTCGGGCGGGCTGCCGGCGTCCGGGATCGAGGCGGTGCAGGCGCTGGTCGAGGAGGTCGACGCCGTGGGGTACCCCGAGGGACCCACGCCGCTCGCGGTGGCCGGGCAGGCGCTGGCGGACCTGATGCGACTGCGGCACGGCGGGCTGTCGGTGGCTGCGAGCGATGCGCTGGCGTGGCACTACACGTATCAGTGGAAGTGACCGGCGAGACCCTCCGACGGGGCTGACCGGCGCTTTAGGCCGCGCCGCCTACTCCGTCGAGCCATGCTCAGGTGCCGCGTCGAGTGCGCCACGAACGGCCGGCCCGCGCGCGTAACCCCAGGGTGGGCGCTCTTCGGTCGCCCGGCCGTCCAGCCAGGCGAAGCCCCACCCCGTGACGTCGGCGGCGACGGCTTCTGCGGCGAGCTCCTCGAACGAACGCACGGACGCATGGTCGCACCGCACCGGCGAGGTGGTCGCGGCATGCTTCGGCGATGCCGCGGTGCGGGCCGCACCGCCCTCTGCTGGACGGGTGAACCACGCGCTGTTCAGCAATGTGACGTCCCGGCCGGCCCTAGCGTGGTTGCGACGACGATCCGGGCGGAGGTCGGCATGGGGCGGTTGTCGCACGCGGTCACGCCGACGCTCGCGGGCGGTCTCGGGGCCGTCATCGGGATCGTCGCCGCGCTGATCCTGCATTGGCACGTCGTCGAACCGGGCGACGACGAGCTCCTGGCCGCCGCCGCGGTCGTCACGCCGGACGGCTTCGCCCCGATCGGGGAACCCGTGATCAGCGGCGCGTGGGCACCGTCCTTCACGCGGGGGGTCGCGCACGTCGACGCGAGCTCCTGGAGCGTCATCACGCTCGGCGACGTCGCCGACGAGCTGCGAGCCGACGGGTGGGAGGTCCGGGCCGTCGACCCCGCCGCGGTCACGGGCGACGTCCGGGCGGGGCACGGGCGGCTGGTCGCCACGGTGTCGCTCTCTGCACGGGAGGACGGCCCTCCGGTGCGGGCGAGCGTCAGCGTCCGGCGCGGCCCGGCCGAGCCGTCGACCGGCGTCACGATCGCCACCGGAGCGGTGGTGGGCGCCGGGGTCGTCCTGGGAGCGGTGCTCGCGGCACGTCGCTCGGTCCGGCGCCGACGGACGCGTACGCCCCCGGTGCGTCGCTGAGCACGGACCCACCGCTCGACGAGGTCACCGGCGACGTCGCGGCGAGGTCCGACTACCGCGGGCGGGCTGCGAGGTGGTGGTGCGCGTCCCCGACGCCAGACACGTCGTCGATCGTGAGGCTGGACGCCGCGCCGGGAGCGTCGAACGCGAGCCGACCCGTCGCTGTGCCCCAGGTGGCCACGAGAGCGAGCCCGACGAGCGCCACATAGCCCAGGCTGGCAGCGCGGGCGCGGCCGCGCGCGAGCAGGGTCAGCCCAGCGACGGCTGCGCACAACGCTGCTGCCGCGACCGCGATCCAGACCCCACCACCGCCCGCGGCGAGGACGAGTGCGAGCAGCAGGACCGAGACCAGCGGCGCGAGCACCGGGACGAACCCGCCTGCCGGTCGGCGGGTGCGTGCCCAGACCACCGCAGCGGCGCCCACCAGCAGCACGGCCACGGCCGCGCCGATGAGCACGGAGTCCTCGAGGCCGGCCATGCGGCTCATCGTAGGAGACCCCCGGTCGGTACCGTTCGGGTCGT
Source organism: Cellulomonas sp. NEAU-ZC6 (assembly GCF_056844425.1). Taxonomy (NCBI): domain Bacteria; kingdom Bacillati; phylum Actinomycetota; class Actinomycetes; order Micrococcales; family Cellulomonadaceae; genus Cellulomonas; species Cellulomonas sp. NEAU-ZC6. Next base: position 1,796,474 of record NZ_JBXFYH010000001.1, on the reverse strand, counting down.
GCCCCCTTCCGAGACCGACGTACTGGCCACGCTGGAGCGCGCCGAACGTGCCGCGAGGCGTCGTGAGATGCCCACGATCATCGGCCTGACGGCGTTCGGCGCGCTCCTGGCAGGGGGTGTCGCCTCCGAGCACCCGGGCGTGGCGTTGTTCGGGGTGTGGATCGCCGTCTTCGGGCCGCTGATGTGGGTGGGGCGGGTGTTGCGCGACCGCGAGGCCGCGGGTACCGGTCCGCGCAGCCGTCTCGTGACCCGCGCTCTCGACGGGGAGCCCGCCACGGTGCTGCATGCGCATCCGATCCGGCACGTCTTCGGAGCAGTCGTCGCGGCGCACACGACCGCGCCGTTCGTCGCGTTGTTGATCGGAACCATTCCGGCGGAGCCGAGCGCGAGCGAGGTCGTCGCCGGCGTCCTGCTGTTCGCCGCACTGCTCGTGCCGGTCGGGTTGACCGTCGGCGGTCAGCTGCGACGAGCTCTGCGCTCGGGCATCTGGCTGACCCCGAGCGCTCTGGTCGTGCGCGAGCGCGACGTGACCAGCCGGGTGCTGTGGAAGGACGTGCGCTGGATCCCGGACGCCGACGGTCCCCGCCGCACCGTGTTCGTCATGGCCTGGGACGACGACGACGTCACCGTCGTCGCCCGCAAGCGCCGTGAGGCGGAGCTCCGCGCGCAGCTCCGCGGCATCCCCATCCGGCCTGTGGCGCTGCCGCTGGACCCGACCGAGCTGGTCGGGCTGCTGCGGTCGTGCGCGGAGCCGGCCGTGGCCGCGCGTCTGGGGTCCGACGCGGGGCTGATGCTGGTGCTCGGGGCGCGTCGTCCCGAGCCGCTGCTGTGACGGCACGGGCAGCGGGCGCGCTCGCGTGCCTCGCGACGATGGGCGCCGCGCTGACGGCGTGCGCTGCCCGGCGAGGCTGCTGACGGGCGCCGCTCTGGACGAGGCGTGCTCCGCCCGCCGGTGGCGATCGACCGCGTACCTCGAGGCCGACAGCGGTGCAGGCAGGTCGCAGCATCCGCCGGAGGACGAGCCACCCCGACCGGGTCGGGGTGGCTCGCCGCGCTCACCGCACCGCAGGGCGCTGGATGGTCAGCAGCTCACCGCCTCGTACGGCACGGTCCGCACCTGGTGGTGACCCACCCCGTCGTAGTACGCGTACGCCGCGAGGCTCGCCGTCCCGGCCGGGATCGACCGCGCCCCGGACTCGAAGCCCTGGTACACCGCCGTGCCGTCCGCGACGCCGGTCCACTTCTTCTCGCCGAACGGCGTCGTGGCCCGGACGCCCACGGTGTGCCCGTCGCGGTTCGCCATGTGCACGGTGCCGGAGAGCGAGACCGTGTCGCCTCGCGCTCAGGACGTCGGGAAGCCGGCCGCCGCGACCTGGGCGGCGACCATCACGGGGTCCGAAGCCGGCCGCCCGAGCAGCACCTCCAGGTCCGGTGCGGTGGAGCCGAGAAGACCGTGGCGGGTGCCGCTGGCGATCGACACCAGCATCGGCGGCTGGAACGGCAGCAGGTCCGGGTCACCGAGCAGGCGGGCGCGGTACTCGCCCAGACTGATGGTGCGGTGTTGGACGCCCAGGACGTCGGCCACCTCCTGCGCCGTCACCGGGTGGCCCACCAGCTCGTACGTCCGGCCCGCGTGCGACGCCGGTGCGGCAGCGACCACGGCCGCCGCTTCGGCGAGGTCCCGCCGGGTGACCGCGGCGAGGGCGCCCGTCCCGAACGCGGACTCGAGCGCACCGTCACACCGGGCCAGCAGTCCGCCGAACAGCTCGGCGTACAGGCCGTTGCGCAGGACCGTCCACGCCATCCCGCTGCTCCGGACGATCTGCTCGGTCGCGCGGTGCGCGAGCGCGAACCCCAGGTGGTCCCCGGCGCTCGTGAGGCTCGTGTAGATGACGTGCCGCACCCCGTCCCGGGCGGCTGCTGCGACGGCGGTCTCGTGGCGGTGCACCACGACGTCGTCCTCGGCGTACCCGGCGGACACCAGGACGAGCGTCGAGACACCGCGCAGGTCCAGGCTGCTCGGGTCGTCGAAGTCGAGCCGCCGCATCCCGTTCCCGGGGTTCCGGCTCGCGCCGAGTGCCGGAGCGCCCCGGTCGGCGAGCTCGTCCAGGATCAGCGACGCCAGCATCCCGCTCGCTCCCGTGACCATGATCATGTCGGTGGATCTCCTCGTCGTCGCCGCTCAGCTCTCGGGTGCGATCCTGTGCGGGCCCGTGGTCGCCCACAAGAAGGCAGTTCCGTGTCACTCACGCACACCGATGTCACCGCCGGCCCCGCCCCGCTGGAGCCGTGCGGGCAGCCCGAGCACCCCGACTGCGGGATCCGCGACGTGCTCGACCGGATCGGGGACAAGTGGTCGGTGCTCGTGATCGTGGAGCTGGCGGGCGGCCCGCGCCGGTTCCGCGAGCTGCAGCGGGCGCTCGACGGCATCTCCCAGCGGATGCTGACGTTCACCGTGCGACGGCTGGAGCGCGACGGGTTGGTGCAGCGCACCGTGTACCCGACCGTTCCGGCGCAGGTGGACTACCGGCTGACCGAGACGGGCGCGAGCCTCACCCACCTCGTGCAGGCGCTGGCCGACTGGTCGCTGGCGCATCGCGACGCGATCGGGGCCGCGCGGCTGGACTACGACGCCGAGCACCCGGAGAACGAGCACCGGTAGGCGCTCGGAGGCTGCAGACCGTCCGGCACGTGGACCGGGGGCTGACGCGCACTCGGGACTCGCGCGTCGGAGGCACCGTGCTTCGTGCCAGGATGTCGCGCATGCGAGCAGCTTTCGCACGGGCCTGCGCCGGCCTCGTGCTTCTCACCGCCGGATGTGCCGCCTCCACGGGCAGCGTCGAGCTGACCCCGGGGGAGGTCGAGAGCGGCGTCAACGACCTGATCGAGCGGGAGCTCGGCCAGCTGCCTCAGGACGTGGACTGCCCCGACGGCATGCCGGCCGAGGTGGGCGCGTCCGTGCGGTGCACGCTGACCATCCCGGAGGGTCTGCTCGGCGCCAGCGTCACCGTGAACTCCGTGGAGGGCGAGAACGTGGTGCTCGGCATCGAGGTCGATGACGAGCTGCTTCCTGACGGAGCGACGTCCTGAGCCCCGAGGACGAGCTGGTGGCGGCGGTGAGCGAGCGGCTCGCCGCGTCCGCCTACGTCGTCGAGCGCACGGCGGACGGGTTCCTGGTCCGCGCCGACCTGACGGACCAGCACGTGTTCGAGCCCCGTCGGGAGCGTGCGGTGCAGACGCTCGTCCAGCACCATGTGGTGCTCGACGAGCGGCTCCGCGTCATGACGGTCACGGATGAGCAGGTCGACGTCACATGGCGTGCCGGCGCCGTGCCGGGCTCGCGGGAGCCGGTGCTCGGCGCCGTCCAGGTCGAGCGCCGAGGTGGGCGCGTCCGCGAGGTGTCGTTCCGCCGGACCTGGGACCCGAGCGAGCCACCGGGCAAACGTGTGGTCGACGAGCAGCGCTTTGACTCGCACGAGGCGCTCCGGCACGTCCGGGAGGTGGCCACGGACCTCGGCTGGGAGGAGCGCGTCGGCACCGTTCAGCGGACCGCCACGATCGTGGCCGTCGCCGGCGCAGCCGGCGCCGTCCTGTCGGTCGTGATCCTCGCCGTCGCGCTGCTGGTCCGCTAGCCGCGAGGCGCCGGATCGGTGCCGATGCTCGCCACGAGGGCTTCGACGTCGGGCAGCACCTCCGGCAGCTCCTCAGCCGCGGCCGTCACCGTGATCGCCCACGCCATCATGCGGTTGGAGCCGCCCTCGGCCAGCACGAGCACGAGCAGCAGCTGGGCGACCTCGAGCGGACGTCCGTCCAGCATCGTGGTGAGACGCAGCTCCTGCGCCAGCCCTTCCGTCCGGCCGCTGCCGATGGCTTCGCGGCGCCGGATGCGGACGTCGTCCGCTCGCGAATCGAGCCGGCGCACCGTCTCGGACCCCACGCGTGCGACCTGCTCGGCGTCGACGTCGTGGTGCAGCGCCAGCGAGATCGTGGGCGTGAAACCGGACGCCACCGGGGCGCGCCGGGCGGCGAGCGCCGCGAGCCCGGACGCGCCGGCGGAATCCAGCGGGATCAGGTCCCAGCCGGCGGGTAGGCGGAGGTCGACCACGTCGTTGCCGGCGGTCATCGTGCGGAGGTCTCGCGGATGAAGGGGAGGATCTCCTGCGCGGCGCGCCAGAGGTCGGCAGGGTCCACCGTCATGCGGACCGACAGCGCCGTGCCGGTGCCTTGTGCGTAGCCGGCCTTGCCCCCGAGCACCCAGCGACCGTCCTCGTCACGCCCCACCTCGTAGTCCGCGGTGACGCCGTACCCACGCCACGCCTCGACCCGACCGGTCACGTCCACAGGTCCCACCGTGCCCCCGCCGTCGATACCGATCTTGCCGCCGGCGAAGGCCTCCGCCTTCCCGCTCACGCCGTCCTTTCCTACGGTCAGGCCGGTCTCGCCCGAGAGGCCCGCGAGCGCGTCGAAGCCCAGCTCGGCGGACCCGCCCTCGTTGGCGATGCGACCGGTGCCTTCCAGGAGCACGCCTGCCTTCCCGGACGCCCCGAGCCGGAGCTGCCCGTCCTCGACCCCGGCCTTCGCCTCTCCTGTGGCGCCGATGCCGCCCTCGACCTCACCGGAGAGGGTCGTCCCGCCCTTGGTGGCCTCGCCCCAGGCGCGGCCCTTCCACAGCCACGCCTCCCCCGTGGCCGTCCCGAGCCCCCACCGTGCCTCGCCCGTCCGCGGGTCCCACGAGAACACCGAGCCGGACGTGCTGCTTTCAGCGGTCAGCGCTTCCGACGACGTCCCGCCGTCGAGCAGCCAGCGGTCTGTCACCTGCAAGCCTCGGATGGCACGCGCCGCCGACGCGCCCGCGTTCTCCACCGCCGTCCGCGCCGCGGCGAGCAGGTCCTGCGCCTCACGTCGTAACGGGGCTCCGGTGTCGACGAACGGGTCGGGGGTGATCGCGCTACGGCCGGCGGCGACCGCCTGCTGGAAGTCGCGGGCGGCCCTCCGGTACGTCTCGTGAGCCTCCTGCGTCGCTGCCTCCGCCTGGGCCCACAGCTCGATGGCCGTCGCAGCATCGGCCTGTGCGTCGACCAGCACGTCGGCGTAGCCCGTCAGCACACCGGCTGCTGAGCTCAACGCGTCCCCGGTGATGCGCCACGAGCGAGGCTGGGCGTTCATCACCTCCCAGAACGCGTCCGCCGACTCCTCGGTCCAGCTCGGGACGCGGATCCCGGCGAGGCTGGAGGCTGCCTCTTCCGCGCGGGTGGCTCGCGCGGACAACGCTGCTGCGAAGCCGTGGACCACCGCCGCGTTTCCCGGAACCAGGGCTCGCGGATCGGTCGTGTCGGCGAGCGAGACCATCAGACCGGCCGGTTCACGAGAGACGGGGACCCGGTCGTCGCGACCTGGGACAGGCCGGCGACGCGTCGCTGCACCGCGTCGTCGACGGCCCGATACGCAGCCGCCTGCTCGGACAGGCCGTCCGCGATGCTCCGCCCGACGGCGAGCTGCTGCTGCAGCGCCCGGTCCGAGTCGCCCAGGAACTCCTGAGCTGCCGCGGCGAGCCCGTCGTGCCCGTAGTCGAAGGACCACTGGTAGCAGGCGTCCTCGGCCTCACCGTGCTCCACCGCCCGGCGGACGAGGATCGCCGCCGTGTCCAACTCGTTCGTGTCGACGTCGATGCCTGCTGCCATCGTTCCCCCTGTGATGTCCGGCGTCACCCGATGCTAGGGCGCCCGCGCCTCCTACCAGGACATCCGCAGCCGATCGGGTGACTCGTGCACCCCCGGGCCACCGGCGCGACGTGTCTGCGGATCAGGTGCACGACCGGGTTCGACGCGGCCGAGGCGCTGTCCCGTGCCGACGGGTGTCCTGGCACGCACCCTAGGGGCGCAGGCACCACTCACTTCTGCGCGGCGTCCGCACGGGCGCCACTAGGTGCGGCACCACCGTCCCTATCGTCGCTGGATGTCTGCGGAGGTCCCCGCCCCGGACGCCTCACGACGGAGGGACGGCCATGTTCCACATCGGCATCGTCGACGACGACGAGCGCAGCCGGGACCTCGTGCTGCACCACCTCCGCCGCTACCAGGACGAGCACGACCAGCGGTTCAGGGTCCGCGTCTTCCGCGACGGCGCCGATCTCGTCCGCGACTACCCGGCCGACCTCGACGTCCTCTTCCTCGACGTCGAGATGCCCGGCATGGGCGGCTTCGAGGCCGCGCACGCCGTCCGGGAGCTGGACGACCGCGTCGTCATCGTCTTCGTCACGCGCATGGCCCAGCTCGCCATCCGCGGCTACGAGGTCGGGGCGCTGAGCTACCTGGTCAAGCCGCTCGGCTACGCCGCCTTCGCGCCGGAGCTGACCCGCTGCCTGAGGCGGGTGCGCCGGGCTGCCGGCACCCACGTGATGCTGCCGGCCGCGCGGGGCTCGGTGCGGGTCGACGCGGCCGACGTCACGCACGTCGGCAGCGCGAAGCACCGGATCACCGTGCACGCGGGGGACGCGGCGTACACGTTCACCGGCACGCTCAAGGCGGTGCAGGCGATGCTGCCCGGCGACGACTTCTTCCGGACGAGCAGCAGCTTCCTGGTCAACCTCCGGCACGTGGTCGCGGTGCACCGGTCTGCCTGCGTCGTCGCGGGCGGGTACGAGGTGCCGATCAGCCGGGCCCGCAAGCGTGACTTCCTCGAGGCGATGACCGACCACCTGGGCGGACGGGTCTGCTGACCCGGTCGCCGGGCGGCCCGTCGACCGGTCGTGCGCAGGATTCGACGGGTCGTGTCCTGACCCGGATCAGGCCTGCCCGGCGTCGCTACTTTTCAGTAGCACCGAGGCGGTGACGACACCGCGATCGGGGTAGCAGCAGCACGCACTGCAGCGTGCGGCACGACTCCGACGGCCCGCGCCAGGACGGCGCAGTCGCACGCCCCGGACGCCTTCGCCGGACGACAGAGGAAGGGCCGATGACGACGACGACACGCACCAGACGAGGCCGCACCAGGTCGGCGTCCGTGACGGGAACCGCGGTGCTCGCAGGCCTGGCGCTGGTCCTGACCGGCTGCTCCAGCGGCGACGAGGAGGACGACACCGCCGGCGGCTTCACCACCCGCGAGGTCACCGACGGCACCACGACGTTCACCGTCGTCGAGAACCCCGCCGGCGCCCCCACGCTCTCGTACAGCCCGGACAGCGGCGTCGAGCTGCTGACCGAGCAGATCGACGGCGTCGACCACGCCTTCAAGGACATGAACGGCAACGGCGAGCTCGACGTCTGGGAGGACTGGCGCGAGGACGCGCCGACCCGGGCGGCGGCGCTGGCCGAGGAAATGACGATCGAGCAGATCGCCGGCCTGATGCTGTTCAGCTCGCACGAGCGCTCGCCCGCCGACGGGCTGACCTCCGCGCAGGAGGAGTACCTGGCGGAGTCGCACCTGCGGAACGTGCTGAACGCCGGCCCGAACGACGTCGACGCGAACGTCACCTGGTCCAACGCGATGCAGGCGTACGCGGAGTCGCTCGCGTCCGACGAGCTGCCGTACGTGCCGGTGAACTTCAGCTCGGACCCGCGCACGGCCGCGCAGCTCGGCGGTTCGTACAACGCCGACGGCGCGGACATCTCGCGCTGGCCGGAGCACCTGGGCCTCGCCGCGACGTTCGACCCGGGCACGATGGACGCGTTCGCCACGATGGTGTCGGCGGAGTACCGCGCGCTGGGCATCACGACCGCGCTGAGCCCGCAGATCGACCTCGCGACCGACCCGCGCTGGCTGCGGGTCAACGGCACGTTCGGCGAGAACGTCGACCTCAACACCGAGATGGCCAGTGGGTACGTCGCCGGGTTCCAGAGCTCGCCCGGCACCGACGGCTGGGGCGCGGAGTCCGTCAACGCGATGATCAAGCACTGGGCCGGGGACGGCCCGGGCGAGGGCGGCCGCGAGGAGCACACCAACGCCGGCAAGTACGGCGTGTACCCGGGCGGCGCGTTCGACGACCACACCGCGGCGTTCCTCGGCTCGCTCGACGCGGCCGCGACGATGACGGCGTACTCGATCGCGCTGGACGGCGAGGGCGAGCCGCTGCTCGGCGACCGGATGGGCGCGGCGTACGACACCGGCCGGATGGGCCTGCTGCGCGACACCCACGGGTACGACGGCGTGATCGTCACCGACTGGGGCGTCACCGGGAACATGGCGTGGGGCGCCGAGGACCTGACCGAGGCCGAGCGGCACTACGCGATCCTGCGCACCGGGCACGACATGTTCGGCGGCAACAACGACGCCGGCCCGGTGCTCGACGCCTTCGACCTGTGGCAGGCGGACTACGAGGCCGGCGAGGTCGGCGTCGACGCCGAGACCCGGTTCCGGGACACCGGCCGGCGGGTGCTGACGATGCTGATCCAGCCGGGCCTGTACGAGGACCCGTACCTGGACCTCGAGGAGTCGCGCGCGGTCGTCGCGAGCACCGACAAGGTCGAGGCCGGCTACCAGGCGCAGCTCGACTCGGTCGTGCTGCTGAAGAACGACGGCACGATCGCGGCGGCCGACGCCGCGGACTGGGCCGACAAGACGGCGTACGTCCCGCGCACCAGCAACACCGGGTTCGCCAGCGCCTGGGGCGAGGCCGAGTACACCGAGGGCCCGTCGCTCGACCTCGAGTCGGCCGAGCAGCTGGTCGCCGAGGTGGTCACGGACGAGGCGACCGAGGACGCCGACGGCGTCGTGACCTCCTACCAGGCGCCCGACCTCAGCGAGGTCGACGTGGTCCTGGTCGGGATGAGCAGCCCGGACAACGGGAGCAACTTCAGCTCGGCCGGACGCGACGCCGACGCGGACACCTGGTACCCGCTGTCCCTGCAGTACCGCCCGTACACGGCCGACGGCGAGCACGTCCGTCCGGTGTCGATCTCCGGCGACCTGCTGGACGACGGCACCCGGGAGAACCGGTCCTACCTCGGGCAGACCTCGCGGATCGCCAACGAGGCCGACCTCGACGCGTTCGAGCGGGCCGTCGCCGCCGTCGAGGCGTCCGGCCGGGACATCCCCGTGATCGTCGTCCTCAAGGCGACCAACCCGACGGTCCCGGCCGAGTTCGAGGCCGCGGCGGACGCGGTCGTCGTCGGGTTCGGCACCAGCGACCAGGCGCTGATGGAGGTCGCGCTCGGCCTGCACGAGCCGCAGGGCCGGTTGCCGATCGCCTTCCCCGCCTCCATGGACGCGGTCGAGGCGCAGCTCGAGGACGTCGGCGAGGACACGGAGCCGTACGTCGACTCCGCCGGCCACGCCTACGCATTCGGCTTCGGTCTCGGCTGGACCGGGCCGCTGGACGGCTGACGGCACGCAGCACCCCGGGTGGCCGGCGCATGCCGCCGGCCACCCGGTCGACCGGTCGCGGGGTGGGCCCGCGACCTGACACCACCGACAGGAGCAGCACATGAAGCGCAGCAGGACCCTCAGCACGACCGTCGGCCTGGCGGTCGCCCTCACCGGCGCCTTCGGCCTGGCGGCGTGCAGCGGGAGCGGCGAGGGCGGCGGCTCGTCCGCCACCGACACGGCTGACGTCGACGTCGCGGAGGACCTGGAGAACGCCCGGCAGGCCGTCGCCGACGCGCTCGCGGACGACGACAGCTGGGACCAGATCATGCTGGCCAGCGACGTCGACTCGCCCACCGTGAAGTACGGCCTGCTGGTCGTGCCGTACTCCTTCTCCGACGCCGCGTCGCGCGTGCAGGGCACCGTCACGATCGACGACGGCGAGTACACGATCGAGGCCGACTCCGCCGCCGACGACCGGACCTGGCAGATCGACCAGGACGGCACGATCACCGAGGTGACGGGGTGAGCGGGACGACCAGGCCGCCGCTGTCCAACCGGAAGCTCCTCTGGATCTGGGCACCCGTGCTCGGCGCGGTCACCGCGCTGACGGTCGTCGGCAACATCGCGCTCGACGTCGCCGGCGGCTGGGTCGCCTCGCAGCTCGGCTCGGGCACCTACGAGTTCACCAACGCCGAGGAGTCGGCCGGCTGGGACCTCGACTACTACACGTCCGACTTCGCCTCGCTGGAGGACGTCGACGCGGCGGCCGAGGACCTGGTCGAGCAGATCGCCGCCGGCGGCATCGTCCTGGCCAAGAACACCGACGACGCGCTGCCCCTGGCCACCGGGGCGCGGGTCACCCTGCTGGGCCGCGCCGCCGCCGACCCCGTGTTCGGCGGCTCCGGCTCCGGCTCGGTCGACACCAACGCCGCGGTGACTGTGCGGGCCGGGCTGGAGAACGCCGGGTTCCAGGTCAACGGCGAGGTGCTCGACGTCATCGAGGCGTTCGCCGACGAGCACCCGCGCGGCTACATCGAGATGGACAACCCCGAGGAGTCGACCTACGACATCGGGGAGCTGCCCGTCGCCGACTACGACGCCCAGGCCGCGTCGTTCGCGAACTACCCGGACGCGGCGGTGGTCGTGATCGGCCGGCCCGGGGGCGAGGGCGGCGACCTCACGCAGGACATGACCGGCTGGGACGACCACGCCGTGCCCGGGCAGCACCAGCTGCAGCTCAACCAGGACGAGCGCGACCTGCTCGACCTGGCCACGTCGCACTTCTCCACGGTCGTCGTCGTGGTCAACGCGTCGACCACCCTCGAGCTGGGCGACGTCCAGGCCGACCCCGCGATCGACGCGGTGCTGCTCGCGGGCTCCCCCGGCGCGACCGGGCTGAACGCGCTCGGCAGCATCCTGGCCGGCGACGTGAACCCGTCCGGCCGCACCGCCGACCTGTGGGCCGCGGACTTCGCCGCGGACCCGACCTTCGTCAACTTCGGGGCGTTCCTGTACGACGACCTGGCGGTGTCCTACCCGGTGCCGGCCGTGGAGCGGGCGGCGTCCAACGCCACCGTGACCGACGAGGCCCCGTTCGTGCACTACGCCGAGGGCCTGTACATCGGCTACCGGTACTACGAGACCGCCGCGGCCGAGGGCTACCTCGACTACGACGAGGCGGTCGTCTACCCGTTCGGGTACGGGCTGAGCTACACGTCCTTCGCCTGGGACGTCGTCGGCACGGAGGCCGGTGACGTCGACGGCACCGTCGCGGTGTCCGTCGAGGTGACCAACACCGGCGATGTCGCGGGCCGGGACGTCGTCCAGCTGTACTCGACGGCGCCGTACTCGCCCGGCGGCATCGAGAAGCCCGAGGTGGTCCTGGCGGACTTCGCCAAGACGGCGCTGCTCGCCCCGGGCGCCAGCGAGACGGTGACGCTGGAGGTCGCGGTCGAGGACCTGGCGTCCTACGACCACCTGGACCACCGGGCGTACGTCCTGGAGGCCGGCGACTACCTGCTCAGCGTCCGCACCGACTCGCACACCGTCGCGCCGGCCACCGAGCCGATCATGTTCACGGTCGACGCGGACGTCGTCTACGCCGGCGACGACCACCGGGCGTCGGACCGCGCCGAGGTGACCAACCAGTTCGACGACGTGTCGGCGCAGTTCAGCGCCGAGCCGGAGGACGGCAGGATCCTCGCGATGTCCCGCGCCGACTTCGCCGGGACGTTCCCGACGGCGCCCACCCCGGACCTCTACGTCGCCGACGACGCTGTCATCGCCGGGTTCGCCGCCTGGGACGACGACGCGGCGGCCGCCGAGTTCGACGGGGACATGCCGACGACCGACGCCCGCTCCGAGCTGGCGCTGGTCGACCTGCGCGGCCTGCCGAAGGACGACCCGCGGTGGGACGAGCTGCTCGACTCGCTGTCGGTCGGCGACATGACCGACATGCTGCTGAACGGCGCGTACCAGACGGCCGCGATCGGCTCGATCGCCAAGCCGCAGACCTCCGAGCCCGACGGCCCGGCCGGCTTCTCGTCGTTCATCAACTCGTCGATCAACGGCACGGCCTACCCGTCCCAGGACCTCATCGCGCAGACCTGGGACACCGAGCTCGGCGCGGAGATGGGCCGGATGCTGGGCAACGAGGCGCTGCACAAGGACATCAACGGCTGGTACGCCCCTGCGGTGAACCTGCACCGCTCGCCGTTCGGCGGCCGGAACTTCGAGTACTACTCGGAGGACCCGTACCTGTCCGGCGCGCTGCTCACCGCGGTGGCGAACGGCGTCGCGGAGAAGGGCGTCTACACGCTCATCAAGCACTACGCGCTGAACGAGCAGGAGACCAACCGGGTCAACAACGGCATCGCCACCTGGGCGACCGAGCAGACCATCCGCGAGCTGTACCTCAAGCCGTTCGAGATGGCCGTGAAGAACATCGTCATGCCGGTCGCGTACGTGGCCGACGACGACGGCACGATCGTCGAGACGACGATCGGCGCCGGCGGGATCATGAGCTCGTTCAACCGGATCGGCGCCACCTGGGCCGGCGGCTCGCCGGCGCTGATGACGACGGTGCTGCGGGACGAGTGGGGGTTCGAGGGCTTCGCCATCTCGGACTTCAACCTCTACCCGTACATGAACCCCAACGAGGGCATCCACGCGGGCACCGACCTGACGCTGACGTTCCAGCCGTCCAAGTCGTTCACGGACACCACGTCCGCGAAGGCCCGGACCGACATCCGGAACGCCACGCACCACGTCCTGTTCACCGTCGCGAACTCCAACGCGATGAACGGGCTCGCCCCCGGCGCGACGGTCGCCTACACCCCGCCGACGTGGGTCTACGCGCAGATCATCGGCACGGCCGTCATCGGGCTGCTGGTGCTCACCGGCACGGTGCTCGTGACCCGGCGGGTGCTGCGGCACCGCCCCGGCGCTGGATCCGCGTAGTCCGCACCGACCGAGCCGCCGGACCGGTGGCGCCCACCACCACCGGTCCGGCGGGCGGTCCCGCACGCCCGCTTGCCCACACGCCCGTACGCCCGAGGGACGACGTCGATGATCGAGAACCTGACCCTGCTGGAGAAGGCCGTCCTGCTGACGGGCAAGTCCGTCTGGGAGACGCACGACCTGCCGCGGCACGGCATCCGCTCACTGTGGCTGGCGGACGGCCCGCACGGCGTGCGGGTGCAGACGGGCTCCGCCGACCACCTCGGGCTCGCGGAGTCGCAGCCGGCGACCTGCTTCCCGACGGCCGCCGCGGTGGCGAGCTCGTGGGACCCCGCGCTGGCGGAGGAGGTCGGCCGCGCGCTCGGCGCCGAGGCCGCCGCCCAGGACGTCGACGTGCTGCTCGGCCCGGGCTTGAACATCAAGCGCTCGCCGCTGGGCGGGCGGAACTTCGAGTACCTCTCCGAGGACCCGCTGCTCGCGGGCCGGATGGCCGCCGGGTACGTGCGCGGCATCCAGTCCGCCGGGGTCGCGGCGTGCCCGAAGCACTTCGCGGCCAACTCGCAGGAGCTGCTGCGGATGGTGTCGGACTCGGTGGTCGACGAGCGGACGCTGCGCGAGATCTACCTGCGGGCGTTCGAGATCGTCGTGCGGACGGCGAAGCCCCGGGTGCTGATGTCGGCGTACAACCGGGTCAACGGTGTCTACGCGCACGAGAACCCCTACCTGCTGACATCCGTGCTGCGGGAGGAGTGGGGGTTCGACGGGGTCGTCGTGTCGGACTGGGGCGGGTCGAACGACGTCGTCACGGCGGCCGCCGCCGGCGGGACGCTGGAGATGCCGGCCGCGGGGCTGGAGTCGGCGCGGCAGCTGGTGGCCGCCGTCGAGTCGGGGGCGTTGGCCGTCGAGGACCTGGACGCCCGGGTCGCGGAGATGCTGGCCCTGGTCGGTGCGTCGCGGGAGCCCGGGTCGGCGCCGGTGGTCGACGCGGACGCGCACCACGCGCTGGCGCGGCGGGTCGCGGCGCGCTCGGCGGTGCTGCTGAAGAACGAGGACGCGCTGCTGCCGCTGGCCGCCGGGACCCGGGTCGCGGTGATCGGCGACTTCGCGCAGACGCCGCGGTACCAGGGCGCCGGGTCGTCGGCGGTGAACCCGACGCGGCTGGACTCGGTGCTGGACGTCCTGGACGGCTGCGCGCTGGAGGTCGTGGGGTTCGCGCAGGGGTTCGAGCGCGGCGGCGCGGCCGACGCGCGGCTGCACGCGGAGGCGGTGGCGGCCGCGCGGTCGGCCGAGGTGGTGCTGCTGTTCCTCGGCCTGGACGAGATCGCCGAGTCGGAGGGCATGGACCGGTCGACGCTCGCGCTGCCGTCGTCGCAGACCGCGCTGCTCGCGGCCGTCGCCGCCGTGAACCCGAACGTCGTGGTGGTGCTGTCGGCGGGCGGCGTCGTCGAGATGCCGTGGCTCGCGTCCACGAAGGCGCTGGTCCACGGCTACCTGGCAGGCCAGGCCGGGGCCGGCGGGCTGCTCGACGTGCTGACCGGCGCGGTGAACCCGTCGGGCCGGCTCGCGGAGACGGTCCCGGTGCGGCTGGCGGACACCCCCTCCGCCGCCTCCTTCCCCGGGCAGGAGCGGTCGGCGGAGTACCGGGAGGGGCTGTACGTCGGGTACCGGTACTACACGACGGCCGACGTCCCGGTGACGTTCCCGTTCGGGTACGGGCTGTCGTACACGTCGTTCGCGTACAGCGGGCTCTCGGCGACGGTGGCCGCGGCGACCGTGACGGTGACGAACACCGGGTCGGTCGCCGGGGCGGACGTGGTGCAGGTGTACGTGCACCGGGCGTCACCGGGAGTGGCGCGACCCGCTCGGGTGCTGGCCGGGTTCGTCCGGGTGTCGCTCGAGCCGGGGGAGTCCCAGACGGTCACGGTGCCGCTGGGGCAGGAGGCGTTCCGGCACTGGGACGTCGGGGCCGGGGCGTGGGTGGTGGAGCGCGGGACGTACGAGGTCCTCGTCGGTTCCGACGTGGACGACCTGCCGCTGTCGGCGTCAGTCGACGTGCCGGGGGTCGGGGGCTCGGAGTGCACGATGCCGACCTGCTACCGGACCGGCGCCGTGCAGGCGGTGCCGGACACCGAGTTCGCGGCGCTGCTCGGCCGGGCGCTGCCGCCCGCGCGGTGGACCCGCGCGCCGCTGGGCCCGAACGACGCGCTGTGCCGGCTGGCGTCCGCGCCGTCGCCGGTCGGGCGGCTGCTGTACCGGGTGCTGGCGCGTCGACGGGACCGCGCCGAGCGGCGGGGGAAGCCCGACCTCAACACCCTGTTCCTGCTCAATATGCCGTTCCGCGCCATGCAGAAGATGACCGGCGGCGCGGTCAGCGCCGAGATGGTCGACGGCATCGTCCGGATCGTCAACGGGTCCTTCTTCGCGGGGCTCGGCACCGTGCTGCGTGGGTACGTCCGCAACCGCCGCGCCAACCGCCGCACCGCCCGCGAGCTGCATGCCGCCCCTGGAAGAGAGCACTCCGCATGATCACCCGCATCAAGGACGCCTGGGGACGGTTCGCCACCGCGCGGCCGGGCCTCGCACAGTTCGCCATGTTCTTCATCCTCAGCAACGGCGTCACCGTGCTGCAGCTGGCGCTCATGCCCGCGATCCGGTGGCTGTTCGGGATAACCTCGCTGATCGACACGACGTTCCAGGTGTGGCCCGTCGGGTCGAACCCGGACGGGTCGCAGTACTTCGTGTTCGACTACGCCGCCGGCGCGCTGCCCGCGGGCGGCGGCGGGCTGGCGTACTTCCTCGCCGTGCAGATCACGCTGCTCATCGCGCAGGTGATCAACTTCTTCGCGCAGCGGTCGATCACGTTCAAATCGAACTCGTCGATCCTGCGGGCTGCGTCCTGGTACGCGCTGGCCTACCTCGTCATCACGCTGGTGGCTGCGGCGCTGCAGGGGCTGTACAAGGCGCCGATCTACGAGCTGTTCATCGAGACGTGGGGGTGGGGCACTACCGGGGAGACGCTGGCGGACTTCGTGACGATGATCATCAACGCGGCGGTGTCGTTCTGGGTGTTCTTCCCGATCTTCAAGGTGATCTTCCGGCAGGTGCCGGACGGCCAGGCTGCGCCGATCCGCGCCTAGCTGCTCTCGCCGAGGCTCGGCCCCCCTGCTCGCGGCGAGGCCCGAAAAGCGGGGCCACCGGGCTTGCGCTCGTGCGGTTTCACGGTCCGACGGAACGGCCGGTGTTGGAGAGCGTTCGGCAAGCAACCCGCCGAGACCGGCGAGCGCCTTGGTAGCGACCCACGACCCGTGGGCGGCGACTTCAGCGCGGCACGACCAAACGAACAGTGGTCGACCGACATCTCTGAAAACCCGTCGCGACTGAAGCGACGCTCCACCTTTGCCAAATCAACGACATGGAATTCGATCGGATCGTGGCGTACTCGATCAGCGACCGGAACGACGTTGCCCGCGGTTGACGAGTTTGCCTTGGCGGTCGCCCACCGAGGTGACGACGTCGCCGGAGGCTCGGTCCACTCGGGATCGTGTCGGCCACCTGGACATGCAGCCCTCGGCCTATCGCCGCGTCCTCGATGATGGGGTGGAACGAACGCACCGACAACGCCGACCCGCCTCGCCGCCTGACGCCTCTCCGAGTGCGAGCAAATCATGACCACTCACATCACACTGGTCGCCTGAGAGGATCCGTCACCAGTCATACAGCAGACCCGTTCGCTCTCGTCTGAGGCCGGGAACCTGCTGGCGAATCCACAGTCTTCTGCTCGGCAACAATCGTAACAACGTCGCACGTGCGAAGAAGCGACACACGCTCCGGCTGGTGGGTGGCAGGCGGATATGGACCGGGCCGCGTCCGACTGCGCTCTTGGCGCTGCGGCTCGCGGGCGTCAGGGCCAGCGCACGGGACGTGATGCCAGCCATCCTTGCTCGCTGCCCGACGGCGGAGCGTGCAGGATGGGACCAATGCGCTCGAGTTCCATGTCGCCCATGGACTATCACCCAATCGGTTTATCTCCCTTGGCCGCGAACCGGACAATGCCTGCCCGAGAACCATGCCGCGATACGGCGGACACAAGTTCTAGCAACAGCTGCTCCTTCATTCGCGCGATCGGCGTGAACGCAGCGGCCGCGGCCTCCCCGCGGACACGAACGAAGCGAGGATCGACGAAAAGCTGAACGATCTCACCGTTGATTAGCAAGTCAGGAGAAATCCATGAACTGGAGGTCGGCGTGAGGCTGTGCGTGTTGACACCCTCTTTGCACGGGATGACTCCGACAAGCGCGAATGGGATTGGGCCGAAAGTCTTCTGCGCGTAATCACAAGCCGCGCCGATCCGAATTTGCGCGACCGAAACCCCGGCGCGGTACTTCTTCCAGTCGGCTTGCACGCCCTTCTCGACAACGAAACCACGAAACTCGCCTTCATCCTTCAAGCCGAACTCAGACCAATCGAAGGATGGCTCGAGCTCGCAGATCGCCCCCCACTCGGTCGGAGCCACACGGTGATCACTATCGTGCCGTGCGATGTGCAGTTTGGTGTTCAGCAGGCTCGCTTGCGTCTTTGACAAGGGCGGCGCGGGCGTGTCGGCGCCCTGGAATGAGCCCGCCCAGTCTGCCTGAACGAAAGGCGCGTTCTGGAGGTGGTCTTGCAGGAGAGGCAGTAGTGCGGCTTGGACCGCTGCGCGGCGATCCGCATCAGCGTTGGGTTCGCCAACGGACTCCACGGCAAGTCGCCTGAGCAGTGTCGGTAAGGCGTTCGCGCTTTCAATCTCAGAGGCGATTGTGGTGACGTCAGCGAGCACGCGCCCAGCGGCACCCATGACTTCGGCCTCCCACTGCACAAGCGTGTTCATCGTTGGATGCAGGAGAAGGTGTTCGCGGATCTTCTCGCGCAGATTACCGCCCGTTTGTTCACCGGAGGTGTCATCGATGAAGTCGCTCTTAGAGAGTGGCATGATGGCTATGGGGCGAGCGTGCGGGGTGTCGACATAGAACCGCCTGCTCAGATACGCCTCAAGCTCCGACACGCGTTCGGGCTTGTCGGTCCACAGCACCAACAAGTACGGACCCCCAGTGCGTGTAATAACGCGGGTCAGAATCCGCTGGATCTCCGCGAAGTGTCGGTTGAAATCGCTACTCGCCGTGCGATCCTGGAGCTGCAAATCAATGAATATCGCGCGAACGCTACTAAATAGCTCGATCGGAACGTCGGCCTCCGGCGTGTACAAGACTCGCGCACACACTGAGCCGAGTGACTGCACAGTCTCGACGATCGCATCGAGATGCTTCGGGTTGTCATCGACGACAACGAATCTTGGCGGCGTGAACACTTCAACCCCTCGGAAAGACAAGTGCGAGCGCTGCCCCGTCATACTCAGGTCCAACGAACGTATCGTCCGGATCGACCATGCGCAGCGATCCACCGATGGTCTGCATAATCAAATTGACGTAGTAGAGTCCGACACCGATCCCGTCGGGACGTCTTGTGAAGAACGGCTCAGTGGCGTCCTCCAGATCGTCGGCGAACCCGGGACCGTTGTCGGCGATCACCAGCGCAGGGCCCTCGTATGTTGTTGTATCGACAGAAATCAAAAGTCTCCGCTCGAGCGCAGTTGACTCGTCCGGCCACCGCGAAGATAGCCAGTACACGCTGTTATCTATCAGGTTCGTGACGGCGCCGAGGACGAGACCGAAAGGAAAATGCGAAATCGGTGTCTCGCTTGATGCGCTTCTGTCTACCCGCAGTTCCAGAACAATGTCATGATTCCCGAGCCTTACCGAGTTCAAGTCGGCAGCACGTTCCGCTAGCGAACGCACGTCTTGGGTCGTTGACTCGCCCTTGCGCAGTAGGTCTCCAAAACTGTCCAAGACGCTGACGAGATCGCGAGCCTGCTGCATTGCCTTTTCCGGGTTCGCGCCGGCCCGGAGGGCCGTGTGCAGAAGGCGGACGCCATGGTCGATCTCGTGGTAGACGATGACTAGTGACATACCTGATATGCCGGCGCGAAGCATGATTTCCCGCATGTCGTCATAGGATTTCTGAGCTTTGGCGATCAGCGGGTCGATTTGCGTCGACAGGTTGTGCTTCTTCGCGAGTCGACCGATTTGCTTGAGCGGCTTCTCGATACCGCCGGAGAGCGAGTCTCGCTGCTTGCGCAGAAGCCGTCTGAGGTGCTGCTTGTCCTTATTCCTCTCCGCTTCGAAAACCGCGAGAACTCCACGGATCAGCGCGCGAAGCCGCGCCAGGCGCAAGCCTTCGACGAATCCCTCTCTATTGGTCTTCTCTTCGAGACCGGGACTCAATGCAAGGGACAGGTCAATTGCCCCGACCGCGATGTTATTGCTGATTCGCTTGGTTGGCGAGTTGACGCGGCGAATATCCAGACCGAGCCAGTCGTCTCCCGGCTCCCCATAGTTGTATACGCGAATTCCGTCGCGATACACGCGCAACCCGCCGCTCTCGTTCAGAAACTCTTGCAGCGAGGCGCTGTTGCCGATCTTCTCGATGACGTCCTTGTCCCGGTCATATACGAGCAACGTACCGCGAATCGGCCCGATGCCTTCCTGGTATTCGACACGGCTCCGGACAGCTCGAGGTTTTTTCGCGCCCGTCGCGTATACTTCTTGGTCGGTTTCGGGGAGGTCTTTGAGGTCGAGAAGAACTCCCATCTCCTCGCCGCGTGCGGAGCGCCCGGCGAGTACGCCCTTAAATCCTTTGAATTCGTAGTGCCATTTCATTCTGTTGTCGACAAGCTCGAACGTGAATCGCCAAGGTGCGCTATCGAGGAGGGTCTCTGTATCAGGTACGTCGTCCAGCCATCGAGCATCGTCCGGAAGCCGCAGCGAGGCGGCGAACTCGTCGGTGCGCTTAGAGAATGGGGATGAGATCGATGTGATCTGACGAAAGAGCCGTCGGACCTCGCCGCGGGTCCAGGGGCTGCCCCGCAACTCGGTCACCGAGACAACGGTCCCTTTTGAATCGCCTGTGAACACAAGAGGCGCCGGTCGCTGAACTATTACGACTTGAGCCTGGTCGAGAAACTCATTGGCCGCGATCGCGTCCCAGTCGATAGTGAGCTCGAACTCCGGCCCGTGTTCTCTGCGTGTGATGACCGAGACTCGGCGCCCCAGTTTGTGTACCGCGAAGCGACCGACCCCTTTTTCACCAAGTGGCATCCGGCCCTTGGCTGTGCGCTTGCCGCCCAATCTGGCTTTGGCTTTGTGGTCATGTCCTGGTACGAGCCAGACATCGCGAAGCGTCTCTAGCGACATCCCGTCGCCGTCGTCTCGGACCTCGATTGCCGCCGTATCCGTTTTCAGCCGGGACATCGTCACGACCGCACTCGTTGCGTCTGCGTCGTACGAATTCTTCACCAGTTCAAAGATCGCCAGGCGCGGGCTGCCGATCAACTGGTCGCCGAGAAGTTCGAGCAGCCGCGCTCGAGGCCGGAACCCAGGTCCCGGTGTTTCTTCGCTATGCATGCACACCCCTCGTTTCATCGCGTTGACTGATGCGGAGGCCAGCGACCCTGTCGGCGTCAGCCGAGGTCATGGCTCGAATCGCGGCCATTCGCAGGCCTGCGCCCTCCCCCGTGCCGACGAGTTGAGCCATTGCTACTTTGATGTCCGTGCGCTGGCCGCGCTGCTGCGGGGGGAGGTTGAGCAATCGAGCGACGTTGTCGGCGGTGCGTTCACTGATGATGAGCTCTCCCGCTCCCTGCAGCATGCGGCAGGTCTGGGATTGATTGGGCTGAAGTAATCTCATCGCGGCCGATACTGCATCGGGCTCGGCTTTCCCATGCGTCGACTCGACAAAGGCTCGCACGAGGCGTGCGCGCGCCGGGGTGAACTCGCTCTCGTCAATAGCTGCGGCGACTTGGTCTGTGACCGCAGTGATGGCGCGGACTGGCGCCAGAGCGGACTCAGCTTGTAGGGGACCTAGACGGTGGACTTCGAGTAGCGCGGCCAACGCCGACGCGAGGAGCGTCATGTCCGGCCCAGGGAACATCCACCACTGGTCCTCGCGTCGGGCAATTGCCCACTGCTCCAACGTTCGCCGGGTTGATGTTGGTCGATGCGCCAGAATCGCCGGGCCGATACCGCGCCTCATCGACGACGCAATAGCGAATCCGAGCAGAGGAGGAACCGCGTTACCGATCTGCCGGTACGCGTCGCTACGGGATCCAGCGAATCGGAAGTTGTCAGGGAAAGTCTGGATGCGAGCTGCTTCGCGAACCGTCAATGTACGATGCTCGCTCGGGTGGATGTACCAATATCCGTCCTTAGCAATGTGCGCGGTGATTGTCCGGCTGAGATCGTCCCATCCCAAGCGCTTGTACTTGTCATTGAAGGTGTCGGATCGGTACCTTCTGAGCCGTTCCGGAAGGTCGGCGTAGAGTGTCGTCTCGTCCATAAGTTCGAACGCTTCAAGGTCGTCGTCTCGAACTGGGCGAGTCATGTGATCATGAATCGTTCGAGCGATTTTGTCTCCGCGAAGCAGTTTCGCCAACTCGTGTGTCGGTTCGCTCTCATACGGAAGTTCGCGGGCACCCGTCGTGCCGTGCAGGCGGGGAAGGTCCTCGATTGCGTGCCGTACAGTCGGCTTTGAGGAATCTAGCTCGGGCCACTGAGGTGCGATTCCGTCATTTCGAGCCTGGAGGATAAACCGCTTTCGGTGCTGGGGAACTCCGTGACGCCACGCGTCCACTAGCCGGTAGTCGACGGCATATCCGGCGCGTTCAAGCGTGTCGGCAATTTCCCGGATGACCACGAGATCGTCGCCGATAGCCATGTCTGGGACGTTCTCCATCAGGACCACGCGAGGCTTTATCTGCAACACGACGTCAACAAAGGATCGCCAAAGTTCTTTGCGAGGGTCGACTGCGTCGCGTTGTCCACTGTCGACTAGATTGCGAATCTTTGCCAAGCCTGCCCTGCTGAACGGTTGACACGGCGGCCCGCCTGCAACCATGTCGATCTGGATCGAACCCAGTCGCTCGATGAGCGCGCGCACTTCATCGGGGTCTGACATGTCGACTTTGTGCGCTGGACCGCGAAAATTCGCACCATGTGTTTCGAGTGCCGCTGGGTCATGATCGGCCGCGGCGACGATCGTCCATCCGGCACTTTCGATTCCAGTTCCGAGCCCGCCGGCTCCGGCAAAGAGATCAATGGCCAGAGGGCGCCCGGATAGGCGCTCCGACTCACACCACTCGGCGAACTCCTCGTCCGAAGGGGCGTCGGGATGCCGTGAGAGAACAAGCGGCGTCGAGCGTTCGAGCTTGACGGCGTACGTCGCCACTAAGCGTGCTCCTCTGTAATGCGGGTTCGTGCAAGGCGGACGGGCGGCGCCGGGGCGGTCCTCGGCCAGGCGCTCCAAGACGGTCGTAGCGTACTTCCCACCAGGGACAGTCACGGCTGCTCCTGGGTCTCCTCACCCGTTCGCGAGCCACAGGTGCGTGATATTGGTCTCGGCTTGCCTTCGACACCTCACACTTCGCCGCGGCGGGGAACCTCAGGGGGTGAACGGGCTGCAGGGTCGTCAGCTTCGTGGGCATCGGCCGGGGCTCATAGGTTCTTGGCGGGAGCGTGGCGTGCGGACGGTGTGCACCGTCCGACCGTCGTGCAACTGTCTGTAGGATCGCGGTGTGGTTGCGGTGCCTACTCGTGGCGGATGAGTGACAGGGCTGGCCCGCGGCTTGGTGCGGGTTGTTGACCTTGGTGTGGGCCCGGTCATAGCGTCGAGCACGACCGCATCGCCCCTCCGGGCCTCCGACCCCATCCACGTCACGCGTCAGGGTCGCCGCGTCACGGGACACTGACGTCCCGGGGGCGACGCTGGCCGACGTGGACTGGGGGAGTCACATGCGCATGCGTTCACTCCGTCGCGGCTTCGCAGGGGCAGTCGCCCCGCTCGCGGTCGCCGCACTGCTCGTCTCCGGGAGCCCTGTCGCCCAGGGCGCTGACGACACCACCGACCGCTGGGGCGGTGACAAGGGCGGCGGGCACCACGACAGCGCCACCATCACCTCGGAGCCGTGGGGCACCACCGAGGACGGGACCGCCGTCGAGCGGTACACGCTCAGCAACAAGGGCATGACCGTCCGCATCCTCACGTACGGCGGCATCATCCAGACGCTCGAGATCCCGGACCGCCGGTACAACCCGGTCAACGTGGTCCTCGGGTTCAGCGACCTGAAGGGCTACCTCGACAACAACAACCCCGGCCCGTACTTCGGGGCGCTGATCGGCCGCTTCGGCAACCGCATCGCGAACGGGCAGTTCGAGCTCGACGGCAACACGTACAACCTGCCGATCAACAACGACCCGAACAGCCTGCACGGCGGCTTCAAGGGCTTCGACACCAAGGTCTGGACCGCGACGCCGATCCAGGGCAACCGCAGCGTGGGGCTGCAGCTCGACTACCGGAGCGTCAACGGCGAGGAGGGGTACCCGGGCAACCTCGACGTCCAGGTGACCTACACGCTGACGCGCGACCAGCGGCTCGAGATCCACTACACCGCGACGACGGACGCGCCGACGGTCGTGAACCTGACGAACCACACGTACTGGAACCTGCAGGGCGAGGGCACATCCTCGATCCTGGACCACCAGCTCACGCTGCCGGCCAGCCGCTACACGCCGGTCGACGAGACGCTGATCCCGACGGGCGAGCTCGCCGACGTCTCCGGCACGCCGATGGACTTCCGGCGCGCCACGGCGGTCGGTGAGCGGATCCGCGAGCCGTTCCAGCAGCTGCTGTACGGGCAGGGCTACGACCACAACTGGGTGCTCGACCGGCCCGACGACGGCAGCCTCGCGCTCGCCGCACAGCTGCGTGACCCGGACTCCGGGCGGACGCTGAAGATGTACACGACCGAGCCGGGCATCCAGTTCTACTCGGGCAACTTCCTGGACGCGACGCTCGTCGGCACGGGTGGTCACGTGTACCGGCAGTCGGACGGGCTGGCGCTGGAGACGCAGCACTTCCCGGACTCGCCGAACCAGCCGCAGTTCCCGAGCACGACACTGCGGCCGGGGGAGACGTACGACACGACGACGGTGTTCGACCTGTCGCGCGGGCGGCGCTGAACCTGCCGTGACCAGTGCGGTCAGGCCCGGAACGCTCCAGCGGGGCGTTCCGGGCCTGGCCGCGTCGGCGCCTGCGTGGCTCGATCGCGCGGAGTAGGCCGAGTGGGATCGCGCGCCTAGTATCCGAGGATGAGCAGTCCATTCAAGTGTCCCTGGATTACTTGCTGAGCATACATGGACGTGACAAGATTATTGTAAGTGTCGTACGGCTTCGTGTGGTGTGCGCGAAAAGGCACCACGAGCGCGAGATAGTCCACTTCTGGCAGGAGTAGGGATTCGACAATATCCTTCATGCCGCGATAGTTGGTCTCGGCCCCGCCGCCCTCGATCTCAACGAGAGTGAGTCGGCCATCGTCATCCATGTACACCGCGTCAGGCCGAACACTCTTGATGCTCTCGTCGCCTTCGCCGTAGAGGTATGGCATTGCGGCGTATTGTTCCCGCGTTTCGAGGTTCCAACCTGGGCGTAGTATGCGCGCGCGCTCAACGGAGTCGCTAACCAGCGCTTGTGTCAAGAATGGTTCTAGTGCCGCAGTGATCGCCTTGGTGTCGGTGGTTTCGCGGGGCCACCATTCGTCACGCAACCAAGGACCGAGCGACGTCAAGGCGTCGGTAAGCTGCCGCATCTCAGGGCGAGGCCGATTCGGCTGCGGGTAGTAGCGCCAAGCTGGCGGTCTCTGGTAGCGCACCTGGTTGGTGTACCAGCGGGAAATCGCACGGCGAGCAAGTTCGATCACCAGCTTCAGATGTTCACTCGATCGCGTGACGGGTCATCGCGCCGCCTCGCCCGTCCCGTTGGGCGGTGGCGCCAGTCCCTCTCCGACCAGGTCCCTCGCTGCATCGGGTCGGCGTACCACCCGATCGGGAGCGCGATCCAGGTCAGGTCGCGACGGGGGCCGTTGGCTCTTCGGAGGCGGAGAGCGACGCGTGTGCACCTCTACGTGTTGGTGGAGCCACGTACGATCGTCACCATGACCGGCATCCCCATGATCGACCTCTTCGCAGGCTGCGGCGGCATGACTCAGGGGTTCGTCGATGAGGGGTTCGAACCCCTGCTCGCCGTCGAGTGGGACCGAGCAGCTGCGGCCACGTACGCGGCGAACTTCGGCGAGGATCACGTGATCGCCGGCGACATCGCCCAGGTGCCGACCGAGCAGATCCCCGAGGCGCGAGTCGTCATCGGTGGCCCGCCTTGCCAAGGGTTCAGCAACCTAGGGCTGAAGGATCTCAACGACCCCCGGAACCAGCTGTGGCGCGAGTACATGCGCTTCGTGGCCGCCGCCAACCCTGAGGTCTTCGTGATCGAGAACGTCGATCGCTTCTCCAAGAGCCCCGAGTTCCAGATGCTGCTCGCCGAGCAGGACCACGGTGCGCTCCAGGGCTATGAGCTGACCCACGCCGTGCTCAACGCGGCGGACTACGGGGTTGCGCAGAGGCGGAAGCGAACGATCGTCATCGGATCTCGAGTCGGCAAGATCGAGATGCCGACGCCGACTCACGCGCAGAAGCCGGTCGACGGCAGCGGGCTCGCTCCGTGGCGGACGCTTCGCGACGTGATCGGTGGGCTCCCCCTGGACCCCGCGTCGACCGAGCTGCCCGCGTCGACGACGACGTTCTTCGGCGAGCCGATGCCGGGCACGTTCAAGGCGCGCGACATCCACATCAAGCGCAACCCGCTTCCCAAGAGCCGAGAGCGCTACTCGTACGTGCCGCCGGGCGGGGGACGCTTCGATGTGCCGACGGATCTGCTGCCGCGCTGCTGGAGGGAGAAGCCGACGGGGACCACGGACGTGATGGGGCGCGGGCGCTGGGACGCTCCGTCGGTCACCATCCGGACCGAGTTCTTCAAGCCGGAAAAGGGCCAGTACCTCCACCCGCAGTGGGAGCCGGCCTCGGTCCAGGACCCCGAATCGCGGTGGATCAAGGGCGACCTGTCCCGCAGCGTGGACCGCGTGATCACGCACTACGAGGCGTCACTGATCCAGGACTTCCCCAAGGATTACCAGTGGGTGGGGACGAAGATCCAGATCGCGCGGCAGATCGGCAACGCCGTGCCTGGAGGGCTGGCCCGAGCGATCGCTCGTCGGATCAAGCCGTACCTGATCTGAGCCGTTCGCGAGCGCGGCAGGAGTCAGCGCCACCCAAGCATCACCAGAGATGTCGAAGCCGCGAGCGGCCGCGGTCTCGAGGTCTTCCTTCCACGTACCGCACAGCAGCGTGAGGCCGTGCCGCTGCGATACGAGCGGCTTGGCCTGACGAGCTCGGCGCATGGGATCGCGATTGCCGGAGCACACCGTCTCGATCGATGACCGCGGGATGACGACGTCGGGCAAGAAGCCGAAGAGCTCGGTCAAGCGCTCGGTCTGACCAACCCGCGGGGCGAAGACGATGTCGAGCTGCGAGCGCGTCAGTCGTTTGAGCGGCTCCGGCGGGAGTGGCGTCCAGCCGAGCAGTGGGATCGCGTAATGAGTGAGCGCCGCGCTGACGATCCCGCGCTTCCCATCCTTATTCGCTCCCTCTCGAAGCCAGGCTCGATGGGTGCGCATGAGGAACGCCCTATGCCGTGCCCTCCCCGCGTCGACCTGGAGCAGCACGCAGATCTCGCACTGCCCCTCCGTGGGAATCATCCAACCCGACCGCACGGTTGCCTTGAGCTCTACGGGAACTCCGACGATCGTTGTGTCGAGCGGCGGCTCCTTGACGAGCTTCAACTCGTTCAGTACGCGGTACTGGAGTTTGGTCCCGACCGAGGCGCGCTCGTCGGAGTCGACATCGGGGCTCATCAAGTCGAAGCGGCCGGTCCGAGAGCCGTCCAGCACGTACTTCACGGCATCGTCGACGGCACGGGTGAACGCGCCCTCGAGCGGGGACGGTGCGAGCCACGCGAGAACCTGCTGCAGCTGCATGTCCTCGTCCGGTGCCACGAGAACGTGGGGTGCTCGTTCCCTTCCCGGCCGCGGGTCGGGCGTGCAGACATGTCCAGGTGCAGCCAGAGGCGCCTTTGGCGTCGGCGGGATCGTCACGACTGGACCGTATCGGACAGAGACCGCGAGACGATGGGACCATGAAGACCGACGCGGTGACGAGCGCCCGGATGGCGCGAGTCCGGAACCGCGACACGGCGCCAGAGATGGCGGTTCGGCGCGAGCTCCATCGACGCGGTCGCCGCTTCTTCGTCCAACGAGCGGTGCTCCCCGGGCGCCGCCGGCCAGATCTCGTCTTCCCGCGCCTCCGCGTCGTCGTCTTCGTCGATGGGTGCTTCTGGCACTCGTGCCCAGAGCACGCGACAAGGCCCAAGACAAACTCCGAGTGGTGGGCTGAGAAGCTCGCCCGGAACGTCACCAGGGACCGGCAAGCCGATCTGGACCTGGACCGCGCGGGCTGGCAAGTCGTGCGTGTCTGGGAGCACGAGTCCGCCGCGGACGCGTCCGATCGCGTCGAGGCGGCGTTGACGCAGGCGGAAGCCATCCGGGTGACGTCAGTGGCGCGAAGCACACATAAGCGGCAGACGTGACGGCCTGTGGGGTTACGGTCGAGACGTGCCCGCGTCATTCGTGAAAGACCTTTGCAAGTTTCGCGCCAACGGAAAGCCCAATACGTCGGACGCTAGTGACAAGCTCAGCGTTGCTGTGGGCGAGGAGCTCTTCCGAGTGCTGGGTGTGAGCACCGCTCGCAGTGCAGGGAAGGACGTCCCCACCGGAGGTGAGTTCGCTCGCTGCGTCGCTGCCGACCTGGCGTCGAGGTTCCCACTGGAGTCCGGGACAGTTGTCCTCCCCGAACGCAAGCTCTTCGAGTTCGACCAGTACCGACACGTCGGAGCATTGCGCGGCTTCGAGCCAGGGCGGTCGACGGAGTTTGTCAGAGCTTGGAGTCGACTGACACGGCAGGCGCGGGAGGGCGCGACCGGCGCCGCGCTGGCACGTATCGAGACTCTCATCGGAGACGTGGAGTCCGTGATCGACAACGAGGCCGAGCACCTGACCAGCCTGCTGGCCCAGGTGGGCGACGAGTCCCTGCTCGGGCTCGACCTGACCGTCTCTCGAGCCGTCGAGAAGCCCAGGCGACCGCAGCTCGCCGTCGGTCTATCGCTCAAGTGGTCCTTGCGTACAGACCGAGCGCAGGACTGCCGATCGCAAGGTGCCAAGATGTCGGCGCTCCGGAGAGGTCGGATGCCACACTTCGGCGTCGTCACGATGGAACCTCGCCCCTACATGCTCAACCTGCTGGGCGGCGGGTCCGGAGATGTCGACTGCGTCTATCACCTCGACCTGCCCGCGTTGACGGCTGCGGTCGAGACCGTGTACGTCGGCCCGAAGCGCACGGCTGGTCGCGATCTCTTCCATCGACTCGTCGAGCAGCGGCGCATTCGCGATTACGACGAGCTGGTGGCCGAGATCGAGGCCGTGTGATTGGCGATGTGCTTTGCGCTGGCGGCGAGTCCGACCCAGTTCATGGGGCTGCCATCTCATACGATCGCGGCGTGCAGAGAGCCCACCCAGCCGACTCAAGGGTTCCGGAGGATGAGGACGGTCTTGAGGCCAGACGACTCTCGGTGCTCGATCTCTTTGCCGGCGCCGGTGGTCTGACCCAGGGCTTCCACGAAGGAAGCAACAGATTCGCCACCGTTCGCGCGGTGGAGCTGGACCGGGCCGCAGCCGCCACGTACGCGGAGAACTTCGGCGATGTCGTCTTCGCAGGTGACATCGAGAGATGGCTCGACGAGGAGCCGACGCCCTCGGCCGATGTCGTTCTTGGCGGGCCCCCATGTCAGGGGTTCTCGATGATCGGCAAGCGCGACCCGTCGGACCTCCGGAACACACTGTGGCGGCCGTACGTCGAGGTGGTGCGGCGGGCGATGCCGCGTGCGTTCGTGATGGAGAACGTCCCTGCGTTCCTCAAGTCGGGCGAGTACGCGGCGTTCGTCGAGACCTTCGCCGGAGGTGAGCTCGCGGACTTCGAGATCCGGGCGGCGGTGTTGAACGCCTCCGACTTCGGAGCTCCACAGGTGCGTAAGCGGGTGATCGTGATCGGGGTGCGCCGAGATGTCGTGCATCCTGGGCACCCGCCTGCTCGGATCGGGCCACGGCGGACCGTGCGTGAGGCGCTCGACGGCATTCGGCCGTTCGCGGGAGACCTCGCTCTCCCGCCGCGTCGCACCACGTTCCGGGGAGGATGGCTCCCCGGGCCATTCAAGGGGGCTGACCTTCACATCACGCGCGCCTGGAGCGAGCTCTCGTTGCAGCGCTTTCGGTCGGTCCCGTATGGGGGTAGCCGGCTCGATCTCCCTGACGACCTGAGCATGGACTGTTGGCGCAATAACCCTCGAAGCGCCAGCGACGTGATGGGGAGGCTCGAATGGGACAAGCCGTCGGTCACGATCCGTACCGAGTTCTTCAAACCCGAGAAGGGCCGGTTCCTCCACCCGACCCAGCACCGTGCGATCACCCACTGGGAAGCCGCGCGGCTCCAGGGCTTCCCCGACGACTACCGATGGGTCGGCGACCGCGCACAGATCGCTCGCCAGATTGGGAACGCGGTTCCGGTCCGTCTGGCAGCAGCGATCGGGACGCACCTGGCGCAGGTTCTCTGACTTGGGTGTAGCCCAAGCGGGTGAAATCAACGCGGGTTGAGCGCTGCTCCGTTCGAGCAAGCCCGCATGTCGCCGATGAGTGTCGGTGGGGAGACCTACAGTCCGATCCAGTCGACGGCGCTCATCGGGGCGTCTGACCAATGACGATCATCGGGAGCGCAGCGGTGCCGAGTTGGATGCCTGGACGGACGATCCTGGCCGCTGTGGTCGAGGGACAGACAGAGACCTGCCTCAACGTCTACCGCGAGGATCCGGCCCGGATCCTCGAGGACGCCAACAACGAGGCAAAGATCTCGTCGGGCGGCTACAGCACCCGGCAGCTCGAGGAGCTCGTCCAGAACGCCGTCGATGCTGCGCGTGCCGGAGGTCACCGCATCGAGGTCGTCCTCGGTCGAAGCGCGCTGTACGTCGCGAACGACGGCGCGCCCTTCGACGAGCGGGGCATTCGTGCGCTGATGGCGTCGGACATCTCGTCCAAGGACGAGGCGCAGGTCGGCCGGTTCGGCATCGGCTTCAAGTCGGTGCTTGCGGTGTCGGACAGCCCGCGCATCTACAGCACGTCGGTGTCCTTCGGGTTCGACAAGCACGAGTCGGAGGGGATCCTCCGCGCCGCCGGCTTCGAGTCCCGGGCCTACCCCACGATGCGGACGGCGAGCGTGCTCGACCCCACCGTCGAGCTCGACTCGGACCCGGTCCTCGCCGAGCTCAAGGACTGGGCCTCGACGATCGTGGTCCTTCCGCTTCGCGACGACGAGGCCCACCGTCTCCTCTCGGCTCGTCTGGACCTGTTCCGGGACGAGTTCGTCCTGTTCTCCCCGCACGTGACCCGCGCCGCGCTGCGCAACGAGCACCAGATCCCGATCGACGAGGCGCGACAGCTTCGCGGGCTCGGTCTCTCGCCCGAGGAGTCGAAGCTCCTGCAGGCCAAGCAGCCCGCGCCGAGGCGTCGCCTCGGCGTCAGCGAGATGGGTCCTGGCGTCTACCGCGTGCAGGTCAACGACGATGCCGTCGACTGGGCCGTGGCTCGGACATCGCACACGCCGAGTGTCCGGGCGCGCGCGGAAGGCTCCTACGCTGCGGGCCGCGAGACCGTCGAGGTGTCGTATGCGGTCTGTCTGACCGCGGACCGGTACGACGTCGGACAATTCTGGGCCTACTTCCCGACGGCGGATGCCACCACGCTCTCCGGCATCGTCAATGCTCCGTGGAAGCTGTCCGACGACCGGAAGCACCTGTTGCGAGGGGCCTTCAACGAGGAGCTGCTGACGCAGGTGCTCCCGACGCTGGTCTCGCGGGCGTTCCGGGCGTTCCAGGGGACGGATCGCATCGCGGCGGTGCTGGACGCGATGCCCGCACGAGGGGACGAGCCGCGCAGCGACGCGGACGACATCATCAACCGCCCGGTGTTCGACCACCTGCGCAGGGAGCCGGCGCTCCCGGACGGCACGGGTGCGTTGAGAGTCGCCGGCGAGCTGCGATGGCTCGGCGGCGACACCCTCGGACGTAACTCTCCCGTGCCGATGGCGTGGCTCGAGCGGTGGCGCGAGGCCGGCGGTCACCTCGACCGCTGGGCGCACCCGCTCGTGTACACGACCCCGGAGCGCCGCCTGAAGGTGCAGCGTCTGATGAGCGCGCCGGGTCTTCGGGAAGCGCCTCGTCCTGCCGGAGTCGACACGTGGCTGGAGGACCTGGTCGAGGACGGCACCGTCGACGAGTGCGCCGCCGCGATCGAGCTCGCTGCGTGGCTCCTCGACCAGGCGGAGCACCTCTCGGATCGTGACGCGTCGCGCGTGATCGGAGGGACGATCCCGCGCGCGAAGATCGTCCGGCTCGAGGACGGGTCCCTGAAGGCAGCGACCCGCGGCCGGGTGTTCGTCAGGGTCGACGGCGAGGACCGGCCCGGCGTCGACTTCGTCGACCCCGATCTCGTCGTCCGGCCGGGGGTCAAGGACGGCCTGGCGCGACTGGGCGTCGTCCTGATGGACCGCACCGGTCAGCTGCATGAGCTCCTCGCACGAGCGCAGCAGCCCGGGGCGCTTCGGGAGCCGAAGACGGTGTGGCCGCAGATCTGGGAGATCCTGCGCGAGATCCCGCAGGAGACCGCGCTGTCGATCCTGCGCGCGGACCTGAACTGCCGGGACTCGCGCGAGCTCACCCTTAAGATGCGGGTGAGAACGGCGTCGGGTCGGTGGGTGTACCCCGGTATGGCCTTCCTGGCCGGTGACATCGTCCCCGCCGACGGTTCCCGTGACCGGGACCACCTGATCGACCCTGGCTACCACCGGGAGGACTCGGACATCCTCCGCGAGATCGGTGCGGTCGAGGCACCGACCTTCCGTCATGTCGAGATGCCGCGCGAGGACTGGTTCTCGGCGTACGGCGACGACGTCAAGGGCAGGTTCATCGCCGACCAGGCCGGCTCGAAGCCGGATCGCGACTACGTCGTCGTCGAGGGTGGAGAGCCGCTCTGGCCCCTGCAGATCCTCACCGAGATGACCCCCGAGGCTCGAGTCGCGGCGACCGCACGGATCATCGCGCAAGGGCTTCCTGCGGGGCGGACGGTGCGCCACCGGAGCAACGCCAGCTACGGCGTCAAGAAGGTGATCTCGCCGGAGACGTGGTTCCTCCGCAAGTACGGGCTCCTCCCGACCTCGTTCGGCCCGATGCGGCCCCGGAACGTCCTCGTCGCGAGCGACGAGGTGGATGCGGATGTCCTCCCCGCGTACGAGGGTTCGGCACAGCTCGCATCCGCTCTCGGCCTGAAGAAGGACCCTGCGAGTGTCACCGCGGAGGACTGGGACGTGCTCAAGCGCATCGCCGACACCTGGTCGGACGGTGAGTCCGACGATCGTCGCCGGGCCGCGTTCTACGTCTGGACCGCGGACTCTCTCCGGCCGGAGACGATCCTGGTCCGGGTGGGCCATCGTCGCGTGATGGTCGAGCCCAAGAACGTGGGGATCACCGACGACGACGGCGTCTACGAGTCCATGCTCGAGGCGCAGATTCCGGCGCTTCGCGTCGTGGACGACGAAGACGTGCAGATCTTCGTCGAGAACTGGAAGATGCCGCTCGGCCGCGATCTCCTCCAGGAGGAGATCGCCGTCGAGACCTCGGGCGAGGCCGAGTACCTGACGGACCTGTACCCGCCGCTGAAGCTGCGACTGGCGATGGAGGACCGCGAGGTCATGCTCCAGCCGTGCAGTCGGCTCGAGCGGATGATCGCGACGCCGCAGGGCCAGAAGGCTCGCAGCATCGCCGCGCGTCGCGAGGGGGACACGATCCTCGTCACCGCGAGCGACCCCGCGGGCAAGCTGCAGCAGATCTCGGATGCGCTCGGACTCGGTCTCTCCCGGCAGGACATCGCGCGCGTGTTCGAGCAGATGGCCGAGACCGCAACCAACCAGCTCCGACACCGGGTCAAAATCGCAAGTGACGACGACGAGCGGCTCCTGACCGCGGTCGGGCTTGAGCCGCTCCGGCGGATCGTGCCCGCCCAGGCACTGGAGGCGTTGGAGAAACGCCCGCAGGAGACCGAGCCGCGTGAGGTCGCGGCTCTGGCGCGGGCCGTTCACGGCGTGGCCGTCCTCAAGCAGTTGCGGAGCGCGCTCGAGGACGCCCGACTGGAACCGCCGCGGGAGTGGAGCGGGCGTCGGACGACACGCCAGTGGGTCATGTCACTGGGCTTCCCCGCGGAGTGGGCGGGCTTCCCCTCGTCCGACCGGCCCGCCGTCGAGGTGATCGACGGGCCGGCCGTCCTCGGCGACCTGCACGACTACCAGGAGCAGGTGACCCGCAACATCGCGGCGATGCTGCGGGGCGTCGGCAGCGATCGGGGGATGGTGTCGCTGCCCACCGGCGCCGGGAAGACCCGCGTCACCGTCGAGGCGCTGGTGAATGAGATCAACGCGGACACGGTGGACACCGGGCGTCCGCTGATCTGGATCGCTCAGACGGACGAGCTGTGCGAGCAGGCGGCAGAGACCTGGACCTATGTGTGGAGGGCGATCGGACGGTCGGCCTCGATGCGCCTCGGGAGGTTGTGGGCCGACAACGAGGTACCGGAGGAACCGGGAGTCTTCCAGCTGATCATCGCGACGATCGACAAGCTCGACTCGATCGCCAAGCGCACCGGCGACGAGTACGAGTGGCTCCGTGACCCGTCCGTCGTCGTGATCGACGAGGCCCACACGTCCATCGCGCCGAAGTACACGCAGGTCCTGGAGTGGATGGGACGAGGTGGTCGTGCGCGCGACACGGCCCGCGCGAAGCCGTTGATCGGACTGACAGCGACCCCCTTCCGCGGTACGTCGTCCGAGGAGACGGAGCGGCTGGTCAGGCGCTACGACGGCAACCGGCTGGACCGCGGGGCGTTCCGGAACGCGGACGACCCGTACGGCGAGCTCCAGGACATGGGCGTCCTCGCCCAGGTACGCCACCAGGTGGTCGACGGTACCGACGTGGAGCTGACGGTCGAGGACGTCGCGGAGATCGACAAGTTCCGACGCCTGCCCGCCGCGGTCAACGCACGGCTCGGCGCCGACCTCGCCCGCACCGAGCGCGTCGTCGACGCGATCGCGGCGTTGCCCGAGGACTGGACGACGTTGGCGTTCGCCCCCTCCGTCGAGAACTCCCGGGTCCTCGCGGCGCTGCTCTCGCACCGGGGCATCCCGGCTGTCTCGATCTCCGCCGACACCGAGCCGGCGGCGCGTCGGCACTACATCGAGGAATTCAAGGCCGGCCGGATCCGGGTCCTGACCAACTACAACGTGCTGACTCAGGGCTTCGACGCGCCGAAGGTGCGCGCAGTCTTCGTCGCACGACCGACCTTTAGCCCGAACGTGTACCAGCAGATGATCGGCCGCGGACTGCGCGGACCCAGGAACGGCGGGTCCGAGGAGGTGCTGATCGTCAACGTGCGCGACAACTTCGAGAAGTACGGCGATCTGCTGGCCTTCAACGAGTTCGAGTACCTCTGGAACCGCCGGTGAGCGACCTCGAGCTGGACGACGCGCAGCGTGACGCGGCCGAAATCGAACCGGGTGAGCGCCAGGTCGTCATCGCCGGCCCCGGCTCGGGCAAGACGGAGGTCGTCTCACGTCTGATCGAGCACCTCGCCGAGGAGCAGGACGTCGACGCGACGGACGGCATCCTCGTGATCTCGTTCTCCAACGCGGCCGTGTTCGCCGCCGACAGGCGCCTCCGAGCACACGGTGTCGGGCCCGTCGGCGTGCAGACCATGGACTCGCTCGCAGGGGAGATCGTCCGCGACCTCGGGGACGAGGACGTGGCAAGTCTCGGCTTCGACCGCCGGGTCGCCCTCGCGACCCGGCTGCTGGCCACCGAGGGGTGGGACCGGCTCGACGACCTCGAGCACCTGGTCGTGGACGAGGTGCAGGACGTCGTCGGCGTCCGCGCCGACTTCCTGATGGAGCTGCTGCGCCGGCTCCCGGCCGAGGCCGGCTTCACGCTGTTGGGGGACCCGGCCCAGGGGATCTACGACTGGCAGCTCGCCGTGGACGGCCCCGCGGCGTCGAGAACCACGTCCTCCCAGCTTCTGGCGTGGGCAGCCGACCTCGACGACGTGCGGCGCAAGGAGTTGACAGGCCAGTACCGCGCGAGCTCGCGCGACGCGCGCAAGGTCGTCGAGCTGCGCAGCTCGGTCCTCGCCTCCGTCGGGACGTCCCCGCTGGAGGAGCTGTTCGCCGGGTTCGTCTCCGTGTCCTCGGTCGTGGACGTCGTCGAGCACGCGCGGTCCTGGACCGGGACGACGGCGTTCCTCACCGCCAACAACGGTCAGGCGCTCCTGGTGGCGGGTGCCGTCGCGGACGCCGAGGCGCCCGTGGAGGTGCGGCGCAGTGCTCAGCAGCGGGTGCTCGCGAGCTGGATCGCGCGGCTGCTCGCCGACCACCCGACCGCGGGCATCACGTCGGACGAGCTCGAGAGCCTGGCCTCGGAGAGGGCGCCGGACGTCGATCCGGCGGTCCTGTGGCGTGCACTCCGGTCCGTCGCCGGGGGACGGGGCCGTGAGGTCGACATCGCCGGGCTCGCCCGGGCGTTGAAGCGGCCGCGGCCCATCGCGCCGGACTTGATCGAGCCCACGCACGCGCGCTTCATCGCCTCCACGGTGCACCGGGCCAAGGGGCTCGAGTTCGATAATGTCGTGTACGTCGACTTCCCGGACAAGCCCTGGCTCGAAGCGGGCGCCGACACCGACCGTGCCGGCGAGCTCCGGACGCTGTTCGTCGCTCTGTCGAGGGCTCGCGACGTGCTCGCCCGCGCCGGCGGCCCCGACGACCGCGGGCTCCGGAGTCTCACTCCGCGTGGCGACGGGCGACGGCGGTGGTACCTGGGCGGGCGGTCGAAGTGGATGACCCTCGGGTTCGAGCTGCAAGTGGACGACCTCGATCGCACGGCTCCTCCGGGCGACGGACAGGCCACTCAGGACTACATCGCCGGGTCGGTGCACGCGGGCGACCCGTTGGACCTCGTGCTGGATCTCTCCCGGTCCACTCTCCACCTCCCGGTGTGGGAGCTCCGGCACCGAGGGCTGGCCGTCGGGCGGACCTCGGATGTGTTCGGCGAGTCGTTCGTCGCACGGGTCGGCACGTTGGAGAAGAAGAAGCGCGGGTGGCCGGGACTGAGCGGCGCACGCGTCGAGAGCGTCGCCACCGTCTCCGGTGACCTGCAGCCGAGCGGGACGGGCCGTCACGGCCTCTGGTTGTCACCTGTGTGCGCGGGGATGTTGCGGATCGACTGGAACGGAGAGAGCGATGGCTGACCTCGACCCCTGGTACCAGGCGCGCGAGCACATGGTCGCGTCGGTGCGAGCCGACCTCTACGGCAGTGCTGCGGACGAGCTGCTGAACGAGGAGCCGCTCGAGCGGTTCATCGTCGGCATCCTGCACCCCCGCGCGAGCGCAGGGCCCGGTGCGGCGGTGGAGGATGCGAATGACACGCCGGAGGTCGAGTCCGGTGCCGCGCCCGACGCCGACTACGACCCCGGCGTCGCCTTCGCGCACCTGCGGTATCCGTCCACCATCGGGCTGACGTTCGGTCTGCAGGAGTCGACCCACGCACTCCGTGTGGGCGTTTCTGCGGATCGCTACGAGCCGGCGGAGACGGAGGAGGGCGGTGACTCGAACGAGGGCCCCGCCACGCGCGCTCGCACCCAGCGCATCGGGCGGTGGCGCCGCGTGCCCACCGGGCAGATCGACATCGAGATCCCCGTGCTCCCGGGTCGATCGACGACGCACCCAGTGGCCGAGGGGCTCGTCCTCCGATCGGTCGTCCGCCCCGCCCGTGACAGGGTCGTGAACGTGACGCTCGTCCTCGTGAACTCGACGCCTCGACCCGAGAAGGGACGCGTCGACCACCTCTGCTGGTTCCGACCGGAGATCCGCGTCCGCACGGTCGAGGGCGCCTTCACCGACCGGCGCCCGGACCACGTGCTCGCTTACCTCGACGACGACGAGCGCAGCGGCGAGCTGCTCTACCGGGAGCAGCGCCACCTCGCCGTCGGACACGGCGTGGCCGTCGCCTGGGACGAGGGCGAGGAGGTCACCCAGGTCTCCACCACGTTCTTCCCGCAGCACGACCTCCGACTGGCGAAGGCCGAGCGCGACGACGTGCCGGGGCTGGAGATGCGGGAGCTAGCCGGTGCCGCGGACGTCCCCTCCCTCGTCCGACCGCTTCGCGAACTGGTCGACGTCTACGAGGGGTGGATAGTCACCCAGGAGCGCAAGCCGCGGGACGAGGGCATGCCCGCCCACCACGTCGAGACCGCACGACGTCACCTCGACGACGCCCGAAGGGCCGCGGGTCGGATGCACGCCGGGATCGCGCTGCTCGAGTCGGACGCGATGGCGCGGAAGTCGTTCCAGGCGATGAACGACGTCATGCAGAAGCAGCGTGCGCAGCAGGAGCTCGTCCGCACCGGCAAGCCGGGAGCCATCGGAGTCTGGCGTCCGTTCCAGCTCGCCTTCATCCTGCTCAACCTCGAGGGTCTCGTGGATCCCGCGAGCGAGGACCGCGACATCGCGGACCTCCTGTGGTTCCCCACCGGAGGAGGCAAGACGGAGGCCTACCTCGGTCTGATCGCCTTCACACTCGTGCACCGACGGCTGCGCGCGGACGGCGACGACCGCATGGGCGCGGGTGTCGGCGTGCTCATGCGCTACACCCTGCGGCTCCTCACCCTGCAACAGTTCGAGCGCGCGGCCGGGCTCATCTGCGCGCTGGAGGACCTGCGCGAGCGCGACGACGACCTCGCCCGCAAGGCGCCGTTCTCGATCGGTCTCTGGGTCGGCCAGGGAGCGACGCCGAACTCGGTCGACAACGCGGCCAAGGCTCTGCGCAAGCTCGCGAGGAACGAGGACGCCGGAGACGCCGGCAACCCGGTCCAGCTGCTGCGTTGCCCGTGGTGCGGACACCGACTCGGCCACGCCGACTACGACGCGGACACGAAGGCCGGGCGGATGACCGTCCGCTGCCCCGACCTCTCGTGCCGGTTCCACCAGGGATCGGGCCTGCCGGTGCACCTGGTCGACGAGGATGTGTACCGGGAGCGTCCGTCTCTCATCATCGGCACCGTCGACAAGTTCGCGATGCTCGCATGGAACGAGGCAAGCGGCCGCCTCTTCGGACGCGGCAGCGCGAGCAGCACCGACGCCACGCCGGACCTCATCGTCCAGGACGAGCTGCACCTGATCTCGGGTCCGCTCGGCACGCTCGTCGGGCTGTACGAGACGGCGATCGACTCCCTCGCCACCGATCCCGACACCCACGCGCGCCCGAAGCTGGTGGCGTCGACGGCGACGATCCGCCGCGCCTCCGAGCAGGTCGGTTCCGTGTTCAACCGCGTGGCCAACCAGTTCCCCCCAGCGGGAATCGACGCCGACGATTCCTTCTTCGCCGTCGACGCGTCGGCCGAGGAGAAGGGCACTCGTCGCTATGTCGGGTTGATGGCGCCCAGCACCAGCCACGCGACGTTGCTCGTCCGGACCTACGCCGCGGTGCTCCAGGGGGCGGACGACCTCGATGCGTCGGACGAGGTCCGGGACGCCTACTGGACCCTGCTCGGGTACTTCAACAGCCTGCGCGTGCTGGGTGCCGCGTACATCCAGTCCATCGACGACGTCCCGGACCGGATCAAAGTCGTGGCCAAACGCCTGGGAAGTGAGCCGCGGAAGACACGCGACCCCAGGGAGCTCACGTCCCGCAAGCGCTCCAGCGAGATCCCGCTCGAGCTCGAGCGTCTCCAGACCTCGTACCCGGACTCGGACAGCCCGGACGTCGTCCTCGCGACCAACATGATCTCGGTCGGCGTCGATGTCGACCGTCTCGGTCTGATGGCCGTCATGGGACAGCCGCAGACGACCTCGGAGTACATCCAGTCGACGAGCCGCGTCGGCCGTCGGTACCCGGGTCTCGTGTTCACGCTGTACAACGCGGCGAGGTCTCGGGATCTCTCGCACTTCGAGTCCTTCACGTCATACCACCGCGCGCTGTACAAGCAGGTGGAGGCGACAGGCGCCACGCCGTTCGCGCCTCGTGCGCTCGACCGGGGCCTTCACGGCCTGCTCGTCGCTCTGGCCCGCCATACGACGACCGGGGCGGCCGCGGACAAGTCGGCTCAGGTGCCGGTGGACTCGGATGCCCTCGATGACGTCGCCCGTGTCATCACCGACCGTGCCGCCGCCGTTGCAGGGCAGGAGACGGCTCGCGCCGTCGAGCAGGCGCTCCGCGAGCTCAGGGAGGCGTGGGAGGACGGGGAACCGATCCAGTACGCGAACTGGAAGGGCCTGTCGTCCGTCAACGCGCTGATGGTCCCCGCGGGTACCTCGCGGACGGACGAGGCCGGGGAGCCGTTGGCGGAGTCGTTCCCTCCCGTCGACACCCCGTGGCCCACTCTCACGTCTCTGAGGAACGTGGACCGAGAGAGCACGCTCCGGATCATCCCGACGAAGAAGGCGAAGGCAGGGACCGACGATGGCGGCAATTGACAAGCCCAAGGCCCGGCAGAGCCAGCTCGTCACGACCTACGGCGTCGGCTCGCTCTTCCCTGCCGGTGATCAGAGCTTCATGATCTGCGGGATCGACGAGTGGGAGGAGAACTCGTGCGCGGAGATCGCCGAGCCGAGGCTCGCGCGGTCTCTCGCCGTGAACACGTTCCGAGCGCCGGCGACCGGGAAGAAGTCCGGCGACGTACCTGCCGTGCGCTTTCCGGCGTACCACTACTGTCCGAACTGCCGGCGTCTCGACTACTTCTGGAAGTTCGACGCCAAGAAGATGCAGTGCACGGACTGCTCGCTGGATCTGACGCCGTCGCGGTTCGTCGCGTGCTGCGAGAACGGGCACATCGAGGAGTTCCCGTACTTCCAGTGGGTGCACCGGGGGAGCGGCGTCGTCGGCGGAACTCACCGGATGAAGCTCACGACGCGAGGCGCCTCCTCCTCCCTCGCGGACATCGTCATCTCGTGCTCCTGCGGGGTCGCTCCGCACGACATGGACGGCTCGTTCTCTGCCGGAGCCCTCCGCCAGATCAAGAGCTGCGGAGGGAAGCGTCCGTGGCTCATCGGGGCCGACGACGAGTCGTGCGAGAAGCCGCTGCGTGTGCTCCAGCGGGGTTCGTCCAACGTCTGGTTCGCCTCGGTGCGTTCCAGCATCTCGATCCCGCCGTGGTCGAGCCCCGCCGCCCGATTCGTGACCAAGAACTGGGCGGTGCTCGAGCACATCCCCGATGTCGCGCTCGATGCCGTCGTGGACTCGGCGATCAAGGGGCAGAAGGCACCCGGGCTCACCGCCGCGGACGTCCTCGACGTCCTCGCACGACGTAAGGGGCTCGACCCGGATCACGTTCCGACGGACGCCGAGCTGAGGGCCGAGGAGTACCAGGCCCTCATCACCGGGAACGAAAAGGGCTCGCACGACAACTTCGAGTGCCGAGCGGTCGACGTGGACGCTGCGCTGAGCGGGCAGGTGGCCCAGGTCTCCAAGGCGACCCGACTGCGCGAGGTACGGGCGCTCGAAGGGTTCACCCGAGTCTCCTCGATGCCGACCGAGCAGACCGCGCCGCGCACCGCCCGGCTGAGCCTGCAGCACCGCGACTGGCTTCCCGCGACGGAGGTGCTGGGCGAAGGCATCTTCATGCGTCTGGACGAGAGCCTGGTCGCCCGGTGGGAGGGGACGGCGGCAGCGGTACAGCGGCAAAGTGAGCTCGCACGGTCGGTGGAGCGACGCGCGGCAGAGTCGGGAGCCGAGGCCCCGGAACCTCCGACGGCCCGGTTCCTCGCGATCCACTCACTCGCCCACGCGCTGTTGCAGGAGCTCAGCCTCGACGCCGGCTACCCGGTCAGCTCTTTGCGAGAGCGGGTGTACGCCGAGGAGGGTCAGGCCGGAATCCTGATCTACACCGCGTCGTCGGACGCGGCGGGCAGCCTCGGAGGGCTCGCCGCACTGGCAGAGCCCGGTCGCTTCGCGCACGCCTTCACGGCGGCGGTCAGCCGCGCGGGCTGGTGCTCGAACGATCCGGTCTGCTCCGAGTCGGGACCGTCGGGTTCTGACGGTCTGAACCTCGCCGCGTGCCACGCGTGCCTCCTTCTCCCGGAGACGAGCTGCGAGCACCGGAACGTGTACCTGGACAGGGTGACCGTGGTCGGGACCATCGAGGACGCGAGCACGGGTCTGGTGGCCGGTCTCGTCCCGTGACGGCATCCAACGGCGGTGGTGAAACCGGAGCAACGGACGGACCTGGAGGAGCGCTGAAGTGCCCGAGAAGCTGATGTGGGTCGAGTGGGACGACGAAGCGCACCTGTCCCGGTCACGAACCAAGCCCGGGTCGTACAGCCCGCTCACCCGGGACGGCGACAAGAAGCTGGGTCATGCCACGCTCAGGGATCCGGAGCCTGGCGACGAACCGTTCGCGGCCTACACCCAGCCGGTCTACGAGCGCGCCGGCGACAGTCGCGAGCAGATCAGTGCTCAGGAGATCGCCGAGCTGGTGGAGATGTTGGTCCGCCTCGGCATCTTCATCTACGCGGAGGCGCCACGATTCAGAGCGTGGTGGCACGCCAGGATCAGTCCCCTGCTGGTCACAGCCCGCCTGCGACTGTCCTCCGTGCGTAAGCGTGCAGGAAAGAACACCCCGCAAGGAGCTGTGGAGCGCGATGGGTTGCGGTCGGTCCTCGAGCTCGAGGGTGTGCGCCCGGCCGTGAGCGCAGCCGAGGCCGGCGCGCGTCTGGCGGCCGCGCTCCATGCCGAGGCGATCACCGAAGAGCAGCTGCGGCTCCTCCGTGGCGTGCGCTTTTACGACCGCGACCCCGGTCTGCAGCCGGGAAAGGAGCCCAGGGGCGGGACCCTCCTCCAGATCGGAGCTGCCGTCCCCACGTCGGCCGAAGAGAGGGGACGGGCCTAGATCCGTCCTTCGCGCGCGTCCGCTGCGACTCGCGCAGCCAGCCGCTCGAGCATCGTGAGGCCTGCGAGCCAGTACTCGTAGACGTTGGGCCATTCCCCCAGCAGCTCGTCGGAGAG
The DNA here is from genome assembly GCF_056844425.1 of Cellulomonas sp. NEAU-ZC6. NCBI lineage: Bacteria > Bacillati > Actinomycetota > Actinomycetes > Micrococcales > Cellulomonadaceae > Cellulomonas > Cellulomonas sp. NEAU-ZC6. The sequence continues at coordinate 1,754,489 of NZ_JBXFYH010000001.1, read as the reverse complement.
CCAGAACACCGGCTGTCCGCCGTCTGTCACCGACCCGGACCTGTCGATCACGAAGACCGCGTTGTCGGCGACGTGGATCGGGTAGACGTGCTCACGTGGCGGGAATCCAGCAGCAGGGCCGTCCTCGTAGTAACTCGCGAGCAGAGCATCCGCTCGCTTCCAGCGCGGCCCCGCGCCCAGGTCCGACGTGGCGAGAATGTCCCCGTACGCGAAGGCGTCCGCCCATCCGTTGCCTTCCCGCAGGACGGCTTCGTGCTGGGGATCGAGGTCGAAGCCGAGGCGTCCCCGCGCGTCAGCGAGATCAGCATCCGTCGCACGTACTCCCGGAAGCGTCTCGGGGAACATGGCGGGTGCGCTCTGGGAGATCGACAGCCGTCGCGCGAGCATTTCGCCGACCAGCACGCCCCACGAGAGGGTCTGGCTCATTGCGGGCTCCAATCCCAGCTTCCGCGGATGAGGGTGCCATCCGGAAGGCGTCCTTCGAAGATCGTGGGCGTGGCTCCCAGAGGGAACCCTCGGGCCTGCGCGCCGAACGACGAGTTTACCGACGAGTCCTGACGTTGCCAGAACGGCGGTTCCGGCTGGCCGGTCCACGTGGTGTCCGGGCCGTGTCCCGCCACTTGGTCGCCGTATGGATCACCGGCGCGCTCAGCGCGCAGGCGTTCCTGCCGTGCGGCGTAGTCGGCGGCGTCTCGGAGTTCTCCGGTCGTCGAGACGCGACCGTCCGGTGCGAGCTCGCCGCGCAGACGTGCGGCGTTGGCCAGATCGAGGTGCTCCGAGGCGTTGAGGAGCTGGTCAGGGTCCCACGTGCTCTTGAACTGGAACGACATCGGGCCGTCCCCGGGCGTGGGTGTCATGAGCTCGTCTGCGGTGTAGCCGGTGCGTCCGACGGTCACGCGCTCGACGGCGGTCAGGGAACCCTCGACGCGGTACCCGGCACGGGCTCCAGCGGCCACGCGCGCTGCGACGCCTGCTCCGCCGACGGCGGTGAGTGCGATATCGGGTGCGAGCTGCCCCCACCACCGTGCTGGGTCGTCCCGGCGGGTCTGCCCATCCGCCAGGATGTCGACTGCACCGATGGGGTCGTCCGTGATCAGTCGATACGTGCTGGTAGCCGAGTCCCAGACCGCGACAGCGCTCTTCGCGGCCCCGTCAGGATCGACGACGACGCGGATCAGGTTGAAGTCCCAGGCCATCGAGACGATGCCCGTCAGCCAGGACCAGACGCCGCTCGCGAATGACGATGCGTGCCACTTCCCGTCGGGAAGTCCTTCACTCATCTGCGCGAGGACCGAGGCTGTCGCTTCGCCGGCGGCGGCGACGACCGCGCGGGCGTCCGCGAGCACGGACTCCGCCAGCTGCTTCGTCGCGAGGCCTGGGTCAGAGCTGCTCGTGGTGGGCATCGCGTTGCCCACCACTCGGTCGCCGAGGACGAGTCGACCGGCTTGCCGCGCCGCCACCACGGACTGCTGCGTACCGCGGGCCCACAGCTCGGCAGCGTAGGAGGCGCGACCCTGACCCCAGGACAGCACGTCCGCGTAGGAGAGCAGAGCATCCGCTCCGTAACGGAACACCTGCCCAACGGCGCTAAGGCGAGCCGCGAGCTCGTCTCGCCTGCCGGTGTACCCGTCTGCTGCGTTGCCTTCCCACTGCGGGACGTTGCGGGAGCCGATCGAGATACCGATCGACTCGATCGACTCGGCTTGCCGAACGAGGTCACGGCATCGCGCTGGACAGTCGAGACAGACCCTGGGAGCAGCTCCTCCGGGTCCGAGGTCTGACCCAGTGATACCGAGATCACCCGAAGTTGCCCATCTCGCTGAACTGGTCGGCAGCAGACGTGTCCATGTAGTCATAGGCCTGCGCTGTCCCGCGCAGGCTCCTGCCGGCTTCGTCGGTGTCCTCGGCCAATTGCCGAAGCGCGTACGAGAAGCGGTCGGAGAACTGCCTCGCTGCGGTGTTCAACGAGCCGGAACCGTACGAGGACGAACCGGCCATGTGCACGTGGTGGCTCGCCGTCTCGATGTGGTCGGAATCGGCCAGCGTGGCGTTCCCAGCTCGACGGAGCTCGTCTGTGTCGACCAGCAGATGCGCTGGTGTGCCACCGTGCTCGTCGCTCACTGTTCCCCCTGCTGTCGTCCCGGGCGAAAGTAGCAGGCAACGCACCGCAATGATGGGAGACCACCGTGCGCGGCCCCCGGAAGAGTGAGAACCGTCTGGAGGTCAGGACCCACTAGGGAGTCGGCTCTCTGGGGTACGGCGGTCTGTCGCACCGCGGCAGCTGCGGGTCATCAGGGCCGTCGGCGTTCGTCGTGCTTTGACGATCACCGATCGTGACCACCCGCGTTCAGGCCCGGACAGTCCGCGCGTGATCGCGAACGCCCCGCCCGGGGCGCGGGATGACCGCAGATGACGCCGCCTGAGCGGTCGGCTTGCTGGCGCGGCCTCGACGACATGCAGCCCCCGACCTGCGGGGAGGCCGCCGCATGCACGGCGCCCGTCTCGTGCCGCGACGCCCGAGTCCCCCTAGAGTGACGCCGTGACCGACCCGCAGGACGCCCTCGCGCAGGCCCCGCTGCTGCGCGTGGTCCACGAGCGCCACCCGGATGTCGACGTCGTCGTCCTGCCGCCCGAGGCGCCGGCGCCCGAGCCCGCCGACGCGCCGGTCCCCGTGACCGACGCCGCGCTGGACGCGGAGCGCTCCCGGGTGGAAGCCGTCGTCGCCGAGCTGCTCGCGGCGGCAGGCGCTGACCGCGCCTACGCGGCACCGCGCACCACCTGGCGCAGCGCACCGGCGTCGCACGTGGCCCCCGTGGTCGAGGCGCGGCTGCCGATCGACGGCCCCGAGGCCGGCATCGCCGTCGGCCAGGCCGTCTCGGCCCGGCTGCGCGCCGACGGCTGGGACGGCCGCCTCGAGCGCACCGGGGCGACCCCGCTGCTGCTCGCCGCGCTCGACGACCGTTCGGTACGCGTCGCGTGGCTCGACGACGCCGTCCTGGTGACGGTGCGCGGCCGGGACCTCCCCGTCGCGACCGCGACCGCCCGCGCGCTGGTCTCCGGGACGGAGGACGACCGGTGAGCGACGAGATCCAGGTCGACCCGTACACCCTCGGGCTGTCCGCCGACGACTGGACCGACCAGGGGTCCCGGGTGCGCACCGCGCGGGACCGCGTCGCCGATGCCTCCACCTCCGGCTTCACCTCGGCCGTGTCCGGTGCGGCCGCGACGTGGACGTCCGCGTGGGGCACCGTCCTCGGCGACGTCGCCGACCGCGCCGAGGAGATCGGGACCCAGCTCCGCGACGCCCAGCAGGCGTACGCCGTCACCGACATCGCAGCCCAGGAGACCTTCCAGAGCTGGCTCGGAGGTACTCCGTGACCACCGTGACCATCGACATCCCGGCCCCGGTCGACGCGATCCCGGCCGTGCAGGGCGACCCCGCCGTCGTGGCGGCGTTCGCCCAGGACCTGCTGGCCAGCGCGGTCAACCTGGACGACCTTGACTCGTTCGCGCTCGACTCCGCGACCCTCGACGGCTGGACCGGCGACGCCGCCACCGCGTACGGCCGGCACGTCCGAGCCGCCGGCGCCGACGCCCAGGCGATGGGCGTCGCGCTGCGGCAGGTCGCCCGCGCCGCCGACGACCACGCCGACGCGCTCACCGACCTGCTCCGGCGGCGGACCGACCTCGTCGAGGCCCGGTCGTCGTACCACGAGGCCCGCGAGGACCTGGACGCCGACATCCGGAACGCCGGCGAGGTCGACGACGCCGCGGTCGCCGAGCTGCAGGCCCGCGCGGCGTCGCTGGCAACCCGCCGCGACGGCGTGGTCGCCGACGTCGACGCCCTGGTGCGCGACCTCGGGACCGCCGAGCGCGCCATGCTCGACGCGTTCTCCGCCTACTCGACGCTCGCGCAGGCGCGCGCCGCCGTGTCCGGGCAGATCGACCTCGCCGACGACGCCCTCGGTCGTCCGGGGTCCCCCTCGCAGGGCGGCACCCCGGAGCAGGTCGCCGCGTGGTGGGCGTCGCTGACCGAGGAGGAGCAGTTCGCCGTCCTGGCGGCCCGCCCCGAGCTGATCGGCAACACCGACGGGATCCCGGCGCTCGCCCGCGACCAGGCGAACCGCCTGCTGCTCGAGACCGACCTCGAGGCGATGGAGCTGCGCGAGCAGCGTGGCGAGCGGCTGTTCGAGGACTACCAGGCGCTCGACAACGCGCGCGCCGCGCAGGCCGCCCTGGACGAGGGTGCGCAGAGGGTCGACCCCGTCACCGGCGAGCCGCTGGTGCCGCTGCTGCACCTGTACGACGCGACCGCGTTCGGCGGCGACGGGAAGGTCGCCATCGCGTTCGGCGACCCCGACACCGCCGACCACGTGTCCGTGATGGTCCCCGGCCTGACGAGCCGCGGCACCGAGGCCGGCGGGAACGCCGACGCGGCCTACAACATCTACGAGTCCGCGCGGCTCTCGGACCCGTACTCGACCGCCTCCTCGATCATGTGGATCGGCTACGACGCCCCCAGCGACTGGGACTCCGCCACCGTGGCCACCGAGGGTCGTGCCGAGGAGGGCGGCGAGCTCCTGTCCCGCTACATCAACGGCCTGCGCGCGTCCCGTGAGGGCGAGCCTGCGCACCTGACCGTGATCGGCCACAGCTACGGCTCCACTACCACCGCGCACGGCGCGACCGACCACGGCCTCGCCGCCGACGACATCGTGCTCGTCGGCAGCCCAGGCGCCGGCGGCGGCGTCGAGCACGCCTCCGAGCTCGGCGTCGGCGCCGACCACGTCTGGGCGGGCAACAACAGCCGCGACCTGGTCGCCGCGCTCGCCGACGACGGGTGGGCCGGTGGCTGGATGCTGGGCGGCGCCGGCCTCGGCAACGACATCGTCGAGGACGACTTCGGCGCCAACCGGTTCCAGGCCGAGTCCACCACCCGTGCCGACTCGGTGCGCAACTTCGGCGACCACACCAAGTACTTCGACCCGGGCACCGAGTCCCTCTACAACATCGGGCAGATCGTCGTCGGCGACTACGACCAGGTCCTCGGCGCCGAGCACTCGTACGACCCCTGGTACGACGGCCCGGTGGACCCCGAGGCGACCCGCGACCCGAGCTCGTTCGACGGCAGGAGGCCGGAGTGGTGAACCGTCGAGTGCGTGCGGCCGCGGTGGTCGTCGTGCTGTCCGCGCTCGCCCTGTCCGGGTGCGGGCAGGGCGGGGCCAGCTCCGACGACCTGGACGCCAGCCGCGACGAGGTGCTCGACGCCGCCCGGCAGGTGCTGCCCGGCGTCGTCGACGCCCTCGGCGCGCAGGTCCAGGACGCCTACGGCGAGTTCGAGATGGGCGGCGACGGCATCGTCGACCGCCGGCGCTACACCGTCACCGTGATCGCCACCGGCGCGCAGGCCGACACCGACGACCTCGTCGCGGCCCTCGAGGACGCCGGCGTCACCGACGTCGAGGTGAACCCGATCGGCGGGGCCTCCGGGCAGCGCGACGGCCTTGACGTCGGCGGCTCCGACCCCGGCGGCCGCGACATGAGCGTGAGCGTCAGCGGGCCGTACCTCGAGGTCGGGGACAGCGTGCCGCGGGAGGCGGCCCGCGAGGACGTCGACCTGAGCTGAGCGCGGGTGGCGCCGGACCGGGGTCTACTTCCTGACCTGCTCGGGCGCCTGTCGAGGGCAGCAACCCGACCCGGACGTGGCGGACCACCTGGCGACGGTGGCGGTGATGCAGGGGACGTGAGAGACAACGTGGGGGCGGGAGTGCCGATGCCTCACGGGTGACGGATGGCCCACCTGTGCAGGTCAACGCCCCGTAGGATCCCATCGGGTTCAGCGGAAGGGGCAGCGATGAGCGGCAACATGGCGTTCGGTGGTGGGTCCTCCGGCGCGGATTCGTCCGGAGACGTCCTGTCAGCCGGCGGGTACACGGTGAACATCGACTCTCTCCGCACCACGGCCAACGTCGTGCTGGGCCTAGCTGACCGCGTCGACTCCGTCGGAGAGCACCGCGCGATGGCGGCGGCCCAGGAGTACGGGTACGTGCTGCCTGCCGCTGCGACCGGCTGGGCCGATCGGTTCTCGCATCTGCTCGACGGTCTCGCCGACGAGGTCGAGCACGCAGGGCACCAGCTGCGCGGGACGGCAGACGCCTACACCGAGGTTGACGTCGCCGCGGAGGCGCGCGCACGTCGGCTCGGCACCAGCCTCGGCGGAGCCGAGTGGTGAGTGCGGCAGCTCTCGGCGCCACCCTCGCCACCTGCTCGGACCCGCAGGTTCTGGTCCCCGGCTCGATCAGCGCGCTCCGCGGGGACGCCGACCAGCTGGGTCAGCAGTCGCGAGCGCTTGCTCAGCAGGCCAGTGAGCTGAGGGAGGCGCACCCCGCGACGTGGACCGGTACGGCAGCTGACGGCTGGGCGGCTCGCCGCGAGCAGTTCGCCCAGACGCTCGAGACGGTGTCGCAGATCCACGCCACGGCGGCTTCGGCGCTCCTGCTGCACGCCGGCACGCTCGAATGGGGGCAGGCGAGGGCGGACGTCGCCGTGCGCCTGTACGCACGGGGCTGCAGCCTGCGCGACGCCGAGCTCGGGCACTCTGGTGCCCTCCTGGCAGCCCGAGGAGGTGCCGCGGCCGATGCAGGGGCGGGGCACCGCGACTTGGCCGAGAGCGTCCTGGCGTCCGCCCGTGACCAGGTCGCCACGTCGGCGCGGGCGGCGGCAGCGATGCTCGACGAGTTGTCCAGGGGACTGCCCGATGGCCGGTGGCACCTCGGCGACTTCGCGCAGGGGATGTGGTCGTGGGTTACCGGCATCACCGACGTGCTCTGGAAGTTCAACTCCATCCGCGGGTTGGTAGACACCGAGGGCATGGTGCGCGACGGAGCGGTGATGCTGGAAGACGGCATCGAGACCTATGCGTCGTTGGTAGACGATCCCCTCGGGACGGCGGAGCAGCTCGCCCAGCTCGATCTCCTCCGGGACCGTCCGGCCGAGTGGTGGGGCCAGCTAGCCCCGGACATCGCGCTGACCGTTGCGGGTGGTGCGGTCGCAGGGTCGCGAGCACTACGCGGATTCTCGATGCGGCTGAGCGTTCCGGAACCCACATATCGCCCGATCGGGCCCGACTGGGGGGCGTCGTTCTTCGACAGAGAGATCCTGAGGTTCTACACAGGGGATGGTTCGACACTGGGCAGCGGGAAGGGCGCCTTCTTCCACATGACAGCGGAAGACGCGATGCGGCTGGAGACGCCCAACGAAGTCCTGGTCCACACCGGATACGCGCCGAGCATCGAGCGCGCGGTGCTGACGAGTCCTGGACCCGAGGGGCCCGAGATCTACGGCATCGCGTTCCCCCGGGACGACATGTCCCCGCGCGTCCCCACGGCCGCCGACGCGGGCGGGCACCCGCACTTCCTCGAAGGAGGCCACACCGCGGTCAAGTACGACGACCTACCGGGTGAACCCGGGACTAGCGGGTTCGTCGTGAACTCGACGAGGGAGTACGTGCTCGACGGGGCGCCACTGGTCCCCCGGGACAGCGTGGTGTTCCAGCTCGGGCCGGAAGGGTCGTGGTTACCGCTGCGGAGGTTCCCATGACGGAGGAGGCTCCGTGCGCCGTCTGCCTCAGGACCGCGCGCGAGGGAAGGCACGAGCCCTTCCTCGTCGACGACGTCCCCACGTGGACGAGGATGTGGCGCTGCTCCCGGTGCGGGACGTTGTGGATCGAGGGCGACCGGATCGCGGCTCCGGTCGGAGAGTCCGATGCGGACGCGCAGGCGCCGGGCTGGCGGGAGCGTGCGCACTGGCTCGCGAGCACGACGGCGCGCGTTCTGCTCCAGCAGTATCGAGCGGGACTTCTGGGGGACGAGCTATTCGGACTGGCGATCATGCATCACGACCTCCTGGGTACGGACACAGACGCGTCACATCCGAGCGCCGTGGTCCTCTACAGCGACGCTGACGCAGCCGTCGCCGATGGTCGTGATCCCGCGACGCTCTCGTGGGGCTCGGTGGCGCGCCGCCTGAGATGGACCAGTGGACGGCGCCGAGTCCTGATCGATCCTGCCTCCCCGTGGTGGTGCGACCTCGGCCCCTACGTCGTGGAGTACCTGGACGTGAACGGTCGTCGCACGGAAACCGAGTCGGACAGGAAGAGGGACGCTGCACATGACGCAGGGTGACGAGGTGCCCGGGACCGACCTCGAGCAGCTGATCGCGCGAGCCATGACCGGCGAATCTCTGGACGTCATCGAGGCGCTGCTCCGTACTCCGATCGTCGTCCCCAGCGGCGGTGACATCGGCCCGAACTTCGAGGGCTTCGTCCCCGTCTTGTACGACCGAGACGGCACACCCATGCTCGCCGTGTTCACGTCGCTGGAGCTGGCCAAGCACGTCACACACCTCGCGAAGTACGCGATCACCATGACGGGACGCGACCTGGTGCTCCGCATGCCGCGCGGGCACGGCATTGTCGTGAACCCTGGTCACAACGTCGGCCTCGAGCTTCTCCCTGACGCCGTCGGGACGGTTCTGGACCGGCTGCGGCAGGGTGCGTGACCAGCCCTGGGTGAGTCCGGGCACGACCCGGCTCACCGGGGTCGCCCGCGCCTCCGGAGATCTTCACCGAGCCAGTCGTCGAACCGGCAACGGACCTGCACAATCTCGTGACGGCCGGCTTCCCACCGCCATCCGCGTTGCTGAACGGTCACCGGCGAGCGCCCGTACGGATCGCGCCCGCGGTGCCATCATCGCGACATGACCGTTCGGTGGTGGCGTGTACTCGCCGTCTGGCCGCTGGCCTTCGCGCTATCGGTGGCCGGCACCGTGCTCGGTACCCTGGTGGCCGGGGCGGTGGAGACCGGTGACGTCGGCGTACCGGGGGAGACCTGGTACGTCGTGCTGTGGGTGGCGTTGCTCGCCGTCATGCCCGCTGTGGTGGTCGGCGCACCAGTGCTGGCGGTCGCGGCGGTAGGCCTGCGCGGGGTCGGGCTCAAATGGCAGGTGCTGGTTCTCGGTTGGGTCGCGGCATGGGTCGCCGCGGCGTGCACGACGTTCGTGCACAGTCCGTGGGGGCCTTTCCGGTGGGAGTCCGTCGACCCGACGGAGCCCTACCGCTGGGGGAACGTCGCGGTGCTGGCCGGGATCGCCGCGCTGGCATGGGGGATGGGTACCGGCGCGGCGTGGACCGTCGTGCGGCCGGTCCGCTCGGCGGGGGTCACGTACACGATCGCCCTTGGCCGGATGTGAGCCGAACCGGGCCGGCGAGGTGGGCGTCGACGAGCTGGTGAGCCGAGCGATCCGGACCGAGTGACGCGCTCCCGGTCCAAGCCGTCTGTCGTCGCGGGTCCCGGACTCCAGGTCGTCGCCACGGACTGCCACGGTCGTGCTCGAGGACGGCGAAGGGTGTTGACGACCACGTCCCACCCCGGCGTCGTCTCCACGCCGGCGGCGGCCACGACCGTCTCAGGCGTCGGCGTCACGCGAGACCGACGCGGCTGGCCCAGGGATGGCAGCGCCTTCGGCTCTGCTCGAGGTGGGTAGGCGGCGGAGCGGCGCGCCGCCGCGCCCGTCCGACAGGCCGAGACGAAGCTCGTCCACGCTTCGCACGGCTCGACGACGTGGTCGAGGACCGGATGGAAGGTGGGCGGATGGACCCACGCGACGTGAGATGGGCGGCGACGGCATCGTCGACCGCAGGCGCTACACCGTCACCGTGATCGCCACCGGTGCCCAGGCGGACACCGACGACCTCGTCGCGGCCCTCGAGGACGCCGGCGTCACTGACGTCCAGGTGAACCCGATCGGCGGGGCTTCCGGGCAGCGCGACGGCCTCGACGTCGGCGACGGCGTGCCGCGCGAGGCGGCACGCGAGGACGTCGACCTGGGCTGAGCGCGGGTGGCGCCGCAACCGGGTCGGCTTGCTGACCCTCTCCGCCCCCCCCCGCCGAGGCGGAACCCGGCTGCCTCCGACCTGGTCTGACAGGGCGGTGCTCGACCCGGGCGCGCTGACCGATCCATGGAATTGACACTTGCACAAGTGGAAAGCACTCCGTACGGTTGCCGCTATGGAAAGTTCTCCCGATCCGGCCGAGCGTGTCCGCGAGCTGCAGCGCGCCGAGGCGGCCCCGTACGTCGGGATGCCTCCGGCGCCCTGGTGGGTGCCGCCGTTCTTCGGCGCGTGGTTCGCCGCGTACGTCGCGGCGTTCGCGTTCTGGCGTGAGAGCCAGCTGGCGTTCATCGTCGTGATGATCGTGCTCTCTGCGGGCGTCGGTGGCCTGCTGGGGTGGCTGACCCGGAGGTACGGCGCGCTGCCGATGCCCGGTCGCGGCACACCGCCGTCCGAGATCCGGCGGGAGTACCGGCACTACGCCGTGGGTGCGGTGGTGATCGTCGGGCTGGTCGCGTGCGTGTGGTGGTGGGCCGGCGTCGGGGCCGCCTCGGCAACCGCGTTCGTCCTGGTGACGGCCGGGCTGCGGCTGTACCAGGTGCGCTACGAGCGCGCGGCCGCCGTCGTGCGGAGGCGGCTGGCATGAGCCTGGGTGACATCGACCCGGTCATCCACGCACCCAAGCGGCTGATGGCGATGGCCGTGCTGGCGAACTCGGAGTACGCCACCTTCGCGTTCCTCAAGGAACAGCTCGGCGTGACGGATTCGGACCTGTCCAAGCAGATGTCTGCGCTGGAGTCGGCCGGCTACGTCAAGGTCACCAAGCGTGGGCGTGGGCCGGGCTCGGTCACGACGTACGCCATGACCCGTGACGGTGGACGCGCCTACCGGGGCCACCGGGCCGCCCTGTTCGCGATGCTCGCCGAGGAGTCGGCTCCAGGTGACGCGGGTTCCGGGGAGTCGGCGGACGCCCGGTAGGCACCGAGGCCTTGTCGGTGGTGGTGTGCACCGGTTGGTCGCAGGCGGCGCACTCGTCCTCCGCTGACGCGTGACGCTGCCGTTCGGTGCGGCGGAGCAGCGTTGGCGGGCCGACCGGAGGCCCATGCCCAGCTGATCGCTGCCGGATGGGCGCTGCTGACCGTGGCCGTCATCGTCGGCGGCTGTCCCTAGGAATGTCGCTGGACCCTGAGACCTGAGTCGTGGGAACGGAGTGCTGTGAAGTCCCTGCTGCGCAAGGCGTGGTTCTGGCCGGTGGTGACGTCGCCGTCGGCCGTGTTCGGCGTGGCCGCCCTGTCCGGTGCGCGGGCGCCGGGAGTGGTTTCGGGGCTCGGTCTGCTCGGGTGCTGGTTGCTGTCGTTCCCGCTCGGAAGGGCCGATGCGCGATCGGTCGACGACCCGAGCCCGAGGCGTCACCTGGCCGTCGCCGGGTGGGGCCTGCTCGCGGTCGCCGTGCTGCTCGGCTGCCTCTGGTGGGGCATGTCGCTGGATCCCGCGCGCTGACCTGCGGATCGGCCGAGGAGCGCTCCAGAGCCGCGCGCGGACTACTCGGTCGCGGCCGCGCGCTCCTCGGCGCTCTCCCGGGCGTGCGCCGACCCGGTGCGCTCGATGGTCAGGTTCCCGCACCCCACCAGCCCGAGTGCGACGACTCCCACCATGCCTGCGACGGCGATCCTGCGCATGACCCTGCTGCTCCTCGTTCGTCCAGTCCGACTCCGGGAGGAATCGTGCCAACGGCCGACGACCCTACGACTGGGTCGTAGGTCCTCGGCAAATCGAGCCGGACGTGCGGCGTCGCCAGGCTCGGCACGGGCCCGACGGGAAGCCGGCCCTGCGAGCACGGGGGAGGACGCTGGACCCCGACCGTCGACAGGGGGACACGATGGACGGCGCAGCGGCGGCCCGGCGAGTCGTGCCGGTCGCCGACATCGTCCGGACGGCCGTCGCCGTGGTGCTCGCGACGCTGACCACCCTGGTGGCGGCGGCGTGCGGCAGCGCGGGCGACGACCTGGGTGACGCGGAGGTCGACCCGGGCGTCTACCAGGTGCAGGTGAGCGAGGAGGACCTGCCCGCCCTGGAGGAGGCGTGCGACGACGAGCTCAGCGCGACCTGCGGCGGCGTGACGTACCTGCGGGTCCAGCCCTGCAGCCCGCAGGAGCGGTGCGTCCCGATCACCGTCGACGTGCGCAACGGTGTCGACGCCGTGCTGACCGCCACACCGACCGCCGACGACCCGACGCTGTGCGAGCGGGCACCGACGTTGTGCGCGGGCGTCACGCTGCGCGCCGCCGACGTGGCGGCGACGCTCGCGGATGCGGAGCCGGAAGTCACGGAGCCCGCGGGAACGACGTCGCCGCCCGAGCAGACCACCGCTCCGCCGCCCACCGCCCCGCCGGCCACCGAGGAGCCGACGGTCGAGCCGACCCCGGCCCCATGACCGGCACGTCGAGCACGGAACCAGCTCGCACGCGCCGCTCGCTCACGAGCCTGCTGCCGCTGCTCCTGCCGACACCGGTCCTCGCGGCGCTGTTCCTGTTCTTCGGCTACGTCAGCGCGCAGGCGTTCTACGAGTACTTCGGCGTCGCGATCAGCGCGCTGGACCAGTCGAGCACCACCTTCACGCTCCGGGCGGCCAACAGCCTGCCCCGGTACGCGCGCGGCCTCATCGTGCTCCCGGTCGTGCTGGTCGTGGTCCTGGTCGGGCACCACCTGGTGGCGCGCGCGCTCAGCGGTGCGCCGGCGGAGCGCGCCAAGCGGTCGGCGCTGGCCACCGTCGTGGGCGGGGTGGCCGCGCTGCTGGTCGGGCTGGCGATGCTGCCGCTCGCGTCCGTGCGGGACCTGGTCGTGCCCGTCGTGCTGGCGCTCGGTGCGCTGGCGGTCGAGTACGGCCTGTGGATGGGCATGACGTCCGGCACGCTGCCGCCGCGGACGGCGGAGCTCGTGGGGTCGACGACGCTGCTGCGCCAGGGCCTCGTCGCGGCGTTCGTGACGCTCGCACTGCTCTGGGTCGTCACCGTCCAGGCGTACGCCAGCGGCACCGCGCAGGCACGGCGGGTCGAGCAGACGCTGGCCGCCCAGCCGACCGTCGTCGTCTACAGCGAGGGCGACCTGCGGCTGGCGGGACCGGGTGTCACGGTGTCCGACCTCGGGGAGGTGCCGGGGTCGTACCGGTACGCCTACGACGGGCTGCGTCCGCTCGTGCACGCCAACGGGGCGTGGTTCCTGCTGCCGGCCGGGTGGACGCGCTCGGGGGACGCGCGGGTGCTGGTGCTCCCCGACGACGCCGGTGTGCGCGTCGAGCTGGCGCCGTTCCGGCTCCCGCCCGAGGGCTGACGGCTCAGCGGCGCGCAGCGCGCCGCGCGCCGAACGGCCCGCCGAACACGATCGAGATCCCGAGCACGAACCCGACGTCGTACCAGTTGCCGTTGTTGAACACCTCGTACGGCGTCACGGTGTCGGTGAACAGCGAGACGATCCACGTGATCGGCAGGATCATCCCGTGCCACAGCCCGAGCCAGAACCCGGCGGGGTCGGCCGATCCGGGGACCGGCATCCCGACCGCCGGATTCGCCCCGGCCGCGCACCCGGCGAGCAGCAGCGCCGCGGCGGCCACGCCGAGGACGGCGAGCGTCGTGGTCCTGCTGCGCGATCCCATGCCGGTCATCGTGGCACTGCCCCCTCGTGGTGAACCAGCAGCGGCACCGAAGCGCCGCCGGGATAGCGCCCGGTTCCGCCGCGAGGACTCGTGTTGGCCAGCAAGTCCGCTACTTACAGTTCCGGGACAACTGTGAGGAAGCCCCATCAGCACACATCGGCTCGTGCGGTGCGCACCCCGGGACGTCGGGCCTCGACGAGGTGCCGCGTCGAGCGCGCCACGAGCGGCCGGCCGGCGCGCATCTCGGCGTCGAGCTCGCGGAGCACGCCCTCGTACCGGGCGACCGTGAAGTCGGGCACCCACCACACGCACTTCCGGAGGATCCAGACGACGGCGCCGACGTCGAGGAGCACCATCCGGCAGGTCGCGCGCCGCAGGTCCTCGACGACCAGCCCGGCTCGTTCGGCCGCAGCGGCCTCGTCGTCGGCGTCACGGGCGACGGGCCCCGGCACCGGTCCGACGAACCGCTCGATCAGCTCGAACGCCGAGCGCGGGCCGACGTGCTGCGCGAGGTAGGTCCCGCCGGGACGGAGCACCCGGTGGATCTCCGTCCAGTCCGGTGCGACGGGGTGCCGGGAGCTGACCAGTGTGAACGACGCGTCGGGCAGCGGCAGCCGCTCGCCCCCGGCCACCTCGACGACCTCGACGCCGCGCGGACCGAGGAGCTCCCGGGCCCGGCGGGCGTTGGGCGGCCACCCCTCGGTGACGACCATCCGGGGCGGGAGCGTGGGTGCCTCCGCGACGACCTCGCCGCCACCGGTGTCCAGGTCGAGCGCCGCGTCGACCTCACCGAGCCGCGCGGCCAGCAGCCGGGCGTAGCCCCAGGGCGGGCGCTCCTCGGTCGCGCGGCCGTCCAGCCAGCCGAACCCCCAGCCGCCGACGTCGGCGGCCTCCGCCTCGGCCACCAGCTCTTCGAACGATCGCACCACCGCATCCTCACAGCCGGTCGGGGCGGGGTTCCAGGCCTTTCCGGCGCTTCGTCGTAGGTGGCGGTCGAGGCGCCTGCGCACGAGCGGAAGTCGACGAACTCCCGCCGAGCCGCGCACATCCCCTACGGTGCGGGGCACGACAGATGGGGGGGAGGACCGAGGTGGTGGAGACGCGTCGACGTCGTCTCACGCGCACCGGCCCCCTGGGCTGGCTGCTCGGGAGCTACTGGGTCGGGATGAGCGCGATCTTCGTCGGGCTGTCCGCGGAGCAGCTGCCCGTCTGGTCCGCCGTCGTCGGGGCGCTCGGGATCGCGCTCGTGCTCCGGATGTCGGTCATGGGCGTGTACATGGACGCCGGGGAGCTGCGGTGCGTGTCCTGGCTGGTGACCCGGCGCGTGCCTCTGGACTGCGTGACGGCGGTACGGGTCGTGGGCTACTCGGGCTTCGGCAACGGGTTCAGCGACTCCCGGATGCTGTCGATGCTCGTCGTCGAGCGGGGGTCGGGTCGTGCGGTGGTGCTGCGGGGGACGTTCTCGCGACCGTCGACGGCGAAGCGGGCCGCGCGGTCGGTCGACGCCGAGGTCGTCCGCTTCCGAACGCGGGTCCCGTCAGGACGCCGGGCGGACTCGTGATGCCGTCCCGGCCGGGCACCGTCCACCCCCGCGGACGAGCGCCCGCCAGGACACCGTTATCGGCGGGGCTCGTCGTCGGTGACGATGTCGGCGACCGACCCCTTCTTCGCGAACGCCGCCCACACGGTGAACCCGATGATCGCGATGGCCGCGACGCACCAGAAGATGAAGAACGCGAGCGTCGCCCCGGTGGCGTCGGCGAACTGCGTCGCGGCGAACACGATCATCCCGATCCCCATGACGACGGTGAGGATCGCTCCGGGTTTGCTGGGCTTGTAGCGCATGGTGCTCATCCGGGACTCCTTCGGCGGAGGGGTTGCGGCGAGGTGGTGCGGTGCGCTGATCCTGGCGCAGGACGGGTGTCCGCGCACGTGGGGAAGGGTGTCCAGCTGCGGACGCTGCATGCGGTCGAGGCGGGCGGCGCGACCGTGATGCCGTCCGCAGAGCCCGGCGCCGCCACCGCGCGTGCGTCGTCCTAGCGGGTGCCGCCGGACGGGCGAGGGTCGTGACCCCCGCCCGTGCGGCGACCGCCCCGCTTGATACCGTGACGCGGCGTGTCCCGGGGTCGAGCAGGGGAGTTCCGAACGTGAGCAGCACCGCAGCACAGGGCGGGGTCGTCCTCGTCCGCGCGCTCGACCCGGCGGCCGGCGGCGCCGTCGTCGCCCGCCTGGACCGCACCGCGGGCGTGCTGGACCCCGAGCGCCGCACGCTCCGCACCAAGCCGGTGAGCCTGGACCGGAAGGTGCTCGTCGCGCTGACGTCCAGCAAGAAGCGGACCGGGCTGATGGCGGAGCGGGGCTGGAAGCGCGTGTTCCTCCCGCTGATCGAGGTGCACGGCGGCGCGGCCGTGGGCATCCCGGCGGACGTGGCGCGGGCGCTCGCGGACGAGCTCGAGGGCCGCGGGGCGCGGGAGACCACGGCGGTCATCGCGCCGCTGCGGGCGCACGCCGAGCACCTCGACGCGGGCGGTCCGGTGGCGTCGTCGCCGCTGGGGCGGTACATGGGACTGGGCGGCGGGGGCATCCTCAGCTCGCTCGGCGACTTCTGAACCCGCACGGCACGATCACGAAGGCAGGGAACCCATGAGCGTGGACGTCTCGATCGCGGCGCTGGACACCGCGTCGACGGAGCTGGAGACCGTGGCCACCGAGCTGCAGGCGCTGGACGTCGCGGGCGCCTTCGCCGGCATCGAGGCGGCGCTGCCCGGGTCGGCCGTGCCCGACGCGGCGGTCTGGGTCTCCACCCGGGTCGGCGCGGCGGTGCAGGTGCTCGGCGAGAACATCCGCGGGATGTCGGCCAGTGCGTCCGGGTCGGCGGACGGCTACCGCACGGCCGAGAGCTCGGTGCAGAGCCGGTTCGGTGCGATGGGGGCCTTCTGATGGCGGCCCTGACCCTGGACGTCGTGCGCAGCTGGCGGCCCGAGGCGCTCGCGGACGCCGCGACCGGCGTCGGGACGGCGCAGGAGGCGGTCGACGCGCAGGTGCGCGCGGCCAAGGCGGCGATGACCCGGCTGACCGACCACTGGCAGGGCGACGCCGCCCAGGCAGCAGCGCAGCGGATGGCGAGCGAGGCGACGACCGGGTTCGCCCTGGCGGACGCGCTGGAGTCGGCGCGCTCCGCGCTCGCCTCGGGGGCCACCGACCTGTCCCGCGCGAAGTCGGCGGTGCTGTCGACCGTGGACACGGCCGTCGCGGGCGGGTTCCGGGTCGACGGCGACGGCCGGGTCACCGCGCCGACGCTGCCGCCGGTGATGACGGCGGCGGGCGACCCCGACGGCGCGGGTGCGCAGCGGGACGCCGAGCAGCGGGCGCTGAACGCCGACGCGCAGGTGCACGCCGACGCGATCGCCACGGCGCTGCAGGACGTCGCCACCACCGACCAGCGGGTCGCCGACAACCTGTCTGCCGTCGAGGTGCCGCAGACGCTGGCATCGGCGGTCGACGCCTACCTGCAGCGCGCGTTCGCCAGCGGTGACGTGATCGGCGCGCTGGGCTCGGTCGGTGCCGGTGGCATCGCCCTGGCGCAGGTGATCAAGGGCGTCATGAAGTCGGCGGGCAAGAGCAAGGCGTTCCTGGACTTCCTCAAGGCGTCGTCGGCGCCGATCACGCACTACGCGGCGATGGTCGAGAACTTCGCGAAGGCCGACGCCGCGATGGACGTGTTCAAGAACGGCAAGCCCGCCGCCGAGTGGATGACCAAGCTGCTCGGCCAGAAGGGCGTCGGCGCGCTGCGGACCGCGGGCAAGGCGTTCCTGCCGCTGACGGTCGTCACCGGCCTGGCCGACGTCGTCACCGGCGGCGGCTACGAGGGCGCCCGCGGCTGGGCCACGCGCGGGTTCGGACTCGCGGGCGCCGGCGGCGCCGGTGCGCTGCTGGCCGCCGGTGCGCTCGGCCTCGGGCCGGTCGGCCTGGCGGTCGCCGGGGGCGCGGTGCTCGCCTACGGCGCGTGGAGCCTCGGCAACCTCGTGTGGGACAACCGCGAGGCGATCGGCGACTTCCTCGGGTCGGCGGGCAAGACGGTGTGGAACGCCGGGGCGACGGCGGTGGACTGGACGAAGGACGCGGTGTCGGACGCCGCGGACTGGGCGGGAGACCAGGTGAACAAGGCCAAGGACGCGGTGTCCGACTTCGGCAAGGGCGCGCTCGACGTCGTGTCGTTCGGGCTGTTCGGATGAGCGACGCCGACACCCCCGTGGCCGTGCCGGTCGAGGTGCTGACCGACGAGGAGCTGGCGATCCTCGCCGGCCCCGGCGGCCTGGTCGTCTCCCCGTACCTGGCGACGCTCGCCGAGGCCGACCGCGAGGTCGCGCTGCGCACCGCCTACCGCGGCCTGCTGGCCCGCGGCGTGGTCGACCCGCCGACCGTCGAGGCGCTGGCCGCCGCGGTGGGCGAGCCGACCGTGGAGCTGCAGGTCCGCGAGGACGTGCTGTCCCTGGTGACGCTGCGCCGCGGTGCGTCCGCCGTCGTGTGCGTCGCGCGGTCCACCGTCGTGGGGCAGGACTTCTGGTACGCCCACGTGGTCCGCGACGTCGTGCTGGTCGAGCAGGTGTCGACCGACGGGCAGCACCGGTTCTCCCTGGCCCCCGCGGACGCGCTCGGCGACCTGCTGCTCGACGCGGTGATGCACCCGGAGACCGGCGACGGCGCCGGCCCCGAGATCGAGGTCGTTGACCCCTCCGACCCGCCGGTCGAGGTCGTCGAGGCGCTCGGGCACGCGCTCGTGCGGAGCGACGTCGTCGTGCGGACGCCGGACGACCGCGAGCCCGAGCTGCTGGGCCTGTTCACCGGGCCGGGCGGCGCGTGGGTGCTGGACGCCCGTGCCGGGTCGGGCTCCGCGGTGGTCGCGAGCCCGACCAGCCGCGCGGAGCTCGACGTCCGGGTGCGCGACCTCGCGGACCGCGCGGTCGGCACGGCGGCCGCGGTCGTCGCTGCGGCGGTCGGGGCGCCGTGACCGCCGCGCCCGGGCTGGTGCGCCTCCCGGGGCTGTCGTCGCGGTCCTTCCGGTGGTGGCTGATCGGGACAGCCGTGGTGGCGCTGGGGGTCGCCGGCTACCTCCTGGTCACCCAGCCGCAGAACCGGGTCGTCGGCGGGGCGGGGGTCGCGGCGCTCGCGCTGTTCTTCGTCGTCCTGCTCTGGCGGTCCACCTGGCTCGACCCGGCCGCGGGCACGGTGCTGCAGGTCCGGTGCCGGCTCTGGCGCCGGGAGCTCCGGCTCGAGCCGGGCACGTCCGTGGCGCTGGTGCCGAACGGCGGCGGGACGCTGCTGCTCGCGGTGAAGCCGCGCCGGGGACGACGGTTGTTCGTGCCCCTGGTCTCCCGCACGGACCACATCGAGCAGTCGCAGCCGCCCGAGCTGCTGCGCCTGCTCGCGGACACCGTCGAGCGGCACCGCGCGGGCGGCGCTCGCTCGGTCGCCGTCGCGCTGCGGAAGCAGGCCGAGCACCTGGAGGCCGGCGGCTCGGTGGCGGGCTCGCCGCTCGCGCGGCTGATCACCACCGGGATGCTGACCGCCGCGAAGGCCGGCGGCGCCGGGGCGCTCGGCGGCCACCTCGGCTGAGGGGTCGCACGGGACCTTCGGCTCGCACTCACAGCGTGGGGCCGGCCCTAGCGTCGTCGCATGAGCACCGTTGCTGGAAAGATCATGCCGACCTGGAAAGATATTGCCAGGCCGAGCGCGCGACGACACCATGGGGGCATGGACCTGTCCTCGCCGCTGCAGTCGCTGATCCCGTCGATGGAGTCGGCTGTGCTCACCGTCCTGGCGGGGACCGAGAGCGCCCTGGGCCAGTCCCAGATCCACCGGCTGGCACCGCGTGGCACGCGCCGCGGCCTCGCCTTCGCGCTGGACCGCCTGGTGGGGCAGGGGCTGGTCGTCGCCGAGCCGTCGAACCACGGCCACCAGTACCGGTTGAACCGGGAGCACGTGCTGGCCCCCGCCGTGACGAGCGCCCTCGCCGCGCGCCACGACTTCCTGCGGCGCCTGGCCGACGCGACGGCGAGCCTGCGGCCCGCGGTCGTCAGCGCCGCGGTCTTCGGGTCGGTCGCCCGGCGGGACTCCGGGCCGGAGAGCGACGTCGACCTGCTGCTGGTCGTGCGGGACTCCGCGCAGACGGACTCCGACGCCTGGCAGGACCAGCTGCGGGCGCTCCAGGCGCAGGTGCTGGCCTGGTCGGGCAACCGCCTCGAGACCATCACGGTGACCCGCGCGCACCTGGACGAGCTCGTTGCCGGGGCGGAGCCCGTGGTCGGGTCCTGGCGGGACGACGCGCTCACCGTGGCGGGAACCGACTTGCGGCGTCTGCTCAACCGGTCGGCGTCGCGCACGCGCGGATCCTGACCCCCGACGACCGCGCGCGTGCCATGCGTCACGCGACGGCGCTCGTGCAGGAGGCGCACCAACCGCACCAACTGACCCTGTACGCCCTCCACCTCGCGTGACACGATCGCCGCGGGGGCGACGGCGGGCGGAGGATGCGTGAGCACCGAGATCAGCGGCGTGGAGCAGGCGGTCTCGACGGGTTCGCTGCCCGGCTGGGACCGGGTCGAGGAGCTCGTCCGGGACGCGCACGTGCGGTACCGGGACCGGACCGAGGGCGTCGTCGCCGACTACATCCCGGTGCTGGCCGAGGTGGACCCGGCCCTCTTCGGCATCTGCGTGGCGCAGACCGACGGCGACCTGCACGCCGCGGGCGACGCCGACGTGGGGTTCACGATCCAGTCGATCTCCAAGGCGTTCGTGTACGCGCTGGCGTGCGAGGTGCACGGGCACGAGGTGGTGCTCGACCGGGTCGGCGTGAACAACACCGGGCTGCCGTTCAACTCGGTCATCGCGGTCGAGCTGAACGACGGCCACCCGATGAACCCGATGGTCAACGCCGGGGCGATCGCGACCACCGCCCTGCTGCCGGGACGCACCCCGGACGAGCAGTGGCGGCACCTGGTCGCCGGGCTGAGCCGCTTCGCCGGCCGCGAGCTGGAGGTCGACGAGGTCGTGTACGAGTCGGAGTCGGCGACCAACCAGCGCAACCGCGCGATCGCCCGGCTGCTGGAGAGCTACGGCCGCATCGAGTCCGACCCGCTGGAGATCGTCGACGTCTACACGCGGCAGTGCGCGCTGCGGGTCAGCGCCCGGGATCTCGCGCTGATGGGCGCGACGCTCGCGGACGGCGGCGTGCACCCGCTGACCGGCGAGCGGGTGGTCTCGGCGCAGGTCTGCCGGGACACCCTGGCGGTGCTGGCGTCCACCGGTATGTACGAGCGGTCGGGGGAGTGGCTGTTCGAGATCGGCGTCCCCGCCAAGTCGGGCGTCGCCGGCGGCATCGTCGCGATCGCGCCGGGCAAGGGCGCGATCGGCACGTTCTCCCCGCCGCTCGACCCGGCCGGCAACAGCGTCCGCGGCCGGCTGGCCACGGCCCACCTGAGCCGCACCCTCGGCCTGAACGTGTTCGCGTCGGCCGTCCACGTCCCCGAGCGCACGGGAGCCCGCGCATGACCAGCACGCAGTCCCCGGCCACGACCACAGCCGAGGAGCGCCGCTCCTGGGTGCCGATGGCCGGCCTGTTCCTCGCGCAGGTCCTCATGTCGTTCAACGTCGCGGCGCTGCCCGTGTCGCTCGGCGGGATGGTCGAGGACTTCGGCGTCCCGCCGACGGTCGTCAGCTCGACGATCGTCGTCTACGGGCTGACGGTCGCCGCGCTGGTGATGACCGGCGCGAAGCTCGGCCAGCGCATCGGCTGGGTCGTGATGTTCCGGGTGATGATCGCCGCGTTCGCCGGGTCGGCGCTGATGATGATCCTCGCCCCGAGCGTCGGCTGGGCCATCGCGGGGCAGGCGGTCGCCGGGGCGTCGGCCGCGATCATCGTGCCGTCGCTGGTGGCCCTGATCGCCGAGAACTACCACGGCGCGCAGCAGGCCACCGCGATCGGCTCCCTCGGCTCGGCCCGGGCGATCTCCGGGGTGACGGCGTTCTTCGTCGGGGGCGCGCTGGGGACGCTGGTGGGCTGGCGCCCGGTGTTCGGCGTCGTGCTGGCGCTCGCGGTCGCGGTGCTCGTGCTGAGCACCCGGCTGCGGTCCGACGGCGGCAACCGCGAGGTCCGGATCGACCTGGTCGCCGCCGCGCTGATCGGCCTGGCCGTCGTGCTGCTGACCCTCGGGTTCAACAACCTCAACGCGTGGGGGCCGCTGGTCGCGACGCCGGACGCGCCGTTCAGCATCGCGGGGGTGTCGCCGGCGCCGGTGCTGGTGGTGCTCGGCATCGTGCTGGGCCAGACGTTCTTCTGGTGGACCCGCCGCCGGGCGGCCTCGGGCAAGATGCCGCTGGTCGACCTGCGGGTGCTCGGCGCGTCGAGCGAGCGCGCCGCGGTGTACGCGATGTTCATCGTCGTCGCGCTGGAGGCGGCGCTGAACTTCACCGTCCCGCTGTACATCCAGATCGTGCAGGGCCGGACGCCGTTCGACACCGCGCTGGCGATGATGCCGTTCAACCTCACGGTGTTCGTCACCGCGACGCTGGTCGTGCGGTTCTACGGGCGGTTCCCGCCGCGCACCATCGGCGTCTTCGGGTTCACGCTCACCACCGTCGCGCTCGCGTGGCTCGCGTTCGTCGTCACCAACAACTGGGAGACGCTGCCGACCATCCTCGGCCTGTTCGTGTTCGGCGTCGGGCAGGGCGCCCTGGTGACGCTGGTGTTCAACGTGCTGGTCACGGCCGTCCCGAAGCGCCTGGCCGGCGACGTCGGGTCCATCCGCGGCACCACGCAGAACCTCGCGTCGGCCGTCGGCACCGCGCTGGTCGGCGCGCTGCTGGTCACGATCCTGTCGGTGAACGTCGGCCGCGCGGTCGTCGAGCACCCGGACCTGCCCGCGGACCTCGTCGAGCAGGTCGACCTGGACGCGGTGAACTTCGTCAGCAACGACGAGCTGCGCGAGGTGCTGGCCGGCACGGACGCCGACGACGTGCAGGTGGACGCGGCGGTGGCGCTGAACGAGGAGGCGCGGCTCAACACGCTGCGGCTCGGGCTGCTGGTGCTGGCGGGGATCAGCGCGACCGCGATCCTGCCGGCGAGCCGGCTGCCGCGGTACCGGCCGGGGGAGATCCCGGACCCGTCGCCGGAGGACGCAGACTGAGGCCAGGTCCGACCGGGTGGCGTTCGGGCAGTCGGCGGGAGCGCGCCGGACGGGCCGGTTACAGTGCCGTCCGTGACGTCCTACTTCGACGACCCGGACGCTGCCATCGAGCGGGTCCAGGCCGACATCGCCGCAGCCCAGGAGCGCGCCGTCAAGGCGGCCGAGGTCAAGCAGACGCTCGACCGGCTCCGCGGCCGGGCCCGCAGCCCGCGCGGCGAGGTCACCGCCGAGGTCGACCCGTCGGGCCAGCTCGTCGACCTGCACCTGGCGGACGACGCGACCACCATCGTGGCGCGCGACCTGTCGGCGCTCATCGTCGAGACCGTCCGTGCCGCCGCGCAGGACGCGGGCCGGCAGGCGCTGGCGGTCGCCGCGGACGCGTTCGGCGAGACCTCACCCGTCACCGCGCAGCTGCGCGACGAGCTCGCGAGCCGGCTGCGGTGATCGCGTGAGCGGGGGCTTCCAGATCGACACCGGGGTGCTGCGGCAGCACGCGGCCCGGGTGCAGCAGGTCGCGGGCGACCTCGGCACGGCCGAGTCGGCGGCCGGGTCGGCCGACCTGCACGGCGGTGCGTTCGGCGTCCTGTGCGGGTTCCTGCCGGGAATCATCGGCGGGACGGACGCCGCCGCCAAGGACGCGATCGCGGCGGTGCGCGAGGCGACCGACGGCATGGTGGCCGAGCTGGGCGCGATGGCACGCTCCGTCGACGAGACCGACCGGGCCGTCGAGTCGCGGATGCAGCAGATCGCCCGGGTGCTCGGGTGACCGCGAACCCGCTGGTCGTCGGGCCCGTCGACACGTCGACGGCGTTCGGCGGCGCCATGCTGCTGGACTCCCTGTCCCAGCTGAGCTCGTCGCTGGAGTCCGGCGACTGGGTCGCTGCCGGCCTGTCCGGGGTCGGCGTCGCGCTGGACGCCGTCGCCACCGCGGTCGACCCGCTCGGCTCGCTGATCGCGGCGGGGCTGGGCTGGCTGATGGAGCACCTGGAGCCGCTCAAGGGCTGGCTGAACGACCTCACCGGTGACGCCGGCGCGGTGCTCGGCTTCGCCGGCACGTGGGACAACGTCGCCACCGCGATGAACGGCGCGGGCGACGAGCTGCACCGGATCGTCACCGCAGACCTCGAGGCGATGTCGGGCGCGTCGATCGTCGCCTACGGCGCGTACGCCAACGGGCTGGCCGACCGGGTGCGGGCCGCGGGGACGTCGGCGTCCTCGATGGCGTCGGCGCTGCGCACCTGCTCCACCGTCGTCCAGGTCGTGCACGACCTGGTGCGGGACACCCTCGCGCAGCTGGTCGGCTCGATCATCTCCTGGGTGTCGACGCTCGTAGTGACCGCCGGGCTCGCGACGCCGTACGTGGCGTCGCAGGTGGCGACGCGCGTGTCATCGATCGCGACCCGGGTGGGGCGGTCCGTCATCGACGTGATCTCGACCGGGAAGTCGCTGAAGAACCTGCTGGAGGCGATGAAGGACGCGCTGGCGCAGCTGGCGTCGGGCGTGCGGGGGCGGCTGCCGGGCGGGGGTGCAGGGCCGGCGCCGACCCCGCCGCGGGCACCCTCGGCGCCGGCGCGTTCCCCGCTGCCGGACCTCAGCGACCTCCCTCACCCCAAGGACGGGGGCGATCTGGACCAGTGGGCCGACGCCGTCGCCGGGCGACACCCCACGCTGACGCCGGACGAGGTCCGGAACATCTACCGCTACACCACCGACGAGGGATACACGGAGATGAACGGGTTCCTGCGGAACCCGTCGTCGTACCCCGATGACGCAGCACTCCGGATCCAGGCAGAGGTCGATTCCGCGGTGTCCGGCATGGGCAAGCTGCCAGCGACCGACGGCACGACGTTCCGGGGGACGAACATGCCGCCGGACGTGTTGCAGCAGTGGCAGCAACCGGGCAACCACGTCAGTGACCGCGCGTTCTGGAGCACGTCCAACGACGCCGGGATCGCCGACGAGTTCCGGCGACGGACCAACGGCAACGCGTTCGTGACTGTCGAGGGCCGGAGCGGCGTCGACGTGCAACCGCTGTCGCACTACGGGAGAGAAGCGGAGATCCTGATGCCGCCAGGGACCGTGTTCGAGGTCCGCGGTGCCCAGCAGTTCGGGACGGGTGCCGGCAGCTACTGGGCGTTCGTCGGGCGCGAGGTGGCACGATGAGCCGGGTGGACGACCCTCGCGACCCCCGGCCCGACGCACGGACGTGGAACTCCGACGTCCTTGCGGGCATGACGGACGACGAACAGCGGAACGAGATCGAGGGCCTCGTCACGCGGGCGATCGAGGAGAGCCGGCGCCGACTGGGGACGCTGGGGCCCGGTGACATCAGCGAGCGCAAGGCGCAGATGCCGACGATCACCCGCATCGTCTCGACCCCGGAAGAGCGTGGAGCACGCGGACGCCGGGAGGACGAGCGATGAGCACCGCGCTCGGTGACTTCCTCGACGCGATCGCCAAGCTCCCGGAGTTCAACGGCATCACGTTCCGTGGGCTGGGCGCGGGCGACCCTGAGCCAGCGGCACCTGGCGTCGTGGCCGGGGTGCTGGCGTCCTCCCGCGACGTGCGGGTGGCCTCGGAGAACTTCACCGCCGCCCGGGTCCTCGTCCTGCTGAACCGCACCGGCCGCAGCATCGCGGAGCTGTCAGCGCAGCCGGGCGAGGGCGAGGTGGTCGTGCGGCCGGGGTCTGTCTGGCGACCGCTGATCGAGGTGTCGGTCACGGGCCTCAGGACGCCGCTCCTCGTGCTCGAGGAGCTCGACCCGTCCGGCACCACTCCTGCTCCGACCGAGTGGGGCGACACCCTGGACGAGCTCGCGTCCCGCGTGGTGCGGCTCGTGCAGCAGGCACTGGGGGCGGGCGCCACCCCGGTCGCGGTGCCGGGGAAGTTCGTCGGCCCGTGGCCGATGCAACCGCTTCCGACCGGCGGTGCGGCCAGCTGACGGCCCTGCGCCATCGGACGAGCACAGGGTTCCACCGACGCGACGAGTGCCCAGAAACCCGCGGACATATCGGGACACACCGTCCGAGTTTCTGGACACTCGACCCGAGCATCCCCCCGGACTACCCCGCCGCGACCGCCACCGTCACCACCGCGATGTCGTCCCGGGCGTCGTCCGCCTGGTACGCCATGACGTCCGCCAGGATCGCGTCGGTCACGTCGGCGGCGCCGCCGCGGTGCCGGTCGACCACCTGGACCAGCCGCTCGGTCCCGTAGAAGCCGCCGCCGCGCCGCCCCTCGGTGACCCCGTCGGTGAACAGCACGAGGGCGTCGCCGGGCTGCAGCTCGAGGTCCGTGTCGGGGAAGTCGGCGCTGGGCAGGATGCCGATCAGGTGCCCGTGCTCGCCGACGGGGACGGGCGGCTGCCCGGTCCGGCGCAGCAGCGGCAGCGGGTGCCCGCCGGACGCGGTGGTCGCCCGCCAGGTGCCGCCGGACCGGCGCAGCCGCACGACCACGGCGGTGCAGAACCGGTCGGTCTCGGCACGGCGCAGCACCTGGTCGAGGGTGCGCAGCACCGCGCCCGGGTCGTCGTGGTCGACCGACGCGGCGCGCACGGTGTACCGGGCCAGGGCGGTGACGACCGCGGCCTCGGCGCCCTTGCCCTGCACGTCGCCGAGCACGACGACCCAGTCGTCGGCCGCCACCTGGAAGACGTCGTAGAAGTCGCCGCCGACGTGCCGGCCGTCGCCCGCGGGCCGGTAGACGGCGGCGACGTCGAGGCCGGGGATCTGTGGCGGCGTCGGCGGGATGAGGGTCTGCTGCAGGGTCTGCGCGAGCTCGAGGGCGCGGGCCTCGGACTCCTCGGCGCGGCGCTTGGCGGCGAGCATCTCGTGCTCGTAGCGGCGCCGCTCGGTCACGTCGAACGCCGCGGTCCGGATCCCGGTGGGCCGGCCCGTCTCGTCGCGGTCGAGCACGGAGTTGATCAGCACGGGCAGCCGCCGGCCGTCGGCGGCGATCACGTCGAGGGCGATCTCCCGGGCGGTGCCTTGCAGGTGCAGGGTGGGGACGTAGTGGGTCTCGTGGTAGATCCGGTCCCCGGCGGGCAGCAGCTCGACGAACCGCCGGCGCCCGACCAGGTCCTCGCGCCGGTAGCCGGTCCACGCGAGGAAGGTGTCGTTGACCCCGACGATGGTGCCGTCGGGGCGCGTCGACAGGTGCCCGCACGGGGCACGGTCGTACAGCTGGGCCGGGTCGTCGGGCGCCACGGGGGTCGGGGGCGTCCCGGCCGGCCGGGCGGTCACCGGACGAAGGCGGCGATGGCGGCCGTCGTCGCCTCGGGGGCGCTGAGCTGCGGGCAGTGGCCGGTGGCGTCCAGCAGCACGAGCCGCGCGTCCGGGATCGCGTCCCGCACGTACTCGCCGACCACGACCGGCGCGATGACGTCCTGGATGCACTGCAGGACCAGGGTCGGCACCGGGACGTGCGGCAGGTCGGCGCGGTTGTCCGACAGGAAGGTGACCCGGGCGAACCGGCGCGCGATGTCCGGGTCGGTGCGGCAGAAGCTCGCCGTCAGCTCCGCGCCGAGCTCGGGTCGGTCCGGGTTGCCCATGATGACGGGGGCCATCGACCGCGACCAGCCCAGGTAGTTGCTGTCCAGGGAGTCCAGCAGCTCGGTGATGTCGTCCTCGGTGAAGCCGCCGGTGTAGCCGTCGTCGTCGACGTAGCGGGGCGACGGGCCGACCAGCACGAGCTTCGCGAACCGCTCGGGCTCGGCGACGGCGGCCAGCACGGCGATCATCGCCGACACGGAGTGCCCGACCAGGACGACGTCCTTCAGCCCGAGCTCGTCGAGGAGCGCCAGGACGTCGTCGGCGTAGCCCTGCAGCGTGCTGTGCCGCACGGGGTCGTACGCGCTGGCGTCCGAGGCGCCGGCCCCGAGGTGGTCGAACGTGACGACGGTGAACGCGTCCTCGAAGTGCGGGGCCACGAGCCGCCACATGTGCTGGTCGCAGCCGTACCCGTGCGCGAACACGATCGGCTGCGCCCCGGGGACGCCGGAGACGCGGACGTGGTGCCGGTCGGTCGCGTTCACCCGTCGAGCGTAGCCACCTGCGGGCGGACGGGAGACGATCGCGGTGCTCATCCGCGTGCCAGCTCGTCCCAGACCGGTCCGTACCCGAGCCGCGCCTGCTCCATCGCGACGACCTCGCGCGCCAGCCCGGCCTCGGTCACGTCGACCGCCGCGACCGCTGCCGCCGCGACCGACGACTCCCGCACGTAGGCGTCGAACACCCGCTGCTTGCCGGCCAGCAGCTCGACGATCCGCTCGTCGACGCCGTCCTCGGTCAGCAGCCGGTGCGCCACGACGGTCCGCACCTGGCCCATCCGGTGCAGCCGCGCGATCGCCTGCGCCTCGGCGGCGGGGGTCAGCTGCGGCTCGCACAGCACGACGACGGAGGCGGCCTGCAGGTTGAGGCCGACGCCGCCGACGGTGATCTGCGCCACCAGCACCCCGTGCCGCGGGCCGGCACCGAACGCGTCGATGACCGCCTGCCGCTCGTCCGCCGCGACGTCACCCGTCAGCGGGCCGTGGACGGCGGTGCCGGGCTCGCGGGACAGCGCGGCGACGACCCGGTCCAGCACGTCGCGGAAGTACGAGAACACGACGGTGCGGTGCCCGTTGGCGCCGGCGTCGGCGACGAGCTCGACCAGCCGCGCCAGCTTGGTGGAGTCGGCCGGGTCGTCGGTCATGTACGCGGCGCGGCGCATCGCCATGAAGCTCCCGCTCGCGACGGCCTCGGCGTAGACGCGCTCGCCCGCCGGGGACAGGTCCTCCCACTCGTCGACGACGACCAGCTCCGGCAGCTCGACCAGCACGTCGGCCTGGTTGCGCCGCAGGTAGACGGGGGCGACGTCGCGCCGGAACGTGTCGGCGCCCACCAGGCCCAGGTGCCGGGGCAGCGACGCGGCGAGGTCGGCGTCCAGCAGCCGCACCAGCGCGACGAAGTCCTCGATCCGGTTGTCGAGCGGGGTGCCCGTCATCAGCAGCACCCGCCAGACCCGCGCGGCCCACGCGGCCACGACCTGCGACCGCCGGGCGCCGGGGTTCTTCACGTAGTGCGCCTCGTCGACGACCAGCAGCGCCACGGCCGGCCCGTCCGGCGGGACGTGCGGCAGCGCCTCGAACGTGGTGACGCCGATGCCGCCCTCCGCCTGCCACCGCGCGACGGCGCCGTCCCGGTCGGGCCCGTGCAGCCGGTGCCCGCGCAGGGCGGTGCGGGCGTCGACCTCCCGCAGCCAGTTCACGAGCACCCCGGCCGGGCAGACGACCAGGAAGTGCGTGTCCCCCCCGGGCGGCGAGGTCGGCCATCACGGCGAGCGCCTGCATGGTCTTGCCGAGGCCCATCTCGTCGCCGAGCAGGGCACGGCCCTGGTTCAGCACGAACTTCGCGCCGAACTCCTGGTACCCGCGCAGCGG
The DNA here is from genome assembly GCF_056844425.1 of Cellulomonas sp. NEAU-ZC6. Taxonomy (NCBI): domain Bacteria; kingdom Bacillati; phylum Actinomycetota; class Actinomycetes; order Micrococcales; family Cellulomonadaceae; genus Cellulomonas; species Cellulomonas sp. NEAU-ZC6. The sequence goes on along the minus strand of NZ_JBXFYH010000001.1, from coordinate 1,725,345 downwards.
CACGCGCATCAGCGACAGGTCGAGCGGCCGCGCGGCGACCCGCTCCGCGAGCTCCGCGGTGAGCATGCCGCGGGCGGCGAGCACGTCCTGGGCGAGCGGCACGATGCTGCCCAGCACCGTGTAGAACTCGGCGCTGCGCCGCTCGAAGGCGTCCCACAGCGCCGTCGCGTCCGCGTCCGGCCGGGCGCACGCAGCCGCCAGGCGCTCGACCGTGGCACCGAGGCCCTCGTCGACGACCGTCGACCAGCCGTCGAGCGCCGCCAGGGCGCCGCGGACGCGCTCCTTCGTCGCGCCGCGGGAGAACGCGAACCGCAGCCGGTTCCCCGCGGGGGCGGCGGTCGCGGCGTGCACGCCGACCGACGACGCGTAGTCGGTCAGCGCGGCGCGGTGCGGCTCCGCCACCGGCCGCAGCCGCAGCAGCCGGTCGAGCAGCCGCAGCAGCTCGACGGTGGTCGCGGTGTCGGGCCGGCCGGACCGGTCGATCTCCAGCCGCACCGGGACGCCGGCGCGCACGGCGTCGGCCAGCTGGTCGACGGCGGCGACGACGCTCCGCGCGGTCTGCGCGCCGACGCCCGGCACCTGGTCCAGCACCGCGGCGTCGACGCCGAGCAGGTCCGCGGCCGTGGCGTACCCGGCGTCGGTGAGCGCACGCAGCCGCAGGTTGCGGTCGGTCATCGCGCCGAGCTGGTCGACGGGGACGACGCCGAGCTCGGCGCGGACCCGCGCCTCGCGGTCCTGCTCGACGAGGGCGGCGATCCGGACGGTGGCGCCGTCGACGTGGTCCAGGACGGCCGCCGCCGTGGCGGCGAGGGCCCGGTGCCGGTCGAGCAGGGCCCGTGCGGGGGCGCCGGGCTCGGTGGCGGGGGCGCTGGTCATTGCCGGTGATGCTACGGCGCGGGCGGGTACGCCGCCCGGGGCGACCCGGCGCCCGTGGCCCGCTTCAGCCGGTGACGCGGATCGTCAGCACGGCGCACTGCACCGGCGACGACTCGGCGCACGCCGCGTCCGGCGCCAGCCACACCTCGACGGCGTCCCCGTCGGCCAGGTCGTCGAGGGTCACCGCGCCGGCGTCCGACACCACGGCGGGGTCGTCGGTCGACAGGGCCATGCCCTCGAAGGACGGGGCGGAGGCCTGGGTCAGGACCGGCCCGCCGTCCCGCACCGCGACGACGCCCGTGACGTCCGGTGCCGACCGCCCCGAGACGTGCGCGGTCGGCGTCGGCGGCAGGGGTGCGGGGTTCGCCGGTGCGGCACAGCCCGAGGCCAGGACGGCCAGCAGTGCGGCACCGAGCGCGCCGGCGAGAGCACGAGCAGCGGTCACGGGGTCGATGGTGGCATCCGCCGGGCTGCGCGGCAGCGGCCGGACCGCCTCCGGATGCGGGAGCCGCCGGAGGTCCGCAGGCTAGATGCAACCCAGCACACCCTCGAGGGAGGCCTCATGCGAGCGATGGTCTACCGCGGGCCGTACAAGGTCCGCGTGGAGGAGAAGGACGTCCCGGCGATCGAGCATCCCAACGACGCGATCGTGAAGGTGGTGCGGGCGGCCATCTGCGGCTCCGACCTGCACCTCTACCACGGGATGATGCCGGACACCCGGATCGGGCACACGTTCGGCCACGAGTTCATCGGCGTGGTGCACGAGGTCGGGTCGTCGGTGCAGAACCTGCAGGTCGGCGACCGCGTCATGGTCCCGTTCAACATCTACTGCGGGACGTGCTTCTTCTGCGCCCGGGGCCTGTACTCGAACTGCCACAACGTGAACCCGAACGCGACCGCCGTCGGCGGCATCTACGGGTACTCCCACACGACCGGCGGCTACGACGGCGGTCAGGCGCAGTACGTGCGCGTGCCGTTCGCGGACGTCGGCCCGGAGAGGATCCCGGACTGGCTGGACGACGAGGACGCGCTGCTCATGACCGACGCGCTGTCCACCGGGTACTTCGGCGCCCAGCTCGCGGACATCCGCGAGGGCGACACGGTCGCGGTGCTGGGGGCGGGCCCGGTCGGGCTGTTCGCGGCGCGGTCGGCCTGGCTCATGGGCGCAGGGCGGGTCGTCGTGATCGACCAGCTCGACTACCGGCTCGAGAAGGCGAAGGAGTTCGCGCACGCCGAGACCCGCAACTACACCGAGTACCAGGACATCGTCGTCGAGATGAAGTACGCCACCGACGGCCTGGGCTTCGACCGCGTGATCGAGGCGGTCGGCGCGGAGGCGGACGGCAACCTGATCCAGCACGTCACGGCGGCCAAGCTGAAGCTGCAGGGTGGGTCGCCGGTCGCGCTCAACTGGGCGATCGACGGCGTCCGCAAGGGCGGCACCGTGTCCGTGATGGGCGCGTACGGGCCGATCTTCTCCGCGGTGAAGTTCGGCGACGCGATGAACAAGGGCCTGACGCTGCGGATGAACCAGGCACCGGTGGCCCGGCAGTGGCCGCGGCTGCTCGAGCACATCCGGAACGGCTACCTCAAGCCGTCGGACATCATCACGCACCGGATCCCGCTGGAGCACATCGCCGAGGGCTACCACATGATGTCGTCGAAGCTGGACGGCATGATCAAGCCGGTCATCATCCCGGACGCGGACTGAGAGGAGCACGACCATGCCGTACCGCGCAGACAAGCCGGCGCTGCCGGAGACCTCCGACCAGCTCCGGGCCCGGATCCCCGGCTGGGGCGCCGACCTGGACCCGGCCGACCGGCCGTCCTACCCGCGTGAGCGCCGCGACCTGCCGACCGGCGCGCACTGGGACTTCCCCGACCGCCAGCCGGAGACGTACCCGCGCGAGCGCTCGATCGAGCACACGATGCTGCCGCCGGTGTTCGGCACCGCGCAGCCGCTGCACGGACCGGCGGGCGCCATCCGCCGCTACGCGTACGACCGGTTCAGCGAGGGCCGCGCCGCACACTGGCTGCTGCTGATCGCCGCCGACCGGGTCGAGTCGACGACCGAGCACCTCAAGTCGTTCGCGACGACCCGGCCGGACAACCCGATCACCGAGACCGGGATCCTGTCCGAGCCGCGCCGGCACCCGATCGCGTCCCGCCGGGGTCGCGTCGACGTCCGGCACCAGCCGCTGGACGTGGTCCTGGTCGCGGGCCCGTGGATCCTGGGCGCCGCGATCGCGGTCGGGGCGATCCGCAAGGCCCTCCGCTAGGCCGACCCGCGAGAGCGCAGGACACGCCGGTGCGCGGGCACCCCGCACCGGCGTGTCCTGCGCTCTCGCCGTGCCCGGGCGGGCGCGAACTACGCTCGGGCGCATGACCAACCTGGAAGTCGCGGCCGGCGAGCGGGTGTGCACCCCGGTCGCCGCCGGCGCGGGCGAGCTGCTGGAGCCACGCGACGTGCCGCTCGGCGGGATCCGCGCGATGACGGTGCGCCGCACGCTGCCGCAGCGGGCGCGGTCGTTCATCGGCGCCTGGTGCTTCCTGGACCACTACGGCCCCGACGACGTCGCCGCGACCGGCGGCATGCGGGTGCCGCCGCACCCGCACACCGGGCTGCAGACGGTGTCCTGGCTGTTCTCCGGGGAGATCGAGCACCGCGACAGCCTCGGCACGCATTGTCTGGTGCGGCCGGGGGAGCTCAACCTCATGACCGCCGGGCACGGTATCAGCCACTCCGAGGACTCCACCGCGGCGACCACGGTGCTGCACGGCGTCCAGCTGTGGACCGTGCTGCCGGAGCGGGACCGCGAGGTCGACCCCGCGTTCGACCACTACGTGCCGCCCGTGGTGCCCCTGGACGGCGGCGAGGCCCGGGTGTTCCTCGGCTCGCTGGCAGGATCGACGTCGCCCGTGCCGACGTTCTCGCCCCTGGTCGGCGCCGAGCTGCGGCTCCGGCCGGGCGCGTCCGTGACGCTCGCGGTCGACCCGGCCTTCGAGCACGGCGTGCTGGTCGACGCCGGTGACCTGACCGTCGACGGCGAGCCCGCCCCGGTGCACCACCTCCGCTACCGCGCGCCGGGAGCCACGACCCTGACCCTGACCGCGCACGGCGGCGCCGAGGTGCGGGCGCTGCTGATCGGCGGCCTGCCGCTCGGCGAGAAGATCGTCATGTGGTGGAACTTCATCGGCCGCGACCACGAGGAGGTGCTCGCCGCGCGCGAGCAGTGGCAGGCCGAGATCGCCTCGCCGGACGGCGGCGGCCCGCGGTTCGGCCGCGTCGACGGGCACCCGCAGCCGCCGCTGCCCGCGCCGGTGATCCCGGGGCAGCGGCTCAAGCCCCGGGCCTAGACCGGCCTCAGGCCGTGGGCATCGCGTCCGGGTCGCCGATGTGCCCGGGTGCGTTCGCCGCGAGCACCCGCTGCACGAACGCGCAGTACTCGTCCATGTAGTGACCGAGGAACTTGGCCGTGCTCTCGTCGCGCACGGCGCGCCGGGACCGAACACCTCGGGCCGGAAGTGGATGTACGCCTCCGGCGCGTTGAGCTGCGGGGCGTCGAGGAAGCTCAGCACGCTCCTCATCGACGACTGCATCACCGCCGTGCCGATGCCGCCGATGGACGCACCGACGATGCCGGTGGGTTTGCGGGCGAACGCGTTGCTGCCCCACGGCCGCGAGCCCCAGTCGATGGCGTTCTTCAACGCACCGGGGATGGACCGGTTGTACTCGGGCGACACGAACAGGATGCCGTCCGACGCGGTGATGGCCTCCTTGAGCGCGCGCGCGGGCGGCGGGTCGTCCGTGTCGTAGTCCGGGCTGTACAGCGGCAGGTCCCGGATCGGGATCTCCCGGAGCTCGAGCTGGTCCGGCGCCAGCGCGATGAGCGCCTCGGCCAGGGTGCGGTTGATCGAGGTGCTGGACAGGCTGCCGACGAAGTAGCCGATCGTGTACGACATCGCGGGTCCCTCCGGTCCCGGGCGCGGGGACCTGGCCAGGCTCCCGCTGGGCGTCTCCCAGCGTGGCACCGCGGCGGCGCGGGCGCGCGGTGGGCGGGTGCGCGGCGGCGCGGGCGGGAGTGCGGCCGAGCGGGCGCCCCGCAGGTGAGCCGGAGGTGGCCGGGCGGCGCTGGGTAGGTGGCCCGGCCTCGCCCGCGCGACCACAGTGCTCGCGCTCGCGCGCGTCTGCGTAGGTGGTCACGGGCCGCTCACTGAGTGCTGGCACGCCCTGCAGAGTGCCTACCCGGCAGGGCGACGCGGACGAGGGACGGGGCAGGATCGGTGGACGCAGAGGGGTTCGGGCTCACCATCGCGGCGGCGCAGCGGTGGCTGCCGCTGGGGCGGGACGTGCTGGTGCGCGGCGACCGCGGGTCGGGCAAGTCGACGGTGCTGGAGCGGCTGCTCGCGGACGCGTCGCGGCGCGGGGTGACCGGGCTGCTGCTGCGGTCCTGCGGCTCGCAGGACCTGTCCGCGCTGGTCGGGCACGCCTCGGCGTCGGTGCGGTCTCCCGACGAGCCGGTGCTGACCGAGTGGCTGGCCGACGAGCTCCGGGCCCGGCGCAGCATCCTGCTGGTCGACGACGTCGACCGGGTGGACGCCGCCAGCCTCGGCGTGGTCCGCCGCGTCCTCGCCCGCACCCCGGCCGTGCTGGTCGCGGCGAGCACGGTCGACCCCCTGCGCTCCCCGACCGCGGGGATGCGCGAGCTGCTGGTGGACCGCGCCCCGGCCGAGCTGCGGGTGCCGCCGTTCGGCTTCCGGGCGGTGTCCGTGCTGCTCGCCTCCGTGCTGGGCGCGCCCGCCGACGCCGGACTGACCTCGTCGGTGACCGCGCAGACGGCCGGCAACCCGAAGGCCGCGGTGGCGCTGGTCGACGCGGCCCGGGCGGCGGGGGCGCTGCGCCGGCAGGACGGGATGTGGGTGGAGGACGGCACGCTGACCGACGTCCCGGTCGGCGCGGTCGCGTACGTGTTCCTGTCCGGGATGCCGCGCCCGCTGGTCGAGGCGCTCGAGGTGCTCGCCAGCACGGGCCCGGTGCCCGCGGACGTCGCCGCGAGCCTGGTCGGGCCGGCGGTGCTGGCCGAGCTCGAGGAGTGCGGCCGCGTGGTCGGGCACGACCCGTCGGGATCCGGGGAGGTGCTGGCGGTCTCGCCACCGGTGCTGGCGCGGGCGCTGCGCGAGCGGCTGGACCCGACCCGGCGGCGGCAGCTGGTCGACCGGGTCCGGGCGCACGGCGGGCCAAGGTCCGCGGCGACCGCCCCCGACGACCCGAGCGTCGCGCTGCTCGCGACGCCGTCGGGGGAGAGCGGGAAGTCCGGCCGTGCCGCGCAGCTGACGGCGCTCGTGCACGAGCGGGCGACGGCCGAGGAGGCCGCGCGCCGGGCGGAGTGGCTGCAGGACCCGACGCTGGGGCGGGCCAACGCCTACCTCGCGACGCTGATGCGCCGCCCGGCCGTCGACCGGCTGGAGCAGGTCTTCGAGCGCGTCCGGCCGCTGCCCGACGACGACCCCGCCGAGCGGGCGACGTTCGCGTTCTACCGGTCCCGCTGGGCGGCGTGGGCGGCCGCGCAGGCGGCGACGCAGGCCGACCCGGAAGCCGGCCCTGAGCCGGCCGACCGGGAGCATCCGGCGGACCCGACGGCACCCGCGGCGCACGAGGACCCGGCCGACCCGGACCTCGCGCCGGTGCGCACCCTGCGGGACCTGAAGACCCGGGTGCTGGACGAGATCGCCGGCGGCCGGTGCCCCGAGCAGGTCGCCGGCGACCCGGACCCGCCGGGAGAGCCGGCGTTCTTCCGCGGCTGGCCGGCCGTGCAGCGTGCCGCCGCGCTGCTGGAGGCGGGGTGGCCGGACGCGGCGCTGCGGGTGTGCCGCCGGGTGAACGCGGCCGACCCGGCGGAGGTCGAGCCGGAGGCGCGGCACTACCTCGCGGCGCTGCGCGGGCAGTGCCTGCTGCAGTCGGGGCGCGCCGCGGAGGCCGAGCGCTGGCAGCGCCGGATGCTCGACGCCGCCTACGACGACCTGGACGCCCTCGGCATCCGCATCCACGCCTGCGTGCTGGCCGAGGTGCTGTTCGCCGGCGCACGCAGCGCCGCGTCGTGGCGCGCCCTCAGCACGGCGCTGCGGCTCGGTGCGCCCGGGCCGGTCGGCACGACCTTCTACCGGCGGGGGCTGACCGTCGGCGCGGTGCTGCAGGCGCAGGCGGGCAACCAGTCGCTGGCGGAGGTGCTGGTGCACGAGCTGGACAGCACGCCGCCGGCGCACCAGCCGCTGCTGCGCTCGCTGCGCCCGCTCGCGCACGCCGCCCTCGCGGCGGCGGGCGGGGATCCGGCGGCCGCGTCGAGCACCGCCTGGGAGGCGGGCCGCGCGTACGCGGAGCAGGGCCTGCTGCAGCCGGCGCTGCTGTGCTGGGGGATGGGCAACGCCGCGCTGGACCGCGAGCGGGCCGAGAAGGTCCGGGACGTCGCGGGGCGGACCCGGCTGCCGCTGCTGGACCCGTACGTGCAGGTGCTGGTGGGGATCGCCGAGGACGACCGCGAGGCCGTCGAGGCCGGGCTGCCCGGCATCAGCCCGCTGAGCGCCCCCGGCCTGACGCACGCGGCGGAGCAGTACCTCGGCGTGGGCACGCGGGCGCCCGGGAGCGGCACCGCGCGGCCCGTCGGCGGACCGCGCACCGAGTCCCTGTCCGGCCGGGAGCAGGAGGTCGCGGTGCTGGCGCGCGAGGGGCTGAGCAACCGGCAGATCGCGGACCAGCTCTACCTGAGCGTCCGCACCGTGGAGAACCACATGAGCCGGGCGCTGCGCAAGCTCGGGATGGTCAGTCGGGCGGAGCTGGCGGAGTGGACCGACTGACCGGCACGCCCTGCCGCACGGCCCGGGGGATCTCGGCGACCTCGTCCACGACGGCCAGCAGCAGGTCCACCTCGTGCTCCGTGACGGGCGTGTCCAGCCGCACGGCGTAGGTGATGCCGGTCGACGCCCAGCTGCCGGGCGCGAACCCGCCGCCGGCGACGACCTCGACCCCGTCCAGCGGGATGCCGCGCGCCGCGGCCTCGCGGTGCAGGTCGTTCAGCACGCAGCCGGCGACGGCCAGGTGCAGCAGGTGCGCCCCGGTCGGCGCGGCGGTGGCCCGCATGCCTCCGGGCGTCCACCGGTGCGGCAGCGCGACCGCGTCCGGCGCGTCGGGACGCAGCGTCCCCGACCCGACGGTGACCGTGAAGTCCTCGGACATCGGCGTCCTCCTTCGTCGGCCGCAGCCTAGCGACGCGCCGGGGTCGTGGCCCGGCCGTGCGGGCCGGCAGCCCCTGGTCCGACCACCCAGCCGCGCCTGGGTGCCCCCTAGTGCCGCGTCGCGAGCACCTAGTCGGACCGCCGCGGGGCACTCAGCGGGTGCTCACCGGGTGTGAGCGGCGGACAGGATCGACGACGTCGGTGGGGCCCGCAGCGGCTGACGGGTCCCACCGGCACCTCAGCTCCGGTGCCCGGCACCGCCCCCCGTCGGGCACCGGACCACCCCGCCCGGAGCGCCGTCCCGAGGCGCGGGACGACGTGACGTCGGTCACCGGGGGTGAAAGCCGACCTGCGACGATGCCCCGGGTCTGTGACCAGGCTGTGTGAGCGTTCACCCGGGAGATGGCCAGGTTGTTGACCGCTGCACCACCACGGGGCCATAGTTCATTCCCGACGGTGCGCATCGCCTGCCCCCTGCGCGGTGCGCACCGTTGATCAAGCTCCGGCCGGCGTCGAGCCCCGCTCCGCCCGCCACCCCCTCCCGCGGTCCTCGTGACGGCCTCGCGCCCGGCGAGTTCCGCGTCATCACCCCGCTCGGCGGCGCGTCACACCGGCGCCGGGGGGTCGCTCCGGTTAGCGTGCTGCGGGTGAAGGTCCCCGCGCGCCGCTCCGTTCCCCGGCAGCCGGCCGCCGCCGAGGCGGTGCCGGCGTCGCCGACCACCCCGTCGTCCCCCCGCACCCCCGCGACCGGCACGGAGGGCCCCGCGCCCGACCGCTCCGACGCGCACCACGGCGAGGCACCGATGCCCGACTCCGCGAACCCCGCCGGCCCCACCGGCCCCGTGCTGGTCGAGCCGCCCTCGGCCGCCGAGCTCGTCGAGGGCGCCACCAGCACCTGGCGCGCCGCGCTCGTCGAGGCCGCCGGCGGCTCCACCCTGGCCGACGTCGAGCTGCTCGGCGACGCAGCGCTCGACCTGTCCGCCGCGCACCCGTCCGGTATCGCGCAGCTGTTCGCGGGCCGCGAGACCCGGTTGTCCAACCTGGTGCGGGAGGGCGCCGCGCTCGGCACCGCGCGCCGCCGCGCCCGGGCCGTCGCCGCCCGTGCGGGGACCTACGCGCAGCAGTACGGCATCGCCCCGACCTACCTGGCCATCGGCGTCGCGTCCTGGACCGAGCACAGCACCCCCGACGTGGCCACGGACGACGTCGCGGCGATCGCCACCGCCACCCGGGAGTCCAACCCGCGCGAGCAGGACGGCGACGCCGACCCGGCGCAGGCCCCGCACCCGAGCACCCGCCGCGTGCGCGCCCCCGTGCTGCTGCGGCCGGTGTCCCTGCGTGCCCGCGGCACCGCCGAGAGCGACTACGAGCTGACCCTGGAGCCGTCGCTCGAGGTGAACCCCGTCCTGGCCCGCGCGCTGCGGTCCCGCGGCGCGCTGCTGGACCCGGGCGCCGTCGCCCGGAGCGCGTTCACCGGCTCGGGCTTCGACCCGCGCGACGCGATCACGCGGCTGACGTCGCTCGGCGTCGCCGTGCTCGACGACTTCCAGCTGGTCGACCGCATCGTCGTCGGCACCTTCGTGCACCCCGGGCAGGTCCTGGTCGACGACCTGGACCGGCTCGCCTCCGGGCTGGAGCGGCACGAGGTCGTCGCGGCGCTCGCGGGTGTCGCCGAGGCCGCCGAGCAGCTGGCCGTCACGCTGCCCGAGCCGGTGCGCGGCGACCGCGACCCGGGCCTCGAGCGCGGCGTGGGCGATCTGGACCCGGCGCAGCAGCACGTGCTGGACGTCGTCGCGAGCGGGTCGCACGTGTTCGTGGACGCGCCGGCGGACAGCGACGTCACGGGCACGCTGGCGGCGCTGGTCGCGGACGCCGCCGCCGACGGCCGCACCGTCCTCTACGTCCCCGGGCACCGCCGGGCCGCCGTCGCGCTGCGCGAGCGGCTCGAGCACCTCGGCGTGGGGGAGGTGCTGCTGGACGTCGCCCCCGACGCCGCCTGGCGCGCCGCCTCCGCCCGACGGCTGATGGGCGCGATGACCCTCGACCTCGACCCCGGCGACCCCCGGTCCACCGCGGAGCTGCGCCGCTCGCTGGTCGAGCGCCGGGAGAAGCTGCGCGGCTACGTCGACGGCCTGCACCTGGTGCGCGAGCCGTGGGGCGCGTCCGCCTACGACGCGTTCCAGGCGCTGGCCCGGCTCACGGCCGAGCGGCCCGCGCCGCGCACCACCGTCCGGCTGCCCGGCGAGGTCGCCCGGTCGCTGGACGGCGACCGGCGCGCGGCGGTCGGCGCCGAGCTGACCGAGGCCGCGGAGGCGGGTGCGTTCACGCTGCGCCCGGTCGACACCCCCTGGTACGGCGCCACGCTGCTCACCGACGCCGAGGCCGCCGACGCGCTGCGCCGCGCCGAGCGGCTCGCCGGCGACACCGGCCTGCCCGCCGTCGAGCGGCGGATCGCCGAGGTCGCCGAGGTCACCGGCTTCACGCCCGCGACGACGCTCGCCACCTGGGGCGAGCAGCTCGCGGTGCTGGGCGGCGTGCGCGGCGTGCTGGACGTGTTCCAGCCGATCGTGTTCGAGCGCAGCCCGGCCGACATGGTCGCCGCCACCGCGTCGAAGTCGTGGCGCACGGAGCACGGCACCCCGATGGGGTACTGGCTGCGCCGGCGCCTGCGCAAGCAGGCCAAGGACCTGCTGCGCCCGGGACGTCCCGTCGCCGACCTGCACGCGGCGCTGCTCGACGTGCAGCAGCAGCGCACCATCTGGCAGGCGCACTGCCCGGCCGGCGGCTGGCCGCGGCTGCCCGAGCACCTCGGCGACATCGAGGCCGAGCACCGCGAGGTCCGGGCCGACGTCGAGGCCCTGGCCGCCGTGCTCGCCGGCACCCCCGAGGGCGCGGACCTGCTCACCCGGCCGATCGGCGAGGTGCTCGACCGCGTCCGCCGCCTGGTCGCGGCCCGCGACACCCTGGCCGCGCTGCCCGAGCGCACCCGCCTGGTCCGGTCGCTGCTCGCCGCCGGCCTCGGCGACCTGCTGGACGACCTGGCCGACCGCCGGGTCCCCGCCGGGCTGGTCGCCGCCGAGCTGCAGCTGGCCTGGTGGACCACCGTCTTCGAGCAGATCCTCACCGCCGACCCGGCCCTGGCCGGCTACGACGGCCGCACGCTCGGCCGGCTCGCCGCGGAGTACCGCGAGCTCGACCTCGCGCACACCGCGGCGCTGTCCGGCCCGGTCCGCGCCCGGGCCGCCGCGCACGTCCGGAACGCCATGGCCGCGCACACCGAGCAGACCGAGGCGCTGTTCGCCGAGCTGCTCGAGGACCGGCTGACCGGCCTGCCCGAGACCTTCGAGCGCTACCCCGACGTCGCCCGCCGGCTGCGGCCGGTGCTCGCGGCCGCGCCGATGCTCGTGCCGCAGGTGCTGCCTGCCGCGCGCACCGTCGACCTGGTCGTCCTCGACGCCGCCGCGCACCTGCCCGTCGAGGTCGCGCTGCCCGCGCTGGCCCGCGGGCGCCAGGTGGTCGTGTTCGGCGACCGCCGCTGCGCGTCCGGCACCGCCGTGCGCGAGCTCGCGGACGTGCTGCCGACCGTGCCGCTGCGCGCGGACGCCTCCCGGCGGGACCCGTACCTGACGGCGTTCCTCGCCGCGCACGGCTACGGCGACGTGCTCTCCCCGACGCCGCTGCCCACCAGCGTCGCCGCCGTCGGGCACCACCTGGTGGACGGCACCGGCATGCCGGACGCCTCCGGTGCCGTGCAGAGCACCCGCGCCGACGTCGACCGCGTCGTCGAGCTGGTCATCGAGCACGCGCTGACGCACCCCGAGGAGTCGCTGGCCGTCGTCACCGCCTCCGCGCTGCACACCGCGCAGGTCCGCGAGGCCGTCCTGGCGCAGGTGCGCGACTCGCCGTCGCTGGCCGCGTGCCTGGACGGGTCGCGCCCCGAGCCGTTCGTCGTCACCGACCTGACCAACGTCGCCGGCCTGCGCCGCGACGCGCTCATCCTGTCGCTCGGGTTCGGCCGCACCCCGCACGGGCGCGTGCTGCACCGCTTCGGGCCGATCAGCGGCCCGGGCGGCGACGCCCTGCTGCTCGCCGCGCTCGGCGTGACCCGGCACCGGCTGGACGTCGTGTCCTGCTTCGCGGTCGCCGACGTCGACCCCGAGCGGCTGCGCGGCCCCGGCCCGCGGCTGCTGGGCGACCTGCTGCGGTTCGCCGAGCGCCGCGCCGCGGGGGAGACCGACCTCGCGATCGCCGAGCCGCCCGCCGAGGAGCCCGTGGCCGAGGAGGTCAAGGCCCCGGCCGTCGCCGAGGAGGACGCCCCGACCGCCGAGCGCGCACCCGTGGTGGCCGAGCTCGCGACCGCCCCGGAGCAGCACGCGCCCGACCGCCTCGTCATCGACCTGGCGGAGCGGCTGTGGCGGCACGGCCTGGTCGTCGAGCTCGACCACGGCCTGCCCGGCGGCCTGCACCTGCCGCTCGCCGTCGGCCACCCCGACCTGCCCGGCGAGCTGCTGGTCGCCGTGCTCACCGACGACGACGCCTACCTCGAGGAGCCCAGCGTCCGGGTGCGCGACCGCCAGGTCGCCGAGCGGCTCGAGCGGCTCGGCTGGAGCGTGCTGCGCGTCTGGTCGGCCGCCGCGTTCCTCGACCCCGAGGCCGAGGTGGACCGGATCCGCCGCGCCCTGCACGCCGTCGCGGACCGCCGGATCGCGCAGGCCCGGGCCGACCGGCAGCGCGGGCTGACGCTCGTCCCCGCGCCGTACCTGGACGACGACGGCACCGGCCCGGCGCCGACGCTGACCGGGCTCGGCGTGCTGCCCGGCGCCGACGTGCCCGCCGGCGGCGGGACCTGGGCCGACGAGCCGCGTCCGGCGACCGCGGCGTTCGGCGTGGTCCCGGCTCCGGACGGTGCCGGTACGGGCGTCCCGGCTCCCGACCAGGCGCCGACCTGGACCGCGCCGACCGCACCGGCCGGCGCAACGGGTGCGGGCGGCGCGACCGCGTCCGGCGAGGGCGACCCGACGGGCGTGACCGACCAGGCGCGTCCGGCGACCTCGCCGGTCCCCGCGATCGCGGCGGACATCCCCGGCGTCATGGAGGCGGCGGCCCCGATGACCGGCGCGGTCCGCGCCGTGCAGCCGACCCTCGCCGTGCCGGGCGGACCCCGGCCCGACGTGCGCCCCGGCCTGCCGATCAGCACCTACTCGGACGACCTGCTGGACGACCTCGTCGCGTGGCTCGTGTCCGACGGATCCGAGCGCACCCCCGACGAGCTGGCGGCGGCCGTCCGCGCCGAGCTCGGCCTGACCCGCCGCGGCTCCCGCGTCGACTCGGTGGTCGGCGCCGCCGTCCACCGCGCCACCGGCACCCACCCCGCCTGACCCGGCGGCCGCCGCCCGGCCTCTGGTCCCTGCGCGCCTGCTGAACCGTCGCCGCCACGTCGAGATAGGGCGTCCGCCCCGAGAGAGGGCCGTGGCACGTCCTCTCTCGCCGGGGAGGCCCTCTCTCGCCGCGAGGTCGTGTCTCGCGGCGAGCGGGCGGTGGCGGGCGCGAGCGTCCGCTGCAGGCGGGTCCGGGTCAGGCTGGGGTCACCAGTGCGGGGGGACGTCGCGCAGGAGGCGGTCGTCGTTGGAGTCGCCGCGGTCGTCGCCCCAGCCCGAGTCCGAGTCGTCGGCGCTGCGGCCGGGGATCAGCGGGGTGTCGTCGACCGGCGGGCGCGGGCGGTCCGGGTCCTGGGGTCGGCGGTCGGGCGACGAGGTGCTCACGCCTTCAGTCTCCCACCGGGAGGCAGGGGTGCACGGCGCCAGGCGCCGCGCCCGTACGTGCCGCAAGCACCACACGTGGCGCAGGTGCCGCACGTGCCGCAGGCGCCGCAGGTGCCGCACGGGCCGCACGTGCCGGGCGGACCGCTCGGCCGTGCGCGGGCGCACCGCCCGCGGTGCCGGGGCGTGGGTCAGTCGGCGGTCGGGCGGCTCGTGCCGGGCGGCGCGTCGACGGGGTCCGGCGCCCGGTGCGCGCCCGGGCGCCCGTCCGGTGCGACGTCCTGGGCGAGCGCCGGCTCCGGCCGGGCGGCGAGCAGGTCCCGGATCTCCTGCAGCAGCAGGATGTCCTCCGAGGGGCGGGTGGGCTCCGCCTCGATGCCGCGCTTGCGCCGCTCGGCGAGCTTGTTGAGCGGCAGCACGATGAGGAAGTACACCGCCGCCGCCGTGATGAGGAACTGCAGCACCGCGTTGAGGATCAGCCCGACGTCGATCTTGGCGCCACCGGCGGGGCCGATCACCCAGAGGTGCGAGATGTCCTGCTTGCCGAAGACCATCGAGATCAGCGGGGCGATCAGACCCGCCTGCAGGGCGCTGACGACCGCGCCGAACGCCGCGCCGATCACCACGCCGACCGCGAGCTCGATCGCGTTGCCGCGGGAGATGAAGTCCTTGAACCCCTGGAACACCCCGGCGAGCCCGCGGGCCCGGTCGGTGGCGCCACGCAGGCCCTTGGTCAGTGCGTCGCTCATGCGCGGGTGGTCCTCCGTGGTGCGGCGGCGAGATGTCGGCATCATCCCACGATGACCGCTCCGAGCACCCGGGAGCCGGTCGCGCCGCCCAGCTCGACGGACTCGTCCGGAGTGACCGCCAGCAGCACCGGCGCCGACCCCGCGGTCGACCCGCCGCCGGTGCCGAGCAGCCCGCCGCCCGCCGCGTCGGGGGCCTCGTCGGCACCGCCCCCGGGCCGGGCGAGCACCACGGCCTCGCGCGCGAGCCGGACGGGCTCGGCGCCGTCGAGCACGGCCGCGGCCACCACGTCGACGCGCATGCCCGGTCGCAGCACGCCGGCGATCCCGGTGTCGGCGAACCGCACCGGGACCACGACGGTGCCGGGCGGACCGGTCGTGGCGTCGTCCACCAGCAGCTCGGCGACGAGGGGCAGCCCGGCGGGCACGGGCACGGCCAGCCGCCGGCCGAGCACGTCCTCGGGCGCCGCCAGGCCCGGGGGCAGCAGCGCGACCGGCACGGCGTCGAGGACGACGTCGTCGTCGGTCAGCTCGTCGCCCAGCGCCAGGTCGCGGGCGGCGACGAGCACGTGCGCGGTGGGCAGCTCGGCGGGGCGGGCGAGGTGCACGGCGACCAGCGCGGCCAGGCCGGCGCACAGCGCGGCGAGCGGGCGCCGGGCGCGCCACGTGAGCACGCGCAGCCGGTACCGGACGGGTTCGGGGAACGGGTCGAGGGGCATGCGCCTGACGCTAGGCAGCACGCGACCGGTCGCCAACCAGCAGGGGGCCGGGACCTGGGGACCGCGCACCGGCCCGCGGCCTGGGGACCACCCGGCGCCGCGCGGTGGCGCGGCGCGGGCGGCGGTGATCAGCTCGCGGCGGGCTTGGCGGCGGTGCTGGTCGAGGTCGACGCCGCGGCCGGGGCGGCCGGGGTCGTGCTGGTGGTCGACGAGGTGGACGACGACGAGCCCGAGCCCGTGGTCGACGTCGAGCTGCTGCTCGCCCCGGTCGAGGACGTGGTGGTCGAGCGCGAGTCGTTGCGGTAGAAGCCCGAGCCCTTGAACACGACCCCGACGGACGAGAACACCTTGCGCAGCCTGCCGCCGCAGGCCGGGCACTCGGTGAGCGCCGCGTCGCTGAACGACTGGTGGATGTCGAAGGCGTGGCCGCACTCGGTGCAGGTGTAGGCGTAGGTGGGCACTGCTGTCTCCCGCGATGACGTGGCTCGGTGGGTCGGGGCCGGTTGGCACTCCCCGTGTCCGAGTGCCAATGATACGCGGCCGCGCGCTATTCCCCGCCGTCGGCCCGCAGGGAGATCCACCGCTCGGGCGTCGCGACGACGTCGACGGTGCGGTCGTGCGGCTGCCGGGGCAGCGGACGGACCGCGGCGTCGTACAGCTCCTCGGCGAACACCAGCGCGATCACGGGCGTGCCGGGCCGCGCGTGGGCGAGCGCCCGGTCGTACCAGCCGCCGCCCTGGCCCAGCCGGGTCCCGGCGGTGTCCACGGCGAGCGCCGGGGCGACGATCACGTCCGCGCCGGCGAGCGCGTCGGGGCCGAGCGCGGGCGTCGAGGGCTCGGGCGGGCGGCCGGGTGCCCGCTGCAGCAGGTCGTGCCGGCCGGCGTACCGGGCCCAGTCGCGCTGCAGTCCCGCGCCGAGCACCGGCAGCAGCACGTCGACCCCGCGCGCGGCGAGGGCGTCGAGCAGCGGGAGGGTGTCGGGCTCGGTCGGCCGCGCGGAGTACACGGCCACGCAGCGGGCGTCCGCGAGGGCGGGGATCGTCTCGACGACGTCCACCAGCGCGTCCGCGGCCTCGGCCCGCCGGCGCGGCGACCTGGCCTGCCGTGCCGCCCGGATGAGCGCCCGGAACTCGTCCTTCACCTCGGTGATGGTGCTGCCGTCGGACGCGTGCGGATACGGCTGGGCAGCGGTGCTCATGTCCCTCAGTCTCCCAAACGGGACGGCGTGCGGGTAGGACCATCGGCGTGACGTGCGCGCCGCTCCCGGGTCCGGCGGGCAGAATGCCGCCATGAGATCCGTGCAGGACCAGCTCGCGGCCGTGCTGGCCGCGGTCGGGCCCGTCGCCCCGCTCGACGTCGTGCTCTCCGACGCCTCCGGCTGCATCCTCGCGGAGGACGTGGTCGCGCCCGCGGACGTCCCGGCGCGACCGGTGGCGGCCTGCGACGGCTACGCGGTCGCCACCGGCGACCTGCGGGGCGGGGCCCCGGGCTCGCCGACGGTGCTGCCCGTGGCGCACGACGTGCTCGCCGGCGACCCGGCCGCGCTGCGGCTCGCGCCCGGCCAGGCCGTGCGGATCGCGTCGGGCGGGCCGGTGCCCGCGGGCGCCGACGCGGTGGTCCCGGCGGAGGACACCGACCGCGGCGCCGTCCGCGTGACGCTGCACCGCCTCCCCGCGCCGGGCGAGCAGATCCGCCCCGCCGGCACCGACACGCGGCAGGGCGCCGTGGTGATCGCCGCCGGAACCCGCCTCGGCGCGCGCCAGCTCGCCGTCGCCGCGGCGACCGGCCGGGGGCGGTTGCGCGTGCACCCCGCCCCCCGCGTCGTGATCGTGTCGATCGGCGACGAGCTGGCCGAGCCCGGCACGCCCGCCCGGGACGGCGGCGTGTACGAGGCGGCCGGCCACGCGCTGGAGGCCGCCGTCCGCGACACCGGGGCGACCCCGCGGCGGGTCGGCGTCGTCACCGACGACCGCGCCGTGCTGAGCGAGGCCCTCGAGGACCAGCTGGTCCGCGCGGACGTCGTGGTGACGACCGGCGGGCTGTCGGAGTCGCAGCACGACACGCTGGCCGACGTCCTGGCGCCGCTCGGCACCGTGCGGTTCGACCAGGTGGCGATGTCCCCGGGCTTCCGGCACGGCTTCGGCACGGTCGGCGAGGGGGTGCACACGGTGCCGCTGTTCGCGCTGCCCGGCCACCCGGTCGCGTCGCAGGTCGCGTTCGAGGTGTTCGTGCGGCCCGCGCTGCGCGCGATGGCCGGGCACACCGACCTGTTCCGCCCGTCGGTCACGGCGCGCGCGGACGTCGGCTGGCCGTCGCCGGCCGGGGTCCGGCAGTTCGTGCCGGCCGCGGTCGTCGGCACGCCGGGAGAGGGCTACCGCGTCACGCCCGTCGGCGACCCGGGGACCTCGTCGATCACGGGCCTCGCGCACGCGAACGCGCTGGCGGTCGTGGGGGAGCAGGACGACGCCGTCGTGGCCGGGCAGGTCGTGCACTGCCTGGTGCTGGAGGGCTGATGCCGCGCGGCTGGCCGGTCACGCTGTCCGACGGCGACATCCGCCTGCGCCCCCTGCGGCGCGGTGACGAGGCCGCCTGGATGCGGCTGCGCGCGGTGAACCACGCCTGGCTGGAGCCGTGGGACGCGACGTCCCCGGAGCCGGTCACGGGCCGGCGGCCGACGTTCGGGCAGTTCGTCCGGACGCTCGACAAGCAGGCGCGGTCCGGCACGTCGCTGCCGTTCGCGATCGAGCACGCCGGCGAGCTGGTCGGGCAGCTGACCGTCTCCGGCATTACCTACGGGTCGCTGTACTCCGCGTCGATCGGCTACTGGATCGCGCAGCACTCCGCGGGCCTGGGCATCACGCCGACGGCCGTCGCGCTCGCCACGGACCACTGCTTCGGCACCCTGGGCCTGCACCGCGTCGAGATCAACATCCGCCCGGAGAACCGGCCGTCGCTGCGGGTCGTCGAGAAGCTCGGCTTCCGGGACGAGGGGGTCCGGGAGCGGTACCTGCACATCCAGGGCGCCTGGTGCGACCACCGCACCTTCGCGCTCACCACGGAGGAGGTCCCGCGGGGCCTGCTGGCGCGCTGGCACGCGACCACGGCGGACGGGCGCTGACGCGACGGCCCCGGCTGTGGGAGGCTGGCCCCGGCCCCGCGGAACTACACCAGTGTGATTTTCGTCCGTGATGCCGCTCGACACGCCGTGACGGGTCCGGGGGCGCCGGGCAGGACGCCCCTACCGTCGTGGAGTGTACGAATTCGCCGGACCAGCCGCCCTCGTGGTGGTCGGCCTGTGGATCGCCTACCTGGTGCCGCACAAGCTGCGGCACCGGCAGCAGTTGCTCGAGTCGCGGACCGACGACCGGTTCTCCGACGCGTTGCGCGTGCTCGCCGTGACCGGCCCGGACGGGTCGGACCGCCGGCGGCGGGCGGACGCGGCCCGGGGGGTCCGGTGGGACTGCGGCCCGGTGGACAAGCGAGTCGGGTTGCTCACCCCGGGCACGGGGAACCGGATCGCCGGAACGGACAGGGGAGCCACCGACGTGGACCGACCGCACGGGACCCAGGACAGGATCGGCGCCGACGCCGCCCGACGCGTCGCGCAGCTGCACGCCGCCCACGCGGCGGCCACCGCGCGCCGGGGTGCCGCCGCGCGCCGCCGCGGCGCGCTCGCCGGTGCGCTGCTGGTCGCCGCCGTCGCCGGCTGGGTGGTCGTCGGCGTGACCGCGCTCGGCGTGCTCGCGGGCGTCGTGCCCACGGTGCTGCTCGCCGGGGTGCTCGGGCTCGGCCGCCGCGCCGTGCTGCAGGGCCGCGCCGCCGAGGACGAGTGGGAGCGCCGGATCACCGAGGCGTCCGCGCCGCTGCGCGAGCGCACGGCACGCCCCGGCCGCCAGGGCGCGCGCGGTCACGCCGTGAAGCCGTCGCTGTCCGACACCCAGGCCATCACCCGCGTGCGGGCCGACCTCCCCGCGCGGACGTCCACCCGCGTGCAGGACGGCGGACGCGAGGGCGACACCTGGTCGCCGGTCGCCGTGCCCGCGCCGACGTACACGATGAAGGCGCCGGCGCCCCGCCGGGAGCCCGCCCCGCTCGGCGAGGTCGAGGGATCGACGCTGGCCGCCCCGGTCCGCCGGTCGGTGACGGCGCCCGAGGAGGCGGCCGCGCCCGCCGCGGTCGTGCCGGAGGAGGCCGTGCCGACGACGGCGCGCACCGCGACCCCGGCCGAGGAGCCTGCCGCCGAGACCACGCCCGCGCCCGCCGCGGAGGCGGGCACCACCGCTCCGGCGACGGCGGAGCCGACCGGTTCCATCGACCTGAACGCCGTGCTCGCGCGGCGGCGGGCGGTCGGCCAGTAGCCCGTCGGCCGCGGGCACGGGCGGTGTCGTGAGCAGCCCTTCAGGGGTGTTAGGCTGTCTACCGCTTCAAGGGGCTGTGGCGCAGTTGGTAGCGCGTCTCGTTCGCAATGAGAAGGTCAGGGGTTCGAATCCCCTCAGCTCCACACCGGTCGAAGGCCCGGGATCCACGGATCCCGGGCCTTCGTCGTTCTCGGGTCCGTCCCGGGTCCGTGTCGGACCCCCGCGCTACGGTCGGCCGCATGCGAGTGATCTACAACACGGCGACGACGATCAGCGGCTACATCGCGGACGAGCAGAACTCGCTCGCCTGGCTCTTCGCGGTGGAGTCGGACTCCCAGCCCGACCAGGAGGCGTTCCTCGGACCGATCACCGTGCTGGTGTCGGGCTCGACGACCTACGAGTGGGTGCTCCGCGAGGAGGACCTGGTCGCGCACCCGGAGAACTGGCCGACGTACTTCGGCGACCGGCCGCAGTTCGTGTTCACCACGCGGGACCTGCCGGTGCCCGCGGGTGCTGACGTGCGGTTCGTCCGCGGCTCCGTGGCGGACGCGCTGCCCGCGATCCGCGAGGCGGCCGGCGACGGCGACGTGTGGGTGGTCGGCGGCGGCGACCTCGCGGGGCAGTTCCTGGACGCCGGCGCGCTGGACGAGGTGCAGGTGAGCGTCGCCCCGGCCGCGCTCACGGGCGGCGCGCCGGTGCTGCCCCGGACGGTCGGGCCGGACCGGCTGCACCTGCGCTCGGTCGAGCGGTTCGGCCAGTTCGCGCACCTGACCTACGACGTCCGGCCGCCCGCCTGAGGCCCCCGGCGCCTGCCGCCGGGGCGAGGGAGACCCCGCTGCCGGTGGCATGATGTCCGGGTGCCTGACGTGACCCCGACCCGACCGGGCCGGTGGTCCCGCTCCTGGAAGACGTTCACGACCTGGGTCGACCCGCTGGTCGTGATGATCGTGGCGGTCTTGCTGCTGGGCCTGTTCGCCCCGGCCTCCGGCGGCTTCGCGACCGGCCTGGACCGCGTGACCACGGCTGCCGTCGTCCTGCTGTTCTTCCTGTACGGCGCCCGGATGGCGACCAGCGACGTCTGGGACGGCCTGCGCAACTGGCGGCTGCAGGGCGGGATGCTGGCGTCCACCTACGTGGTGTTCCCGGTGCTCGGGCTCGCGGTGCAGCTGCTGCCCGGGTCGGTGCTCCCGGAGGACCTGCAGACGGGCCTGCTCTACCTGTCGCTGCTGCCGTCGACCATCCAGTCGTCGGTCGTGTTCACCTCGATCGCGCGCGGCAACGTCGCCGGCGCCATCACGGGCGCCACCGTGTCGAACGTGCTCGGCATCGTGCTGACGCCGCTGCTGGTCGGCGTGCTGATGTCCCGGGCGGGCGGCCCGGTGGGCGGCTCCGCGGGGGCGACGCTGCTGCAGCTGCTGCTGCCGTTCGTGGTCGGGCAGCTGGTGCAGCCGAAGATCGGCGCGTGGATCCGCGCGCACAAGCCGATCACGCTGATCACCGACCGCAGCACGATCCTGCTGGTCGCCTACGGCTCGGTGTCCGAGGCCGAGAGCTCGGGCGCCTGGGACGACCTCACGGTCGGGGTGCTGGTGGCGCTGCTCGTGGTCTGCGCCGTGCTGCTGGCCGTGATGCTGACGGTGACCTGGAGCGGCGGGCGCCTGCTGCGGCTGACGCGGGCCGACCGGATCGCGCTGCTGATGTGCGGGTCCAAGAAGAGCCTCGCGACCGGGCTGCCGATGGCCAGCGTCCTGTTCGGGCCGGTGGCCGCCGCGGGCGTCGCCCTGCCGGTGATCGTGTTCCACCAGCTCCAGCTCGCGACCTGCGCGGTGCTGGCGCGGCGGCTCGCGGCGACCGAGCCCGAGCCGCAGCCGGCGACGACGCCGGTCTGACGGCCCGGGCCGGGCGCCGCCGTCCGCGCCGGGTCAGCCGACGCCGACCGGTTCGCGGTCCCGCGGCTCCGCCGGGTCGGGCTCGGCCGGGTCCCCGTCCGGGTCGGGCCCCGGTCCGCCGTGCCCCGGACCGCCCTGGCCGGGACCCGCGTCACCCGTGCCGCCCGCACCCGGTCCGCCCGCACCCGGGCCGCCGGCGGTCGTCGCGGTCACCTGCCGCCGTCGCAGCTGCCGGCGCACCGCCAGGACCACCCAGGCGATCGCGCCGCCGAGCGCGAGCCACGGGAGCAGCAGCCCGAGCACGGTCACCACGCCGTCCAGCACCCCGACCAGCGCTGACCACCCCGAGGCCAGGCCGCCCAGGAACCCGCGCGGCCGCGGCTCCTCCGGTGCGGGCTCCGGCTCGGGCTCGGCGGGCGCGACCGGCTCGGGCGGCGTCGCGATCGACACCGTCAGGGTCGACAGCGACACCTGCTCGGCGATGCGGGCGCGCTCGGACCGCAGCGCCTCGAGGGACGCCTGCCGCTCGGTCAGCGTGTTCTCGGCGGACAGGATCTCCTCCTGCGTGCTCGCCCGGGCCAGCAGGTCCGCCATCCGCGCGACGGACAGCTCCATCGCGCTGATCCGGGCGTCGAGGTCGAGCGCGGCGGCGGTGACGTCGTCCGAGCCGAGGTCGACCTGCGCGACCTCGCCGATCTCGTCCAGCGCCGCCAGCAGCCCGGTCATCGCCGCCGACGGCACCCGGACGGTCAGGTCGGCGCTCGCTTCGGTGCCGTCGTCGGCCCGGGCCGCGGTCTCGCGGCGCTCGTCGACCCGCCCGCCCGCGTCCTCCACGCGCCGGACCACCGCGTCGGCGGCGGCACGCGGGTCGTCGGCGAGCATGCGCACGTCTCCGGAGGTGATGACCTGGCGGCCGCCCGCGTCGGCCGAGGTGCTGCCGACACCCGTGCCGGTAGCGAGGCCACCCGCGCCCTGCGCCTCGCCGGCCGCGTCGCCCGCGACGTCGGCGCCGGCGTCGGCCGGCGGGTCACCGGCCGGCACGTTCCCGGCCTGCGCGCCGGCGTCGGGCACGCCGCCCCGGTCGCCCCCGGACAGCTCGTCCGGCGCCACCCGCGCGACGTCCCCGCCCTGCTCGGCGCTGCTGTCCGTCCCGGCGCTGCAGCCCGCGAGCAGCAGCCCGGTCAGTGCGAGCCCCAGGAGGGCCCGTGATCCGCTCGTCCCCGTCCGCCGGCCGGTACGGCCCCGGCCCAGCCCCTGTGTCCGCATGACGGGGACGCTAGGGCCGCCGGGGTGGGTCCGTACCGCCTTCACCTGCACGGATACCCGATCGTTGCCCGCCGCCCGTTCACCGCGTCCGGGCCGTGACCGCACCGAGTCCCCGCCGTAACCCGGCCGGCCGGCGAACGGGTGACGGCGCTGCGTCGGGGACGGTGCGCAGGATCCGACATTCCGGACCCGCGCGTCGCTGCTCGCGGGCCCCGCGAGGAGGCACACTGTGCGCAGGGGGCCGGGCACGAACGCGCCCGCAGCCGACTCCGCTCCGGAAGGACCCCCGTGCCCGCTCCGACCACACCGCTGCGTCTCGTCCCGGCTCCTCGCCTGGTACGAGCGGGCGAGGGTGCGCCGTTCGTCGTGTCGGCCTCGACCACCGTGACGGTGGGCGTCGGGCCCGACGAGGTCGCGCTGGGGGTGCTGGCCGCCGAGTCGCTGAGCCGCATCTCCGGGAGCACCGTGGAGGTGCGGTACCGGGACGTGGCCGAGCCGACCCAGGCCGGGGACGTCGCGTTCGTGCTCGACCCGGACCACCTGGTGGGGGAGCAGTACCGGCTGGAGGTCGCGTCCGACCGGATCGAGGTCGCGGCGGGCACCGCCGAGGGGCTGATGCGCGGGCTGGCGACGCTGCACCAGGTGCTGCGCCCGTACCAGGGCACGCTCGCGGCCTGGCCGCTGCACGTCGAGGACGAGCCGGTGCACTCCTGGCGCGGGCTGTCCGTCGACGTGGCGCGGCACTTCTTCGGCGCCGACGACCTGCGCGTGGTCGTGGAGCTGATGGCGGCGTACAAGCTCAACGTGCTGCACCTGCACCTGTCGGACGACCAGGGCTGGCGGCTGGACCTGCCGTCGCGGCCCGAGCTGGCGGCGCGGTCCGGCGGCACCGCGGTCGACGGCGACCCGGGGGGCTTCTTCACGACCGAGGAGTTCGAGGCGCTGGTCGCGTACGCGGCGGCGCGCGGCGTGCGGGTGGTGCCGGAGATCGACGTCCCCGGGCACGTCAACGCGGCGCTGCACGCCGTCGGCGCGCTGACGCCGTCCGGCGAGCCGACGGACGCGTACACCGGGATCGAGGTCGGGTTCAGCCGGCTGCACGCCGACCTGCCCGAGACCGAGCCGTTCCTGCGGGACGTGTTCGGCGACGTGGCGGCCGTGACCCCCGGTGACTACGTGCACATCGGCGGCGACGAGGTGCTGACGATGGAGCACGAGGAGTACGCCCGCCTGGTGCGGATGGCGGGCGACGCCGTGCGCGCGGCGGGCAAGCAGGTGGTCGGCTGGCAGGAGATCGCCACGACGCCGCTGGAGCCCGGCACGGTGGTGCAGTACTGGGACACCCGCACGGACACGGCCCCGATCGTCGAGGCGGCGCGGGCGGGGGCGCGGCTGCTCATGTCGCCCGGCTCGCGCGCGTACCTGGACATGAAGTACGACGGCGACACCGAGCTGGGGCTGGAGTGGGCCGGGCACGTCGAGCTGCGCGACGCCTACGAGTGGGAGCCGACGACGCTGGTGCCGGGCCTGCCCGAGGGCTCCGTGATCGGGGTCGAGGCGGCGGTGTGGACCGAGACGCTCCGCAGCCTGGACGACCTGATGACCATGCTGCTGCCCCGGCTCGCGGCGGTCGCCGAGGTCGCGTGGACCCCGGCGGCGCAGCGCGACTGGGACGACTTCGCGGTGCGCGTGGCGGCGCACGGGCCCTACTGGGACGCCGACGGCCTGGCCTGGTACCCGAGCCCGCAGGTGGACTGGCACGTGCAGCGCTCCTGACCGGCGCGGCGGGCGGACCTCAGATCCAGGAGGCCAGCCACATGTGCAGGTGCCAGAAGTCGTACGGCACGACCCACCCGGTCCACACGGGGTAGAAGAACGCGCTCACCGCGACCACCACGGTGAGCAGCGCCGCCGTCACCGCGATGCCCCGCCGGCGCTGCCGCGCGTCGTCGGTCTGCACCAGCAGCGCCAGGACGAGGACCACGGACAGCACCACCCACGGCGTGAACGCGATCGAGTAGAACGTGAAGATCGTCCGGTGCGCGTAGGCGAACCACGGCAGCCAGCCGGCGGCGATCCCGGCCAGCACGGCCCCGGCGCGCCAGTCCCGGCGGACGACCAGCCAGTACAGCGCCACCAGCACCGCGAGCGCGCCGAGCCACCACAGCACGGGGTTGCCGAGCGAGGTGATCGCCTGCGAGCACGCGTCCGCCCCGCAGGCCTCCTGCGCCTCCGCGCCCGACAGCCCCGAGACGCTCGTCGGGTAGTAGAACGAGGTCGGCCGCCACTGGACGATCCAGCCGAGCGGGTGCGCCGCGTAGGCGTGCTCGGCGGTCAGGGTGGTGTGGAACTGCCACATCTCCCCGTGGAAGTGCCAGAGCGAGCGCAGCGCCGGTGGCAGCCACGTGACGCCCTCGCCCGGGTGCTCGACGGCCCACTGCCGCAGGTACGACCCGGGGTGCGCGAACCAGGACCACCAGGTCGCGAGGTAGGTCGCGGCGGCGGTGAGCACCACCACCAGCCCCGCGGGCACGGCGTCCCGCCAGAGCGTCGCCGGCACCCAGTGCCGCACCCCGACGGACCGGCGGGCGGTGGCGTCCCAGGCGACCGACAGCAGCCCGAAGACGGCCAGGAAGTACAGCCCGGACCACTTGGTCCCGATGCACAGCCCGAGCAGCACGGCGGCGGCGAACCGCCACCACCGCCAGCCGAGCCCCGGTCCGCTCCCCAGCGCTGCGCCGGAGTCCAGCACCGCCGCCGTCCGGGCGGCGAGCCGGCGCCGCGCCTGGTCCCGGTCCAGCAGCAGCGCGCCGAACGCCGCCAGGGCGAAGAACATCACGAAGCTGTCCAGCAGGCCGGTGCGGGAGTGGACGATCGCCTCGCCGTCGACGGCCAGCAGCAGGCCGGCGACCGTGCCGAGCGCCGTCGACGCGAACAGCCGCCGGCCGATCCGCGCGACCAGCAGCACCGCGAGCGTGCCTGCCACGGCGGAGGCCAGGCGCCAGGCGGCCGACGACTCGAACCCGCCGCCCAGCTGCATGCCCAGCGCGATCAGCCACTTGCCCACCGGCGGGTGCACCACGTACTCCGCGCCCGTGCCGAGGGCCGAGCCGTCCCCGGCGGCGAACAGCGCGTTGGCGTCCTCGCCCCACCGGCCCTCGTAGCCGAGGGTCAGCAGGGAGTACGCCTGCTTCACGTAGTACGTCTCGTCGAACACCAGCTCGTGCGGGCGGCCGAGCTGCCAGAACCGCAGCACGCCGGCCAGCAGGGTGACGGCGAGCGGCCACAGCCAGCCCGTGACGCGGGCGCGACGGGTGGCGCCGAGCAGCAGCGTCCGGGCACCGAGCAGCTGCACCAGCAGGCGGTCGTGCGTGGACAGCGCGGGGTCGTCGGCGCGGTCGGGGTCGGCGCTCGCGGGCAGGGCGAGCGTCCGCGCGGGGGCGTCGTGCAGGTGGTGCTCGTGCGGCTCGTGCGCCGGCGCGGGGTCCGGGGCGACGACCGGCGGGAACCGGCGCTCGGGCTCGGCGGGCTCGGCGGGCTCGCCGGACGTGCCGGGGACGTCGGACCGGGCCGCGGGCTGGTCGTCGGGCTGGGGCACGGTCGTCATCGTAGGGGCGGCCGCTGAGCAGCACCTGCGCGGTGCGACGCGCCGACCGGTGCACGGCGCGCCGGGGTGCGGTCCCCAGGGCGGGCTCGAGCGGCTGGCGCGGCCGGGACGGCCGCTGGCACGGTGAGCGCCAGGCGCCAGGCGCCAGGCGCCAGGCGCAAGCCGCAAGGCGCCAGGCGACGGGAGGAGGGCGGGTGCGGGACGCGGTGCGGATGGGCGGCGCGGTGCGCGCCGCGGCGGTCGTGCTCGGTGCGGCGATGCTGCTCGGTGCGGGCGTGCTGCTCGGGCGGGTGCGGGCCTCGGCGGAGCCCGCCGAGGCCGCGCGGTGGCTGGCGGAGTGGTCGCGCAGCGCGGGCTTCGGCGGCACCGCGGCGATCGTCGCGGCCGCGATCGCGTACCGCGCCGCCCGGGCGAACGCGGCGCGGCAGCAGTGGGTGGACCGCAAGGTGCAGTGGTGGGCCCGTGCGCAGTGGGCGCTCGAGCGGGTGCTGAGCGACGACGGCCGCACGCAGGCGATCGGGTTGCGGATGCTGCGCGCCCTGGCCCGGAGCGAGTGGGCCGGTGAGCACGAGAGCGACCTGGTCGACGCGGCGGTCGACCGGCTCTGGCAGAGCGAGGCGGAACCCGACGACCGGGAACGCGCGGGATGTCCGGAAAGTGGGGATCGACGGGGCTCCGGCACCTCGGACAGACTCGGCGGAGGAGGTGCTCGATGAGGTGGAGACGCAAGGCCGGCCGCGGGACCGCCGAGGGCGTCACGGGACGTGCGGCGCCCCCGTTCCGGCACCTGCCGGCGACGAGGCCGGAGAGGTTCGCGCACGACGTGCACCCGGCGGTGCGTGCGGAGGCGGCCAGGGTCCAGGTGGCGAACGACGAGCGACGGGGGCTCGAGACGCCGCAGTGGATCGTCGACCTGTCGAGGACCTACCCCCGGTTCTGAGCCACCACGCCCGCCGCCACCAGCCGGGGCACCGCGGCCCGCGGCCGCGTCGCCGCGTACCACCCGCCCAGCAGCAGCACGACGAGCGTCACGTCCACGACGTCCCCGCCGTAGTACATGAGCTGCGCCCCCACCCGGGCGTCCACGGGGTCGACGCCGGCGGGCGGGTGCGCGTACAGCCACTTCGCGAGCACCGAGTGGGCGGCGACGAACGCGACCAGCACCGCCGACCGCACCCGCACCGACGCACGGTGCGGGTCGGGGTCGCGGCCCACGACGGACGCGGTGAACAGGTACCCCGCGAGGAGCACGTGCAGGTGCACGGCGGCGTGCAGCAGCGGGGACGTGTGCATCCGCGCGTACAGGTCCGTCCCGTACAGCAGCCAGAGCCCGCCGGCGTCGAGCGTCCCCGCCACGACCGGGTGCGTCACCACCCGCACCACCGGGGTGCGCAGCACGCGGACCAGGGACCGCGCCGCGGTGACCGGCAGCGCCCGCAGCGCCAGCGTCACGGGCGCCCCCAGCACCAGCAGCAGCGGCCCGAGCATCCCGAGCAGCAGGTGTGCGGCCGAGTGCGCGGTGAAGCTCTGCCGGGCGGCGGTGGCGAGCGGCCCGACCAGCGCCGCACCGACGCAGGCCAGCCCGAGCAGCCACAGGGCGGTCCGTCGCACCGGCCACGGGCTCCGGGACCGGGCGAGCAGCAGCGCGGACAGGTAGAGGGCCGCTGCACCGAGCAGCGCGAGCACCACCACCACGTCCAGCAGCTCCCACCCGGTCAGCCGGCCCGACGCCTCCCCGGTCCCGTGGCCGTGCACGACGGGCCCCTCAGGCCGGGCGCGCCGGGGCGGGTCCGCCGGCGACCCGGGACCGGGTGCGCCGCAGCAGCACCAGCCCGGCCAGCAGCACCAGCACCGCCGACCCGATCCACGTCACGTCGTAGACGAGCAGGTCCACGCCGTACCGGATCTGGTGGATGCCGAGCAGCTTGTGGTTCACCACCCCGTCGAGCAGCTGGAAGGCGCCGACGCCCGCGAGCACCGCCCCGGTCCAGCGGGCCCACCGGACGCCGTCGCGGCGCCGCACGTCCGCCAGCAGGAACAGCCCGGCGACGGTGACGAACCAGCCGAACGCGTGGAAGAGCCCGTCGGCGGTGAGCGCGACCTCGGTGGTCGACAGGTCGTAGAAGTGGTGCCACTGCAGCCCGAGGTGGAACACGAACAGGTCGATCACGGACGCGGCGATCCCGCACCCGAACAGGAAGCCGGACAGCACGGTGCGGTCGGTCGCCATGCGGGCCAGCCTGCCAGCGCGCGGCGGGACGGCAACCGGTGCGGCGCGGAGGTGGCAGGCTGGCCCGCGTGACCTCCTCCACCCCCGGCACCGGCCGCCTCGTGCTCGCGGCGACCCCCATCGGCGACGTCGAGGACGCGTCGCCCCGGCTGCGCCGGCTGCTCCAGGAGGCCGACGTCGTCGCCGCCGAGGACACCCGCCGGCTGCGCGCGCTCGCCGCCCGGATGGGCGTGACCGTCGGCGGCCGCGTCATGAGCCACCACGAGCACAACGAGGCGGCCAGCACCCCGGAGCTGCTCGCGGTGGTCGCGGACGGCGGCACGGTGCTGGTCGTCACCGACGCGGGCATGCCGGCGGTCTCGGACCCCGGGTTCCGGGTGGTGGCCGCCGCGGTGGACGCGGGGCTGACGGTCACGGCCGCGCCCGGGCCGAGCGCGGTGCTGACCGCGCTCGCGCTGTCGGGCCTGCCGACGGACCGGTTCTGCTTCGAGGGCTTCCCGCCGCGCAAGCCGGGAGAGCGCGCCCGGTCGTTCGCCGCGCTGGACCGCGAGCCCCGCACGATGGTGTTCTTCGAGGCGCCGCACCGGCTCGCGGCGACCCTGGCGGACATGGCCACCGCGTTCGGCGCCGACCGCCCGGCGGCGGTGTGCCGGGAGCTGACCAAGACGTACGAGGAGGTCGTCCGGGACGGGCTCGGGGCGCTCGCGGCGTGGGCGGCGGCCGGCGAGGTCCGCGGCGAGATCGCGGTGGTCGTCGCCGGGGCGCCGGCGCGCGAGGTCGCGTCGACGGCGGACCTGGTCGCCGAGGTGCTGTCCCGGGTGGACGGCGGCGAGCGGCTGAAGGAGGCGGTGGCGGAGGTCGCGCAGGTGGCGGGCGTGCCGAAGCGCGAGCTGTACGCGGCGGCGCTCGCGGCGCGCGGTCGCTGACCCGCCCCGAAGCCTCCGCACGGCCTCCACGCGCGGCGCGGCCCGCGGGTCTAGCGTCGGCCCATGGAGTTCCGTCGCATCCCCGGCCTGCCGCCGTACGTGTTCACGATCATCGACACGCTCAAGGTCGAGGCGCGCCGCGCCGGCCGCGACGTGGTGGACCTGGGGTTCGGCAACCCCGACCTGCCCAGCCCGCAGATCGCGGTCGACAAGCTGGCCGAGGCGGCGCAGAACACCCGCAACCACCGGTACTCCGCCTCGCGCGGCATCCCCAAGCTGCGGCAGGCGGTGGCGGACCACTACCTGCGCCGGTTCGGCGTGACGCTGGACCCGGACACCGAGGTCATCTCGACCATCGGCGCCAAGGAGGGGTTCAGCCACCTCATGTGGGTGCTGCTGCAGCCCGGGGACGCCGCGCTCGTGCCGACGCCGTCGTACCCGATCCACATCTGGGGCCCGTACTTCGCCGGGGCGGACGCCCGCCAGGTGCCGATCGGCGACGGCACCGACGGCGCCGGCTACGTCGACCGCGTGATGGAGGCGTGGGACCTGGGCTGGCCCAAGCCGCGGGTGGTCGTGCTGTCGTTCCCGCACAACCCCACGACGACGACCGTCGAGCTGCACGACCTGCAGCGGCTGGTCGACTGGGCGCGGGAGCGGGACGTCGTCCTGGTGCACGACCTCGCGTACGCGGACATGTGCTTCGACGGCTGGACGCCGCCGTCCATCATGCAGTGCGTCGGTGCGACGGAGGTCGCGGTCGAGCTGTACTCGATGACCAAGTCGTACTCGATGGCGGGCTGGCGGGTCGCGTTCCTGGTCGGCCGCCGCGACGTGGTCGGCGCGCTGGCCAAGCTCAAGTCGTATCTGGACTACGGCACGTTCCAGCCGATCCAGATCGCGGCGACCGTGACGCTGAACGAGGCGCTCGACTACCCGGCCGAGCTGTCGTCGGTGTACGAGAGCCGGCGCAACGCGCTGGTCGACGGCCTGGGCCGGATCGGCTGGGACATCCTGCGGCCCCGCGGCACCATGTTCGCCTGGGCGCGCATCCCGGAGCCGTACCGCGAGCTCGGCTCGATCGAGTTCACCGAGATGCTGGTCCGGGACTGCGACGTCGCCGTCTCGCCGGGTGTCGGGTTCGGCCCGGGCGGCGACGGGCACGTGCGGTTCGCGCTGATCGAGAACGAGCAGCGGATCGCCCAGGCCGTCCGCGGGCTGCGCCGGGGGCTGACCCGCCTGGAGTCCTGACCTCGCCGCGCCGCTCCAGCAGCGGGACCCTCGGGTCCTCCTCAGGGTGCGTTCAGGGGACTCCCCGATGTCGGCGCGGTGCCCCGGGCTGGCAGGCTCGGAGCGCGACGCGGGGGACGTCCCCGCGCCCGGCACGAGGAGCGAGCATGGCACGGCGGACGACGGCACTGGCAGCAGGAGCGGTCGGTGCGGGGCTGGTGCTCGGGCTGACCGGGTGCGTGGGCGGCGGCGGGCCGGTGGTGAGCCGCGACGTCGAGATCGACGACGTGCGCTCGGTGGAGCTCGCGTCGTCCGGCGACCTGACGGTGCGCCGCGGCGACACCCCGTCGCTGACGGTGCGCGCCCCCGAGGGGACGCAGGACCGGCTGGTGTCGGAGGTCCGGGACGGCGTGCTGGTGCTGGACGCGCGCGGGTCGTTCGGGTTCCAGGACCTCGGCGACGTCGAGTACGAGCTGGTGGTCGGCGAGCTGCAGCAGGTCCTCATCTCCGGGTCCGGCGACGTCACCGGGTCCGACGTGACCGGCGACGAGCTGCGCGTGCTGATCTCCGGCTCCGGGAGCATCGAGATCGACGGGGTCGACGCCGACGAGGTCGCGGCCTCCATCGACGGCTCCGGCGACGTCGAGCTGTCGGGCCGCACGGCCACCGCCCGGTTCGGCATCGACGGGTCCGGCGGCATCGAGGCCGAGGACCTCCGCGCCGACGACGTCGAGGCCGCCATCGGCGGGTCGGGCTCCATCGAGGTGCACGCGGCGCGCCGCCTGGACGCCTCGATCGGCGGCTCGGGCTCGGTGACCTACGCCGGGGACCCCGAGGTCACCAGCCAGGTCGACGGCTCGGGCGACGTGACGCGCGCGGACTGACCGCGCCGGCGGCCGGGTGGTCGGCTAGAGCACGTCCGAGCCGGCCACCACCCGCGCGCCGGGCACCGGCCCGGAGGCGGTGAGCACCGAGTCGGCGACCCCGGCGGCGGTCATGGCCGCGGCGATCACCAGCGCGTGCTGCCGGCTGCGGGCCAGCGCCGCGACGGTCGGGCCCGAGCCGGAGACGACCACGCCGAGCGCGCCGGCGTCCTCGGCCACGGCCAGCGTCTCGACCAGGCCGGGCGCGAGCTCGACGGCCGCGTCCTGCAGGTCGTTGTGCAGCAGCGCGCCGACCGCCGGGGCGTCGCCGGCGCGCAGGGCCTGCAGCAGGGCGACGTCGCCGTCCGTGTCGAGGGCGTCGCGGCCGTGGGCGAGCGCGTCGAACTCCTCGTAGACCCGCGGCGTCGACAGGCCGGAGTCCCGGACGCCGAAGGCCCAGTGGTACTCGCCCCGGGACAGCGCCGCGGTCAGCAGGTCGCCGCGGCCCGAGCCGACCGCCGTCTGCCCCATGAGCAGGAACGGCACGTCCGAGCCGAGCTCCGCGGCGACCTCGTGCAGCTCCTCGCGGGGCAGCGCCGTGCCCCAGAACGCGTCGCAGGCCAGCAGCGCGGCGGCGGCGTCGGCGGAGCCGCCGGCCATGCCGCCCGCGACGGGCACGGCCTTGTGCAGGTGCAGGTGCACGCCGTCGTCCACGCCGGTGCGGGCGGCGAGGGCCCGGGCCGCGCGCAGCGCGAGGTTGGAGTCGTCGGTGGGCACCAGGTCGGCCTGCGGCCCGGAGACGGTCACCCGCAGGTCGTCCGCCGCGGACGCGACCACGTCCTCGTAGACCGAGACCGCCTGGAACACGGTGGCGAGCGGGTGGTAGCCGTCGGGGCGGCGGGGGCCCACGCGCAGCGAGAGGTTGACCTTGCCGGGCGCCCGGACCCGCACCTCACGTCCGGTGCGGGGGGCGAGGCGCAGGTCGGTCACGGGTCCCACTGTGCCAGGTCCGCGCGCGTCCGGCGCGAGGTCTGCGGACCGGCCGGGCGGCCGGTGCGCCGAGCCGGCTCAGGCCCCGGCGTGCAGCCGCTCGGCGACCCGGGCGAGCGCCGTCACGTCGAGCGCCTCGCCCCGGGCCTGCGGGTCCACGCCGGCCTCCTGGATCGCGCGGACGGCGTGCTCGGCGCCGCCGGCCATCGACGCCAGGGCCGACCGGAGCATCTTGCGCCGCTGCGCGAACGCCCCGTCGATCACGGCGAACACCTGCTCCCGCGTCGCGGTCGTGGCGGGCGGCTCGCGCCGGTCCATCCGGACCAGGGCGGAGTCGACGTTCGGCGCGGGCCAGAACACGGACCGGCCGACGGTGGCGGTGCGGCGCGCGGACGCGTACCAGGCGACCTTGGCGGACGGCACGCCGTAGGTCCGGCTCCCCGGGGGCGCGGCCAGCCGGTCGGCGACCTCGGCCTGCACCATGACCAGCACGCGCTCCAGGGTCGGGAACCGCTCGAGGAACGTCAGCAGCACCGGGACCGACACGTTGTACGGCAGGTTGGCGACCAGCGCGGTCGGGGCGCGGCCCGGCAGCGCCGTCACGTCGAGCGCGTCACCGCGGACGACGGTCAGCGACGGGTGCGCGGGCGGGCCGGGGTCGGGCTCGCCGGCCGGGCCGGGCACGACGTCCGGCAGGTCGACGGAGTCCACCACCACGCCCGGGACGTGCCGGCGGACGGTCTCGGGCAGCAGCGTGCCGAGCACCGGGTCGATCTCGACGGCGACGACGTCCGCGCCGGCCTCCAGCAGGCCCAGCGTCAGCGAGCCGAGCCCCGGCCCGACCTCGACGACGCGCTCGCCCGCGACGACGTCGGCCTGGCGCACGATCTTGCGCACCGTGCCGCCGTCGAGCACGAAGTTCTGCCCGAGGGTCTTGGTCGGCCGGACCCCGGCGCGCTCGGCGAGCGCGCGGATCTCGGCCGGACCGAGCAACGGCCCCGCCGCTGGTGCGACGGGGCCGGTGCTCGAGGACATGCGGGCGAGCCTAGCTGAACAGGCGCGGCCCGCAGTGCGGCCACTGGCCGGCGCCGGAGCGGTTGTAGAGCATCTGCGCGCGCGCCGTCTGCTCCTCGGCCGAGGCCTGCGAGGGCAGACCCGCGCCGCCGACGGCGCCCCAGGTCGCCACCGAGAACTGGTAGAGGCCGTGGTACTTGCCGCTCGCGGAGACGGCGTCCACGCGGCCGCCGGACTCGCAGGCGGCCAGGGCGCCCCAGTTGAGGCCCGCGGCGTCGCCGCCGCCGACCGCGGGGGTGCCGCCGCCGGCCGGCGCGCTGGGCGCGGCGGTGACGACCGGCTTCTTCTTGGTGCCGACGTTGGTGACCTGGTCGACCGGCGCCTGGGTCACCGCGTCGGAGACGGGCTCGCGGGCGGTCTCGGCCCCGTCGACCGTGGTGACGCGCTCGACGACCGTGCGCACGCCGGGCACGCCGGCGGTGGTCACCTTGGAGGTGCCGACGTAGATCGAGGCGTCCTCCTGCTCGACGGCGTTGAACGGCACCTCGCTGGTGGTGGTGACGTCCTGCACGACGACGCGGTTCACGACGACGGTGACGCGGTCCCCGGCGTGCTGGACGCTGACGCGGTCCAGCGCGGTGAGCTCGATCTTCAACGCGTCCAGCGCCTCGGCGACGGTGGTGCTGCCGTCCGGGACGGTGAGCGTCTGGCCGTCCACCTGCACGGCGGCGGGGCCGTCGAGGGTGAGGTCCAGGGACAGGTCCGGGCGGCCGCCGGCGGCGGAGCGGGAGGCGACCAGGCGCACGTCGTCGCCGCGGGTGGCCAGCATCTCGAGGGCCTCGTCGGCGGTGAGCGCGGTCGTCCAGACCGTCTGCTCGGCGCCGTCGGCCTGGATGGTCACCTGGTGCGCGTGCCGCACGACGACGTCGACGCCGTCCTGCAGGGCGCCGGACGGGCTGACGGTGTCCCGCTCGCCCAGGTCCAGCTGCTGCTCGTCGAGGAGACCCTCGACGCTGCCGGCGAAGGTGGAGACGGTGGTCTCGACGCCGTCGACGTCCAGCGTGACGGTCTTGTGGGCGTCCGCGACGGCGACGCCGCCGGTGGCGAGCACCACGACCGCGGTCGCGGCGCCGATCAGGCGCACGCGTCCCCGGCGCGACCGGCGCTCGTCGGCGGGCTGGGTGCCGTCCGCGGACCCGGGGTCCGTGGTGTTGCGGACGACGCGGGTGCGCAGGGCGGCGGGCGTGGCGGCGAGACGCGCGAGGGCGCGACGGGAGAAGGAGGTCAAGGTGTTCCAGACG
Source organism: Cellulomonas sp. NEAU-ZC6 (assembly GCF_056844425.1). Lineage (NCBI taxonomy): Bacteria > Bacillati > Actinomycetota > Actinomycetes > Micrococcales > Cellulomonadaceae > Cellulomonas > Cellulomonas sp. NEAU-ZC6. The sequence continues at coordinate 1,690,341 of NZ_JBXFYH010000001.1, read as the reverse complement.
ACGGCGGTCCCGGGCACGAGGTTCGGGGTGCGTCACGCGAGGCGGCGCCCGGCGGTGCCCGGGGCCGGTGGCCCCGCGGCGGCGGCAGCACCTGGAGGGAGGTGCCGCACCCGTCGGTCCCGGATCCTCGATCCGGCGGTGGTCCTACGATCCGCGCGCGTTCGCACGGGGTGGCTGCCCGTGGTCCGGGATCACCGGTCTGTCACGAGCGACACGCGACCGTAACCTATTCGTGACCCTCTGCCAAGTGCTCGCGGCGGACCCGCAGGTCAGTACCAGCCCTTGGCCTGGGAGGCGGACCATGCGCCGCACGGGTCGCCGTACCGGCCGCCGATGTAGTTCAGGCCCCAGGTGATCTGGGTCGCGGGGTTGGTGCGCCAGTCCGCGCCGACGCTGGCCATCTTGGACCCGGGCAGCGACTGCGGGATGCCGTAGGCGCCGGACGACGTGTTCTCGGCGTCGACGCGCCAGCCGCTCTCCTTGTTCCACAGCTGCAGCAGGCAGGCGAACTGGTCGTCGCCCCAGCCGCGCGCGGCGGCGAGCTGCTTGCCGATCTCCTGCGCGCTGCCCGGCGACACGGAGATGTTCACGCCGGCGGCGACCTCCATGGTGCCGACCTTGACCACCTGGGTCACCGGCGGCACGGTGACGGCGGACGCGACCACCTGGCGGTCGACGACCGCGCCGCCCACGGTCGCGGTGCTGTAGGTGGTGGTCCGCACGCCGGCGCGGCCGGCGGTCTCGACCTCGCGGGTGCCCTTCGCGAGCGTGGGGTCCTCGACCTCCTGCTCCTCGAACGGCACCGCCTCGGTGACGGTCTCGCCGGCGGTCGCGGCGCGGGTCACCAGGACGACCAGCCCGTCCGTCGCGGTCGCGTCGAGCGGCACCGACACGCGGTCGCCCTCGTTCAGCACCAGGCCGATCTCGCGCAGCGCGTCGCGGACGGTGCCCGCGCTGGTCACGCCGTCGATCACCTGGCCGTCGACGGCCAGGTGCAGGGTCTTCTGCGTGGAGACGCGCAGGACGTCCTCGCGGGTCAGCGACGCCGAGCGGGACGCGGACAGCATCGTCTGGTCGTCGCGCAGGCCGAGCCCCTCGACCGCCTCGCCGACCGTGAGCGCGGTCGTCCACACGGTGCGCTCCTCGCCGTCGACCTCGACCGCGAGCTCGCGGCCGTGCCGGACGACGATCTGCGCACCGTCGCCGACCGTCTCGCCGAGCCCGGGGGCCACGAGGTCCTGGTCGCCGACCGTGATGTCGCCGGCCGCGAGCACCTGGCCCACCGTGCGGCCGAACGCCGTGACCTCGACCGTGTCGCCGTCGACCTCGACGGTCACCGTCTTGTGCAGGCCGGCGAACGCGGTCGTCGCGCCGGCGACCAGCACGAGCGCGAGGCCCTGCGCACCCAGGCGGAGCCGACGGGTTCGTCGGCGGGACCGGTCCCGCTCCGGGTGACGGGCGGGGTCACCGGTCGACGGCACAGCGGTCACGGAGGGCTCGGGCGCAGGCACGCGGGGGGCTCCAGCAGGTCGGTTCGGCGCGGGGAGGGGGACGCACGCCGGGACAACCTCACGACCGTAACCGATTCGTGACCCGGACGGGAACCCGGGACGGGCGGAACCACCCGCTCGGGCGGCGCCCCGCACGCGGCCGGCGCGGCTCGGCGAGGTCGTCACCACGACCTCAGGGTCTGCCCGGGGAGGGGTACCAGGAGGAGGGGGCAACCTGGCGCACCGGGACTGCAGGGCGCCGCAGGCCCGCACGGGAACGGCGGGCTACCAGTCGCCGTAGACGCGGGTGGTCGTCGCGGCCAGCGTCCGGCAGACGTCCGCCAGGTCCGCGCCCTGCTCCTGCGCGATCCGGCGGACCGTGTGCGGCAGCAGGTACGGCGCGTTCGGCCGGCCGCGCAGCGGGTGCGCGGTCAGGTACGGCGCGTCGGTCTCCACCAGCACCAGGTCCGGCGGCAGCACCCGCAGCGCGGCGCGCAGGTCGTCGTTGGCGCCGTAGGTGACCGGTCCGGCGAAGGAGGCGAACCAGCCCTCGCGCGCGCAGACCTCGGCCAGCGCCGCGCCGCCGGAGAAGCAGTGGAACACCGTGCGCTCCGGGGCGCCGTCGCGGAGCAGCACGTCGACCACGTCGTCGTGCGCGTCGCGGTCGTGGATCTGCAGCGCGAGGCCGAGCTCCTTGGCCAGCGCGACGTGCGCCCGGAACGCCGCGCGCTGCACCTCCCGGCCGCGCGGGCCCGCCCGGAAGAAGTCGAGCCCGGTCTCGCCGATCGCCCGCACCCGGTCGTTGGCGCGCGCGACCTCGGCGACCCGCTGGATCGCGTCGTCCAGGGACACGTCGTGCTGCGGCCGGGGGTCCGGCTCGAGGCCGTCGGGCGCGACCTCGTGCACGCCGGCGTGCAGCACCGCCTCGTTCGGGTGGATCGCGACGGCACCGAGCAGCGCGCGGCGGCCGGCGCGCAGCGGCACCGGGGCGGACGCGTCCGGGTCCCCGGCGTCGACCCGCAGCACCGCGTCCGTCCACGCCACGGCCTCCAGGTCGCAGCCGACCTGCACCATCCGCGGCACGCCGGCGGCGGCCGCCCGGTCCAGGTGGTCGTCGAGCGTGACCGGCGCGGGCTCGCCGTCGGCGTCCGCACCGGCGGGCGCCACGACGCCCAGCACCGACTCCAGGTGGGTGTGGTTGTCGGCCACCGGGACCGGCAGCGGCTCGGGCGACGGCGCCCAGCCTGTCGGCCGGTTGCGCGAGCGCCCCACTCAGTCCTGCCGCATGCGCTCGAGCTCGGCCTCGACCATGTCGTCGTCGAGCTTGGTGAACACCGGCTCCGGCTTGGCGACGGGCGTGCCCGGCACCAGCGCGCGGGGCTGCCACGCCGGCAGCGTCACGCCGCGGCGGTAGTCGCCCGTGATGACCGGGTACTGCCGCGACGGGTCGTCCAGGTCGGTGACCTCGTCGATCCGCGGCAGCGGGGAGAACTGGCCCGTGCCGCCGAGCGCCTCGTGCACCTTCTGCGCCGAGTGCGGCAGGAACGGCGACAGCATCGTGTTGCAGTCGCTCACGGCCTGCGCCGCGGTGTGCAGCACGGTGCCCAGGCGCTCGGGGTCGGTCTTGAGCTTCCACGGCTCGGTCTCGGAGATGTAGCGGTTGGCCTCCTGGACCACCCGCATCGCCTCGCCGATCGCGGCGCGGTGCCGGTGCGTGCCGATCAGCTCGCCCACCCGGCCGAACGCCGTGGTGGTCGTCGCCAGCAGCGCCTCGTCCACGCCGAGCCGCGGGCCGGGCGCCGGGATCGCGCCGACGTTCTTGTGGATCATGCTCGCGGTCCGGTTGACCAGGTTGCCCCAGCCCGCGACCAGCTCGTCGTTGGTGCGGCGCTTGAAGTCGGCCCAGGTGAAGTCGGCGTCCTGCGCCTCGGGCCCGGCGGTCGAGATGTAGTAGCGCAGCGCGTCCGGCTGGTACCGGCTGAGCATGTCGCGGACGTAGATGACCACCCCGCGCGAGGACGAGAACTGCTTGCCCTCCATCGTGAGGAACTCGGACGACACGACCTCGGTCGGCAGGTTCAGCCTCCCGAACGCGCCCGGCTCGCCGCCCTTCGACCCGCCGCCGGCGTAGCCGAGCAGCTCGGCCGGCCAGATCTGCGAGTGGAAGGTGATGTTGTCCTTGCCCATGAAGTAGTAGGACAGCGACTCGGGGTCGGTCCAGAACTGCCGCCACGCCTCGGGGTCGCCCGAGCGGCGCGCCCACTCGATCGACGCGGACAGGTAGCCGATCACCGCGTCGAACCACACGTAGAGCCGCTTGTGGGAGTCCTCCTCCCAGCCCGGCAGCGGGATCGGGATGCCCCAGTCGATGTCGCGGGACATCGCGCGCGGGCGGACGTCGTCCAGCAGGTTCAGCGAGAACTTCAGGACGTTGGGCCGCCACTCCGTGCGGGTCCGCAGCCAGTCGCCCAGCGCGTCGACGAACGCCGGCAGGTCCAGGAAGAAGTGGTTCGACTCGACGAACTTCGGCGTCTCGCCGTTGATCCGGCTGCGCGGGTTCTTCAGCTCGATCGCGTCCAGCTGGTTGCCGCAGTTGTCGCACTGGTCGCCGCGCGCGCCGTCGTAGCCGCAGATCGGGCACGTGCCCTCGATGTAGCGGTCGGGCAGCGTGCGGCCCGTCGACGGGCTGATCGCGTTCATGGTCGTCTTCTCGACCATGTACCCGTTCTTGTGCACCGTGCGGAACATCTCCTGCACCACGGCGTAGTGGTTGCGGGTGGTGGTGCGGGTGAACAGGTCGTAGCTCAGGCCCAGCTGCGTGAGGTCCTCGACGATGACGCGGTTGTACCGGTCGGCGAGCTCCTGGGGCGTGACGCCCTCCTGCTCGGCCTGCACGAGGATCGGCGTCCCGTGCTCGTCGGTGCCGGAGACCATGAGGACGTCGTGGCCCGCCATCCGCATGTAGCGGCTGAACACGTCGGAGGGGACGCCGAAGCCGGCGACGTGGCCGATGTGACGCGGGCCGTTGGCGTACGGCCAGGCGACTGCGCTGAGGATGCGGGACATGCGTCGATCCTAGTGAGGCGCGCGGGGTGGCCGGGACGGGTCCGCGAGCGCCACCGGTCAGCGGACGGCGCCCGCCGGCGAGGCCGAGACCTCAGCGTCCGCGGGGCGGGAGGGGGCGCTGCGCGAGATCACGGATCCACTGCGGGGTCTCGAGCCCCAGCTGCTCGTCCGCGGAGACCCGGAGCCGGGCCACCTCACGCCGCACCTCCGGCCGCCGGTAGATCGCCTCACGGCGACGCACCTGGTCCTCGATCTCCTGGTCGAACCGGTCCACCGGACACCTCTCCTCCGTCATCGGCCCTCGGTGCCCCTCTCCCATCGTGCGGCGGCAGGTCCGGGGTGTTCAACCCCAGTTCGCTCGCCGCCCTGAGCAGCCCGCGCTCGTCGTCGGTCGCGAGGTCGGAGCGGACCAGGTGGTCCAGGACCGCGTACCCGCGCCGGACGGCCTCCTCGTCGCCGGACAGCGTCAGGCCCAGCGCCCACTCGGCCCGCCGCCACCACTGCTCCCGCCGGTCGGCCCGGTCGCGCTGCCGGATCGTGGCGATGCCGACGGCCAGCGCGACCAGCGCCGCCGCTCCCGTGGCCACGGGCCCCAGCAGCGACAACGTGCCGAGCCAGCCGGTCTCCGTCATAGGGGGACGCTAGGGTCGCCGGCTCGGTACCTGCCCGACGCCGGGAACCGACCTGGGGACGACGCTCGGGCCCGCGGCCTGTGGACGGATCGGTGCCCGCTCGCCGCCGCCCGGGCGCCGCCTCAGCCCTCCACGGCCTCCGCCAGCGCCATCCACCGCTCCTCGACCTCGCCGATCTCGGCCTCCAGCGCGGCCTTGTCCGTGCCGAGCGAGGCGAGACCGCCGTAGTCGGCAGGGTCGTGCTCGGTCATCTTCTTGTCGAGCGCCTCGATCTGCCCCGTCAGCTTGGAGATCCGCCGCTCCAGAGCACCGAGCTCCTTCTTGGCCACCCGCAGGTCCGCGCCGTCCAGCCCGCCGCCGGAGGTCTCGCCGCCGACGGCCCCGGACGCCTCGGTCGGCGCGCCGGTCGACGACGCCCCGGCACCGGCGCGGGCCCGCTCGAGCAGCCGCAGGTACTCGTCGACGCCGCCCGGCACGTGCCGGAGGTGCCCGTCGAGCACGGCGTACTGCTGGTCGGTGACCCGCTCCAGCAGGTACCGGTCGTGGCTGACGACCAGCAGCGTGCCGGGCCAGGTGTCGAGCAGGTCCTCCATGGCGGCGAGCATGTCGGTGTCGAGGTCGTTGGACGGCTCGTCCAGCACCAGCACGTTGGGCTCGTCCAGCAGGATCAGCAGCAGCTGCAGGCGCCGGCGCTGCCCGCCGGACAGGTCCTTGACGGGGGTCTGCAGCTGCACGGCGGTGAAGCCGAGGCGCTCGAGCAGCTGGCCGGGCGTCATCTCCTTGCCGCCCGCGACGTACGACGTGCGGTACCGGGCGATCACGTCGTTCACCCGGGTGTCGGCGATGTCCGCGAGCTCGGCGAGCTCCTGCGTGAGGGTGGCGACCTTGATGGTCTTGCCGCGCTTGACCCGGCCGGAGGTCGCGGTGACCTTGCCCGTGACCAGGCCGAGCAGCGTGGACTTGCCGGCGCCGTTCACGCCGAGCACTCCGGTCCGCTCGCCGGGCGCGATCCGCCAGGTGACGTCGCGCAGCACCTGGTGGTCCCCGTAGGACACGGAGACGTCCTCGATGTCGACGACGTCCTTGCCGAGCCGGGACGTGGCCATCCGGGACAGCTCGACCGCGTTGCGGACGGGGGGCTCGTCGGCGATCAGCTCGTTGGCGGCCTCGATGCGGAACTTCGGCTTGGAGGTGCGGGCCGGGGCGCCGCGGCGCAGCCAGGCGAGCTCCTTGCGCATGAGGTTCTGCCGCTTGGCCTCGCTGGCGGCGGCCATCCGGTCGCGCTCGACGCGCTGCAGCACGTAGGCGGCGTACCCGCCCTCGAACGGCTCGACGATGCCGTCGTGCACCTCCCAGGTCGCGGTGCAGACCTCGTCGAGGAACCACCGGTCGTGGGTGACGACCAGCAGCCCGCCGGCCGAGGCCGACCAGCGGCGGTTGAGGTGCCGCGCGAGCCAGGTCACGGCCTCGACGTCGAGGTGGTTGGTGGGCTCGTCCAGCATGAGCACGTCGTCGTCGCCGGCCAGCAGCGCGGCCAGGGCGACCCGGCGGCGCTGGCCGCCCGACAGGTCGCCGACCAGCTTGTCCCACGGCAGGTCGCCGACCAGGCCGGACACCACGTCGCGGACCTTCGGGTCGCCGGCCCACTCGTGCTCCGCCCGGTCGCCCACCACGGCGGCACCGACGGTGAGCGCGGGGTCCAGGGTGTCGGTCTGGTCGAGCACGCCGATCCGCACCCCGCCCCGGACGGTGACGCGTCCGGCGTCGGGGGACAGGCGCCCGGACAGCAGCGCGAGCAGGGAGGACTTGCCGTCGCCGTTGCGGCCGACGATGCCCACCCGGTCGCCCTCGTTGAGGCCTACGGTCACCGCGTCGAAGACGTTCTTGGTGGGGAAGGACAGGTGCAGCGCTTCGCCGCCGAGCAGGTGGGCCATCGGGCCAGCCTACGGTCGTCAAACCGGTTGCCCGGATCGTCAAACCGCTTTTACCGTCGAGCCACGTCCATCACGAGGGAGTGGTGATGACCCGCCCGACGATCTCCGACGTGGCCCGCGCCGCCGGCGTCACGAAGGCCACCGTGTCGCACGCGTACAGCGGCAACCGCCCGATCAGCGCCGCGACGCGGGCCCGGGTGTTCACGGCCGCGAAGGAGCTGCACTGGGTGCCGAGCTCGAGCGCCCGGGCGCTCGCGATCCGCCGCGCGAACGCGATCGGCGTCGTGCTGCGCCGGGACCCGGCGATCCTGGCGTCGGACTCGTTCTTCCCGGCGTTCATCGCGGGCGTCGAGCAGGCGCTGGCCGAGCGCGAGGTCGCCCTGGTGCTGCAGGTGGTCGGCACCCGGGCGGCGGAGGAGCGGGCGTACCGCGCGATGGTGGCGGGCCGCGCCGACGGCGTGATCGTGCTGGACCTGCACCGCGAGGACTGGCGGGTGCCGTTCCTGCGCCAGCTCGGGCTGCCGGCGGTGCTGCTCGGCGCCTACGACGGCCCGAGCGAGCTGTCCTGCGTCCGCACGGACGACGACGCCCCGGTGCGCGAGCTGGTGGCGCACCTGCGCGCCCGGGGCCACACGCGCATCGCGCACGTCGCGGGCCCGATCGACTACGTGCACTCGTACGCGCGGGCCCGGGCCTACGTGCAGGCCGTCGGGTCGCGGGAGCTGCTGCGCGAGGGCGACTTCACCGCCGGCAGCGGGCGCGCGGTGACGGCGGAGCTGCTGGCCCTGCCGCGCCGGCCGACCGCGATCCTGTACGCGAACGACACGATGGCGATCGCCGGCGCCTCGTACGCGCAGAGCCGCGGGCTGGCCGTCCCGGCCGACCTCGCGGTGGCCGGCTTCGACGACGACCACCTGTCGGCGCACCTCAGCCCGCCGCTCACCAGCGTCTCCACGGACCCGGGCCGCCGCGGCCGGGTCGCCACCACGCGGCTCCTGGCGGACCTCGCCGGCGAGCCGCCCACCTCCGTGACGGTCGACTGCACCGTCCTGCAGCTGCGCGCGAGCACCGACGCCCCCGCGCCGAGCGATCCCCGTCCCGAGCTCGAGGAGGAGTTCCGATGAGGCACACCCGAAAGTCCGCCGGCATCACCCTGGTCGCCGCCGTCGCGCTCGCCGCCGCCGCGTGCTCGGGCGGCTCGGACGACGCCGGGGGCGGCAGCGACGGCGCCGCGGCCACCGGCCCGATCACCATCTGGCTGTCGAACAACGAGCAGGAGGTCGCCTGGGGCCAGGAGGTGGTGGACGCCTGGAACGCCGAGCACCCCGACGAGCAGGTCACGGCGCAGGAGATCCCCGCCGGCGCGTCGTCGGAGGAGGCCATCACCGCGGCGATCACCGCCGGGACGGCGCCCTGCCTCGTCTACAACATCTCCAGCGCGGCGGTGCCGGGCTGGGTCCGGCAGGGCGGCCTGGTCGACCTGGCGACGATGGACGGCGGCACCGAGTACCTGACCGAGCGCGGCGGCGACGGCGTGGCCGTGTACGAGACCGACGGCGGGTACTACCAGCTGCCGTGGAAGTCGAACCCGGTCATGGTCATGTACAACAAGGCGCTGTTCGCCCAGGCCGGCCTCGACCCGGAGGACCCGGGCCTGGCGACCTACGACGACTTCCTCGCCGGCGCGCAGCAGATCGTCGACTCCGGCGCCGCGCCCAGCGCGATCTGGCCGTCGCCGACCAACGACTTCTACCAGCCGTGGTTCGACTTCTATCCGACGTACCTGGCCGAGACCGACGGCACCCTGCTGGTCGAGGACGGGAAGTCCACGTTCGACAGCGAGGCCGGGCACGCGGTCGCCGAGTTCTGGGCGTCGGTCTACGCCGCCGGGCTCGCGCCGCAGGAGGAGTCCACCGACGACGCGATGGTCACCGGGCAGACGGCGATGCAGATGGCCGGCCCGTGGGCGATCGCGTCCTACAAGGACAGCGTGGACGTCGGCTTCATGCCGGTGCCGACCTCGGACGGGCGCGAGGACGTGACGACGTTCGCGGACTCCAAGAACGTCTCGATGTTCACGTCCTGCGAGAACCAGGGCACCGCGTGGGAGTTCCTGCAGTTCTCCACGAGCGAGGCCAGCGACGGCGCCCTGCTCGAGGCGACCGGCCAGATGCCGCTGCGCCAGGACCTCGCGGCGACCTACCCCGACTACTTCGCGGCGAACCCGGAGTACGAGGTGTTCGCGGACCAGGCGGCCCGCACCGGCGACGTGCCGAGCATCCCGAACTCGATCGAGGCGTGGCAGACGTTCCGTGAGGCGTACTCGTCCGCGGTGATCTTCCGCAGCACGTCGGTCGACGACTTCCTCAGCACCGCCGCGTCGGAGATCGACGCCCTGGTGCAGGGCTGACGTGACCGCCCTGACGACGGGCGCGGGAGCGGGTGTCGGCCGGGCACCCGCCCCGCCGCCCGGGGGACGGGGTCGCCGCCGGTGGTGGGGCGGCCAGCCGATCGGGTCGCTGCTCGCGGCGCCCTACGTGGTGTTCGTGCTCGTGGTGTTCGCCTACCCGCTCGGGTTCGCGGGGTACATGTCGGTGCACGACTACTTCTTCACGGCGCCCGGCGTGGAGGTGCCGAAGCCGTTCGTGGGCCTCGAGAACTTCCAGGCGGTGCTGACCGACCCGCAGGTGCTGCGGTCGTTCCGGAACACCGCGGTGTTCCTGGTGATCAACGTGCCGCTGACGGTCGTGCTCGCGCTGGTGCTGGCGTCGGCGCTGAACGCGGGCGTGCGGTGGGCCGCGGCCTACCGGGTGGCGTACTACGTGCCGTACCTGACAGCGAGCGTGTCGCTGGTCGGCGTGTGGATGCTGCTGTTCTCGTCCACCGGCCTGGTCAACCAGGTGCTGGGGCCGCTCGCGCCCGACCCGTCGTGGCTGGTGAACAAGGCGCTGGCGATGCCGACCATCGCGCTGTACGTGACCTGGAAGCAGCTGGGGTTCTACGTGCTGCTCTACCTGGCCGCGCTGCAGAACGTGCCGCGCGAGCTGCACGAGTCCGCCGAGACCGACGGGGCCAACGGGTTCCAGCGGTTCCTCAACGTGACGGTGCCCGGCGTGCGGTCGGCGACGACGCTCGTGCTGATCCTCGCGATCATCACCGGCACCAACCTGTTCACCGAGCCGTACCTGCTGACCGGCGGCGGTGGCCCCGACGGGGCGTCCGTCACGCCGGTGCTGCTCATCTACCAGCGCGGCATCCAGCAGCAGAACCCCGACGTCGCGGCCGCCATCGGCATGCTGCTGGTGGTCGTCGTCGGGCTGCTGTCCCTGGTCGCCCAACGACTGAACCGGGAGCGGTGACATGCGACGACGTCGTACGGGGGCGGTCGCGCGCCAGGTGCTGCTCGCGGTGGCAGCGCTGGTGTTCGCGTTCCCCTTCTACTTCATGGTGGTCGGGGCGTTCCAGGAGAACCCGACCAACACCCCGGACAGGCTGGTGCCGACCTCGGGCTGGACCACGCAGAACTTCGCGCAGATCGACGCGCGGATCGACCTGGCCGGGTCGCTGGTCAACTCGCTGATCATGACCGCCGGGGTGCTGCTCGGGACGATCGTGCTCGGGACGCTCGCCGGCTACGCCGTGGCCCGGCTGCAGTTCCCCGGGCGGCGGCTCACCTGGGTGCTGATGCTGCTGGTGCAGATGGTGCCGTTCCAGCTGCTGATGATCCCGCTGTACGTGCAGATCACCCGCGGCTTCGGGCTCGGCGACACCTACCTGGGCATGATCCTGCCGTTCGCGATCAACACCACGGCCGTGTTCATCTTCGCCCAGTTCTTCCGTGCGCTGCCGCGGGAGATGTTCGAGGCCGCCCGGATCGACGGCGCGGGGGAGCTGCGGATCCTGCGCTCGGTCGCCCTGCCGCTGGTCCGGCCGGCGCTGGCGACCGTGGTGCTGGTGACCTTCATCGGGCCGTGGAACGAGTTCCTCTGGCCGTTCCTCATCACCAAGGACGCGACGCTCCAGCCGCTCGCGGTGTCGCTGGCCAACTACATCTCCAACGTCGCGCAGACCGCGGCCAACCCCAACGGCGCGATCCTCGCGGGCGCCTGCGCGCTGGCGTTCCCCGTCGTCGTCCTGTTCTGCCTGTTCCAGCGGTACTTCCGCGCCACCGACCTCGGCTCCGCCGTGAAGGGCTGACCCATGACCATGTTCACCGGGGCGGCGTTCCCGCTCGGCCCGTTCGTGCCGTACGAGGGCAACCCCGTCCTGCGGCCCCGCGGCGGCTCGTGGGAGTCTGCCAACCTCTACAACCCGGCGGCGCTGGTCGACGGGGACGAGGTGGTGCTGCTCTACCGGGCGCACGCCGAGGACATCGTGTCCCACATCGGCCTGGCCCGGAGCCGGGACGGCTACCACTTCGAGCGCGAGGACGAGCCGATCCTGTCCCCGCGGGAGGACTACGAGCGGTACGGCTGCGAGGACCCGCGGATCGCGCTGATCGACGGCACGTACTACCTCACGTACACCGGCTGGGACCGGAAGGCCGCCCGGCTGTGCCTGGCGACGTCGACCGACCTGCGCACGTGGACCCGGCACGGGCCGCTGTTCCCCGGGTTCGACACGTTCGCCACCGTGGACCCCCGCGGCCACGACTGGTCCAAGGCGGGCGTGATCGTCCCGGTGCGGATGCAGGGCCGGTGGTGGATGTACTTCGGCGAGGGCGGCATCTACTGGGCCACCAGCGACGACCTGGTCCACTGGACGCCCGGCACCCCGGACACCGAGCCGATGTACGCGCCGACCCCCGGTTCGTTCGACGCCGACCTGGTGGAGATCGGCACCTCGCCGGTGCTGACGGACAACGGGCTGCTGGTGATGCTGACCAACGGCGCGACCCGCACCGTGCACGACGACGGCTCCGTCGACGTCGACTACCGGTGCGGGCAGATCGCGATCGACCCCGACGAGCCGACCCGGGTGCTCGCCCGGCTGCAGGAGCCGTGGCTGCGCCCGCAGACCTTCGAGGACCGGCACGGGCTGGTGTCGAACGTGACGTTCGTCGAGGGGCTCGTGCACTTCGACGGCAAGTGGTTCGCGTACTACGGGCAGTCGGACACCACACTCGCCGTGGCGGTGCACGACCCGGCCCGTCCGTGGGGGGCGTCGCTGCGCGCCTGACCCGCACCGGTCCTGCACCTCCCGGCACCACCTGTACCCGGAGACGAGACGATGACGACTCGACGCACCTTCCTGGCCGCCTGCGCCGCCGTGCCCGCCGCCCTGGTGGCGACGGCACCCGGCGCGGCCGGCACGACCACCACCGGGTCCTGGGCCCCCGCGGTCCGGCCCGCCGGCGGGTCCGCGCCACCGGCGGCCCCGCTGACCAACCTCGCGCACCTGCGGTTCCTGCTCGACGCGGTGCCGCTGACGGCGACCAGCACGCACACGACGTACCGGATCGCGGAGGAGCCGACCGCCCTGGTGCCGTGGACCTACGCGGACGCGGCCGATGGCACGTTCCGGCGGGTCGGCGGGGGGACGCTCGACCCGGCGACCGGCCACTGGTCGCAGGGCGCGTACAACGCGGACGACATCGCCCGGTGCGCGGTGGTCCTGCTGCGGCACTGGCAGGCGACCGGGGACGCGGACAGCCGGCAGCAGGCCTACCAGGTGCTCCGCGCGCTGGTGTACCTGCAGACCGCCGTCGGTCCCGACGCCGGCCGGGTCGTGCTCTGGCAGCAGCCGGACGGCGTGCTGAACCCGAGCGCCGAGCCCGTCGAGCTGCCGGACCCGTCGGACTCGGCCGAGTCGTACTGGCTCGCCCGCACCGTCTGGGCGCTCGGCGAGGGGCACGCCGCGTTCCTCGCCGACGACCCCGCGTTCGCGCAGCTGCTGCTGGACCGGCTGCACCTGGCCGTGGGCGCCCTCGAGCGCGAGTCGCTGTCCCGGTACGGCCCGTGGGTCCGCAGCGACGGGGTGCGGCTGCCGGCGTGGCTGATCGCGGGCGGCGCCGACGCGACCGCGGAGGCCGTGCTGGGGCTGGTGGCCGCGGTGCGCGCCCGGCCCGGGGACCGTCGCCTGAGCCGCGCCCTGGACCGGTACGCCGAGGGGATCGCCGCGATGGGGTCCGCCGACGTGCGCGCGTGGCCGTTCGGCGCCGTGCTGCCGTGGACCGGGTCGCTCGGGTTCTGGCACGCGTGGGGCGCGGCCGCGCCCGAGGCGCTCGCCGCCGCCGGGGCGCTGCGGGGGCAGCGGTCGTGGCGGCGCGCGGCGCTCGCGGACGCCGGCACGTTCACCCCGCTGGTGCTCGCCACCGGCGGCCCGGACAACGCGTGGACCCCGGCGCCGGGGGAGGCGCAGATCGCGTACGGCGCGCACGGGCGGGTGGCGGCGGCGCTCGCGGCGGCCGACGCGGGCGGCGGACCGGGCCTGCGGGTGCTGGGCGGGCTGGCGGCGGGCTGGTTCTTCGGCGCGAACCGCGCGGGCGTGCCGACCTACGACCCGGCGACCGGCGTCACCTTCGACGGCGTCGAGACCGATGGTCGGGTCAACCGGAACTCCGGTGCCGAGTCGACCATCCACGGGCTGCTGACCATGCTGCTGCTCGACGCCCGGCCCGACGTCGCCGAGGTCGCGCGGGGCGTCACCGGCCTCGCCGCGCACGACGGGCTGCGGGTGCTGGACGCCGAGGGGGCCCGGCTCAGCGCGGGGTGCGCGGTCGTCCGGCCCGCCGAGGGCGCGTGGACCGGCGAGGGCAACCTGGTCGGCGGCGGGTACGTGCGGGTGCCGGCGGGGGAGACGGTCGAGTTCGACGTGCCGGGCGCCGCCGGCGCGTGGGCGCTGCCGGTGGTGTGGCGGACCGCCGCCGAGTCCGGGCGCGCACGCTGGGACGTGGTCGGCGGGCCGCGGCTCGGCCGGACGGCGAACGGCGGCACCGGCGCGGCGGGGCTGACCGAGGCCGACGGGAGCCTGGTGCCGCAGCTGCTGGACCGGGCGCTGCCCGCGGGCGTGACCGTGACGGTGCGGTGCACCTGCGAGAGCGGCGAGCTGCGCCTGGACGCGCTGCTGCTGCGCCCCGCGGTGGCGACGGCGCGCTGGACCACGACCGGCGGCGACGCCGTGCTCTACGCCGGGTCGACGGCACGGGCGACGGACGTGCCGGCGCTCGCGGCGGGCCGCGGCGCCGCGTACGAGGCCGACGGGAGGGCGGCCCGCCGGGTCCGCGTCGAGGCGGGCGCGGCGGTCCGGGTCGAGGCGGGCGGCTTCACGATCACCCGCTGACCCGGCGCACCGTGCCGCTGCCCCGCCCGCCCGCCCTCGGGGTCGGCGCGGCCGGACTGCCCCGCTGCAGCGCCGGGCGCGGGGCTGCCGCAGCCGCCGGTCCGGCTACGGTGGCCTCGTGCTGCAGCCCGAGAGCGACTCCGCCGCCCCCGAGACCGGCGTCGACGACCCGGACCAGCCCGGCTGGCGTCGCGAGCCGGTCACCGACGACCAGCGTCGCGTCGACCTGCTGCTCGCCACCGGGCTGCTGATCGGCGGCGTGCTCAGCCTCGCGCTCGGCCGCACCGCCGGGATGTACGAGGAGCCCGCGGAGAGCTGGGTCGGGCTGCTGACGCTGCTGGGGCTGACGGCGCCGCTCGCGGTGCGCCGGCGCTGGCCGTCGGCGGTCGCCGTCGTCGTCGCGGTGGTGTTCGTGGTGGTCGGCGAGGCGCGCGTGCCGGAGACGCTGTTCGCCAACATCGCGCTGTTCATGGCGCTGTACACGGTCGGCGCGTGGGAGCCGCGCCGGACCCGGGCGGCGTGGGTGCGCGGCGTGGTGGTCGTGGCCATGTTCGGCTGGCTGCTGGTCGCCATGTTCCAGGCCGTCACCGATCCCGAGGGCGTCGAGGGCTTCTCCAATGCCGGGGCGTTCTCGCCGCTGGTGGCGTTCCTGCTGATCCAGCTGCTGACCAACGTCCTGTACTTCGCGGGGGCCTGGTGGTTCGGCGAGCACGCGTGGAACGCCGCCCGGGAGCGCGCCCGCACGGACTTCCGCGGCCGGCAGCTGGTCGGCGAGCGGCACCGGGTCGAGGAGCAGGCCGTCGCCATCGAGCGGCTGCGGCTCGCGCGCGAGCTGCACGACGCGGTCGCGCACCACGTGTCGATGATGGGCGTGCAGGCCGCGGCCGCCCGCACGGTGCTGACCCAGGACCCGCAGCAGGCCGCCGCGGCGCTGGAGCAGGTCGAGGACTCGGCGCGCGAGGCGGTCGACGAGCTGCACGGTCTGCTCAGCACCCTGCGCGACTCCGGGCTGGACCCCGACGCCGCCGCGGTGGGCTCGCTCAGCGTCGAGCGGCTGCCGGACCTGGTCCAGCAGGCCGCCGACTCCGGGCTGGCGGCGGCGTTCCAGGTGATCGGCGAGCCCGTGCGGGTGCCGCCGTTGACGTCGCTCAACCTGTACCGGATCTGCCAAGAGGCGCTGACGAACGTGCGCAAGCACGCCGGTGCGAACGCCCGGGTCGACGTGCGGCTGCGGTACGAGGCCGAGGCGGTGGAGCTCGAGATCGCCGACGACGGCACGGGCGGCCGGCGGGTGCGGATGCGGTCGGGCGGCCTGGGGCTGCTCGGCATGCAGGAGCGGGTGGCCGCCGACGGCGGCACGCTCGAGACGGGCGCCCGCGGCCGCGGGGGCTACCTGGTGCGGGCGCGGGTGCCGCTCGCACCGCGGACGGGAGGGGCACGATGACCGGCGCCGACAGCGCGACGCAGGCCGACGCGGCGGAGGCCGGCTTCGGGCCGGACCGCCCGGTGCGGGTGCTGCTCGCCGACGACCAGGCCCTGCTGCGCGCCGGGCTCGCCACGATCCTCGGCGCGTCGCCGGACATCGAGGTCGTCGGCCAGGCCGGCACCGGCCGCGAGGCGGTCGAGCTCGCCCGCGCGCTGCGCCCGGACGTCGTCTGCATGGACGTGCAGATGCCGGAGATGGACGGTCTGGAGGCCACCCGGCGGATCGTCGCCGACCCCGACGTGACCGCCGGCGTGCTCGTGCTCACCACGTTCAACCGGGACGACTACCTGCTGGAGTCGCTGCAGGCCGGCGCCGCGGGGTTCCTGCTGAAGAACTCCCGCCCCGAGCAGCTGGCCGACGCCGTCCGCGCCGTCGCCGCCGGGGACGCGCTGCTCTCGCCCGAGGTGACCCGCTCGGTCATCGCCCGGGCCATGACCGCGGGCTCCGCCTCGGGACGGACCCCGTCCGCGGCGCCTGCCGGCTCCGGGTCGGCCGCCGGGCTGACGGAGCGGGAGCTCGAGGTGCTGCGCCTCGTCGCGCGCGGCCTGAGCAACGACGAGATCGCCGGGGAGCTGGTCCTGGGCCGCGCGACCGTGAAGACGCACGTGTCCAACGTGCTGACCAAGCTCGGCCTGCGGGACCGGGTGCAGGCCGTCGTGTACGCCTTCGAGAACGGGCTGACCGACTGAGGGCGGGCCGCCTCCGCCCCGGGGTGGAGGCGCGGGCGCCCGCGAAGTTCCGCCCGGCGGCCGAGGCGCCGCGCGGCGCGCCCTCCTAGCGTTGACCTCAGCGGACGAGCCCGTCCGGACAGGTCAGCAACGGGAGACACCATGCTGCAGCTCGACGGCATCCACCGGTCCTTCGGGGACCGCCTGGTGCTCGACGACGTCGGCTTCTCGGTGGAGCGGGGCAAGCTCACCGGGTTCGTCGGCGGGAACGGCGCCGGCAAGACGACGACGATGCGGATCATCCTCGGGGTGCTCACGCCGGACTCCGGCCGCGTCACCCTCGACGGCGACCCCCTGGGCGCCGACCAGCGCCGCGGCTTCGGCTACATGCCGGAGGAGCGCGGCCTCTACCCCAAGATGCGGGTGCTGGAGCAGATCGCCTACCTCGCGCGGCTGCACGGCTACGACCGCCGCACCGCGACCGAGCGGGCGCGCGAGCTGCTCGAGAAGCTCGGCCTGGCCGAGCGGCTGAACGACCCGGTCGACGACCTGTCGCTCGGCAACCAGCAGCGCGCGCAGATCGCCGCCGCGCTGGTGCACGAGCCGGAGGTGCTGATCCTCGACGAGCCGTTCTCCGGCCTCGACCCGATGGCCGTCGACGTCGTGCTCGGCGTGCTGTCCGAGCACGCGGCCCGCGGGGTGCCGGTGCTGTTCTCCTCGCACCAGCTCGACGTGGTCGAGCGGCTCTGCGACGACGTGGTCGTCATCGCCGGCGGCAAGATCCGCGCGTCGGGGGAGAAGGAGGCGCTCCGGCAGCGGTACGCCGAGCCGCGCTACGAGATCACCTCGGGCGGCGACATGGGCTGGCTGCGCACCGAGCCCGGCGTCCAGGTCGTCGAGTTCGACGGCGGCTACGCGCTGTTCGAGTCCGACGAGGCGACGGCCCAGCGGGTGCTGCGCGCCGCGCTGGACACCGCCCCGGTGAGCCAGTTCGCCCCGGTGCGGCCGCGGCTCGCGGAGATCTTCCGCGACATCGTCCGCGACGAGGAGCGCCACGACGACGAGACCGCCGGCGAGCGGACGAAGGAGACGGCCCGATGAGCCCCCGCACCCCGATGCTCCCGAACACCCCGGAGCCGCGGCCCGCCCCCGGTCGCCCGGCCCGCCCCGCGCGGCCGAGCACCGCCCAGGGCACGCTCATGGTCGCCGAGCGCGAGATCATGACGCAGGTCCGCAGCAAGTCGTTCCTCATCTCGACGGCCGTGCTGCTGGTGCTCGTGCTGGCCGGCATCATCCTGACCTCCGTGCTGGGCGACCGGTTCGGCGGCGGCGACACGAAGGTCGCCGTGGTCCCGGAGACGGCCTCGGTCGTGACCGACGTCGACGGGCTGGAGGCGGTCGACGCCGCCGACGCCGACGAGGCCCGCGCCCTGGTGGAGTCCGAGGAGGTCTCCGCCGCCGTGCTGCCCGACGACGACGCCGACAACCCGCTCGGCGTGGTCGTGGTCGGTCTGGACTCCGCGCCGGACGGCGTGCTGAACGCGCTCGCGGTGACGCCCCCGGTCGAGCTGCTCGACGAGTCCGGCACCTCCGCGGGCCTGCGCTACATCGTCTCGTTCGTGTTCGGCATCGCGTTCTTCATGGCCGCGATGACGTTCGGCAGCACCATCGCGCAGAACACGGTCCAGGAGAAGCAGTCCCGCATCGTCGAGATCCTGCTGTCCACCCTGCCGCCCCGGGCGCTGCTCGCCGGCAAGATCCTGGGCAACACGGTGCTCGCGGTCGGCCAGATCGCGGCCATCGCGGCGGTCGCCGTGGTCGGTCTCGTGGTCACCGGTCAGGACGACCTGCTCGGCCTGGTCGGGGCGCCGGTCGCCTGGTTCGTGCTGTTCTTCCTGGTCGGGTTCGTGCTGCTCGCGGCGCTGTTCGCGTCCGCCGCGTCGCTGGTCTCCCGGATCGAGGACACCGGCCCGGTGCTGACCCCGGTGATGATGCTGGTGATGATCCCGTACTTCGGCGTCATCTTCTTCAACGACAACGACCTGGTGCTGACGATCATGTCGTACGTGCCGTTCAGCGCCCCGGTCGGGATGCCGGTGCGGCTGTTCCTCGGCGAGGCGTCCTGGTGGGAGCCGATCATCTCGCTGGTGATCCTCGCGGCGACCGCTGTCGCGGTCACGGCGATCGGCGCGCGGATCTACTCCCGCTCGGTGCTGCGCACCGGCCGCCGCGTGAAGCTGTCGGAGGCCCTGACCAAGGCCGCCTGACCCCGCAGACCGGCGTGCGCGGCACCCGCAGGGGGGTGCCGCGCGCGCCGTCGTCTGCGCGGACCCGCGGACCGCGCTCCGCCCGGAGCCCGCCCTGCTCGGACCCGCGCTGCTCGGACCCCGCGCTGCCCGGACCCCGCGCTCCGTGGCGAGGCCCCACGAGTGTCCAGAAACCCGCGCGCTATCGACCGGTTCGTCCCTCAGTTTGTGGACATTCGTCGAGGGCCGCCGCGGCCGCGAGAGCCGTGCGGGTCAGGGGGTGTCGAAGGGGGAGACCAGCGCGCGGAGCAGGTCGGCCAGCCGGTCGCGGTCGGCCGCCGGGAGCGCCGCCAGCAGCCCGCGTTCGACCTCCAGCAGCGTCGACATCGCGGCGTCGACGCGCGTGCGGCCCTCGTCGGTCAGGCTGACCAGCACGCCCCGGCGGTCGTCGGGGGAGGGCAGCCGCTCGACCAGCGCACGGGACGCGAGCCGGTCGATCCGGTTGGTCATGGTGCCGCTCGTGACCAGGGTCTGGGTCAGCAGCGCGCCCGGGGACATCCGGTAGGGCGCGCCCGCACGCCGCAGGGCGGACAGCACGTCGAACTCCCACGGCTCGAGCCCGTGCCGCGCGAACGCCTGCCGCCGGGCCAGGTCCAGGTGCCGGGAGAGCCGGGTGACCCGCGACAGCACGGACAGCGGTGCGACGTCGAGGTCGGGACGCTCGCGGGCCCACGCCTCGACGATGCGGTCGACCTCGTCGCGGGCGCCCGGGGCAGCGGGCGCGGACGGGTCGGGGGCGGACATGCGGGCGACGTTACTCGACGGCACCGCTCCGGCCTGCGAGGCGGCGCGGCACCCACCGATCGGTCGATGCCGGGATCCACCGACCTCCGAGCCGCCCGGACGATCCGCCGCGGCCCGGGACGCCCGAGGCCCGACGCAAGAGCATCGTCGTGGTCGAGGACCTCCACGAGAGCCCGCCGGGCCGTCCGGCTGCGCACCGACGTCACGCTGGTGACCTCCGGGTGCCGGAGCAGCCCGGCACCGCTCCGCCCCCAGGATTCGAACCCGGACCTCGAGGCACCAAAGGCCTGTGTGCTGCCGTTACACCAGGGCGGACCGCGGCCGGGCCGGCGTGCCGGCACCCACCGCGTCGGTGAGCCAGTCTGCCAGGCCGGCGCGGGCACGGTGCTCCTCAGGCGGCTCCGGCGCCGTCGTCCTGCCACGAGGACAGCTCCGCGCGCCCGGACAGCCGGAGCTTGCGCAGCACCCGGCTCACGTGGTTCTCCACGGTCCGCACGCTGATGTGCAGCTGGCCCGCGATCTGCCGGTTGGCCAGGCCGGACCGCACCAGCTGGGCGATCTCGCGCTCGCGGGCGGTCAGCGGCTCGGTCGGGGGAGCGACCCGGCCGTCCGCCCCCGCCGCCGGGTTCGCCGACGCGGCGCCGACCCCGAGCACCTCGGCCGCCGCGCGCGCCAGGCTCGGCGCGACGACCGGGTCGACGCCCCCGACCGCGCGCCGGCCCGCGTCGACGTCGCCCTCGGCCAGCGCGACCTGCAGGGCGAGGTAGGGGTCCAGCAGCGGCACGGACGCCCGGGCCCACACGTCGCGGACCTGCCGCGCGCGCTCGGGGGTGAGCGACGGCGGCCCGTACGCCCAGGACAGCAGCGCGGGGTGCAGCAGACCCGCGTCGGCGTAGCTCCGGGCCGCCTGCCACCCGGCCTCCACCGCCTCGGCGGGTACGCCGGTGCGACGCAGGTGCGCCGCACGCGCGAGCTCGTCCAGGGAGCTGATGATCGACCGGGCTCCCCGCGCGGTCGCGTCGAGCTCGCGCACCAGCGCCGCGGACATGGTGGCCTGCCCCGCGTTGACCTGCAGCATCACGCCGATGGTCAGGCCGCGCCGGTAGAACGCCTCGTCGAGCGGGCCGGCGGGGCCGAGCACCAGCGACGTGCTGAGCACCCGCCAGGCCGCGGCCAGCCGTCCGCCGAACGTGAGCGTCTCCGCCAGGACGCACGCGTAGAGGCGGATCCCGAGGGTGTCGTACGCGTCGTAGGCGGCGGACAGGTGCCCGCGGGCGTCGCGCTCCGCCTCGGCGACCCGGCCCAGGAGCAGCAGCGCCAGGACCCGCAGCGCGGCGAGGTGGTGCCGGCTGGTCACCGACGTGCCCGCACCCCGGTGGCTGTCGCACAGCGCCAGGGCGGTGCCCGGCTGCCCGACCTCGAGCGCCGCCGCCGCCAGCGCGAGCACCCGCCGCCCCTGCACCAGGGGGTCCTCGTGCCGCGCGGACTCCACGGCGAGCACCGCGGACGCCGGCTCTCCCTGCCGCACGGCGGCGACGGCCCGGTCCTTGAGCCCGTGCACGTCGACCAGCGCGCGGGCGTCGTCGCCCCAGCCGGCGGTCCGCGCGCGCAGCTCGTCCTCGGCGACGCCCTGGGCGCTCAGCCAGGACAGGTGGTAGGAGCGGAAGGTCAGCCGGTCGGCGGCGGTGTCCTGCTGGGACAGGACCGTGGTGGCGAAGACGCCGTCGATCTGCGTGGTCGCGTACCGGAGCATCAGCAGCGCGAGGTAGGCGTTGGCGTGCGCGACGGAGCTGTCGGCGAGCCAGGCCGCCCGGGCGGTGCTCTCGGCGATCTGCTCCTGCTCGTGCACCAGGCCGGCGAGCTCGGTCGTCCAGCGCAGGAACCCCTCCTCCTCGCTCAGGTCCGCGTCGACCAGCCCCGGCAGGTCGTCCTCGCGCAGCAGCACCGGGTCCAGCCGCCGCCCGATGTTCGCGCTCGCCCGCGCGGCGGCCCGCCGGCGCTCGACGGTGCTCACGCTCTGGCGCAGCGCACGCGCCAGCGCGGGAGGCGCGGCCACCAGGACGTCACCGGCGGGGGCGACCGGGTGGTTCACCAGCCGCCCGCGGTCGATCAGCTCGTGCAGCACCTCCGGGTCGACGACGCGCATCGCCTCGTCGGCGGGCACGGGCCCGATCGCCGCGACCTGGAGCAGGCCGGCGACCAGCTCCTCGCGCAGCCGGCCCAGGAACTGGAACGCCAGCGCGTCGGCGGGCACGTCGGTGAGGCTGCCCGCCACCGTCCAGTGCCCGTCGACCTGGCGCAGGGCGCCGCCGGCGCGCGCGGCGGCGACGAGGGCGGCGATCGCGCCGGGGTTGCCACCGCTCTGGGCCAGCAGCGCGGTGGTCAGCCCGGTGTCCGCCGGTGCGCCGAGGAGCGTCCCGAGCATCGCCGAGACGGCCGCGAGGTCGAGCGGCCGGACCCGGACGGCGGCCGGCGCGCGCGTCGCGAGCAGCGAGCGGGCCTCCGGCACCTCGAGGCGCAGCGGGTTGACCGTGGTCGTGGCGACCAGCGCGGCCCCGGTGCGGCGCAGCGCGCGGTGCACCAGCCGCACCGACGCGGCGTCCACCTGATCCAGGTCGTCCAGCATCAGCACGCTGCGCGGTGCCTCGAGCTCCTCGACCAGCCAGCGCAGCAGCTGGTGGCCCGTGGGGTCGTCGTCGTCCTGGGACGGGTGGTCCAGCAGGGTGGCGAGCTCACCGGGCCCCGCGCCGCGCACCAGGATCCCCGGGCGGCGCCGCCCGGACAGGTCGGCCCGCAGGCTCCGCAGGGCCGTGCTCTTGCCGGCGCCGTGGTCGCCGCGGAGCACCACGTCCCGCCCGAGCGCCAGCCACCGGCGCAGCTCTGCGCTCGTCGTCACCGCCCCCAGACTGTTCACCGTCTGCCTGCTCGTCCTCACCATAGCGGGCAGGGTGCGTGGGCCCCGGGCACCTACCGGAGCCACCTGCACCACCCGGGCCACCCGGGTGCGGCGCCGTGCGCACGTGCGGAGCACCGGTGCACCACCCCGGGGGTCCTCGATCGGCCGGGTCGTGCGGGACGTCGCCGGAGCACGCACGGGCACCGGGGCGTGGCCCGGCGCGACCGCGGCGGCCCGACGCCGGGGCGTGCGAGCGGCCGCTCGACGCACAGCCCGCGCCCCGCGGACTCACAGCGGCCCCGGGTCGTCCCACGACCTGCACGCGTCCGCACCCGGCGCCGGCACCGGGTGCGGGGGGACCGGACGACGCCGTGACCTGCGGCGACGTCGCGACGCTCCGGGCGGGGACGTCGCCTACACGCCCCGCGGGGGCCGGGGCCCGTGAGGCCGCGCGCCGGGACCCTGGACCGTGCCACCCCGCTCACGAGCCCGGGAGCCCGGGCCTCCCTGCTGAAGGAACCTCATGACCACGCAGACCCACGACCGCAAGCGCCGCCGCAAGGGCCTCGTCGCCTGGGGGACGCTCGCCGGCGTCGCCGCGCTGCTCACCACCGCCGCGTTCACCGACAACGCGTTCCTCAACCTCGGCGGTGCGAACGGCATCGGCGGCGCGGACTCGACCTACAACATCCAGGTCGGGGCCACCGACGCCGAGGGCCGCTTCGTCGACGGCTGGCAGGAGGCCGACGACCCGGTCGGCGTGCCGGTGCACCTCGAGGGCGCCCAGTCGCTGTTCCCCGGCTCCGACGCCATCGGCATCGACATCCCGGTGCGCAACGACTCGGCGACCTTCACGTCGTCGCTCGCGCTCACGCTCGCGCAGCTGGCGGACGACGAGGAGGCCGGCCGGGTCACCGACCCGAGCTACCTCTCCAGCCTGCGGTTCGACGTGACCATGCCGGCCACCTCGCTCGCCCCGGTGTCGACCCACACGGGCCTCACCTACCAGGAGGTCCGGGCGCTCCCGCTGAACGACCTCGCCGCGCAGGAGGAGTCCGTGGTCTCGCTCGGGATCCGGCTGCTGTCGCAGGCCGACTCCGGCGCCGCGCACGAGGACAACACGCTCTCCGGCAAGGGCGCGCACCTCCAGGCGGTCCTGGACGGCTCGTCCGTCTGACGCGCGTGCGCCTGCGGCGGGGCCCGACCGCCCCGCCGCAGCCCGCCGCCGCCCGCCGCCGCCCGCCGCAGCCCGCCGCAGCCCGCCCGGCAGCACCGGCACCGCACCGCCCACCGGAAGGACGGACATGTCCCCGTACCGCCGCACCGCCGCGCTCGCGGTGCCGCTGAGCCTGCTGGTCACCGTGACGGGCGCCCAGCCGGTCCACCGCGACGAGACCGCCGTCGAGTTCGCGGGCGTGACCTTCGACCTCGAGGTCGCGGGCAGCTCGGCGCCCGGCTGGGTCCCCGTGGAGGCCGACTGGCACCCGAGCGACCGGCCGGTCGAGGTCCAGGTGGCGGACCACACCCCCGCCGCCGGCGGGGTGATCGACGTCCGGGTGGCCGTGCGCAGCGCGGCCGCGGTGCCGGCCACCGCGGTGGTGGTGCTGTCCGACCCCGACCCGACGGGTGCGGGCGACCTGTTCGAGGCCCTGCACGTGCGGATCGCCGAGGACGGCGTGCTGCTGGCCGAGGGTCCGGCCCCCGCGGTGCTCGCCGAGCTGGCGGGCGAGGTGCCCGCCGACCGGCAGGGCCACCGCGTCCTGGACCTCCGTATCCAGACCCCCGCCACCGGCGACGACCGCTGGGCCGGCGTCCGGACCGGCGTGCAGGTCCTGGTCCAGGGGACGAGCCGATGACCCGCTCCCGCCGCCCGCGCAGCACCGCGGCCTCGTGCTCCGCCACGCCGGTGACCCCGCTCGTCACCCTGGCGCTCGCTCTGGCGCTCGCGCTGGTCGCCGCGGTGCCCGCCGCCGCCACCGTGCTCCCGCTCGTCGAGGGCACCACCGGCACCGCGCGGCTGAGCGTCCCCTACCCCGGCCGCAGCGTGCCGTTCGACCTCACCGCGACCGGCCGCCCCGGCGCATCGAGCGACCTGGTGCTCCTGGTGGACGGCGGCACCGGCCCCCTGGCTTCCGGCCCGCACGCCCTGCAGCTCACGATCACGGACCCCGCGGGGCACGTCGTCGCGCAGGGCACCGCGGCCGAGATCGCCGCCGCGCCGGTCCCGCTCGGCGTCCTCGGGTCCGAGCCGCTCCGGCTGGCCGGGCTCGCGACGCTGCCCGCCACCGCGGGCGACGACCTGCAGGGCGAGGGGATGACGCTCCGCCTCACGCTGGTCGCCTCGCAGGCCGGCGGACGCCGGACGGCTGGCCGTCACCGGCGGGTCCGTCCTGTCCCTCGCCGTGGTCGCGGCGGCCCTGGTCGGGGCCGGGCTGCTCCTGGCCCGGCGGCGCCGGGCTGCGGCGACCGTTCCCTCGACCGACCTCCCGGAGTGACCGTGTCCCGCCTCGCGCCCATCGCCCGCTCCGCCCGCTCCGCCCGCGGCGTCCGCTCCGCCCGCGGCGTCCGCTCCGCCCGCTCCGCCCGGGCGGCCCGCGGCGTCCCGCGCCGCGCCGTCGTCGCCGGCGGCGTCGTGCTGGTCGTCGTCGCGCTCGGCACCGCGGCCGCGTTCACCGACCGCGCCCGGCTCCGGCTGGGCGGCTCCGGGATCGGCACCCCCGAGCAGATGCACCTCGAGGTCAAGGACCACAACACCCGGGACCTGTCGGACGACGGCACCTGGCAGCGCCTCGCGGAGGACGGCCAGGGCGGCAGCGTGCCGCTGCCCCTGGGCGGCACCCTGCGCCCCGGCGGCGAGCCCGTCGCCGTGCACATCCCGGTGCGGAACACCTCCGCGTCCCTCGACGCGACCCTCGGGCTCACCCTGCTCACCCGCGGCGACGTCGAGGACCCGACGCCGTCGACGTGGGCGGTCCGGGCGGACGGCACCGCGGCCACCGTCGGCGAGGCCAACGCGGCCTACCTGGACCAGATCGTCGTCGACGTCCTGCTGGACGACGAGCCGGTCGCCGCGGACCTGCCGGTCGAGGACGTCCCGGCGGTGCTCGGCACGCTGCCGGCGGACACCGCCCGCCTGGTCGGCCTCGAGGTGCGGTTGCCCGCCGACGGCGACCTGCGTCTGGCGAACGGAGGCGTCGCGTCGCTGACCGCGCACCTCACGGCCACCACCTGACCGACCCGACCGACCAGCCGACCTGCCCCGACCGCCCCTGGAGGGACCCCGTGACACCGCACACCCCGCCCGCACGCGGACGACGGGAGCGCCGACGCCGGGCCCTGCCGTCGCGCGGGTCCCTGGCCGCCCTCGCCGCCCTGGTGGCCCCGGCCGCCGTGGCCGGGCTCGTGGGCCTGGTGGGTGCGACGTCCGCGGCGTTCCGCGACCAGGTCGAGCTCCCGGTGCACGGCCTCGACGGCACGTTCGCGGTCAGCCAGCCGGCCGCCGGCGGGGACTGCTCGGCGACCGTGCCCGCGAGCACCGAGGAGGAGGCGCACCTGGTCCTGGACCGCGGGTCGTCCCAGCAGATCCGCCGCGTGCCGGTCCCGCTCACGGGGATCCCCGACCGGGCGCCCGCGACGTTCCGGGTGACGGTCTGCCACGACGCGGCCATCACCGG
Organism: Cellulomonas sp. NEAU-ZC6; assembly: GCF_056844425.1. NCBI lineage: Bacteria > Bacillati > Actinomycetota > Actinomycetes > Micrococcales > Cellulomonadaceae > Cellulomonas > Cellulomonas sp. NEAU-ZC6. The sequence continues at coordinate 1,664,164 of NZ_JBXFYH010000001.1, read as the reverse complement.
GGAGCTCACGCTCACCCTGTCCGACCGGACGGCGGGGGTGTCCCCGTTCCCCTCGCTGGTGTTCGCGGTCGCCGCGGACGACGGCCTGCTCTCCGGTCCGGTGCCGCTCGAGGGCGCGGGCATCAACGCCCTGAACGAGGGCCGCGGGATCCTCCTGCCACCGGCCGAGGGCGGCAGGACCGTCGAGGTCCGCGTCTGGATGCTGCGGTCAGCGCCGACGGAGCACGCGCTGCTGCCCGTCGACGTCGGGGTCACGGTCGCGGGCCGCAGCGTCGCCGGCGCCCCCGTCGTGCTCGAGGGGGTCCTGACGTGACCCGCTCGTCCCGCGGCCGCCACGCCGCCACCCCGCGCAGGCAGCGCCGTGGCCCCCGGGGACCGCGCCGGCTGCTGGCGGCCGGCGGTGTCCTCGCCGCCGCGGTGCTCGTGGTCCCGGCCGCCGCGACGACGGCGGCCTACCGCGACGACGCGTACCTGCGGCTGGACGACCTCACCAGCGCGTTCCAGATCGGCGCGGTGCACGCCGCGGGCGGCACGGTGCACGCGCTGGGTCCCGGCGGCACCGCGATGCACCTGGCGGTCCCGGAGGCGGCGCGCGGCAGGTACACCCCCGGCACCACGGCGTCGGCGTCGGTCGAGGTGTTCAACAACAGCCCGGTCCTGGACGCCCGGCTCGACCTGGCCGTCGCGGCCGGGCCGGAGTGCGACGAGGCGCTCGCCGCCGCGATCCGGGTGTCCGCCCGCGCCGTGCACGACGACGGCCACGTCGAGGACCTGCTCGGCACGCCGGCCGACCCGGCGGCCAGCCCGGTGACGCTCGCCGAGGCCACCGCGGTGGTGGGGCGCGTGCTCGCCCCGCGCGCCGCCGACCCGCTGGGCGACGGCGACGCCTACACCGTCGGGGCCGCCGGCTCCGCCGCGACCGTCGAGGTGTGGCTGCACCTCGCGCCGACGCCGGAGTCCGCCGGCCGGCAGAGCGGGTCGCCCGTCCTGGCCATCACGATCGGAGGGAGCTCGACATGATCACCGCGCGCACCCGCACCCGTCCCCGCGCCCGCGCCGCCGCGCTGGCCGGGGTCGCGGCGGCCGCCGCCCTCGTCCTGGGGACCGGGGTCACGGCCGCCGACTACACCGACCGGACGCACGCGGTCGCCGAGCTCACCACCGAGACCTGGGCGGCCGTGCAGCCCGAGCTCGTCTGGACGTCGTCCACGGCGGCGTTCCTCGCCGAGGGCAAGGTGTACCTGGGCGGCTTCCGCGGCAACGGGGCCTCGGGCACCGGGGTCGCGACGGTGGGCGCCACGCAGCCGCCGACGCAGGTGGACCTGCCGGTCCCCGTGGTCAAGGTGGTCGGCGCCACGGACAACTTCGACCACGGCGCCGCTGCGTCGACCACCTGGTTCGCCGCGCTCGGCACCGACGGCGTGGTCTACCAGTGGGGATCCAACTACGGGAGCAGCATCTCCGGCACGGGCAACCGGCCCCGGGCGGTCACCACGTACTCCCCGAGCGGGGGCACCACGGGCACCCACCCGCTGCCCCCGGTCGTGGACCTGACGTCGTCCGAGAACCAGATCTATGCGCTGGACGCCGACGGCACCATGTACGTCTGGGGCCACGCCGGCGAGAACCTGCCCAACCCGGTCGGCGGCGGCACGGCCCGCACGGTCCCGCTGCCGGCGAACATCACCGTCGACGTCGCCACCGGCGTGAACTCCGTGGGCGTCGTGCAGGACGGTCGGATCCTGCCGGGCACGGGCGACGGCGCCCGGTCGGTCGCCTGGCACCGCGTGTACGGCGGGCAGAACTCGTCGTTCGGCGTCACCCGCGAGGGCCTCGTCTACGTGTGGGGGTTCGACGCGCACGCCGGTGTCGCCACCGAGTCGAGCACCGTGAACCAGCGCGCCCCGCGGGACGCCCGCGGCGTGAACGCGCTGCTGTTCGAGACCTACCCGGAGATCTACCACGCCGCCGACGGCCGCACGCTGCAGGCCGGTGACCCGGCGTACTGGACCACCTACGCCGCCATCTACCAGGACATGAAGGGCCGCGAGGTCTGCACGGGCGCGTACGACGTCACCCGGGCGTACGACGACTCCGGCTGCCCGGTGCGGCAGCTGAGCACCGGCGCGCGGACCTTCCGCGTGCTGCTCGCGAACCACCAGATGTCCACCTGGGCCGCCTCGACGGCGAGCTACGGCTGGCCGAGCCTCGGCCGCTACGTGGCCTCGACCTCGACCTCCGCCGGCGGGTACGTGCCCGCGCCGATCCAGACGTCGCAGGACGGCCCGACGCTCTCCGTGCACCACTTCTCCGCGCACCGGCGCGGTGCAGGTCGTCACCACCGACGGCCAGGTCTACGGCTGGGGCGCCAACAACTGGTGCCAGGCGATCGGGATCCACTCGACGGGCGGCTACGCGGACCCGGACCGCAACGGGGGGAACTGCCACCAGCAGGGGTCGACCGCCACCACCGGCCTGCGCCCGGCCGGTGCCGTCTGGTACGCGACCCGCGTGTGGGCCGTCCCGGACGACGTCCGGGTCACGGACCTGGGCGGCACCGCCTGCACCACCTGGATGACCGACGAGGAGGGCACCATGTACGCGTTCGGCGGCAGCACCGTCGTGGGATCGGACTACCGCAACTGCGTCGTGAACGCGGGGCACGGGTACCGGATCTACGACTTCAACGACGCGACGCTCGCGACGCCGTTCGGGTCCGCGGTGGACCGGCAGGGCGTCGCCACCCGGGTGGTGTTCGGCTCGTGACCGGGCTGCACACCACCCCCGCGCCGGTGACCGCGCCGGTGACCGCTCCCGTCACCGCTCCCGTCACCGCTCCCGTCACCTCGTCCGGCGAGCCGCCGGCCACCCCGCCGGCCACCCCGCCCGCCACCCGGCGCGCGCGTGCGGTGGCCGAGCGGGCCGCCGAGCGCGACCGCACCCCGTCGGCCGGCGAGCGGGCGGCCGGCGCGGTCCGGAGGGCGCAGCGGGTGGTGCTGGACGTCGCCGCGGTGCTCGGCACGCTCTCGATCGTCGTCGCCGTGCTGTGCCTGGTGCTCGGCGTCCGCCCCGCCGTGGTGATCTCCGGCTCCATGGAGCCGGGCATCCCGGTGGGGTCGCTCACCGTGGCGCGGACCGTGCCGGCCACCCAGGTCGAGGTCGGGGACGTCGTGACCGTGCCCCGCGTGCACGCGGACGGCCTGGTCACGCACCGGGTCGTCGCCACGACGCCGGCGGACGACGGCCGGTCCACGGTCCTCGAGCTGCAGGGCGACGCGAACCGCGACCCCGACCTGGTGCCGTACGTGGTCACCGAGGTGGGGCACGTGCTCGCCACCGTGCCCGGGGTCGGCACCCTGGTGCAGCTGCTGCAGCAGCACCTGGTCGCCGTCGTCGCCGGGCTCCTCGTCGTGACGGCGCTCGTCACCGCACCGGTCGGCCGCGCGGGAGGGCGACGGGCGGCCGGGTAGGCGGACGACCGCCACGACGGGGGGAGAGCGGGCCCCGGGACGACGCCGTGCCCGGGCCCGTTCGGTCGAGCCGCGACCGAGGTCCCTTGCGCCGCCTGTCAGGATGGTGCGATGAGCACCGAGCCCGCGCGTCCGCCGCGGACCACCCGTGCCCGCATGACGGCCACGCAGCGCCGGGAGCAGCTGCTCGTCGTCAGCCGGCGGCTGTTCGCCGAGAAGGGGTTCGAGCAGACCTCCGTCGAGGAGATCGCCGCACGGGCCGAGGTGTCCAAGCCCGTCGTCTACGAGCACTTCGGCGGCAAGGAGGGCATCTACGCCGTCGTCGTCGACCGCGAGATCCAGGCGCTGACCGGCGCGCTGACCGGGGCGCTGGACGAGGGCGGGCACCCCAAGGTCATGGTCGAGCGGTCCGCGCTGGCCCTGCTCGGGTACATCGAGGAGTCCGAGGACGGCTTCCGGATCCTGGTGCGCGACTCGCCCGTGGCGCAGGCCACCGGCACGTTCTCCAGCCTGATCGGCGACGTGGCGACGCAGGTCGAGCACCTGCTCGCCGAGCAGTTCCGCCGGCAGCACCTGGACCCGCGGACCGCGCCGATCTACGCGCAGATGCTGGTCGGCATGGTGGCGCTGACGGGCCAGCACTGGCTGGACGCCCGCAGCCCGGACAAGGCGGACGTCGCGGCGGCGCTGGTCAACCTGGCGTGGAACGGTCTGTCGGGGCTGGAGGCCAGCCCGCAGCTCACGCCCCCGCCCGAGCGCCGGCGTCGCGCCTCCGGTCCGCCGGCCGCCCCGGACGAGCCGGTCTCGTCGCCCGAGGTGACGGCGTCCTGACCGGCGTGCCCACCGTGACCGTGCCGACCGCGCCGACGGCGGTCCTCGCCGGGCGCCGCGCCGCCCCCGGCCGCGCCGACGTCGTCGCCGCCGCCGTGACGTGGGTGCTCGCCGCCGCCGCCCTGCTCGCGCTGCCCGCCCTCGCCGCCATGGAGCCGGGGGAGCCGATGGACGGGCCCGCCTTCGCCACCGCCGGGTGGTGGCTCGTGCTGCTGGGGCTGACGGTGCAGGTCGGGGCGGTCGCCTGGGCCCGCGTGCGGCCGCGGGCCGCCCTCCTCGTCGTGGCCGTGGTCCCGGTGCTGCTGTCCGTGTCCGTCACCGGGTCCACGGCCGGGCTCACGTCCCTGGCGGTCGTCGTGGCCGTCTACCGGTCCGTCGTCTCGGTGCCGCTCGCCCGGGTCCGGGCCGTGCTGGTCCTCGTCCTGGTGCTGCTGGGGGTCGCGGCCGGCGTCGACGCGGCCCGGGTGGAGGACGCCCCGCTGCTGGTGCTCGGCGCGGCGGCCGCGCAGGCGGTCGCGGTCGGGGCGCTCGGCGTGGTGCCGGCGCTGGTGGTCGCGTCCCGCCGGGCGGTGGTGGCGGCGCAGGCCGGCGAGCTGCGGGCCCTGGCCCGCGAGCAGGACGCGCTGCTGGCGACGGCGCTGGCGACCCAGCGCACGGAGATGGCCCGGGAGCTGCACGACATCGCGGCGCACCACCTGTCCGGCATCGCGCTGATGGCGTCGGCGATCGACCGGCAGATCGGCACCGACCCGGAGGCCGCCCGGCGGGGCCTGCGGGAGGTGCGGGACCAGAGCCGGGTCGTGCTCACGGACCTGCGCCGGCTCGTGGGGCTGCTGCGCGACGACGACGGGGCCGAGACCGCCGCGCTGACGCTGGCGTCGATCCCGGACCTCGCCACCGGTCCCGGCGCCGTCGCGGGGGTGACGGTCGAGCTCCGCGCCGGCGCCGGGCCGCTCGGCGCCGGGGTCGGGCCGCTCGCGCAGCTGGCGGCGTACCGGACGGTGCAGGAGGCGCTGGCCAACGCCCGCACCCACGCGCCCGGGGCGGCGTGCCGCGTGGTCGTCGACGACAGCGCGCCCGACGCCGTGGTCCTCACCGTCCGCAACGACGCACCCGCCGTGGAGCCCGAGCCGCAGACCGGGCACGGCGGCCACGGCCTGCGCGGGATGGCGGAGCGCGCCGCCCTGGTGGGCGCGGACCTGCGCCACGGCCCGACCCCCGACGGGGGCTGGGAGGTGCGGCTGCGCGTCCCGCGCGACCGCGCCACCGATCCGACCGACGACCCCGGAGGTGCCGCGTGACGCGGGTGCTGATCGCCGACGACCAGGCGCTGGTGCGCGCGGGGCTGTCCGCGCTGCTCGACGCCGAGCCGGACCTGGAGGTGGTGGGGGCGGCGGCCGACGGGGACGAGGCGGTCGCGCTCGCCCGGTCCACCGCGCCGGACGTCGTCTGCCTGGACATCCGGATGCCCGGGCGGGACGGGATCAGCGTCACCCGCGAGCTGAGCGGGCCGGAGGCCGAGCACCCGGTGCCGGTGCTGGTGCTGACCACGTTCGACCTGGACGACTACGTGTTCGGCGCGCTGGAGGCCGGCGCGTCCGGCTTCCTGCTCAAGGACGCCGAGCCCGACGACATCGTGCACGCGGTCCGGCAGGTGGCGGCCGGGCGGGGGACGCTCGACCAGTCGCTGACCCGGCGGGTGCTGCGCGAGTTCGCGGACCGACGCCGGCTGCAGCCGGTGACGATGCAGCGCGCGGCGGCCGACCTGACGGCGCGGGAGCGGGACATCCTGCTGCTGCTCGCGCAGGGGATGTCGAACGAGGAGATCGCCGCCGAGCTGGTGGTCGAGGTGTCGACGGTGAAGTCGCACCTGGCCCGGATGATGCCCAAGCTCGGGGTCCGGTCCCGGCTGCAGGCGGTCGTCTGGGCGTACCAGAACCGGGTCGTGACGGTCGACGACCGGGCCTGACGACGCCGCAGGTCGGGCGGCTTGCGTCGAAGGATGCAAGCCGCACGGTTCCGTCGCAGGCGGCTGGAGGCGCGGGGCGCGGGTTCCTAGCGTCGAGGGCAGAGGGATCACCCCTTCACCGCCCAGTCCGAGGAGCCCGCCATGTCCGCACCGACCCCCACCCCCACGAGGCCCGCGACGGGCGTCGAGCCCGCCGTCCTGCTCGACCAGGTGCGCCGGTCCTACCCGAACGGGCAGGGCACGGTCGACGCCCTCGCCGGCGTCACGCTCGCGCTCGCGCCCGGCTCGTTCACCGCGGTCATGGGGCCGTCGGGCTCCGGCAAGTCGACCCTGCTGAACTGCGCAGCGGGGCTCGACGTGCCCACCAGCGGGCGCGTCGTGATCGGCGGCGCCGACCTCACGACGATGTCGCCCGACGCGGTCACCCGGCTGCGGCGGGACCGGATCGGCTTCGTGTTCCAGGCCTACAACCTGGTCGGCCACCTGACGGTCGCCGAGAACATCGCGCTGCCCCTGCTGCTCGGCGGCCGCGAGGTCGACGCGCACCTGCGCCGCTACCTGATGGCGGCGGTCGGCCTCGAGGGGATGGACGACCGGCTGCCGGGCGAGCTGTCCGGCGGGCAGGCGCAGCGCGTGGCGATCGCCCGCGCCCTGGTCACCCGGCCGGCCGTGGTGTTCGCCGACGAGCCCACCGGCGCCCTCGACTCGCACACCGGTGCCCAGGTGCTCGACGTGCTGCGGGACACCGCGTCGACCCTCGGGCAGACGCTGGTGCTGGTCACGCACGACGCGCACGTCGCCGCCGCGGCGGACCGCGTGGTCTTCCTCGCGGACGGCGTGCTGGCCGGCCACCTGGACGCGCCCACCGCCGATCAGGTCACGGCCCGGATGATCGGGCTGGGCCGATGAGCGCCGTGTGGTCGTCGGCCCGGTCCGCCGTGCGGGTGCACCGCGGCAGCATGGCCGGCAGCGCGGTGGTCGTGGCGCTCGCGGCCGCGCTGCTCACCGCGACCGGCGTCTGGATCGACGCCGGCATCCGGCTCGCCGCCGGGTCGAGCGACCCGGAGGCCGCGCTGCTCATCACCGTGGCCTCGTCCTTCGCGGGCACCGCGGTGCTGATCGCGCTGCTCGTGGTCGCCAGCACGTTCGCCGGGGCGCTGCGGCCGCGGGCGCGGGAGTTCGCCCTGCTCCGGGCCGTCGGGGCGACGACGCGGCAGGTGCGGCAGCTGGTCACCGCGGAGGTGCTGCTGGTGTTCGCGGTGGCCGCACCCCTGGGGGCGCTGCCCGGCGTGCTGCTGGCACCCCTGCTCCGCGGCGTCCTGGTGGACGGCGGGATCGTGCCCGCCGGGTTCGCGACGACGCTCTCGCCGTGGCCGGTGCTCGGGGCGCTGGTGCTGCTGGTGCCCACGGCGCTGCTGGGCGCGCGCCTGGCGGGGCGGGAGAGCGCGCGGCTGAGCCCGGCGAGCGCCGTGCAGCGCTCGGCGGTCGAGCCGGCGGGGCTGCCGCGGGCCCGCGTCGTCACGGCGGTGGTCCTCGCGGGCGGCGGCCTGGCGGTGGCGGGCGTGCCGTTCGCGGCACCGGGGCTGCTCGGCAGCGCCGCCGCGACGGCGTCGGCGTTCCTGCTGCTGATCGCGGCGGCCCTCATCGGCCCGCTGCTGGTCCGCTGGGCCGCGGAGCGCGGTCTGGGGCTGACCCGCGGCCGGGGTCGCGCCGTGCCGACGCTGGCGCTCGCGAACGCCCGGGGGTTCTCGCGGCGGCTCACCGGGGTCGTCGTCCCGCTGGCGCTGCTCCTCGCGCTCGGGACGGTGCAGTCGGGGGTGAACGGGGCGGTGGTCGACGCCGCCGAGCAGCAGGTGCGGGACGGCATCGCCGCGGACCTCGTGCTGCAGGCGCCGGAGGGCGTCGGCGCCGACCAGGAGGCCGAGGTCGCAGCGCTGCCGGGCGTCGCGGCGGTCGGTGCCACCGCGCTGGTCCCCGCGCAGGTGCGGATCGAGGCCGAGGTCGAGGACCTGGAGTTCGCCGACGGGCTGTCCTGGGAGAGCACGGCGCTCCGCACGGTCCCCGTCGACGGCGGGCTCGTGGACCCGGACGTGCGCGCCGGCTCGCTCGCCGACCTCGGTCGTGCCGGGACCGTCGCGGTCAGCCGCGAGGCGGCGCTCACCGGGACGGCCTCGATGGGCGACCCCCTGGAGGTGCTGGTGGACGGGGTGGAGACCTCCCTGACCGTGGTCGCGGTCTACGAGCGCGGGCTCGGGCTCGGCGACTACCTGGTCGGCGCGGGCAGCGGCCTCGGCACGCCCGTCCACACGACGCTGCTGGTCCGGACCGGCACGCCCGGCGACGTCGACACCGTGCGCGAGGCGGCCGCGGCGGCGGGGCTCACCGCCACGGACGTCGACGGCTACGCCCGCTCGGTGCGGGACGCCGCCGCGGCGGAGCAGGGGCTGTCCATGGCGCTGCTGCTCGCGCTGCTGGCGTTCGTCGCGGCCGGCGCCGGCAACGCGCTGGTGCAGCTGGTCGGTTCCCGCCGCGCGGAGCTCGCGCTGCTGACCCGGACGGGTGCGACCCGGCGGCAGCTGCTGCGGATGGTCGCGACCGAGTCGGTGCTGATCACCGCGACGGCGGTGGTCGTGGGGCTGGCCGCCGTGCTGCCGGCGCTGCTCGGCGTCGGGCAGGGTCTGCTGGGGGTGCCGCTGCCGGTGGTCGACCCGGTGGTGCTCGGGTCGCTGGTGGGCGTCGTCGTCCTGATCGGCGTGACGCTGCCGGTCGGCGCGGCGGTGCGGGCGACGGCCCCGGCGCCGGTCGCCGCCTGACATGGAGGCTGCGGGGGTCCGGCGCGCGCGCCGGACCCCCGCAGGGGCGCGCTCAGTCCAGGACCGCGATCGCCTCGACCTCCACCAGCACGTCGGGCTCGAACAGGATCTCGACGCCGATCAGCGACGACGGCGGCAGCGGCTGCGGCAGACCGAGCTCCTCGGCGACCTGCTCGACGCCGGCCAGGAAGTCCCCCATCCGGTCGGGGGTCCACCGGGTGACGTAGAACGTGAGCCGGACGACGTCGCCGAAGCCGGCGCCCGCGGCACGCAGGCCGGTCGCGGTGTTGCGCAGGGCCGCGGCGACCTGGCCGGCCAGGTCGCCGGGAGCGAGCGGCCGGCCGGCGGCGTCGCGTGCGATCTGACCGGCGACGTGCACCTGGCGGCTGCCGGTGGCGACGGCGACGTGGCCGTAGGGGACGGGCTGCATGAGCCCCGCGGGGCTGAGGACCTGGACGGGCACGGTGCTGCTCCCTGGGTGGGTCGGACGAAGTACCCCAGGGATACCTGGTGCCCGGCGGGAACTTCAACGAGACTAGGTGGCGTGACCGATACCGCCGCCCCGCTGCTGTCCGTCGAGCTCGGCGTCGGTGCGCCGCACCGCGAGCTGCTGGAGCAGGTGCTCGACACCTGGTCGTTCCAGGTGCTGGAGGAGCTGTGCGAGCGGCCGTGCCGGTTCAACGAGCTGCGCCGGGCGATCCCCGCCGTGACCGCGAAGTCGCTCACCGCGACGCTGCGCCGCCTCGAGCGCAACGGCGTCGTCGAGCGCCGGGTGGTTCAGACGCGGCCGGTGGCGGTCGAGTACCGGATCACGCCGCTCGGCAAGACGCTGCGCGAGCCCGTCGACGCGCTGCTGGCCTGGGCGCGGACGCACCTGCCGGAGGTCGAGGCGGCGCGCGACCGGTTCGACGCCTGACGCGGCTCACGCCGGAGCGGGCGCCGCCGATAGGCCGGGTATGAGCACCGCGACGATCCCGCACGACAAGCCGGACCAGCTGCAGAAAGTCCTCGCCGGCCTGATCCAGGGCGAGCAGGTGTTCGCCGTGTACGACTGCATCGGGGCGGGCACCGGGTTCGTCGGGGTCACCAACCTCCGCGTGATCCTGCAGGACAACTCGTTCGTCGGCGGCAAGAGCGCTGTGACGTCCCTGCCGATCCGGTCGATCTCGGCCGTGTCGTTCCTGTCCGACAAGTCGATGTTCGGAAAGCACTTCTCGTCTGCGGCCATCGCGATCACCGCCGGGTCGACCGTGCGTGAGGCCGCGTTCCGTGGGGACGAGAAGGCCAAGCACGTGCACGACACGATTCTCTGGCTGATCACGAGCCAGGGCCGCTGACAGTTCAGCACACCCACGCGGGTGCACCTGCCGGAGGTCGAGATTGCGCCCGACCGGTTCGACGCCGGAGCCGGAGCGGGAGCCGGAGCCGTCCGACCCCGGGCGGACCGTCGCCGTCGGCGATCCGGCCGCAGGAGGACGACGGGGCGGCCCGCACCACGATGAGGTGGTCGGCGTGACCACCATCGCCGCAGCCGCTCCCGCACCCGTCCGCCGCCCGGCCGGCACCCGGACCGCCGTCGTGCTCCTGGTCGCCCTCGTCGCCGGGATCGTCGCCGGCGCCCTCACCTCCTGGGGGCAGACCGTGCTCGGCGGCACCTGGCTCGCCGGGCTGGCCAACGCCGTGAGCCCGTGGATCGTGACGTCGTTCGCGGTGGGTGCGCTCGCCCGGCGGTCCTGGGTCGCGGCGCTCGCGGGCCTGCTCGTGTGCGCCGGCGAGGTGGCCGGCTACTACGTGACGGCCGACCTGCGCGGGTTCGGCGTCGGGACCGCTGCCGTCGCGATGTGGGTGGTGGCCGGCGTGGTCGGCGGGCCGCTGTTCGGCTGGGCCGGACGGCAGTGGCGGACCGGCGAGGGCCGGTGGCGGGGGGTCGGCGCCGCGCTGCTGGTGGGGTGCTGGCTCGCCGAGGCGCTCGTCACGTACGCGCTCTTCCTGCGGTACCCGGGCGACGCGGCCGTGTTCGCCGGGGTCGCGGTGCTGCTGGCGGTCGTGCTGTCCCGGCGGGGCCGGGGTCGCGCGCTGCTGCGGTGGCTGCCGGCCGCGGCCGGGGCCGGGGCCGTCGGGTTCCTCGTGCTGCAGCTCGCGCTCTGAGCCCGGCCCGACGAGTGCGGACGAACTCGCCCGGTAGGGACCGTTTCGTCCCCTGGCTTGTGCGCTTTCAACGGGCGCGGGCTCAGCCCACGAAGATGCAGAACGGGTGCCCCGCCGGGTCGGCGTACACGTACAGCGGCTCGTCGGGGTCGTCCCGCCGGTCCAGCAGCAGGCGGGCACCCAGCCCGAGCACGCGCGGGTGCTCGGCGTCGAGCGTCGCCGCGTCCGGCACCGTCATGTCGAGGTGCAGCTGCTGCGGCACCGCCGGGTCCGGCCACGTCGGCGGCGTGACCTCCGGCACCTTCTGGAACGCCAGCGGCCACCGCCCCTCGCCCCGCAGCACCAGCCAGTCGTCGCCGGCCGGGTCCGCCTCGCCGGCCGCCGGCGGCTCGTCGCCGGGCCGGTACTCCAGGCCCAGCAGCTCCCGGTAGAACTCGGCCAGACCACGCGGGTCCGTGGTGTCCAGGACCGTCTGCACCACCCGGGGACGGGTGGTGCCGGTCGCGCTCGGATCCGTCACGGTGGTCGCCTCCTCGCAGGACGGGCCGGTGCCGGTCCGGCACCCGTGCCGCGACCCATCATGGTCCGGCCGCCCGGGGACCGCGACGGCGGGGCCCCCGCGCGGCGGTAGAGTGCGTGAGCGCACTCTCGTCCCCGCCCGGCTCGCCCTCGGGCGCGCGGGCAGCAGACCTCTCTCAGGGAGCACCCACAGGTGACCACCCCCCGCCCCGCCGCGGTCATCGTCCTCGCCGCAGGCGAGGGCACGCGGATGCGATCCGCCACCCCCAAGGTCCTGCACACCCTCGCGGGCCGCTCCATGCTCGGGCACGCGCTCGCGGCCGCGCAGGCGCTCGAGCCGCGCCGGACCGCGGTGGTCGTCCGGCACGAGCGCGAGGCCGTCGCGGCCCACGCCCGGGAGCTGCTGCCGCAGGTGCTCGTGGCGGACCAGGACGACGTCCCCGGCACCGGCCGCGCCGTGCAGTGCGCGCTCGGTGTGCTGGACGCCGCCGCGCAGGCCGAGGCCGCGTCGGCCGGCGACGGCCCGGGCGAGCCCGGCGCCGCCGCGGGCGTGCTGGTCGAGGGGCCGGTGGTGGTCCTGGCCGGCGACATCCCGCTGCTGGACGGCGCGACGCTGGGCGAGCTGCTCGCCGCGCACGCCGCCGACGGCAACGCCGTCACCGTGCTGACCACCGAGGTCGCGGAGCCCACCGGCTACGGCCGCATCCTGCGCGCCGGTCCGGACGACGCGGACCACGCCGGAGACGTGCTCGGCATCGTCGAGGAGAAGGACGCGACCGACGCCCAGCGCGCGATCGCCGAGATCAACTCGTCGGTCTACGTGTTCGACGCCGCCGTGCTCCGCGGCGCCTTCGGCCGGCTCGGCCGGGACAACGCGCAGGGCGAGGTCTACCTGACCGACGTGCTGGCGATCGCCCGCGGCGACGGCGGGCGGGTGCGCGCCCTGCGCACCGACGACCCCGTGCTGGTGGAGGGCGTCAACGACCGGGCGCAGCTCGCGGTGCTCCGCGCCGAGCTGAACCGCCGGGTGCTCGACGGCTGGATGCGCGCCGGCGTCACCGTGGTGGACCCCGCCACGACGTGGGTGGACGTGGACGTCGAGCTCGCGCAGGACGTGACGCTGCTGCCCGGCACCCAGCTGCTCGGTGCGACCTCCGTGGCCACCGGCGCGACGGTCGGCCCGGACACCACGCTGCAGGACGTCGAGGTGCACGAGGGCGCGACCGTCGTCCGCACGCACGGCTCGCTCGCGGTGATCGGCGCGGGCGCCACGGTGGGCCCGTTCGCCTACCTGCGTCCCGGGACCGTGCTCGGCGAGCGCGGCAAGATCGGCACGTTCGTCGAGACCAAGAACGCCGAGATCGGCGCGGGCTCGAAGGTGCCGCACCTGTCCTACGTCGGCGACGCGACCATCGGCGTCGAGACGAACATCGGCGCGGCGAGCGTCTTCGTCAACTACGACGGCGTCCGCAAGCACCGGACGACCATCGGCTCGTACGCCCGCACCGGCTCGGACAACATGTTCGTCGCGCCGGTCACCGTCGGCGACGGCGCCTACACGGGTGCCGGGTCCGTCATCCGGCACGACGTCCCGTCCGGCGCGCTGGCCGTGAGCGCCGGCGCCCAGCGGAACATCGAGGGCTGGGTGCAGCGCTCGCGCGCCGGGACCCCCGCCGCCGAGGCCGCCGCCCGCGCCCGCGACGAGCACGAGGGCCTGTCCCCGCAGGCGCGCGCCGAGCGCGAGCGCGCCGGCCGGCGCGAGGCCGACTCCGGCGTCTTCTCCACGCCGCCACCGACTCTGCCGGACCACCCGGTCCCGCTGCCCGACGCCCAGCCCAGCACGGAGGACACCGCACGATGACCGGGATCGTCTCGCAGGACGGTGAGAAGCGGCTCGTCCTGGTCTCGGGCCGCGCCCACCCCGAGCTGGCCGCCGCCGTCGCCAAGAGCCTCGACATCGACCTGCTGCCCACCACGGCGTACGACTTCGCGAACGGCGAGATCTACGTCCGGTTCGCGGAGTCCGTCCGCGGCGCCGACGTGTTCGTGCTGCAGAGCCACGCCGCGCCGATCAACCAGTGGCTGATGGAGCAGTTCCTCATGGTGGACGCGCTCAAGCGCGCGTCGGCCAAGACCATCACCGTGATCGCCCCGTTCTACGGGTACGCCCGCCAGGACAAGAAGCACCGCGGCCGCGAGCCGATCTCGGCCCGCCTGATGGCGGACCTGTTCCGGACCGCTGGCGCCGACCGCCTGATGAGCGTCGACCTGCACGCCGCGCAGATCCAGGGCTTCTTCGACGGCCCCGTCGACCACCTGTGGGCGATGCCGATCCTCACCGACTACGTGCGGACCCGGGTCGACGTGCAGAACGTCACCGTCGTGTCGCCCGACGCCGGCCGCATCCGCGTCGCCGAGCTCTGGGCGCAGAAGCTCGGCGGCGGCCCGCTGGCCTTCGTGCACAAGTCGCGCGACATCCGGCAGCCGAACAAGACGGTCGCCAACCGCGTCGTCGGTGACGTCGAGGGCCGCACCTGCGTGCTGGTCGACGACCTGATCGACACCGCCGGCACCATCACCGGCGCCGTGCGCGTGCTGCACGAGGCCGGTGCCAAGGACGTCATCGTCGCGGCGACCCACGGCGTGCTGTCCGACCCGGCGACCGACCGGCTGCAGCAGTGCGGCGCCCGCGAGGTCATCATCACGGACACGCTGCCGATCCCCGAGGAGCACCGGTTCGAGAAGCTGACCGTGCTGTCGATCGCGCCGCTGATCGCCCGGGCGATCCGCGAGGTGTTCGACGACGGCTCGGTGACGTCGCTGTTCGACGGCCAGTCCTGACCGGCTGAGGCGCACGCGCCGCGACGAGGCCCGCCGCCCCCTGCTCCGGGGGAGGCGGGCCTCGCGCCGTCCGGCGCGGTTTCGGGACCGGCCGTGGGCCGGGTACCATGGGGAAGTTGCCTCGGCGAGGGAAGTCGGACGGTCCGCGGGAAGCCGCACGGATCGCACGCTCCGTGATCGACAGGGTGGAACGCCTCCGCGTGCCCGTCCAGCGCCCCGCGTCGAGGCCACCGCCGTCGCCCCACCGTCCGCACCCCGTCTGGAGTCACCGTGTCCGAGATCAAGCTCGCCGCCACCGCCCGCACCGAGTTCGGCAAGGGCGCCGCGCGCCGCCTGCGCCGCGCCCACCAGATCCCCGCCGTCCTGTACGGGCACGGCACCGAGCCGGTCCACGTCGCCCTCCCGGGCCACGCGACCATGCTCGCGGTCAAGGGCGCCGCGAACGCCCTCTTCGAGATCGAGCTCGACGGCAAGCCGGTCCTGGCCCTCGCCAAGGACGTCCAGCGCGACCCGGTCAAGCAGATCATCGAGCACGTCGACCTGCTGATCGTCCGCCGGGGCGAGAAGGTCTCCGTCGAGGTCCCCGTCACCGTCGTCGGCGAGTCCGCCCCCGGCACGATCCACATCGTCGAGATCCAGACGCTGTCGCTCGAGGCCGAGGCCACGCACCTGCCGTCGCACATCGAGGTCTCCATCGAGGGCCTCCAGGCCGGCACCTCCCTGACCGCCGGCGAGCTGGCGCTGCCGCAGGGCTCCGTCCTCGAGGGCGACCCGCAGCAGGTCATCGTCGCCGTCACGGTCCCGACCGTGTCCGCCGAGGACCGCGCCGCCGACGAGGCCGAGGCCGAGGCCGCCGCCGCGGAGTGACCCGCCCGGCGCGCGCCACGCGCGCCGACCACGCTGCGACGCCCGGTACCGTGCGAACGGTGCCGGGCGTCCGGCATGTCAGGACCCGGACGACGGAAGGAACGGCTCCGCGATGAGCGACGGGCGCTGGTTGGTGGTGGGCCTGGGCAACCCGGGGCCGCAGTACGCGGGGAACCGGCACAACGTCGGCCAGATGGTGCTCGACGAGCTGGCCCGGCGGGCGGGTGCGTCCTTCTCGTCCAAGGGCGGGGTGCTGTCCCGCCGCCCGCAGGCGGCCACGGCCGAGGTCCGGCTCGGCACGCTGCCCGGCGGCGCCCCGGGCCCGCGCGGGGTGCTGGCCAAGCCGTCCACGTACATGAACACCTCGGGCGGCCCGGTCGCCGCCCTCGCGCGGTACTACGACGTGCCGCCGGAGCGCGTGGTCATGGTGCACGACGAGCTCGACATCCCGTTCGGCGAGATCCGGCTGAAGATCGGTGGCGGCGAGGGCGGGCACAACGGGCTGCGCGACACCACCAAGGCGCTCGGCACCAAGGAGTACCTGCGGGTGCGCGTCGGCGTCGGCCGCCCCCCGGGCCGGATGGACGCCGCGGACTTCGTGCTGCGCGACTTCGCCAAGCCGGAGCAGAAGGACCTGCCCTGGCTGCTCGACGCCGCCGCCGACGCGGTCGAGCTGCTGGCCACCGAGGGCCTGGAGCGCGCCCAGCTGCGCTTCCACACCCGCACCGCCTGACGGCCCGTCGGCCGGCCGCCGGCCGCCGGCCGCCGCGCGGCCCGCGCCCGCGGGCGCGCCCGGCCATCGCGCCGGCGCCCGGTCCGCGTGCCCCGAACCGTGTGCCGACGTCGAGGTGGTGCGACCACGTCGAGGTAGAACGCGAGGACGCACTACCTCGACGCGATGGCTCTACCTCGCGGAAGCCCGTCCGGCCTCGCGGGGGTCTGGCCGCGCGCCGCGCGCGGCCGCGCCGGGCGCGGGTCCCCGGGGCGCCCCGCTCAGCCGGCGCGCCCGTGCCTCCCGGCGCGCCCGTGAGGTCGTCAGACGTCGGCGAGGTCGTCACGTACGACTGACGACCTCGGTCGTCGATGACGACCTCGCGGCCGGCGACCGTCGGGAGCGGGCACCCTCGGGGCCAGACGGTCGCCCTCGCGGCCGCGATCACCGCGTGAGCGGACGACCTCGCGCGGGACGACGGTCGACTCCGGCCCGGCGGCGACGGCGAGACCGCGATGACGACGTCGCGCCCGCGCCGGCCCGGTCGCGTTCGCGCAGGTCAGCGACATCGGCGCAGGTCCTGAGGTCGCCCGTGGAGCCGGGGCCGCGGGGACCTCCGGGCGCATCTCCGCACGTCAGGGGGACGGCACTCCTCCATATGGGTGTGAAAGGGGTGAAAACGGACAGATGGGGCGGACTGGGGCAAACCCGCTGATATAGCCTCAAGTCACACCAAGCCCGGGGGGACCCAACATGAGCCTGCTCGACGATCACGACGTGTCGCGCTCCGCGGAGCGCACCGTCGGGACGCCGGGTACCGAGGCGTCGCCGGAGCACGAAGCGGCCGAGCGCCGACGTACCGCCCGCGGGCCCCGGCTGTCGTGGGCCTCGGAGCGTCCGTTCTACGAGCCCCGCGGCACCGCGGCGCCGTCCGGCTGGCGCAGCCAGCGCACGACGTACCAGCTCGAGACGCTCGCGTGGGACCTGCTGCTGGCCATGACGATCCCGACCGTGCTGCTGTTCCTCCTGCACGGCGTGACTCTGCTGCAGCTGACCTGGGGCCTCATCATCGGCCTGGTGTTCGTCGCGTTCGTCGCGGTCGAGCGCGGCTACGAGACCCAGGTGATCGGCGACGGCCACCTCGAGTTCGAGGCCGTGCTGCGCGGCGGCGTCCTGACGGCGGCGGCGCTGGCCGTGTTCGCGGTCGGCGCGGACGTGGACGTGCCCCGCACCATCGTGTTCCTCGCGCTGCCCGTGGTCGCCCTGGTGCTCATCACCGCCCGCCACGTGGCCCGGCGCCAGCTGCACCGCCGCCGCGCCGCGGGGGAGTCGATGCGCCGCACGCTGGTAGTGGGCGACGCGTCCTCCATCACGCACGTGGTGGACGACCTGAGCGGCCTGCCGCAGCACGGCTACCAGATCGCCGGCGTGTGCGTGCCGTCCTTCGACGGCCCGCTGCCCCCGCTCGGCGTGCCCGTGCTGGGCACGGTGTCGGACGTGGTGCAGGTCGCCGTCGACGGCGAGTTCGACGTGGTCATCGTGACCGGCGCCGAGCTGTCCGGCCAGGCGCTGCGCCGGCTGTCCTGGGCGCTGCAGCGGACCAGCACCGAGCTCGTGGTCGCCCCCGGCATCGTGGAGGTCTTCGGTCCGCGGGTCACGCTGGAGCCGACCGCCGGGCTGTCCCTGATCCACGTGAACGCCGCGGAGTCCCGCCGGTCGCGCATCGTCGCCAAGCGGGTGTTCGACACCGCCTTCGCCCTCGGCGCACTGCTGTTCCTCGCGCCGGTGCTGCTGGTGGTCGCGGTCGCCGTCAAGCTGACCAGCCCCGGGCCGGTGCTGTTCCGGCAGACCCGGGTGGGCAAGGAGGGCCGCGAGTTCTCCATGCTGAAGTTCCGCAGCATGGTGATCGACGCCGAGGAGCGCCTCGCCGCCCTGCGCGCCGCGAACCAGGCGGACGGGCCGCTGTTCAAGATGGACCGCGACCCGCGGATCACCCGGATCGGGCACTTCCTGCGCAAGCACTCGCTGGACGAGCTGCCGCAGCTGATCAACGTGGTCAAGGGCGAGATGGCGCTGGTCGGCCCGCGCCCGCCGCTGCCGTTCGAGGTCGCCCAGTACCGCGAGTCCGCGCGCCGGCGCCTGCTGGTGAAGCCGGGGCTGACGGGGCTGTGGCAGATCAGCGGCCGCGCCGACCTGGCCTGGGACGAGGCGGTCAAGCTGGACCTGCGGTACGTCGAGAACTGGTCGATCGCCTTCGACCTGATGATCATGTGGCGGACCGTGCGCGTCGTCGTGAGCGGTCATGGCGGCCGCTGACGGGGTGGCGCTGGCGCACGACTACGCCACGCAGCGGGGTGGCGCGGAGCGCGTCGCCCTGGTGATGGCCGACGCGTTCCCCGGCGCCCCCCTCTACACGACGCTCTACGACCCCGCGGGCACGTTCCCGGAGTTCGACGCCCTCGACGTGCGCACCAGCCCGATCGACCGGGTCGGCGTGCTGCGCCGGCACCACCGGCTGGCGCTGCCCCTGCTGGCCCCGGCCGTCCGCGCGACGCCGATCGAGGCGGACGTGCTGCTGGCGTCCTCGACCGGCTGGGCGCACGGCTTCCCGACGAGCGGGCGCAAGGTGGTCTACTGCCACGCGCCGGCCCGCTGGCTGTACCAGTCCGACCGGTACCTCGGCCCGGCACGCGGTGCCGGCTCCGGCGCCGCACCCGGCGGGGCGACCCGCTGGCTCGCCGCGCAGGCGCTCGGGCTGCTCGCCCCGGCGCTGCGGTCCTGGGACCGCCGGGCCGCCGCCACCGCCGACCGCTACCTGGCCAACTCCACCGTGACCGCACGCGCGGTCCGCGAGGTCTACGGCATCGAGGCGGAGATCCTGCCGCCGCCCCCGGCCATGCTGCCGGGCGGGCCGGAGACGGCCGTCGAGGGCGTGGAGCCGGGGTTCCTGCTCTGCGTCGCGCGGCTGCTGCCCTACAAGAACGTGGACGTCGTGATCGAGGCCGTCCGGCGCACCCCCGGTGCCCGGCTGGTCGTGGTCGGCGACGGCCCCGAGCGCGCCGCGCTCGAGCACCGGGTGCGCGACCTCCCGCGCGTGCGCCTGGCCGGTCGCGTCGACGACGCCCGGCTGCGCTGGCTCTACCGGAACAGCGCCGCCCTGGTCGCCGCCTCGTACGAGGACTACGGCCTGTCCCCGCTGGAGGCAGCCGCCTTCGGCCGTCCGTCCGTCGTGCTGCGCGACGGCGGGTACCTCGACACCGTCCGCGACGGCGTCACCGGGGAGTTCTTCGACGACCCCGACCCCGACCTGGTGGCCGAGGCCGCCGGGCGCGCGCTGGCCCGCACGTGGGACCCCACGGTGCTGACCGCGCACGCCGACGACTTCGCCGCCGAGCGGTTCGTCGGCCGGCTGCACGAGATCGTGCGCGAGGAGCGCGCGATCCTGCGGTCCGGCAGCGTCCCCCGGCCTGAGCCCGTCCCGACCGAAAGGCGCCCCCGATGACTCTGCAGGACATGTTCCGGACCGTGTGGTTCGGCAAGTGGCTGGTCCTGGTGTCCGTCCTGGCCGCCCTGGGCGGTGCCTGGCTGTACGCCTCGCGGCAGGAGCCGCAGTACGCGAGCACGGCCACCGTGCAGCTGGTCGACGTCGAGACCCTGGCCGCCGCCGGCGTCCGGCTCGAGAGCGACCCGAGCCTGGTCACCAGCGACGCGGTCACGGCCGCGGCCGCCGAGGAGCTCGGCGACGCCGGCCTGGCCGAGGGCCTGGCGGGCAGCACGTCCGCCGAGTACGCCACGGACAGCCCGACCAACGTGGTGATCACGGAGACCGGCACCGACCCCGAGGCGACCGTCGACCGCGCCAACGCGATCGCGACCGCGTACGTCGCCGCGCTGCAGGCGCAGTTCGACGACGACGTGGCCACCATGCAGGAGCGGCTGACCACCACCGCCGAGAGCATCGACCAGCAGCAGAAGGCGATCACCGAGGCACGGCGCGCCGCCGCCGCGGCCTCGGTCGCCGCCAACCCGAACGCCCAGGTGGACCCGGTCGACGGCCTGCTCGAGGCGCAGTACTCCACGACGATGGACCAGTACCAGACGCTGTCCGGCCAGCTCACGCAGGCCCAGCTGCTGGCGTCCCCGGCGTCGATCCTGCAGAACGCCGTGCACGGCACCCTGGTCAGCATCCCCGCGTCGCTGGTCTACCTGATCGCCGGGCTCGCCGGCCTGCTGGTGGGCATCGGCCTCGCGGTGGTCCGGCGCGGCCTGGACACCAAGGTGCGCACCACCGGGCAGGCCCGCCGCGGCGCGGGCGCCCCGGTGCTCGCCCGGCTGTCCGGCACCGCCGCCGCGCTGAAGTCCTCGGAGGCCGAGGGCACCCTGCCGGTGGCCCGCCGCGAGGCGACCGCGTACACCCGGTCCATCCGCGAGCTGCGCACCGCGCTGCAGGCCGCGGTCGAGAACGACTCCGGCAGCGCCGTGATCGTGGTGACCGCCGCCGACGTCGAGACCCCGCGGTCGTTCGTCGCCGCCAACCTGGCCGCGTCCTGGGCCCTGTCCGGCCGCAGCGTCGTCGTCCTGTCGGGAGACCTGCGCCAGCCGCGGCTGAACGCGCTGCTGCCGGCCTCCGCCGACGCGCCGGCGCGGACCGGCCGGGGTGGTCGTCCGCGCACCGCCGCGGTGCCGACGGCGATCCCGCACCTGTCCGTGCACCCCGCCCTGCAGACCGAGCTGGACCCGGCCGACTTCCTGGCCAGCGCCGAGGTGCGCGCCCTGGTCGAGCAGCTGCGCAGCACGGCCGACGTCGTGATCATCGACGCCCCGCCGATGCTGGTCGCCGCCGACGCGACGATCCTCGGGTCGTACGCGGACGGCGTGCTGCTGGCCGTCACGCTCGGGCACACCCCGATCGGCGCCGTCGAGGAGTCCGCCGAGCGGCTCCGTGCGGCCAACGCCGCGCTGCTCGGCCTGTCGCTCGACGGGATCACCGAGCGCCGCGAGTCGACCTACGAGGCCACCTACGCCTATGCCGGTGCGGACGCGAGCGGCGAGCAGGGTGCGGTCGAGGAGATCTCCGGCGGTCACGCCGCGCCCGCCGAGGACGGGGCGGAGGCCGCCACGCCGGCCGCCGCGACCGGCACCGAGCAGGGCGACGCCGACACCACGACGACGGAGCCGGCCGCCGGCGAGGCGGAGCGCCCCGCTGGTGACACGGACGCGACGGCCTCGGCCGAGGCGGGCACGGACGGCGACGCCCCCGCCGAGGGCGCCACGACCGACGCGGCGGACCCGGCGGCGGACGAGGACGACGCGGACGCCACCCCCGCGAAGGACCGCACGCCGGTCGGCGCCGAGACGCCGTGACACCGGGGACGCAGCCGGCGCCGCCGTCCCGGCCGGTGCGGGTCGTCGTCCTCGACCACACCGCGCAGCTCGGCGGCGCCGAGCTGGCCCTGCTGCGGACCTGCGTCGCCCTCGACCCCGCGCGGGTCGAGGTGACGGTGGTGCTGTTCGCCGACGGGCCGCTCGCCGGCCGGCTGCGGGACGCGGGCGTGGCCGTCCGCCTCGTGCCGCTGGACCCTCGCGTCGCAGAGACCGACCGGGCCGCCGCGGGCCGGTCCGTCGCGGGCGCGGCGCGGTCCGTCGCGGCCACGCTGCCGTTCGTCGCGCGCCTGGCGCGGCTGCTCCGGTCGCTGCGGCCGGACGTCGTGCACACCACGTCGCTCAAGGCGGACCTGCTCGGGCTGCCCGCGGCGGCCCTCGCCCGCACCCCGCTGGTCTGGCACGTGCACGACCGGATCGCCGAGGACTACCTGCCGGCGCCGGTCGCCCGCGCGCTGCGGGTCGCCGCCCGGCGCGGCCCCCGGCACGTGGTCGTGAACTCCCGCGCCACGGCGCAGACGCTGCTGCCGCTGCCGCGCGGCTGGACGCTGGCGTACCCCGGGCTCGCCCCGGAGCAGATCGCGGCCGACCCCGCCCGGCGGCCGCTGCCGGGGGCGCCGGTGATCGGGCTGGTCGGCCGGATCAGCCCCACCAAGGGCCAGCGCGAGTTCGTCGAGGCGTGCGCGCTGCTCGTCGACCGGTTCCCGGCCGCGCGGTTCCAGGTGGTCGGTGCCGCGCTGTTCGCCGAGGCCGGCTACGCCGAGGAGCTCCGCGAGCTGGTGGCCGCGCGCGGCCTGACCGACCGGGTCGAGCTGACCGGGTTCGTCACCGACCCGGCGGCTGCGGTGGACCGGCTGTCGGTGCTGGTGCACGCCTCGCCGGTGCCGGAGCCGTTCGGCCAGGTCGTGGTCGAGGGCATGGCCCGCGGCGTGCCGGTGGTGGCGACCTCCGGCGGCGGGGTCGACGAGATCGCGACGGCCGCCGACGGCACCGCGCGCTGCCTGCTGGTGCCGCCCCGCGACGTCGGGGCGCTGGCGGAGGCCGTCGCGCAGGTGCTGGAGCGCCCGGAGGAGGCCGCCGCCCGCGCCGAGCGCGCGTGGAAGGACGTCCGGTCCGAGTTCACGATCGCGCAGACCGCCGAGACCCTGACCCGGGTCTGGCTCCGCACCTCCCGCGCCCACTGACCCCGCGCCCACCGACCCGCCGCCGAGCGGGCACTCGACGTCCCCTCCCGCGTCGCTGAGGGGACGTCTACTGCCCGCTCGGCGGACTTCCGGACGGGATCGGGCGCAGCTCGGGCAGGGGTCAGCGGGAGCGGCGGACGCGGTCCAGGACCTGCTGCATCTCGCGGACGCGGTCGCTCCAGCGCGGGACGTCGGCGGGGGCCGGGCCGAGGCCCGCGGGGCGGTGCTCCGCCAGCACCCGGACCACGGCGTCCGCGAGGTTCTGCGGGGACGCGGTGGTGACGCGGTCGGCGGGCTGGTCGCGGAAGCCCGCCACCGGGGTCGCGACGACCGGGCGGCCCACGGCGAGGTACTCGTAGAGCTTGATCGGGTCGAGCGAGTCGGTGAACCCGTCGACCACGTGCGGCACCACGAGCACGCCGGCGTGCTGCAGGTACCCCGGCACCAGAGCCGCCGGGCGGGCGCCGAGCACCAGCGCGCCGGCCGCCTCCAGCCGCGTGAGGTCGAGCGCGTCGAGCAGCGGCGGCCCGACCAGCACCAGGCGCGCGCCGGTCGCGCGCAGGTGGGTCGCCAGGCGCAGGCAGGCCTCGACGTCCAGCCGGTCCGGGTGCAGCGTCCCGACGTACAGGGCGTAGTCGCCGTCGGGCAGGTCCGCCGGCCGCGCCACCGGGGTGCGGTAGCCGTCGACGTCCACGGCGTTGGTCAGCAGCGTGACCGGACGCGTCGCGCCCTTGGCGCGCACCAGCGCGGGGGAGCAGACGACCACCTCGGCGCACCCGGCCACCAGCACCTGCTCGGCCGCGCGGACCCGGTCCAGCTCGGCGGGCTCCCGCACGGCGCGCAGCCAGTCGTCCGTGACGTCGTAGAGCGCGCGCCAGCCGGTGGCGCGCAGCACGGCGGCGCCGTCCGGGTCGTTGACCCAGAGCAGCGGGTCCGCCATGCCGAGCCGGCGGGCCACGCGACCGACGGCACGGGCGCGTCGGTCGTCGCCCCCGGCGTCGAGCCGCCGCGGCAGCCACTTGGTCGGCCGGTACGCCCAGGCGCGGCCCTCGGGGGCGCCGTCGTCCGGGCCGAGCCGCCGCAGCCGGCGGCCGATCGTCGGGGACGCGCCACGCCGCAGGTCGTGCAGGTGGTCCACGGGCGGCTCGACGAACAGCACGCGCAGGTCCGGGTCGGCGGCGAGCAGCCCGGCCACCAGGTGCTGGTTGCGGCGCCACACCTCGTCCCACGGCTCCAGGGACAGCACGACGAGGTCGCGCCCGGTGTCGCGCGCGGGGCCGGCGGCCACGCCCGGCGCGGCGGAGGCGGCGGTCACCGGGTCGGGTCCGGGGTCAGCGGGGCGCCCAGCACGGAGGCGTACACCGCCGCGATGCCGTCGGCGTGCGTCTCGAGCCCGAACCGGCGCTGCTGCAGGGCGCGCAGCTCCTCGCCGTAGGCGGCCCGGCGCTCGGGGTCGTGCGCGAGCCGGGCCAGGGCGGCGCCGGCGGCGGCGACGTCCTCCTCCGGGACCAGGACCGCGCCGTCCGCGGCACCGACGGTCTCCGAGTGCCCGCCGCCGCGGCCGGCCACGACCGGCGTGCCGTGCGCCATCGCCTCGACGACGGACAGCCCGTAGGGCTCGTCGCCGCGCGGGGCGAGGAACACCGACGCCGACGCCAGCAGCGCGTCCACGTCGGACCGGGCGCCGAGGAACCGCACGGAACCCGCGACGCCGAGGTCGACGGCCAGCTCGTCGAGCCCGGGGCGCAGCGCGCCGGTCCCGGCGACCAGCAGCTCCCAGCCGGCGTCGCCCAGGCCGGAGGCGGCCCAGACGCGCAGCCCGACGTCGGTGCGCTTCTCCGCCTCCAGGCGCTGGGCCATCAGCACCACGGGCCGGCGCGCGCCGGCGTCCGGGTCGCGCGCGATGCTCGGCACACCCGGGTGCACGACGGTCGAGGGTCCCTCGACGCGGTCGGCGACGAAGGCGCTGATGGCCACCTGCGCGGCGATCCGGGGCCCGACGAACCGGCCGACGGCGCGGCCGAGGCCGGAGGACCCGCGGGTGGCGGCGAAGTGCCGGGTGGCCACGACGGGGGCCCGCGCGGCGACCGCGGCGGCCAGCTCGGCCGCGGTCATGTGCGCGTGCACCAGCCGGGTGTCCAGCCCTCGCAGCGCCCGGGCGGCGCGCAGCGGCGTGGCCGCGGGCGCCCAGCGCACCCCGGACCCGGCGAGCTCGGCCGGCATCCGCGCGGCGCTGCCGCCGAGCACCTGCACCCGCAGCCCACGGGCGTCCTGGGTGCGGGCCAGCGTGGTCACGTAGCGCTCGACGCCGGCGAAGGCGTCCGTGCACACCACGTGCACGACGTCGGTGGTCACGAGTGCTCCCGGTGGCCGACGGACTGGGGGACGCGGCGGCGGCGCGGCCGGCTGGGCAGCAGGTGCCGGGCACGGCGCCCGGCGGGGCCGTCGGCGGGTCCCGGCCGGCGCGCTGCTCCGCGGGGTGCCGCGACGGCCGCGGCCGGCAGCCCGTCGTCGCCGGCGCCCGACCGCAGGTGGTGCGCCTGCGCCCCGAGGCAGATCCCGGCGATCACGAACGGGATGGACACCTGCGCGGCCACCCAGAACAGGTCGAACTGCCCCTGCACGAACCGCATCATGACCATGACGAACGCGAGGGTGCCGTACCGCGGGTCGACCCGCCAGAGGATGACGAGGATCGCCGCGAACATCACCAGGAACCCGAGCAGGCCGATCAGCCCGCCGGAGGACAGCATCTCGAACTCGGCGTTGGGCGGCTGGAAGCTCTCGCTGAACCGGTCCGTGTACCACCAGCGCAGGCCGGCGCCGAACCAGGGGTACTCCTGCCAGATCAGCAGGGACTGCCGGAACCAGGTCAGCCGCTGGTACGCGGAGTTGTACTGGTCGCCGGACTCCAGCTGGTCCTGGACCAGGGAGCCGATCACCAGCGCGGCCCCGGCCACGGCCAGCAGCACCACCTTGGAGCGGTGCCGGTGCGGGTCCGGGCGCAGGGCGACCACGGCGATGGCCAGCGCGAGGCCGATCAGCGCCTGCCGGGACTGGGCGACCAGCGTGCCCGCGAGGAACAGCCCGAACAGGCCCAGGCACACCAGGTCGTTCCACCGCAGCCACCGCGGCCGGGCGTAGACGATCATCGCCGCGAACGCGAGCACGCAGCCGATGTAGTTCTTGTGCATCATCAGCGGCTCGTTCAGGTACACCGCGCTGAGGTCGCCCCCGCTGACGTTGACCGCGAACTGCGCGAGCGCCGCCAGTGCCACCACGACCGCGCCGCCGACGTACAGGCCCAGCGCGAGCCGCGCGTACCCGGCGGCGCCGATGGCCCAGCCGACCAGCAGCGCGCCGCCGACCAGCAGCCAGGAGTGGAACCACTCGACCGCGTTGGCGACGTACGGGTTGGCGATGACGGTGAACAGCACGGTCGCCTGGTAGAACGCCGAGGCCCACAGCACCCCGCGCATCGGCCGGGTCAGCGGGCGGCGGCAGAACAGCAGGGCGGGCCAGAACCCGATGAACAGCACGAAGTCGGAGACCGACAGCGCGCCGCCCACGCGGTTGACCAGGAGCAGCGCGGGCATCCCGAGGATCGGCAGCGCCAGCGGTTCGCGCAGGGACAGCCCGACGACGAGCACGGCCACGCCGACGCCGAGGGTGAGCCACGGCTCGACCGACGTGAGCAGCGCGAGCACGACGCCCAGCGCCACGAGCCCGCCGGCGAGCAGCACCCGCCGCCGGGGCGAGGCGCCGGGGACGCGCTCGAGCACGCCGGCGGTGAGGGTCGCGCGGTGCGGCTGCACCCCCGGGGCGAGGGCCGCGGGGGTGGTGACGTCCGGTGCGGCGACGTCGGGGGTGGTGGTGGTCGTCATGCCGCGGCCTCCCGCTGGGTCGGGTCGGGCGAGGTGGCGCGCACGGGGTCGGGGGCGGGGTCCGGCGTCCGGTGCGGGCGGGGCGCGCGCGGGTCGCCCAGCGCCGCCTCGGCGCGCAGCGGGCCGCGCAGGTACAGCCGCAGCCGCAGCCGGGCGGACGCGCCGCGCTCGCCGGGCAGGACCGCCCGCGGCACGGCGCCGAGCGCGACCGCCGCGCGGACCGAGGCCCAGCCGGCGGCACCGTGGTGCCGCCGGAAGTACCGCTCCTGCGAGGCGTGGAAGTGCGTCTCGCGGCGCGTCGGGTCCGCGCTGGTGCCGCCGCCGACGTGCTGCGCGAGCACGTCCTCGACGACCACCGACCGCCAGCCCGCGTCGTGCGCGCGGCGCTGCCAGTCCGTCTCCTCCGAGTAGAGGAAGTACGCCTCGTCGAACCCGCCGACCCGGGCCAGGGCCTCGGCGCGGAGCAGCAGCACCGAGCCGATCACGAAGCCGGCGGCGGCGTGGTCCGGCTCCGGCACGCCGAGGCCCGCGGCCTGCCGCCAGGCCCCGGCGGGCGTGGGGAACGGCCAGCGGACCCGCGCGGGGACCCCGGCGTCGTCGACCTGGGCCGGGCCCACGGCGGCGACGTCCGGCTCGGCGCGCAGCCGCGCGTGCAGCGCCCGGACCGTGTCCAGGTCCACGCGGGCGTCCGGGTTCAGCAGCAGGACGTCGGCGCGGGCGGCGCCGGGCCGTGCACGGTGCGCCGCCTCGACGCCGAGGTTCACCGCGGCACCGAACCCGAGGTTGGCGCCCGGGTCCAGGTAGCGGGCGCCGGCGGCGAGGGCGACCCGGCGCACCTCGGCGTCGCCGGAGTTGTCCACCACGGTCACGTCCAGCTCGCGGCCGAGCGGTGCCAGCGCGCGCTCGAGCAGCGCGGCGGCCCCGTACGCCACGACGACCACCTGCGGGTCGCCCGGGTCGCCGGCGGCCGGGACCGGCGGGGCGCCCGCGCCGGCGACCTCGCGGTACATCGCCTCGTAGCGCTCGGCGATCGCCGGCCAGGTGTACTCGGCGGCGCGCGCCAGCCCCGCGGCCCGCAGCCGCGCCGCGTGCTCCGGGTCCAGCGCGACCGCCGTCAGCGCGGCCGCGAGGGCCGGCGCGTCGCCGGGCGGGACCAGGACGCCCGCGCCGCCGACGACGTCGCGCAGGGCGCCGGAGTCGGAGGCGACCACCGGCACGCCCGCGGCCATCGCCTCGACGGCGACCCGGCCGAACTGCTCGAGCCAGCCCGGGGCGGCGACGGACGGCACCGCCAGCACGTCGAGCGAGCGGTAGAACGCGGTCAGCCCGTCGCCGGCCAGGTGGCCGTGGAACGTGACGCGGCCGGCGAGCGCGGGGGTGGCCGCGCGGCGGCGCAGCTCGCCCTCGTAGGGGCCGGCGCCGGCGATCGCCACGTGCAGCCGCGGGTCGGCCTCGGCCGCGTCGAGCAGCACGTCCAGACCCTTGTGCGGGTGCAGCAGGCGGCCGACGTAGCCGGTGCGTGCGGGGGCAGCCGCACCGACTACGCCGGCGTCCGTGGGGGCGCCCGCGTCCTGAGCGCCCGGCCCTGCCCGCCCGGCCCGGTCCTCGACCACGGCGGCAGGGGAGGGGACGCCGAGCCCGATGACGTGCGCGGGGGCGGTGAGGCCCTTGCCGCGGAGCACGTCGCCGGCCTCGGCGTTGCACACGCTGACCGCGCCGGCGCCCCGCAGGGCACGGCGCTCCCACCACCGGAACGGCGGCGGGTAGCGCTTGGCGAGGTTCTGCGCGGAGTACAGCACGTACGGGGTGCGCACCCGGCGCAGCGCCCGGAGCAGGAGGATCTCGGCCGTGGCGAGCGCGGCGGGCTCCTCGTGCAGGTCCAGCACGTCCCAGTCCTCGCCGAGCGCGCGCCAGATCGGGCGCGGGTCGTAGAGGAACACGTTCGGGTGGCGGCCGATCGTGCGCACGCCCACGACGTCCTCGCCCGGCTCCGGCTCCAGGTCGACGTCCCGGCCGCCCTCCGCCCACGTGCGGGCGCTGAGCGTCCGCACGGTGAGGCCGCGGGCGCGCAGGGCGGTCTCCCGCCCCCGCCACGCCGTGACGACGGCGCTGTGGGAGATCCGCAGGACGCGCATGGGGATCATCGTGCCGGTAACCCTCACAATTCGGACAACTGGTGCAAAAGGTTCACCCGACTGGCGCGGGTGAAACGCCCGCCACCTCGGCGAGCACCGCGTCGAGGCGGCCACGCGACCAGGCCCAGTCGTGCGCCAGGGCCCAGGCGCGGCACGCCGCGCCGATCCGGCGCCGCAGCGGCTCGTCGTCGGCCAGGGCCTCGAGCGCCGCCGCCAGCTCGTCCGGGTCGTCCGGGCGCACCAGCACGCTGGCGTCACCCATCACCTCCGGGATGCCGCCGACCGCCGAGGCGACCACCGGCACGCCGCTGGCCATGCCCTCCATCACCGTGAGGGCGAACGGCTCGGCCCACCGCGACGGCACGACCACCACGTCGGCCTGCCGGTACACCTCGGCCACCTCGGCGCGCGGGGTGAACGGCAGCAGCCGCACGCGCGTGCCGAGGGCCGCGGCGCGGGTGCGCAGGTCGCGCTCGAACGGCGACGGCGTCGCGCCGGCGTCGAAGTTCTGCGAGCCGACCAGGGTCAGCTCGACGTCGTCCCGGCCGAGCCGGGCGACGGCCTCCAGCAGCACGTCGGCGCCCTTGTCCGGGATCATCCGGCCCACGAACACGACGCGCAGCCGGTCCCCGCGCGCCGGGTCGGCCCGCGGGGCGAACCGGCTCGTGTCCACGCCGTTCGGGACCACCCGCAGCCGGTCCCGCAGCGACGCCGGCAGGTGGTCGGCGGTCTGCTCGGCGAGCGCACCGCTCACGCACACGATCGCGGCGGCCCGCCCCAGCACCCGGGTGGCCTCCCGGGCCGAGTACGTCCGCAGCAGCAGGTTGTGCGCGTACAGCACGGCGGCGTGCCGGTCGTGCACCAGCGGCACCAGCTGCGGGGCGTTGTGCGCCAGGACGACGCCCGGCGTCCACGCGTCCTGGCCGGCGAGCGCGGGTCGCAGCGTGCGCCGCACGCCCGGTCGCGGCAGCCCCAGCCGGCCGGCGAGCGCGTCGACGTACCGGTCGGTGGCGCGCGCCGGGGCGAGCGGGTAGCCGACGGGGTCCGCGGAGGGGTACCGGTCCGGGTAGGTGCCGTCCGCGACGGCCACCCGCGGTCGCGGCGTCGTGCCGGGCGGCAGCGCCGCGCACAGCCCGTCGACGACCGTCGGGATGGCCGAGCCGGTGCGGGGGGAGAAGTGGTCGCCGGGCGTCAGCACGTGCACCTCCGGCACCCGCGGCTGCGGTGCGGGCCCGGTCACGACCGCTGGCTCCGCGGCTGCAGCCCGAGCGCCGCCCAGACGTCGGCCGCGGGCCCGCGCCACCGCGGCAGCGTCCACGCGGCCGGGACGGTGGCCAGCGTGCGGGCCGCCTCGGCCGGCGGGAGCCCCGAGGACAGCACGCCCCGCACCAGCTCGACGCTGACCTTGGTGTGCGGGAACGCGAACCGGACGGACGCCGACGGCGCGTGCCACTGGATCTGCGCCTGCCCCTGCGCGGAGAACTGCTCGGCGTGCCGGCGCTGCAGGAACAGCTGCTCGGGCACCAGCTGGAACGGGCCGCGGCACGCGAGCTCGGCGAGGATCACCAGGTCGTTGCCGACGGTCGGCCGGATGCCGCGGGTGCTGCGCAGCGTCTCGGTGCGGTGCAGCCCGTAGAACAGGTGCGCCGCCTGGGCGCGCAGGAAGTGCCCGATGCGCTCGTGCGGGGTGGGCTCGTCGCACGCGAGGTCGGCGTCGTTCAGGTCCTCGGTGATGACGCCGCCGGAGTCGATGATCTGCGTGCGCGGGTAGACGAGCACGGTCGCGGGGTCGGAGTCGGCGAACGTCTCCAGGCAGCGCCGGACGAACGCGGGCCGCCGCACGTCGTCGGCCGCGGCCCAGGTGAAGTACGGCGCCCGCGCCTGGTCCAGCACCTGCATGAAGTTCCACCGGCCGCCGCGGTTCTCGTCGTGGCGCAGGTAGCGGATCCGCGGGTCCTCGGCGGCCGCGGCCCGGCAGATCTCCTGGGTGGCGTCGGTGGACCCGTTGTCCGAGATGACGATCTCGATGTCCGGCTCGTCCTGCTCGCGCACGGAGTCGAGCGCGGCCGGCAGATACTTCTCGCCGTTGTAGACGGGCATGCCCACGGTGGCCCTGGCAGTCATCGTCGTCCCCTCCGAGGGTCGCGGGTGGTGGTCGGTCGGCGGCGGGCGGGCGTCATCCCGCGTCCGCCGGTCCGTGGGCGGAGACCCGGACCAGCGACAGCGGCCAGGTCGGCTCGGGCGTGACGGGCTCCCACGCGGGCAGCAGCCCGCCGTTCTGGCCGGAGTACACGACGTCGGGGATCGTGACGCCGCGGCTCACGGTGCTCGGCGCCTGGACGCGGACCGCGGTCGCCGTCACCGGCTCGAAGACGACCTCGGACGTGCGGGCCAGGAACAGGCCGTCCTGGCTGCCGACCTCGTGCCACGCGCCCTCGGCGTCCTGCACGCTCACCGTGTAGGCCCGCAGCCCGGAGGTGCAGCACCGGATGCCGGCGCTCTCCACCCGGACCCGGTCCAGCTCGGCGGGCTCGGCCAGCTCGACCTCGACCCACGGGCTGACGTCCGGGCCGTCCGCCGTCCGGGCCCCCGCGCGCCACGGGTTGCCCGCGGCGCCGGCCTCGGTCACCAGGAGCGCCGGGTCGGTGCCCTCGGTGCTGGAGCTCGCGGTGACGGTGCCGCCGGCCAGCAGGTCCGCGCCCCGCGGGGTCGCGGCGGCGACCGCGAGCCCCGCGTCCTCGGGGGCCGTCACGAACACCGGGGCGCCGGTGACGGCCAGCGCGGCGGGCTCGCCGGCGGCGACCTGCAGCTCGCGGGTGCCGCCGTACAGGTCGGTCACCGTGACGGTGGCGTCCTGCGTCACGGTCACCGTGGCGCCGGTCACCTGGTCCTGGGTCCACACGGCGACGAGCGCCTGGTCCGCCACGTCCGCGCCGACGCCGCTGGAGGCGGCGCCGCCCGTCGCCGGGCCGAACGCCGTGGCGTGCACGGCGGGGTCGCCGGTGTCGAGCACCGTCGGGTCGTCGCGGCCGTGCAGGACGCCGGAGGCGGTCGCCATGGCCAGCGCGCCCGGCTTCACGAACGAGCCGACCTGCACCAGCGACCAGGTGAAGCCGCCCTCGCCCCAGCCGCCCTCGCTGAAGAAGTACATCCACTCGTCGACGCCCAGCTCGGACATCCGGACCAGGGTGCGGCCGACGTCGTAGGCCTGCGCCCAGTGGTTCGCGGGGCCGTCCGACCACCAGCCGGACTCGGTGTCCCACACGGCGGGCCGGTCGGCGCCGCACGCGTCGAGCATCTCGTCCAGCGCGGCGATCTGGCCGAGCGGGCCGTCGGCGCCCTCCTCGTCCCACGACCGGTTGAAGCCGGTGTAGGGGTGGATGCCCACGACGTCCATCGACGCGCAGCCGCCGGCGTCCACCAGCTGCTGGTACCAGGGCACGACCACGTTCAGCGCGTTGCCGCCGATGACGACGGCCCCGGCGTCGGCGGCGCGGACGGCCGTCGCGAACGGGGCCAGGACGCGGGTGGCGTAGTCGCCGCCGTCGCCGAAGCCGGTGTTGTTGGGCTCGTTCCACGGGGCCCACTGGTGCAGGTCCGGGGCGCCGGCGCGCAGCGCGGTGGCGATCACCCCGACCCAGGCGCCCCAGGTGCCGTCCTCGACGGCCTGGTGCTCCGCCTCGCCGCCCTGCCCGACCTGGACGTACAGCTGCACGTCGGAGTCGGCGGCCAGCGCGGCCGCGGCGGCGATGCCCGCGAACGGGTCGCCGTCCACCGCGCCCGGCAGGGCCGACAGGTCCAGCCCGGCGGCCGAGGGCGTCGCGGCGACGTCCGGCACCAGCCGGCCGAAGTCGAGCTGCACGCGGTGGCTGCCCACGCCGAGCTGCGCCGCGAGCTGGACACCGCGCAGCGGGCCCGCACCGCCCCAGTCGGCGCCGTCGGCCAGCGCGGCCGGGTCGTACGTCGATCCGGGCGCGCCGACGGCGTACCGCAGGCAGGTCGCGGTCCGGACCTCGCCGGTGCTCGTCTCGACCAGCTCGGCGTGCACCTCGTACGGACCCGGGCGCGCGGCGGGCAGCTCGAGGGCCACCTCGCCGCCGTCCGCGGGGATCGCCACGGTGCCTGACACCGGCTCCACCGGCGGGTCGAGCCAGGGGTCGCCGGTCACCTCGTACCGGAGCTCGTAGTCCTCGGCGAGGGCGCCGAACCACGGGGCGAACTCGGCGTGCACCGCGGGGGTGTCGCCGGGACCGAAGTAGTCGGTCTCCGCGTCGGTGGCCAGGCCGGCTCCGTAGCCGAGCAGGTCGAGCGTGGACGCGTGGTTGACGTCCCACGTGATCGGGGCGTCCAGCAGCAGGTCCAGGTCCGCGTCCTGCACGCGGGACAGCTGCAGGCCCTCGCCCTCCTCGCGGGGGGAGAAGAAGTAGACGGCGTCGCCCTGGCGCACGAACGGCGTCAGGTCCGCGAACCGGAACGTGGAGTGCTGGCCCTCGCCGGACAGCGCCACGCGCCGCCAGACGCCGTCGGGCCCGACCTCGACCAGGCGCCAGGTCGGACCGGCCAGCAGCAGGCCGCCGTCCGCGGCCGTCGCCACCCCGGTCGGGTGGTCCAGGGACGACGCGCGGCCGTTGGAGGCGCCGGACAGCGGGCCCTCGATGCTCAGGCCGGGGGTGCCGTCGGCGTCGTACCGCGTGATCGTGATCGCCGAGGACTGCTCGTCGGCGTCGCTCATCACCACCAGGGAGCCGTCGTCCTGCGGGTAGAACCGCGGGTAGACGCCCAGGTCGAGCTCCGGGCCGTCGCCGTCCACGGTGCCGTCGGCGCGCAGCAGCGCGACCTGGCCGGAGCCGCTGAGGACCACCGAGGCGAGCACGTCGTCCCGGCCCGCGGACCAGCCGAGCACCGCCGCGACCCGCCCGCGGTCGAGGTCGCCGAGGTCCCAGGTCGTCGACGGCTCGCCGCCGGCCCCCCAGAGCACGACCGTGCTGCCCCCGGCGGAGCCGTCGGTGGTGAGCACGCCGCCGTCCGCGGTCAGCGCGAAGCTGCTCGGCGCGGCCTGGTCGGAGTCGGCCTCGACGGTCACCGGCTCGGCCGGGCGGCCGTCCGCGGTCCAGCGGGAGACGGTCGTGGTGCTGCCGTCCTGCCGCAGCGCGGCGACGTGCCCCTCGACGGCGGCCAGCTGCGTGGGCACCCCGGTGCCGGCGTCGGGGACCAGGGCCTGGACCTCCGCGACCGGGGCGTCCGCCGCCAGCGCTGCGTACCGGTCGGGGTCGGCGACGCCGCACACCCGCGCCGCCGGGCTGCCCGCGGCGGGGACGGCGGCGACCGCTCCCGCGCCCGGGTCGTCGTCGGCCGCGGTGAGCTGCCACAGGCCGACGCTCCCGGAGGCCGCGAGCACGGCGGCCAGGCCGAGGACGACGGCGCGGCGGCCGCGGTTGGCGGGCCGGTCGGGCCGGTCGGGCCGGTCGGGCACGGCGGAGCCGTCCGGCCGGTCGGAGCTGGCGGGGTGCGGGGCGGGCGTCGGCGCGCTCATGTCAGATCACGTCCGCGAAGCCGCGTTCCATCTTCGAGAAGATCAGCGCGCCGCCGACGAACACCACGACGCTGACGCCCGC
Organism: Cellulomonas sp. NEAU-ZC6; assembly: GCF_056844425.1. Classification (NCBI taxonomy): domain Bacteria; kingdom Bacillati; phylum Actinomycetota; class Actinomycetes; order Micrococcales; family Cellulomonadaceae; genus Cellulomonas; species Cellulomonas sp. NEAU-ZC6. Next base: position 1,629,794 of record NZ_JBXFYH010000001.1, on the reverse strand, counting down.
CGTCGCCACCATCTGCCACGCCTCCGGCTGGGCGAGGTCGAGCAGGGCCCACCGGAACCCCTCGAGGATCCAGGTGAGCGGGTTGATGTCGAACAGCCAGCGGACCTCGCTGCCCACCTCGGACAGCGAGTAGGCCAGCGGCGAGGCGTACAGCAGCGTCTGCAGCGCGAACGGCACGACGTAGGCGACGTCGCGGAACTTCACCATCAGCGCGGAGCAGGCCATGCCGATGCCGGACGCGAGCAGCACCGTCGCGAGGATCCACAGCGGCAGCGTGAGCAGCGCCCAGCCCGGGTTGATCCCGTAGACCACCAGCAGCACGATCATCAGCACGGACGCGACCGCGAAGTCGACCAGCACCGACAGCGCCGACGACAGCGGCACCAGCAGCCGCGGGAAGAACACCTTGGACACCAGCGCCTGGTTGTTCACCAGCGAGGGCGCCGCGCGGCTGACGATGCCGTTGAACAGCGTCCAGGCGAGCATGCCGGCGAACGAGAAGACGAAGTACGGCACGCCGTCGCTGGACAGGTTGGCGATCTGCCCGAACACGATCGAGAAGATGCCCGCGCTCAGCAGCGGCTGCAGGATCACCCAGATCACGCCGAGCGCGGTCTGGCGGTAGCGGAGCTTGAGGTCGCGGATGCCGAACCGGGTGAAGACCTCGCGGGCCTCCCACATCTCGCGCCACGCCGGCAGCGGCAGGCGGCCGGGCGGGTTGATGACAGTCGTGCGCGTGGCCACGGGTCAGCGCCTCTCGTAGTCGAAGTCGGCGAGGACGAGGCCCGCGTCGAGGCCCTCGTCCGAGACGGCCTGCGGGTACGGCAGCACCGGGTGGATCTCGAACCGGCCGGCGCCCTCGAACGAGTCGAGCACCCCGGACGAGCAGACGAACAGGTCGACCGTGTACTCGCCGGGCTTGAGCCACGGCTCCTTGATGGTGAGCGCGATCTTCTGCTCCTGCGCCGGGTCCAGCCACAGGCCGGTGACCCGGGAGTCGCACTGCAGCACCGTGGTGCCGCGGGCGTCGTTGATGTGGCAGGACACGAAGTACTTGCCGATGTAGTCCGGGTTGGCGGACACCAGGAACTCGACCGTCTTGGGCTCGGTGGTCTTGTACAGCGGGCTGGTGACGGTCGCGGAGGTGATCCGGACCTCGCCCGTGCCGGGCCGGCGCTCGATGTCGGTCTGGCTGATCGCCACCCGGTCCCGGCTGGTCTGGTACAGCTCGATGGCGTCGTCGACGGTCCCGTGCATGACCAGCTTGCCGTGCTCCAGGAAGATCGCCGAGGAGCACAGCGACTTCACGGTCTGCACCTGGTGCGACACGTACAGCACGGTGCGGCCGTCGGCGGCGACCGAGCGCATCCGCTCGATGCACTTGGCCTGGAACTCGGCGTCGCCGACCGCCAGCACCTCGTCGACCGCGAGGATCTCGGTGTCCAGGTGCGCCGCGACCGCGAACGCGAGCCGGACGTACATGCCGGACGAGTAGCGCTTCACCGGGGTGTCGAGGAACTTCTCGACGCCGGAGAACGCGACGATCTCGTCGAACCGCGCCTTGATTTCGCTCTTGCGCATCCCGAGCAGGGTGCCGTTGAGGTAGACGTTCTCGCGGCCGGTCAGCTCGGGGTGGAACCCGGTGCCGACCTCGAGCAGCGAGCCGACGCGGCCGGCCAGCTCGATCCGGCCGCGGGACGGCGCGGCGACGCGGGTCAGCAGCTTGAGCAGCGTGGACTTGCCGGCGCCGTTGCGGCCGAGGATGCCCACGGCCTCGCCGCGGGGGATCTCGAAGGACACCTCGTCCAGCGCGCGGAACTCCTCGAACTGCGGGCGCTGCAGCGGGTGCCGCAGGCGCTGCAGCACCGCCTCGGCCGCGGTCGACGGGGCGTCGTCCGCGGTGGCGATCCGGTAGGACTTGCCGACCCCGGAGGCCCGGATGGCGACGTCGGTCATGTGTGGTCTCCGTGCTGCTCGACGGTGCGGGCGGGGGCGGGGGTGGTCGTGCGGGCGCGCCGGCGGGCCGGGCGGCGGTAGAGGCGCTCGTAGGCGTCCGCGACCGCGGTGAGCGAGAACGTGCGGGAGCGCTCCAGGCCGGCGGCGGCCAGCGCGGCGCGCCGGGGGGCGTCGCGCAGCAGGTCGGCCAGCGCGGTCCCGAGGTCGTCCAGCTCGGCGAGCACCGCGGCGCGGCCCTCGTCGCTGACGTACCGGGCGCCGACGTTCGGCGTCGCGACCACCGGCAGACCGCTGGACATCGCCTCGGCGTAGGGGATGCCGAAGCCCTCGTAGGACGACGGCAGGCAGAACACCCACGCGCGGCGGTAGGCGTCGGCCAGGTCCTCGTCGGACAGCCGGCCGAGCACCCGGATGCCGGGCCCCGGGTCGACCGGGGCGTCCCGGGTCACCATCCACAGCTCGGCGTCCGGCACCTGCGGGCGGACGTCGCGCAGGAACGCGGCGGCCAGGTCGGCGCCGCGCTTGCGGCCGTGCCAGGTCCCGACGAACAGGACCACCGGGTGGTCGGCGCGGCCGGCCTCGTCGCCCGGGGTGAACCGGGTGGCGTCGACGCCGTTGGGGATGACGTCGTGCGACCGCGGCACCCACCTGCGGGTCTGGGGGGACACCACGACCACCCGGTCGGCGACCACGGACGCCAGCACCTCGGTGAACCCGAGCAGCAGCATCCGGAGCTTCTCCTTGGCGCCGCGGATGTGCCGGGCCTCCTCGAAGCAGGACCCGTGCACGGTGCGCAGCTGCAGCGGCGCGCGCCGGCGCCAGAGCCAGTAGTCGTCGCCGTGCGCGTGCACCACGTCGTAGCCGGAGTAGTCCTGGCGCCGCAGCGCGCTCGCGAACCGGAAGGTGCGCAGCGAGCCGGACATCTTCACGTGCCGGTGCCCGTAGGTGGCGCCGGCGACCGGCGGGCAGTCGCTGAACATGTCGACGTGGTGGCCGCGCCGGGACAGCTCGGTGGCCAGCTCGTGCGCCTGGAAGCCCACGCCGATCTTGCTGCCCGACGGCAGGTAGTAGGACAGCATCGCGATCCGCAGCGGGTCAGCCATGCGCGACCCCGTCGGACGGCGCGTCGGACAGCAGGTCGTGCGCCGGGGTGAGCACCCGGGCCGGTTCCGTCCGCAGGGTGATCGACTCGGTGAGGCCCTGGCGCAGCGCCTCGAGCCAGCCGTGGCCGTGCTGCAGGTCCGGCTCCAGGTAGTTGCCCTCGGCCCACTCGTTCCAGGACTTCACCCACAGCAGGCGCTCCTGCGCGGGGCGGTCCTGCAGCGTCGCGACCGCCTGGCGCACGTGCCGGCCGAAGATCTCCGGCGACGACCCGGTGACCGCCAGCCCGCGGGTGCCGGACCGGGGCGTGTTGTCCCAGCTGGGGTAGACGCACGGCTGCAGGCGGTCCGAGATGCCGGCGGGCGCGGGCTGGAAGTCGGCCGCGTGCGGGTAGACCTCGGGGCGGCCCAGCTTGCGGCCGACCCGCATCCGCAGGACGTCGGCGCGGGTCTGCCGCGCGGGGATCCGCATGTACACGCCGGCGTCGAACCCGGCGCCGTCGACGTCGGTGTACTTGGGCCCGCGACCGAGCAGGTCGGAGACCTCGGCGACCAGGTACAGCCCGGGCAGGCCGGCCGCGCGGGCCATGGCCTGCCAGCGGTCGACGAACTCCGGCGCGCTCGGCAGGTCCTCCGGGCGGAACACGTAGAACACCGGCTTGTCGTCGACGCGCAGGTAGCGCTCGTCGCGGAACGCCGGCAGCAGCGAGTCGAAGTGCGCCTGATCGTCCTCGGGGCCCGGGTAGGTCTGCTCCATCAGGACGCGGTCGCTCGCGCCGTGCCAGATGCCCGACCAGGTCTGGTTGGCCCAGGCGAGGCAGAACTTCACCGACGGCGCACCGGAGGCCAGCACCTCGGTGAACGGCCGCTCGAGGATGCGCCGGCCGCCGCCGAACCAGTAGTGCCAGTACACGAACGCCTCGACGCCGTACCGCTGGGCGAGGTCGCTCTGCGCCTCGCGCGCCTCGGGCATCCGCAGGTCGTAGAAGCCGAGGTCGGCCGGGATGTGCGGCTGGACGTGCCCCCGGAACAGCGGCCGGGCCTTGGCGGCGTTGGTCCACTCGGTGAAGCCGGGGCCCCACCACGCGTCGTTCTCCGGCACCGGGTGGAACTGCGGCAGGTAGAACGTGACGGCGCGGGCGGCCGGGTCGGTCGTTGCGGTCATCGGCGGTAGCCCTTCGTGCAGCGGCGGCGAGGCGAGCTGCGTCGCGGTGTGGACGGCAGGCCCGTCCGTGAGCAAGCGGGGCGGGGGAGACGGGGGGTCCCCCTCAGGCCCGTTCCTGCGACAGAGTCTATGAGTGCATTTGTCCGGTTTGTCCCGGGTCCCCGGGTGAACCGGCGGGCATCCGGGTGATGCTCCGCCCGGACCCGCGCCCACCGCCGGGCACCCCGGTCGCCGGCCGTTCCTCGCCGGACCAGCCGAGAGATCGGCTGGCCCGGCGAGAATCGGCTGGGGTTGCGCGGGGCTGCCGGTGGCTGCGCCGCGGGCGGGTCAGGCCAGGGCGGACTGGGCGTCGCGGAGCTGGTCCACCAGGCGACCCTCGGGGAGCACCACGTCGCCGTAGGTCAGCGTGGCGTCCTTCGGGACGTCGCGGACCAGCGTGCAGCCCTCGGCGACGCCGACGGGGAGCAGGCGCTCGTCGCGCGTCACGTCGGCGCGCTCGGCCTGGCCGTAGTAGTGGTACCCGCCCAGCGCGTCCAGGACGGTGCCCGCCGCCAGGTCGGTCTTGGCCGTGGTGACGACCTCGACCGACGGCGCGCCGAGCGGCCGGATGGTCGCGTCCCCGAGCAGCGCGGCCCGGGCGATCGTCGTCGGCACCTCGAAGTGGCACAGGTGGTACGGCTGGTAGAACGAGTAGAGCGGCCCGGTGCCGAGCTTGTAGAGCTCGAGGTAGTGCCGCTGCTTCGGGTCGTCGTGCGTGGCGAGCACGTAGACGCCGGGCCCGGGGCGGGCCCCGACCACGTAGTCCACGGCCCCGCCGAGCGCGCGCAGCTCGTCCACGTCGTACCGCGTGGTCAGCTCGTCGACGTGCCCGTCGTGGTCCATGCCGAGCATCCCCCGGCGGTGCACGGACATGCCGGTGGCGTTGGCGACCAGCGCCTGCTCGACCGACACCTTGGTGCCGTCGGCGAACGACGTGACCATGTGCGGGTCCTGTCCCCAGCGCTCGGCGAACGCCTTCTGGGTCGTCGGGGTGCGGTACTCGTCCTGCAGGCCCTTGATGTTGCCCGCGACCAGCGGCGTGAGGCCCAGGCCGGTGACGAACCGGTGCAGGTTCATCTGCACCCCGGGCTGGTCGCCGTCGCAGCCGGTGTAGACGACGCCGGCCTTGTCGGCCAGGCGCGCGAGCTCGGGGCCCACCGTGGCGTCGACCTCGGCGTTCATCAGCACCAGGTGCTTGCCGTGCTCGAAGCAGGCCAGCGCGACGTGCGCCCCGAACTCCACGGCGCCGGTCACGTCGACCACCACGTCCACGGCGTCGGACGCGATCGCCACGAGGTGGTCGGCCGTGACGGCGGGGGTCCCCGCCGCGGCGGCCCGGGCCAGCGCGGCGGGCGAGTCCACCTCGACGACGCCGGTCAGGCCCGCCTCGGTGTACGCGCGGACGCCCTGCTCCGGGCGGCGGGCGACGATCGCGACGACGTCCATGCCGGGCACCGAGTTGACGATCTGGTTCACCAGCCCGCGGCCCATGAACCCGGCGCCGACCAGGGCCACCCGGATCGGCTTCCCGTCGGCCTGGCGCGCCTTCAGCAGCGAGTCGACGACGATCACTCCGCCACCCCCACGGGGGCCTCGACCAGCGGCCACGCGGCGTCCTTGCCGGAGATCACCGTGACCGGCAGCGGCCACGCGATGCCGAACGCGGCGTCGTCGTACCGGAAGCCCTGCTCGCCCTCGGGCGCGTAGGGGCCGCTGACCTGGTAGGTCACCTCGGCGCCGTCCGTCAGCGTCTGGTAGCCGTGCGCCACGTACGGCGGGATGAACAGCGCGCGCCGGTTCTCCGCGGTCAGCTCGACCATCACGTGCTGCCCGTAGGTCGGGGAGTCCGGGCGGACGTCCACGGCCACGTCGACGATCGCGCCGGCGGTGCAGCGGACCAGCTTGCCCTCGGCGTACGGCGGCACCTGGCGGTGCAGGCCGCGCAGCGTGCCGGCGGCGTGGTTGTACGACAGGTTGCACTGGGCGACCGTCGTGTCCAGGCCGTGCGCCTCGAACTCGGCGACGTCGAAGGTCCGGGCGAAGAAGCCGCGGTCGTCGCCGCGCAGCTCCAGGTCGACGACCAGCACGCCGTCGACGGCGGTCGGGGTGTACTTCACGGGGCCACCGTCCAGAAGAGCTGCGGGTCCACCTGGCCGGTCTTCAGCAGGTGCTCGATCTGGGCGAGGCGGGTGTGCCCGCGCCCGGTGAAGGTCTCGGTGTCGAGCTGGATCTGCTCGAACACGCGGTGCAGCTGGGCCGCGCCGGCGGCTGCGTCCCAGTCGGTGTCGAAGCCGGGCAGCACCTCGCGGATCTTGGCGAACGACACCCGGTAGGACCGGTTGTCGGCGCTCGGTTCGCCGAACGACACCTCGCAGCCCGGGAACTCGGCGCCGACGGTCTCGGCGATCTCGCGCACCGTGTAGTTGTTCGCGTCCGCCCCGACGTTCAGCACCTGGGCGTGCACCGTCTCGCGGTCGGCGTCCAGCACCGCGCGGATCGCCTTGGCGATGTCCAGGCCGTGCACGAGCGGGCGCCACGGCGTGCCGTCCGACGTCATCGCGATCCGGTGCGTCGTCCAGGCCAGGCCGGCCAGGTTGTTCAGCACGATGTCGAACCGCTGCCGCGGCGAGGCTCCGAAGGCCGTCGCGTTGCGCAGGAACGTGGGGGAGAAGTCGTCGTCCGCCAGGGCGGTGACGTCGCGCTCGACCAGCGCCTTGCACCGGGCGTACGCCGTCTGCGGGTCGGTGGGGCTGGTCTCGTCCACCGTGCCGTCGGCCACGCCGTAGACGGAGCAGGACGACATGTAGACGAACCGGCTCACCCCGGCGCGCTTGGCCGCGGAGGCCAGGGCGACGGAGCCGTGGTGGTTGATGTCGTAGGTGACGTCGCCGATCCGGTCCCCGATGGGGTCGTTCGACAGCTCGGCCATGTGGACCACCGCGTCGTACCCGGCCAGGTCGTCCGGCGTGACGTGCCGGATGTCCTTGACGAGCGTGTGCGGGGTCTCGTGGACGCCGTTGTAGAGCCAGCCGTTCTTGTAGTAGCCGGTGTCGAGGCCGGTGACCTCGTCGCCGCGGCCCAGCAGCGTCGGTGCGAGCAGGCTGCCGAGGTAGCCCTCGGTGCCGGTGACCAGGATGCGCACGCGCTCAGTCCTCCCAGATCTTCCAGGGGGCGCGACCTGCGTCCCACAGTCCGTTCAGCTCCGTCCAGTCACGGAACGTGTCCATGCCCATCCAGAAGCCCTCGTGCTCGTAGACCGACAGCTGCCGGTCCCGGGCCAGCTGCTGCAGCGGCGCGCTCTCGAGCATCACCGCCGGGTCGTCGTCGAGGTACTTGTCGACGAACTCGCGCTCGAAGACGAAGAAGCCGCCGTTCACCCAGCCGTCGGCCAGGGTGGGCTTCTCGTTGAACTCCACGACGGTGTCGCCCTCGACCCGCATCTCGCCGTAGCGGCTGGACGGGTGCACGCCGGTGAGCGTGCCGAGCAGCCCCTGCTCGACGTGGTGCTGCAGGGCGCCGGTGATGTCGACGTCGCCGATGCCGTCGCCGTAGGTCAGCGCGAACCGGTCGGCGTCGAGGTGCTGGGCGACGCGGCGGATGCGCGCGGCGGTCGCGGTGGTCAGCCCGGTCTCGACGAACGTGATCTCCCAGTCCTCGGCGCCGGCGGCGTTGTGGAACACCGGCTCGCCCTCGGGCCCCTGCGCGCCCAGGCGCAGCGTGAAGTCCGAGGTGAGGTGGCGGTAGTCGAGGAAGTACTGCTTGATCAGGTCGCTCTTGTACCCGAGGGCCAGCACGAACTTGCGGAAGCCGTGCTCGCCGTAGGTCTTCATGATGTGCCAGAGGATCGGCCGGCCCCCGATGTCGACGAGGGGCTTGGGCAGCTTCTCGCTCGCCTCGCGGAGGCGCGTCCCCATGCCGCCGCACAGGATCACCACCGGGATGTCGGCGGGCGTCAGGTCGCCAGCGGTCATGGCTCCTCCTCGTGAGGGGGTGGGTGGGGTGCGCCGCGACGGGCGGCTCTGGGTCGAGGCTAGTCGGGGCATTTCGGGCCAGACAGGTATGAACGGGTGAAAACCGGACATTCCGCCCGAACGAGCACGAGTCGGGCTCGCGGGCCCACCCGGGCGGCGCAGTCGTTCGTCCGGACGGGTGGTGCGCTCGTCCGGTGCGGGTGAGTGCTGGGCCGTTCGGGTGACGGGCTCGGGCGCGCCACGTCGGGGGCGTCCGGCCGGGCGTCCGGGGGCCCGGCCCGCAGGTCCGGGAGGCGGCGCCGGGACCCGTCGGACCCGGAGCGCCTGCCCCGAGTGGCCCTCCCTGTCGAGCAATCGGGTGAAAACCGGCAAAACGGACATGGGCGCCGGTCAGGGAGCGGCACACTGCTCATCGCGGGTCGGTGCCGGCGGCCCCACGACACCCGAGGGGGAGCGCATGACCGCCCAGCAGGCAGCGACCCCGACCGGCCCCCCGGCGGCGCCGTCGCGCGGTCGTGGCCCCGGCGAGGTGCACGTCCTGCGCCGCGACCTCGGCGACTTCGGGGCCCCCGCGCCGCGTCCGGTCCGCCGTCGCGCCGGCCTGCGGCTGGCGGCCCCGCTGCTGCGCCCGTTCAGCTGCACGATGTGCGTCGAGACCGCCGACCCGGTGCTCGCCCTGACCTACGACGACGGGCCCGACCCGGCGCACACCCCGGGCCTGCTCGACCTGCTGGCCGACCGCGGGGTCCGTGCCACCTTCTTCGTCCTGGCCGACGCCGCCGTCGCGCACCCCGGGCTGGTCCGGCGGATCGTCGCCGAGGGCCACGAGCTCGCGCTGCACGGGGCCGACCACACCCGGCTGTCCACGCTGCCCGACCGCGACGCCGTGGCGGTCGTCGCCGACGCGCGCCGCCGGGTCGAGGCGGTCGCCGGCGTCCCGGTCCGGCTGTTCCGGCCGCCGTACGGCGCGCACACCGCCGGGTCGCTGCGCGGCTGGCGCCGGCTCGGCCTGGACGTGGTGATCTGGTCCGGCTGGGCCGCCGACTGGTACGACGACGCGCCCGAGGCCGTCACGGCGCGCGCCCGCCGCTCCGTGCACCCCGGCGGGATCCTGCTGCTGCACGACACCCGCGCCGACCCCGAGGCCCTGGGCCCCGGCGAGGAGCTGCCGCGCTTCGACCGGGCGGCCGTCTCGGCCGCCCTCATCGACCCCCTCGCCGACGAGGGCTGGACGTTCGACACCGTGGGCGGGCTGCTCGCCCGGTACCCGCGGGTGCGGACCGTGATCCGGGAGCTGATGTCATGAGCGGCCTGCGGGACGCGGTCGCCCGCCCGGCGACCGGCCTGGAGCTGAGCGTCGTGATCGCCGCGTACGACGCCGAGGACACCCTGGGCGAGCAGCTCGACGCGCTCGCCGCGCAGCGGGTGCCGTTCGCCTGGGAGGTCGTCGTCGCGGACAACGGGTCCACCGATGGCACCCCCGCCCTCGCGCGGTCCTACGCCGGCCGGCTGCGGATCCGCGTGGTCGACGCGTCGGCGACACCGGGAGCGGGCGCGGCCCGCAACGTCGGCGTGTCGGTGGCGCGCGCGCCGCTGGTGGCGTTCTGCGACGCCGACGACGTGGTGGCCGACGGCTGGCTGGCCGCGATGCGGGCCGCGCTCGAGCGGCACGCGTTCGTGGCCGGGCGGTTCGACGGCACCCGGCTGAACTCCGCGTCGGTGCTCCGCAGCCGCGAGCTGCCGCAGCAGCACGGACTGCAGGAGTCCGCCCGGCTGCCCGGCCTGCACGCGGCGGGCGCGGGGAACATGGGCATCCGGGCCGACGTGTTCCGGGCGGTCGGCGGGTTCGACCCGCGCTGCCTCTACCTGGAGGACGCCGACCTGTGCTGGCGGGTGCAGCTGGCCGGCGTGCCGCTCACGTGGGTGCCGGAGGTGGTGCTGCACGTGCGGCTGCGCGGCAGCCTGTGGTCGACGGCGCGGCAGGGGTTCCACTACGGCACCGGGGAGCGCTGGCTCGCGCTCCGGTACCGCGAGCAGGACGAGCGGCTGCGCGACCTGGTGGCGGTCCGCGCCGCTGCGGCGGCCCGAGCCGCCCGGGTTGCCGAGGCCCCCGCGGGCCCTTCGCACGGGGACGCGGAGCGGACCGCGTCCGCCGAGGACGCCCGCCGGCCCGGCGGTGCGCTCAGCGGGGCGGCGCTCACGGGCGCCGCGCTCGGGATGGCGCTGACGGACGGCCTGGCGGGGGTCGCGGTGGCGGGCGACGTCGTCGCGGGCGCCGCGCTGACCGGCGCCGGGCTCGCGGGTGCCGGCCGCCGGTCCGCCGCCGGCCGCGCTGCACGCCGCGTGGCCGCGACGGCCGGTGACCTGGCCCGGGTCCGCTCGGCCGGGGACCTGGGGCGGTGGTGCTGGGACCTCGGCTGGGGGCTGGGGTACGCGTTCGGCCGGGTCGAGGTGCCCGAGCCGGTCGAGGTCCGCCCCACGCTGCTGGACCCGAGCGGGACGCCGTCCCGGTCCCCCGCGGTCGTGCCGCCGGCCGCGGGCGCCGCCCCGGAGGCTGCCGGCCCCGGGGCTGCCGCTCCCGCCGGTGCGGGGGAGCAGGGCAACGTACAGCAGGGCACCGCGCAGCAGGGCCTCCGGCAGCAGGGCGTCCCGGCCCCCGCGCCGGGGCCCGACGCGCCCGTCCGCCCGGAGGCGCTCGCCTCCTGAGCCCCCGCCCGGCCGCGGTCGCCCGTCGGCGGCTCAGGCGGTGCGCGCGGGCAGCGCCGCGTCGAGCTCGCCGACCAGGTGCCGGGCGATCTCCAGCGACGCGGTGGCCGCGGGCGACGGCGCGTTCAGCACGTGCACCTGCCGGCCCGACGCCTGCACCAGGAAGTCGTCCACCAGCCCGCCGTCGCGCCGCAGCGCCTGCGCCCGCACCCCCGCGGGTGCCGGCACCAGGTCGCCGGCGGTGATCCCCGGGACCAGGCGGGCCAGGCTGCGTGCGAACGCGTGCCGCGACAGCGACCGGCCCACCTCGGCCGCACCGGGCACGAGGTTCTTGGCGGCCAGCCGCCACAGCCCCGGCCACGCCAGGCTGTCGGCGACGTCCCGCGGGGACACGTCGGTCCAGGTGTAGCCCTCCCGTGCCAGTGCGAGCACCGCGTTCGGGCCGGCGTGCACGTGCCCCTCGACGCCGCGGGTCAGGTGCACGCCGAGGAACGGGAACCGCGGGTCCGGCACCGGGTAGATCAGCCCGCGGACCAGCTCCCCGGCCTCGGGGGTGAGCTCGAAGTACTCGCCGCGGAACGGCACGATCCGGGCCTCGGGCTCCAGTCCGCAGGCGCGGGCGACCCGGTCGGCGTGCAGCCCGGCGCACACGATCAGGGCGTCGGCCTCGCGGTCGGCCCGGGTGGTGCGGATCTCGACCCGCCCGGGTGCCCCGGGCGCGTCGGGGACGGTGCGCGCGGCCAGCACCTCCTCGCCGAACAGGATCCGGCCGCCCGCGGCCTCGACGTCGGCGGCGAGCGCCCGGCAGACGGCCGGGTAGTCCACGATGCCGGTGCTCTCCACCCGCAGGGCGGCGACGGTGCGGACGTGCGGCTCGTGCTCCCGGGCCTCGGCGGGCGTGAGCCGGCGGGCGGGGACGCCGTTGGCGACGGCGCGGTCCGCCAGCTTCTCCAGCCCCGGCACCTCGGCCTCGGTGGTGGCCACGACGAGCTTGCCGCACACGTCCACGGCGACGCCCCTGTCCCGCGCGTACGCGACCATCGACCGCGCGCCGGCCGTGGCCATGGTGGCCTTGAGGCTGCCGGGCGCGTAGTAGAGCCCGGAGTGCACGACGCCGGAGTTCCGGCCGGTCTGGTGCAGCGCCAGGCCGTCCTCCTTCTCCAGCACGGTCACCTCGTCGCCGCGGGCGGCGAGGCGGGCGGCGACGGCCAGCCCGACGATCCCGGACCCGACGACGACGACGTGGCTCATGGGGGTCTCCTGCGGGTGCGGCGGTCCGGCGCGGGCCGGGCGGACGGCGTGCCCGCGGGTCCGACGCTAGCCGCCTGATCTGCGCCGTATGTCCGTTTCACCCCAATTCACCCGTCGGGCGGTGCCCGGCACGAGGGACCCCGATCTACGCTCGACGGCATGACCCCCCCGAGCACGGTGAGTGCCGTCGTGTACTCCCGGAACGAGGCGGACCTGCTCCGCGACTGCCTGCCGCGGCTGGCCGACTTCGACGAGGTCGTGGTCTGCGACATGGGGTCGACGGACGACACCGTCGCCGTCGCGACGCAGCACGGGGCCCGGGTCGTCCCGGTGCCGGACGCCCCGGTCGTCGAGCAGGTCCGGCAGCGCGGGATCGACGCCGTCACGACGGACTGGGTGCTGTTCGTCGACGCCGACGAGCACCTGCCGGCGGGCTACCGCGCCGCGCTGCAGCCGGTGCTCGACGGTCCGGAGGACGTCGCCGGCGTCCGGGTCCGGTTCGACAACGTGGCGTTCGGGCGGATGCTCGGGCACTCGCTGCAGGGCAGCGCCAAGTACGCGCTGCTGCGGCGCGGCCGGGCGCACTACGCCGAGCCCGCGCTGGCGCACGTGCCGCCGGTGCTCGACGGGCGCGGCGTGGACGCGCCGCCGTCCGTGCCCGCCATCGCCCACCTGAACTTCCGCTCGGTCGCGCAGACGACGGAGAAGATCGTCCGGTACGCCGACAACAACCCGGCGCGGTTCACCCGTCTGGACGACCCCGTCCTGCTGGTCCGCGAGCTGCTGCGGTCCACGGTGTTCAGCGGCGCCTGGCGGGACGGGCGCGCGGGGTTCGCGGTCGCCGCGCTGCACACGTTCGGCCACCTGTACGGCTCGCTGCTCGAGGCCGAGCGCACCGGTACGCTCGGCGGTGACCTGCCGCCGCGCACCACCCGGCTGCTCGGCGCGGTCGCCGGGACCCAGCGCGCGGCGGTGGCGGCACGCGACGGCCTGCGCCGCCGGGTCGCCGGTGCCCGGGGCGGACGGTGACCGCCCCGCCCGCGCGGCGTCTGCTGCACGTCACCCGGATGCCGCCCAGCCCCAGCGGCGTGGCGGCCTACGCCCTGGCCTTCCGCGCCGTGCTGGCCGAGCTCGGCCAGGTCCGCACCGAGCAGCTGCCGCCCGCTCCCGCCGCCTCGCAGTCCGCGGCGCTCGCGGTGCGCCTGACGCGCCGGCTCCTCCTGCTGGTGCGGCCGGCCCGGACGGGCGACGTGGTGGTGGTGGAGCAGGCCGGGCGCGGGCTCGCCGAGTTCTGGGCCGCGTGGTGGCTCGCCCGCCGCGGACGCCGGGTGTGGCTGATGGTGCACGACGTGCCCGAGCTGTCCGGCGGCGCGTTCTTCACGACGCTGCTGGACCGCCGCGGCGGCCGGCGCGTGGCGGCGGCGCTCTCCGGGACGCTCGGCCGCCGCGCGGAGCGCGACCTGCTGGAGCGGGCGGAGCGGGTGCTCTGCCTGTCGCCCGCCGGCGCCCGCGCGCTGGAGACGGCGCACCGGCTGGACCGCGCGGTCGAGGACGTGCCGCACGTGGCCACCGCCACCGCGGCGACCCTGGAGGGGCGGTCGGAGGTGCTGGTGCCGGGCTACGTGGCGTCCGCCGACGACGTGCTGCCGCTGGTGCGGGCCGCCGGCGACCTGCCGCCGGGCTGGACGCTCGTGGTGGGCGCGTGCGCCGACGACACCGAGGACCGGCTGCGGCGGGCCGCCGCCGAGCACGGCACCGCCGACCGGGTGCGGCTGCTGGGCTTCCAGGCCGAGGCCGACGTCCGGGCCGCGTTCGCGCGCGCCGCGGTCGTGGTCCGGTGGCGCCGGGACGGCTGGTCCGGCGGCGGCGCGTACGCCGTCAGCGGCCCGCTGGTCGCCGCGATGGGCAACGGCTGCGCCGTGGTCACCAACGACTCCCGCGGGGCGACGCACCTGTTCGGGCCCGGCGGGGTGGTCGTCGTGGGCGACGGCGCTGCGGGGGAGCGCGAGCTGCTCGACGCGGTGCGGGCGCTCACCACCGACCCGGCCGACCGGCGCCGGCGCGGCACCGCGGGCCGGGACCTCGTCCGGCGCGAGCACAGCCCGGCGGCGATCGCCGCGCGGCTGCGGGACGCGGGCGAGCACGAGCACGAGCACGAGCACGCGGGCGTCGCCCGCGGAGAGGACGGCTGACGTGGGACGACGGGGCGAGCTCCTGTTCAACCGGGCGCTGACGCACGTGCCCAGCAACCGCCTGCGGATCGAGGCGCTCCGGCGGCTGGGCGCCGACCTCGGCGAGCACGTCTACCTGTTCGGCGGCTCCGAGGTGCTCGAGCCCGGCAACCTGCGGATCGCCGGGCGCTGCCACGTCGGCCGGTTCTGCCAGGTCGACGCCCGCGGCGGCATCGACATCGGGTACGACGTCGTGATCGCGAGCCACGTGCTGCTGGTCACCGCGGACCACGACCTGCGCGACCCCGGGTTCGCCGGGCGGCTCGGGCCGATCGCCATCGGCGACCGCGCGTGGCTGGCCAGCCGCTCGACCGTCGTGCGCGGCGTGACGATCGGCGAGGGGGCGGTGGTCGCCGCCGGCGCCGTCGTCACGCAGGACGTGCCGCCGTGGACGATCGTCGGCGGCGTGCCGGCCCGGCCGGTCGGCGAGCGTCCGCGCGAGCAGCACTACCGGATCGACTACGGGCCCGAGCGGTACTGACCGGGCGGTACCGGCCGGTCGGTGCCACCGGAGCCCGGGTGGGACCCGGGCGGCCCGCACCCGGTCGGGTGACGCGGGTTCGGCGCTGAGGGCCGGCCGGCGCGTCCGGGTGGGCAGGCGGGTGACCCGGCTCGACGTCCCGTCGTCCGGTTTGTGAGGATATGTCGACCCTGCCTGTTCCTGCCCCGTCCCGTCACCCGGAGGTACGCGTGCCCGACGCCACGGCCCGCGCCGACATCTCCGTGGTCGTCGTGGCGCAGGGGGACGAGCCCGGCCTGCCCGGGACGCTGCGCACCGTCCTGGTGGCGCTCGACCGCGCGGCGCACGGCACCAGCGAGCACCCCGGGGCGACCTGGCTGCGCGGCGAGCGCCTGCACGGCGAGGTGCTGCTGGTGCTGCGCGACGTCGGCCGGCTGCCCGCCGCGGCGTCGACGGTGCGCACGCAGGACCACCGCGTCCGCGTCCTCGCCGCCCCGGGCGTCTCCCAGGGGCGTGCGCGCAACCTCGCGGTGGCCGCCGCGCGCGGCCGGTACCTGCTGTTCACCGACCCCGAGGTCCGCGTGCCCGCCGACTGGGCGGTCGCGATGACCGCACCGCTGCGCGCGGGCCAGGCGGACCTGGTCGGTGGCGCGGTGCGCCTGGCCGACGCGCTCGAGCGGCCCTGGCTCGGTCCGGAGCTCGCCGCCGCGTACCTCGACGTGGTGCCGGACCCGCCGGAGCCGGGCCGCGCGTTCTCCGGGGTGAGCGCGGGCGCCACCCGCGCGGTGCTCGAGGCCCTCGGCTTCGACGAGGCGCTCGGCACGGCGCGGCTGCCGTACGCCGGGGACGTGGTGTTCCGCCGGGACGTGGTGGGCGCCGGGTTCCGCGAGCACGCGGTGGCCGGGGTGCCCGTGGAGCTCGCGATCGGGCACCGGGCGCTGACCCGGTCGGCGCTGCTCGCCCGCGCCCGCGCGCACGGACGCGGCGCGGCCTACGTGGACCGGCACCTGCGCGACGCCCGCCCGGGCGTCGCGGCCGAGCTGCTGCGGCTGGCCGGGCGCGGGCTGCAGGTCGTCGCGCTCGGTGGCGGCCGCGGCCGCGCAGCCGCCCGGATGCGGGCGCAGGCCGCGTTCGCCTACCACCGGGAGATGCTCGGGCTGCTGCGGGCCCCGTACCGCGAGCGGCCGCGGTCCGCCGCCGGTGACCTCCCCGGGGGCGCGGGCGCTCCGCGGGCCGTCGCGCCCGTCGCCCTCGTGCACCGCACCGACACCACCCCGACCGCGCTGCCGCCGCTGGCGGACGCCTCCGTGGCCGCCGCCGGGGAGCAGGACCTCGCGGGACCGGCCGGCGCGGGCTCCCGCGGGTCCGTCTACCAGTTCTGGGGCCGGGGCGGCTCCCGCGGCGCGCGCACCCGGGCCGCCGCGCCCGTCGCGGACCGGCTGCACGGCAGCACCGCGTCCTGAGGCGTACAGGCGGCGCCGTCAGCCCCGTCAGCCCCGCGGCAGGGACGCGGGCGGCCGCGGCGGCGTCCAGGCCTCGGCGGCAGCCGCAGCGCCCACCGTGCCCACCGTGGCGGGCGCCGTGACCGTGCCGCCGGCGACCCGCTCCGGCGGTGCCCACGCACCGGTGCGGGAGGGCGCGGACGGGGCCTCGAACGTCGCGACGTACGCGGCGACGGCGGCGTCCGCGGGCTGGTACGCCCGGGCCGGCGGTCCCGACGCGCCGGCGGCGGCGAGCGCGGCGGCCTGACCGGCCGGCCGGCTCGCGGCGCGGCCCGGGGCGGGCACCGGGAACGACCAGACGACCGACAGCGGCCGGCTGTGCCGCGGCCGGCGGGACACGACCCGGCCGGAGCCGAGCAGCCGCGGCCCCGGCTGGCCCGCCACGGCGAGGATGCGGGCACGGGCCGGCAGCTCCACCCCGCGCCACAGGGCGAACGCGAGCACCCCGGACACCACCAGCACCAGCGGGACGGTCACCCAGCCGCGCACGGGCGTCGCGAGCAGCGCCTTGATGACCAGCTCGTGCACCAGGTAGAAGGAGAACGACAAAGCGCCGCCGAGCATCACGGCGGGGTGCCGGGCCCAGCGGTTCCGCCCGTCGACGTCGCCCGCGGCGCACCGGGCGGCGAGCGGCGCGAACACCAGGGCCAGCACCGCGGTCAGCGCGGTGGGGTGCACCTCGACCGCCGCGGCGCCCAGGATCGCCGCGGCGAGCACGCCGAGCAGCACCGGTGCCGGGACCCGCGGGCGCCAGCCGTCCTGCACGGCCATCGCGGTCACCATGCCGAGCACGAACTCGGGCAGGCGGCTCGGCGGCAGGTGGAACAGCAGCGGGACCAGTGCCGGCCAGGCCAGGCCCAGCGCCGGCGGGACCAGCAGCGCGCCCACCGCGACGGTGACACGCGTCCCGGCCCGCAGCCGGCGCAGGCCCCACAGCAGCGCGGGGAACGCGGCGTAGAAGGCGATCTCGCAGGACAGGGACCACGCGACGCCGTTCAGGGCGAACACCGCCTGCTCGTCGGGGCTCCACGCCTGCAGCAGGAACGTGCCGAGCAGCACCGTGCCCGCGTCGGTCGGGGTGCGCAGCACGAGCACCGTCACCACGACCGCGACCGCGAGCGCCACCAGGTGGTTGGGGAGGATCCGGGCCAGGCGCCGGGTGTAGAACGCGCCGATCGTGGTGCCCGGCCGGGCCGTCCACGTCAGCACGAAGCCGGACAGCACGAAGAACAGCCCGACGCCGGTGAAGAACGCGCTGGAGCCGCGCAGCACCTGCAGGTTCCACGAGTTGACGTGGTAGAGCATCACCAGGACGGCGCCGGCGGCCCGCAGCCCGTTCAGGCTCCACAGCACCGGGATCCCGGCGTCGCGCGCGGGCGCGGCGGCAGCGGGTACGGGTCGCGTCACGTGGGGCCCCCTGGGCTGGTCGGCGGGCGTCGTCGGCCGGTCATGGTCACGATCGGCCGGGGACCCGGACGAGCGTCCTGGCAAATTAGGACAAAGGGTGCAGATCGTGTCAAGAAGGGTCCCCCGGATGAGCGTGTCGGCGGGCGCTCGTAGAGTGGACCGTCGCACCCCGGATCCGCTCGATCCGGGGTTCTCGTGCTGCCTCGCCCTGTCGGCGGAAGGAACCCATGAACGTCGCCGGACTGCTGCCCGTCCTGACCTCCGACCCCGCGGTCGCGCGCGCCGTCAGCCTGGTCGCCGCCCGCGGCGAGGTCGACGTCGTCGGGCCCGCGGGCATCCGGCCGCCGCTGCTGGCGGCGCTCGCGGGCGAGACGCCCGCGGCCGGCGGCAAGCGCGCCGGGCGCCCCCTGGTCGTGGTCACCGCCACCGGCCGGGACGCCGACGAGACCGCCGCCGCGCTGCGCTGCTACCTGCCCGACGACGACGTCGCGGTGCTGCCGTCCTGGGAGACGCTGCCGCACGAGCGGCTGTCGCCCCGCAGCGACACCGTCGCCCGCCGGCTCGCGGTGTTCCGCCGCCTGGCGCACCCGGACCCCGAGCCGGGCCACGCCGGCCCGGTCCGCGTGCTCGTCATGCCCGTGCGCGCCCTGCTGCAGCCGGTGGTCGCGGGGCTGGGGGAGCTGGCGCCCGTGTCCCTGGACGTCGGCGACCGCGCGGACCTGACCGACGTCGCGGAGCGCCTGGTCGGCGCCGCGTACAGCCGGGTGGACATGGTCGAGCGCCGCGGCGAGTTCGCGGTCCGCGGCGGCATCCTCGACGTGTTCCCGCCCACCGAGGACCACCCGCTGCGCGTCGAGTTCTGGGGCGAGGACGTCGAGGAGATCCGCTGGTTCTCCGTCGCCGACCAGCGCAGCCTCGAGGTCGCCACGCACGGGGTCTGGGCGCCGCCGTGCCGGGAGATCCTGCTGACGGACGCCGTCAAGGAGCGCGCCGCCTCGCTCGTGGAGCGCCTGCCGGGCGCCGTCGACATGCTGGACAAGCTCGCGCAGGGCATCGCCGTCGAGGGCATGGAGTCGCTGGCGCCCGTCCTGGTCGAGCGGATGGTGCCGGTCCTGGACCTGGTGCCGGACGACGCCCTGCTGGTGCTGGCCGACCCGGAGCGGGTCCGCCGCCGGGCGCACGACCTGGTCGCGACCACCGAGGAGTTCCTGCAGGCCGCGTGGACGTCGGCGGCCGCCGGCGCCGCGGTGCCGCTGGACCTGTCCGCCGCGTCGTTCGCCTCGTTCGCGGAGGTGCGGGGGCTGGCCGCCGTGCGTGGGCTCGGCTGGTGGACGCTCAGCCCGTTCACGCTGGACGCCGACGCCGCGCAGGGCGAGACCGCGGCGCCCGACGACCTGGCGCACGCCGACGGCGTCGAGACCCTCGTGGTCGGGGCCCGGGACGTCGAGCGGTACCGCGGCGAGGTGGACCGCGCCGTGACGGACGTGCGGCGGCTGCAGCAGGACGGCTGGCGGCTCGTGCTCGCGACCGAGGGTCACGGGCCGGCGCAGCGCATGACCGAGCAGCTGCGCGCCGCCGAGGTGCCCGCCCGGCTGGTCCCGGCCCTGGACGGCGAGCCCGAGGGCGGCGTCGTGCTGGTGATCCCGGCGCAGGTCGGCCCGGGCTTCGTCGCCGAGGGGCTCAAGCTCGCGGTCTTCTCCGAGACGGACCTGACCGGCCGGCCCGGGTCGTCGACCCGCGACATGCGCAAGATGCCGAGCCGGCGGCGCAACGTGGTCGACCCGCTGCAGCTGCGCCCCGGCGACTTCGTGGTGCACGAGCAGCACGGCGTCGGCCGGTTCGTCGAGCTGATCTCGCGGACCATCGGGTCGGGCGCCGCCGCGGCCACCCGCGAGTACATGGTGATCGAGTACGCGTCCTCCAAGCGGGGCCAGCCGGGCGACCGGCTGTTCGTGCCGACCGACCAGCTCGACCAGGTGACCAAGTACGTCGGCGGCGAGGCGCCCAGCCTCAACAAGATGGGCGGCTCCGACTGGGCCAAGACCAAGGGCCGGGCCCGCAAGGCGGTCAAGGAGATCGCCGGCGAGCTGATCCGGCTCTACAGCGCGCGGATGGCGACGTCCGGGCACGCGTTCTCCCCGGACACCCCGTGGCAGCGCGAGCTCGAGGACGCGTTCGCGTACGTCGAGACCCCGGACCAGCTGGCCACGATCGACGAGGTCAAGCAGGACATGGAGAAGCCGGTCCCGATGGACCGGCTGGTGTGCGGCGACGTCGGCTACGGCAAGACCGAGATCGCGGTGCGCGCCGCGTTCAAGGCCGTGCAGGACGGCAAGCAGGTCGCCGTGCTCGTGCCCACCACGCTGCTGGTCCAGCAGCACCTGGACACCTTCACCGAGCGGTACGCGGGCTTCCCCGTGACCGTCAAGGCCCTGTCCCGGTTCAACACCAAGGCGGAGTCCGACGCGGTGGTCGACGGGCTGAAGGACGGCAGCGTCGACGTCGTCATCGGCACCCACCGGCTGATCACCGGCGAGGTCCGGTTCAAGGACCTGGGCCTGGTGATCATCGACGAGGAGCAGCGGTTCGGCGTCGAGCACAAGGAGACGCTCAAGGCGCTGCGCACCAACGTCGACGTGCTCGCGATGTCGGCGACCCCGATCCCGCGCACCCTGGAGATGGCGGTCACCGGCATCCGCGAGATGTCCACGCTCGCCACCCCGCCGGAGGAGCGGCACCCCGTGCTGACCTTCGTCGGCGCGTGGGAGGAGAAGCAGATCTCCGCGGCCATCCGCCGCGAGCTGCTCCGCGAGGGCCAGGTGTTCTACGTGCACAACAAGGTCGAGTCCATCGAGCGCACCGCGGCCCGGCTCAACGAGCTGGTGCCCGAGGCCCGGATCGCCGTCGCCCACGGCAAGATGAACGAGCACCAGCTGGAGCAGGTGATCGTCGACTTCTGGGAGAAGCGGTTCGACGTGCTGGTCTGCACGACCATCGTCGAGACCGGCCTGGACATCTCCAACGCGAACACCCTCATCCTGGAGCGCGCCGACCGGCTCGGCCTGTCCCAGCTGCACCAGCTGCGCGGCCGCGTCGGCCGCGGCCGCGAGCGGGCGTACGCGTACTTCCTGTACCCGCCGGAGAAGCCGCTGACCGAGACCGCGCACGACCGGCTGCAGACCATCGCCGCGCACACCGACCTCGGCGCGGGCATGGCCGTCGCGATGAAGGACCTCGAGATCCGCGGCGCCGGCAACATGCTCGGCGGGGAGCAGTCGGGGCACATCGAGGGCGTCGGGTTCGACCTGTACATCCGGATGGTGGGGGAGGCCGTGGCGTCCTACCGCGGCGACCAGCCCGAGGAGCTGCCCGACGTCACGGTCGAGCTGCCCGTCGACGCGCACATCCCGCACGACTACATCGCGCACGAGCGGCTGCGCCTGGAGGCGTACCGCAAGCTCGCGGCCGCGGCGGACGAGGCGACGCTCGCCGAGATCTCCGCCGAGCTGGTGGACCGGTACGGCGCGATCCCGGAGCCGGTGACCAACCTGTTCGCCGTCGCGCGGTTCCGGCTGCACGCCCGTGCGGCCGGGCTGACCGACGTCACCGCGCAGGGCAAGTTCGTCCGGTTCGCGCCGGTCGAGCTGCCCGAGTCGGCGCAGCTGCGGCTCAAGCGGCTGTACCCGGGCTCGGTGCTCAAGCCGGCGCTGCGCACGGTGCTGGTGCCGTTCCCGACGACCGCCCGGATCGGCGGCAAGCCGTTGCACGGCGAGGCGATCCTGTCCTGGTGCCGCGAGCTGATCGACGCCGTGGTGCTGGGCGACGTGTCGGCGGCGGCGGGGGTGGGCACGGCGGCGCGCTGAGCCCGCCCCGCCCGCGGGGTCCGGGGTCCTGCGCGGGTCCTGCCTCCCCGGCGGGGCGCGGCGCCTACGATGGCCCGGTCGGGCGAGGGTGACCAGCAGAAGGCCAGGTGAGCGCACGGTGGCACGGACGTCGATCCGGCGGGTGGTACCCGTCCTCGGAGCACTGGTGGCGGCGGGCGCGCTCGCCGGGTGCAGCGGTGGCCAGCCGGGAGCCGCGGCGGTGGTGGGCGACCGGGCCGTCGCGACGTCCGACGTCGAGACCGCGACGCGCGAGCTCGCCACGGTCTACGGCGAGGGCGCCCCGTCCAGCACCGTGGTGCTCGTCTCGCTGGTCCAGTCGCCGTTCGTCGAGGCGGCCGCCGCCGACGCGGGCGCCGCCGTGTCCGAGCAGCAGGCCCGGGACGGCCTCGCCGCCGACGCCGAGGCGGCCGGCGTGCCCGCGGACGGCTTCTCCGCCGCCGCGGTGGACGTGGTCCGCACCTCGCTCGCCGTGCAGGCGCTCGCGGCGAGCCCGGACGCCGCGCAGGCCCAGACGGCGATCGCCGAGGACCTCGCGGCGCAGGACCTGCGGCTGAACCCGCGGTTCGGCTCCGTGGACGCGCAGGGGGCGATCGTGCCGACCGACTACCCGTGGCTCGTCGCCCCGGCCGCCGCCCCCGCGCCGTGACCGACCTTCCGGCGCAGACCGACCCGCTGGCGCAGGCCGATCCGCTGCGCCGCCTCGTCGCGGTGATGGACCGGCTCCGGTCGCCCGGCGGCTGCCCGTGGGACGCCGAGCAGACGCACGCCACCCTCGTGCCGTACGTGCTGGAGGAGGCCTACGAGGTCGCCGAGGCCGTCGAGAGCGGGGACCGCGACCACCTGCGCGAGGAGCTCGGCGACCTGCTGCTGCAGGTGGTGTTCCACGCGCGCGTCGCGCAGGAGGACCCCGACCACCCGTTCGACCTGGACGACGTCGCGGACACCCTGGTCGCCAAGCTGGTCCGTCGGCACCCGCACGTGTTCGCGGACGTCGACGGCGTCACCGACGCGGACGCCGTGAACCGGCAGTGGGACCGGATCAAGGGCGAGGAGAAGCAGCGGGAGTCCGTGCTGGACGGGGTGCCGCTCGCGCTCGGCGCGCTGACCCGGGCGCAGAAGGTCGCGTCGCGCGCGGCACGTGCGGGTCTCGACGTCGCGGTCTCGGCGCCCGGGGGCAGCGACCTCGGCGCCCGGCTGCTGGCGCTGGTGCTCCAGGCCCGGGCCGCGGGCCAGGACGCCGAGGGCGAGCTCCGGCGCGCCACCGCGGCGTGGGAGGCGCGGCTGCGCGCCGCCGAGTCCGACGGGGCCGCTGACCAGCAGGCCGGGCGGCACGGGTCCTAGGTCCGGGACAGCGCGGGCCCCGCGGGCGCAGGATGGTCCCGGCCGCGCACCCGACCCGCGGCCGGGCGTGCGCGCAGCGCGTCCCCCTGCGCACCGAGGAGGGGTCGATGCGGATCGGCGTCCCGAAGGAGACCCGGCCCGGCGAGCGCCTGGTCGCCGCGACACCCACCACCGTCGCCCAGCTCGCCGCGCTCGGCTACGAGGTGGTCGTGCAGCGCGGTGCGGGGGCGGCCGCGAGCTTCCCGGACGCCGCGTACGCCGAGGCGGGCGCCGCGCTCGGCGAGGCCGGCGAGGTCTGGGCGAGCGACGTCGTCACGACGGTGAACGCCCCGGCGGACGCCGACGTCGCCGCGCTGACCCCGGGCGCCACGCTGGTCGCGATGCTCGCGCCGGCCGCCGCGCCGGAGCGGGTCGCGGCCCTGGCGGAGCGCGGGGTGACGGCGCTCGCGCTGGACGCCGTGCCGCGCATCTCCCGCGCGCAGGCCCTCGACGTGCTCAGCACCATGTCCAACGTCGCCGGCTACCGCGCCGTCATCGAGGCGGCCGAGGAGTTCGGCGGCATGTTCACCGGCCAGGTGACCGCCGCCGGCAAGACCCCGCCCGCGCACGTGTTCGTGATCGGCGCCGGGGTCGCGGGCCTGGCGGCGATCGGCGCGGCGGCCAGCCTCGGTGCGCAGGTGCGCGCCTACGACGTGCGCCCCGAGGTCGGCGAGCAGATCGAGTCGATGGGCGCCGTCTTCGTGCAGGCCCGCGCGGCGCAGCAGGAGGTGAGCGCCGACGGCTACGCGAGCGAGCTCACCGCCGAGCAGGAGCGCCTGACGGCGCAGATGTACGCCGCCGAGACCGCCCAGGCCGACATCGTCGTGACCACCGCGCTCGTCCGCGGCCGGGCGCCCCGCACCATCAGCGCGGAGATGGTCGCCGGGATGCGGCCGGGCAGCGTCGTCGTCGACCTCGCCGCGTCCGGCGGCGGCAACTGCGAGCTCACCGTCCCGGGGCAGAAGGTGGTCACCGACAACGGCGTCACGATCATCGGGTACACCGACCTGACCAGCCGGATGGCGCGGCACACGTCGCAGCTGTTCGGCACCAACGTGGTCAACCTGATGAAGCTGCTCACGCCGGGCCGGGACGGGGCGCTGGTCCTCGACCTGGACGACCCGGTGCAGCGCGGCATGACGGTGACCCGCGCGGGGGAGGTGCTGTGGCCGCCGCCGCCCGTCGCGGTGTCCTCCGCGGCCCCCGCACCGGAGGCCGCCCCGGCACCCGAGGTGGACCCGGCCGAGCGCGCGCGGGCCGCGCGCGAGGCGGCGCGCCGGAAGGGGCAGCGGCAGCTCGTCGGCCTCGCGCTGGGCGCCGTGCTGCTGGCGCTGGCCATCACGTTCTCGCCGGCCGCGTTCCTCGGGCACATCACCGTGTTCGTGCTCGCGGTGTTCGTCGGCTACTACGTGATCTCGAACGTGAGCCACTCGCTGCACACCCCGCTGATGGCCCAGACCAACGCCATCTCCGGGATCATCCTGGTCGGCGCGCTGCTGCAGATCGGCTCCGACAGCTGGGTGGTCACGACGCTGGCGGTCGTCGCGGCCGCCGTCGCCAGCATCAACATCTTCGGTGGCTTCCTCGTCGCCTTCCGCATGATCGGGATGTTCCGGAAGGAGGAGGCCTGAGATGCTCACCTCCCTCGTGCAGGCCGTGTACCTCGTCGCGGCCGTCCTGTTCGTCCTGAGCCTGGCCGGGCTGTCCAAGCAGGAGACCGCCCGCCGCGGCAGCGCCCTCGGCATGGCCGGCATGGCGCTCGCGCTGGTCGCGACCGTCGTGCTCGCGCTGCAGGAGAGCGAGCGGGACCCGCTGGTCACGCTGCTGCTCATCGCGCTCGTGCTCGTCGTCGGCATCACCGTCGGCACCTGGCGGGCCCGCAGCGTCGAGATGACGCAGATGCCCGAGATGATCGCGATGCTGCACAGCTTCGTGGGCGTCGCGGCCGTGCTGGTCGGGTTCAACTCGTACCTCACCGACTCCCGCGCCGACGCGGTGCACCAGGTCGAGGTGTTCCTCGGCGTGCTCATCGGCGCCGTCACCGCCACCGGGTCGGTCGTCGCCTACCTCAAGCTGTCCGCCCGGATCCGGTCGGCGCCCCTGACCCTGCCGGGCCGGAACTGGCTCAACCTCGGCGCGCTCGTCGCGTCCGCGGGGCTGATGGGCTGGTTCCTCGCGGCGCCGTCGGTCGTCCCGCTGGTGCTGATGACCGGCGTCGCGCTGGCGCTGGGCTGGCACCTGGTGGCCGCGATCGGCGGCGGGGACATGCCGGTCGTGGTGTCGATGCTCAACTCGTACTCCGGCTGGGCCGCCGCCGCCGCGGGCTTCATGCTCGGCAACGACCTGCTGATCGTCACCGGCGCCCTCGTCGGGTCCTCCGGCGCGATCCTGTCCTACATCATGTGCCGGGCCATGAACCGGTCGTTCGTCTCGGTGATCCTCGGGGGCTTCGGCACCGAGGGCGGCACGGTCGCCGCCGCGGCGGTCGCGGGGGAGCACCGCGAGGTGGACGCCGCCGAGGTCGCGGAGCTGCTGAACACGGCCGGCAGCGTCGTCATCACCCCGGGCTACGGCATGGCGGTCGCCAAGGCGCAGTACCCGGTCGCGGACCTGGTCGCCCGGCTGCGGGCGTCGGGGGTCGACGTGCGGTTCGGCGTGCACCCGGTCGCCGGGCGCCTGCCGGGCCACATGAACGTGCTGCTGGCCGAGGCCAAGGTGCCGTACGACATCGTCCTGGAGATGGACGAGGTGAACGACGATCTGCCCGGCACCGACGTCGTGCTGGTGATCGGCGCCAACGACACGGTCAACCCGGCCGCGCTCGACGACCCCGGCTCGCCGATCGCCGGGATGCCGGTGCTCGAGGTCTGGAAGGCCAAGCAGGTGGTCGTCTTCAAGCGGTCGATGGCGACCGGCTACGCCGGCGTGCAGAACCCGCTGTTCTTCCGCGAGAACACCGCGATGCTGTTCGGCGACGCGAAGGACCAGGTCGAGCGGATCGTCGCCGCGCTCTGAGCGCTGTTCACCGTCCGGTCGCCGAAGGTCCCACCGACCCACGCGCCCGACGGCACTAGGCTGAGGTCGCATACCCACCCGAACCGTCGAAGGAGCACGCATGGCCAGCATCGAGGCCGTCGGCGCCCGCGAGATCCTTGACTCGCGCGGCAACCCCACTGTCGAGGTCGAGGTCGCCCTCGACGACGGCACGATCGCCCGCGCGGGTGTGCCCTCGGGTGCCTCCACCGGCGCGTTCGAGGCCGTCGAGCGCCGGGACGGCGACAAGTCCCGCTACCTGGGCAAGGGCGTCGAGGACGCGGTCAACGCCGTCATCGACGAGATCGCCCCGGAGCTCATCGGCTTCGAGGCCTCCGAGCAGCGCCTGGTCGACCAGGCCCTCATCGAGCTGGACGGCACCCCGAACAAGGGCAAGCTCGGCGCCAACGCGATCCTCGGCGTCTCGCTGGCCGTCGCGAAGGCCGCGGCCGACTCGGCCGACCTGCCGCTGTTCCGCTACATCGGCGGCCCGAACGCGCACGTCCTGCCGGTCCCGATGATGAACATCCTCAACGGCGGCTCGCACGCGGACTCCAACGTCGACATCCAGGAGTTCATGGTCGCCCCCATCGGCGCCACGACCTTCCGCGAGGCGCTGCGCACCGGTGCCGAGGTCTACCACTCCCTCAAGTCCGTGCTGAAGAGCCGCGGCCTGTCGACCGGTCTCGGCGACGAGGGCGGCTTCGCGCCGAACCTCGAGTCGAACCGCGCCGCGCTGGACCTGATCCTCGTCGCGATCGAGCAGGCCGGCTTCGTGCCCGGCAAGGACGTCGCGCTCGCGCTCGACGTCGCCGCCACCGAGTTCTTCAAGGACGGCGCCTACCAGTGGGAGGGCAAGTCCCTCGCGCCGGCCGAGATGGTCGCGTTCTACGAGCAGCTCGTCACGGACTACCCGCTGGTGTCCATCGAGGACCCGCTGTCCGAGGACGAGTGGGGCACCTGGTCCGAGCTCGTCACCAAGGTCGGCGACAAGGTGCAGATCGTCGGCGACGACCTGTTCGTCACCAACCCGGAGCGCCTGGCCAAGGGCATCGAGCTCAAGGCCGCCAACTCCCTGCTGGTCAAGCTGAACCAGATCGGCACCCTGACCGAGACGCTGGACGCCGTCACGCTGGCCCAGCGCAACGGCTTCACCACGATGACCTCGCACCGCTCCGGCGAGACCGAGGACGTCACCATCGCCGACCTGTCCGTCGCGACCAACGCCGGCCAGATCAAGACCGGTGCGCCGGCCCGTGGCGAGCGCATCAACAAGTACAACCAGCTGCTGCGCATCGAGGAGGAGCTGGACGACGCCGGTCGCTACGCCGGCGCCTCGGCGTTCCCGCGCTGGAAGGCCTGAGCAGCCCCGGCAGCAGCCGGACCGCTCCACCGGAGGCCGGTGACCCCACGGGTCGCCGGCCTCCGGCGCGCCCGGGGCCGGCACCTGGTGCGGCCTGGTGCACCCGGCGCGTCGGTGTGCGGATCGTGTGTGGGCGCTGACACGCGCCGACGGGCCTGCCGAGCCCGGCGGCCGCGGCGGGGCACAATCGGTGCCATGCCCGCCCCTCGTCGTCCCGCCGCGCCCCGGTCCGGTGCCGCGCCCGACGACGACGCGGCCCGGGAGGCACGGGAGCAGGCGGCACGCGCTCGGCCCGCGCAGCGCAGCCCTGCCCGGCGCGACGCGGCCCAGCGCACCCCGGCGCCGCGCCGCACGGGTGCGCCGCGCACCGCCGCCGTCCCCAGGTCGCCCGCGCCCGGCGCGGCCCGCCCGGCGGGCACCGGCGTCGGCACCCCCGCCACGCCCGGCGGCCCGGCGACCCCGCGCACCGGCGCACCGCCCGCGGCCGTCCCGCGCCCGGCGTCGCCGCGACCCGCGGCGTCCCGCGCCCGGTCGGGCCCGTCGGGTGCCCCGCGTGCCTCCGGCACGCGGCCCAGCAGCTCGCGGCCCGGCGAGAGCCGGTCGGGCGGCGACCGCCGGCACGGCCGCGCCGAGACGGTGCAGCAGCGGCTGCCGCGGCTGTTCACCGTGCGGGCCCTGGTGATGTTCGTCGTGCTGTCGATCGCGTTCGTCCTGGTGTTCCCCACGCTGCGGCAGTACCTCGACCAGCAGGTGGCGCTCGAGCAGCTGCGCGCCGAGGTCGCCCAGGCGGAGCAGGAGAACGAGGACCTGCAGGCCGAGCTCGACCGGTGGTCCGACCCCGCGTACGTCGAGGCCCAGGCCCGCGAGCGGCTGGCGTTCGTCATGCCGGGGGAGCGGGCGCTGCGCGTCGCGGACCCCGAGGTCGTCCCGCCGGCGGCCCCCGCCGACGACGCCGCGACCACCCCCACGCCCGTCGAGCCCGACGACCCCACCCGGCCCTGGTACGCCCAGATCTGGGACTCCGTGCAGGTCGCGGGCGTCGCGGGTACCGGGTCGACCGACCCGTCCACGGGCACCGGCTCGACGGGGGAGAATGGCACCGTGCCGGACGACGGCACCGACGGGTCCGGCCCCGCAGGCGAGCAGCCCCCGACGGAGCCGACGACGGCGCCCTGAGCGCGCCGAGCCCGCACGCGAGCCGATCCTGCGAGGGACCACCGTGACCGACCTGCCCACCAGCCCGGCGACGCCGACCCCCGCGCTGCCCGACCCCGCCGACGTCCCGCGCGCCCGGCACGACGCCCCCGAGGTCACCGAGGCCGACCGCGCCGTGCTGCGCGAGCAGCTCGGCCGGCCCGCGCGGGGCGTCGTCGGCGTGGCGGCCCGGTGCGTCTGCGGCCGCCCGCTGGTCGTGCGCACGGCGCCGCGGCTCGACGACGGCACGCCGTTCCCGACCACGTACTACCTGACCTGCCCGCCGGCCGTCAGCGCGGTCAGCACGCTCGAGGCCACCGGGCTGATGAAGGAGCTCACCGCCCGCGTGCAGGCCGAGCCCGACCTCGCCGCCGCCTACCAGCGGGCGCACGAGGCGTACCTGGCCGACCGGGCCGAGCTGGGCGAGGTGCCGGAGATCGCCGGCATCTCCGCCGGCGGGATGCCCACCCGCGTCAAGTGCCTGCACGTCGTCGTCGGGCACGCGCTCGCCGCCGGCCCCGGCGTGAACCCGGTGGGCGACGACGTCCTGCTGCGGCTGCGCGACGCCTGGCGCCCCGACCGCTGCACCTGCTGAGCCCCGCGGCCCGGCGCGCGGTGCCGCCGGGGGATGGGAAGATGGTCCGCGTGACGCGTGTGGCTGCCATCGACTGCGGGACCAACTCGATCCGGCTCCTGGTGGCCGACGTCGACCCGGCCGCAGGGACCCTGACCGACCTCGACCGGCGCATGGAGGTCGTCCGGCTCGGCCAGGGCGTCGACCGCACCGGCCGGATCGCCCCCGAGGCGATGGCCCGCACCCTGGACGCCACCCGCCGGTACGCGCAGGTCTGCCGCGACCTCGGCGTCGAGGCCGTCCGGTTCGTCGCGACCAGCGCGTCCCGGGACGCCGAGAACCGCGACGAGTTCGTGGCCGGCGTCCGTGAGGCCCTGGGCGTCGAGCCCGAGGTCATCGGCGGCGTCGAGGAGGCCGCGCTGTCGTTCCGCGGCGCCACCGGCGTGCTCGGCGCGACGCACCCCGGTCCGTTCCTGGTCGTCGACCTGGGCGGCGGCTCCACCGAGGTCGTGCTCGGCGAGCAGGCGCCCGAGGCCGCGTACTCGATGGACGTCGGCTGCGTCCGGATCACCGAGCGGCACCTGCTGGCCGACCCGCCGACCGCCGACCAGGTCGCGGCCGCCGAGGCCGACGTCACCGCCGCGCTCGACGTCGCCGCGACCCACGTCCCGCTCGGCCGCACCGCCACGCTGGTCGGGCTGGCCGGCTCGGTCACCACGATCACCGCGCACGCCCTGCAGCTCCCGGCGTACGACCGGGACGCCATCGACGGCGCCGTGCTGGACGCGGACACGGTCCTCGCCGCGTGCGACGACCTGCTGGCCCGCGACCACGACGCGCGCAGCGCGCTCGGCTTCATGCACCCCGGCCGCGTCGACGTCATCGGCGCCGGCGCGCTGGTGTGGCGGGCGGTCGTCCGCCGGGTCCGTGCCGAGGTCGAGGCCGCCGGCGGCACCCTGGACCAGGTCGTCACCTCCGAGCACGACATCCTCGACGGCATAGCCTGGAGCGTCGCCGAGCGCACCGCCGCCACGGCCTGACCCACCCCTGCGCCGCCCGCTCACGGAGACGGGGCCCAGGCGTCGAGATAGGGCGTCCGCGTCGAGATAGGGCCCTTGCGCGTCCTACCTCGACGCGGAGGCCCTATCTCGCCGGGGTGATCACCCCGGCGCGGACGGCCCCGGCGTCGGCCGACACGCGGCCGGTAGCGAGTTCCGCCCGGTACTACGCAATCTGTACTACCGTGTGCTCTGCGGGAGCCGAGGAGGGTCGGCTCCCGCGCCAGCAGCGGGGCCGCGGCCGACAGGGGGCCGGCCGCGGACCCCGCTCGACACCGCACCGCACCGCACGACGCCCGCGCACAGCGGCCACAGGCAGGAGAGCCCCGGGTGGACACGACCCAGCTGCTCAAGGGAGTCCTCGACGTCGCGGTGCTCGCGGTCGTCGCGGACGAGGACGGGTACGGCTACGACGTCGTCCGGCGGCTGCGCGCCGCGGGCCTGACGGAAGTCGGTGACGCGTCCGTGTACGGCACGCTGCGCCGGCTGTACTCCCAGGGCGCCCTGACGTCCTACGTGGTGCCCAGCGACGAGGGCCCGCACCGCAAGTACTACGGGATCAACGCGCAGGGGCGGGCCATGCTCGCCGCCCAGCGCACGGACTGGCGCGAGTTCGCGGGCACGATGACCCGCCTGCTGGGCGCGGAGGGGGCGGCATGAGCGGCACCGCAGCGCAGGACGGCACGCTGCCGGCCACGGTCGGCGAGTACGCCGCGTCCGTGCGCGGGCACCTGGCGGACCTGCCGGCCGAGCAGGTGGACGACCTGACCGACGGCCTGGAGGCGGACCTCGCCGACGCGCTCGCGGACACGACGGCCGACCCCGACGGCGCCGCGCCGGACCTCGTGCGGCGGTTCGGGCCGCCGGCCGAGTACGCGCTCGAGCTGCGCTCGGCCGCCGGGCTGCCGGAGCCGGGCCCGGCGTCCCCGCCCCTGGGCCCGACCGGTGCGCGCCGCCTGGTCGACGCGGTCCGCCGCGGTGCGCGGGCCGTCGGCGCGGCCCTGGACCGGCAGCCGTGGTGGCCCGCCGTCCGCGACTTCCTGGTCGCGCTGCGCCCCGCGTGGTGGCTGCTGCGCGCGTGGTCGCTCTACCAGGTGCTCATGACCGTGTCCGGGACCCGCTCCGGCTGGGTCCCGTACGACCTGCAGACGGTGCTGGTCTTCGCGGCGCTCGCCGTCGTCAGCGTCCAGTGGGGACGGGGCTCCTGGCTGCCGCGTCGCCTGACCTGGCTGCCGGCGGCCGTGGGTGTGGTCGCCGTCGTGCTGCTGCCCGCCGCGGTCGCGGAGGCGCGGTACGGCGGGAACGGAGGCGCCGGCGGCAGCGGCTACGCGGAGGCCTACGTCTACCCGGACGTCCCGCAGCAGGACGGCGTGTGGGTGGACGGCATGCAGGTGAGCAACCTGTTCGTCTACGACCGCGCGGGCAACCCGCTGTCCGACGTCCAGGTCTACGACGACCGCGGCCGCGCGGTGCAGACG
Organism: Cellulomonas sp. NEAU-ZC6; assembly: GCF_056844425.1. Taxonomy (NCBI): domain Bacteria; kingdom Bacillati; phylum Actinomycetota; class Actinomycetes; order Micrococcales; family Cellulomonadaceae; genus Cellulomonas; species Cellulomonas sp. NEAU-ZC6. The sequence goes on along the minus strand of NZ_JBXFYH010000001.1, from coordinate 1,598,042 downwards.
GTCGTCGACGACGGCTGGGGCGCGTACGAGCTGCCCGGCGTGAGCGGCCCGTGGGGCTTCGTGCCGGCGACGGACGAGGACGACCGCCGGCGCTGGAACGTGTACCCCCTGCTCGGCGCCCCGTACGAGGAGTTCGACTGGGACAACCCGGAGGGGCTGCAGCGGCCCGAGCAGCTGCTGACGTCCGACCCGCGGGTGCCGCCGCCGCCGTTCGCCAAGGCGCCGGCCGTCGTGCAGCGGGACGCGGAGCAGGCGGCGCCCGAGGGCAGCGGCCCGGGTCAGGACGAAAGCCCTGCTCCGGCGGGATCGCCGGTGCCCTCGCCCGAACCGACCGCCGCTCCTTGAGCCGTCTTCCAGGACTTTGTGCCCAGAATCACGTGGCGCCGGGTCGCCACCACTAATTCGTGGGACGTAAAATTGGCAGCATGTCTGAGTCCACCGTCACGACCCACGCGCAGCACCCCGAGGTCAAGGCCCGCAAGGTCCCGCGCATCGTCATCCTCGGCGGCGGGTCCGTGGGGCTGTACTCGGCCCGCCGGCTCCGCCGTCGCCTGGGCAACCGCGAGGCGGCGATCGTCGTCGTCGACCCGCGCCCGTACATGACCTACGCCCCGTTCCTGCCCGAGGCCGCCGCCGGCTCGATCGACGCGCGCTACGTCGTCGCGCCGCACCGCCGCGCGCTCAAGGGCATCGACTCGCTGCAGGGCAAGGTCTCCGAGATCCAGCACGCCGAGCGCAAGGTCCAGATCACGCCCGAGGAGGGCGACCCGTACTGGATCACCTACGACCACCTGATCGTGGGCCTCGGCTCCGTCGCCCGCACGCTGCCCATCCCGGGCCTGGCGGAGCAGGCGATCGGCTTCAAGAACGTCGAGGAGGCCATCGCCGTCCGCAACCACGTCCTGGGCCGGATCGACCGCGCGTCGTCCACCTGGGACCCGGAGCTGCGCCGCCGGATGCTGACCTTCACCTTCGTCGGTGGCGGGTTCGCCGGCGTCGAGGCGATCGCCGAGGTCGAGGACATGGCCCGCGACGCGGTCAAGCACTACCCGTCGCTCGACGCGTCCGACCTGCGGTTCGTCCTGGTCGAGGGCTCGCGCCGGATCCTGCCCGAGGTCTCCGAGGAGCTCGGCGGCTACACCCTGGAGCAGCTGCGCAAGCGCGGCATCGAGGTGTACCTGTCCACGTTCCTCAACTCCTGCGTCGACGGCCACGTCGTGCTGTCGGACAAGACCGAGTTCGACTCCGAGACCATCGTCTGGACCGCGGGCGTCAAGGCGAACCCGGTGCTGCAGAACTCCGACCTGCCGCTGGACAAGATGGGCCGCGTCATCACGCTCGCGACCCTGCAGATCGCCGACGCCGAGGGCAACGTCGTCCCGGACGCCTACGCCGCCGGTGACTGCGCCGCCGTGCCGGACCTGTACAACCCGGGCAGCTTCTGCCCGCCGAACGCCCAGCACGCGATCCGCGAGGCCACGCACCTCGCCGACAACCTCGCGCGGGTGCTGCGCAGCGCCGAGCCGACCGAGTACAAGCACAAGAACATCGGCGCCGTGGCGTCGCTCGGCATGTACAAGGGCGTCGCGCAGTTCCTGGGCAAGATCAAGGTCCGCGGCTTCCTGGCCTGGGTCCTGCACCGGTCGTACCACGTCATGGCGATGCCGACGCTGAACCGCAAGCTCGCGATCATGTCCGGCTGGACCGCGAACCTGCTGTGGCGACGGGAGACCGTGGCGCTCGGCTCGATCCACGACCCGCGCGCGGAGTTCCGCGCCGCCTCCGTGCCGCCGAAGCCGAAGCCCGAGGCAGCTCCCGCCGCCCCGGCCGCGACCGAGGACCACTCCCCGGTGCCGAGCTCCGAGGCCAAGCCCGCCGGCGGCGGCAAGGCCGACGACACGTCGGCGGCCGACAGCGCGTCGGCGAAGGCCAAGGCCTGAGCCACCCCGCACCACCACCGGCGTGCACGGTGGCAGGATGTGGGCGCCGGCCCCCGTAGCCCAACCGGCAGAGGCAGCCGGCTTAAACCCGGCGCAGTGCGGGTTCGAGTCCCGCCGGGGGCACCGAGGTCCGGGTCCCGGGCCGCGCGACGCCCACGCCACCACCCCGACGTGAGCGGCACCACAGCCCCCGGGCGGCCCGTGGTTTCCGCCCCTGCGCGCACGGAGGGTAGAGTCGTGCCTCGCTCCGGACGGTCGCAGGACCGGCCCGAGGCAGTGCGGACGTGGCTCAGTGGTAGAGCATCACCTTGCCAAGGTGAGGGTCGCGGGTTCGAATCCCGTCGTCCGCTCCGGATCCGGCACCACCGGCACACCCCGGGATGCGACCGGGTGTGCGACGGTAGGGGGATACGGCCCCGCGCCGTCCTCTGAGCCCTTGGGGGCTTGCGCATGACCACCTACCTGCAGCGTCATGCGGACTCCGCGGCGCTGGGCATGGGCACCGGTGCCCACGCCAGCATCACCTTCCGGCACTTCGGCGCGACCGTGCGCGCCGCGAGCAGCAGCGCGCGCGCCGCCCGGTGCGACGACGACGAGCAGGAGACGCAGGACGGTCCCTGCGTCGCGGCGATGCGGGCGATGCACCCGGTCGTGCTGCCGGACCTGCTCCGGGAGGCGGCCCGCTGGCCCTCCTGGCGGGACCGGGCCACCGCGGAGCGGTTCGCGTCGTTCGTCGCGGTCCCGGCCGTGGTGGGGGAGCGCAGCGAGATCGCGGTCAACGTGTACGCGGTGCTGCCGCGCCAGTGGGACGCCGACGACCTCACGACCGCCGCGGTGCTCGCCGAGGGGGTGGCGGAGGACGTGCGCGGCCGGCTCGGCCTGGCGGACCGGGAGTCGCGCAGCGGTGAGCCCGAGGACAGCGACGTCGTCCGCCGGGCGCACGCGGTGGGCGTGCTCATGGAGGCCCGCGGCCTCGAGAGCCTGGCGGCGGAGTCGCTGCTGCGCCACCTCGCCGCGCGCACCGGCGTCAGCGTGGCCCAGATCGGCGACTGGCTGGTCGCCGCGGTCGTGCTCCCCGGACCCGGCGGCAGCAGCCGCTGGTCCTGATCACGCCGGGCCGGCGGGGCTCAGAGCCAGGCCGGCCGGTCACCCGCGGCGACGTGGTCCAGCAGCTCCCGGGCGACGTCGGTGAGCGGCGCACCGGTGCGGCGCGCGTGCCGCTGCAGCGCGGCGTACGCCTCGTCCTCCTCGGCGTCGAGCAGGAAGCGCGCGGCCCCCGTGGCCTGCGACACCAGCGCCCGGTGCGCGCCGGTGGCGGCGACCGCGCGGGCGACGGCGTCCAGGTCCGGGCTCGCGCCCGCGTGCACGATCGTGATCGCGGCGACGTCCGCGAACGCGCGGGCGGTGGTGCGCTCGTCCGCGGTCAGCGGGTGCGGTGTGCCGAGGAACAGGTTCAGCGCACCGAACGGGTGCCCGCGCCAGCGCATCGGCAGCGCGTGCGCGGCGTGGTAGCCGGAGCGCAGCAGCGCGGGCTCGAGCCGCGGCCAGCGGGCACCCATGGCGCGGTCGCCGGCGACCGACACGTCCTCGTCCGCGGTGACCGCGTCCAGGCAGGGCCCGTGGCCGACCTGGAGCTGGAAGAGCTCGAGGGTGGCCGCGGTGTGCGACGACGCGGCGAGCAGGTCGAACCGCTCGGGGGCGGTGGCGTGCAGGTCCTCGGACACGACGATCCCGACGTCCCCTCCGAGGACGTCTGCGCAGGACTCGACGAGGGCGGACAGGACGCTCACGGCGTCCTGCTCGGCGGCCAGGGCGGACAGCGTCCTGGTGAGCGCCGACAGGGGCGACGATCGGCTCACGGGGACCTCCGGGGGGTGCGCGGGGTGGTGCTGGCGGGTGTTCGGGTGCCGGCGGACGGGCGGCGGTTCACGGCAGCTCCTCGGGTCGGAACCGCAGGTCGCGGTCGAGCACCTGGTGCGCGACCACGGGCAGGGTCAGGTCCAGGGCGAAGGCGTGGGCGCGCAGCAGCGCGAGCGCGTCGTCGGCCGTCACCGCGAGCTGGGCCATCACCATCCCGACCGCCTGGTGGATCAACGACCGCTCGTCCCAGGAGGCGGCGGGCGGCGGCGCGCCGGGGACGATGCCGTCGAGCACCGCCACGGCGATCACGTCCGCGACGAACCCGAGGTCCTCGAGCGTCCCGGTGAGCGCCCCGGGCCGGGAGCGGTAGAGGGTGAGCACGCCGAGCACGCCCGCACCCGCGTGCAGCGGCACGGCGGTGAGGCTGAGCGCGGCGGTCTGCCGGGCCGCCATCTCGGCGAACGTCGGCCAGCGGGTGGCGGGGTCGGCCAGCGTGGCGCTGAGCGCGACGTCGTCCCGCAGCACGTCGGAGGACGGGCCGTGCCCGACCACGTCCTGGATCTGCTCGATGCGGGCGGCCGTGTCGTCGGTCGCCCACAGCACCGACCGGCCCACGAACGTGCGGTGGTCCGGGGCGAGCGCCAGCGAGGCGCCGTCCGCGTCGGAGACGGTGCGTGCCGCCTCGCAGAGCCGGCCGACCAGCGGGGCGCCGTCGGACTGGTCCACGGCGGCCGACGTCAGCGTCGCGAGCAGCGTCGACCGGTCCACCATCGTCGCCACCCTCCGCTGCCCCTGGCATGGTCAGCCCGGCTCGTGCCAGCCTACCGACCCCCGGTCGCGCCCGCGCCGGGAACCGGCGCGGGCGTCCTCGCACCGGTTGCACGCCGGTCGGTGCGGTGTGAACCTGACCCGGTCGGCGGGCGGGAGGGGGCACCATGACGGAGGCGGGTCACCTGCAGCAGGACACCCTGCTCGACGAGCACCTCGACCTGTTCGTGACGCGCGCGGCGTACCACCTGGGCGCCGACCTCAGCTGCAGCATCACGGTGCTGGACGGCGCGGACGTGCGGCGAGCGGCGAGCAGCGACCCGCGTGCGGCGCACTGCGACGAGGTCGAGGCCGCCGAGCGCGTGGGCCCGTGCGTCGACGCGATGGGGACGCTGCAGGCGGTGCTCGTGCCGGACGTCGCGCAGGAGACCCGCTGGCCGGCGTGGGCGGCGACGGCGCGCGCGCTCGGCTTCCGCACGGCGGCCGCCTTCCCCTCCCACCTGGACGGCCACGCCGGCGCCGCGCTGAACGTCTACGGCGACCGGCTGCAGGAGTGGGACCGGGCGACGCTGGTGCGGTGCGACGTGTACGCGCAGATGATCGGCACCGTGGTGGACCTGTGCCTGCGGACCGAGGAGCTCGACCGGCGCCGCGCCGCGTTGCAGGAGGCGCTGGCCGCGCAGGCGGCGATCGACCGTGCCGTCGGCGCGGTGATGGCCACCGCCGGCTGCGATGCCGCCGAGGCGCTGCACATCCTCACGACCGCCTCGCGGGACGGCGGCGCGGACCTGCCCGACATCGCCCGGACGGTGCTGCAGGACCTGGTGGACCGGCCCGCTCGCTGAGGGGCCGCGACGCCGCGGGAATCAACCGCGGGGTCCGCGGGTTCGGAACCAGTGCGCGCCTCCCTTCCGGGCGCCCAGGCGCCCGCGCGCACCGACCACGAGCACCCACCCGCGAGGGAGACCCATGACCACGCACGACGACACCGCCCTGCGCGAGCGCCCCGCGCCGCGCGAGACGCCGGCGCCCGACCGGCTGTCCGCCGGCGACAAGACCCTGATCGGCCTGCTCCTGGTGGCCGGCTTCACCGTGATCCTCAACGAGACCGTCATGGGCGTCGCCCTGCCGGTGCTGATGCGCGACCTCGGGGTCTCCGCGGCCACGGGCCAGTGGCTGACCACGGGGTTCATGCTGACGATGGCCGTGGTCATCCCGGCCACCGGGTTCATCATGGGCCGGTTCCGGCTGCGCCCGATCTTCCTCACCGCGATGAGCCTGTTCACCGCCGGCACCGCGATCGCCGCGATGGCCCCCGGGTTCGGGGTGCTGCTGGCGGGGCGCGTGGTGCAGGCCAGCGGGACCGCGATCATGCTGCCGCTGCTGATGACGACCGCGCTGACCCTGGTGCCGCCGAGCATCCGCGGCCGCACCATGGGCACGATCTCGATCGTCATCTCGGTGGCGCCGGCCATCGGCCCGACCATCTCCGGCCTGGTGCTGTCACAGCTGTCCTGGCGCTGGATCTTCATCGTCATGCTGCCGGTCGCGCTGATCGCGCTGAGCCTCGGCGCGTGGAAGGTCCGCGACGTCACGGAGCCGCGGCCGACCCGCCTGGACGTGGTGTCGCTGCTGCTGTCCGCCGTCGGGTTCGGTGCGTTGATCTTCGGCCTGTCCAGCATCGGCGAGTCCGCCGGCGGCCACGTGCTGGTCGCCCCGTGGATCCCCATCGTGGTCGGCGTGCTCGCCCTCGGTGTGTTCGCGCGGCGCCAGATCGGCCTGCAGGGTTCGGCCGACGGCCCGCTGATGGACCTGCGGGTGTTCACGCACCGCTCGTACACGGTGTCCGCGCTGGTGCTGATCATCGGCTTCATGGCCATGTTCGGCGCCCTGATCGTGCTGCCGATCTTCCTGCAGCAGGTGCTCGAGCTCGGCACGCTGGAGACCGGCCTGCTGCTGCTGCCCGGCGGCCTGGTGATGGGGGCGCTGTCCCCGGTGGTGGGCCGGCTGTTCGACCGGGTCGGCCCGCGGCCGCTGGTCACCCCGGGCGTCGTCGCGCTGAGCGCGGCGCTCTGGCTGCTCAGCACCCTGCACCCGGGCACCACGACCGTCGCCGTGGTGGGCGTGCACGTGCTGCTGAGCGTCGGCCTGGCGTTCATGATCACGCCGCTGTTCACCTCGGCGCTCGGCTCGCTGCCGCGGGAGCTGTACGGCCACGGCAGCGCCATCGTCAACACGCTGCAGCAGCTGGCGGGCGCCGCCGGCACCGCGCTGTTCATCACGGTGCTGTCGACGACCACCGCGTCGCGGGTGGCCGACGGCGCGGACACCCTGTCCGCCACCGCGGACGGCGTGCAGGCCGCGTTCATGTGGGGCGGCATCGTCGCCCTGGTCGCGGTCGCCGTGTCGCTGCTGGTCCGGCGGCCGCCGGTCACCGCCGACGCCCCGGTCGCGATGCACTGACGCCGGAGCGCCCCGCACGGGCCGGTGACCACCACGCGGTGGTCACCGGCCCGTCGTCGTCCTCAGCGGTAGCCGTCCCACAGCGGCGACGGGAACAGCACGGCCTCGAACCGGGCCCACTCGTCGCGCAGGTCCACCGGCGGCAGCCGGAACAGCCGCACCTGCGCGCCGTCCATCGCCTCGATGACCATCTCCACCAGGTCGCGCAGCCCGTCGAACGGGCCGACCTCGGGCGGCAGCCGCCACGCCGTCTGCCGGTACAGGTCCCAGGTGAGATCGGGCCGGGCGGCGAAGTAGTCGTGCGCGGGGTGCCCGGGCGAGGCGGCCTCGGCACCGAGCACCATGGAGAGCTTCATCAGCTCGGGCCGGGTCGCGTTGAGGTCGACGAGGTACCGGAAGTAGCCGGGCAGCGACGGGCCGTCGGGGTGCGTCGCCGCGGGGTCGCCGGTCGCGACGTAGTCGTCCGGCTGGCCGCGCAGGTCGTACCGCTGCTTGACCAGCAGCTCGAGCAGGCCCTCCTTGCTGCCGACGTGGTGCAGCAGGCCGGCCTGCGTGATGCCGACCTCGCGCGCGACGTCCTGCAGCGAGACGCCGTAGAACCCGTGCCGGGCGACCAGCACCGTGGCGGCCTCGACGATCTGGGCGCGCCGCTGCTCCGGCGTCAGCCGCACCCGGTGGCGGGCGGCGGGGCGGTCGTCCTGGGTCGGGCTCACGTGCGCGGGTCTCCTGGTCGTCGGTCGGCTGCCCGCGACCCTAACCTCCCGGCGCGCCCGTGCGGGACGCGCCGGGAGGGGCCGCCGCTCAGGACTCGAGGACCACCAGGTCCCAGCCGCCGACCGTCAGCTCGTCGCCGGCGGCGACGTCGCGGTCGCCCAGCAGGTCGCGCCCGGCCACGGGGGCCGCCAGCGTCACCGGTGCGCCGGAGTAGTTCAGCAGATACGTCACGGCGCGCCCGGCCGCGTTGGTGCCGCGGCGCACGGACACCGTGCCGGCCAGGTCCTGCGTCCAGTCGGCCACGCCGGCGTCGCGGATCGCGAGCGCGAGCACGGCCCGGAGCAGCTCCGGGGACGTCATGGTGCCGAGGTGCAGCGCCGACCCGGTGCCGACCCGGTGCCGGGTCACCGCCGCGTAGCCGCCCCAGGCGGGATGGTCGTAGGACGCCAGCACCTCGGCGCCGTCCGGGCGCAGCAGCTCCATGAACGTGCGCGCGCCGGCCTCGGCGCCCGGCGCCCCGGCGAGGTCGCCGTGCAGCGCCAGCCCCACGCCGTCCGGGACCGTGAACTGGTTGTACGTGACGCCGGTGACCTCGGTGAGGCCGTGCGGCGCGGTGTCGTGCCAGACCTGGACGTGCTCGTCGGCGACCGCCGTGCGGAACGTGGTGACCAGGTGCCCGCCGCCGCGGACGTACGCGTCCAGCCGGTCGACGGTCGCCTGCCCGGCGGCGTACAGCGCGGGCACCACCAGCAGGTCGTACCGGCCCAGGTCGGCGTCCTCGGTGGAGACGAAGTCGACCTCGACGTTCAGCTCGAACAGCGCGTCGTAGACCCAGCGCAGCACGTCGTTGTAGCCCAGCGAGCTGCCGAACACGCCGTCGACGAACCCGGTCTCCAGGGTGAACCACCGCAGCGCCGTCAGCGCCTCGTTGCTCACCATGACCGCGACCCGGTTCTGCTTGCGCAGGTGGATCAGCGACGACCCGACGCGTGCCGCCTCGGCGCCGAACACGCCGGCCTCCTCGTACGTCGGGTTGCTCGCCAGGTCGTGGCTGAGCAGGCCCTTCCAGTACGTCTCGAAGGAGTGGTGGATGGAGTGCCAGTGCCAGTACATGACGCCGTCGGCGCCGCTGGCGAGGTGGCTGTACGCCTGCAGGCGCAGCTGGCCCGGGTACGGCAGCCACGCGAGCTGGCCCTGGGCCTGCGTCTCGAGCACCAGGTAGTTCTGGCCGCCCTTGATGGACCGGGTCATGTCGCCGCCGAACGCGATCTCCTTGCCCGTGAGCCGGTCCTGGGTCGGGTGGTAGATGTCCACGCCCGCGACGTCGACCGCCGCGGCGGCCCGGAAGTGGTCGACCGACGGCTGCAGGCCGTAGGACCAGCCGGGGCTCCAGTCGAAGTCGAAGTTCTGGGTGACGAACTGGTCGGCGCGGGCGTACTCGCGCACGATCCCGGCCTGCCAGCCGAGGAACTCCTCCACCAGACGGCGCCGGAACGCCTCGAACGCCGCTCCCAGCGAGCCGTTGATCGTCCCGCGGACGTCCGGGAAGTCCTCCCACGCGTCGACGCGGTTGGACCAGTAGTCCAGGCCGAACGCGCGGTTCACCGCGTCCAGGTCGCCGTCGAACTCGGCGCGCAGGTGCTTGACGAAGGCGCGCTGCACGGCGGGGCCGGCCGTCCCGTAGTGCTTCGTCTCGTTGTCGATCTGGAACCCGATCACGCCGCGACGGTGCGCCGTGCGCCGCATCAGCTCCCGGATGACCCGCTCCGCGTGGAACAGGTAGGCCGGGTTCGTGATGTCCATGATCTGCCGCGCGCCGTACCGGCCCTCGCCGGCGTCCGTCGTCGCCAGCACGTCGGGGTACGACGCCACGAGCCAGGCCGGCACCGCGTAGGTCGGCGTGCCGACGATGACGTGGATGCCGGCCCGCTCGAACGCGTCCAGCGCCCGGTCCACGTGCGTGAAGTCGAAGACGCCCGGCTGCGGCTCCAGCGTGCTCCACGTCGACTCCGCGATGCGGACGACGGTGATGTGCGCCGCCTTCATCATCTCGACGTCGGTCTCGATGCGGTCGGTCGGCATGTACTCGTCGTAGTACGCCGCGCCGAACAGCAGCTCGTCCACGCACTCCACCCTTCGTCGCGCGAGATCCGGGCACGCGTCGACGCGGGTCCGGCCGGTCCGTCGTCGGACCGGCCGCCACTCTACCTACTGATCAGTAGGTAGTGGAACCGGGTGAACCGGGTCAGGGCTTGAGCGGGTCGTGCCCGACGGACATCAGCCGGTGGCGCCAGGCCGCGTCCCCGGCGGTCGGCTCGGGCTCCTCGCCGCGCAGCGACCGCACGGTGTCGACGACGGACCGCATCACCTGCGCGTCGTCGGGCGTCAGGTCCGTGCGCCGCTTGCCCAGGACCGCCAGCACGCCCTGCGACCGGTCGGGACCGGCCTCGTCGGGCAGCGGCTCGGTGTCGGTGCCCGCGTCGCGGGTCATGAGCCAGTCCTGCAGCTCGCGGGACGTCATGTTCACGACGTCGTGGAACTCCTGCCACAGCTCGTCGTCGATCTCGGCGTGCGCCACGGTGCCTCCCTCGAGGATCGCGTCCCGGCGCCGGGTCCCCACGCCGGACCTCCACGTTAGGACGGGCCCGGCCGGACGGCACCCGCAGCCTCCCCGAGATGCCCCGCGGCTGGTCCGGGCGGAGGATCGCCGCACCCGCCGTGCAACCAGCCCGCGGCGTCGAGGGCGGCCACCCGCGCCGCCGGAGGAGGGTCACCATGCGTGCTGTCGTCTACCGCGGACCGCACCAGGTCGAGGTCACCGAGGTCCCGGACGCGCGGATCGAGGAGCCGACCGACGTCCTCGTCCGCATCACGACGACCAACATCTGCGGCTCGGACCTGCACATGTACGAGGGCCGCACCAGCGTGGAGGAGGGCAAGGTCCTCGGCCACGAGAACATGGGCGTCGTCGAGGAGGTCGGCCCGGCCGTCTCCCGGATCAAGGTCGGCGACCGGGTCAGCGTGCCGTTCAACATCGCCTGCGGCACCTGCCGGAACTGCCTGCAGGGGTGGACGTCGTTCTGCCTGCGGACCAACCCGATCGAGGGCATGGCCGGCGCGGCGTACGGCTACGCGAACATGGGCCCGTACGACGGCGGCCAGGCCGAGCACCTGCGGGTGCCGTACGGCGACGTGAACCTGCTGAAGCTCCCCGGGGGCACCGAGCACGAGAACGACTTCACGATGCTCAGCGACATCTTCCCGACCGGCTGGCACGGCACCGAGCTGGCGCGGATGCAGCCCGGGGACGACGTCGCCGTGTTCGGCGCGGGCCCGGTCGGCCTCATGGCCGCGCACAGCGCGCTCATCCGGGGCGCGTCCCGGGTGTTCGTCGTCGACAAGGAGCCCGACCGCCTGCGGCTCGCCGCGAGCATCGGCGCCGTCGGCGTCGACTTCTCCGCCGGCGACCCGGTCGAGCAGATCCTGGACGCCACGGACGGCCGCGGCACCGACTGCGGCGTCGAAGCGGTCGGCTACCAGGCGCACGACCCGTCGGGGCAGGAGCACCCGGAGCTGGTGCTCGACAACCTGGTCGCGGTCGTCCGCGCGACCGGCGGCATCGGCGTCGTCGGGGTCTACATGCCCGAGGACCCGGGTGCGGCCGACCCGGGTGCGCAGGAGGGCCGGATCGGCTTCGACTACGGCACGTTCTTCACCAAGGGCCAGCACATGGGCACCGGCCAGGCCCCGGTGATGCGGTACAACCGCCAGCTGCGCGACCTGATCGTGGCGGGGCGCGCGACGCCCTCGTTCATCGTGTCGCACGAGCTGCCGCTGGAGCAGGCGGCCGAGGGCTACGAGCGGTTCGACAACCGCGAGGACGGCTGGACCAAGGTGCTGCTGCACCCCGGCGCCACGGGCACCACCGCCTGATCGACTCGACTCTGCCGGCGGGCGGTGCCCTGACCAGCACCCCCGTCACGGGACGGGTCCGGCGGCACGACCGCCGGGCCCGTCCCCCTGGTGTCAACGGCCCGCGGGGGTGAAACTGTGTGCCTGTGCAGCGCTGCGCAGCGTGCCGCACCAGGCGAGGTCGAACCATGAACACCCCCGCTGGCGACGAGTCGGTCCGCATCGACGCCGACGCGTCGCTCGACGCCCTCATCCACACCCTCACCACGCACGCGGGCCGCACGCTCGGCGTCGACGCGCAGGCCTGCGCCACCGCCACCGTGCGCGGCGTCGACCGCTGGCTCTCGGCCGGCTCCGTGCAGGTCGCCCGCTGCGACGGCGCGCAGGACCGGCACCGCCAGGGACCGCGGTACGAGCTCCGGGCCACCGGTCGTGCGGTGGTGGTCCCCGACGTCGCGGCGGAGCGCCGCTGGCCGGTCTGGACGCACGCCTGCGCGGTGCAGGGCTTCCGGTCCGCGGGCGTCGTGGCCGGCACCCACCGGGACGTCACCGTCTACCTCGCGCTCTACGGTCCGGGATCGTGCCCGTGGGACGAGATCGTCGCCCGCGCGACCGGGCTCGCGGAGGGCCTGGCGTCCGTGGTCGCGGCGCGGGACGAGGTGATCGCGCTGGCGCAGACGATGGACGACCTGCTGGCCTGCAGCCGCACCCAGCCGCTGATCGACCGCGCGATCGGCGTGGTCATGGCGCAGCGCGGGTGCGACCCGTCGGAGGCGATCGCCTACCTCAAGCACGCGTCGCTGGACGGCGACGCGCGCGAGGTCGCCGCCGGGCTGATCGCCGGCGCGATGGCCGACCGGCCGGCCGGGCCGCTGCCGGGCGTGCCCTCGACCCGCGCGGGGCTCACCGGCGTCGCCTGACCTCGCGCCACGCCGCGCCACGCCGCGCCGCGCCGCGCCGCGCCCCGCCGCGCCCCGCCGCGCCCCGCCCCGCCGCGCAGGGTCGCGCGGGCGCCGAGGTGGCAGGTCCGGCCTGACCACGGTGCCCCGTGCACAGGCGACCGGTGTCATCTCGGCGGTCGCGCGACGCGAGCCGTGCGGACCCGGTCGCGCGCGGGCGGCGGCGGGGTGAGACTCGCCCTGTCCGCGGGTCCTGAGGTGGGCCCGCGCCCTCGCTCTCGGCGGAGGTGACGTGTGGCCAGCCAGAGGTCCCCGCGGCCGCGGTTCTTCACGGCGTACTCGTTCGGCATCGTGACCGGTGCGCTGTTCCTGTTCTCGTGGGCCGGGCAGTTCGTGTTCCAGATGATCGAGCAGCGCAACGAGGCGGCCCAGCACGGGCAGACGTTCTCGTGGTCGGAGTTCGCGCCGGCGTTCCTGTCGTCCACGTTCGAGAACTGGCAGTCCGAGTTCCTGCAGCTGGTGTGGCAGGCGGCCGGGCTCGCGCTGTTCTACTTCTGGGGCTCGTCGCAGTCCAAGGAGGGCGACGAGCGGCTCGAGGCCAAGGTGGACCGGCTGCTGACCGAGCGCGGCATCGACCCCGCGGAGTTCGAGTACCGCGAGGAGGCCGACGCCGAGCGGCAGGAGCACCAGGCCTGAGTACAGTCGGCTCGTGCCGAACCCGCCCGAGCAGTCCGTGGTGCACGTGGACGGCGGCGACCTCGGCTGCGCGCGGCTGCTGGTGCTGCTGCGCGCCCGGGCGCTCGAGCTGCCGGCCGGCACGGTGGTGCACCTGACCACCTCGGACCCGGTGGCCCCGATCGACCTGCCCGCGTGGTGCCGCATGACGGGCCACCGCTACCTCGGCCCGGTGCCGGGCGGCCCGCCGCCGGCGACCTACGCGATCGAGGTCGCCGCCGCCCCCCGCCCCACGGACCCGGACCGCCCCTGGCACCCGCAGCCCTGACCGGTCCCGGCCCCGCGCTGGACAGTCGTCGAGTGTCCACAAACGTGGTCGGTACGGGCGATATGTCCGCTGGTTTGTGGACATTCGACGGGCGCGCGGGCTCGGGCGCAGGTCGCGCGCGGTGTCAGTCCAGGCCCGCGGCCGCCTCGGCGGCCTCGATGCCGCGGAGCCAGTCGCGCTTGCCGGCGCGCCAGCCCTCGTCGTCGGTGCCCAGCCGCCAGTAGCCGGAGATCGACAGGTCGGTCGTGGGCATGCCGCGGTCGACCCGCAGGTACCGGCGCAGCTCCCGGACGGACCCGGCCTCGCCGTGCACGAACGCGTGCACCCGGCCGTCGGGCCAGGCCCAGGCGCGGACGGCCTCGACCAGGCGGGCGCCGGGCGCGGCGTCGCCGGCGTGCACCCAGTGCAGGGCCATGCCGTCGGGCACGTGCAGCGGCACCTCCTCGGCGCGGTCCGCGACCTCCAGGAACGCGACGCCCGTCGCCGCGGCCCCGAGCCGCTCCAGCGACACGGCCACGGCCGGCAGCGCGGAGGCGTCGCCCGCCAGCAGGTGGTGGTCCGCGGTGAGGTCGGGGGAGTACCCGCCGCCGGGGCCGATGACGACGACCTCGTCGCCGGGCTGCGCGGTCGCCGCCCACGGGCCGGCGATGCCGGCGGTGCCGTGCACGACCAGGTCGACCGTCAGCGTCAGCTCCAGGTCGTCGTACGCGCGCACCGTGTAGGTGCGCATCCGCGGCTGGGCGTCGGCGGGCAGCGCCGCCCGCGCGGCCTCCAGGTCCACCCGGCCGTCGGGCGTCGACCACGCGGCGAGCACGTCGGCGCCGGACGCAGTGGCGCCCGCACCGGGCAGGAACACGAGCTTGACGTAGGAGTCGGCGTGCGGCGACGGGACGTAGCCGGGCACGGCCAGCGTGAGCCGGACCATGGCCGGCGTCAGGTGCTCGGAGCGCAGCACGGTGGCCCGCAGGGCGGGCGCGCGCGGGCGGCGCGGAGCGGGAGCGGTGGGCTCGGTCGAGGTCACGCGGGTAGCACCTTCCGGTCGCAGACGGGGTGCCGGGCGGAGCGGCGTGGGACGGCGCCGGGGCCCGGGGGCGTGGCCGGTGGCGCCGGGTCGAGCGTAGGTGGTGCGGGCGGGACGCGTCACGCGGAGTGCGACCGGCCCCAGGTGTCGACGTCGGCGTTCAGCCGGGTCAGCAGCCGGGCCAGGTCCGCCCGGTCCGCGGCGGGCCAGGCGTCGAGGATCTCGCCGTAGAGCCGGGCGCGGACGTCGCGGGTCGCCGCGAGCGCGTCGAGGCCGGCCTCGGTCGGCTCGACCAGGGTGACCCGGCCGTCGGCGGGGTGGGCGCTGCGCACGACGTGCCCGGCCTGCTCCATCGCGAGCACCTGGCGGGTCACCGTGGACGGGTCCAGCCGGAGCGCGTCCGCGATGGCGTTGACGCTGGTGGCGCCCTCCTCGGCGAGCACGCCGAGCACGAGGTAGGCGGACCGCTCGAGCTCGCCGCGCGCGCGGCTGGCGGAGCGCCGCGTCCGGTCGGAGAGCCGCAGGAGCATCGCCACCTGGGCCTCGATCGTGCGCACCGCGTCGTCCGGCTGCTGCATGGGTCCACCGTCCTCCTCGTCCCGGCTGCGCAGTCTGCCACGGCCCGCTGGAGAGAAGCGTGTACGATACAGGTATCTACGTTCCGCCACCGACGCGAAGGACCCGCATGGCCAGCCGGCACCCCGAACCGCACCGCACCGCCATCTACGCCACGGCGCTGACCGCCTTCTTCGCGATCGCCGGCATCGCCGTCGTCGACCCGATCCTGCCGGTCATCGGCGAGGAGATCGGGGCATCCACCTGGCAGATCGAGCTGCTGTTCACCGCCTACCTGATCGTGATGGCGGTGGGCATGATCCCCGCGGTCATCGCGACCGGCCGGTACGGCTACCGCAAGGTCCTCGCCACCGGCGTCACCGTCGTCGCGGCCGCCGCGCTGCTGGCGGCGCTCTCCGGCAACATCCTCGAGCTCGCCGTGCTCCGCGGGCTGTGGGGCCTGGGCAACGCGATGTTCTTCGCCACCGCGATGGTGCTGCTGGTGGCGCTCGCCACCGACCGCGAGTGGGTGGTCGAGCTGTTCGAGACCTGCGTGGGGCTCGGGTTCGCCGTCGGCCCGCTGATCGGCGGCCTGCTCGGCCAGATCTCCTGGCGCGTGCCGTTCGCCGCGTGCGGCGTGTTCATGCTGGTGGCGCTGGCGATGTCGGTCACCCGGCTGCGCGACCCGCAGGACCCGCCCACGGCGCTCACGCTGCGCGACGTGTGGCAGCCGTTCCGCCGCCCCGCGTTCCGCACGCTGTGCGTGGTCACCGCGGCGTACAACTTCGTGTTCTTCGTGATCCTCGGCTACACCCCGGTGTTCCTCGGCCTGGACGTGGTCCCGCTCGGCCTGGTGTTCACCGCGTGGGGGATCGGCCTGGCCGTCGGCATCCTGGTCGTCGGGCACCGGCTGGCGCACCGCGTCGGCGCCGTGGCGACGGTCGGCATCGCGATCGGCGGGCTGGTGGTCGCGCTCGTGCTCCTGGCCACGAGCGTGGGCACCGCCGAGGCGGTCGTCGTCCTGGTGCTGGCGGGGGTCTGCATGGGCATCGCCAACGCGAACCTCACCGACCTCGCGCTCGGCATCGGCGGCGCCGAGCGCCGCACCACCACGGCGGCCTTCAACCTGGTCCGCTGGGGCTTCGCGGCCCCGGCCCCGGTGATCGCCGGCCTGCTGCACCCGGTCAGCGCGACCGCGCCCTACTGGGTCGGCGCGGGCGTGCTGGTGATCGGCGTCGTCGCGTTCGCCTGGAAGGGCCAGGGCATGGCGCACGCCGTCGGCGAGCGGCTGACGTGGCGGCGGTGGGACCGCGCGGCGCGCGCCGTCGAGGGCACCCCCGAGGAGGCCCTGGGCGAGGTGTGAACCCGCTGGGAACCGCAGCGGCGCACCGGCCGTTGACCCCCACGACCGCGCTCCACGGCCACGACGGCCGGGTGGCGCGGTCGTGCCGTGCCCGGAGGCCTCACCGGACCGCACGGCGCACCGACTCCGGCCCGCACCGGGCCACGACCGTGGAGCGCGCATGTCCCGTCTGACCCGGCTCTCGCTGGCCAACCGCGCGGTCATCGCGCTCGTCACCGCGGCGATCGCCGTGTTCGGCGTGGTGAGCCTCGGCTCGCTGAAGCAGGAGCTCATCCCGTCGCTGCAGATCCCCACGGTCGCCGTGGTCGCGGCCTCGCCCGGCTCCGCGCCGGACCTGGTCGAGCAGCAGGTCACCGAGCCCGTCGAGGCGGCGCTCGCGGGCATCGCCGGGGTCGAGGACGTCGAGTCCACTGCGTCGACCGGCCTGTCGTCGACGACGGTGATGCTGACCTACGGCACGGACACCGGGGACGCGGCGCAGGACGTGCAGCGGGCCCTGGAGCGCGCGGCGACGACCCTGCCCGACGACGTCGAGCCGCAGGTGATCACCGGCTCGATCGACGACCTGCCCGTGGTGCAGCTCGCGGTGAGCGCCGGCGACGACGCCGCCGAGGTCGATCCCGCGTTCGTCGCGACCCTGAACGACCAGGTGCTGCCGCGGCTGCAGGAGATCGAGGGCGTCCGGGACGTCAGCCTGACCGGCACGGCCGAGGACCTGGTCACGGTCGACCTGGACCTCGCGGCGGCGACCGCCGCGGGCGTCTCCCCGGCGGCCGTGACCACGCTGCTGCAGGACTACGGCGTGGCGCTGCCCGCCGGGTCCGTCGACGACGGCGACCGCACCCTGTCGGTGCAGGTCGGCGCGGTGCTGACCTCGGTGGACGAGCTCCGCGCGCTGCCGCTGGCCGCCGCGACGGGCGCGCCGGTCGTGCTCGGCGACGTCGCCACGGTGTCCGAGGGCACGGCCGAGCCGACCTCGTACTCCCGCCTGGACGGCAGCCCGGCGCTGGGCATCGCGATCACCAAGACGCCCGAGGGCAACACCGTCGAGGTGTCGCACGGCGTGACCGAGGCCCTGGACGAGCTGTCCGCCGTGGTCGGCGACGACCAGGTCGCCGTGGTGTTCGACCAGGCGCCGTTCATCGAGGAGTCGATCCACGGGCTGGCGACCGAGGGCGGGCTCGGCCTGGTGTTCGCGGTGGTCGTGATCCTGGCCTTCCTGGCGTCCGTCGCCTCGACGCTGGTGGCCGCGATCTCCATCCCGCTGTCGCTGCTGGTGACGTTCATCGGCCTGCAGGTCACGGGCTACTCGCTCAACATCCTCACGCTCGGCGCGATGACCGTCGCGATCGGGCGGGTGGTCGACGACTCGATCGTCGTCATCGAGAACATCAAGCGGCACCTGTCCTACGGCGAGGGCAAGCAGGCGGCGATCCTCACCGCCGTCCGCGAGGTCGCCGGCGCGATCACCGCGTCCACCATCACGACCGTCGCGGTGTTCCTGCCGATCGGCCTGGTCGGCGGCATGGTCGGCGAGCTGTTCCGGCCGTTCGCGCTGACCGTGGCAATCGCGATGACCGCCTCGCTGCTGGTGGCGCTGACCATCGTCCCGGTGCTCGCCTACTGGTTCCTCCGTGCGCCGAAGGGCGAGCACGCGGGGGCCGACCGCGAGGCGGCCGAGGCGCGCGAGCGCCGCGGCCGGATGCAGCGCGGCTACCTCGGCGCGCTGCGGGCCGCGCTCGCGCACCCGGTGTGGACGCTCGGCATCGCGGTCGCGGTGCTCGGCGGCACGCTGGCTCTGGCCCCGCGCCTGGAGACCAACTTCCTCGACTCGACGGGGCAGGACACCGTCACGGTCACGCAGACCTTCCCCGCCGGGACCTCGCTGGCCACGCAGGACGACGCCGCGCGGGACGTGGAGCAGCAGCTGGCCGACCTGGCCGGCGTGCAGACCGTGCAGACCACCGTCGGGTCCGCCGGCGGCGCGGCGGCGTTCTTCGGCGGCGGCGGCGCCCCGACGGCGACCTACGCGCTCACCCTCGGCGCCGACGCCGACGCGACGGCGGTGCAGGACACGATCCGCGACGAGGTCGAGCCGGCCGGCGACAGCACGATCGGCGTGTCCGGCGGCGACGCCGCGTACGGCAGCTCGACGGTCGACGTGGTGGTCCAGGCCGCCGACGCCGGCACCCTCGCGGACCTCGCGGCCCAGGTCGAGGAGACGGTCCGCGGCGTCGACGGCACCACCGACGTGACCAACGACCTCGCGGCCGAGCAGCCGACCGTCCGCGTCCAGGTCGACCGCGCGGCGGTGACGGCGGCCGGCCTGACCGAGACGCAGGTCGCCGGCACGCTGGCGGGGATGCTCAGCCCGCAGCCCGTGGGCCAGGTCGACCTCGGCACCGGCCCGGTGGACGTCGTGCTGCGCACCGGGCAGGTCCCGGCCACGGTCGACGAGCTGCGCGCGGTGCTCCTGCCGACCGCGGCCGGCGTCGTCCCGCTCACCAGCGTCGCCTCGGTCGAGGTGGTCGACGTCCCGACCTCGGTCACCCGGATCGACGGGCAGCGCGCCGCGACGGTGTCGGCCACGCCGGCGGGCCAGGACCTCGGCACGCTGACCGCCGACCTGCAGGCCGCGGTGAACGGCATCGAGGTGCCGGACGGTGCCTCGGTGACCATCGGCGGCGTGTCCGCCGACCAGCAGGACGCGTTCGCCGACCTCGGCCTCGCGCTGCTGATCGCGATCGCCATCGTCTACGTGGTGATGGTCGCGACGTTCCGGTCCCTGCGGCAGCCGCTGGTGCTGCTGGTGTCGGTGCCGTTCGCCGCGACCGGTGCGCTGATCGGCCTGCTGGTCACGTCGACCGCCCTCGGGGTGCCCGCGCTGATCGGCGTGCTGATGCTGATCGGCATCGTGGTCACCAACGCGATCGTGCTGATCGACCTGGTCAACCAGTACCGCCGCGACGGCGTCCCGCTGGCCGAGGCGGTCGTCGAGGGGGCGCGGCACCGGCTGCGGCCGATTGTCATGACGGCGGCCGCGACCATCTGCGCGCTGCTGCCGATGGCGTTCGGGCTCACCGGCGGCGGGGTGTTCATCTCCAAGCCGCTGGCGATCGTCGTCATCGGCGGGCTGCTCAGCTCGACGCTGCTGACCCTGGTGCTCGTGCCGGTGCTCTACACGCTGACCGAGCGCCGCGGCGAGCGGAAGCGCGTCGCGGCGGCCGGGGCGTCAGCGCCCGACCAGGCCTGACTCGTAGGCGAGCACGACCGCCTGCACGCGGTCGCGCACGCCGAGCTTCGCCAGGATCCGCCCCACGTGGGTCTTCACGGTGGCCTCCGACAGGAACAGCCGCTCGGCGACCTCCGCGTTCGACAGCCCCTCGGCCACCGCGAGCAGCACCTCGCGCTCGCGGTGGGTGAGGTCGTCGATCCGGGCGTCCGTGCGCGGCGCGGGCCGGGCGTCGGCGGTCGGCAGCTCCTCGGAGAACAGCTCGAGCATCCGGCGGGTCACCCGCGGCGACACCACGGCGTCGCCGGTGGCCACCGCCCGGATCGCGCCGGTCAGCTCGGCCGGGCGGGCGTCCTTCAGCAGGAACCCGCTGGCGCCCGCCCGCAGCGCGGCGAACGCGTACTCGTCCAGGTCGAAGGTCGTGAGGATCAGCACCCGGGACCGCGCGCCCGAGGCAACGATCCGCTCGGTGGCCTCGATGCCGTTGGTGCCGGGCATCCGGACGTCCATCAGCACCACGTCCGGGTCCAGGGCGGCGACCTGGCGCAGCGCCTCGGCTCCGTCGCCCGCCTCGCCGACCACCGTCAGGTCGTCCTCGACGTCCAGCACCATCCGGAAGCCCATCCGCAGCAGCGGCTGGTCGTCGACCAGCAGCACGCGGACGGGGCCGGTGCGCTCCGGGGCGGATCCGTCCGGGCTGGCGGTCACGCGGGCTCCTCGGGGTGGGTCTCGGTCGTGCGGTCGTCGGTGCGCAGCTCCACGTGCACCCGCCAGCCGGCCCGGTACGGCCCGGCGGCGACGGTGCCACGGTAGACCGCGGCGCGCTCGCGCATGCCGACCAGCCCGCGCCCGGTGCGCGCGGGCAGGCCCGCCGGGGCGGTCGCGACGTCGGGCTCCGCGTCGGTCCGGGCGTCCAGGGGGTCGTCCCGCCGCTCGGCCAGGCGCCCGCCGATCCGGCTCAGCCGGCCGGGTCCGTCGTCGTCGGCACCGGCCACGGGGTCCGCCGCGCCGCCGTCGTCCACCACCTCGATGCCGACCCGGCCCGCGCCGTGCCGCACCAGGACGTCGACGCGCGCACCCGCCCCGGCGTGCCGGAGCGCGTTGGTCAGCGACTCCTGCACCACCCGGTAGACGGTCAGCGCGAGCGCGGCGTCGTCGAGCAGCGCCGGGCCGGCGGTGGTCAGGTGCACGGTCAGGCCCGCGGCCCGGAACTGCTGCACCAGCGCCTCGAGGTCCTGCGAGCCGGGCTGCGGCTCCAGCGGGACGTCCGCGCCGCGCAGCACCCCGAGCATCCGGCGCATGTCGGCCAGCGCCGCCCGCCCGGTGTCGCCCACCAGGTCCAGCGCGCGCTCGGCGTCGTCGGGGGAGCGCCGCACGGCCACGCGGGCGCCGTCGGACAGCGCGATCATCACCGTCAGCCCGTGCGCGACCACGTCGTGCATCTCGCGGGCGATCCGGGCCTGCTCGGCGGCCGCGGCGAGCTTGGCGTGCTGCTCGCCGGCGTCGACCAGCTGCTGGTGCCGGTCGACGAGCGCCCGGGTGTGCAGGCGGCGGCTGCGCACGTTGGACCCGATGGCCAGGGCGATCAGCCCGGCGACCAGGATCGACCCGATGTCGGCGTTCATCTGCGCCGCGGCGGGGCGCAGCACGGCGCCCCACAGCAGGAACGCCGCGAGCACGGCCACGCTCGCGCTGCCCAGGAGCAACCAGCCCTGGCGCTGCGGCCGGGTCGCCGCGACGACGTAGAGCGCCAGCGCGAAGCCGACGTCGAGCGAGCCGATCGAACCGGTGAGGACGACCTGCAGGGCGGCGAGCGCGCCGAGCAGCACGGCGACCCGGACCGGCCACCGGCGGCGGAACCACAGGGCCACCAGGGCGATCACGACCAGCACCGCGGACAGCGCCGCCACCGTCGCGGAGATGCGGACGTCGCCGCCCTGGTCGACCGCGACGTTGGGCCCTGCCGTGTCGACGACCGGGCCGACGTCCGACACCGCGCCGATCGCGAAGAACAGGCAGACCAGCACGTCGGACGCGCGCGGGTGCTGCGCGAAGTACCGGCGGACGCGGCCGAGGCGGCGGGCGTCCAGCTCGGTGAAGGTGACCGGTGCGAGGCCGGGGTCCTGGCTCAACGGTCCCTCCGGGTCCGGTCGCGGTGGTGATGGCGCTGCTGGTCCTGCTGCTGGTGCGTGCGGCGTCGTCGCATCGTAGGTGCGCCACGCGCCGCGCCCCCGGCCTCGGCGCACCCGTGGGGGTGGGGCCGGGGCCGGGGGCGGGGTGCGGAACCGGTCAGGCGTCGCGGCGGCGGACCAGCACCAGCGCCGCCACCAGCGCGGCGACGCCCCAGGCGACGAGCACGCCGTAGCCCTCCCAGGGCGACAGCACCGCGTCGGGGCCGCCGTTCTGCACCAGCTGCGTGCCGGCGGACATCGGCAGGTACGGGCTGACCTTCTCGAAGAACGCCCAGGGGACCATCGCGAACACGCTCTCGACCACCAGCAGCAGGCCGAGCACGGTGGCCAGCGCGCCGGCCGAGTGCCGCAGCATCGCCCCGATCGCGAAGGCGAGCAGCGCGATCGCCGCGAGGTACAGCGGTGCGCCGACCAGGATGCGCTGGTTCACGCCGTCCGCGAGGTCGAGGCGGTACGCCTCGCCCAGCACCGGGTAGGTGATCGCCCACGAGACGATCGTGCCGACGATGCCGGTGACGAACGCGACGGCGACCACGACGAGGCCCTTGGCCAGCAGCGCCGGCGTCCGGGTGGGCGCGGCGGTCAGGGTGCTGCGGATCATGCCGGTCGAGTACTCGCCGGTGATCGTGAGCACCGCCAGCACGCAGATCGCCAGCTGGGCGAGCTGGATGCCGCCCACCAGGGCGCCTGCCGTGAACGGGCCGACGTCACCGCCGTTCTGCTCCATCTCCTGGGTGCCGAAGTAGGCGATCATCCAGGCGATGCCTGCCAGCGCGATCACCGTGATCGGGACGACCCACCACGTCGAGCGGACGGTCCAGAGCTTGATCCACTCGGACCGCACGAGACGGGGGAAGGTGACGCGGACGTCGCCGGCCGGGCGGGCGGCCGCACGCGTGGCGGGGACGGTGGCGGTGGCGCTCATCGCCGGGCCTCCTCAGGGGTCTGCGCGGCCGCGGACGACGCCGCGCCGGGGGTGGCGGAGTGGTACTCGACGTCGTCGGCGGTCAGCGACATGTACGCCGCCTCCAGCGACTGGTGCACCGGGGTCAGCTCGTGCAGCACCAGGGCGCTGCGCGCGGCGATCTCGCCGATGTTCTCGGCGGTGGTGCCGGCGACCTCCAGCAGCCCGGCCTCCACGGAGGTGACCGTGACCTCGGGCCCGCGGACCAGCTCGGCGAGCTGGGCGGCGTGCGGGCTGCGCACCCGCACCGTGCCACCGGTGGCGCCGGAGATGATCGCGTCCACGGGGGCGTCGGCGATGATCCGCCCGCGCCCGATCACCAGGATGTGGTCGGCGGTCAGCGCCATCTCGCTCATCAGGTGCGAGGACAGGAAGACCGTGCGGCCCTCGGACGCCTGGTGCTTGACCAGGTTGCGCACCCACAGCACGCCCTCGGGATCGAGGCCGTTGACCGGCTCGTCCAGGATCAGCGTGCGCGGGTCGCCCAGCAGCGCGGCGGCGATCCCGAGGCGCTGGCCCATGCCGAGCGAGAACCCGCCGACGCGCTTGCCGGCCACGCCCTGCAGCCCGGTCATCTCGATGACCTCGTCCACGCGCCGGCGGCTGATGCCGTGCGTCGCGGCGACGGCACGCAGGTGGTTCGTGGCCGACCGGCCGGAGTGCACCGCCTTCGCGTCGAGCAGCGCGCCGACCTCGGTCAGCGGGGAGCGGTGCTGGGAGTACGGCTTGCCGTTGACCGTGACGGTGCCGGACGTGGGCCGGTCCAGGCCCATGATCATCCGCATCGTGGTGGACTTCCCGGCACCGTTCGGGCCGAGGAAGCCGGTGACCTTACCCGGCTGGACGGTGAAGTCGATGCCGGCGACGGCCGTCTTCTTCCCGTATCTCTTGGTCAGTCCCACTGCCTCGATCATGGTGTCCTCACACGTTGGTCCCTGCTGACGAAGACGAACCTACGGACCGCCGTCGTGGCGCGGAACGGCCGTGGGGCCGAACTTCGCGGGTGCCGCCCTCGCCATCGCGGACGACGGCCTCGTCCCTGAGGATGACCCGGGTCCCCCCGCACCTCCGCCGCGCGGACGGTTCGGAACCGATCCGGGCCTGCGGGAACTCCTGGGACGCCCGCGGCGTTCTAGGCTGCAGACACTGCCGGCTCGATCTCGAACCGACCTCGGAGGACACGATGGCCAACCCGGTCTTCAACAACAGCGCCGTCTTCGGCGACCCGCGCGCCCGCGGCAACCGGGCCGGCGCGCGTCCGTCGCAGCAGCAGCCGCCCGTCAGCCCGTACGGCACCGCCACCACCGGCGGCGCCGTCGTGGACGCGCCGTCGCTGGAGCAGATGTACGGCGCCCCGACCGCGACCACCCGTGACACGGGCCGCCTCACCTACGACGACGTCATCGTCAAGACCGGCGGGCTGCTCGCGCTGCTCGTCGTGGTCGCCGCCGCGACCTGGAACCTCGCGCCGGGCCTGTGGCCGATCGGCGCGCTGGTCGGCCTGGTCCTCGGCCTGGTCAACGCGTTCAAGCGGAACCCGAGCCCGGCGCTGATCATCGCCTACACGGCCGCGCAGGGCGTGTTCCTCGGTGGCATCAGCCTGGCGTTCCAGAACATGACCGTCTCCGGCACCTCCACCGGCACCGCCCAGCCGATCGTGCTGCAGGCCGTCGTCGCGACGTTCGCGACGTTCGGTGCCGCGCTGTTCCTGTTCAAGTCCGGCAAGGTCCGCGTCACCCCGAAGTTCACGCGCTGGCTCATCATCGCGATGGTCGGCTACCTGGCCTTCTCGGTGGTCAACCTGGTGATGTCGTTCTTCGTCGCCAGCGAGGGCTTCGGCCCGCTGCGCAACGGCTGGATCGGCGTGCTGGTCGGCCTGTTCGCGGTCGGCCTGGCCGCCGCCAGCCTGATCATGGACTTCGACTCCATCAAGCGCGGCGTCGAGCAGGGCGTCCCGGCCAAGTTCGCCTGGTCGGCGGCCTTCGGCCTGATCGTCACGCTGGTCTGGCTGTACCTCGAGATCCTGCGGATCCTCGCGATCCTGCGTGGCAGCGACTGACCGCACTGCCACACCACGACGGCCCGCGCCCCCTCGGGGGACGCGGGCCGTCGTCGTCGCGGCTGCGGAGCGGCGCCTGCGTGGTCGCGTCGGCGCGATCACGCCTCCGTCGTGGCCGCGAGCAGCGCGGCGAGCGCCGCCGAGGGCCCGTCCCGCAGGATGGCGCCGGCGTGCGCGCCGACCTCCGCGGCCAGCCGGTCCACCCGGGGGTCGTCGCCGGCCAGCATCCCGGTGCCGACCACGACGCGCCGCACCCAGCCGGGCAGGTCGGCCTCGTCGAAGGTTCCCCGGACCAGCGCGAGCAGCTCCGGGTCGTCCGCGGGCCGGAAGCCCTCCGGCCCGCACCGCCCCGAGTCGAGCACCAGCAGCGCCGCCAGCGCGAAAGCCGTGGCCGGTGCCGGGCGCCCGGCGTCCCACGCCTCGAGCAGCACCGGCAGGTTGCGGGCCCGGTACTTGGCCAGCGCGTTGAGCGCGATGTCGGCCAGCCGGTGCTGCAGGAACGGGTTGGTGAACCGCTCCCGGATGGTCGCGGCGAACCGGCGCGCCGCGGCCGGGTCCCCGTCGAGCGACGGCAGGATCTCCCGGTCCAGCAGCAGGCCGAGGTAGCGGGACACGTCCGCCCGGGCCGCGGCGGGCCGGACCTCCTCCTCGCCGAGCAGCAGCCCGACCGGGGTCAGGGCGGTGTGCATCCCGTTGAGCACCCGGACCTTGCGGTCGCGGAACGGCCGGACGTCGGGCGGGAACTCGACCGGCTGCCCGGCCCGGTCCAGCGGGAACGCGTCCCGCAGCCGGGGGTCGCCGCCGATCGCCCACACCCCGAACAGCTCGCCCTTGACGACGAGCCGGTCCGCGTAGCCGAGCTGCTGCTGGACGGCGTCGATCTCGTCGTGCGGGTACCCGGGGACGATCCGGTCGACCAGGGTGTCGTGGAACGTGCAGGCCTGCTGCACCCACGCGACGAACTCCGCCGGCAGGTCGTGGGCCGCGGCGTGCGCCAGCACGTACCGGCGCAGCGTGCTGGCGTTGTCCTCGATCAGCTCGCAGCACACCACGTGCAGGCCCGCCGCCGGGTCGCCGTGGAAGTGCCGGAACCGGTCCAGCAGCAGGGCGGTCACCTTGGCGGGGAACGACGCCGGGGGCGTGGCGGTCAGGTCGTCGCCCTCCACCCAGGCGATGCCGGCCTCGGTGGTGTTCGACACCAGCACGCGCAGCGTCGGCTCGAGGTAGGTCTGCCGGTAGGCGGCGAACTCCTCGTGCGCCCGCACCACCCGCTGGATCGCGGTGACCCGGGTGACCTCGCGCACCGGCTCGCCGTCGCGCACCCCCTCGAGCAGCACGTGGTAGATCCCGTCCTGCTCGCGGAGCAGGTCGAGCGCGCGGTCCGGGCCCGGGGTGGCGTGCACGACCGCGATCCCGTCCCGCGTCACCCCGGCGTCGTTGGCGTGCTGGATCATCTGGTCGACGAACGCGCGCAGGAAGTTGCCCGCGCCGAACTGCAGCACGGTGAGCGGCAGCTCCGCCCGGGGCACGGTCGTCGCGTCGGGGACGGGCAGGGTCGTGGGTCCGGTGGGGCGGTCGGTGCGGGTCATGAGGCCTCGTAGGCGCGCAGGGGCAGGTGGTAGGCGAGGTCGGCCGCGGTGTCGACGGCCTCGTCGAGGTCGAGCCGGTGCTCCACGACGAGCCGGGCCAGGTACCCGGCGTCGACCCGGCGCGCCAGGTCGTGCCGCGCGGGGATCGACACGAACGCCCGGGTGTCGTCGACGAAGCCGGACGTGTTGGCGAACCCGGCCGTCTCCGTGACGGCCTCGCGGAACCGGCGCATCGCGTCCGGGGCGTCGAGGAACCACCACGGCGCACCGAGCCGCACCGACGGGTACACCCCGGCCAGCGGCGCGAGCTCGCGGGAGAAGGTGGACTCGTCGACCGTGAACAGGATCGTCCGGAACCCGGGGTGCCGGCCGAACGCCTCCAGCAGGGGGCGCAGCGCCCGCGTGAACTCGGTCGCCACCGGGATGTCGTAGCCCCGGTCCGGGCCGAACGCGGCGGCGACCGCCGGGTCGTGGTCGCGCAGGACGCCGGGGTGCAGCTGCAGCACCAGGCCGTCGTCGGCGGCCATCGCGGCCATCTGGAACAGCATGTGCCCGGCGAAAGCCGTGGCCTGGGCGGCCGTGACCTCGCCGCGCAGCGCGGCCGCGAACAGGCGCTCCGCCTCCGCCTCCGGCAGCGGGGTGGTGCCCGCGCCGACCAGCCCGTGGTCCGACGCGCGGGCGCCGGCCGCCTTGAACCGCGCGCGCTGCACCCGCAGCGCCTCCAGGTAGCCGGCGTAGGTCTCGACGTCGGTGCCGGCGGCGGCGGTGCCGAGCCGGCCGAGCTCGGCCCGCCAGCCCGGCCGGTCGACCGCGAGCAGCGCGTCGGGCCGGAACGTCGGGAGCACCCGGTGGCCGAGGCCGTCGCGCGCCAGCCGCGCGTGCGCGTCGAGCGGCGACCAGGCGGGGTCGGTCGTGCTGATCACCTCGATGCCGAACCGGTCCAGCAGGGCCCGCGGGCGGAAGGCCGGGTCGTCGATCGCGGCCTGCACCTGGTCGTAGATCGCGTCCGCGGTGGCGGCGCTCGGGCGCTCGGTGACGCCGAACACCTCCACCAGCTCCGTCTCGAGCCAGAACCGGGTCGGCGTGCCGCGGAACAGCGGCCACCCCGCGCAGAAGCGGCGCCAGACGGCCCGGGGGTCGGTCTCGACGGCGACGTCCGCCGCGCCGCCGACCGGGGTGACCCCGAGCTGCTCGATGCCGGCGCCCTGCGACGCGAGCATCCGCACCAGGTAGTGGTCGGGCACCACGAGCAGCTGTGCCGGGTCGGCGAACGAGGCGTCGTCCGCGAACCACTCGACGGGCACGTGCCCGTGCATCGCGACCAGCGGCAGGTCCCGGGTGGTGCGGTAGATCTCCCGGGCGACCGGCCGGGTCACCGGGTCGGCGGGCAGGGCGCGGTCCGGGTGCAGCGTCCAGGCGCCGGCGGGGCGGGTCGCGGCCGTCACCGGGCCGCCCCCAGCCCGTGCCGGGTCTCCATCTCCGCCGCCAGCAGCAGGAACGGCCCGACGCCCTTGTGGTCGTTCGTCACGACGGGCTCGCTCATGTAGTACGCGTAGGTGCCGTCCCGGAACGGCTCGCCGCCGAGGCCGGCGACGTGGCACATCCGGTGCACGTTGACCCAGCCGCGGGCGTCGATCGACAGGAACTGCTCGGTCGCGTGCGACCAGCCGGACTCGAGCGCCTGCTCCCAGGCGTCGCCGGCGAGGTACCCGAGCCGCAGCGCCTTCGCGATCGCGGCCAGCACCATGAACGAGCCGGAGGACTCCAGGTAGTTCAGCGGCCGCTCGCCCTGGTCGGGGATCTGGTACCAGAGGCCGGTCCGCGGGTCGCGGACCCGCAGCAGCGCCGCGAGGACGTCCCGCAGCTGCTGCCGGATGCGCGCCGCGCCGGCGTGGCCGGCCGGCAGGTGCTCGAGGACGTCGGTCATCGCCATCACGAACCAGCCGAGCGCCCGCAGCCAGACGTGCGGCGAGCGGCCGGTGCCGGGGTCGGCCCACGCCATCCGCCGCGACTCGTCGTAGGCGTGCCGGCAGAGGCCGGACGGTCCCTCCAGCGTGAGCTCGTAGGCCGTGGTGAACTGCTGCACCACGTCGTCGAGCAGGTCGTCCCGCCCGGCGAGCACGCAGTACCGGGCGTAGAACACGGAGCCCATGTAGAGCCCGTCGAGCCACACCTGGTCCGGGTAGACCAGCTTGTGCCAGAACGTCCCCGCGCGCAGGCGCGGCTGGCGCTGCAGCTGGTCGAACAGCCGGTCCGCCGCCAGCCGGTACCGGTGGTCGCCGGTCGCCTCCAGCAGGTCGAGGACGGCCTTGCCGTTGTTGACGTGGTCGAGGTTGTACTCGTCGCGGGCGTAGCCCAGGATCGAGCCGTCCTCGCGCACGAAGTGGTCGATGTTGCGCCGGACGTAGTCCCGGTACCGCGGGTCGCCGGTCAGCCCGTGCACCGCCCAGACGCCGTTGAGCATGAGGCCGTCCTCGTACTCCCAGCGGTCGCGGGGGTTCATCAGCGGCTCGCGGGCGAGCACCGTGTCGGCGCCGCGGACCGCCCAGCGGGTGCCCGCGTCGCCGAAGCCGCGCCCGGTGGGGGCCGCGGGGGTGGTCGTCGTCGTCATCGTCGTCCCCCCGCTCAGGCCAGCGCGGTCGGCGGGACGGGGTCCATGTCGTCGAACGCCTGGTTCTCGCCGGCCATGGCCCACACGAACGAGTACGCCGCGGTGCCGACGCCGGAGTGGATCGACCAGGACGGCGAGACGACCGCCTGCCGGTCGGCGACGACCAGGTGCCGGGTCTCCTCGGGGCGCCCGAGCAGGTGCAGCACCCGTGCCTCCTCGGGGACGTCCACGTAGAGGTAGCACTCGGTGCGCCGGTCGTGGGTGTGCGCCGGCATGGTGTTCCACATCGACCCGGGGTGCAGCGTGGTGACGCCCATCACGATCTGGCAGGTCCGCACGCCGTCCGGGTGCAGGTACTGGCGCAGCGTGCGGCGGTTGGACGTCGCCTGGTCGCCGAGCTCCCGGACCGTGCCCTCCTCGGGGAGCACGCGGACCGTCGGGTAGGTCGTGTGCGCCGGTGCCGACACCAGGTAGAGCTGCGCGCCCGAGCCCGCGGCGGCGTCCGCGAAGGTGACGTGCCGCACGCCCCGTCCCAGGTACAGGCACGCGCGGGGCGGGAGCTCGTACGTCGTGCCGTCCGCCTCGACGACGGCCGGGCCGCCGACGTTGACGATGCCGACCTCCCGGCGCTCCAGGAAGGACCCGCAGCGCAGGCCGTCGGGCGCCGGCAGCGCGAGCCGGCGTCCGGCGGGCACGACGCCGCCGAGGACGACGCGGTCGTGGTGGGTGTGGACGAGGCGGACCTCGCCGGGGGCGAACAGGTCGGGCACGAGGTAGCGGGCGCGCAGGCCGGCGGTGTCGAGGCCGGCGACCTGGTCGGGGCCGGTGGCGTAGCGGTTCTCCACGAGAGGGACCTTCCTGGGGACGAGGGGTGGGGGGAGGGGCGGGCTCAGCGCACGAGCCAGCCGCCGTCCACGGGCAGGACCACGCCGTTGACGTAGTCCGACGCCGGGGACGCCAGGAACACGAACGCGCCCTGCAGGTCGGCGGGGGTGCCCCAGCGCGCGGCCGGGATCCGCTCGAGGATCGAGCGCTCGCGGACCTCGTCGGCGCGCAGGGCCGCGGTGTTGTCGGTGGCCATGTACCCGGGCGCGATCGCGTTGGCGTTGACGCCGTGCCGGGCGAGCTCGTTGGCGAGCGCCTTGGTGACGCCGGCGACCGCGTGCTTGGACGCGGTGTACCCGGGGACGAGGACGCCGCCCTGGAACGCGAGCATCGACGCGATGTTGATGACCTTGCCGCTGCCCTGCGCCACGAACCGGCGGGCGGCGGACCGCGACAGGTGGAACACCGCGTCGAGGTTGATGGCCAGCACGTCGTCCCAGTCGGCCGCGGCGTGCTCCAGCAGCGGTGCGCGGCGGATGATGCCGGCGTTGTTGACCAGGACGTCGACCCGGCCCAGCCCGTCGACCACCGCCTGCACGTCGGCGTCCAGCTGCTCCGGGGTGGCGTGCACCAGGTCGCGCTCGAGCACGAGGCAGCGCCGGCCGGCCGCGCGCACGGCGTCGGCGGTCTCGGTGCCGGCGACGTGGTCCAGCAGGGCGACGTCGGCGCCGGCCTCGGCCAGCGCGAGCGCGGCGCCGCGGCCGAGCCCGCGTGCGGCGCCGGTGACGAGGGCGACCTTCCCGTCCAGGCGGAAGGAGTCGAGGATCACTGCGGACCTCCAGGGGTCTCGGTGCGGGGCGACGGCGGGGGACCGTCGACGAACGTGGTGGTGAGGGAGCCGAGCCCGGTGACGGCGATGGTCACGGCGTCGCCGTGCCGCAGCGGCCGGTGCGCGGCGGCGGCCTCGGGGAGCTTGGCCGGGGTGCCCGTGGCGATCACGTCGCCGGGCTCGAGCGTCAGCACCTGGCTGAGGTGGTGGATCAGGAAGGCGGGCGAGAAGACCATCGCGTCGGTGCTCGCCCGCACGGTGACGACGCCGTCCCGCTCGACCGTGAGCTCGCGGCCCGTGACCGGCAGGGCCTCGTCCGCCGTGACGACGGCCGGCCCGAGCTGGCCGAAGCCGTCGGCGCACTTGCCGAGCGTCCACTGCGAGGTGCGCTGCTGCCAGTCCCGCGCGGACACGTCGTCGAAGAGCGTGAGCCCGCCGACGTGCGACTCCGCCGCCGCGAGCGGGACCCGACGGGCCCGGCGCCCGACGACGACGGCGATCTCGCCCTCGTAGTCGACGTGCGCCGCCGCGGGCGGCAGCACCACGGCGTCGTGCGGGCCGGACAGGGTGTTGGGGGTCATGACGAACACGTTCGGGAACTCCGGCACGTCGTGCGCGGCGCGGTCGCGTCCGAGGTGCCCGGCGTAGTTGTGGCCCAGGCACAGCACCTTCCCGGGCCGGACCGGCGGCGCGAGCCGCACCGCGGCGATCCCGACCAGGTCGGCCGCGTCCGCCGCCTCGACGGCCGCGCGTGCCGCCGCGCGGGTGGCGGGGTCGCGCAGGACGTCGACCACCGAGCGGCCGGGCAGGACGGGGGCGAGGTCGAGCAGGCGGTCGCCGTCGGGACCGGCGACCAGCGCGCCCGGGTGGACGGCGTCGCCGACGACGTGGCTCACGAGGCGCACAGGGTCTCCCAGGGGGTCGGGCGGGCGTGCGGGGCGGGTGCCGGGGGCCCGCGGTGACGGGCCCCCGGCCGTGCGTCACGAGATCGCGGCGCCGACCTCGTCCAGCCAGCGCTCGGCCGCCTCGCGCGGGGTGATCCGGCCGAACAGCACGTCGGAGTTCACGCGCTGGGTGATCTGCGTGGTCTCGCCGGCGCCGACCGGCGGCACCGGGGTGCCGTCCACGACGGTCTCCTCGATCTCCGCGACGAAGTCCGCGCCGACCCGGTCGGCGTCCGAGAGCAGCGGCAGGATCGCCTCCCGGACCTCGGTGTTGGACGGCAGGCCGCGGTCCACCAGGATCAGCTCGCCCGCGGTCGTGGAGTTGATGAGGAAGTCCACGAACAGCGCGGCCTCCTCGGGGTGCGGGGACGCCTCCGCGACGGAGTAGTACATCGTCGGGTAGAGGTAGGCCCCGGTCCGCTCGCCGTCCGCCTCGCCCGGCGGGCGCAGCAGCTGCAGGTCGCGGCCGGCCGCGCTCTGGATCGCGTCGAGCTGGTTGGACCAGAACCAGGCCATGGCGCCCTGCCCGGTGGCCGGGAGCGACCCCTCGACGCCGGCGGCGTTGATCTCCGTGGAGACCGACGCGGACGGCTCGCCGCCCGACTCGATCAGGTCGACCGAGCGCTGGAACCACGCCTCGACCGTCTCGGCGGACACGCCGATCTCGCCGTCCTCGGTGAAGACCTCCTCGCCGTTCTGCCGCGCCATGATCTTGAGCACGACCTCGAGGAAGCTGTAGTTCTGCACGCCGGCGTAGGCACCGCCGGAGCCCTCGGCGATCGCCGTCGCGATCTCCGAGTAGTCGTCCCAGGTCCAGGTCGTGTCGTCGGGCAGCTCGACGCCCGCCTCCGCGAAGATCGCCGGGTCGGCGACCAGCGCGTGGCTGCTCACCCCGGTCGCGATGCCCACGAACGTGCCGTCGACCTCGCCCGACTCGACGACCGACGGGTCGATGCTGCTCGTATCGACGTCGAGCTCGCGCAGGTCCGCCAGCAGCCCGCGGCTGGCGTACTCGGCGAGGAACCGCTCCTGCTGCGTGATGACGTCCGGCAGCCCGCCGCCCGCGGCGGACACGTTCAGCCGCTCGAAGTAGCTGTCCCAGCTGGTGAAGTCGGGCTCCACCGTGATGTGCGGGTACTCGGCCTCGAACGCGGCGATGACCTCCTCGGTGATCTGCTGGCGCGTGTCCGAGCCCCACCACGCGAACGTGATCGAGACCTGGTCGGGGTCGCCGGCCCCGCTCGTGCTCCCGGAGCCCGCGTCGTCCGATCCGCCGCACGCGGCCAGCGTGACCGCCATGGCGCTCGCGGCGGTCACCGCGCACAGCCGGCGTGCGAGCGTCCCTCGTCGTCCCTGCATCTGCGTTCCTCTCGTCGTCGGGTCGTGCTCCCCGGTGCGGCCGGTCACTTCATCCCCGTGGTCGCGATGCCCTGCACCAGGTACCGCTGGCCGAAGAGGAAGACCAGGAAGATGGGGATCAGCGTCACGATGGACATCGCGAACATCGGGCCCCAGTTGCTGCCCGTCGCGGGGTCGAGGAACAGCCGCAGCGCCAGCGGCGCCGTCCGGACCTCGTCCCGCGTCAGGAAGATCAATTGGCTGAAGAAGTCGTTCCACGTCCAGATGAACGTGAAGATCGCCGTGGTCGCGAGCGCGGGGACGGCATTCGGCAGCATCACCGAGAAGAAGATGCGCGGGTGGCCGCAGCCGTCGATCCGCGCGGCCTCCTCGAGCTCGTTCGGGATGCCGCGGAAGAACTGCACCATCAGGAAGATGAAGAATGCGTCGGTGGCCAGCAGCTTGGGGACGATCAACGGCCAGAACGTGTTGATCCAGTCCATCTGCTGGAACATGATGTAGCGCGGCACGATGATCACGTGGATCGGCAGCATGATGCTGACGAGCATCATCGCGAACCACATGTTGCGGCCGCGGAACCGCAGCCGGGCGAACGCGTAGCCCGCCATCGAGCACGTGACCAGGTTGCCGAGCAGGCACCCGGCGACGATGACCGCGGAGTTGAGCATGTACCGGCCAAAGGGCTGGGACAGGGCCTCCCAGCCGCTCGGGTAGTTGGAGAAGTCCCACTCGGTGGGCAGCACGGACAGGTCGCGGAAGATCAGCTCGGTCGGCTTGAACGAGCTGCCCAGCAGCCAGATCAGCGGGTAGATCATCACGAGCGCCGCGATGATCATCGCGGTGTGCCGCCCGCTCGTGCGCAGGACGGAGCGCCAGCGCTCGCGTCCCGGGCGCACCGGGCTGTCGTCGGCGAGGCGCCGGATCCGCCGGTTCAGGTCGGGGGAGGTGGTGGTCGTCATGGTCCTGGACTCCTTTTCAGTCCTCGTAGAAGACCCAGAACTTCGAGGCCCAGAAGTTGATGGCGGTCAGCACGAGCACGATGACGACGAGGACCCAGGCCATCGCGGCCGCGTAGCCCATCCGCAGGTTGGTGAACCCCTCCTGGTACAGGTAGAGGGTGTAGAAGAGCGTCGAGTCGGAGGGGCCGCCGGTGCCGTTCGAGACGACGAAGGCCTGCGTGAACGACTGGAACGCGATGATCACCTGCATCACCAGGTTGAAGAAGATGATCGGGCTGAGCAGCGGCAGCGTCACCGAGCGGAACTGCCGCCAGGGGGACGCGCCGTCCAGGCCGGCCGCCTCGTAGTACATCTCCGGGATCTGCCGCAGGCCGGCGAGGAAGATGATCATCGGCGACCCGAACGTCCACACGTGCAGCAGGACCAGGGTCCACAGCGCGGTGTCGGGGTTGGACACCCAGCCCATCCCCTGGATGCCGAACAGGCCGAGGAACGCGTTGAACAGGCCGTCCTCGCCGAACACCTGCCGCCACAGGATGGCGATGGCCACCGAGCTGCCGAGCAGGGACGGCAGGTAGAAGACCGAGCGGTAGAACGTCATCCCGCGCAGACCGCGGTTGAGCAGCACGGCCAGGCCCAGCGCGACGACCAGCTGGAGCGGCACGCCGGTGACGACGTACAGGAACGTCACCCGGAGCGACTCGTGCAGCCGGGTGTCGGTCAGCATCGCCGTGAAGTTGTCGAGCCCGATGAACGTCGGAGCCGTCAGCAGGTCGTAGTCGGTGGTCGCGAGCACGAGCGACGCGACCAGGGGGATCAGGGTGATCCCGAACAGGCCCAGGAACCAGGGGGCCAGGAACGCCAGCGCCGCCCGCTGGTCGGACTTGCGCAGGTCCGAGACGGCGGGGATCTTCTCGCCGCCGCGCTTGCTGCGCATCGTGCGGAGCTCGTTGAGAGCTGTCATGGCACACTTCCTCGTGGTCAGGCTGCAGAGGTTCTGAGGAACCGGTTCCGGACGCTACCCGAACGGGTGACGCCCCTGTCCAGCCCGGGTCGCCGGATCGGCCTCCGGATGTCGTCCGCCGCGCCAGAACGGGCCTCGATCCGGGTCCTAGGTCCTGGTCGCAGCCAGGGGTGCGTCGCGGTGGAGCGGGTGTCTAGGCTGGGATCGAGAAACCCGTTTCCGACCCGGAAGGCCCGCGATGACCCACTCTGGCCCCGCCCCGCTCGACCAGAACCCGACCGCGCCCCGGCCGGCCTCCTCCGCCTCCTCCCGCGCCGACGCCGTGGTGACGCCGCGGTTCGCCCCGGTCCCGCCCGGCCGCCCGCGCCGGCGGTACGCGGTGCTCGGGACCGGGCACCGCGCGGGCATGTACGTCGGGGCGATCACCGGTGCGCACCGCGACGTCGCCGAGCTGGTCGCGTGGTGCGACCTCAACCCGGGCCGCATCGGGTTCTACGACGCGGAGGTGGGTGCCGCGCTCGGGCTCGGCCGTCCCGCCGGGCTGCCGCGGTACGCGCCCGAGGACCTCGAGCGGATGATCGTGGAGCAGGCCGTCGATGTCGTGGTCGTCACCACCCCGGACGACCGGCACGCCGAGCACGTGTCCCGGGTGCAGGCCGCCGGGGCGGACGTCGTGCTGGAGAAGCCGATGGCGACCACCGCGGACGGCTGCCGCACGATCGCCGGGTCCGTCGCCGCGACGGGCCGGGACCTCGTGATGACGTTCAACTACCGGTACGCGCCGCGGAACTCCGCGCTGCGCGAGGTGATCGCGTCCGGCGCCATCGGCCGGCCGACGAGCGTGCACTTCGAGTGGCTGCTCGACACCGTGCACGGCGCGGACTACTTCCGCCGCTGGCACCGGGACCGCGAGCGCTCGGGGAGCCTGGTGGTGCACAAGTCCTCGCACCACTTCGACCTGGTCGGCTGGTGGCTGGACGACGTCCCGGAGCGGGTGTTCGCGTCCGGCGGCCTGCGGTTCTACGGGCGGGAGAACGCCGACGCCCGGGGTCTGGGCCCGCGTCCGGAGCGGGGGACCGGTGCCGACGGCGACCCGTGGGCGCTGGACCTGCGCGCGGACCGGCGGCTGCGCGGCCTCTACCTGGACGCGGAGCAGCACGACGGCTACCTGCGGGACCGCGACGTCTTCGGCGAGGGCATCACCATCGAGGACAACGTCTCCCTGCTGGTCGACTACCGGTCCGGCGTCACGATGACGTACGCGCTGAACGCGCACGGCCCGTGGGAGGGGTACTCGGTCGCCGTGAACGGCACCGAGGGCCGCGCGGAGCTGACCGTCGTCGAGCGGGGCGCGGTGTCGGTGGACGCCCAGGGCCGTGTGGTGCTCGACCCGTCCGCGAACCCGGACGCCGTGCCGGTCGCGGAGTCCAGGCCCGCCGGGGAGCACCTGGTGGTGCAGCGGCACTGGGAGGGCGCCCGCGAGGTGCCGATCCCGCACGGCGAGGGCGGGCACGGCGGCGGCGACGCGCTGCTGCTGATGGACGTGTTCCGCCGGGACCTGCGCCTCGAGGAGGACCCGCTGGGCCGGGCCGCCGGCTACCAGGACGGGCTCCGGGCGGTGGCGGTCGGCATCGCCGCCAACGAGTCCGTGCGGACGGGGCGCGCTGTTAGCATCGGCGCACTCGACCTGGGGATCACGCGCTGAGCCGCAGCGCGTCCCGGCGCGACGCCCAGGACCTCCCGGCGCGGCCCGCCGCCCCGGACGGGGCGGAAGGGAGCGGGGCGATGCGCACGGGCGCGACGATCAGCGACGTCGCGACGGCCGCCGGGGTCTCCCGCGCGACCGTCTCGCGCGTGATGAACGGCAGCACGGTCGACGCCGAGCTGACCCGCCGGGTGCGGGCGGCGGCCGCCGAGCTGCACTACCGGCCGTCGGTCACCGCGCGGTCGCTGTCGCTGGGGCGGACCCTCGCCGTCGGCATCGTGGTGCCGGACCTGGCCAACCCGATGTTCCAGGCGGTGCTGCGGGCGGTCGCCGACGGGGCGCACCGGCACGGGTACAGCGTCGTCGTCGCGGAGACCGCCGGTCCCGGCCGGGACGAGGTCGACATCGTGCGCAGCACCCGCGCGCGCTGCGACGCGGTGGTCGTGGTCGCGCCGCGGATGCCCGCCGAGGTCCTGGCCGAGGTGCTCGACGAGGTCGACCCGGTGGTGCTGGTCAACCGGACCGTGCCGGGTTCGGCCACGGCGAGCGTGAACGTCGACTACTCGCAGGCGATGCACGGGGTCGTCGAGCACCTGGTGGGCCTCGGCCACCGGTCGATCGCCTACCTGTCCGGCCCGGGGACCAGCCCGTCCAACGTCGCGCGGCTGGACGGGATCGGGCGGGCGCAGGTCGCGTTCCGCGACGTCGGGTTCTTCACGCTGGCGTGCGGCGCGACGGTGGCCGAGGGGTACGCGATCGCGCACGCGGCCCTCGCCACCCAGGCGACGGCGGTGGTCGCGTACAACGACCAGGTGGCGTTCGGACTGCTCGGGCACCTGCACGAGCTCGGGGTCGATGTGCCCGGCACGCTGTCGGTGGTGGGGTTCGACGACATCGAGCTCGCGCGGTACGCGACCCCGTCGCTGACCACCGTGCACGTGCCCTACGAGCAGATCGGCGCCCGTGCCTGGGAGCGCCTGCACGCGCGGATCACCGGCGAGCCGGAGCCCGCGCCCGCCGCGGACGTGGTCGTGCAGGGCGCGGCCGAGATCCTGCCCGCCGGGCTGCTGGTCCGCGCGTCGTCGGCGCCGGCCCGGGTGCCCGCCGCCGGCTGACCCCGTCCGCCGGACCAGGCGTCTCGCCGCGGGCTCGCGAGAGACCGGTTTCTCGCGTACGGTGGACCCGTCCCCGGCAGTGAGGTGAGGTCGATGCCGTCCCCGTCCGCCCCCGCCGTCATCGCGCCCGCGGACGGTGCGACCGAGGTCGGCGCACCCATCGCGCCCGCGGACGGTGCGACCGAGGTCGGCGCACCCGAGGTGGTCGCGCTGGGCGAGGTGATGCTGCGGCTCGACCCCGGGGCGGACCGGATCCGCACGGCGAGGGCGTTCTGCGTGCACGAGGGCGGTGGCGAGTACAACGTCGCCCGGGCGCTGCGCACCGCGTTCGGGCTGCGGTCCGCCGTCGTCACCGCGCTCGTGGACGACGAGGTCGGCCGGTTGGTGGAGGACCTGGTGCTCGCCTCCGGGGTGGACCCCCGCTGGATCCGCTGGGTCCCGGCCGGGGGACCGGTTCCCGCCCGCAACGGGATCAACTTCACCGAGCGCGGGCACGGCGTCCGCGGCGCGGTCGGGGTGTCCGACCGCGCGGGCACGGCGGCCTCGCGGCTCGCGCCGGACGACGTCCCGTGGGGCGACGTCCTGGCGGGCGCGCGGTGGTTCCACACCGGTGGCGTGTTCGCGGGGCTGTCGCCCTCCACGACCGCGACCGCGCTGCGCGCCGTGCGGGAGGCGCGGGCGCTCGGCGTGCCCGTGTCCTTCGACACCAACTTCCGGCCCTCGCTCTGGCGGGCACGTGGCGGGCGCGAGCAGGCGTGCGCCGCCGCCCGCGCGCTCGCCGCCGGGTGCGACGTGCTGATCGGCTCGGCGTGGGACCTGTTCCCGGACGTCGACGACCCGCCCGCGGCCGACCCGCGCGCGGCACGGGAGGCGTTCGAGCGCGGTGTCGCCCGGATCCTCGACGTCGCGCCCGGCGTGCGGGTGGTCGCGAGCACGTGCCGCGCCGTGCACTCCGCGTCCCGGAACTCCTGGGGCGCGCTCGCGTGGTCCCGCACCGAGGGGGTGCACGAGGCGCCCGGGTACGGCGACCTCCAGATCCTCGACCGGGTCGGCGGCGGCGACGGGTTCGCGGCGGGCCTGGTCGCCGGGCTGCTGCGCGGCGCGGCGCTGCCGGAGGCGCTCGGGCTCGCCGTCGCCTCGGGCGCGCTCGCCATGACCACGCCCGGCGACGCGTCGCGCGGCCGGTCCGCCGACGTCCGCGCCACCGCCGCCGGCCGCCCGCCGGCGATCGCGTGGTGACCCGCCGCACCGCCCCAGCACCCCCGACGGAGAGGCCTGCCCGATGACGTCCCCCGCACGACCCGACCTGCTGCTCCTCCGCGAGGGCGACGACGTCGCCGTCGCCTGCCGCGACCTCGCCCCGGGGGAGGACGTCGCCGCCGCCGGGCCGACCCTCCGGGTGCGCGACCACGTCCCGCGCGGGCACAAGCTCGCGCTGCGCCCGGTCCCGGCCGGCGCTCCGGTGCACAAGTACGGCCAGGTCATCGGGGTCGCCACGACCGGCATCGCCGCGGGGTCGCACGTGCACGGGCACAACCTCGGGTTCGAGGAGGGCGAGCGCACCCACGAGCTCGGCGGCACCCGCACGGTGCTCCCGGTACCGGACGGGCCGCGGCCGACGTTCCGGGGCTACCGGCGCTCGGACGGCCGGGTCGGCACCCGGAACTACCTCGCCATCCTCACGAGCGTGAACTGCTCCGCGTCGACCGCCCGGATGATCGCCGCGCAGTTCCCGGCGGGCGCGCTGGCCGACTTCCCGCACGTGGACGGCGTGCTGCCGCTGACCCACCAGTCGGGCTGCGGGATGGTGCCGGGCAGCGAGGGCGGGCAGCTGCTGCTGCGGACCCTGCGCGGGTACGCCGCGCACCCGAACATCGGGGCGGTGCTGGTGCTCGGCCTCGGCTGCGAGATGCTGCTGCCGGAGCAGCTCTCGGCGCGGACCGGGGCCGAGGCGTTCCTCGGCATGCCGGCCGTGGGGGAGCCCGAGCACGAGCCCGCGGGTGCGGACCTGCTGGCGGCGATCCCCGCGGGGACGGTCGTCCGCAGCCTGACGATCCAGGACAGCGGCGGCGTCCGGACCACCGTGCGCGCGGGCGTCGAGGCGATCCGGGCGATGCTGCCGGAGCTGGACCGGTGCCGGCGCGAGGACGTCGACGTGCGGGAGCTGGTGCTCGGCCTGAACTGCGGCGGCTCGGACGGCTACTCCGGCATCACCGCCAACCCGGCGCTCGGCTGGGCCAGCGACCGGCTCGTCGCGTACGGCGGCACGTCGGCGCTCGCGGAGACGCCGGAGGTGTACGGCGCCGAGCACCTGCTGACCCGCCGGGCCGTGGACGAGCAGGTGGCGACCCGGCTGCTCGACCGCATCGCGTGGTGGCAGCGGTACGCGGCGGCCGGGCAGGGGTCGCTCGACAACAACCCGTCGCCGGGCAACAAGGCCGGCGGCCTGACCACCATCCTGGAGAAGTCGCTGGGCGCGATCGCCAAGGCCGGGCAGGCGGACCTCGCCGCGGTGTACGGCTACGCCGAGCCGATGGCGCCGCACCAGGGCCTCGTGTTCATGGACACGCCCGGGTACGACCCCGTGTCCGTGACGGGGCTCGTGGCGGGCGGCGCCAACGTCGTCGTGTTCACCACGGGGCGCGGGTCGGTGTTCGGCTGCCGGCCGACCCCCTCGATCAAGGTCGCGACCAACAGCGAGATGTACGCCCGCATGGCGGAGGACATGGACCTCGACGCCGGTCGGATCGTCGACGGGACCGCCTCCGTGGCCGAGGTCGGGCAGGAGCTGTTCGACCGGATCCTCGCGGTCGCGTCCGGCGAGCCGACGGTCAGCGAGGAGCTGGACATCGGCACGGAGGAGTTCATCCCCTGGCACATCGGCACCGTCACGTGACATCTAGGCTGGGGGGCCGGGGTCGCCGTGCGTCCCCGTCCCCTCGCCTCCTGGGAGCACCGTGAAGTACGCGCAGCACATCTCCGAGCTGGTCGGCGGCACGCCGCTGGTCCGGCTCAACGTCGTGACCGAGGGCCTCGACGCGACGATCCTCGCGAAGGTCGAGTACCTCAACCCCGGCGGCTCGGCCAAGGACCGGATCGCGCTCAAGATGATCGAGGCGGCCGAGGCCTCCGGCGAGCTGCGGCCGGGCGGGACCATCGTCGAGCCGACGAGCGGCAACACCGGCGTCGGCCTGGCCCTGGTCGCGCAGCGCCGGGGGTACCGCTGCGTGTTCGTCTGCCCGGACAAGGTCTCCGAGGACAAGCGCGACGTGCTGCGCGCGTACGGGGCCGAGGTCGTCGTGACCCCGACCGCCGTCCCGCCGGACCACCCGGACTCCTACTACTCCGTGTCCGACCGCCTGGTCACGGAGATCGAGGGCGCCTGGAAGCCGAACCAGTACGCCAACGTGAACGGCCCCGCCAGCCACTACGCGTCGACCGGTCCCGAGATCTGGTCCGACACCGACGGCCGGGTCACGCACTTCGTCACCGGCGTCGGCACGGGCGGCACGATCACCGGCACGGGCCGGTACCTGCACGACGTCTCCGCCGACCGCGCCGAGGCCGACGGCGGCCGCGTGCGCGTGGTGGGCATCGACCCGCTGGGCTCGGTGTACTCCGGCGGCGACGGGCGCCCGTACCTGGTCGAGGGCGTCGGCGAGGACTTCTGGCCCGCCGCCTACGACCCCAGCGTCCCCGACGAGATCATCGCCGTCTCGGACGCGGACTCGTTCGCCATGACCCGGCGCCTGGCCCGCGAGGAGGCGCTGCTGGTGGGCGGCTCGTGCGGCATGGCCGTCGAGGGCGCGCTGCGCCTGGCCCGCCGGCTGCAGGACGAGGACCCGGAGGCCGCGGCCCGCGCCGTGATCGTCGTGCTCCTGCCCGACAGCGGCCGCGGCTACCTGTCGAAGATCTTCAACGACCGGTGGATGCGGTCCTACGGGTTCCTCGACTCCGAGGCCGGCGCGACCGTCAGCGACGTGCTGCGCACCAAGGACGGCAGCGTGCCCGCGCTGGTGCACACGCACCCGAACGAGACCGTGCGCGACGCGATCGAGATCCTGCAGGAGTACGGCGTCTCGCAGATGCCCGTGGTCGGTGCGGAGCCGCCGGTCAAGATCGGCGAGGTCGCCGGCTCGGTGTCCGAGCGCGAGCTGCTCGACGCCGTGTTCTCCGGGACGGCCACGCTGTCGGACCGGGTGGACCGCCACATGGCCGCGGCCCTGCCCCTGATCGGCAGCGGCGAGTCCGTCGAGTCCGCGCGCGAGGCGCTGCAGAAGCACGACGCGCTCATGGTGGTCGACGACGGCCAGCCCGTCGGCGTCCTGACCCGGCACGACCTGCTGGCGTTCCTCACGCACTGACCGCGCGGGCGGGATCGCACCGCCAGCGGATTCTCGCCCCGCCCACCGACATCGCGGTGTGCGGGGCGAGAATCCGTGGGCGACGTGGGGCTCGTGGTGATGCGGCGGGGCCGCTCCAGGTTCGGGTGGCACGCGCTCGCCGGGCGCCGTTAGGTTGACGGCGAGGCACAGGGGGCGCCTCGACCTCAGCCGCGAGGGACGCGCCGGCGCGTGCCCGTGCGGTCGAGCGCGCCCGCGTGCACGGCACGTGAGCGAAGGAGCTCGGGCATGGCGCAGACCACCCTCGAGGAGCACGACTACACCGACGAGGAGCGGACGCAGGTCGTCCGGTCGCAGGACGGGACCCCGGTCGGCGTGGTGCCGCGGCAACGGTGGACACCCCTGCGGGTCGTCGTGTGGGTCGCGATCGCGCTGCTCGGCGCGGTCGGCTGGACGATGCTCGCGATCGTGCGCGGCGAGCAGGTGAACACGATCTGGTTCATCGTGACGGCCGTGGCGACGTACGCGATCGCGTACCGGTTCTACGCCCTGTACGTGCAGCGGCGGATCATGCGGCCCGACGACCGGCGGGCCACCCCCGCCGAGCGGGTCGACGACGGCCGCGACTTCGACCCCACCGACCGGCGGGTGCTCTACGGGCACCACTTCGCCGCCATCGCCGGTGCGGGGCCGCTGGTCGGTCCGGTGCTCGCGGCGCAGATGGGCTACCTGCCCGGCACGCTGTGGATCATCCTGGGCGTGGTGGTCGCGGGCGGTGTCCAGGACATGCTCGTGCTGTTCTTCTCCACCCGGCGCGGCGGCCGGTCGCTCGGGCAGATGGCGCGGGACGAGATCGGGAAGTTCGGCGGCACCGTGGCGATGGTCGTGGTGTTCGTGATGCTGATGATCGTGCTGGCCGTGCTCGCGATGGTCTGCGTGAACGCCCTCGCCGAGAGCCCCTGGGGAGTGTTCTCCGTCGGCTGCACCATCCCGATCGCGCTGCTGATGGGCCTGTACCTGCGGTTCGTGCGGCCCGGCCGGGTCACCGAGGTCTCGGTCATCGGGTTCGTGCTGCTGATCGCCGCCATCGTCGGCGGGCGCTGGGTCGCCGAGTCGCCGTTCGGGGAGCACCTGCACCTGTCGCCGGTCACGCTGACCTGGGCCGTGGTGGTCTACGGGTTCTTCGCCGCCGTGCTCCCGGTGTGGCTGCTGCTCACGCCGCGCGACTACCTCTCCACGTTCATGAAGGTCGGCACCATCCTCGTCCTCGCGGTCGGCATCGTGCTGGTCCGGCCGATCGCCCAGATGCCGGCGGTGACCGAGTTCGCGTCGAACGGGGAGGGCCCGGTGTTCGCGGGCGCGCTGTTCCCGTTCCTGTTCATCACCATCGCCTGCGGTGCGCTGTCCGGCATGCACGCCATGGTCGCCTCCGGCACCACGCCCAAGATGGTGCAGAAGGAGTCGCAGGTCCGGATGATCGGCTACGGCGGCATGCTGATGGAGTCGTTCGTCGCGATCATGGCGCTGGCCGCCGCGGTGTCGCTGAACCAGGGCGTGTACTTCTCCATGAACGCGCCCGCCGTGCTGACCGAGGGCACGTCGATCGGGGCCGAGGCCGCCATCGCGGACCTGGGGGTCACGGACCCCGCGGGCGACCCGGTCGAGATCCGGTGGGACACCACCGGCCCGGACGGCGAGGAGATCACGCTCACCGGCGCGGCGGCGCTCGACCAGGTCGCCGAGGACGTCGGCGAGCCCTCCGTCGTGTCCCGCACCGGCGGTGCGCCCACCCTGGCGGTCGGGATGGCGAACATCCTGCACCAGGTGGTCGGGGGCAGCGGGATGATGTCGTTCTGGTACCACTTCGCGATCATGTTCGAGGCGCTGTTCATCCTGTCCGCGGTCGACGCGGTGACGCGGGTCGCGCGGTTCCAGCTGTCCGACGCGGTCGGGAACTGGGTGCCGCGGTTCCGGGACCCGTCGTGGCGCGTGGGCGGCTGGCTGTCGACCGGCGTGGTGGTCGCGGCGTGGGGCTCGCTGCTGCTCATGGGCGTCACGGACCCCCTCGGCGGCATCCGGACCCTCTACCCGCTGTTCGGCATCGCCAACCAGCTGATCGCCGCCGTCGCGCTGCTGGTCGTCACGGTGATGGTGGTGCGCAAGGGATACGTGCGCTGGGCGTGGATCCCGCTCGTCCCGCTGGCGTGGGACGCGGTCGTGACGTTCACCGCGTCGTACCAGAAGATCTTCTCGAGCGTCCCCGCGATCGGGTACTGGGCGCAGCACCGGCAGTACCAGCAGCTCATCGCCGACGGCATCGACGACCCGGCGGCGCTCGCGGACGCCCGTGCGGTCGTGCGGAACACCGCGATCCAGGGGTCGCTGTCGATCCTGTTCGTCGTGCTGGTGGCGACGCTGTTCGTCGCGGCCCTGCTCACGGTGGTCCGCGCGCTGCGGACGCCGGGCGGGATCGGCACGTCCGAGGACCCGGCCGAGCCGTCCCGGCTGTACGCGCCGGGGCAGCTGTTCGCGTCCCCGCTGGAGCGCAAGGTCGAGGCGGAGTACGACCGGCTGGTCGAGGCGGGCGCCGTCGAGCCGGTGGGCGGGGGCCACGGCGGGCACGG
Organism: Cellulomonas sp. NEAU-ZC6; assembly: GCF_056844425.1. Lineage (NCBI taxonomy): Bacteria > Bacillati > Actinomycetota > Actinomycetes > Micrococcales > Cellulomonadaceae > Cellulomonas > Cellulomonas sp. NEAU-ZC6. The sequence goes on along the minus strand of NZ_JBXFYH010000001.1, from coordinate 1,553,230 downwards.
GAGCCCGCGGTGACCGCCGTCGTCCGGGCCGTGCGGGCCGTGCGCTGGTACGTGCGCGAGCTGATGGGTGACTCCGCGTACGAGCGGTACCGAGCCCGGCACGCCCGGGAGCACCCGGACGTCGCCCCGCTCGGCGAGCGGGAGTTCTGGCGCGCGCGCGGTGCGGGCGCGACGACCGGCCCGGGGTGCTGCTGAGGTCCAGCGGCCGAGCGCCCCGAGGGCCCCGAGGGCAGGCTGCTGCACGGCCGGCGGATTCTCGCCCCGCCCACCGGTATCGCGGAGTGCGGGGCGAGAATCCGTGGGCGACGCGGACGCGGCTAGCGGGCGCCCAGCACGTGCCGGTCGACGAAGGCGTTGCGGAACGTGCCGTCCGGGTCGAGGCGCCCGACCAGCGCCCGGAAGTCGTCCAGGTGCGGGTACAGGTCGCGAGGGTCCGACCCCGGGGCGCCGACGGAGGCGAACAGCTTGCCCCAGTGCGGCCGCGCGCCGAACGGGGCGAGCGCCGCCTCGATCCGCGGCAGCACGGCCTCGACCTCCGGCTGGCGCGGCAGCCAGGTGAAGTGCAGGCCGACCCGGTCGCCGCCCTGCGCGCCGCTCAGCCACAGGTCGTCGCCCGCCATCGTGCGGATCTCGGCGACCTGCAGCAGCGGTGCGACCACCGGGGCCAGGGCGCGCATCGCCTCGATCGCGGCGACGGCGTGCTCGCGGGGCACCAGGTACTCGGTCTGCAGCTCGTCGCCGTTGCTCGGCGTGAACTCCAGCCGGAAGTGCGGCAGCCGCTCGTGCCACGGCCCGGGCACCCCCAGCTGCGGCGTGCAGCTCACGGGGTCGATGGCGGGCAGCGGGTGCAGCGGGCCGGGGGCGGGCCGCGCGCCGAACAGATCCGCGCGCCGCTCGTACGTGCCACCGACGGGCACCCGGGTCTTGCGCCAGACCTGCCGCACCGCCGGGCCCGCCCAGTCGGTGAACAGGCTGACCGAGTCGGCGGAGCCCGTGATGTCGTCCAGGTGCTCCAGGACGGCGTCCCACGGCAGGTCGGTGTGCACCTCCTGCGCCACGTCGTAGGTGGGCTCGACGTCGAGCGTCACGCGCACCACCACGCCGAGCGCACCGAGCGCGACGACCACGCCGGGGAAGTCCGCGTCCCCGCGGGCCAGGTGCCGCAGCGAGCCGTCGGCGGTCACCAGGTCCAGGCCGGCGACCGCCGTGGCGAGGTTCCGCGACCGGTCGCCGGACCCGTGGGTGGCCGTCGCGACGGCGCCCGCGACCGAGATGTGCGGCAGCGACGCCAGGTTGTGCAGCGCCCAGCCCTGCGGGTGGATCGCCTGGCCGAGCGTGCCGTACCGGGTGCCCGCGGCGACCGTGACCGTCCGGGCCTCCGCGTCGACCTGCACGTCGGGGTCCAGGCCGTCCAGGCGGACCAGCTCGTGCGGGGTGTCCGCGAGGTCGTTGAAGCAGTGCCGGGTGCCGAGCGCCCGCACGTGCCGCGCGGCCGCCACGACCTCCTGCACCTCCTCGACGGTGCGCGGCTCGTGCACGCGCGCGGCGCCGTAGGTGAGGTTCCCGGCCCAGGTGGTCAGCGACATCGGTGCTCCTGTCCCGCGGACGCCGGTCGTCCGCCGGCTGCGACCGTATCCCGTCGCGCATTCGCGGGCTCGACGGTCCGCCGGGCAGGATGGGGGAGTACCGCTCACGACTGAGGAGACGTCATGCCCGCCACCCTGCCCGAGGCCACCGGTTCGTTCGGTGAGAAGCCGACCCTGACGTTCCCCGAGGGCCCGGCGCCGGCCGAGCTCGAGGTGCTCGTCCTGTCGCCCGGCGACGGCCCGCTCGTCGAGGCCGGCGACGACCTCGAGGTGCACTACCTGGGTCAGTCCTGGAACGGCGCCGTGTTCGACAACTCGTACGACCGCGGCTCGTCGATCAACTTCCCGATCGGCGTCGGCGCGGTCATCGGCGGCTGGGACGAGGGCCTGGTCGGCCAGCCGGTCGGCTCCCGCGTCCTGCTGTCCATCCCGTCGCACCTGGGCTACGGCGACCGCGGCGTCCCGCAGGCCGGCATCAAGGGCGGCGACACGCTCGTGTTCGTGGTCGACATCGTCGGCACCCGCTGACCCTCGCACCACCGACGTCCCGCCGCCGCCTGCGCCCACCCGGGCCGGGCGGCGGCGCGGCGTCACCCCCCTCCCGCCCCGCGCCGCCGCCCGTACCCGTCAGGAGCCCGCCATGCCCACCCCGCACATCGCCGCCCAGCCCGGTGACTTCGCCCCGGACGTCCTCATGCCGGGCGACCCGCGCCGCGCGACGCGCATCGCGGAGACCGTGCTGGAGGACGCCCGCCTGGTGACCGAGGTGCGCGGCATCCTCGGCTACACGGGCACCTGGCAGGGTCGCCCCGTCTCGGTGATGGCGTCGGGCATGGGCGTGCCGTCGATCTCCATCTACGCCACGGAGCTGTACCGGCACTACGACGTGCAGCGGATCATCCGGATCGGCACGGCCGGCGGGATGTCGCGGACCCTCGAGCTGGGTGACGTCGTCGTCGCGACCGCGGCGCACACCGACTCCGGGGTGAGCGAGCGCCGGATCCCGGGCATCCACTACTCGCACGCCCCGCACTTCGGGCTGGCCGCCGCCGCGGTCGCCGCCGCCGCGGAGGTGCCGGGGGCGCGGGTGCAGGCCGGCCCGGTGTTCACCTCGGACGCGTTCTACGCCGATCGCCCGCACGTCACGCAGGCGCTGGTGGACCACGGCACGCTCGCCGTCGAGATGGAGGCCGCCGGCCTCTACGCGGTCGCCGACCGCGAGCGGAAGCAGGCGCTCGCGCTGCTGTCCATCTCGGACTTCACGTTCCAGGCCGCCGAGCTCACCTCCGACGAGCGTGAGCTGCTCTTCGACCACGCGGTCCAGCTGGCGCTGCGCGCCTTCACGACCGTCTCCTGACGAGCGGCGCCGCTCCGGGATCGCCAGCCGATTCTCGCGTCGCCGGCCGATACCTCGGCTGGCGACGCGAGAATCCGCTGGCGATGGGGCCGGCCCCGGCGGCGGGGTCAGGTCGTGGCGACCAGCTCCACCTCGAAGCCGCCGGCGTCCTCCAGGTAGGCGGCGTAGTGCGCCGGGCCGCCCGCCCAGGGGTGCCGGTCCGCGAACAGCAGCGTCCAGCCGTTCCGCGGGGCGTCCAGGATCAGGGCGTCGACATCGGCGCGCGACCCGGCGTCGAACGCGAGGTGGTTCAGTCCTGGCCGCAGCCGGTCGTGGACGTCGCCGCGCACGTCCGGACCGGCCTCCAGCACCAGGTCCGCGCCGCCGCCCGGCGGGGTCCACGCCTCGCCGCCCACCCAGCTGCGCGTGCGGGCGTACCCGAGGGCACCGAGCAGCCAGCCCCAGGACGGGGCCACCGCACCGAGGTCGGCGATCCACAGCTCGACGTGGTGCAGCGCGCCGCGGGTCATCGGGTCTCCTCGTCGATGGTGCGCACGCGGGTCGCGCGCCGGCGGTGACGGCGACGTGCTCGACGCGGCAGGTCGTCCCTGCCAGGCTAGCGCCGCGGCAGGACGGCGGAGCCGGTTCCACCGGGACCGGGCGAGCGTGACAGAGAGGGCGACGGTGCAGCGGCGAGCGGTCGAGGATGTCGCCTTCCGCGTGCCAGCGGCCGGGGGAGCGCCGGAGGACGTCGAGCCGTACGTCGCAGGCGTTGCGCTGTCCGAGCTGGTGGCGGCGTACGAGCAGGAGCACGGACTCGAACCCGCCGGTGGCTACGGCGCGCTGGTGCCCGAGCGGCGTGCCGTCGGGGATCTCGGGGCGTATCTGCGCGGCGAGCAGGGGCATCGTCCGCGCGGCGCCGGACGGGTCGTCCTGCTCGGGTGCGAGTGCGGCGAGGCCGGGTGCTGGCCGCTCGAGGCGTCGGTGACGAGGACGGCCGACGCCGTCACGTGGTCGGAGTTCCGGCAGCCGCACCGGCCCGAGCGGACGTACGACGGCTTCGGGCCGTTCACCTTCGACCGCCGCCAGTACGAGGCCGCCGTCGCGGCGGCGATCACCGCGCTCGCCGACGGCGCGCCGTAGCCCTGACCAGCCCCCGGGTCGCCAGCTGATTTTCGCGTCGCAGGCCCCTACCTCGGCTGGCGGCGCGAGAATCCGCTGGGGATGTGGCCGGCCGCGAGGGCCGGGTCAGGTGACGGGGTCCGCGAGGAGGCGGCGGAGGCGGGTCTTCCTGCGGTTCTCGCGGTCGACCCACGCGACGTCCGGGTCGGTCGATCGGGCGAGGGCCGCGAAGGCGGGCAGGCCCGCGGCGGGGTCGGCCGCGACGGCGACGCTCCAGCAGTAGCCGAGCGCCTGGCGCAGCGTGCGGACGTCCGGGTCGCGGCGCGCGCCGGCCGGGAGCGCCTCGATGCTCGCCGTGGCCCGTGCGCACGACTGCAGGGCCGCCCCGGCCGTCACCGGGTCGTGCAGCAGCCGCGGCTCGCAGATCCCGGCGACGGCCGCGCGGCGGACCAGGGGGTGCGGGTCGGTGACCCACGCCGCGACCAGGTGGCGCAGCGCGGCGGGGTGGGCGTCCCCGACGCGCTGCAGCGCCATCGCGGCCGCCTCCCGCACCCGCCACAGCGGGTCGGCGGCGCGCGCGTGCAGCAGGTCGAGCAGCCGGGGGTCCGCGTCGCCGTCGAGCAGCAGCCGGCCGACCGCCGCGGTGCCGCAGCACCGCAGGTACTCGTCGGGGTCGTCGGCGAGCTCGAGCACGAGGCCGGCCGGGGCCACGTCGGCGAACGCGGCCACCAGCTCCAGGTCGGCGCGCGGCCCGGGCAGCCCCGACCCGGCCGTGAGGTGCGCGCGGACCCCCTCGGCGTCGAGGGCACGCAGGGCGGCACGGTGCTCGTCGCGACGGCTCATGCCCGGCCACGCTAGCGGCGCCGGGCGGCGAGGATGCAGGACCTCGGCGGACCGATCGCCCGCCCGCGAGGTGGTCATGAACCGGCGAGGTCGTCCCCCAGGACTGACGACCTCGCCGACAGATGACGACCTCGGCCACGGCTGACGACCTCGGCGACGCGTGACGACCTCGGGCCCAGGCAGCGCCCGGGGCCGGGGACGACGACGGCCCGGCCCCCGCGAGGGGACCGGGCCGCCGGTGCGTCAGGGCGTCAGGCGCTCACGCCGTCCACGGGCCGCGGGCAGGACACGCCCGTGCCGCCGATCCCGCAGTACCCGTTCGGGTTCTTGTCGAGGTACTGCTGGTGGTAGTCCTCGGCGTAGTAGTACGGGCCCGCCTCGGCCGCGGTGCGGATCTCCGTGGTGATCTCGCCGTACCCGGCGCGGGTCAGCCGCTCCTGGTACGCCGCGCGGGTCTCCTCGGCGGCGGCCGCCTGCTCCGGCGTCGTCGTGTAGACGGTCGACCGGTACTGGGTGCCGCGGTCGTTGCCCTGGCGGAAGCCCTGGGTCGGGTCGTGCGACTCCCAGAACGTCCGGAGGACGTCCGCGTCCGAGATGACGGAGGGGTCGTAGGCGACCTGGACGACCTCGGCGTGCCCGGTCAGCGCCGTGCACGTCTCCTCGTAGGTGGGATACGGCGTGAACCCGCCCTGGTAGCCGACCGACGTGCTGACGACGCCGGGCAGCTGCCAGAAGATGCGCTCGGCGCCCCAGAAGCAGCCCATGCCCAGCACGATCGTCCGGGTGCCCTCGGGCCAGGGGCCCTGCAGCGGGGTCCCGAGCACGGTGTGGGTCGCGGGCACGTGGTAGGCGTAGCCGTCGCGGCCCTTCAGCGCGCGCTCCGGCTCGACCATCGTCGACTTGAGGGCCGATCCGAACAGCCAGTTCATGGTGACTCCCTTCCTCGGGTCCGACGTCCACAACCGTGCCGCGTCCCCGGGTGTTCCCGGTGGCCGGAGCGCCTAGCCTGGGTCCGTGACTGACGAGCAGCAGACCCCGGACCTGGCCGCCTCGGGCGACATCACCCTGCACACCGACCAGGAGAGCCACGGCGACTGGTCCGGCGCGGGCTTCGCCACCCGGGCCATCCACGCCGGCCAGGAGCCGGACGGCGCGACCGGCGCCGTGGTGACGCCGATCTACCAGGTGTCCACCTACAAGCAGGACGGCGTCGGCGGCCTGCGGGGCGGCTACGAGTACTCGCGCTCGGGCAACCCGACCCGCGCGGCGCTGGAGGAGGCGCTGCGCTCGGCGGAGGGCGGCGGGGCGGGGTTCGCGTTCGCGTCCGGGCTCGCGGCGGAGGACACGGTGCTGCGCGCGGTGCTGCGGCCCGGCGACCACGTGGTCGTGCCGAACGACGCCTACGGGGGCACGTACCGCCTGATCGCCCGCGTGTTCGGCCCGTGGGGGATCGAGCACACGCCGGTCGACCTGTCCGACGCCGACGCGGTGCTCGCGGCCATCCGCCCCGGGCAGACCAAGCTGATCTGGGTCGAGACGCCGACCAACCCGCTGCTCGGCATCTCCGACATCCCGGCGCTGTCCGCGCACGCGCGCGCCGCCGGGGCGGTGCTGGTGGTCGACAACACGTTCGCCACGCCGTACCTGCAGCAGCCGATCGCGCTCGGCGCCGACGTGGTCGTGCACTCGACCACCAAGTACATCGGCGGCCACTCCGACGTGGTCGGCGGGGCCCTGGTGGTCGCGGACGGCGCGCAGCTCCCCGTGGGGCTCGAGGGCCCGACGGGCAGCACGTCGCTCGCGGACGCCGTGCAGTTCCACCAGAACGCCTCCGGTGCCGTCGCCGGGCCGTTCGACTCCTGGCTGACCCTGCGCGGCCTCAAGACGCTCGCAGTGCGGATGGACCGGCACAGCGCGAACGCCGCCGCCGTCGCGCGGTTCCTCGAGGAGCGGGACGACGTCCCCGCCGTCATCTACCCCGGGCTGGAGTCGCACCCCGACCACGAGGTCGCCGCGCGGCAGATGTCGGGCTTCGGCGGCATGGTGTCGTTCCGGGCGGGCAGCGCCGAGCGCGCCGCGCAGGTGTGCGCCCGGACCCGGGTGTTCCTGCTGGCCGAGTCGCTGGGTGGCGTCGAGTCGCTCATCGAGCTGCCGGCGCGGATGACGCACGGCTCGGTCGTCGGCACGGACCTCGAGGTCCCGGACGACCTGGTGCGGCTGTCGGTGGGCATCGAGGACGAGGCGGACCTCATCGCCGACCTGGTGCAGGCGCTGGCATGAGCACGCCGCGCTCGACCTGGCGCCGCGGGCGCGGGACCGAGCCGGCGGCCCCGGTGCTGCACGAGGGCGACCTCGCCACCGGCTCGACCCCGCCGGGGTGGACGGCCGAGCAGTCGGTCGCGCCGTCGGTGCGCGCCGCGGCCGCGTGGTCGTGGCGGTTCCTGCTGATCGCCGGAGCGAGCGCCGCGCTGTTCTGGATCATCGGGTTCTTCCAGGTGATCGTGGTGTCGGTCGCGGTGGCGCTGCTGCTCACGGTCCTGCTGGCGCCGGTGTCCCGGTTCCTGCACCACCGCGCGCGGTTCCCCCGCGGGCTCGCGTCGATCTCGTCGGTGCTGCTGCTGCTCGCGGTGGTCACCGGGCTGGTCGTCATCGCCGGGCGGTCCATCGCCCGCGGGTTCGGGGACCTGTACGACCAGGCGTCGCAGGGCGTCGACGAGGCGCTGGACTGGCTGTCGACGGGTCCGCTGCAACTCAGCACGGACCAGCTCGACGACCTGGTGCAGCAGGGCCGGGACCAGATCAGCTCCAACGCCGACTCGCTGGTGTCGGGCGCGCTGTCCGTCACGACGACCGTCGGGCACGTGGCGGCCGGCACGCTGATCACGCTGTTCTGCACGTTCTTCTTCCTGCTCGACGGCCGCACCATCTGGGCGTGGCTCGTCGGGCTGCTGCCGGTGCCGGTGCGCGAGCGGGTGCACCAGGCCGGCCGCCGCGGCATCGTCACGCTGTCCGGCTACACCCGGACGCAGATCCTCGTGGCGTTCGTGGACGCCACGGGCATCGGGATCGGCGCGGCGATCCTCGGGGTGCCGCTCGCGTTGCCGCTGGCGACGCTGGTGTTCGTCGGCTCGTTCATCCCGATCGTCGGCGCCGTCGCCACCGGGGCGGTCGCGGTGCTGGTCGCGCTGGTCTCCCAGGGCCCGGTCGTCGCGCTGATCATGCTCGGCGTGGTGCTGCTGGTGCAGCAGATCGAGGGCCACGTGCTGCAGCCGTTCCTCATGGGTCACGCCGTGTCGCTGCACCCGGTCGCGGTGCTGCTGGTCGTGGCCGCCGGGTCGCTGGCGGCGGGCATCGTCGGCGCGCTGTTCGCCGTGCCGATCGCCGCGGTGCTCAACACGGTGGTGCTGTACCTGCACGGGCACGACAAGTTCCCGCAGCTGGGCACGGAGGACCACGTCACGCTGCGGCCGCCGGGGATGTTCGGCCGGCGCCGCGGCGCCGGCCGGGGCCGCGAGCCCGCGGCGAGCGCGAGCGGCGAGGCCGGCGTGGAGCCCGGCGGGTCCCGCGGGGCGGGCGGCGCGCGGCGCGGCCCGGACGGCGAGGACGCCGGATCGTAGAAGATACCCGGGTGACCTTCCTCGACGACGCCCGGGCTGCCGCGCGCCTGCTGACCGACGTGGCGACCCGCACCCCCGTGGAGTCCTCGCGGGCCCTGACCCAGATGGTCGGCGCCCCGGTGCTGCTCAAGTGCGAGAATTTGCAGCGCGCGGGCTCGTTCAAGATCCGCGGCGCGTACGTCCGGATGGCCCGCCTGTCGCCCGAGGAGCAGGCCCGGGGCGTGGTCGCAGCCAGCGCCGGCAACCACGCGCAGGGCGTCGCGCTCGCCGCGCAGCTGCTCGGCATCGACGCCGTCGTCTACATGCCCGTCGACGCGGCGCTGCCCAAGATCGCGGCGACCCGGGAGTACGGCGCCGAGGTGCGCCTGCTGGGGCACAGCGTGGACGAGGCGCTGGTGGAGGCGCGCGCCGAGGCGGACCGCACCGGCCGGGTGCTGATCCACCCGTTCGACCACGCGGACATCGTCGCCGGGCAGGGCACGCTCGCGCTGGAGATCCTCGAGCAGGTGCCCGACGTGCGCACCATCGTCGTCCCGCTGGGCGGCGGCGGGCTCGCGGCGGGCATCCAGGCCGTGGTGGCCGAGCTGGCGCCGCACGTGCGCGTGATCGGCGTGCAGGCGGCCCGCGCCGCCGCCTACCCGGCGTCGCTGGTGGCCGGCGTGCCGACCCGCGCGCCCGAGCTGCACACGATGGCCGACGGCATCGCGGTCGGGACCCCCGGGGCCGTGCCGTTCGCGCTGCTGCAGCAGCACGGCTGCGAGGTGCGCACCGTCTCCGAGGAGGACCTGTCCCGGGCGCTGCTGCTGGTCGCGGAGCGGGCCAAGCTGCTGGTGGAGCCGTCCGGGGCCGCCGGCGTCGCCGCGGTGATGGCGGCGTCCCCCGGGGAGCTCGAGGGCCCGGTCGTGGTGCTGCTGTCCGGCGGCAACATCGACCCGCTGGTGCTGCTGCGCGTCGTCCGGCACGGGCTCGCGGTGTCCGGGCGGTACCTGCAGCTGCGGGTGCGGGTGCACGACGCCCCCGGCGCGCTGGCCGACCTGCTCCGCGAGCTGGCCTCGGCCGGTGCCAACGTCATGCACGTGTCGCACGTCCGCACCGGGGTGGACCTGGAGATCGACGAGGTCGAGATCGAGGTGCAGGTCGAGACGAAGGGGCCCGACCACTGCGCCCGGCTGCTGCAGCGGCTGCGGGACGCGGGCTTCCGGCTCGCGGAGCACTGAGCCCGCGGGGCGCCGGGGCTCAGCGCGGGCCCTCCCGGAGCCGGCGCGGCGCCCGGGCCTCCCACGCCTCGGCGAGCAGCTCGGCCAGCTCGTCCGGGGGCACACGCCCCAGCCGGACCAGGACGCTCGGGTGGCCGCGGTAGTGGTCGGTGGTGAAGAACGCGTCCGGGTCGGCGGCGAGCAGCTCCTCGCGCTCCTCGAGGCCGCGGCGCCAGCACACGAGCACCCCGGGCAGGTCGTGGAGCCGCGCGAAGATCGTCCCGGCGACGTAGAACGCGGGCGTGCCGTGGGACGGGCGCTCGGTGACCTCGGGCAGGTCCACGGCGATCCGGCGCACGTCGTCCTCGGTGCTCATGACGCGATCCTGGCCCGGCGACCCCGCCCGGTCGACCCCGCACCGTCGGCCCCGCACGCGCGAGGGCCCCGGCCGCGGCGTGCGGTCGGGGCCCTCGCGGGTGCTGCGGGTCAGCCCGCGAAGGGCTTCGCGGCCTTGATCGCCACCGGGATCTCGCGCCCGTTCGGCGCGGTGTAGGACACCGTGTCGCCGACGGCGCGGCCGTTGATGGACGCGCCGAGCGGGGACGTCGGGGAGAACACCTCGATGTCCGCGGAGCCGGCGATCTCGCGGGAGCCGAGCAGGAAGACCATCTCGTCGCCGGCGACCTCGGCCGTCACGACCATGCCGGGCTCCACGACGCCGTCGTCCGGCGGGGTGCCGATCTGGACGTTGCGGAGCTTCTCCTTGAGCTCGCGGATGCGGGCCTCCTGCTTGGCCTGCTCCTCGCGGGCGGCGTGGTAGCCGCCGTTCTCCTTGAGGTCGCCCTCGTCGCGCGCGGCGGCGATCCGCTCGGTGACCTCGGCGCGGCCGGGGCCCTCGAGGTGCTCGAGCTCCGCCTTGAGCCGGTCGTAGGCCTCCTGCGTCAGCCACGTGGCGGCCTGCGTCGTGTCGGTCACGTCCTTCTCCTTCGCTGCGTGCGGGGCGCGCCCGCGCTGGGCGCGCCCCCATGTCGTCGGTCCCGGTCAGGCGTGCGACGTCGCGGGGGCGTGAGCGGGGTGCGCCGTTGCCTCGCGGTCGCGTCGACCTGCGGCGACGTCGGGCGACGTCGGACCGGGGCGGCGTATGAATCGGCAAGCATAGCAACCACCGAGCCCGCGGGCCCCGGATCCACCGCGGTCAGGCGGGGTCGCACCCCACGACGACCGCGGACACGGCGATCTCGGCGGTCGGGATGGTCGCCGTGACGCGCTGGGTGGCGGTGCCCGCGGGTCCGACGGTGACGGTCTGGACGCCCACCTCGGCGAAGTTGTCCGACAGCGCCTGCACCCGGCAGGTGACCGTGGCGTCGGCGTCCTTGGTGACGTCGAACCGCAGCTCGGTGCTGGTGGGCCCGTCGACCGTGAAGCCCACCTCGTCCCACCGCACCGGCGTGCCGGCGTTCCCGAGCCCGATCCAGACCACGACGGCGACCGCCACCACGGCGAGCGCGATGACCGACACCCGCGCGGCCCGGCGGCGGCCGGGCGTGTCGGGCCGTCCGTACCGCCCGGCGGGCGGGCTCGGTGCGGGGTCGGGGGCTGCCGTCACGCGCTGCTCCTGGTGGTCGGCCGCGCGCGGTGGCGCAGAGATGTCGGCGGGGTGCGCGATCATTGTCTCGCGCCGGGCGCCGCACCGGTGACGAGGAGAGGACCACGAGGACACCGTGACCGAGCAGCTGCGCCTGATGGCGGTGCACGCCCACCCGGACGACGAGTCGAGCAAGGGGGCGGCGACGACGGCCCGGTACGCCGCGGAGGGCGTCGACGTGCTCGTCGTCACCTGCACCGGCGGGGAGCGGGGCGACGTGCTGAACCCGCACTACCCGCCGTTCGACGGCGGGATCGAGGAGATGCGCGCGCTCCGGCGCGTGGAGATGGCCGCGGCCGCCGAGGCGCTCGGCGTCCGGCAGCACTGGCTCGGCTTCGTCGACTCCGGCCTGCCGGAGGGGGACCCGCTGCCGCCGCTGCCCGAGGGCTGCTTCGCGCTGCAGCCGCTCGAGGAGGCGTCCCGGCCGCTGGTGGAGCTGGTCCGCGAGTTCCGGCCGCACGTCATCACGACGTACGACCCCACGGGCGGCTACCCGCACCCGGACCACATCATGTGCCACCGGGTCGCCTTCGAGGCGTTCCACGCCGCCGGCGACCCCGAGCGGTACCGCGGCGCCGGGGAGCCCTGGACGCCGCTCAAGCTCTACTACAACCACGGCTTCTCGATGGCCCGGATCCGCTCGGCGCACGAGGCCATGGTCGAGCGCGGCCTGGAGTCGCCGTTCGGCGAGTGGGTCGAGTCCCGCGCCGCGCGGGAGATCCCCGAGCGGGAGGTCACCACGTTCGTCGACGTGCACGAGCACTTCGACGCCCGCGACGCCGCCCTGCGCGCGCACGCCACGCAGATCGACCCCGAGGGCTTCTTCTTCGCGATGCCCCGGGACCTGGAGCTCGAGGTGTGGCCGACCGAGGAGTACGAGCTCGCGGAGTCGCGCGTGCCGACCACGCTGCCCGAGGACGACCTGTTCGCCGGCGTGCGGGAGGTGCTCGCGTGAGCGCCGCCGCCCTGCTGGCCGTCGGGCACGGCGCGCTGCTGCAGGCCGCCGGCGCGCTGACCGGCGCCGAGCCGTCGCCCTCGCCGTCGACGATCGAGATCCCGCCGGAGGACCAGACCTCGCCCGGGCTGCTCGGGTTCCTCGTCACGTTCGCCGTCGCCGCGGCGGTGATCGCCCTCGGGTTCTCGCTGTTCCGGCACCTGCGGGTCGTCGACCGCAACGCACGCCGGCGCGAGGCGGAGGAGGACGCGCAGCGCGCCGCGGCCGGCGAGCCCGACGCCGACGGCAGCACCGGCGCGCCCGGGCCCGGCGACGGCCCGGCGCCGACCGGCCGCGGATGACCGCCGTCCCGCCGCCCGAGCGGCCCGCGGTGCGGGTGACGGTCGGCCAGCTCCGGGTCAGCGACGACCACGCCGCGAACCGCGCGGTGGTGCGCGGCGCGTTCGACACGGCCGCGCGGGCGCGGGCCGACGTGCTCGTGCTGCCCGAGTACGCCTCGGGCTTCGACCCGCGGGGGACCGGCCCGGAGCACGCCGAGCCGCTCGACGGCCCGTTCGTCACGCTGCTGCGCGAGCGCGCGGCCGCGGACGGGGTCGCCGTGGTGGCGGGCACGACGCTGCCGGGGTCGGACCCGGAGCGCGGCGTCAACGCGGTCGTCGCGGTGACGTCGGGCGGCGAGCTCGCCGGGGTCTACCGCAAGGTGCACCTGTACGACGCCTTCGGGCACCGCGAGTCCGAGCGGCTGGAGCCGGGTCCGGCCGATGCCGCGCCGCTCGTGCTGGACGTCGCGGGCGTGCGGCTCGGCGTGCTCACCTGCTACGACCTGCGGTTCCCCGAGTCCGCGCGGCGCGTGGTCGACGCGGGCGCGGACGTGCTGCTGGTGCCGGCGGCGTGGGCCGCGGGCCCGCTCAAGGCGATGCACTGGCGGACCCTGGCCACGGCGCGCGCCATCGAGAACACCGCGGTGGTCGTCGCCGTCGGGCAGGCGGGGCGAGGCGTCACGGGGCGCTCGCTCGTGGTCGGCCCGGACGGGGTCGTCGGGATGGAGATGGGCGAGGAGCCCGAGCTGCGCACCGTCGACCTGGACCCCGCCGCGCTGGCCGGGGTGCGGGAGTCGAACCCGTCGCTGGCGAACCGCCGCTACCGGGTGGTCCCGGCGGGCTGACCCGCCGGACCCAGCCGGACGAGCAGCCCGGTGACCCGGACCGTCCGGGTCACGGCGACGTAGCCGAGGCCGGCGACGACCCAGCCGACCTGCACGTCCAGCCCGGCAGGGGAGAGGCCGTCGGGCTCGCCCGCGAGCACGAGCACCGTGGCGGACGAGATCCACGTCCCGATCCCCGGCAGCACCCCGTACGCCGCCACCAGCAGGCCCGTCGCGGTGGCGGGTCGGGAGGCGACGAGCGGCCACGCGCGGCCCGCGCCGCCGTCCCGCCGGGCCTGCGCGGTGAGGGTGCCGACGACCGCCGCCAGCAGGAGCAGCGCCAGCACGTCACCGAGCCGGGTGACCGCCCGGTCGCCGCCGTGCACGCCCCAGAACGTCAGCTCGGCCGTGGTGGACACCGCCCGCAGCGGCAGGTCCGCCGTCCGGGGCAGCCCGGTGGCACCGGGCGCGACCCGGACCAGGACCTCGGCCTGCGGGACGGTGAGACCGTTCACCCAGTAGCCGATCCCGCCCAGCCCCGCGGTGATCGCGGCGGCCGGGCCGAGGTCCCGGACCAGGTCGTTCACCGTCGTGGTCATGCGTGCGCCCCCCGCTGCTCGTCACCGCCACGGACGAGTGTGCCGCGCGACGGCGCGCTGCGGGGGCGGTTCGGCGGTGCGATCTCAGCCGAGGACGGCGATGGCCGCCGCGGCGTAGTGGCAGCTCCAGCCGACGACGGTCAGCAGGTGGAAGACCTCGTGGAACCCGAACCACCGGGGGCTGGGGTTCGGGCGCTTGAGCCCGTAGACCAGCGCGCCGAGCGTGTACGCCAGGCCGCCGCCCGCGACGAGCCACACGACGGCCGCGCCGCCGTTGTCGGCCCGCCCGAACGCCGGCAGGAACCAGACGGCCACCCAGCCGAGCGCGATGTAGACGGGCACGTAGACCCAGCGCGGGGCGCCGAGCCAGAAGATCCGCGCCAGCATCCCGACCAGGGCGCCGCTCCAGACGATGATGAGCAGCGTGCGGGCCGTGTCGGCGGGCAGCAGCGCCACCGCGAGCGGCGTGTACGTGCCGGCGATGACCAGGAAGATGTTGGTGTGGTCCAGCCGGCGCAGCACGCCGGCGACCCGGGGCGACCAGGTGCCGCGGTGGTAGACGGCGCTGGTGCCGAACAGCAGCATCGCCGCCCCGCCGAACACGGCGGAGGCGATGGTGAGCGGCACCGTCGGCGCCAGCACGACCAGCACGACCGAGGCCGCGGTCGCGACGGGGAACATGCCGGCGTGGATCCAGCCGCGCAGCCGCGGCTTGACGGCGTCGACGACCTGCTCGGCGGTCTCGGCGACCTTCACGACGGGACCTCCTGGAGCGGGGCGGTGGGACCGGGTCAGCCTAACTTACGACTGCGTAGGTTACGGGTGCGTAGGTCGTGACCGCCGCGCGCCGCGGGCCTGCACAGATCCTCCTCGCCCCGCGCGTCGGACGCACGGTCCGCAGGTCTCGGCGGGCGGTAGCGTGAGCACCGCCCGCCGCCCCGTCGAAGGAGTCCCGCACGTGCGCCTGCCCCACCCGCTGTACGGGCTGTACGAGCGCCGGCTCGCGGCGTCGCTCCCGCGGGACCGTGCACCGCGGCACGTCGGGGTGATCCTGGACGGCAACCGGCGCTGGGCGCGCCAGCTGGGCGAGTCGACGGCGACCGGTCACCAGCGCGGCGCGGACCGGATCGCCGACCTCCTGGAGTGGAGCGAGGAGGTCGGGGTCGAGGTCGTCACGCTGTGGATGCTGTCGACCGACAACCTCGCGCGCGACCCGGAGGAGCTGGACGCGCTGCTCGGCATCATCGAGGAGACGGTGCGCGAGCTGGCCGCGACCCGGCGCTGGCGGCTGCAGGCCGTGGGTTCCCTCGCGCTGCTGCCCGAGGACACGGTGCGGACGCTGCGGGACGCCGAGTCCGCGACCGCCGACGTGCAGGGCATGCACGTCAACGTCGCGATCGGCTACGGCGGGCGCAAGGAGATCGCCGACGCCGTGCGCTCGTACCTGGCCGAGCGGGCCGCCGAGGGCGCGTCGCTGGAGGACATCGCCGCGACCTTCGACGTCGAGCACATCGCCGACCACCTCTACACCAAGGGCCAGCCGGACCCCGACCTGGTCATCCGCACCTCGGGGGAGCAGCGGCTCGGCGGGTTCATGCTCTGGCAGTCGGTGCACTCGGAGTACTACTTCTGCGAGGCGTACTGGCCGGACTTCCGGCGGGTCGACTTCCTGCGCGCGGTGCGCGACTACGCGGCGCGGGAGCGCCGGCACGGGCGCTGACGACCCCCCGCGCGACGGCCGCGCGACGCCTGGGTGAACATCGCGTTTCGTGACGCGCGACACGCCCGGGATGTGCCTCGCGGTGTCGGACCCCGGGCGTAGTTTCCGAGCAACGGACGGCACCAGCCGTCCCCGGGAGGCCAGCCCATGGAGCACCAGCTCCGGGGGGAGGGCCGGCCCCGGTCCTCCCGAGGACCGGCCGACCTCGTCCCGTCACCCCGCGTCGCACCTGCCCGCACGGGCACGACGTGAGGGGCCCGATGCGGCGCTGACGCAGCGCCGGAGGGAGCCTGCCGTGGTCAGCAAGCTGGGAACCGCCACCGCCTCGACCGACACCGACGAGGGGCGCCGGACGCACGTCCTGGACACCTCCGTCCTGCTGTCCGACCCGAAGGCGATCACGCGGTTCGCCGAGCACGACGTCGTCCTCCCGGTCGTCGTGATCACCGAGCTGGAGGCCAAGCGCCACCACGCCGAGCTCGGGTACTTCGCCCGGAGCGCCCTGCGGATGCTGGACGACCTGCGGATCCAGCACGGCGGCCTGGACGCGCCGCTGCCGATCGGCGACCAGGGCGGCACGCTGCGGGTCGAGCTCAACCACGCGGACCCGGCGGTGCTGCCGGCGGGCTTCCGGCTCGGGGACAACGACACCCGGATCCTCGCGTGCGCGGCGAACCTCGCGGCCGAGGGGCGCGACGTCACCGTGGTGTCCAAGGACCTGCCGATGCGGATCAAGGCGTCGGCGATCGGGCTGCGGGCGGAGGAGTACCGGCACGAGCTGGCGGTGGACTCCGGCTGGACCGGCATGGACGCCCTCGACCTGACCGAGCAGCAGATGGCCCAGCTGTGGGAGCACGAGTCGCTGCCGCTCGCCGACCTCCCGGACGCCCCGTCGCTGCCGTGCCACACCGGCCTGGTGCTGCACAGCCCGCGCGGCTCGGCGCTCGGCCGGATCACCGCGGACAAGCACGTGCAGGTGGTCCGCGGCGACCAGGACGTGTTCGGCCTGCACGGCCGCAGCGCGGAGCAGCGGGTCGCGATCGACCTGCTGCTGGACGAGGCCGTCGGCATCGTGTCGCTCGGGGGGCGCGCCGGCACCGGCAAGTCCGCGCTGGCGCTGTGCGCCGGGCTCGAGGCCGTGCTGGAGCGCCGGCAGCACCGCAAGGTCATGGTGTTCCGCCCGCTGTACGCGGTCGGCGGCCAGGAGCTCGGGTACCTACCGGGCAGCGAGTCCGAGAAGATGAACCCGTGGGCGCAGGCCGTCTTCGACACGCTCGGCGCGGTGGTCAGCCGCGAGGTCGTCGAGGAGATCATCGACCGCGACCTGCTGGAGGTGCTGCCGCTGACCCACATCCGCGGGCGCTCGCTGCACGACGCGTTCGTCATCGTGGACGAGGCCCAGTCGCTCGAGCGGAACGTGCTGCTGACCGTGCTGTCCCGGATCGGGCAGAGCTCGCGCGTGGTCCTCACGCACGACGTCGCCCAGCGGGACAACCTGCGCGTCGGCCGGCACGACGGCGTCGCGGCGGTCATCGAGGCGCTCAAGGGCCACCCGCTGTTCGCGCACGTCACGCTGACCCGGTCCGAGCGGTCGCCCGTCGCGGCCCTCGTCACCGAGATGCTGGAGGGCATCGACCTCTGACCCGGAGCGTCCCCTCCTGCGCGATCCGGCTGCGCAGGAGGGGAGCGGCCGCGCCGGAAGGGTCGACCAGGTCAGCGGAAGGCGGCCGGCGGCCCTGCCACGCGGCGGCGGCCGGTCTCGGTGGCGAGCTCGGCGCGGGCGGCCGGCGTGCGCCGGTAGTGCGCGATCGCCTCGATCACGTGCACGGGCTCGACCGTGAACGCCGGGCCGGGGACGTCGATCCACGGGCGCGGCGGGGTGCGCGCCCAGAGGATCCTCGGCCGGCGGCGGAACCGCCACGACGGCGCGTCGTCGACACCGACGACGCGGATCACCCACCACTGGTTGTCCCGCTCGCGCGCGATGCCCCGCACGTCGTCCCAGTCGAGCCAGGCGTCGCCCTCGGGTCCCGCCGCGCCGATGCCGCGCGGGGTGAGCACCAGCCGCACCGGCCGGGTCGCCTCGACGAACCGGTCCGGCAGGAACGGGGCCACCGGCACCACGAACACGAGCGCGAGCCACCACCCGGGGTTGCCGTCGGCGGCCAGCACGGCCGTGAGGGCCAGCCCGGCGGCGACCACGACGCACGCGATCAGCAGCGGCTGGCGCTGGAACGTCCGGCGCCACGCCATGACCACGGCGGGCTCGCCGTCCACGGTCGTCAGGGTCACCTTCCGCTCGTCCGGGGGCGGGACGTGCAGGTAGTTGCGGTGGAAGCTGATGCCGACGACCAGCCACGCCACGCCCGCCAGGCCCGCGGCGGCGATCACGCCCGCGCTCCACGGCCGCTCGTCGGCGGGTTGCACCGCGATCAGGGCCGTGACGACGAGCAGCGCGGTCGCGACGACCACGTTGAGCACGGCGATGGACCAGTGCAGCGCGCGCCCCGCACCCGGGGCGCGCTCGTCGGACGACCTCGTCGCCCAGGTCCGCGGGCGGCCGGACGGCAGGGGTCGGCTCACGTGCTCCTCCTGGGCTGGTGGTCGACCCGGACCCTAGCAACGGCGCCGGTGCGGCCCGGCGGGGTACCCGGGCCTGTCAGACCCGCGCCAAGGATGCCTCCGGGGCGACGTGCTCCGGCCGCGCCGCCGCGACCGCCACCACGAGCCCGACGACGGCGCCGACTGCGGTGTCCAGAGCGCGGTCCAGGGCCAGCGCCCCGGGGTCCGCCGTACCGCCGATCGACGTCATCAGCAGCGCCATCGGCGTGATGGTCAGCATCGCGACCCCGTAGTGCCGGGCGACGACCAGCTCGGTGACCGTCTGCAGCACCACGACCAGCGCGGCGACGGCGACGAAGCCGAGGTCCGCACCGAGCAGCGGGAGTGCGATCGCGACGCCGCACGCGGTGCCGGCGGCGCGCTGCAGCGCCCGCACCCCCATGTGCCGGACGTGCGTGCCCTGCAGCACGGCGGCCGCACCCATCACGGCCCAGGCCGGGTGGCCCCAGCCCGCGAGGACCGCCGTGGTCGAGGCGAGCGCCGCGGCGACCGCGACCGTGATCGCGGGGCCGAGCGCCGCGCCGCCGGCGGTCCCGGAGCGGACGACGTCGCGCAGCGCGGGCGCGGGCTCGACGGCGCGGCCGCGCCACCGGTCGGCCAGCACGCCGGCGTTGCACACGAGCACGGCGACCAGGGCACCGGCGAGCACGGTCACCGTGCGCGCGACGACGTCCCCGGCACCGGCCGCGGGGGCGGTGCCGGCGCCCGCGGCGAACACCAGGATGGTCGCCCCGGGCGGGCCGGTGCGGAGCGCCGCCGCGCCCGCGGTCGCGCCGGCCGCGAGCAGCGTCAGCGCCGCGAGCCCGGCGACCGTCGGCGCCCCGGCGGCGGCCAGGGCCGACATCACCGCGACGGACGCCGCGAGGGCCGCGCCGACGAGGGCCATCAGCCGCACGCGCCACGCGTAGCCGGACGAGCGCCCGTACAGGGAGGCGAGCGCACCGAGCGCCGCGTACCCAGCGAGATCCTGCCGGCCCACCGCCGCGACCAGGACGAACGCCAGCGCGACGCTCGCGCCGCAGCGCAGCGCACCGCCGAGGGCCTGACGCGTGCTGGGCCCGCCGCGGTGCGGGCGCACGGCGGCGCGGAGCTGCTCGGGGTGCAGCAGGGCGGCGAGGAGGTGGAGGCGGTGCACGTGACCAGGGTACGGGAACTGCTTCACGGGTAAATGATTCGTGAACGAACTCACGCCGGTTAGGGTGGCGGCCGTGGACAGCGTCGACCGCCTGCGGGCGGACTGGGAGCGCGAGGCGCCGGAGCTGGACGTGGCCCCCATCGCGGTGGCCGGCCGGATCACCCGCATCGCCGCGCTGCTCGCCGCGCGGGCCGAGGCCGACCTCGTTGCCGCGGACCTCAGCCGGGGCGAGTTCGACCTGCTGTGCGCGCTGCGCCGGGCCGGCCGGCCGCTGCGGGCCACCGAGGTGTCGACCATCACCGCCGCCTCGGGTGCCGCGATCACCAAGCGCGCGGACACGCTCGTGCGGGCGGGTCTGGTCGCCCGGGGCGTGCCGCACCGGGACCGCCGCGGCGTGCTGCTGGAGCTGACGGCGGCCGGACGGGTGACAGTCGACCGGCTGATGCCCGAGCACCTGGCGCGCGAGGCAGAGGCCCTCGCCGGGCTGAGCCCGGCGGACGCGGACCGGCTCGCGGACCTGCTCTCCCGCGTGCTGGTGCGGGTCGAGGGGGCCTGACGCCGGGCCGAGGTTCCCGGGTGAAGTCGGCCACGCCGCGCCGTTACACCCCCTGTGACGCCTTACATGGGACGAATGTCCCGCCGATGAGCCCGGAGACATGACCTCGGCACACCCCCGCCGGCGTCCGCCCCTCTCGGCCCAGGAGTTCCCCCGTGCCCCTGCCCCGACTGCGCAGCAGCCTGCGCGCTCAGCTCGTCGCCACCGGAGCCGGTGCCGTCGCCGTGACCGCGGCCCTGCTCACCGCCGTCGGCGGCTGGCAGGTCACCGGGCTGGCGTCCGACGCCGGCGACGACGTCGACCGCCTGGTGAGCGACTCCATGTCGCAGACCACCCACCAGGCCGTGACGCTGGTCCAGACCCAGGTCGCGACCGTCACCGACCGGATGGCCTCCGACCTGCGCGTGGCGCAGCAGACGTTCGCCCAGGCGGGCGACCTGTCGTTCGGCGCGCCGGAGCACTGGACGGTCACCGACCAGACCACGAAGGAGCAGACCGAGGTCGACCTGCCGCAGCTGCTGGTCGGCGGCACCTGGCTCGGCCGCACCACGGACCCCGCGACGACCGTCCCCGTGGTGGACGAGATCAGCTCGCTGCTCGGCGCCGCGGTCACCGTGTTCCAGCGGGTCGACGCCGACGGCGACATGCTGCGCGTCGCCACCAGCGTCACGAACGACGACGGCGACCGGGTCATCGGCACGGCGATCGGCGCCACCGGCGCGGACGGCACGCCGAACGCGGTCGTGTCCGCGCTGCTGTCCGGCGAGGCGTACTACGGGACCGCGCTGGTGGTCGGGCAGCCCTACGTGACGGCGTACGCGCCGCTGCTCGAGGGCGAGGAGGTGGTCGGCGCGCTGTTCGTGGGCGTCCCGCAGAGCCAGGTCGACGAGCCGCTGCGCGCCGCGCTGGCCGAGGTGACCGTGGGCGAGCAGGGGTACCTGACCGTCGCGGACGCGAACGGCGCCTGGGTCGTGCCGCCGCCGGGCGCGGAGGCCGGGGACTCGGCGGCCCAGGTGGACGCCGCGGGTGAGGCCTACGCGACCCGCCTGGTCGAGGCCGCGGCCGAGCTGCCCGAGGGCGAGACCGCCACCGAGCGGGTCGACCTCGGCGATGCCGGCGCGGCCTCCGTGCAGGTGGCCCGCTACGCGCCGTGGGGCTGGACCATCGCCGCCTGGGGCTTCGACGCCGAGATGCGCGCGGTCTCCACCGAGCTGCAGGACGGTGCGGGCACGTTGATGCTCACCCTGCTGGTGGTCGGCCTGGTCGTCGCGGTGCTGGCCGTGGCGCTGGTCGTGTGGATCTCCGGCCGGGTCGTCGGCCGGGTGGGGCGGCTCACGACCGCGCTGCGCCGGGTCGCGGACCGCGACCTGTCGGTCGAGGTGCGGGGCGAGGGCCAGGACGAGATCGGCGTCATGGGGTCCGCGCTCGGCGAGGCGATCGACGCCATGCGGGCGGCCCTGACCCGGATGCAGCAGGGCGCCGAGGCCGTCCGCAGCACCGCGGGTCGCCTGGACGGGTCCTCCGGCACGCTGGAGGAGGCCGCCGGCCGCACCGTCGCGCGGGCCGAGGGCGCCGCCGGGTCCGCGTCGGTGGTGAGCACCGAGGTGCAGACCGTCACCGCCGCGATGACCGAGATGCGCTCGTCCATCGAGTCGGTGGCCCAGGACGTCACCGCCGCGTCCGGCGAGGCCGCGCAGGCCGTCGGCATCACCGCCGACGCCGCCTCGGCCGCCGACCGGCTGGCGGCCTCCACCTCGCAGATCGCCGCGGTGCTGGACACCGTGACCACCATCGCCAGCCAGACGCACCTGCTCGCGCTGAACGCCTCCATCGAGGCGGCGCGGGCCGGTTCTGCCGGGGCCGGGTTCGCGGTCGTGGCCGGGGAGGTCAAGGACCTCGCGCAGCAGACCTCCAACGCCATCGGCACGATCGGCCCGGTGCTCGAGGCTGTCACCCGGGACGCCGCGGACGTGCAGGCGTCGGTGGGCCGCATCTCGCAGGCCGTGCACACCGTGGACGGGCTGCAGGGCGCGGTGTCCGCGGTGGTGGAGCAGCAGAGCGCGACCACGTCCGAGATCGAGCGGAACCTGGTCGTCGCGGCGTCCAGCACCAGCGACATCGCGGGCAGCGCCGCCGACGTGGCCGAGGCCGCCGGGCAGGCGTTCGACGGGGCGGCCGAGGTGCGCCAGGCCGTCGTCTCGCTGACGGACGTCGCCGCCGAGCTCGCCCGCGGCGCGGACGAGTTCACGCTCGCCCGCTGACGGGCGGCCCCGCACCGCACGACGCCCCGCCACCCACCGGTTCCTCCCCAGCGGGTGGCGGGGCGTCGTCGTCGGCGTCAGGCCTTCGGGCGGGTCATGCTCAGCAGGTCCAGGGCCTCGTCGAGCTGGGCCTCGGTGACCTCGCCGCGCTCGACGTAGCCGAGCGCCACGACCGCCTCGCGGACGGTGATGCCCTGCGCCACCGCGTGCTTGGCGATCTTCGCGGCGGCCTCGTAGCCGATCACCCGGTTCAGCGGGGTGACGATCGACGGGGAGGACCCGGCGTAGGCCGCGCCGCGCTCGACGACGACCTCGATGCCGTCGACCGTCCGGTCGGCCAGCACCCGGCACGCGGCGGCGAGCAGCCGCTCGGACTCCAGCACCGCCTGGCCCATCACGGGGATCTGCACGTTGAGCTCGAACGAGCCGGACGCGCCGGCCCACGCCACGGTCGCGTCGTTGCCGACCACCCGCGCCGCCACCATGAGCACGGCCTCGGGGATCACCGGGTTGACCTTGCCCGGCATGATCGACGAGCCGGGCTGCAGGTCGGGGATCCGGATCTCGCCGAGGCCGGTGTTCGGGCCCGAGCCCATCCAGCGCAGGTCGTTGCAGATCTTGGTGAGGCTGACGGCGATGGTCTTCAGCGCGCCGGACAGCTCGACCAGCCCGTCGCGGGCGCCCTGCGCCTCGAAGTGGTCGCGCGCCTCGGTCAGCGGCAGGCCGGTCTCCTCGGCGAGCAGCGCGATCACCCGCTGCGGGAAGCCGGCCGGGGTGTTGATGCCGGTGCCGACCGCGGTGCCGCCCAGCGGGACCTCGGCGACGCGGGGGAGCGCCGCCTGCACGCGCTCGACGCCGCGGCGGACCGCGGCCGCGTAGCCGCCGAACTCCTGGCCGAACGTCACGGGGGTGGCGTCCATCAGGTGGGTGCGGCCCGCCTTGACGTCGCCGGCGTGCTGCGCGGCCAGGCGCTCCAGCGACGCGGCCAGGTGCTCGAGGGCCGGCACCAGGTCGTTGACCGCGCCGTCGGTCGCGGCGACGTGCACCGAGGTCGGGAACACGTCGTTGGAGGACTGCGAGGCGTTCACGTGGTCGTTCGGGTGCACGTCGGTGCCGAGCGCCCGGGTGGCCAGCGTGGCCAGCACCTCGTTCATGTTCATGTTGGACGACGTGCCGGAGCCGGTCTGGTAGACGTCCACCGGGAAGTGCGCGTCGTGCCGGCCGTCGGCGACCTCGTCGGCCGCGGCGGCGATGGCGTCGGCGACGGGGCGGTCCAGGATGCCGAGCTCGGCGTTGGCCAGGGCGGCGGCCTTCTTGACCCGGGCGAGGGCGGCGACGTGGCCGCGCTCCAGGCCCGTGCCGCTGATCGGGAAGTTCTCCACCGCGCGCTGGGTCTGCGCTCGGTAGAGGGCGGCCGCCGGCACCCGGACCTCGCCCATGGTGTCGTGCTCGATGCGGTACTCGACGTCGTCGTCAGCGTGCATGCTCATGCGCGGCATCCTGCCATCGCGGACCGCCCTCGTCGCCACGCACCGGGACCTTCGTCCCGGTGCGTGGCGCAGGTCACACCGGGCTGACCGGCTCCTCGTCGACGTCGCCCACGACGGTCGTCAGGCGGGCCCGGCCGTCCGACAGCGCGTACTCCACGCCGACCACGGCGCACCGGCCGGCGTCGATCGCCTCGGCCAGCGTGACGGAGTACGAGCGCAGCATGTCGACCGTGTGCCGCACGTGCTCGTGGCCCAGGTCCGCGGGGTCCATCGTCGACAGGTCGCGCGGCCGGCCCTCGGCGTCGGTGCCGTGCGCCATGCCGACGATGCTCGGGATCACGCGGTCCACGACGGCGCGGACGAACCCGCGCTGCAGCTCGCCGGTGGTCAGCGCGGCGGTCGCGGCGGCGACGGCGCCGCACGAGTCGTGGCCGAGCACGACCACCAGGGGCGCACCGAGCACCTCGACCCCGTACTCGATGGACCCGATGACCGTGGTGTCCAGCACGTGCCCCGCCGTGCGGACCACGAACATGTCCCCGAGGCCCTGGTCGAAGATGATCTCGGCCGCGACCCGGCTGTCCGAGCAGCCGAACAGCACCGCGAACGGGTGCTGCGCGGACTCGACCTCGGCCCGCCGCTCGAAGCCCTGCGACGGGTGCTCCATCGCGCCGTGGACGAACCGGTCGTTCCCCGCGCGCAGTGCCGACCAGGCCTCGGCGGGAGTCGTGAGCTGTGCCATGCGCACATCGTCGCACCGCCGCGCCCGTGCTCCGTGCGCGTGTCCACGCGCCCCGCCGGCCGGGTGCTCCGGTGGCAGCCCCGTCCGGTCCGGTGTAGCCATGGGGGACGTGGAGAACGTCGCGGACGCCCTGGTGGGGCGCACGCGACCGGCAGGAGGAGCGGTGAGCGTGCGGAGACGGTCGAGGGCGATCGCCGGGGCCACGGTGCTCGCGCTGGGGGCGGGACTGGCGGCGTGCGCGCCGGCCGACGACACCCCGGTGCTCACCTGGTACACCAACCCGGACGCCGGCGGGCAGGCCGCGCTGGCGCAGCAGTGCACCGAGGAGGCGGGCGGTGCGTACCGGATCGAGGTCTCGGTGCTGCCCCGCGAGGCGAGCTCGCAGCGCGAGCAGCTGGCGCGGCGCCTCGCGGCCCGGGACTCGTCGATCGACCTGATGAGCCTGGACCCGCCGTTCATCCCGGAGCTGGCCAACGCGGGGTTCCTCGCCCCGGTCCCCGAGGAGATCGCCGAGCAGGTCAGCCAGGACGTCGCGGAGGGTGCGCTGCTCGGCGCGTCCTGGGGCGACGAGCTGGTCACCGTCCCGTTCTGGGCCAACACGCAGCTGCTCTGGTACAAGAAGTCCGTCGCCGAGCAGGCCGGGCTGGACCCCGCGAAGCAGCCCGTCACCTGGGACCAGGTGATGGACGCGGCCCGCGAGGCGGACCTCGACCTCGGCGTGCAGGGCATCAAGGCCGAGGCCTACACGGTGTGGATCAACGCGCTGGTGGAGTCGGCCGGCGGCCAGATCGTCGAGACGCCGGAGGCGGACGCCCAGGACGTCGAGCTGGGCCTGGAGAGCGACGCGGGCCGCGAGGCCGCGCGGATCATCGGCGAGATCGGGTCGGAGCGGCTCGGCGGCCCCGGCCTGCCGACGCAGGACGAGAACGCGTCGCTGTCCCAGTTCCAGGGGGACCGCGGGTCGTTCATGGTCAACTGGCCGTTCGTGTGGCCGGCGATGCAGGGCGCGGTCGAGGACGGCACGCTCGAGCAGTCGTTCCTGGACGACGTGGGCTGGGCCGTCTACCCGCAGGTGGTCGAGGGCGAGGGCGCCGCACCGCCGTACGGCGGGATCAACCTCGGCGTCGGCGCCTTCAGCGAGCACGTGGACGAGGCCTACGAGGCCGCCGCCTGCATCGTGCAGCCCGAGAACCAGGCCGCGTACTTCGTGTCGGACGGCAACCCGCCGGCCAGCACCGTCGCCTACGACGACCCCGAGGTGCAGGAGACGTTCCCGATGGCGGACGTCATCCGGCAGTCCCTCGAGCAGGCGGCACCGCGTCCGCAGACCCCGTACTACAACGAGGTCTCCCAGGGCCTCCAGGAGACGTGGCACCCGCCGCTCTCCGTCGACCCGGACACGACGCCGCAGGAGTCGACCGACTTCATCACCGCCGTGCTGCGAGGGGAGCGACTGCTGTGAGTACCGAGATCACGGGTGCCGGCGCGGCCGTCACCGACCGCAGCACCCAGGGCACCGGTCCCGCGAGGGCGTCCAAGCCGCGCAAGAGCGACCGGGCCCGCGCCGAGGCCCGCCTCGGCTGGCTGCTCGCCGGCCCCGCGTTCGTGGTGATGCTGGCCGTCACCGCCTACCCGATCGCGCAGGCGGTCTACGAGTCGCTGTTCCGCAACCGGCTGACCGCGCCGGACGACCGCGCGTTCATCGGGCTCGGCAACTACGGCGTGATCCTCGGCGACCCGGTGTTCTGGCAGTCGCTCGGCGTCACGACGCTGATCATGGTGATCACCGTCGCGATCGAGGTGGTGCTCGGCTTCGCGCTCGCGATGATCATGCACCGGGCGATCACCCGGCTCCGTGGGCTGCTCCGCACCGCGATCCTCGTGCCCTACGGCATCATCACCGTGGTCTCGGCGTTCGCGTGGTTCTACGCGTTCAGCATCGACTCCGGGTACGTGAACCATTGGTTCGACTGGGTGCCGGGCATCAGCTCCGACCTGAACTGGTTCGCGGGCACCGGCACCAGCCTGTTCGTCATCATCGCCTCCGAGGTGTGGAAGACGACGCCGTTCATCTCGCTGCTGCTGCTGGCGGGTCTGGCGCAGGTGCCGGGCGACCTGGAGGAGGCCGCGCAGGTCGACGGCGCCACCTGGTGGCAGCGGATGCGGCGCGTGGTCCTGCCGAACATGAAGGCCGCCATCATGGTCGCCGTCCTGTTCCGGGCGCTCGACGCGTTCCGCATCTTCGACAACGTCTTCATCATGACCAACGGCGCGAACGGCACCACGGTGCTGTCGCTGCTGGCGTACCGCACGTCGATCGGGCGGCTGGAGATCGGACTCGGCTCCGCGATCTCGGTGCTGCTGTTCGTCTGCGTGATGATCATCTGCTTCATCGCGATCAAGATCTTCAAGGTCGACCTCGCGGGTGCACGGGGGGAGAAGTGATGGGCGCGCTGTCCCGCAAGCAGAAGGTGGCCTGGGCGGCCATCACGGTGGCGGTGCTGCTGTACGCGCTGTTCCCGGTGGTGTCGATCATGGCGACGTCGTTCAAGCTGCCGAGCGACCTCACCACCGGCAGGTTCCTGCCGACCACGTGGACGTGGACCAACTACGAGCAGATCCTCGCGCCGGACGGCTCGGCTCAGGAGCTGTTCCTGTCCTCGCTGCGCAACTCCATCGGCATCTCGCTGATCGCGACGGCGATCTCGTCGGTGCTGGCGACGCTCGCGGCCTACGCCATCGCCCGGCTGGAGTTCCCGGGCCGCAAGCTGATCCTCACCACCGCGCTCGGGGTGTCGATCTTCCCGGTCATCTCGATCGTCACGCCGCTGTTCAACCTGTGGCGGACCATCGGCCTGTACGACACCTGGGCCGGCCTGGTGATCCCGTACCTGTCGCTGACGCTGCCGATCTCCATCTGGACGCTGACGGCGTTCTTCCGGCAGATCCCGTGGGAGCTGGAGCAGGCCGCGCAGGTGGACGGCGCGACGACGTGGCAGGCGTTCCGCAAGGCCATCGTCCCGCTCGCCGCGCCGGGCGTGTTCACCACGGCGCTGATCGCGTTCTTCATCGCCTGGAACGACTTCGTGTACGGCATCTCGCTGACCTCGACCGAGGCGGCCCGGCCCGTGCCCGCCGCGCTGGCGTTCTTCTCCGGCGCGTCCCAGTTCGAGGACCCCACCGGCGCGATCTCCGCCGCCGCCGTCGTCGTCACCATCCCCGTGGTCGTCCTGGTGCTGCTGTTCCAGCGCCAGATCGTGTCCGGGCTGACCCAGGGCGCGGTCAAGGGCTGACGCCCGCGACGCCCGGACCCCTCAGGAGGCAAGAGCCATGGCATCCATCACCCTGACCGACATCGTCAAGAAGTACGGCGACGGCTACCCGGCCGTGAACGGCGTCAGCCTGGACATCAAGGACGGCGAGTTCGTCATCCTGGTCGGCCCGTCCGGCTGCGGGAAGTCCACGCTGCTGCGGATGATCGTCGGCCTGGAGGACATCACCTCCGGCGAGCTGAAGATCGGCGACGACGTCGTCAACGACAAGGCCCCGCGCGACCGGCACCTGGCGATGGTGTTCCAGAACTACGCGCTGTACCCGCACCTGACGGTGTACGAGAACATCGCGTTCCCGCTGCGCCTGCAGAAGGGGAAGTACACCGAGGAGCAGATCAAGGACAACGTCGAGTACGCGGCGGACACCCTGGAGCTGCGCGAGCACCTCGACCGCAAGCCCGCGAACCTCTCCGGCGGGCAGCGGCAGCGCGTCGCCATGGGCCGCGCGATCGTCCGGGACGCCCAGGCGTTCCTGTTCGACGAGCCGCTGTCCAACCTGGACGCCAAGCTGCGCGGGCAGATGCGCACCGAGATCGCCCGCATGCAGCGCCGGCTCGGCACCACGACCGTCTACGTGACGCACGACCAGACCGAGGCGATGACCCTCGGCGACCGGGTCGCGGTGCTGCGCAAGGGCGAGCTGCAGCAGGTCGCCAGCCCGCGCGCGCTCTACGAGCAGCCCGTCAACCTCTTCGTCGCCGGGTTCATCGGCTCCCCGCCGATGAACTTCCTGCCGGGCGAGGTGCGCGGCGACACCCTGAAGCTGCCCTTCGGGGAGGTGCCGGTCCCGGAGGCGGTGCGCGGCAAGCTGGACGGCCGGGAGCTGGTCATCGTCGGCCTGCGGCCCGAGCACGTCGAGGACGCGAAGGTGCTGGACGAGGACAAGCTCGCCAAGGGCGCGACGTTCCGGGCCGAGGTCGACGTCGTCGAGTGGCTCGGCGCCGAGCTGTACGCCTACATCCCGTTCGAGACCCACGCCGACGTCGCGCAGAAGCTCGAGGAGCTGGACCGCGACCTGGACGGCGAGGGGATGCGGACGCAGATGATCGTCGCGCTCGGGTCCGAGAGCCGCGTCCGCGACGGCAGCGAGGCCGAGCTGTGGTTCGACCCGCGGCGGCTGATGGTGTTCGACCCCGAGTCCGGGGAGAACCTCACCTACAGCGACGAGGACGCCCAGCGGATCGACTCCGAGACCGAGGAGGACCGCCGGGCCGCGCTCGAGCGCGCCCAGCGCGACGCCCAGCGCTCGACGGACGGGCAGCGCTCCGCCGACGCCCCGCGCGGCGCGGACGCCTCGGCAGGCCGGCACCGCGCCGCCAGCTGACCGCGACGTCCGGTCGCGCCCGCGAGGTCGTCACCTGCCGGCGAGGTCGTCACTCATGAGTGACGACCTCGCCGACGTCTGACGACCTCGGGCACGCGCGCAGGCATGCGGGCACGCGGGGCGCGCAGGAGCGCGGGGCCCCCAGCTGCCGCGGGGCTCAGGACTCGCCGAGGTCCGCGCTCGTCGGGGGGTTGGCACCCGCGCGGGAGACGGTGATCGCGGCGACGGCGGCGCACCGCACCAGCACGCGCTCCACCGTCGGGCGGTCGATCGCGCGCAGGCGCTCGCGGGCGTCGGCGCCGAGCAGGTCCGCGCCCCACAGGCCGTCGACCAGCGCGGCCATGAACGAGTCCCCGGCGCCGACGGTGTCCGCCACCTCGACGGGCGGTGCGGTCACCATGACCTCGTCCCCGCCCGCCGTCAGCGCGAGCGCGCCCTCGCCACCCAGGGTGACCACCACCAGCGACGGCCCGCGGCGGAGCCAGTCCTGGGCGATCTCCACCGGGGCCACGCCCGGGTGCAGCCACGCGAGGTCCTCGTCGGAGACCTTGACGACGTCGGCCAGCGCGACCAGCCGCTCGACCACCGGGAGCGTCTCCTCCGGGCTGCCCATCAGGGCGGGCCGCAGGTTGGGGTCGTAGGTCAGCGTCGACGTCGCACGGCGGTCGGCGAGCAGCCGGGCCACCGCCTCGCCGCCGGGCTCGATGACCGTGGCGATCGAGCCGGTGTGCACGACGAGGGGGGCGTCGGCGCCCTCGTCCCACCGGCCGGGCAGGTCCCACGTGAGGTCGAACTCGTAGGTCGCGGCGCCGTCGGCGTCCAGGTGGGCGCGCGCGACCGGGGTGCGGTCCGGCGCCCGGTCGCCCGTCAGCACGTGCACGTCCGACCCCGCCAGGTGCGCACGGACCAGGTCGCCGTGCGCGTCGTCGGCGAGCCACGTCAGCAGGTCCACCCGGCGACCGAGCCGGCCCAGGCCGATGGCGACGTTCGCCGGGCTGCCGCCCGGGTGCTCCGCGGGCTCGGCCCCGGGGCGCAGGACGACGTCGACCAGGGCCTCCCCGACGACGAGGGCGCGGGCGGCGGTCTGCTCGGTCATGGGTCTCCTTCGGTTCCGGCACCGGTGCCGGGTGGGGGATCGAGGTCGGGGGCGCGACCGTCGTCAGGACGCGGCGTCGTCCCCGCCGCGGGCCGCGTCGAGCTTCGCACGGGCGCCGTCCAGCCACTCCTGGCAGCGGGCGGCCAGGGCCTCGCCGCGCTCCCAGAGGGCGAGCGACTCCTCCAGCGTCGCGCCGCCGGCCTCGAGCCGGGCCACGACGGCGACGAGCTCGTCCCGGGCCTGCTCGTACGACAGCTCGGTGACGCTCGCGGCGTCCGGTGCGGGGGTCGTGTCGCTCACGCACCCATCTAACCAACGACCTGGGACGCCGTGTCCACCCGAGCCGTCCGGCGGGCGCGGCGCGTGGGCGCTGGGTCCACGGTGTCCCGGGGGCCGAGGGGATGTGCCTGCCGGACGACGTGGACACCTGGTACGCGGTGTCCCGGAGGTCGAGGGGATGTGCCTGCCGGGCGACGTGGACACCTGGTACGCGGTGTCCCGGGGGCCGAGGGGATGTGCCTGCTGGACGACGTGGACACCTGGTACGCGGTGCATGCGGTGTCCACGTCGTCGCGGAGGAACATGTCCTGCGGGCGCGGTACGCCCGGACGCCCGGACGCCCGGACGCCCGGACGCCCGGCGCGGTGACCGCACGACGGGCCGGCCCCCGACGGGCGACCGGGGGCCGTCGACGCGCGGCGGCGCCCAGCACCGCTCAGGGGCGACGTCGGTCAGCGGTCGCGGTCGGCGAACTCCTGCGTGCCGAGCACGCCCAGCAGGCGGAGCTTGCCCTCCGCCTCGCTGCGCGGCGCGGCCGTCAGCACCAGCAGCGTCTGCGAGCCGTCCTCGGTGAACAGCGCCTGGCAGTCGACCTCGATCGTCCCGACCTGCGGGTGCACCAGCACCTTGTGGTCCTCGAACCGCCGGGCGACCTCGTGCGCCGCCCAGATCGCGACGAACTCGGGGCTGCGCGCCGACAGCTCGCGCACCAGGTCGGCCGCAGGGGACCGGGGCCCGGTCGACCCGAGGCTCGCGCGGAGCGAGGCGACCTGCGCGCGGCTCTGCCGGTCCCGGTCCTCCTCGGGGTACATCAGGCGCTCGGTCTCCGGGTGGGCGAACCAGCGGAAGATGGCGCTGCGCTCCCAGCCGCTGAGCGTCTCGACGTCGCCGAACAGGGCCCGCGCGAGGTCGTTCTGCACCAGCGTGCGGGCGAGCCCGTCGAGGATCAGCGCCGGGCTGTCGGTGATCCGGTCCAGCACCCGGAGCAGGCCCGGGGCGACGTAGTCGTCGCGCGCGACCCGGTCCGGTGCGCTGTGCCCGGCCACGCGGTAGAGGTAGTCGCGCTCGTCGGGCGTGAGCCGCAGCGCGCGGGCGAGCGAGCCGAGCATCTGCGTGCTCGGCTGCGGGCCGCGCCGCTGCTCCAGGCGCGTGTAGTAGTCGGTGGACATCACCGCGAGCTGCGCGACCTCCTCGCGGCGCAGGCCGGGCGCGCGCCGGCGCACCCCCGCGGGCAGCCCGACGTCGCCGGGGCGCAGGCCCTCCCGGTGCCGGACGAGGAAGTCGGCCAGTGCGTCGCGATCCACCCGAGCAGTATCGGCACCGGTGCCGCCCGTGAACCAGGGATCCCGGGTCCCCCGACAACCTCTCCCTGGCAGGGTCGGCGGGGACGTCGAAGACTCGGAGCATGCGAATCAGCGGCAACACCATCTTCATCCCCGGCGCCACCAGCGGCATCGGCCTCGCGCTCGCGCTCGCCCTGCAGGCGAAGGGCAACGAGGTGATCGTCGGCGGCCGGCGCACCGAGCTGCTCGACCGGATCACCGCCGAGCAGCCCGGTATCCACGGCTACCGGATCGACACCAACGACGCCGAGGACGTGGCGGAGGTCGCCAAGCGCGTGATCACCGAGCACCCCGAGGTGAACGTGCTCGTCCCGATGGCCGGCATCATGCGCGTGGAGGACTGGACCGACCCGGCCGGGTTCCTCGGCACCGCCGAGCAGACGGTGACCACCAACGTGCTCGGCCCGATCCGGCTGATCGCCGCGTTCGTCGAGCACCTGCAGACCCGTCCGGACGCCGCGATCGTCACGGTGTCCTCGGGCCTGGCGTTCGCCCCGCTGCAGGTGACGCCGACGTACAACGCGAGCAAGGCGTTCATCCACATGCTCAGCGAGTCGATCCGGCTGCAGCTGGCCGGGACCGGCGTGCAGGTGCTGGAGCTCGAGCCGCCGTCGGTCGCCACGGACCTGCTGCCCGGGCACCGGGACAACCCCGACGCGATGCCGCTGGACGAGTTCGTGGCGGAGGTCGTGGCGCTGGTCGAGGCGCAGCCGGACGCCACGGAGATCCAGGTCGAGCGCGTGAAGTTCCTCCGGTACGGCGAGGCCCGCGGCGACTACGCCCAGGTGGTGACGGCGCTGAACCGGCGGGACCCGCACGGGAAGTAGCGGATCAGGCGTCCGGTGCGGCCGGGGGCCGGCGGCGGGCGGGTGCGACGGCCAGCACGGTCGCCATCAGCTCGCCGCTGGCGACCCGGACACGCAGCGAGTCCTTCGCGGACACCGTCGCGGCGTCCCGGACCACCGTGCCGTCGGCGGTCTGCACCACGGCGTAGCCGCGCTCGAGCGTCGCGGCGGGGGACAGCGCGCGCACCTGCGCGGCCAGCGCGCGGGTGGACGCCACCGCACCGGACAGCGCGTGGTCGAGCGACCGGCGGGCGCGGTCCCGCATCCGGTGCACCTCGGCCTCGCGGCCCTCGACCATCGTGTGCGGGCGCGCCAGGACGGGGCGGCTGCGGACCTGCGCGAGCCCGTGCTCCTCGCGGGCGACGCGGTGCTCGACGGCCGACCGGATGCGCGCGCGGGCCTGGGCGACCCGGGCCCGCTCCTCGCCGACGTCCGGCACGATCCGCTTGGCCGCGTCGGTCGGCGTCGAGGCGCGGTAGTCGGCGACCAGGTCGAGCAGCGGGGTGTCGGTCTCGTGGCCGATCGCGGACACCAGCGGCGTGCGGCACGCCGCGGCGGCGCGGACCAGGCTCTCGTTGCTGAACGGCAGCAGGTCCTCCACGGAGCCGCCGCCGCGGGCGACCACGATCACCTCGACGCGCGGGTCGGCGTCGAGCTCCGCGATCGCGCGGCTGACCTGCGGCACGGCGCTGACGCCCTGCACCGCGACCTCGCGGACGACGAACTCGACCTGCGGCCAGCGCGCCTGCGCGTTGACCACGACGTCGTGCTCGGCCTTGGACTCCCGGCCGCACACCAGCCCGACGACCGCCGGCAGGAACGGCAGCGGCACCCGGCGCTCCGCGTCGAACAGCCCCTCGGCGGCCAGCACGCGCTTGAGGTGCTCGATGCGCGCCAGCAGCTCGCCCACGCCGACCGCCCGCACGGCGTCGGCGTTCAGCTGCAGCGTGCCGCGCTTGGTCCAGAACGTGGGCCGGGCGTGCACGACGACGTGGGCACCCTCGGCCAGCGGCGTCTCGGCCGCGGCCAGCACCTGCGCCGGCAGGGACACCGGCAGCGACATGTCGGTGTCGGTGTCCCGCAGCGTCAGGAACGCGACGTTCGCGCCGGGCCGGCGGTTGAGCTGCACGACCTGGCCCTCCACCCACAGCGCCGACATCTTGGCGACGTAGTCGGCGATCTTCGCGGACAGCAGCCGCACCGGCCAGGGCCGCTCGGGCGTCGTCTCGGCGGCGCGGGCGGGGAGCTCGTTCGGCGCCGAGGGCGTTGACGGCGTGGTCGGCACCGAGGGGGCCGGCGACGCGGCGTGGGAGGACTGCTGCTGCACGGCCCCCACCCTGCCACGGGGACCCGACACCGGGCGGCCGGGCGCCCGCGACCTAGACTGGCGCGGTGACCCACGCCGCCGGTGCCGAGCCGGGCGCCGCCCCCGCCCGCGGGCGCGTGCTCCTGGCAGCCCCGCGCGGGTACTGCGCCGGCGTGGACCGGGCCGTCGTCGCGGTCGAGCAGGCGCTGGAGCACTACGGGGCGCCCGTGTACGTGCGCAAGGAGATCGTGCACAACCGGCACGTCGTGGACACGCTCGCCGCGCGCGGCGCCGTGTTCGTCGACGAGACCGACCAGGTGCCCGAGGGCGCCCGGGTGGTGTTCTCCGCGCACGGCGTCTCCCCGGCGGTGCGCGCCGCGGCCGAGGCGCGCTCCCTGCGCACGATCGACGCCACCTGCCCGCTGGTCACCAAGGTGCACCGGGAGGCCGTGCGGTTCGCCGCCGCGGACCTCGACATCCTGCTGATCGGGCACCCGGGCCACGAGGAGGTCGAGGGCACGCAGGGCGAGGCGCCCGCGCACGTGCAGGTGGTGGCCTCGCCCGACGCCGTCGCCGACGTGGTCGTCCGGGACGAGAGCCGGGTGGTGTGGATCTCGCAGACCACGCTGTCCGTCGACGAGACGATGGAGACGGTGCGCCGGCTCCGCGAGCGGTTCCCGCTGCTGCAGGACCCGCCGAGCGACGACATCTGCTACGCCACCCAGAACCGCCAGGTGGCCGTCAAGAAGCTCGCACCGGAGTGCGACGTGGTGATCACGGTCGGGTCGGCGAACTCGTCCAACTCGGTGCGGCTGGTCGAGGTGGCGCTGGAGTGGGGTGCGCGGGCGTCCTACCGCGTGGACACCGCGGCGCAGGTGGACCCGGCCTGGCTGGCGGGCGCCCGGACGGTCGGGGTGACGTCGGGCGCGTCGGTGCCCGAGATCCTGGTGCGCGACGTGCTGGACCTGCTGGCGGCGCACGGGTTCGGCGACGTCGAGGAGGTGCGGACCGCGACCGAGGACCTGATGTTCTCGCTGCCGCGCGAGCTGCGCGCCGACCTGCAGGCGGCCGGTGGCGGCGACCCGCGGCCGCCCCGGCCGGCACGCGGCGAGCGCCGGGACCTGTCGGTCCGCCCGGTCTGACCCGCCGGCCTCAGAGCTCCGGCCGGAGGTCTCCCGGCACCGCGTTCCCCTGCACGGGGCTGCCCAGCACCGCGTCGTCCAGCGAGCCCAGGGCGTCCGCGCGTCGTCGCCCGGTCCCCGGTGCGGCCGGTCCGTCGCCGTCGATCCCGACCACGCGCTCCGACTCCCAGGCGACCAGCTCGGGCGCCGTCACCACCGACAGCCGCCGCTCGACCGACGGCGGCGTGGCGAGGTCCGCGTCGACCACGCGCAGGTCCGCGAACTTGCGGGCGCTCACCAGCACCCGCGACTCCAGGGACGCGATCGACTGGTTGTACGCGGTCGCCGCGGTGTCCAGCGCCCGGCCGACCTTGGTCAGGTGCCCGCCGAGCGTCGCGATCCGGCCGTGCAGCTCCTTGCCGAGGTCCAGCACGGCCTGGGCGTTGCTGGCCAGCGCGTCCTGGCGCCAGGCGTAGGCGACCGTCCGGAGCAGCGCGAGCAGCGTCATGGGCGTGGCGATGACGACGTCCTTCTCGAACGCCCGCTCGACGATGCCGGGGTCGACGTCGAGGGCGGCGTGCAGGAACGCCTCCGCGGGCACGAACATGACGACGAACTCGGGCGCCGGGCTGAACTGGTCCCAGTACCGCTTGGCGGCGAGCTGGTCGACGTGCGCCCGCACGTGCCGGGCGTGCGCGGCCAGGCGGCGCTCGCGCTCGGCCGGGTCGGTCGCCTCGGCGGCCTCGAGGAAGCCGAGGAACGCGACCTTGGCGTCGACCACGACGCGCTTGCCCCCGGCCAGGTGCACCACCATGTCGGGGCGCAGCATGCCGTCGTCGGTGCGGACCTGGTCCTGCTCGGCGAAGTCGACGTGCGGCAGCATCCCCGCGGCCTCGACCACGCGGCGCAGCTGCACCTCGCCCCACCGGCCGCGGACCTGCGACGAGCGCAGCGAGGTCACCAGCTGCGACGTCTGCTCGCGGAGCCGGCCCGCCTCCTCGCGCATCTGCCGGACCTGCTCGCCGAGCGCGGCGCCCTGGTGCGCGCGGGCCTGCTCGGCCGTGCGCAGCTCCGTCCGGACGGCGTCCAGGGTGCGGGCCAGCGGGTCGACCAGGGCGCGCACGGCCTGCTCGCGCTGGGCGAGGTCGCCGGTCTGCTCCTGGTGCCGGGCCGCGAGGCTCTGGTGCGCCAGCGCGAGGAACTGCTCGCTGCTCTGCGCGAGCGCGTCGGCGGCGAGCGAGCGGAACCGGTCGGCCTGCCGGTCCTCGTCCGGCGCACCGCCGAGCTCGGCGGCCGTGCGCCACCGCGCCGCGTCCACCTCGGCGGCCCGCAGCCGGGCGCCGGACCGCGCGGTCGCGCCGAGCCAGCCGAGCACGGCACCCACGACGAGCGCCCCGGCGAGTGCCACCACGAGTCCGATGTCCATGACCCGCAGATTGCCAGGCGCCACCGACACGCACGCCCCTATGCTGCTGAGATGACGCCCGAGGGAGCGCCGCCGGCACCGCCGGCACCACCGGCCCTGTCGATCGAGGGTCTGTGGAAGCGGTTCGGCACGAAGATCGCCGTCGCGGGCGTGGACCTGGAGGTGCCCGCGGGGTCCTTCTACGGCCTGGTCGGCCCGAACGGCGCGGGCAAGACCACGACGCTGTCGATGGCCACGGGCATGCTCCGGCCGGACTTCGGCCGGGTGCTGGTGCGCGGGCACGACCTCTGGCAGGACCCGCTGCGCGTGAAGACGCTGCTGGGCGTGCTGCCGGACGGCGTGCGGCTGTTCGACCGGCTGACCGGCGCGCAGCTCGTCACCTACGCCGGGCTGCTGCGCGGGCTGGACCGGGACGTCGTCCGGGACCGCACCGCAGACCTGCTCCGCACGTTCGACCTGGCGGCCGACGCGGACACCCTGGTCGTGGACTACTCGGCCGGCATGACCAAGAAGGTCGCGCTGGCGTGCGCGCTCGTGCACGCGCCGCGGGTGCTCGTGCTGGACGAGCCGTTCGAGGCCGTCGACCCCGTGTCCGCGGCGAACATCCGGGACATCCTGGCCTCGTACGTCGACGGCGGCGGCACCGTCGTCGTGTCGTCGCACGTGATGGACCTGGTGCAGCGGATGTGCGACCACGTCGCCGTGATCGCCGGCGGGCACGTCCTCGCGCAGGGGACGACCGACGAGGTCCGCGGCGGCGCCACGCTCGAGGACCGGTTCGTCGACCTGGTCGGCGGCCGCCGCACGGAGGGGGCGCTGGCGTGGCTGCGCACCTCCTCCGCCTGAAGCTGACGCTGCTGCGCAACGGCCTTCGCCGCAGCCCGTGGAAGGTCGTCGGGCTGGTGCTCACCGGCCTGTACGCCCTGTTCCTGGTCGGGCTCGCGACGGCCGGCCTGGTGGTGCTCGGCTCGCAGGACGACGCCGTGCTCACCCGCACCGTCCTGGTGCTCGCCGGCGCGTTGCTCGTCGCGGGCTGGTGGCTGCTGCCGCTGGTGGCGTTCGGCGTCGACAGCACGCTCGACCCGGCGCGGTTCCGGCTGTTCCCGCTGCGCCGGCGGCACCTGCTCACCGGCCTCACGCTCGCGGGGCTGGTGGGGGTGCCCGGCGTCGCCACGGTGCTGCTCGGCGGCGCGTCCGCCCTGGCCTGGTGGCGGGACCCCGCCGCGCTGGTGGCCGGTCTGGCGGGCGGGGCGCTCGGGGTCGCGCTGGCCGTGATCGGCTCGCGGACGAGCACCACGCTGCTGGCGCCCCTGGTCGGCGGCCGCCGGTTCCGGGAGGTCGCCGCGGTGCTGGCGATCGTCCCGCTGATGCTGATCGGGCCGATCCTGCTCGGCGTCACCGCGGGGCTGTCCACCGTCGCCGAGGCGCTGCCCGAGGTGGCCGACGTCGTCGCGTGGACCCCGGTCGGCGCGCCCTGGGCGATCGGCTCCGACGTGGCCGCCGGGGCGTGGGGCGCCGCCGCGGCACGGCTCGCCATCGGCCTGGCGACCGCGGCCGCCCTGGTCGCGGTCTGGGACCGGGCGCTGAGCGCCGCGCTGGTGCGTCCCGAGGGCGGCGGCCACGTGTCCCGCAGCGCGGGGCTCGGGTTCTTCGGCCGGGTGCCCGCGACGCCGACGGGCGCCGTGGTCGCCCGCTGCCTCACCTACTGGGTGCGCGACTCCCGCTACGCCGCGTCCGTGGCCGTGGTGCCGGTCCTGGTGCTGCTGCTGTGGTTCCTCGGGCGGGGCGGCGACGCGCTGCTCGGCGCGGGCGTGCTGGTCGCGTTCGTCATGGGCTGGTCGCTCAGCGCCGACGTGGCGTACGACGACACCGCGTTCTGGACCCACGTGGCCGCGCCCGTCGACGGCCGCGTGGACCGGGCGGGGCGGGCGGTCGCGGGGCTGCTGGTCGGCGGCGTCGTGGTGCTCGCCACCGACGTGCTGGTGCTCGGCGCCACCGCGCGCTGGGACGCGACCCTGCCGGTGCTCGGCATGTCCCTCGGCGTCCTGACGGTGGGCCTGGGCGCGTCGTCCGTCTACTCGGCCCGCGTCGTGTACCCGGTGCCCAAGCCCGGGGACAACCCGTTCTCCACCCCGCAGGGGTCGTCGTTCGCGGTGATGGTCAGCCAGAGCGCCGGGCTGCTCCTGCTGCTCGCGCTGTGCCTGCCGACGGTGGTGCTCGGGGTCGCCGCCGTGCTGACGGGCGCCGTGCTGCTCGACGTGCTCGCCCTGGTCGTCGGCCTCGGCGTCGGGGCCGCGGTGCTGGTCACCGGGATCCGGCTCGGCGCCCGGGTCTACGACCAGCGGGCCCCGGAGCTGCTGCAGACCATCCGCTCGTTCGCCTGAGCGCGGCAGGGGCGGGGACGCGTCCGCCCGCGGCCCCCTAGGATGGTCGTCCGTGGCACTCACCATCGGCATCGTCGGCCTGCCCAACGTCGGCAAGAGCACGCTCTTCAACGCCCTGACCCGCGCGCAGGTCCTCGCGGCGAACTACCCGTTCGCGACGATCGAGCCGAACGTCGGCGTCGTGCCGCTGCCCGACCCGCGGCTCGAGAAGCTCGCGGAGATCTTCGGCAGCGAGAAGATCCTCCCCGCGACGGTGTCGTTCGTGGACATCGCCGGCATCGTCAAGGGCGCCAGCGAGGGCGAGGGGCTCGGCAACAAGTTCCTGGCCAACATCCGCGAGGCCGAGGCCATCTGCCAGGTGACCCGCGCGTTCGCCGACCCCGACGTCGTGCACGTCGACGGCCGCGTCTCGCCCAAGGACGACATCGAGACCATCAACACCGAGCTCGTGCTGGCGGACCTGCAGACGCTGGAGAAGATCGTCCCGCGCCTGGAGAAGGAGGTCCGCATCAAGAAGGCGGACCCCGCCGAGCTCGCCGCCGCGCAGGCCGCCCAGACCGTGCTCGAGTCCGGGCAGACGCTGTTCCAGGGCGCGCAGGCCGCCGGCCTCGACCTGGCCGACCTGGCGCCGCTGCAGCTCATGACGGCCAAGCCGTTCATCTACGTCTTCAACACCGACGACGCCGGCCTCGCCGACACCGCGATGCAGGACGAGCTGCGCGCGTTCGTCGCCCCGGCCGACGCCATCTTCCTCGACGCGAAGTTCGAGTCCGACCTGGTCGAGCTCGAGCCCGACGAGGCCAAGGAGATGCTCGCGGACAACGGCCAGGACGAGGCGGGGCTGGACCAGCTCGCCCGGGTCGGCTTCCACACCCTCGGCCTGCAGACCTACCTCACGGCCGGTCCCAAGGAGTCGCGCGCCTGGACGATCCACCAGGGGTGGACCGCGCCGCAGGCCGCCGGCGTCATCCACACGGACTTCCAGAAGGGCTTCATCAAGGCCGAGGTCATCTCGTTCGACGACCTGGTCGAGGCCGGCTCCGTCGCCGCCGCGCGCTCCGCGGGCAAGGCCCGGATCGAGGGCAAGGACTACGTGATGGCCGACGGGGACGTCGTCGAGTTCCGGTTCAACGTCTGACGCGGGCCGGCTCGAGCAGGGGGGTGCGGCGCGCATGAGCGGTCCGACGAACGGCACGGCCGAGCCCGGCTGGTACCCCGACCCGACCGGCACCGGCGGTCAGCGCTGGTGGGACGGCACCGCGTGGACCGAGCACGCCGGACCCCCGCGGGAGCACCCGGGGTGCCGCTTCGGCAGGCCGCGGTGCGCAACGGGCACGCGACCGCGGGGTTCGTGCTCGGCATCGTCGCGATGGTCGGCAACCCGCTGGCCGTGGTGTCCGTCATCGGCCTCGTGCTCTCGTTCGTCGGGCTGAACCGGGCGAGCACGCTGGGCCGGCACGGCTACGCGCCCGTCGGGCGGAAGCGGGCGATCTGGGGTCTGGTCCTCTCGGGGCTCGCGCTGCTCTTCACCGGGACGCTCAAGGCCTTCCTGTTCTGACCCCGGCGGCCCTGGACGGGCCGCCCGTCCGCGAGGACGATGGTCGAGGTGGCCCTCGACCCGGTCGTGACGAACCCCGACCACTACAGCGTCGTGTTCGAGAACGACCTGGTGCGCGTCCTGGCGTACCAGGACGAACCCGGGGAGCGCACGACCCCGCACGAGCACCCGGACAGCGTGATGGTCACGCAGTCCGCGTTCCGGCGTCGCCTGAGCGGTTCGCAGGGCGAGCGGGACGTCGAGCTGCCCCCGGGGGCGGTCGTGTGGCTGCCCGCGCAGGAGCACACCGGGGAGAACACCGGCACGACGCCGACCCGGGTGGTGCTGGTCGAGCTCAAGGGCAGCGCCGCGCGGCCCGCGCCGGGGCCGGTGCTCGGGCCGGCGTGACCCGACCGCTCACCCGGCGGCGCGGGCGACCAGCTCGCGGATGCGCCGCGCCTCGACGTCGGTGATCCGGGTCAGCGCGAACGCCGTCGGCCACATCGCGCCGTCGTCCAGGCGGGCGTCCTCGTTGAACCCCAGCGTCGCGTAACGGGCCTTGAACTTCGCCGCGGGCTGGAAGAAGCACACGATC
Organism: Cellulomonas sp. NEAU-ZC6; assembly: GCF_056844425.1. Taxonomy (NCBI): domain Bacteria; kingdom Bacillati; phylum Actinomycetota; class Actinomycetes; order Micrococcales; family Cellulomonadaceae; genus Cellulomonas; species Cellulomonas sp. NEAU-ZC6. The sequence goes on along the minus strand of NZ_JBXFYH010000001.1, from coordinate 1,512,073 downwards.
TTGCCGTCGCGGGCGTAGGCGGGCATCCCGTACCAGGTGCGCGGCTCCAGTCCGGGGGCGGCCTCGCGGACCAGCGCGTGCACCTGCTCCGCCACGGCCCGGTCCTCGTCGGCCATCTCGGCGATCTTCGCCAGCAGCTCGGCCTCGGGGTCGGCCTTCGCCTTCCCGCGGCGCCGCTGCGTCCGCACCTCCTGGGCGCGCTCCTTCATGGCGGCGCGCTCCTCGGCGCTGAAGGTGCCGTCCTGCTGGTCGGCTGCGGGCTGCGTCGTGGTCATCGGTGCTCCTCGGGTACTGCGGCCGGGTGGTCGTCGGTGCCGTCCACGCTAGGGAACTCGGGAGCCGTGCTGCTTCTCCGATCCTGACCAGCCGGGGGAGCGGGACTGCGAGGCGCCGGCCGTACGCTCGCCGGTGCCGGCGGGGCGACCGTCGCCCCGGCCCGCGCTGGAGGCCACGATGCTCTCCGACCACCTGGCGATGCCCTGCCTCGCCGTGCGCGACCTGGACCGGGCGAGGCAGTTCTACGAGGGCACGCTCGGCTTCCGCCCCGCGGACGTGCCCGGTACGGACGACGGCATCATGGGCGTCGTCTACGCGACGAAGGACGGCGGGATGCTCGTGTACCCGTCGCAGTTCGCCGGCACGAACCAGGCCACCGCGGTGTCGTTCAGCATCGCCGACGAGGCGTTCGACGCCGAGGTCGCGGCGCTGCGGGCCGCGGGCCTGACGTTCCAGACCTTCGAGCTGCCCGCGGGCACCTGGGAGGACGGCGTGCTGGTCGACGGCCCCATGCGGTCGGTGTGGTTCGCCGACCCGGACGGCAACGTCCTGAACGTCGAGTCGATCCGGGTCGCCGCTGCGGTCTGAGCCGCCGACCCGCGGGACGGGCCGCGCCGCCGGGGCCGCCCGGCGGGCGCGACCCGGTCGCGCAGCGTCCGTGCCGGCGAGCCTCCGCGGCGGCGCATACCACAGGACGCCCCGACCCTGCTGAGCCGATGGCCCTGGACAGGGCCTCGTCGTGCCCGGATGCTGCACCGACCCGGATGTTTCCCGGATGTTACGGGCATGTGGCGTCTTGCATGCTGGACACTACTGCTCAGTATCGATCCGGTAACGATCAGGCGTCCGAAGGGTCTGTGTCCGATTTGGGCCGGATGGGGCCTCTAGCGTTGCCCCATCCATGGCGGGACCGTGCGTCTGCCGTGCTCGGGACGACCACTCGCGGGTCGGCCCGGGGCGGCGAGTGACGCTGGGCGCCACCTTCACAGGAGGAACATTGAAGATCAGGCGAACAAGCGCCGTCCTGGCCGTCGCGGCGTCGGGAGCCCTCGTGCTCACCGCGTGCTCGGCCCCGGCGACGGAGAGCGAGATCGACGAGACGACGTCGGTCAACGTCAGCTGGAACCAGCCGATGTTCTCGACGAACAACCTCACGTCGAACGGCAACGCCACGGCGAACGCGAACATCATTTATCTGATGACCTCGTTCTTCAACTACTACGACGGCGACCTGAACCTCGCGAAGAACGAGGACTTCGGCTCGTACGAGGTCGAGTCCGAGGACCCGCTCGTCGTCAAGTACACGATCAACGAGGGCGTCACCTGGTCGGACGGCACGCCCGTCGACGCGGCCGACATGATCCTGTGGTGGGGCGCGCAGAACGACATGTTCGACACCACCGAGGAGGCGGAGACGGCCGACGACGGCACGGTCTCCACCGCCGAGGGCCAGGTGTACTTCGACTCGTCCTCCGAGGCGATGAACCTGATCACCGAGTTCCCGGAGATCAGCGACGACAACCGCTCGGTCACCTTCCACTACACGGAGCCCCGCTCCGACTGGGAGGTCTCGATGAGCCAGCCGTCGCCCATCGCGGCGCACGCCGTGGCGGAGATCGCGCTCGGCCTGGACGACCCGACCGAGGCCAAGCAGGCCCTGATCGACGCGTTCCAGAACAACGACGCGGCCGCGCTGGCCCCGATCGCCGAGACCTGGAACAACGGCTTCAACTTCACGTCGCTGCCGGACGACGAGCGCCTCTACCTGTCGTACGGCGCGTACGTCATCACGGACTTCGTCGAGAACCAGTACGTCACGCTGGAGCGCAACGAGGACTACACCTGGGGCCCGGAGCCCAAGGTCGACTCCATCACGATCCGCTACACCGAGGACCCGCTGGCCGCGGTCACCGCGCTGCAGAACGGTGAGGTCGACCTCATCGCGCCGCAGTCGTCGGTGGACGTGCTGCAGACCCTCGAGGGCATCGACGGCATCTCCTACGAGACGGCGCCCGAGGGCACCTACGAGCACGTGGACCTGACCTTCAACAACGGTGGTCCGTTCGACCCCGCCACCTACGGCGGCGACGCCGAGAAGGCCCGCAAGGTCCGCGAGGCGTTCCTCAAGGTCATCCCGCGCCAGGAGATCCTGGAGAAGCTGGTCCTGCCGCTGCAGGAGGACGCCACCGTGCGTGACTCCTTCACCGTGGTCCCGGGCTCGCCGACGTACGACGAGGTCATCGCGGCCAACGGCTCCGAGGCCTTCGCCGACGTGGACGTCGAGGGCGCCAAGGCGCTGCTCGCCGAGGCCGGCGTCACCACCCCGGTGGACGTGCGCTTCCTCTACGGCAAGTCCAACGTCCGTCGTGCGAACGAGTACCAGCTGATCGCGGCCTCGGCCGCCCAGGCCGGCTTCAACGTCCTCGACAACGGCGACGACAACTGGAGCACGCTGCTCGGCGGCGGCACGTACGACGCGTCGCTGTTCGGCTGGCAGTCCACGAACACCTTCGCCCTGAACTCCGAGGCGAACTACATCGCGGGCGGCGTCAACAACTTCGGCGGCTACGAGAACCCCGCCGTCGACGCGCTCTACGGCGAGATGTCCACCAACACGGACCCCGAGCGCGAGACCGAGCTGACGATCGAGATCGAGAAGATCCTCAACGCGGACGCCTTCGGCGTGAACCTGTTCCAGTTCCCGGGCGTCGTCGCGTACAGCGACGAGCTGCAGGGCGTGTCGACGATCGCGCTGTCGCCGACCATCTTCTGGAACTACTGGGACTGGGAGATCACCGCGTCCGAGTGACGCCGTGACCTGACCGACCCAGGTCCTCCCGACGGGGGCACTGCGGCCACACCGCCGCAGTGCCCCCGTCGGCGTGCAGGTCCTGGACAGCACCGCCCGAACCAGCCCGTGCTCGCGCGGCCCCACGAGGGCCGGTGATCAGCGACCTATCCGGTACGCGTAGAATCGCCCATCGCGAGTCATCCCCCTCCCGTGAGGTCAAGGACCCTATGGCCACCTCTGCCCCTACCCGTGCCGCCGGCGTGCCCGCCGTGGCCGGGACGCCGGAACCGGCACGTCGCCCCTGGTGGCGGACCAGCGCACCGACGCTGACGTTCCTCGGCCGGCGACTGCTCTCCTCCGCGATCGTGCTGCTCGGAGCGACGTTCATCGTCTACATGCTCCTGGCCTACTCGCTCGACCCGCTCGAGGAGCTGCGCACCAGCACCGCCCCCAACAAGGAGGCGCTGATCGCGGCGCGCATCGACGCGCTCGACCTGGACACCCCGCCCGTCATCCGCTACTTCAAGTGGCTGGCCGGCATCGGCGGCTGCGTCGTCGGCCAGTGCGACTTCGGCACCAGCTGGCGCACCGGGCAGTCCGTCCCGTCGCTGCTGAGCGGCGCCATCCCGAGCACGCTGCAGCTCGTGGCCGCGTCCACGTTCCTCGCGATCGGCCTCGGCGTCCTGGTCGGCATCGTGTCGGCCCTGCGCCAGTACACGCGCTTCGACTACAGCGTCACGTTCATGTCGTTCGTGCTGTACTCGCTGCCCTCCTTCTGGGTCGCGGTGCTCCTCAAGCTCTGGGGCGCCATCGGCTTCAACGACTTCCTCGCGGACCCCCACGTGCCGCCGCTGTGGATCGCCCTGCTGTCCGTGATCTCCGGCGTCATCTGGTCGTCGGTCATCGGCGGCAGCACCCGGACCCGGTGGATCGCGTTCGGCGCGAGCCTGCTGGCCACCGCCGGCATCCTGTTCTTCGTCTCGACGAGCGACTGGCTGACGGACCCGAGCCTCGGCCCGGTCGTGATCGGCGTGCTCGGCGTGGGCGTCGCGTTCGCGGTCACCGCGCTGTCGGCGGGCCTGCGCGACCGGCGGGCGCTGTACTCCTCGCTCACCGTGGTCGCCCTCGGCGTGGCGCTGTACTACCCGCTGCAGTACGCGTTCGTGAACGCGTCCTGGCTGCTGATCGCCGGCCTGGCGCTCGTCACGCTCGCCGTCGCGGCCGTGGTCGGCTACCTGTTCGGCGGGATGGACCGCAAGGTCTCCATCCGCGGCGCCATGATCACCGGCATCTTCGTCGGTGCCCTGATCTTCGTCGACCGCGTCATGCGGGTGTGGGAGCAGTACTCCGACGCGTCCAAGATCAACGGCCGCCCGATCGCCACGATCGGCTCCCAGACCCCGGGTCTGGGCGGCGACTTCTGGGTGCAGACGCTCGACAAGTACACGCACCTGGTGCTGCCGACGATCGCCCTGATCCTGGTCTCGTTCGCGAGCTACACGCGGTACTCCCGCGCCAGCCTGCTCGAGGTCATGAACCAGGACTACATCCGCACCGCGCGCGCCAAGGGCCTGCCCGAGCGCGTCGTGACGGTCCGGCACGCGTTCCGCAACGCGCTGATCCCGCTGGCCACCATCGTGCCGCTGGACATCGCCGCGCTGTTCGGCGGAGCCATCATCACCGAGCGGATCTTCGGCTGGAGCGGCATGGGCCAGCTGTTCATCAAGTCGTTGGCCGACAAGGACGCCGACCCGATCATGGGGTACTTCCTCGTGACGGGCACGCTCCTGGTCCTGGCCAACATCGTCGTGGACTTCGTGTACGCGGCGCTCGACCCCCGGATTCGAGTCAACGCATGAGCATCCAGCCCCCTCTCGAGCCCCACGAGGGCATCGTCGACCCGGCGGAGAACGTCGAGAACGCCATCGAGCTCAAGGAGGTCGAGGGCCTGTCGCAGGGCCGCATCGTCCTGCGGCGGTTCCTGCGCCACCGCGGCGCGATGATCTCCGCGGTCGTGCTGGCCGCGATCGTCCTGCTGGTGACCACGTCCATCGGCTGGGGTCCCATCCCCGGCTGGTGGCAGTACGGCTACCGCGAGACCAGCGACATCGTGAACGCCGGCGGCGCGCCCACCATGGGCTTCGACGGCGGGTTCCACATCGGCTCTCACCCGTTCGGCCAGGACAACATCGGCCACGACGGCTTCGCGATGGTCATGCGCGGGACGCAGCAGTCGCTGACCGTCATGGTCGTCATCGGCCTGCTGTCGACCACCATCGGCGTCGTCGTCGGCGCGCTGGCGGGCTACTTCCGCGGCCGCTGGGACAACCTGCTCATGCGGTTCACCGACATGATCATCACCGTCCCGGTCATCATGATCGGCGCGATCCTCGGTGTGCTGGTCGGCGGGGCGAACCCGTGGACCCTGGCCATCGCGCTGTCGCTCGTGACGTGGACCAACATGGCGCGCCTGGTGCGCGGGCAGTTCCTCACCCTGCGCGAGCGGGAGTTCGTGGACGCCGCCCGCGTGGCCGGTGCGTCGAGCTTCCGGATCATGTTCAAGCACATCCTGCCGAACGCCGTCGGCGTGATCATCGTCAACGCGACGCTGCTCATGGCCTCGGCGATCCTGCTGGAGACCGCGCTGTCCTACCTCGGGTTCGGCATCAGCAGCCCCGAGGTCTCGCTGGGCCAGCTCATCAACGAGTACCAGTCCGCCTTCGCCACCCGGCCCTGGCTGTTCTGGTGGCCCGGCCTGTTCATCGTGGCGATCGCCCTGTGCGTGAACTTCATCGGTGACGGCCTGCGCGACGCGTTCGACCCGCGGCAGCGCCGGATCCCGACCAAGCGGGCCCTGTCGAAGGCGGACGCCCGCCGGGCCGGCGCCGAGGCCCGGACCACGGCGAGCGCCTGAGTGTCACAGCGCGACGGTCAGCGCGCTGGCCGCGATCAGCACGACGATCGCGGCCAGCGTGCCGACGTGCCAGCGGACCCGCGGGCGGGCGCGCTCGACGCGCGGGTCGTCCAGCAGGCCGGCGTCGCGCAGCTCCTCCCAGCGGGCGCGCACGATGATCGCCGCCTGGCCCGAGGCGCTCGACGCGAGGTCGCCGGGGCGCACGCCGCCGCCGGCGCCGTAGCTCGACCCGGGCAGGTGCGCGGTGTCCTCCTGGGAGGAGGTCGTCACGCGGGTGCGGCTGGGCGCGGGCGCGGCCCACGCCGCGTAGTCGCCGTAGGCGGTGTGCAGCGTGAGGGCGTACTTGGTGTCCACGCGCTGGATCGTCGGCCAGGGCAGCTCGACCGTCCGGGTCACGTTGCGCAGCTCCACCCCCGCGGGGCTCACCACCACGGCGGGGCGCCAGTAGGCGGCCCAGACCAGGGCGACCGCCAGCAGCACCGGCGCCACGAAGGGCCATGCCGCCCCCGGGTCGGCCACCAGGCCGGCCACCAGGCCGCCGGCGCCGAGCGCCGCGACGACCACCGCAAGAACCCGGCCGAAGGCCGGCCTGTACTCCACCACGTCCGCCGACACCATGCGGACATCGTCCCAGACCAGGGGACCTGCGCCCGTCTCGACGTCGCGCGGCCCGCACACCCCGGGCTCGCCCCACGGAAGGATCCCGAGAACCGTGACCACTGACACCGCCTCCGCCCCGGGTACGCCCCCGGTCGACGCCAAGGCGCCGATCCTCGAGGTCCGCGACCTCACGGTCGAGTTCTTCGTCGACGGCGAGTGGTTCCCGGCCGCCGTCGACGTCAACTACGACGTCCGCCCCGGCGAGGTGCTCGCGATCGTCGGCGAGTCCGGCTCCGGCAAGACGCAGTCGTCGATGTCGCTGATCGGCCTGCTGCCCCCGAACGGCCGCGCCGAGGGCTCCGCGAGGCTCGCCGGGCGCGAGCTGCTCGGGCTGAACCACAAGCAGCTGTCGAACGTGCGCGGCAAGGACGTCGCGGTCATCTTCCAGGAGCCGATGACGGCGCTGAACCCCGTCTACACGATCGGGTTCCAGATCGTCGAGACGCTGCGCGTGCACTTCGAGATGAGCCCGAAGGAGGCCCGCGCCCGCGCCGTCCAGCTGCTGCGCATGGTCGACCTGCCGAACCCGGACGAGGCCGTCGACAAGTACCCGCACCAGCTCTCCGGCGGTCAGCGCCAGCGCGCGATGATCGCCCAGGCGCTCGCCTGCGAGCCGAAGCTGCTGATCGCCGACGAGCCGACCACGGCCCTCGACGTGACGGTCCAGGCCGAGATCCTCAAGCTGATGCGCGACCTGCGGCACCGCGTGGACGCCGGCATCATCCTCATCACCCACGACATGGGCGTGGTCGCGGACCTGTCCGACCGCGTGATGGTGATGAAGAACGGCCGCGTCGTGGAGTCGGGCACCGCGGACGAGATCTTCAACCGCCCGCAGCACACGTACACCCGCCAGCTGCTGGACGCCGTCCCGCACCTGGGCTCCGAGACGTTCGCCGCCGCCGGCCTGCACGGCGACCACCCGGTCGCCGACGCCGAGGGGACCGGCGGGCTGCGGGTGTCCGAGCGGCCCCTCGGCCAGCCGCTGCAGCGGCCCGGCGTCCTGGACACCACCGGGACCGGGTACGCCTTCGAGGCCAAGGACCTGGTCATCGAGTACCCCGGCCGTGGCCGGGTGCCGGCGTTCCGCGCGATCAACGGCATCGACCTGGCCATCGGCAAGGGCGAGGTCGTCGGCCTGGTCGGCGAGTCCGGCTCGGGCAAGACCACGGTCGGCCGCGCCGCCGTCGGCCTGCTGCCCGTCGCGGGCGGCTCGCTCAAGGTGAACGGCGTCGAGCTGGCGGGCGTGAAGCCCAAGGACCTGCGCGCGGTGCGCCAGGACGTCTCGATCGTGTTCCAGGACCCGGGCTCCTCGCTGAACCCGCGCCTGCCGATCGGCGAGTCCATCGGCGAGCCGCTGAAGCTGCACAAGGTCGCCTCCGGGGCGGACCTGGACCGCCGGGTGGAGAGCCTGCTGGACCGGGTGCACCTGCCCCGCGCCATGCGGAACCGCTACCCGCACGAGCTGTCCGGCGGCCAGCGCCAGCGCGTCGGCATCGCCCGCGCCCTGGCCCTGTCGCCCAAGCTGCTGATCGCGGACGAGCCGACCTCGGCCCTCGACGTGTCGGTGCAGGCCCGCGTGCTCGAGCTCTTCCAGGAGCTGCAGCGCGAGTACGGGTTCGCCTGCCTGTTCATCAGCCACGACCTGGCCGTCGTGGAGATCCTGTCCAACCGGATCGCCGTGATGAACAAGGGCGACCTGGTCGAGGTCGGGCCGCGCGCGCAGATCCTGCGCGAGCCGCAGCAGGACTACACCCGCCGGCTGCTCGCCGCCGTGCCGGTGCCGAACCCCGCGGAGCAGAAGCTGCGCCGCGAGGAGCGCGACCGGCTGCTGGCCGCGACCGCCGCCGCGTCGGCCCCCGGCGCCACCGCGGTGGCCGACGGGCAGCGCGTCCAGGCGTTCGAGGACGCGGAGAACGAGAGCAAGGGCCGGTTCGAGAGCACCAACATCCCGCGTGGTGGCGGTTCGGACGTCTGACCAGTCCGGGCACCACCCCGGAGGACCCCGCGCGCCCCGGCACGAGCAGCCTCTCGTGCCGGGGCGCGCGTGCGCGTACACTTGATCGGCGCTCGACGTCGTCGCGCCCTCACACTTCACCCCTGCGGAATGAGTCCTGACATGTCCGTGCCCACCGGCACCCGGGTGCGCGGCGATCTGCGCAACGTCGCGATCGTCGCCCACGTCGACCACGGCAAGACCACGCTCGTGGACGCGATGCTCCACCAGTCCGGCGCCTTCGGCGCGCACGCGCACGTCGACGAGCGGGCCATGGACTCCGGCGACCTCGAGCGCGAGAAGGGCATCACCATCCTCGCCAAGAACACCGCGGTCCGGTACGCCGGCCCGTCGGCGGCGGCGGTGGGCGAGCCCGGCGGCATCACCATCAACGTGATCGACACCCCCGGCCACGCCGACTTCGGCGGCGAGGTCGAGCGCGGCCTGTCCATGGTCGACGGCGTCGTGCTGCTGGTCGACGCGTCCGAGGGCCCGCTGCCCCAGACCCGGTTCGTGCTCCGCAAGGCCCTGGCCGCGAAGCTCCCCGTCATCCTCGTGGTGAACAAGGTCGACCGCCCCGACTCGCGCATCTCCGAGGTCGTCGCCGAGGCGACCGACCTGCTGCTGGGCCTGGCGTCCGACCTGCACGACGAGGTCGAGGACCTGGACCTCGACGCGATCCTCGACGTGCCCGTGGTGTACGCCGCCGCCAAGGCCGGCCGCGCCTCGCTGACCCAGCCCGCCGACGGCGGCCTGCCCGAGGACTCGGAGAACCTGGAGCCGTTGTTCCGGACCATCCTCGAGAAGATCCCGGCCCCGACCTACACCGAGGGCGCGCCGCTGCAGGCGCACGTCACGAACCTGGACGCCTCGCCGTTCCTCGGCCGCCTCGCGCTGCTGCGCATCTTCAACGGCGAGCTGACCAAGGGCCAGACGGTGGCCTGGGCCCGCGCCGACGGCACGATGCAGAACGTCCGCATCACCGAGCTGCTCGAGACCAAGGCGCTGGACCGCGTCCCCACGGACAAGGCCGGCCCCGGCGACATCGTGGCCGTCGCGGGCATCGCGGACATCACCATCGGCGAGACGCTGACCGACCCCGACGACCCGCGGCCGCTGCCGCTGATCACCGTCGACGACCCGGCGATCTCGATGACCATCGGCATCAACACGTCCCCGCTGGCCGGCAAGGGCGGCAAGGGCCACAAGGTCACCGCCCGCCAGGTCAAGGACCGCCTCGACGCCGAGCTGATCGGCAACGTGTCGCTCCGCGTCGTGCCCACCGACCGCCCGGACGCCTGGGAGGTCCAGGGCCGCGGTGAGCTCGCGCTGGCGATCCTGGTCGAGCAGATGCGCCGCGAGGGCTTCGAGCTCACCGTCGGCAAGCCGCAGGTCGTCACCAAGAAGATCGACGGCAAGGTGCACGAGCCGGTCGAGCGCATGACGATCGACGTCCCCGAGGAGTACCTGGGCGCCGTCACGCAGCTGCTCGCGCAGCGCAAGGGCCGCATGGAGACCATGTCGAACCACGGCACCGGCTGGGTCCGCATGGAGTTCCTGGTCCCGGCCCGGGGTCTGATCGGCTTCCGCACCCGGTTCCTCACCGACACCCGCGGCACCGGCATCGCCTCGTCGCTGGCCGAGGGGTACGAGCCGTGGGCCGGCCCGATCGAGACCCGGGTCGCCGGCTCGCTCGTCGCCGACCGCGCCGGCGCGGTGACGCCGTTCGCCATGATCAACCTGCAGGAGCGCGGCTCGTTCTTCGTCGACCCCACGCAGGAGGTCTACGAGGGCATGATCGTCGGCGAGAACTCCCGCCAGGAGGACATGGACGTCAACATCACCAAGGAGAAGAAGCTCACCAACATGCGGTCGGCCACCGCGGACAACTTCGAGAACCTGGTGCCGCCGCGGCACCTGACCCTCGAGGAGTCCCTGGAGTTCGCCCGCGAGGACGAGTGCGTCGAGGTGACCCCCGAGGTCGTGCGCATCCGCAAGGTGATCCTGGACCAGACGGAGCGGGCCCGCGCGGTCGCGCGCACCAAGCGCGCCTGACGCCCGCATGCTGCCGACCGCGAGCACGTCGCCCGTCACGGGTGGCGTGCTCGCGGTGCACGCGCACCCGGACGACGAGACGCTGTCGACCGGCGCGCTGCTGGCGACCTGGGCCGCGGCGGGGCTGCCGGCCACGGTGGTGACCTGCACCCGCGGCGAGCGCGGCGAGGTGATCGGCGCCGCGCTCGCGCACCTCGAGGGCGACGGCCCCGCGCTGGCCGCGCACCGCGAGCGCGAGCTCGCGGCGGCGACCACCGCCCTGGGTGCCACCCAGCACTTCCTGGACACCCTCCCGCTCCCGCTCCCGCTCCCGCTCCCGGGCGCAGCCGGGATCGCCGAGCGGGCAGCAGATGTCCCCTCGGGAGCCTCGGAGGGGACATCGGGTGCCCGCTCGGGGGACGCGGACGCAGACGGGGGCGCGGACGGGGGAGCGCGGTACGAGGACTCGGGGATGGCCTGGGTCGCGAGCGGGCGCGCGGGGGCCGCGGCCGAGGTGCCCGCGCGGGCGCTGGTCGGCGTGCCGCTGGACGAGGCCGCCGGGCGGCTCGCCGGGCTGCTCCTGCTCCGGCGGCCCGACCTGGTCGTCACGTACGAGCCGGGCGGCGGCTACGGCCACCCGGACCACGTCCGCGCGCACGCGATCACGGCGCGCGCCGTCGAGCTGGTGGCGGAGGCCGCGGGCCGGGCCCCGGCCGTCGCGTGGGCCGTCGCCCCCGCGGCCGCACTGCGCGCCGGGTACGCCGCCCTCGCCGCGGACCCGGCCGCCCACGCTGTGCTGGCCGCGCGCGCCGACGACCGCCGGGCGACCCGCGAGGGGCCGCTCGCGCTGCCCGACCCCGCCGGCCCGCTGCCGTCCGTCGCCGCCGACGGCCCCGTCGACCTGGTCGTCGACGTGCTGCCGGTCCGGGACCGCGTGCTGGCCGCGCTGCGCGCGCACGGCACCCAGGTCCAGGCGGTCGCGCCGCTGGACCACCCGGACGCCGTGGCCTGCTGCGCCCTGTCGAACCTCGTGCTCGCCCCGGTGCTGCCGCGGGAGTCCTACCGCCGGGCCCCGGGCTCGGCGCCGGTGCCGGCGGCCGCGCTGCCGCCGGGCGCGCGCATCGCCGGGGCCTGAGCGCACCCGCGCACCGGGGTAGCCTGGCGCGCGTGCCGCCCCTGACGCTCCCGATCGTCCTCCGCGCCCTCGGCGCCCTGCTGCTCGGCGTGCTGGTCGGCGCGGTCGGCACGGTCATGCACCGCTCGACCCGGCCGTGGGGCGTCGTGGTCTGCCTGCTGCTGGTGCTCGCGGCGGCCGTGGTCGTCCGCGCGTGGGGCGGCTGGGTGACGTCGGTGGGCCTGCTGGTCGGGCTGTTCGCGAGCGTGCAGGTGCTCTCCGGGCGCGGACCCGGTGGCGACGTGCTGGTGCCGGCGGACGGCGCGATCGGCTGGGTGTGGGCGATCGGCTCCCTGGCGGTCGCGCTGGCCGTGGCCCTCGCGCCGCGGGCCTGGTTCGCCGACGTGCCCCTGCGCCGCCCGCCGAGCGCGCCGTGACCGAGGTCGACCCGCTGTACGGCGACGGCGCGGCGGCGACAGGGGTCGCCGCCACCGACGCGTTCCGGGCCGCGATGGGCCGCCTGCCCGCGGGCGTGGTCGTGGTGACCGTCCGCTGGCGAGGCATGGACCACGCGATGACGGCCAGCGCCGTCACGTCGGTGTCGCTGGACCCGCCGATGCTGCTGCTGTGCGTGCACGAGGACGCGCGGCTGCGGGAGGCGCTGGACGACGTGGACACGTGGGCGGTCAGCGTGCTCGCCGACGACCAGGCGCCGGTGGCCGACTGGCTGGCCTCGCCCGGCCGGCCGGCGATCGGCCAGCTCGACCGCGTGCCGCACGTGGCCGCGCCGCGCTCCGGGGCGGCGTGGGTGACCGGCGCCGCGGCGTGGTTCGAGTGCCGGACGGCGCAGATCGTGCCGGCGGGGGACCACGACGTGGTCGTCGCGGAGGTGCTGGAGTCCCGGGAGGGCGAGCCCGACGCGGGCAGCCTGGTGCACCTGCGGCGGCGGGTGCGCGGCCTGCGCTGAGGCGCCCCGACCGCCGGCCGCGGCCTTCGTTGCCAAGTCGTGACCTGCGGAACCGGCCCATACGGGACACCGGAGCGCCGCGCGCACGGGTGGGGACCGTAGAATCGGCCGTCGCGGCGGGCGGGGTGCGCGCCGCTGCTCGCGAGGGGGATCCGGATGGCGAAGGGCAGCGCGGAGGGCACCGAGCCCACCGTGGACGGCGACGGTCCCGACGGGTCGTGGTCGCCGCTCGACGAGTTCGAGCCGGACCAGCCGCGGCGCCGCTGGCTGCGGGTGACGCTGGTCGTCGCCGGCGTGGTCGTGGTGCTCGGCGGCGCGTACGTCGGTGCCGCCTACGCCCTGGCCGACCGGGTCCCGCGCGGGACCACGGTCGCCGGCGTGGAGGTCGGCGGGATGACGGCCGCGCGTGCCGAGGAGGCGCTCACGGACCGGCTCGGCGAGCTGGCCGGCGACGTCGTCCCGGTGTCCGCCGAGCAGATCACCGGCTCCGTCGACCCCGCCACCGCCGGGCTGTCCCTGGACGTCGGGGCGACGGTCGACCGGCTGACCGGCGCCGACCTGCGCCCGCAGCGGCTCTGGCAGCACCTGGTCGGCGGCGGCGCGGAGCAGCCCGTCACCGTGGTGGACGACGCGCAGCTCGACGCCGCGCTGGAGGACCTCACGGCCACGCTGAGCCTCGCGCCGGTCGACGGGTCGATCGTGTTCGCCGACGGGGAGCCGCACGCGGTCGAGGCCGTCGACGGCTGGACCCTCGACACCGACGCGGCGCGCGAGACCCTGGTGGACACGTGGCTGACCGCGGCCCGCCCCCTGGAGCTGGCCACCGAGGTCGTCGAGCCCGACATCACGCAGGAGGAGACCGACGCCACGCTGCAGGAGGTCGCGTCCCGCGTGGCCGCCGGGCCGGTCGCGGTGGAGGTGGCCGGCCAGCGGGTCGAGCTGCCGGCGGACGTGCTGACCGCGGTCGCGTCGTTCGTGCCGCAGGAGTCCGCGCTGGTGCTGCAGATGGACGGCGCCGCGCTCGTGGAGCAGGTCGTCGCCCGCTCGACGAACCTGCTCACCGTGTCCTCCGACGCGCGCTTCGAGTTCCAGAACGACGCGCCGGTGATCGTCCCGGGGACGCCCGGCACCACGCTGGACCCGGCGACGCTCGCCGCCGCCGTCTCCGCCGCGACGCAGGAGGACGAGCGCGTCGCCCCGGTGGAGCTGGTCGAGTCCGACCCCGCGCAGACCACCGCGGCGCTCGAGGCGCTGGGCGTCACGCAGGTCGTCGCCGAGTTCTCCACCCCGCTGACCAGCGAGCAGCGGCGCACGCAGAACATCACGGCGGGGGCCAACGCGATCAACGGCACGCTGGTGCGCCCCGACGAGACGTTCAGCCTGACCGAGGCGCTCGGTCCCATCGACGCGGCGCACGGCTTCACCCAGGCCGGCGCCATCGTCAACGGCGAGCACACCGACGCGTGGGGCGGCGGGCTGTCCCAGCTGTCCACCACGACGTACAACGCCGCGTACGAGGCCGGCATGGAGGACGTCGAGCACAAGCCGCACTCCGAGTGGTTCAGCCGGTACCCCGCGGGCCGCGAGGCGACGCTGTTCACCGGCACGCTCGACATGCGGTGGAAGAACAACACGCCGTACGGCGCGCTGGTGCAGGCGTGGGTGGGCGACGGCAAGACGTGGGTGCGGATCTGGAGCACCCCGTACTGGGAGGTCATCTCCGAGTCCGGTCCCAAGACCAACGTCGTGCAGCCGACCACCGTGTACTCGCAGACCGCGACCTGCTCGCCGCAGTCGGCCGGCAACCCCGGTTTCCGGATCACCGTCACGCGGACGATCAAGCTCAACGGCGAGGTCGTCGCCACCGAGCCGTCGTCCTGGACCTACCGCCCGCAGAACCGCGTGGTCTGCGGACCCGACCCGGCCGCGGCGCCGCCCGCGGGCTGACCGGGCTCGGGACCCGTCGCGGTCGTGCGGCTCAGCGGCGCGGGCGGCGCTCCGGCGCGGGCGGGACCAGCTTGCCCAGGGCGATCTCGTCCGCGGGCACCCGCACGTCCCCGGAGCGGCGCGTCCGCACGGTGACGCCGGCGTCGTCGACGGCGACCAGGTCGCCCAGCACGTCGGTGTAGGGCTGCGGCTCGCCCGCGGGGAGCCGCCGCCGGACGACGACGCGCCGGCCGACCGTCCAGGTGCGCCACGACGCGTGCGGGTCGGGGGCGGCTCCGGCCGGTCCGGCGGGGAAGGTCACACTCTGCTCCGTCTCTGCACTGCGCCGTCGGAGCGCAGGTGAGCGATACTAGGTCCCGGCAGCCCGAACGAACCCGGACCGCGCCCGACCGCCGAGGCCGGGGCGCGTGGAGGACGCACCGTGACCTATGTGATCGCCCAGCCCTGCGTGGACGTCAAGGACAAGGCGTGCATCGAGGAGTGCCCGGTCGACTGCATCTACGAGGGCAAGCGCTCGCTGTACATCCACCCCGACGAGTGCGTGGACTGCGGCGCCTGCGAGCCGGTGTGCCCGGTCGAGGCGATCTACTACGAGGACGACGTCCCCGAGCAGTGGAGCGAGTACTACAAGGCGAACGTCGAGTTCTTCGACGACCTCGGCTCGCCGGGCGGCGCCGCCAAGATGGGCGAGATCCCGAAGGACCACCCGATCATCGCGACGCTCCCGCTCCAGGTGCACGGCGACTGACGCGTGGGTCTGCTGACCGGCGCGCTGCCGGACTTCCCCTGGGACACGCTCACCCCGTACGGCGACCGGGCCCGGGCGCACCCCGGCGGCATCGTCGACCTGTCGGTCGGCACCCCGGTCGACCCGACGCCGGAGCTGGTCCGCCGCGCGCTGGCCGCCGCCGCGGACGCGCCGGGGTACCCGCTGACGTGGGGGACGCCCGCGCTGCGCGAGGCCGTGGTCGCGTGGTTCGCCCGGCGCCGCGGCGTGCCCGGGCTCGACCCGGCGGGCGTGCTGCCGACGGTGGGCTCGAAGGAGCTCGTGGCGCTGCTGCCCGCGCTGCTCGGCCTGGGGGCCGGCGACGTCGTCGCGCACCCCGCCGCGGCGTACCCGACCTACGACGTCGGCGCCCGGCTCGCCGGGGCGGAGCCGGTGGCGACCGACGACCCCGTCGCGCTGCTGACCGGCGCGGACGGCGACCGCGTGCGGCTGGTCTGGCTGAACTCGCCGGGCAACCCCGACGGCCGCGTCCTGGGCGTCGCCGAGCTGCGCGCGGTGGTCGAGGCCGCCCGCGCCGCGGCCGCGCGCTCCGGCCGGCCCGTGGTGGTCGCGTCCGACGAGTGCTACGCCGAGCTGGCCTGGGACGAGCCGTGGGCGACGGACGGCGTGCCGAGCGTGCTGGACCCGCGGGTCACCGGCGGCGACGTCACCGGTCTGCTCGCGGTGTACTCGCTGTCCAAGCAGTCGAACCTCGCGGGCTACCGCGCCGCGTTCACCGCGGGCGACCCGGCGCTGGTGGGGGACCTGCTGGCCACCCGGAAGCACATGGGCATGATCGTCCCGGCGCCCGTCCAGGCCGCGCTGACCGCGGCCCTCGGCGACGACGCGCACGTCGCGGAGCAGCGGGAGCGGTACCGGGTGCGGCGCGCGGCCCTGCGGGACGGGCTGGCGGCCGCGGGGCTCGTCGTCGACCGCTCGGCGGCCGGGCTGTACCTGTGGGCGCGCCCGGAGCAGGGCGACGACGACTGCTGGGCCACCGTGGGCCGGCTGGCCGACCGCGGCGTCCTCGTGGCCCCGGGGTCGTTCTACGGCGCGCCGCGGCACGTCCGGGTCGCCCTGACCGCCACGGACGAGCGGATCGCTGCGGCGGTCGACCGGCTCTCGGAGCGCTAGAGACCTTGGTCCCGAGGCGCCTGTGACCCGAGTCACAGCGCAGGGGCCGTCGTGAGGATGCTCCACCCCCTGCGCGGGAAGTAGCGTCAGGGCAGGCCGACGCCACCCCCGTGGCGCGCCCGCACCGCAGCGGGCCTCACAGCCCCACGACCTCGCGGACCGGACCGAGGTCCGCACCCGCACACCGCCCGAGGAGGAGCGCCATGTCCGACGTCGCCACCGAGCCCGTCCAGCTGGTCGTCAACGGCAGCCCGCACGACCTCCCCGTGGTGCGCGCCACCGAGGGCAACGACGGCGTGGTCGTCTCCTCGCTGCTGCGCGACACCGGGCTGGTCACCGTGGACCCCGGGTTCATGAACACCGCGTCCTGCGAGTCGCAGATCACCTACATCGACGGCGACGCGGGCATCCTGCGCTACCGCGGCTACTCGATCGACCAGCTGGCCGAGAAGTCCTCGTTCCTCGAGGTCGCCTACCTGCTGGTCAACGGCGAGCTGCCGACCGCGGACCAGCTGGACGCGTTCGTCGAGCGGATCAACCGGCACACCTTCGTGCACGAGAACTTCCGCACCTTCATGGGCACCTTCCCCTCGGGCGCGCACCCGATGGCCGTGATGTCGTCGGCGATCAACGCGCTCGCGACGTTCTACCCCGAGTCGCTCGACCCGTTCGACCCCGAGACCGTCGAGCTCGCGACCGTGCTGCTGCTGGCCAAGACCCGCACCATCACCTCCTACCTGCACCGCACCTCGCGCGGCGAGCCGCTGCTGTACCCGGACTACTCGCGCGGGTACATCGAGGACTTCCTGCGGATGACGTTCGCGGTTCCGTACCAGCAGTACGACGTCGACCCCACCGTGGTGCGGGCGCTCGACAAGCTGCTGATCCTGCACGCCGACCACGAGCAGAACTGCTCGACCTCGACGGTCCGGATCGTCGGCTCCAGCCACGCCAACCTCTACGCGTCGGTCGCGGCCGGCATCAACGCGCTCTCCGGCCCGCTGCACGGCGGCGCCAACGAGGCCGTGCTCAAGATGCTCGCCGAGATCCAGGCCAACGGCGGCGACGCCTCCGACTTCATGACCCGCGTGAAGAACAAGGAGCAGGGCGTCCGGCTGATGGGCTTCGGCCACCGGGTCTACAAGAACTACGACCCGCGCGCCGCCATCGTCAAGGAGAGCGCCGACGCCGTCCTGGCCGCGCTCGGCGGCAACAACGCGCTGCTGGACATCGCGCGCACCCTCGAGGAGATCGCGCTGTCCGACGACTACTTCATCTCCCGCAAGCTGTACCCGAACGTCGACTTCTACACCGGCCTGATCTACAAGGCCATGGGCTTCGACGAGCGCATGTTCACGCCGCTGTTCGCGCTGGGGCGGATGCCCGGCTGGATCGCGCAGTGGCGCGAGATGATGCGCGACCCGCAGACCAAGATCGGCCGCCCGCGCCAGGTGTACTCCGGCTCCCCGGAGCGCGACTACGTGGCGGTCACCGACCGCTGACCTGCGCTCCGGCTCCGCTCGCCGAGACAGGTCCTCCGCGCCGACGTCGGGCGTGCGGCGGTCCTGTCTCGGCGCGGACGTCCTCTCCCGGCGCCGGTGGCCGGGCGGGCGGGCGGGCCCGGCGGGGCCGGGTCACCCGGGCGGGCGCCGTCAGGGGGCGAGCGTGAGGGCGACCGTGCCCGGGGGGAGCGGGGACTGCGACCCCGTGGTCCAGCCGGTCCCGCCGCGCGCCCACGCGGCGTCCCCGACCGCGACGGCCTGCACGTCCAGCGCCTCGGCCACGGCCACGGCCCACTGCGCCACCGCCCAGCCCGAGCGGGTGGCGTCGCCGCCGGTCGCCGCGGTGAGCGCGGCCGGGTCGAGCAGCACCACGGTGCCCTCGCCGCCGTCACCCCCGGACGCCGCCGCGTCGACGGCGGTGGACACGCTGCCGGCGAAGTCCCGCTGCACCCGGGCGGCGACGACGTCCGGGTCGCCCGGGCCGGCTGCCGGGTCCAGGTCGCAGTGCAGGGTGGCGGGGGACCACCCGGTCAGCGCCGAGGCGAACGCCCGCGACCGCGTCTCGTGCTGCGCGTAGGCGTCCGGGAAGCCCGAGCGCTGCACGGCCTGCGCCGCCTCGGTGACGGGGAGCTCGGTGTACCCGGGGACCCGGACGAGCCCGTCGTAGAACTTCCCGGTGGAGTACACCGGGTCCATGATCTGCTCGACGGTGCCCCAGCCCTGGGAGGGGCGCTGCTGGAACAGCCCGATCGAGTCCCGGTCGCCGTAGTCGATGTTGATCAGGCGCGACTCCTGCAGCGCGGTGGCCAGCCCGATCGTCGCGGCCCGGGCCGGCAGCCCGCGCTGCGCCGCGGTGACGGCGATCAGCGCGGCGTTGTCGGTCTGGTCGGCGGACAGCGCCCACGCGGTGCCGTCCACCGCAGCGGTGCACCGGCGCGACGCCGCGGCCGGCCCGGTGCCGTCGAGGAACCACACCACCGCGCCCACCGCGCCGCCCAGCAGCACGAGCGCCGCCAGCGCCGCGCAGCCGACGCGCGAGGCCGCGCTCCGGCGGGGCGGACGGTGGGCCACGACGTCAGTTCGCGTGCAGGGCGGCGTTCAGGGTGATGCCGGTGCCGGTGCGCGCCACGGCCTCGACGCCACCGGTCACGGAGTTGCGGCGGAACAGGATGCCGTCGGCGCCGGACAGCTCGCGGGCCTTGACCACGCGCGGACCGCCGTCGTCGCCGGCCTGGCCGACCAGGACCACCTTGGTGCCGGCGGTCAGGTAGAGGCCGGCCTCCACGACGCAGTCGTCGCCCAGCGAGACGCCGAGCCCGGCGTTCGCGCCGAGCAGGGACCGCTCGCCGATCGCGACGCGCTCGCGGCCGCCGCCCGACAGCGTCCCCATGATGGACGCGCCGCCGCCGATGTCGCTGCCCTCGCCGACCACGACGCCCTGCGAGATGCGGCCCTCGACCATCGACGTGCCGAGCGTGCCGGCGTTGAAGTTGACGAAGCCCTCGTGCATGACGGTGGTGCCGGCGGCCAGGTGCGCGCCGAGGCGGACGCGGTCGGCGTCGGCGATCCGGACGCCGTCGGGCAGGACGTAGTCGACCATCCGCGGGAACTTGTCGACGCCGTACACCGTGACGGGGCGGCCGGACGCGGCGCGCAGCCGGGCGCGGGTGGTCTCGAAGCCGTCGACCGCGCACGGGCCGTGGTCGGTCCAGACGACGTTGGGCAGGACCCCGAAGACGCCGTCCAGGTCGATGGTGTTCGGGGCGGCCAGGCGGTGCGACAGCAGGTGCAGGCGCAGGTACGCGTCCGCGGTGTCGACGGGCGCGGAGTCCAGGTCGACGACCGTGAGCACGGTCTCGGTGCGCACGCCGCGGGCGTCGTCCTGCGTCGCGAGGGCGGCGAGCTCCTCCGGGCACTCGGCGCCCGCGGGGACGTCGCCCAGCGCGGGGCGGGGGTACCAGGTGTCCAGGACCGTGCCGGACGTCGTGACGGTGGACAGGCCCCAGGCCCAGGCGGTGCGGTCGCTCATGCCCACCAGCCTAGAGGGGGCGCGGGCGGCCGGCCGGGCCGGTTGTAGGGTCGCGGGCGTGACGACGACCACCCCGCTGGACCTGACCGCCGACCTCACCACGCTCACCGCGGCGCTCTGCGACCTCGCCTCCGTGAGCGGCGACGAGCGGGCCCTGGCGGACGCGATCGAGGCGGCGCTGGGCGCGCACGCGCACCTGGAGGTGCTGCGCGACGGCGACACCGTCGTGGCCCGCACGCACCTCGGCCGGCCGTCCCGGGTCGTCATCGCCGGGCACATCGACACCGTCCCGGTCACCGTGGACCCCCCCAACCTGCCCACGCGGCTGGAGGGCACCGGGGACGACGCGGTGCTCTGGGGCCGCGGCACGGTCGACATGAAGGGCGGCGTCGCGGTGCAGCTGGCGCTCGCGGCCGCGCTCACCGCGCCGACGCGCGACGTCACCTGGGTGTTCTACGACCACGAGGAGGTCGACGCCGCGCTCAACGGGCTGGGCCGGGTCGCGCGGCAGCACCCCGACTGGCTGACGGCCGACTTCGCCGTGCTCTGCGAGCCGACCGACGCGGGCCTGGAGGGCGGCTGCAACGGCACGCTGCGCGCCGAGGTGCGGGTGCCGGGCGTGGCGGCGCACTCGGCGCGGGCCTGGACCGGCGTGAACGCGATCCACGCCGCGGCCCCGGTGCTGGCGCGGCTCGCGGCGTACGAGCCGGCGTCCGTCGAGGTCGACGGGCTGGTCTACCGCGAGGGGCTGAACGCCGTGCTGATCAGCGGCGGCGTCGCGACCAACGTGGTGCCCGACCGGTGCGTCGTCACGGTGAACTACCGGTTCGCCCCGTCGCGCACGGTCGAGGAGGCCGCGGCGCACGTGCAGGACGTGCTGGGCGGCTTCGACGTCGTGGTCACCGACGCGGCGGCCGGCGCGCGACCGGGGCTGGACGACCCGGCGGCGGCGGAGTTCGCCGCCGCGGTGCTCGGCGTCACCGGCGGGGTCCCGGCGCCCAAGTACGGCTGGACCGACGTCGCCCGGTTCTCGGCCCTGGGCATCCCGGCGGTGAACTTCGGACCCGGCGACCCGCTGCTGGCGCACAAGGACGACGAGCGCCTGCCGGTCGCCCAGCTGCAGGTCTGCCACGACGCGCTGCGCGCCTGGCTGACCGCCTGACGGGTCACCGACCCGCCGCCGCGGGTTCACCCCCGGGACCACCGGACGGACCACGCACCCTCGGCGCCGGACCGTAGAGTCGCCCCATGAGCGACGACGGCGTGCCCGCACCCGGATCCGGTTACCGCAAGGGGCCCGTGCTGCTGCGACGCGGGCAGATCCCCGCGACCACGTCGGACCAGCGGCTGCTGTCCGGCGGCGACGGCGCGGACTGGCTGCACGGCGACCCGTGGCGCGTGATGCGGATCCAGAGCGAGTTCGTGGAGGGCTTCGGCGCGCTCGCCGAGCTCGGTCCCGCGGTGTCCGTGTTCGGCTCGGCCCGCACGCTCCCGGAGCACCCGGACTTCGCGCTGGGGGTGACCGTCGGGCGCCGGCTCGCCGAGGCGGGCTACGCCGTCATCACCGGCGGAGGCCCCGGCATCATGTCCGCGGCCAACAAGGGCGCGTCCGAGGCGGGCGGCCTGTCGGTCGGGCTGGGCATCGAGCTGCCGTTCGAGCAGGGCATGAACCCGTGGGTCGACCTCGGCGTGAACTTCCGCTACTTCTTCGCCCGCAAGACCATGTTCGTGAAGTACGCCGAGGGCTTCATCGTGCTGCCCGGCGGGTTCGGCACGTTCGACGAGCTGTTCGAGGCCCTCACCCTGGTGCAGACGCACAAGGTCACGGAGTTCCCGATCGTGCTGGTCGGCTCGGACTACTGGCAGGGGATGCTCGACTGGCTGCGCGGCCCGGTGCTGGAGCGCGGCATGATCCGCGAGGCCGACCTGGCGCTGCTGCAGCTGGTGGACGACCCCGACGAGGCGGTCCGGATCGTCCGGGACCGCGGGGCGGAGCTCCGGGCCGCGGAGCGCGCCGCGGCCGCCGCCGCCGAGCAGGCGGAGGAGCGGGCGGAGGCCGAGGTGGAGGACGAGGCCGGGGACGTCGCGGGTGGGCGCTGACCACCCCGCCCCGGCCGCCCCGGTAGCACCGCCCGTGCCGGCGGCGGGCGCGCCGCTGCTGCTGCGCGACCGCTGGTTCGGCGCCGGGCACCCCGTGGTCATGGCGGTGGTGAACCGGACCCCGGACTCGTTCTACGCCGCGGCGCGGTTCGACGACGCCGGGGCGGACGCGGCGGTGGCGCGGGCCGAGCAGGACGGCGCCGACCTGGTCGACCTGGGCGGGGTGCGCGCCGGCCGCGGGCCCGCCGTCGACGTCGCGGAGGAGATCGCCCGCGTCGTCCCCCTGGTCGAGCGCGTCCGGCGCCGGCACCCGGACCTGCTGGTCAGCGTGGACACCTGGCGCGCCGAGGTGGCGCGGGCCGCGGCCGACGCCGGTGCCGACCTGCTCAACGACACGTGGGCGGGGCACGACCCGGCGCTGGTCGAGGTGGCCGCGGAGCGCGGGCTCGGCGTGGTGTGCTCGCACACCGGCGGCCTGCCCCCGCGCACGGACCCGCTGCGGGTCTCCTACCCGCTCCCGGACGACGCGCCGGCGGACGCGGACCCGCGCGACGGCGTGCTGCTCGACGTGCTGGCGACCCTGCGCGCGTCCGCCGCCCGCGCGGTCCGGCTCGGCGTGCACCCGTCCAGCGTGCTGGTGGACCCGACGCACGACTTCGGCAAGAGCACCTGGCACTCGCTGCACCTGGTGCGCCGGACCGCCGCGCTGACCGACCTGGGCTACCCGGTCCTGGTGGCGCTGTCCCGGAAGGACTTCGTCGGCGAGACGCTGGACCTGCCGCCCGAGGACCGGCTGGAGGGCACGCTCGCCGCCACCTCCGTCGCCGCCTGGCTCGGCGCGCGGGTGTTCCGGGCGCACGACGTCCGGGCGACCCGGCGGGTGGTCGACACCGTGGCGGCGCTGCGCGGCGACGCACCGCCCGCCCGCGCGGTGCGGGGGCTCGCGTGACCGACCCCGCCGGGACGGGGTCCGGGCGCGCGCGGTCCGCCGTGGCCGGGGCGCCGCCGCGCCCGCGCGCCGACCCGCGCACCTGGCCCTGGTGGCTGCAGACCCTGGCGGTGTACGGCGCGGCGCGGGCGTTCTCGGCGGTGCTGCTGCTGGTGGTCGCGACCCGGCAGGCGGCGAACGGCTGGACCGGGGCCGCACCGGGCTACGCCGACTACGCGGGCCTGATGTGGGACGCGACCTGGTACCGGCGGATCGCCGAGGGCGGCTACCCGGCCGCGCTGCCGGTCGGCGCGGACGGCCTGGTCCAGCAGAACGAGTGGGCGTTCTTCCCGCTGTACCCGTTCCTGGTGCGGGGCGTGATGTCGGTGACCGGCGGCTCGTGGGCGGTGGTCGCGCCGACCGTGTCGCTGCTGGCCGGGGCCGGCGCGGTGCTGCTGATCCACCGCACGGTGGTGCGGGGTGCCCCGCGCGCCGTCGCGGCACGCCCCGGGCTGCCCCTGGCGACGGTCCTGCTGGTCAGCGTGTTCCCGACGTCGGTCGTGCTGCAGGTCGGGTACACCGAGGCGCTCGCGCTGCTGCTGGTCGCGGCCTCGCTGCTGGCGGTCGTGACCCGGCGCTACGGCTGGGCGTGCGCGGCGGTGCTGGCCCTGGGGTTCACCCGCGCGGTCGCCCTGCCGATGGCCGTCGTCGTCGTGGTGCACGCGCTGGTCCGCTGGCGCGAGTGGCGCGCCGAGGGCCGGCGGCCGCCGGGGCGGGACCTCGCGGGCCTCGCCGGGCTCGCGGTGGCCGCGGTGGTCTCCGGGTTCGCGTGGATCGCGATCTGCGGCTGGGTGACCGGGGTCCCCGACGCGTACCTGCAGACGCAGGAGTCCTGGCGCGGGGCCCGGACCACCGCGCCGTTCGCCGGCTGGGCCTACGTGCCGGGGTTCTGGTTCGGCGACGCCGCGCCGTTCGTGGTCCTCGGGGCGGCGCTGCTGGTCGTGGGGTGCCTCGTCGCGCCGTCCACCTGGCGGCTCGGCCGGGAGCTGCACGCCTGGTCGGCGGCGTACCTGCTCTACCTGGCCGCGGCGGTCGAGCCCGGCAGCAGCCTTGCCCGGTTCCTGCTGCTGGCGTTCCCGCTGGCCGCCGCGACCGCGGGCGTCGTGCCCCGGCCGCGCTGGGCCCGGTGGGCCTGGACGGGCGCCGTGGTGGTCCTGATGCTCGCGCTGCAGGTGGTCTGGGTCTGGCGGATCTGGCGGCTGGTGCCGCCGTCGGGCTGGCCGCCGTGATGCGGCCCGCGGCGGTCTGACGAGGGGCTGCGCGAGGGTGCCGGCGCGGACCCGGCCCGCCCTGTCGCCTCGGTGAACTAGACTGGCCAGCGGACATCCGCCGATCCGGGCGCCCGCGCGAGCCCGTCCCGCACCCCCGGGACCGGGCCGTCGGACCCCGGAGACCCAGCGACAGAGGAGAGCCCCGCATGGCCGCGATGAAGCCGAGGACTGGTGACGGTCCCCTCGAGGTGACCAAGGAGGGCCGCGGCATCGTCATGCGCGTCCCGCTCGAGGGCGGTGGCCGGCTCGTGGTCGAGCTCAACGCGACCGAGGCGCAGGAGCTGGGCGAGGCCCTGACCTCCGTCGTCTCCTGACGACGCCGGGCTCGCGCTGACGTGGCTCGTTCCCTGACCTCCTCCCCGGTGCGCATCGGTCGCCCCGTCCCGGCGGTCGGCCTGGTCGCCGGCTCGCTGGCGACCTCCGACCTGCTGCTCGAGGCCGACGTCGACGCGGTGGCCGTCCCGGTCGCCCCGTCGGCGCCGGACGAGCCGGACGACACCGACCTCCAGCCGCGCCGGGGCACCGCGGACGCGGCCGCCCGGTACGGCATCGACCTGGCCGAGCTCGCCGAGCGCGCCGGCCTGACCGGTGCCGCGGGGGAGGCCTGGACGCTGCTGCTGCCGCGTCCGGTGGGCAGCGCGGGCGCCGCGCTGCCCTGGGCGGGCCTGCCGCGCCGCCTGGTGCTGGTCGGGGTCGGCGACGGCACCCCGGACGAGCTGCGGCGCGCGGGTGCCGCGCTGGCCCGGGCCACCCGCGGCCTGCGCCGCGTCCTGACGACCGTCGCCACCGAGCCGGGCCCGGGCGGTCCGGCGGCGGTGCGCG
Organism: Cellulomonas sp. NEAU-ZC6; assembly: GCF_056844425.1. Taxonomy (NCBI): domain Bacteria; kingdom Bacillati; phylum Actinomycetota; class Actinomycetes; order Micrococcales; family Cellulomonadaceae; genus Cellulomonas; species Cellulomonas sp. NEAU-ZC6. The sequence continues at coordinate 1,486,762 of NZ_JBXFYH010000001.1, read as the reverse complement.
CGTTCGCCGAGGGCTACCTGCTGGCCGCCTACCGCGTGCAGCGGATCGGCGCCCCGGCGAGCCCGAAGGAGGCGCCGGCCACCGAGCTGGTGGTCGTCGGGCGGGACGGCGCTCACGCACGTGCGGCACTGGACGAGGCGGTCCGCGGCGCGACCGCGACCTGGCTGGTCCGCGACCTCGCCAACACGCCGTCGAGCACCAAGAACCCCGGGTGGGTCGCCGACCGCGCCGGCGAGCTGGCCCGCGAGGCCGGCCTGCGGGTCGAGGTGCTCGGCCCGCGCGAGCTCGAGGCCCAGGGCTTCGGCGGCATCCTCGCCGTCGGCGCGGGGTCGGCGTCGCCGCCCCGGCTCGTCACCGTGTCGTACGACCCGGCCGACCTCCCGGACGGTGCGCCCGCGCGCCGCGGGAAGCACGTGGTCGTCGTCGGCAAGGGCATCACGTACGACACGGGCGGTATCTCGATCAAGCCGCGCGAGGCCATGGTCCCCATGAAGACCGACATGGCCGGTGCCGCCGTCGCGCTCGCCACCGTGCTCGGTGCCGCGGCCGGGCGCGTCCCGCACCGGGTCACCGCCGTGCTGCCGCTGGCCGAGAACCACGTCGGCGCCGCGTCGTTCCGGCCCGGTGACGTGCTGCGGATGTGGGGCGGCCGGACCGTCGAGATCGCGAACACCGACGCCGAGGGCCGCCTCGTGCTCGGGGACGCGCTCGCGTGGGCGGACGCCACGCTCGACCCGGACGTGCTCGTCGACGTCGCCACCCTGACCGGGGCCGCGAGCCTCGGACTGGGCAAGCAGCACGGCGCGCTGTACACGACCGACGCCGGCCTGACCGCGGCGCTGGAGACGGCCGCCGCCGAGTCCGGGGAGCCCGTCTGGGCGATGCCCCTGGTCGAGGACTACGCCGACGCGGTGCGCTCGACGCTCGCCGACCTGCGGCACGTGCCGCAGGACCTGAAGTACGGCGGCGGCTCCATCACGGCCGCGCTGTTCCTGCGGGAGTTCGTCGGCTCGCGGGCCTGGGCGCACCTGGACATCGCCGGCCCGGCGCGCGCCACCGCCGACAAGCACGAGGTCACCGAGGGCGCCACCGGCTACGGCGCCCGCCTGCTGCTGCGCTACCTCGCCGCCCTGCGCTGACCCGCGCACCGCGACACCGACGGCCGCGCACCCCACGGGGTGCGCGGCCGCCGTCGTCCCCCGCACGCCCCGCCTCGCCCCCGCACGCCCCGCCTCGTCCCGCGTCCCGCGTCCCGTGCGGTCGCCGAGGTAGAGCCGTCCCCGCGAGGTAGGGTGGTGCACGGCTCTACCTCGGCGCGGACGCTCTACCTCGGCGACCGGGGGCGTGCCGGGCGCGGACCGCCGGCGTGGCCGGCGAGCGCGGGCGGGTCAGCGGCGGACGGCGACCAGGAGGCCGTCGCCGACCGGCAGCAGCGCCGGCAGGAGCCGCTCGTCCTCGCGGACCTGGCGGCCGGTCTCGCGGACGATGGTCGTGGCCTCGTCGCGGCGGGCCGGGTCGGCGACCCGGTCGTGCCACAGCGCGTCGTCCACGGCGAGCACGCCGCCGGGGCGGAGCAGGCGCACGGCCTGCTCGACGTAGGCGGGGTAGCCCTCGATGTCGGCGTCGACCAGCACGAGGTCGTAGGCGCCGTCGGTGAGCCGGGGCAGGACGTCGATCGCCCGGCCGGAGATCGTGCGGGTGCGGGCCGGGCGGACGCCCTCCTCGGCGAACGCCTGCTTGGCCGCGCGCTGGTGCTCCACCTCGATGTCGATGGTCGTCAGCACGCCGTCCGACGGCATGCCGCGCAGCAGGTGCAGGCCGCTGACGCCGGCGCCCGTGCCCACCTCGACGACCGCCCGGGCCCGGGCCGCCGCCGCCAGCACCGTCAGCGCGGCGCCGGTGCCGGGTGCGACCGGGGTGCAGCCCAGCTCGCCGGCGCGGTCGCGCGCGCGCAGCAGCGTGTCGTCCTCGGGGGCGAAGCCCTCCGCGTAGACCCAGCTGGCTGCCTTGTCGGTGGCGATGGTGTCCTCCTGGACGACGGTGGTGGTTGCGCGCGGGTGCAGGCGGTCGCCAGCCTAGTGGCCGCACGGGGGCGGGACGGCGTGCCCGCGCGCGACGCGCGGGCGTCACCCGCTCGCGCGGGAACCGTGCGCGCGGGGTGCGCGTTGTGGGTGGACAGGGGAGGCACGGTTCGCACCGGGGCCCCCGCCCTGGGACACTGGGTCCTCAGGTCGATGCGCCGCACCCGCGGCCCCCGAGCAGAAGGACGTGGATGGCGACTCCGTTGCCCGATCCGGACTGGCAGCCCCCGACGTGGGAGGCGATCGTCCGGGAGCACTCCGCGCGCGTGTACCGGCTGGCCTACCGCCTGACCGGCAACCGGCACGACGCCGAGGACCTCACCCAGGAGGTCTTCGTCCGCGTGTTCCGCTCGCTGTCGACGTACACGCCCGGCACCTTCGAGGGCTGGCTGCACCGCATCACCACCAACCTCTTCCTCGACCAGGCGCGCCGCCGCCAGCGCATCCGGATGGACGCGATGGGCGAGGACGGCGACCGCTACCCGGCCGTCGACGGCCGGGACGGGCCCGAGCGCGCGTTCGAGCACGAGAACCTCGACGTCGACGTCCAGCGCGCGCTGGACGAGCTGCCGCCGGAGTACCGCGCCGCCGTCGTGCTGTGCGACATCGAGGGCCTGTCCTACGAGGAGATCGCCGTCACCCTCGGCATCAAGCTCGGCACCGTCCGCTCGCGGATCCACCGCGCCCGCGCGCGGCTGCGGGTGTCCCTCGAGCACCGGGCCCCGGCCGCGGTCCGCGCCGCACCCGACGTGGCGGACCCGGCGGGTCACGCCGACGCCCACGGGGTGACCGCCACGGCGGGCTCGCGATGAGCGCGCACCTGGGCGACCGCGTCAGCGCGCTCGTCGACGGCCAGCTGGCGCCGGCGGTCGCCGAGCGCGCGCTGGCGCACGTGGCCTGCTGCCCGCGCTGCGCGGCGGACCTCGCCGCGGCCCGTGCCGCCCGCCGCGTGCTGAGCGACGTCGACGACGTCCGGCCCGCAGGCGACCTCACGGCACGGCTGCTGGCGCTGGGCGGCTGCGGCCCGGCCGATCCCGCGGGCACGCCGCGTCCGGCCCCGGCACGCCCGATGGACCCGTTCGTGCCGCCGTCCGGCGCCGCCGGTGCCACCGCGGCGTTCACCGGCGGCACGTCCACGCCGGCGCGCGGCCTCACCGGCCTGCTGGGCGGGTCCGTGCTCGGCAGCGGCTCGGTCCTGGGCGGCCGGCCGGTGCTGGGCGGACGCGGCCTGCTCGGCGGCGGCGGCGTGCTCGGCGGCCGCCCGGTCGGGGACCGCGCTCCCGGGGGCGCCCGCCGTGGCCTGCGCGCCGCCGTCGGCTCGATCACCGGCCTCGGCGTGGTCGCCGTGGGTCTGTTCCTGCTCGGCGACCGCCCGGCGGTCGCCCCGGCGCCGGAGTCCACCGAGGCCCTCGCGCTGCTCGGCGACGCCAACGCGACGGCGGTCCCCGTGCTGTCGACGGGCACGGCGCCCGGCTCGGTCACGGAGCCCGCCGCCGGCGCCTCGACGCAGGAGTACCTGGACTGGATGCGCGCCCAGGGCTGGACCTGCCCGGCGCAGGTCCCCGCGGGCTGGTCCGTCACGTCCGTCCGGCTGCGCGACGAGGGCAGCACCCTGCAGGTCGACCTGGCCGGTCCCGCCGGCGAGGTCGTCGTCACCGAGCAGCACGGCCGCCTGGACCTGTCCGCGCTGCCTGCCGCCGAGCCGATCGAGGTCGAGGGGCACACCGTGTACCTGCTGTCCACCGAGCCGTGGCACGCCGCCTGGCAGTCCGGCGACACCGTGGTCGAGGTCGTCTCGGCCCGCACCGGGCCCGAGGCCACGGCCGTCGTCGCCCAGTTCCCCGGCGGCGACTTCGACTCCGGGCTGCCCGCCCGGCTCACCCGCGGCTGGGACACCCTCGCCGCCGCGGTGCACCTGCCGTGACGACGCCCGACCAGCCGCAGCGCCCGCAGCAGCCCGAGGACCGGACCCCGCCGCCGAACCCGTTCGCCGCGCCGGGGCCCCGCCCGGCCGACCCGTTCGCGCCGCCGGCAGCGCCGCCCGCGGGCTGGGCGCCGCCCGCGGCCTGGGGCCGGCCGGCGCCGGCCGAGCCCGGCCAGCAGCCGCCCGCACCCTCGCCGTACGCCCCGCCGCAGCAGCACGCGCCGCAGCAGGCCCCCGGCACGCAGCCGTACGGCGCCCAGCCGTACGCGACCCAGCCCTACGGTGCTCAGCCGTACGGGGCCCACCCGTTCCCACCCGCCGCGGGCCGGCCGTCCGCCGCACCCGTCGACCCGGCCGTCGCCGGCGCCGCGCCCCCCGCGCCGCTGCCGGCCGACCCGGGCGCCGCGCCCGGCCCCGCGACGCTGCCCGCCGACCCGTTCGCGGGCGGGATGCCGCCCGGCCTGCTCGTGCCCCCGCCGCCGGCCCGCCGTCGCGGGCGCCGGCGCGTCCCGCTCGGCGTCGTGGCCGGCCTCGTCGTCGCGGCGCTCGGCGCCGGTGTGCTGGGCGGCGTGATCGGGGCCCGCCTCGAGGCCGGCGACACCCACCTCGCGGACGCCGGCCTGCCCGCCGCCGTCGGCACGGGCGCCGGGGACCGCGCGCCGGACAGCGTCGCCGGGATCGCCGGGACGGTGCTGCCGTCGGTCGTCTCCCTGGAGGTGACGTCCGCCGCCGGATCGGCCACCGGGTCGGGGCTGGTGCTGCGCCAGGACGGCTACATCCTGACCAACCACCACGTGGTCGCCGGCGCGACCGACGCCGGCGCCGCGGTCGTCGTGCTGTTCGCCGACGGCTCGCAGCTGACCGGCTCGGTGGTCGGCAGCACCGCCGACTACGACCTGGCCGTGGTCAAGGTCGACGCCGAGGGGCTCACGCCGCTCGTGCTCGGGGACTCCGACCAGGTCCAGGTCGGCGACCCGGTGGTCGCCGTCGGCGCGCCGCTCGGGCTCGCGGGCACCGTCACGTCGGGCATCGTCAGCGCGCTGAACCGGCCGGTCGCGGCCGGCGACGGCACCGACTCGACGGCGTTCATCAACGCGATCCAGACCGACGCCGCGATCAACCCGGGCAACTCCGGCGGCCCGCTGGTCAACGCGGCGGGGGAGGTCGTCGGCATCAACTCGGCGATCGCCCAGCCGCCGGGCACCGGCGGCACCAGCGGCGGCAGCATCGGCCTGGGCTTCGCGATCCCGTCCAACCAGGCGCGCCGCACCGCGGAGCAGCTGATCGAGACCGGCACCGCGACCTACCCGGTCATCGGCGTCCTGCTGGACGGCACGTACACCGGTGAGGGCGTCCAGGTGGCGACCGCGCCGCAGAACGACCAGCAGCCCGTGACGCCCGACGGTCCCGCGGACCGCGCCGGCATCCGGGCGGGCGACGTGATCCTCGCGATCGACGGCCGGCCGGTGACCGCCTCCGACGAGCTGGTGGTCGCGATCCGCGCCCGCACGCCCGGCGACGCCGTGTCCCTGCGGGTGCGCGCGGCCGACGGGACGGAGCGTGACGTGCGGGTCGTGCTGGACGAGTCCGCCGCGGGCTGAACCGAGGCTGGGAGGCGCGGGCCGCGGGCGGTAGCCTGGGCAGGTGTTCGACATCAACGGCGGCGAGTTCCTCGTGATCCTGCTCGTCGCCGTGATCGTCATCGGACCGACGCGGCTGCCCGGGTACGCCGAGCAGCTCGCCCGCCTCACCAAGCAGGCCCGGCGCTACCTGGCCGACGCGCGGCGCCGCGTGGACGACGAGCTGGGCGACGAGGCCCGCGACATCGACTGGGAGGCGCTCGACCCCCGGCGCTACGACCCGCGGCGCATCGTCCGCGACGCGCTGCTGGACCCCGAGACCCCGGCCGCCGGCGCACGCGCCTCCGCCGCCGCGGCCGGCGCCGGTGCCGCCGCGCGGACGTCCCGCGCCGCCCCCGCGGCGACCACGCAGCTCGCCCCGGACGTGCCCGCCCCGTTCGACGACGAGGCCACCTGACCACGCGCGGCCGCCGCGCCGCACGCCCCCTCCCGCCCCCCACCGGGCCCACCGGCCCCACGAACCGTCAGAATGGACCCATGGTCTCCGGCTCCCCTCGCATCTTCTCCGGGATGCAGCCCACCTCCGACTCGCTCCACCTCGGCAACTACCTCGGCGCGCTGACCCAGTGGGTCGCGCTCCAGGACGCCTACGACGCGCTGTACTGCGTGGTGGACCTGCACGCCCTGACGGTCGCGCCCGACCCCGCCGCCCTGCGCGAGCGCACCCGGCGCACGGCCGCGCAGTACCTGGCGGCGGGCGTGGACCCGGAGCGCTCGATCCTGTTCGTGCAGTCGCACGTCGCCGAGCACGCGGAGCTGTCCTGGCTGCTGTCCTGCGTCACGGGCTTCGGCGAGGCCGGCCGGATGACGCAGTTCAAGGACAAGTCGTCCAAGCAGGGCGCCGAGGGCACCACGGTCGGGCTGTTCACCTACCCGATCCTCATGGCCGCGGACATCCTGCTGTACGACACGGCCCTGGTGCCGGTCGGCGAGGACCAGCGCCAGCACCTGGAGCTGACCCGCGACCTCGCCCAGCGGCTCAACGGGCGGTTCGGCGCCGACACGACGGTCGTGCCCGAGGCGCACATCGTGAAGGCGACGGCGAAGATCTACGACCTGCAGGACCCGACCGCGAAGATGAGCAAGTCCGCGGCCAGCCCCAACGGCATCATCGAGCTGCTCGACCCGCCGAAGACGGTGACCAAGCGGATCAAGTCCGCCGTGACGGACGCCGTCGGCGTGGTCCGGTACGACCGCGCGGAGCAGCCCGGCGTCGCGAACCTGCTGACGATCTTCTCGGCGCTGACCGGCCGCGAGGTCGAGTCGATCGTCGCCGACTACGACGGCAAGGGCTACGGGCACCTCAAGGTGGACCTGGCCGAGGTCGTCACCGAGTTCCTGACGCCGTTCCAGGAGCGGGTGAACGGGTACCTGTCCGACCCCGACTCGCTGGACGCCGTGCTCGAGGACGGCGCCGAGCGTGCCCGGGCCATCGCGCGGGGCACGCTGGACCGGGTCACCGACCGGTTCGGGCTGCTGCCGCGCCGCCGGACCGCATGAACCCCACCGGGCCGTTCGGCGAGGAGCTCCGGGTCGGCGTCGCCGTCACCGTCCCGGAGCCGTACGCCGCCGAGCTCGAGGCGGCGCGCGCCCGCGTGGGCGACCCCGCGGCGTCGCTGATCCGCCCGCACATCACGCTGCTCGGCCCGACCGTGGTGCCGGTCGCGGAGCTCGACGCCGTCGCCGACCACCTGCGCGCGGTCGCGGCGCAGCACGCGCCGTTCTCGGTGCACCTGCGCGGGACCGCCTCGTTCCGGCCGGTGTCGCCGGTGGTGTTCGTCGAGGTCGTGGAGGGCATCGCGCCCTGCGAGCTGCTGGAGGTCGACATCCGCGCCGGCGTGCTCCGCAGCGAGCTCCGGTTCCACTACCACCCGCACGTCACCATCGCGCACGAGGTGCCCGAGGAGGCGCTGGACCGGGCGTTCGCCGACATGGCGGACTACGAGGCCCGGTTCGACGTGACGGAGATCCACGTCTACGAGCACGGCGACGACGGCATGTGGCGCGCGATCGGCGCCTTCCCGCTCGGCGGCTGACCCGCACCGGCCGCACGACCCGCACCACCAGCGGCGACGCCGCGCGCGGGCGGCGCCGCGCCCGGATGCCGAGGGGACGATCGGCTCCTAGGGTCGTCGGCATGGGACTCCCGGCCGAACCGCAGGGCGCCGGGCGGGCACACGCCGGCGCGGCCAGCACCGAGGACGTCGCGGCCGGCAACCGTCGCGACGTCGGCGCCCGGGTGTACCCCGGCGGGTTCGCCGGTGTCACCGCCCGGCTGAAGGACCTGCTCGGCTGGTGGCAGCAGACCCGCGCGGCCCGGGCGAACGCGCGGTTCGGCGTCGCCGGCGGCGGCGTGCTGACCGGCGGCATCGCCTACGCGACGATCTTCTCGGTGTTCGCGGGGCTCGCGATCGGCTACACGATCTTCATGGCGGTGCTCGGCGGCAACGACACCCTCCGGCAGACCGTGCTGGACACCATCGACTCGAACCTCCCCGGCCTGGTCAAGACCAGCAGCGACGACAACGGCGTCATCGACCCCGCGGACCTGGTGCTCAGCACCGGCCTGGGGGTGACGGGCATCATCGCCGTCGTCGTGCTGCTGGTCAGCGCGATCTCGGCGATGGCGGCGCTGCGCACGGCGGTCCGTGCGATGTTCGGCGCCGACGCCGCCGGGCAGAACATCGTGAGCAGCAAGCTGCGCGAGCTCGGCGGGTTCGCCGGCATCGGCTTCGCGATCCTGCTGTCCGCGGTGCTGAGCATCACGACGACCACGGCGGCCGACTGGGCGCTGGGGCTGCTCGGCCTCGAGGGGTCGACGGTGGGCAGCCTGGTGCTGCGCGGCGCCGGGATCCTGGTCGCGTTCGTGATGGACGCGGCGACGTTCTGCCTGATCGTGATCGTGCTCGGCGCCCAGCGTCCCGCGTGGCGGGACCTGCGGCAGGGGGCCGTGGTCGCGGCCGTCGGGCTCGGTCTGGTCCGCGTGCTCGGGACGTCGGTCGTGGCGGGCTCGGCGGACAACAACGCGATCCTGGCGTCCTTCGCGGTGATCGTGACGCTGCTGATCTGGATCAACCTGATCGCGCGGATCGTGCTCCTGGCGGCCGCGTGGACCGCCGACCCGCCGGCACCGTCCGACACCGACGCCGACGCCGAGGCGGGGGAGCCCGAGCCCGCCGCCTGACCCGCGCGGCCGGGCGCCCGCCGCGCTCAGTCCGTCGTCGCCCGACCGGACGCGGTCGTGGCCAGGATCGCGCGCGCCGTCGTCGAGTCGACGACGTCCGCGAGCGGCGCGTAGAGCCGGATCGCGTCCAGCGCGCGGGCGTGCGCCGCGTCGTCCGCGCCGGCGCAGGCGTCCGCCACCACCCGCACCGCGATGCCGGCGTCGGCCGCCGCCAGAGCGGTGGACAGCACGCAGCAGTCGGTCGAGACGCCCGTGAGGAGCATCGTGTCCCCGGGCGCCAGGTGCCGGGCGAGCTCCGCGCCCCACTTGCCGAACGTCGTCGCGGTGACGACCGGGACCGCGGCTGCCAGGTCGGCGAGCTCCGGGACCAGCGCGTAGGCGGGCGCGTCCGGCGGCTGGAGCGCGAACGGCCAGTCGGCGTAGTACGGCACCCAGGCGCCCTCCGGGTGCTCCGGGGCGACGAACCGGGTCAGCACCGTGCGGTCGGGGCCCGCGGCGTCGGCGAGCGACCGGACCACCGGCAGCACCTCGGCGAACCGCGGGGCGGCCCACGGGGACTCCGGGTCGGCGAAGACGGGCTGCATGTCCACCGCGACGAGCACCGCGCGCCCGGGCACCGCGCCGCGCACCGTGCCGGGCTCCGCGCCGGCCACCTCCGGGCCGCTCACCGGCCGGCCCCGGCGGCGGGCGCGGCGTCGAGGTCCGCGGACGACGGCGGCAGCGCCTCCTCACGCCGGACGGCGGACCGGCGCAGCAGCAGCGTCCCGAGGAACCCCACCGCGAGGGCGACCAGCACCCCGAGGTTCGCGTACGCCCAGGCGCCGTCGGTCCCACCCAGGCCGAGGACGCCGAGCAGGTAGCCCTGCCACGACAGCCACGCGGCCGACGCGTTGGTGACCAGCCCCCAGCCGAGGAACGTGCCGGCCGCCAGCAGCGTGAGCGGCACCGCGGGTGCCCGGCCGTAGCGGCCCTCGGGGCGGAACAGGTCGCGGTCGTCGTAGTCGCGGCGGCGCAGCAGGACGTCGGCCAGCATGATGCCCGCCCACGCGGCGATCGGGACGCCGAGCGTGATGAGGAAGCCCTGGAACACGCCGAAGAAGGTGTCCGAGCCGAACACGATGTAGACGGTGCCGAGGACCATGATGACGCCGTCGATCCCGGCGGCGACGGGCCGGGAGATCGGCAGGCCCGTGGAGACCAGGGCCAGGCCGGAGGAGTAGATGTCGAGCACGGCCCCGCCGATCAGGCCGAGCACCGCGACGACGGCGAACGGCACGAGGTACCAGGTCGGCAGCACGGTGGTGAGCGCGCCGATCGGGTCGTCGCTGATCGCGGCGCGCAGCTCGGCGTCCGAGCCGGCGAGCAGCAGGCCGAACACCAGCAGCACCACCGGTGCCAGCGAGGCGCCGAACGTCGTCCAGGCGACCACCCCGGTACCGGAGGCGTGCCGCGGCAGGTAGCGGGAGTAGTCGGCGGCCATGTTGACCCAGCCCAGGCCGAACCCGGTCATCATGAACACGAGCGCGCCGATGAACGCCTGGGCGGTCCCGGACGGCAGCGCCGACACGGCGTCCAGGTCGACGTGGTCCAGCACGAGCAGCACGTAGCCCACGGTGAGCACCGCGGTGACGACGGTGATGACGGTCTGCATCCGCATGATGAGGTCGAAGCCGAACACCCCGCCCGCGATGATCAGACCGGCCACGACGACCAGCGCGACCACCTGGACGCCCGAGCCGCCGCCCCAGCCCAGCGCCTCGACCACGGTGGCCGTCGCCAGGGTGGCGAGCGCGGTGAGGATGGTCTCCCAGCCCACGGTGAGCAGCCAGGACAGCACCGCGGCCACCCGGTTGCCCTGCACGCCGAGGGCGGCGCGGGACAGCACCATCGTCGGCGCCGAACCCCGCTTGCCCGCCAGCGCCACGACGCCGCACAGCAGGAACGAGAACACGATGCCCACCACGCTGGCCACCGCGGCCTGCGTGAAGGACACCCCGAAGTCGAGCACCCAGGCGCCGTAGGACAGGCCGAGCACGGACACGTTGGCCGCGAACCACGGCCAGAACAGCTGGCGCGGGGTGCCCTTGCGGTCGCGGTCGGCGATCACGTCGACGCCGGCCGACTCCACGGCCAGCGCGCGACCGGGCGGGACGGCGGTGCCGGGGTCGGCGGCGGGGACGGCGTCGGTGGGTGGCGGTACGGGCACGGGGACTCCTCGGGCGGGGGACGGCACGGGCTACGGCGGGCGGGCGACGGGTCAGCCCGGCACGGCCGCGGCCAGGCGCTGGACGGTGTCCCGCAGCACGGGCCGGGGCGTCGCGAGCGTGTAGCGCGCGAACCCGTGGCCGGCCCGGCCGCACGCGGGCCCGTCGGTCAGCGCCACGCCGCTGCGGGCGAAGTGCTGCCCGGGGTGGTCGCCGAGGCCGAGGCCGCGGCAGTCGAGCCAGGCCAGGTAGGTGCCCTCGGGCGGCGTGTAGCGGACGGCGGGCAGCTGCTCGGCCAGCAGGGCGGCGAGCTCGCGCCGGTTGCCGTCGAGGTAGGCCAGGGCGTCGTCCAGCCACGGCCCGCCCGCGGTGTACGCGGCGGTGCTCGCGACGACGCCGAGCTGGGAGGCGCCGTGCTCGTACTCCTCGCCGACCTCCTGCCACACGGCCGCGTCGGCGTCCGAGGTCAGCACGACCTGCGCGCACTTGAGGCCGGGCACGTTCCACGCCTTCGACGCCGAGGTCGCGGTGACGGCGTGCGCGGCGGCGGCGGGGGAGACGGACGCGTACGGGACGTGCCGCCGGCCCGCGTACACGAGCGGTGCGTGGATCTCGTCGGCGAACACCCGGGCGCCGTGCGCCTCGGCCACCGCGGCGACGCCCAGCAGCTCCTCGCGGTCGAGCACCCGGCCCGTCGGGTTGTGCGGGTTGCACAGCACCAGCAGCCCGCCGCCGTCGGCCAGCGCCCGGCCGATCGCGTCGAGGTCGTGCACCAGCCGGTCGCCGTCGGGGACCAGCGGCACCTCGACGACCCCCCGGCCGAGGGTGGCGGGCACGGTGAGGAACGGCATGTACGCGGGCGTCGGCAGCACGATCGTCGAGCCCGGGGCGGTGAGGTGCCGGACGGTCGCCCGGAACGCGGCCATGACGTCGCCCACGGGCCGCACCCGCTCGGCCGGCGGCGCCCAGCCGTACCGCTCGGCGGACCAGCCGGCGTACGCCCGGGCCATCGCCTCGGCGGCGGACGGCGGCAGGTACCCGAACCGCTCGGCCTCGACCGCCTCGCGCAGCGCGTCCCGGACGACGGGAGCGGTGCCGAAGTCGGCCTCCGCGACGAACGCCCCGATCCGGTCCGGGAACAGGGACCACTTCAGGCCCCCGGCCGCGCGGAGGTCGGCGACGGTGCGTCGGTCGGCGTCGGCGGCGAACCGCTCGCGTGCCGTGGTGCCCTCGGTCATGCACCCCATCCCACCACCGACGACGCCCGCGGTCACCCCCGCGGCCGGAGCCTGGGGACGACCGCGCGCGCGCCGTGGTCACGAACGGGGTCGGGACGCGGTCACCGGGCGGCGCGGCGCCGGAACAGCCAGGCGGCGGTGAGCCGGGCGACGACGAGCAGCCCGACGCACCAGGCGAGCGCGACCAGCGGCTGCCCGCCGGGCGCCCCCGTCAGCCACGCGCGGACGGTGTCCGTCACCGGGGTGACCGGCTGGTACGTCGCGATCACCTCGAGCACCCGCGGCATCGACTCCGGCGGGACGAAGGCGCTCGACACGTACGGCAGGAACATGATCGCGAACGTGAACCCGTTGGCGGCCTCCGGCCCCGAGGCGACGATGCCGATCGCGACGGCCGTCCAGGTGAGGGCCAGCACGTACAGCAGCACGAGCCCCGCGACCGCGAGCCACTCGCCGAGCCCCGCCGTGGGGCGGAAGCCGGCGGCGAACGCGACCCCGATCACCAGCGCCGTCGACACGGCGTTGCGCACCAGGGACTCCACGACGTGCCCCGTGAGGGCGGCGACCGGGCGGACGGGCAGCGTGCGGAACCGGTTCATCAGGCCGTCGGTCATGTCCGAGGCGACGGACACCGCCGTGGTCGCGGCGCCGTACCCGGCGCAGAGCAGGACGATGCCCGGGACCACGTAGTCGACGTACGCGGCCTGGCCGGTCTGGATGGCCCCGCCGAACACGTAGACGAACAGCAGCATGAGGATGACCGGCAGGGCGATGCCCATGATCAGCGTGTCGGGCGTGCGCAGCGACCGGCGCAGGCTGCGCCCGATCATGGCGGCGGTGTCCTGCAGCGCCCAGCCGCCGAACGGCGCGGTGGCGGTGGCGCGTGCGGGTGCGGGTGCGGTGGTGGTGGTCACGACGCCTCCCGGGCGGCGAGGGCGGGCTCGGCGTCCGCCGGGCTGCCGGTCAGGGTGAGGAACACGTCGTCGAGCGTCGGCACCGCGACGCGCCACCCGGTGACGGGCAGCCGGCGCAGCTCGACGTCGGCGAGGATGCGGCGCACGTCCGGGACGGAGGCGTCGGTGGCGATCCGCTCCGTGCGGCCGTCGGCCAGCTGCAGCTCGACGTGGGCCGCGCCCACCCCCTGCTTGAGCTCGTCGGCCGTGCCCTCGGCGATGACGTGGCCGTGGTGCAGGACCGCGACGCGGTCGGCCAGGGCGTCGGCCTCGTCCAGGTACTGCGTCGTGAGGAGCACCGTCGCGCCCTCGGCCACCACGCCCCGGATGACCGCCCACAGGTCCTGGCGGCTGCGCGGGTCCAGCCCGGTCGTCGGCTCGTCCAGGAAGATCACCTGCGGCCGGGTCAGCAGGCTGACGGCCAGGTCCAGGCGCCGTCGCATCCCGCCGGAGTAGGTGCGGACCAGGCGGTCCGCGGCGTCGGCGAGGTCGAACAGCCCGAGCAGGTCGTCGGCCCGGCGCCGGCCGTACTCGCGGGGCAGGTGCGCCAGCCGCGCCATCAGCCGGAGGTTCTCCCGGCCGGTGAGCAGCTGGTCGACGGCCGTGTACTGGCCGGTGAGGCTGATCGCCTCGCGCACCCGGTCCCCGGCGCGCACGACGTCGTGCCCGGCGACCGCGGCGGTGCCGCCGTCGGGGCGCAGCAGCGTGCTGAGGATCTCGACCGTGGTGGTCTTGCCCGCGCCGTTCGGGCCGAGCAGGGCGAGGACCTGGCCCCGCGGCACGGCCAGGTCGACGGCCGTCAGCACCGTGGTGGACCCGAACGCCTTGCGCAGGCCCCGGGTCTCGATCATGAGCGTCTCCACCGCCGGCTCCTTTCTGTCTACGTCGTACACGGATCGGCTGATGTGTATGTTGTACACAGTTCCGGTCCCAGCAGTCAAGGAGCCCGATGTCACCCGAGGACCACCCCGTGCCGACCTCGCCCGAGCCGCACGAGCCGCCCGAGCCGCTCCAGCCGCTCGAGCCGGCAGAGCCGGTGGACGAGCACGCGCGCCGGCACGCCGAGGCGCTGCGCAAGGACCGGGAGAAGGCCGCCCGCGCCGCCGCCAAGGAGCTCGCGCGGGCCGAGCGCGACCGGGACCGCGCCGCGCGCGACGCCGAGAAGGCGCAGCGGGACCGGGACAAGGCGGTCCGCGCGGCGGCCAAGGAGGAGATGCGGCTGCGCGCCGAGCAGGACCGCGCCGTCCGGGACGTCGAGCGGGAGGCGGACCGGGCCGAGCGCGAGGCGCAGAAGGCCGCGCTGGACGCCGTGCTGGCCGCGCAGCGCGCGGCACGCCAGGTGGAGCGCGCCCGGCTGCGGGCGCTGGCGGCCGAGGACCCCGCGGAGCAGGACGGGACGCCGGACGCCGGCGCCCCGGACCTGCCGCCCGGGCTCGCGCTGCTCTGGCGACCCGCACCCGTGCGTCGGCGCGGGCCGCGGCCCGGGCTGACGACGGCGGGGATCGCCGGGGCGGCGATCGCGCTCGCGGACGCCGACGGGCTGGCCGGGGTGTCGATGGCGCGGGTCGCGGAGCGGCTGGGCGTCACCACGATGGCGCTCTACCGGTACGTGTCCAGCAAGGACGACCTGCTCGCGCTGATGATGGAGACCGCGCTGCGCGAGGCCGTCGAGGCGGCGGACGCCGCCCGGGCCGACGACGACCACGAGCCCGGCTGGCGGCCCGCGCTGGAGCGCTGGTGCCGCGACCAGCTCGGCCTGGCGTCCGTGCACCCGTGGTCCGTCGAGCCGGCGGTCGCGGCCGCGCTGCCCGGGCCCGCGCGGATCGCCTTCATCGAGCGGGGTCTGCGCGCGCTCGGCGGCACGCCGCTGACCTGGTCGGAGAAGACGGCCGTGGTCGGCCGGCTCTCCCTGCACCTGCTGAGCGAGGGGCAGGTCGTCGCGGCGGAGGTCCGGGCCGCGCGGGCGGCCGAGGCCGCCGGGACCAGCGAGGGCAGCCAGGACCTCGCGCCGCACCCGGCGCTGGTCGACTACGCCGGGCTCCTCCGCGCCGTGACGGACCCCGAGCAGCACCCGGTGCTCGCCGAGGCGCTCGCGGCGGGGGCGTTCGACCCGGAACCGCCGGGCGTGGAGCCGGTGGAGGAGCACGACTGGGGCCTGCGGCTGATGCTCGACGGCGTGGCGGCCCTGGTCGAGCGCGCCGCCGCGCGGGCGGCTCGGCGGGTAGCGGGCGGCTGACCTCGCCGATGCACGTCGTGTCGGTGCCGTGCGGTTGGATGGTGCGCGTGCTGACGGTAGCGACTGCGAACGTGAACGGGATCCGAGCCGCCTTCAAGCGGGGGATGGGGGAGTGGGTCGAGGCCCGCCGGCCCGACGTCCTGCTGCTGCAGGAGGTGCGCGCGTCCGACGAGATCCTCGCCGACCACCTGTCCGTCGAGGGCTGGCACCTGGCGCACGAGGCCAGCGAGACGAAGGGGCGCGCGGGCGTCGCGATCGCGTCCCGGCTGCCGATGAGCGCCGTGCGGATCGGCATCGGGACGGGCGTGCCGACGGACAGCGGCCGCTGGGTCGAGGCCGACCTCGAGCTGCCCGCGGTCGACGGCGGACGGCCGCGCGTGCTGACCGTCGTGTCGGCGTACGTGCACTCCGGTCAGGCCGGCACCCCGAAGATGGACGAGAAGTACGCGTTCCTCGACGTCATGACCAAGCGGATGGCCGAGCTGGCCGGCGGCGAGCACGACGCCGTCGTCGCGGGCGACCTCAACATCGCCCACCGCGAGGTCGACATCAAGAACTGGAAGGGCAACCGCACGGCCGCGGGCTTCCTGCCCGAGGAGCGCGCGTACCTGGACACCTGGTTCGACGAGCAGGGCTGGCGCGACCTGGGCCGCGAGCACGGCGGGGACGGCCCCGGCCCGTACACGTGGTGGTCCTGGCGCGGGCAGGCGTTCGACAACGACTCCGGCTGGCGGATCGACTACCAGCTCGCGACGGCGGGGCTCGGGGACCGGGTGCGCTCGGTGGAGATCGACCGCGCCGCCACCTACGACGCGCGGTTCAGCGACCACGCGCCGGTGGTCGTCACGTACGACGTCTGACCGCGGCGCGGACGGCCTCCGGCACGTCGGCGGGGGCGTCCGGCTTTCCGGCGCGGGCGCCCCTCGCGCCGGCGGGCTCCGTCACACCGGCGCGGGCGCCCCAGGCAGCTCGCGCATCCGCAGCAGCGGCGACAGCAGCACCGGCAGGGCGGCGACGACGGACCCCGCCACCCCGACCCAGAGCGTGGGCAGCGCGCCCCACGTGTGCCCGAGCCAGCCGCCGAGCAGCCCGCCGAACGGCGTCGTGCCCCACACGATGAACCGGACGGAGGCGTTCATCCGGCCGAGCAGCGGCGGTGGGCAGATCCGCTGCCGGAAGCTGACCTGCGCGACGTTGTAGGTCACCACCGCGCCGTAGAACAGCACGCCGCCCGCGATCAGGGTGGCCTGCGGCGGGAACGGCAGCACCACGGCCAGCGGGGTGAGGGCCGCGCCCGGGGCGAACGCCAGCGCGGCGAGCGGGATGACCCGGCCCTCGCCGACCCACCGGACCAGGCGGTCCGAGGCGAGCGCGCCCAGCAGCCCGCCGACGGCCGACGCGGACAGCACCGTCCCGTACGCGGCGGCGTCCAGTCCGAGGACGCGCAGCGCGTAGATCACCGTCACCGCCCCGGCGGCCGCGGTGAACAGGTTCCCGATCGCGGTGCACGCGACGATCCGGCGCAGCAGCGGCTGCCGCAGCACGAACTGCAGGCCCTCGGCGATCTCGGTCTTCAGCGGCCGGCGGTCCGCGGCGGGCGGCAGCTGCTCGACCTGGCGGATCCGGGACAGCGCGAACGCCGAGACCAGGTAGGTGCCGGCGTTGACCGCCAGCAGCACCGGTGCCGCGAGGACACGGAGCAGCGCCCCGCCCAGCGCCGGGCCGGCGACGCCCGCCACCGACTGGGTCGCCTGCAGCTTCGCGTTGCCCTCGCCGATGTGCTCGAGCCCGACCAGCCCGGGCACGTACGACTGGTGCGCCACGTCGAAGAACACCGTGGCGACGCTCATCACGAGCGCCCCGGCGTACAGCACGCCCATGGAGGCCTGGCCGGTCAGCGCGAGCGCCACGACGACGGCGAGCGTCGCCGCGCGCACCAGGTCGGCCGTGATGAGCACCCGGCGCTTGCGCATCCGGTCCACCCACGCTCCGGTCGGCAGCCCGATGACGAGGAACGCCGCGGTCTCCGCCGCGGTGAGCAGGCCCATCTGCCACTCGGTCGCGCCGAGGTCGCGCACCGCGAGCACCGGCAGCGCGATGCCGGTCAGCTGGAACCCCAGCTGACCGAGCGCGTCGCCCGCCCAGAGGCGGCGGAAGTCCGGGTGCCGGGCGAGGGAGCGGCGCCGCCCGGCTGCCGGACCGCTCGCCGCCTCGGCCACGGGCCCGGTCGCCGGGTCCGCCGCGGCGGTGCCGGGCGCCGTGGGCGGCGGGGAGTCGACCGGAGGGCCGGCGGGCGGGGGCGTCGTCATGCCGTCAGGATGGCGCGACTGATTGAGAGATGTCAATCAGTGGGTACGATCGACGCCATGACCGCTCCGTCGCCCGCGCCCGACCCCGCCCGTCCCGACGGCACCGGGCCCGGTCCCGCGGAGCCCGACGCTGCCGAGCTGGACGCCGACGCCCGCGCCCTCGCGTCCTCGGTCCGGCTGCGGATCCTGCGGCTGTGCCTCGACGAGGACCTCACCAACCGCGAGATCGCCGACCGGCTCGGCAAGAACCCCGCGACGGTGCTGCACCACGTCCGCACGCTGGTGGAGCGCGGCTTCCTGGTCGCCGGCCCGGTGCGCCGGGGCGCCCGCGGGTCGCGCGAGGTGCCGTACCGGGCGACCCGGAAGTCCTGGCGGGCGCCGGACTTCCCGGGCAAGTGGCAGCTGATGCTGTCGACGTTCGTGGAGGAGGTCGCGGAGGCCGACCCCGACTCGGTGCGGATGACCCGGCTCGGGGTCCGGCTCAGCGCCGAGGAGCACGCGGAGCTGATGACGCGGGTCGACGCGTTCTTCGTCGAGCTCGCCGAGCGGCGGCCCACCCCGGACGGGACGCCGTACTCGGTGCTGTTCGCCCTGCACGAGGACGCCGCCCGGCTGCCGCGCCGGCCCGCGTGATCAGTACCGGATCGCGTCGATCACCTTGACCCGGACGGCCCAGAGCGCCGGCAGCAGCCCCGCCACCGCGCCGACGCCCGCCGCGCAGGCGAGCCCGGTGAGCGCCGCGGAGACCGGGAACGGCGGCGCGTCCTGCAGCCCGGTGCCCAGCAGCCGCTCGACCGGCAGGTTCTCCAGCGCGACCACCGCCAGCACCACGCCGACCACGCCGGCCACGAGCGTCGCGACGACGGACTCGAGCAGCACCCCGAAGAACACCCGGCCCGACGTCGCCCCGAACGAGCGGCGGATGCCGATCTCCCGGATCCGCTGCCGCACCGTCACCAGCGCGATGTTGAGCAGGCCGAGCCCGCCCAGCAGCAGCGCGAACCCGCTCACCGCGATGATCACCCAGCGCGCGGCCGAGTCCAGGACGCCCGCGTCGCCCAGCGGCTCGGTGACGTCCACCTGCCAGCCCGGCAGCGCCGCCCGCAGGTCCTGGGTCACCCGCTCCTTGACCGCGGGCACGTCGGCAGGCGGCACCCACAGCTCCAGCAGCGGCACGGACGCGCCCTGCTGCCACGGGTCGGCCGCCAGCCCCCAGCGGTCGGCCTGGTCGACGAGCGCCGTCCAGGTCGGCCCCTCCTCGGCGTACTGGTCGGGCACCACCCCGATGATCTCCGCGCGCACCGGCTGCCGGCCCTGGAGCACCACGGTCGGGTGGCCGGACACGTCCGGCACGCCGAGCGCCGCCAGGAAGGCCTCGTTGACCACGAGCGTCGGCGCGAACCGGTCGGTGTCGGAGTCGGCGAACCACCGGCCCTCGCCCGGCACGATCCGGTGGATGACGCCGTAGTCCGGGTCGACCAGCTGCCCCTGCAGCAGCTGCGTGCCGCTCGGCAGGTCGACGGCCATCTGCCCCCACGTGGACCGCGACGCGTACGTCACGGAGTACCGCTCCACGACGCCCTCCAGGGCCGCGACCGCCGGTGCGGGGTCACCCGAACCCGTCATCGGCCACGCGGAGACCGAGAGCGTGGTCTCCCGGCCGCTCCACCTCTCGGTCTGCTCGCGGCCCGCCTGGCTGAGCATCTCCACGGCGGCGGTGACCCCGGTGATCGCGGTGACGGCGGCCGCCACCCCGATCAGCGACAGCAGCACGCGCAGCTTGTGCACCCGCAGCTCGTCCCACGCCTCGACGAGCGCGCCGGCCAGCCCGGTCACCGCGGGTCCCCGGCGGTGAGGGCCCCGCTCGGGGTCGCGCCGTCGGTGCTGGCGCCGAGGGTCGGCACGTCGCCCACCCACTCGGCCAGGGACCCCGGCCGGTCCGGGGAGACCAGCGTGACCGGCACCAGCACGCCGTCGGCGAGCCGGTAGTGCCGGCCCGAGCGCGCGGCCACCGCGAGGTCGTGCGTGATGGTGACCAGCGCCGCCCCGGACTCGCGGGCGATGTCGTCCAGCAGCGTCATGACCGCGGTGCCGGTGTCCACGTCGAGGGCGCCGGTGGGCTCGTCGGCGAGGATCACCCGGGGGCGGCGGACCAGGGCCCGGGCGATCGCGACGCGCTGCTGCTCGCCGCCGGAGAGCCGGTCCGGCATGTCCTCCAGCCGGTCGCCGAGCCCGACGCGCTCCAGCATCTCGGCCGCGAGCCGGTTCCGGGACCAGAACTGCCGCCCGCGGGCGTACAGCAGCGGCGCCGCGACGTTCTCCAGCACCGTGCGGCCGGTCAGCAGGTTGAACTGCTGGAACACGAAGCCGAACGACTCCCCGCGCAGGCGGGCGCGCCGCCGGCCGGACAGCCGCCGGGTGGACGTGCCGTCCAGCAGGTACTCGCCGCCGGTGGGCGCGTCGAGCAGCCCGAGGATGTTCAGCAGCGTCGACTTGCCCGTCCCGGACCGGCCGACCACGGCGACGTGCTCGCCGGCGGCGACGCTGAGCGTGACCCCGGTGAGGATGTGCAGCACCCGGTCGTCGGCGAGCCGCACCGAGCGGGTGACGTCCGTCAGCTCGAGCACGCTCAGCCGCCGCAGATCGCGGGGTCGGCGGTGGCGGGGTCGGTGCAGTCGACGTCGCCCGCGCCGGGCACCGGCGCGTACTCGAGCACCGTGTCGCCCTCGGCGAGGCCCTCGACTACCTGCACCTGCTCGCCGTCGGTGAGGCCGAGGACGATGGCGCGCTCCTCGGTGCTGCCGTCCGCGGCGACCAGCCAGACGTTGCCGTTCTGCACCGAGCCCTGCACCGCCGTCACGGGCACCAGGAGCGCGCCGTCGGCGGTGCCGTTCACGATCTCCACGTCGGCGCCCAGCCCGGGGAACGCCGTCACCCCGGCCGGCACCGCGCAGGTCACGGTGCCCGAGGACGGGGTCGCGGCCGGTGCCGCGGGGTCCTCCGGTGCCGCCGGGTCCTGCGCGGCCGCGCCGATCCGCAGCCCGGTGCACACGAACGGCGCGGGCCCGCCCTTGAGCGTGACCGTCGCCTCGCCCGGCGCGTCGATCAGCCGGTACTGCTGGTCCGGCGTCAGGGTGCCCTGCACCGACAGCGTGCCGGGGGCCACCGAGCCGACGACGTCGCCCACCGCGACGACCTGGTCCGCGAGCACCGTCAGGTGCAGGACGCCGGCGGTCCCGGCGCGCACCGTCTCCCACCGGACCTTCGGCTTGTGCTCGGTGACCGTCTCCAGGCCCGTCTCGGGGTCCGTGGTGACCGTCGGGTCCACCGGCGTCTCGGAGCGCAGCTCCAGCACGGGGGTGTCGGCGGCGACGACCTGCCCCTCCTCGGCGAGCAGGCGGTGCACGCCCGCGGCCATCGTGGCGCGCACAGGGACGGCCGGGTCGGCGACGACGGCCGCCGACACGGTGACCGCGTTGGTCACGGTGCCCGTGGTGACCGCCACCTGCGGCTCCACGACCTCGATGGACGGCTGCAGCGGGTCCTCGGCCTGCGCCGCCGAGCCGGCGCCGGTGAACGCGATCTTGGCCAGCGCGACGGCGATGACCGCCCACAGCACGATGCGGATCGCGGGGAACACGATCCTGCGTGTGACGCCCACGGCGCCTCCCTCGGGTGCACGCGCGCGACCGGTCGCCGAACGCTATGTCGCGAGGAACGCTACCGCGCAGAGCGCACTACCGGGGCGGATTTGAGCACCCGGTTCCGGGGGAGGACGCGGGGAGGGTCCGGCCGAGGGCCGAGGGCCGAGGGTAGGGGGCCGGGCGTCGAGGGTCGCGGCGGAGCCGGCGGTCGCGCGACCGCCGACCCCGCGCCGGCTCCTCGGTCCCGTCGGCTCCGGGGGTGTCGCCCCCTCGGCCCCGGCGGTCAGGCGGCGGGAGCGCTCGCCGTCGCCACCAGGAACGCGGGCGCGTGCAGGCCCTCGGCGGCGAACGCGGCGGCGACCGCGGCCGCGACCTCGTCCACCGCGTCCGCGCGGACCAGCGCGATGGCGGAGCCGCCGAACCCGCCGCCCGTCATGCGGGCACCGAGCGCGCCGGCCGAGCGAGCCGCCTCGACGGCGACGTCGAGCTCCCGGCACGAGACCTCGTAGTCGTCCCGCAGCGAGGCGTGCGAGGCGTCCATCGCGTCCCCGACCTCCTCCACCCGGTCGGCGTCGAGCAGCGCGACGAACTCCTCGACGCGGGCGATCTCGGTGACCACGTGCCGCACCCGGCGGACCAGCACCTCGACCTCGTCGCGGCCCTCGCCGACGGGCCCGGTGCCGTGCGCGAGCGCCGCCAGCGCGTCGCCGAGGCCGTGCGCGTCGATCTCGCGCAGCGTCCCCACGCCCAGCCGGGAGGCGGCCTCGTCGCAGGACGCCCGGCGCGCGGCGTACTGGCCGTCGTTCAGCGTGTGCGGGGCCTTGGTGTCGATGACCAGCAGCGCCAGCCCGTGCGCGGTGAGGTCGAACGGCACGTGCCGCACCGAGCCGTCGAGCGTGTCCAGCAGCAGCGCGTGGCCCGCGCGGCCGCGCAGCGACACCGACTGGTCCATCCCGCCGGTGCTCGCGCCGGCGATCTCGTTCTCCGCCCGGATGCAGGCGGCCGCGAGGGTGGCGCGTCCGGCGTCGTCGGGCTGCTCGGCGGTGCCCGCCAGGCCCAGCCCGTAGAGGGCGTCGATCGCGACGGCCGCCGCGCACTCGAGCGCCGCGGAGGACGACAGGCCCGCGCCGTACGGGACGCACGAGTCGACGGCGACGTCGAAGCCGCCGACCTGGTGGCCGGCCTCGGCGAGCGCCCACGCGACGCCCACGACGTACGCCGGCCAGCCGCTGACCGCCCCGGGCGCGACCTCGGACAGCACGACCTCGCGGGTCCCGGTGGTCTCCTGCGCCGAGACCAGCCGGACCACGCCGGTGTCCGTGCGCCGCACGGCGACGTACGTGCGGTGCGGCAGGGCGAACGGCAGGCACAGGCCACCGTTGTAGTCGGTGTGCTCGCCGATCAGGTTGACCCGGCCGGGCGCGGACCAGGTGCCGTCCGGGGCGGTGCCGAACCGGTCCGCGAACAGGGCGCGGACGCGGGCGTCGCCGTCGGCGGGCTCCCACGCCTCGACCCACACGGGGGCGGTCGTCGGCTCGTGCTGCTGCTCCATCGGGGTCAACGCCTCTCGGGGTGGTCGGACGCGGGGCGGTCCGGCTCGGGGTGGTCGGACGTGCGGGGGTCGGGGGCCGGGGAGTCCGGCGCCAGCAGCGTGCAGCCGGCGTCGGCCAGCACCGTGCGGGCGCTCCCGGGCAGGGCGGCGTCGCTGACGACGACGTCGACCTCCTCGAGCGAGGCGATCCGGGCCAGCCCCGCCACGCCCCACTTGGTGTGGTCGGCGAGCACCGTCACGCGGGCGCTGCAGGCCAGCAGCGCCCGGTCGGTGGCGGCCTCGGCCAGGTTCGGCGTCATCAGCCCGTGCTCGTCGAGGCCGTGCACGCCGAGGAACAGCCGGTCCACCCGCAGGGTCGCGAGCGCGGTGTCGGCGACGGGCCCGACCAGCGCGTCGGACGGCGTGCGGGTGCCGCCGGTCAGGATCACGTCGAGCGGGCCGGCGCCGGGGACCGCCCGGTGCAGCGTCTGGGCCACCGGGAGCGAGTTGGTCACCACGGTCAGCGGCCGCAGCGCGGGGTCGGCGGCGATCCGCTGCGCGAGCAGGTGGATGGTGGTGCCCGCCGACAGGGCGATGGACTGCCCGGGCTCGACGGTGCCGGCGGCCAGGGTCGCGATCGCGGCCTTCTCGGCGGTGGCCCAGGTGCTCTTCTCCTCGAACCCCGGCTCGTCCGTCGGCCGACCGGACCCGTCCGGGGCGACCGCGCCGCCGTGCACCCGGCGGACCAGGCCCGCCCGGTCCAGCTCGGTGATGTCCCGGCGCACGGTCATCTCGGAGACGTCGAGCTGCTCCACGAGGTCGGCGACGCGCACCGCGCCGCGGGCGCGCACGTCCGCGAGGATGCGGTCCTGCCGTTGACTCGCGAGCACGGCGACAGTATCCACCACGACCGCACACGAACCAACATCAGCCGCGCGTGACGACCGAGTCCTCCGGGTCCGCGGCCTCCGCCGCCTCCGTAGCGGCCGCCGCCGGTCGCAGCGTCGCGTGGGCCCAGGCGACGAGGGTCGTCGGGGTGGTGCTCGCCGCCGTACGGGGGTCCTCGGCGACGAACCCGCCCCGGTGCCCCCGCAGCATGCCGACCACCCCGTCCACCTGGGCCTCGGTCAGGCCGAGACCCCGCAGGGACGCCGCCGCGTCGTCGTCCGTGATCCGCACCGCCTCGACCGGCCGGCCGAGCGCGTCGCCGACCACCTGGGCGACCTCCGCGAACGACAGGTCGGCCGGGCCGTGCACGCCCTGGGTGCACCGCCCGGACCACGCCGTGGACAGCAGCCGGGCCGCCGCGACGTCGCCGACGTCCCGCGGGTCCACCCACGGGATGCGCTGGTCCAGCGGCAGCGTCGTCGTGAGCGCGCCGGCGCGCAGCCCGGGCAGGTCCAGCAGCAGGTTCGAGTAGAAGTAGCCGCACCGCAGGTGCGTGACGGCGGCACCGGTCGCGTCGAGCTGCTCCTCGGTGCGCGCCAGCCCGTCGATCTCCCCGAAGCCGTGCCGGGCCTCGGCCCCGACGCTGCTCTGCAGCACCACGCGCCCGATCCCGTTCTCCCGCACCGCGCGGGCGGCGACGGCACCGAGCCGGGCGTACGCCTCGACGGGGTCGTCGGCGGGCAGCGACGGGCTGACCCAGTGCAGGGCGTCGGCCCCCGCGGTGGCGCGGACGACCGCGTCGGCGTCGGTCAGGTCGACGGCGACGACCTCGGCGAGGGCGCGCAGCGCGGGGTCCAGCCGGCCGGGGTCGCGGGCGAGCAGCACGGGACGCTCGCCCGCCTGGACGAGCAGGGTGGCCACGCGGGACCCGACGCGCCCGGTGGGGGTGGTGACGACGACGCGCACGAGCGGCTCCTTCGACCCTCGGTGGACGGGGCCCCATCCTCGCGCGCACCACCGACACGACCACCGGCGGGAGGTGCGGCCGCCCGTCGGCGTCCGGCGGCGGTCAGCGCCCGAGGCCGGTCAGCGACCGACCGGCGTGAGCCCCAGCGACCGCCCTGCGAGCCCGCGCGACCGCGCGGTCAGCGACGAGGCCACCCCGCGCAGCGCGACCGCCGCGGGGGAGTCGGGGTCGGTGAGCACCACGGGCGTCCCGCCGTCGCCGGCCTCGCGCAGCCGGATGTCCAGCGGCACCTGGCCGAGCAGGGGCACGGTGCCGCCGGTCGACCGCGACAGGCCCTCGGCCACCCGGGCGCCGCCGCCGGAGCCGAACAGCTCCAGCCGGCTGCCGTCGGGCTGCTCCAGCCACGCCATGTTCTCGACGACGCCGACCACGCCCTGCCGCGTCTGCGTGGCGATGGACCCGGCGCGCTCGGCCACCTCGGCCGCGGCGAGCTGCGGGGTGGTCACCACGACCAGCTCGGAGCCGGGCAGCAGCTGCGCCACGGAGATGGCGATGTCGCCGGTCCCGGGCGGCAGGTCGAGCAGCAGCACGTCCAGGTCGCCCCAGAACACGTCGGCGAGGAACTGCTGGAGCGCACGGTGCAGCATCGGTCCGCGCCACACCACGGGCTGGCCCGGGGGCACGAACATCCCGATCGAGATGACCTTCACCTCGTGCGCGATGGGCGGTAGCAGCATCTCGTCGACCCGGGTCGGCGGCTGCGTCACGCCGAGCATCCGCGGGATCGAGAACCCGTAGATGTCCGCGTCGACCACGCCGACCCGCAGCCCGTCCGCCGCCATCGCGACCGCGAGGTTCGCGGTGACCGACGACTTGCCCACGCCGCCCTTGCCGGACGCGACCGCGAACACCTTGGTCAGCGAGGTCGGCTTGCTGAACGGGATGACCGGCTCGGCGCCGCCGCGCAGCCGCTCGGTCAGCGCGGCGCGCTGCTCGGGGCTCATCACGCCCATGGCCATCCGCACGTCGGCCACGCCCTCGACGGTGCGCACCGCCGCCGTGACGTCCTTGGTGATCGTGTCCCGCAGCGGGCAGCCCGCGGTCGTCAGGTCGATGCCGACGGTCACCCGGGTGCCGCCGGCCGCGGCGGTGTCCACGTCCACCGAGCGCACCATGCCCAGGTCCGTGATCGGGCGGCGGATCTCGGGGTCGATCACCCGGGTCAGGGCCTCCCGGACGGCGGCGGCGACGACCTCGGGGTCACGCGTGTCCAACGGCATGCGCCCATCGTAGGTCCGCGCGGCCGGGCTTCCCGTGGGACCCGGTCCCGCCGGGGGCGGTGCGGACGGAGGTGGTGCGGACGAGGGCGGTGCGGACGGGGGCGGTGCGGACTGGGGCGGTGCGGACGGGGTCAGGCGCCGGGCCCCCGGCCGCGGTCGTCGGCCACCGCGCGCCGGTCCCGGGCCCGGTCCGCCCGGCCGCGGTCGAGCCGGTCGCGCTCGGCGGCGTCGCGCGGGGCGTCGGCGGCGTCGTCCTCGGCGTTCTCGCGGTCCTCGACGAGGTCCTCGAGCAGGTTGCGCAGCTCCGAGCGCACGAAGTCGCGGGTGGCGACCTCGGACAGGGCGATGCGCAGCGCCGCCATCTCGCGGGCCAGGAACTCGGTGTCGGCCAGGTTCCGCTCGGCGCGCTGCCGGTCCTGCTCGGCCTGGACGCGGTCGCGGTCGCTCTGCCGGTTCTGCGCCAGCAGGATCAGCGGCGCTGCGTACGACGCCTGCAGCGACAGCATCAGGGTCAGGGCGGTGAACCCGTTCTCGGCCTTGTCGAAGCGCAGGAGCTCGGGACCCCACGCGTTCCACGACAGCCAGGCCAGGCAGAACAGGCTCAGCCACAGCAGGAACTTCGGCGTGCCCATGAACCGGGCGATGCCCTCGGAGACCTTGCCGAACGCGTCCTCCTGCAGCTTGGGCAGGAACGTGCGGCGCGCGGCCTTCGGGGTGTCGAGGCGCTCAGCCACGGCGACCCCCTCGGGGTGCCCGGGTCGCTGCGGGCGGGCCGGCGGCGGGCGGGCCGGCGACGGGTGCGGCCGGCACCGGCTGCACCTCCTCGTCGGTCTCGCGCCAGTCCTCGGGCAGCAGGTGGTCCAGCACGTCGTCGACGCTGACCGCGCCGAGCAGCCGGCGGTCGTCGTCGACGACGGGGATCGCCAGCAGGTCGTAGGTCGCCAGCCGGCGGGTGACCGCCATCAGCGGCGCGTCGGCGGGCACCGGGTCGATGTCCGTGTCGACCAGCGAGCCGATCGGCTCGTGCGGGGGCTCGCGCAGCAGCCGCTGCAGGTGCACCACGCCGATGAACCGGCCGGTCGGCGTCTCCAGCGGCGGCCGCACCACGAACACCATCGACGCCAGCGCCGGCGTCAGCTCGCGGCGCCGCACGTGCGCGAGCGCGGCCGCGATCGGCGTCTCCGGGCCCAGGACCACGGGCTCGGTGGTCATCAGGCCGCCCGCGGTGTTCTCCGCGTACGCGAGCAGCCGGCGGACGTCGCGCGCCTCCTCGGGCTCCATCAGGCCGAGCAGCTCGGCCTGCTGGTCGTCGGGCAGCTCGCCGAGCAGGTCGGCGGCGTCGTCGGGCTGCATCGCCTCCAGGACGTCGGCGGCGCGGGTGCGCGCCAGGCCGGACAGGATCGCCACCTGGTCGTCCTCGGGCAGCTCCTCCAGCACGTCGGCCAGCCGCTCGTCGTCCAGCGCGGTCGCCACCTCCAGCCGCCGGGTCGCGCCCATGTCGTGCAGCACGTCGGCGAGGTCGGCCGGCTTGAGCTCGTCGTACTGCGCCAGGAGCAGCGCGGCGCCCTGGGCGTCGGCGGCGGTGCGGGCCAGACCGGCGATGGCGTCGATGTCCAGCAGCTCGGGCTCGCCGCGCCGCCGCAGCACGCCGCGGCCCGGGCGGTGCCGGCGCACGAACACCTTGGACACCAGCCAGTCGCCGTTGCGCTGCCGCTCGATCGCGACGTCCTCGACGGCCGCGGAGCCGGAGCCGTCCGCCAGCTGCACCGTGCGGTCGAACAGCTCGCCCACGACCAGCGTCTCGAACGGCCGCTGCTCGAACCGGCGCATGTTGACCAGGCCGGTCGACAGCACCTGGCCGGAGTCGATCGCGGTCACGCGGGTGAGCGGCACGAACACCCGGCGCTTGCCGGGGACCTCGACGACCAGGCCGACGGCGCGCGGCGCGCCCTTCGGCCGGAGCAGCACGACGACGTCGCGCACCCGGCCGACCTGGTCGCCGATGGGGTCGAAGACGGAGGTGCCGGCGAGTCGTGCGACGAACACTCGGGTCCCGGAGCCGCTCACGGTCGTCAGCGTAGACGCGGGGGTGCCCCGTCGCAGGCGCGCGACGGCCGCGGGCACCGTGACCGCCGTCACCCCGGTGCGGCCTGTGCCCGGTCTGGACGTCCGCCACGAAGTCCCTGCGTATCGCCCCGGTCGTCTGGCGTCGGCACCGCCCGCGGGGCGAGGATGGGGCCATGTCGTTCACCGGTGGTGCCCGCGTCCCCAACACCCCCACGCTGCCGCAGGGCGAGACCGTCGCGTCCTACGGCACGTACCTCGAGGCGCAGAAGGCGGTGGACCACCTCTCGGACCACCAGTTCCCGGTGCAGCTGGTGACGATCGTCGGCACGGACCTGCGGATGGTCGAGCGCGTCACCGGCCGCCTGACCTACGCGCGCGTCGCGATCGGCGGGTTCGGGTCCGGCGCCTGGTTCGGCGTGTTCATCGGCCTGCTGTTCCTCATGGCGGGCGGGGAGTCGGGCATCCTGCTCGCCGCCGTGCTGTTCGGCGGCGCGGCCGGCCTGCTGCTCGCGGTGCTGGTCTACGCCACCAGCCGCGGCCGGCGGGACTTCACCTCGCAGAGCCAGATCGTCGCCTCGCAGTACGCGGTGCTGTGCCAGGTGGAGCGGGCGCACGACGCGCGGCAGATGCTCCGCGAGGTCGGCGGCGTCCGGGTCGGCGCGGGCGCCCCGGTGCCGCCCGCGCAGCCGTTCGGCACCCGGCCGTCCGACCCGTCCGGCGCGTACGGGCAGCCGGCCGCCCCGCAGGCGCCCGCCACGCCGCCGCCGGCCCAGCCCCGCTACGGCCAGCTCGCGCCCCAGCCCGGCCAGCCGCCGGCCGAGCCGCGCTACGGGCAGCTCGCGCCGCAGCCGCAGCCGCCGGTGCAGGACACCGAGCAGCAGCCGGGCACGCCGCCCGAGAAGCAGGACTGAGCCCGACGACGACGGCCCGGCCCCCGCGGTCGCGGGGACCGGGCCGTCGTCGCGTCCGGGGGTCGGGTCAGCGACCGAGCAGGCCCGCCATCCAGGACTCTACGTCCTCCGGGCGCCGCGGCAGGGCCGCGGACAGGTTCTCGTTGCCGTCGGCCGTGATCAGCACGTCGTCCTCGATGCGCACGCCGATGCCGCGCAGCTCCTCCGGCACCCGCAGGTCGTCGACCTGGAAGTACAGGCCCGGCTCGATGGTGAACACCATGCCCGGCTCGATCACCGCGTCCAGGTACATCTCCTTGCGGGCCTGCGCGCAGTCGTGCACGTCCAGGCCGAGGTGGTGGCTCGTGCCGTGCACCATCCAGCGCCGGTGCTGCTGGCCCTCGGGGCTCAGCGACTCGGCCGCCGGGACCGGCAGCATGCCCCACTCGTCCAGACGCGCGGCGATGACCTCCATCGCCGCGGCGTGCACGTCCCGGAACCTGTTGCCGGGCACCGCGGCGGCGAACGCGGCGTCGGCCGCGTCCAGCACCGCCTGGTACACCCGGCGCTGGGCGTCCGTGAACGTCCCGTCGACCGGGAGCGTCCGGGTGATGTCGGCGGTGTAGAGCGAGTCGACCTCGACGCCCGCGTCGATCAGCACCAGCTCGCCCTCGCGGACCCGGCCGTCGTTGTCCGTCCAGTGCAGCGTGGTCGCGTGCGAGCCGGCGGCGGCGATGGTCTCGTAGCCGACGTAGTTGCCCTCGACGCGGGCCTGGGACAGGAACGTGCCCTCGATGACCCGCTCGCCGCGGCGGTGCGCCACGGCCTCGGGCAGCCGGCGCACGACCTGCTCGAAGCCCTCCGCGGTGGCCGCCACCGCGGACCGCAGCTCGGCGACCTCGTGCGCGTCCTTGACCAGGCGCAGCTCGGACAGCGCCTCGACCAGCGCGGCGTCCCGCTCGCCCGCGGCCTCGGCGGCGCGGATCTCCTCGACGACGGCCTCGACGGCCTCGTCGACGCCGGGGACCACCAGCACGCGCACGCCGTCGGGGCCGGCGTCCTTGGCGATCGCGTCGCGTAGGTCGTCGCTGTGTGCGGTCGCGATGCCGGTGACGGTCGCCATGTCCTCGAGCGTCGGTCGGGGGCCGACCCAGAACTCGCCGTACCGGGCGTCGGAGAAGAACTCCTCGGTGTCCCGGCCGGCCAGCGGGCGCAGGTAGAGCACCGCGCGGTGCGTCGAGCGGCCGCCGTCGGGCAGCGGGTCGCCCTCGCCGTCGGCGGCCGGGTGCAGCACCAGCACGGCGTCGGGCTCCTGCTCGGCACCCAGGCCGGTCAGGTGCGCGAACGCGGAGTGCGGGCGGAACCGGTAGTCGGTGTCGTTCGACCGCACCTTGTACGCGCCGGCCGGGACCACGAGCCGCTCGCCGGGGAAGGCGGCGGCCAGGCGCGCACGGCGCGCGGCGGTGAACGGCGCGGCGTCGCCGGCGACCGCGGTGCTGGCGGGTCGCTCGGCCCAGCCGGACGTCACCCAGTCCAGGAACGCGGCGGACTGCGGGCGCTGGCTGCGGTTGGAGCCGCGGTCCGCGAGGGTCTGCTCGCCGGGGGCGGGCTCGGACAGCGCGGGCGCGGGGGTCTCGGGGGTGGGGTCGGTCGCCATGGGGCCAGTCTGGCATCGCGGACGGGTCGTGCGGGCGGGCGTGCGGGCAGGTGTGCGGGCGGGGCGCTACCGGTGAGTAGGCTTCCGCGGTGCGCATCGACCTCCACACCCACTCGTCGGCCTCCGACGGCACCGAGCCCCCGGCCGGCGTCGTGGCGTCCGCGGCCGCCGCCGGGCTGGACGTCGTCGCGCTGACCGACCACGACACGACCGCGGGCTGGGCCGAGGCGTCCGACGCCGCGCGCGAGCACGGCATCGTGCTGGTCCCCGGCACCGAGGTGTCGGCGCTGTCCCGGCACGTCAGCGTGCACCTGCTGTCCTACCTGCAGGACCCGGCGCACCCCGCGCTCGGCGACCTGGTCGCCCGGACCCGCGAGGCGCGGCTGCACCGCGGCCGGGCGATCGTGGAGCGGCTGTCCTCGGACTTCCCGATCACCTGGCAGGACGTGCTCGCGCAGCAGGCCCCCGGCACCGTGGTCGGGCGGCCGCACGTCGCGGACGCGCTCGTCGCGCTCGGGGTCGTGCCGGACCGGGACGCCGCGTTCGCGGACGTGCTCTCCACGCGCGGCGACTACTACGTCCCGTACTACGCGCCGGAGGCGGTCGAGGCCGTCGAGGCGATCCGCGCGTCCGGCGGGGTGCCCGTGTTCGCGCACCCCGGCGCCGACGGCCGCGGGCGCATCGTCCCCGACGCCGTGATCGCCGAGCTGGCCGAGGCGGGCATGGCCGGGCTCGAGGTGCACCACCGCGACCACGGACCCGAGCAGCGGGCCCGGCTGACGGCGCTCGCGGACCGGCTGGGCCTGCTGGTCACCGGGTCGAGCGACTACCACGGCACCGGCAAGCGCAACCTGCTGGGGGAGAACACCACCACGCCGGAGGTGCTCGCCGAGATCGAGCGCCAGGGCCGCACCGCGGTGGTGGGACGATGAGCGCCGTGCTCGACTGGCGACTCCTCTCCGAGGTCTTCATCACCCTGTTCGTCATCATGGACCCGCCGGGGACGGTGCCGATCTTCCTCGGCCTCACCGGCACCATGACCCGCCAGCAGCGCAACCGCGCGGCGCGGCAGGCGATCCTCGTCGCGTTCGGCGTCATCCTGGCGTTCGCGGTGTTCGGGCAGAGCCTGCTGTCCTACATGCACATCTCGCTGCCCGCGCTGCAGGCGTCCGGCGGCCTGCTCCTGCTGCTGGTCGCGATGGAGCTGCTGACCGGCAAGTCCGAGGAGCCGCAGCCGTCCGGCAACACCAAGGTCAACGTGGCGCTGGTGCCCCTGGGCACGCCGCTGCTGGCCGGGCCGGGCGCGATCGTCGCGGTGATGGTGTTCGTGCAGCAGAGCGACGGCACCCTGGCCGACTGGCTCGCGATCGCGATCGGCATCGTGCTGGTGCACGTCTGCCTGTGGCTGGCGATGCGGTTCGCCGGGGTGATCCACCGGCTGCTCGGCGACTCCGGGACGACGCTGGTCACCCGCATCGCGGGCCTGCTGCTGGCGGCGATCGCGGTGCAGCTCGTGGCGGACGCGGTGACGGCGTTCGTCAAGGCCGCGTAGGACTCGGCCGCTTCGCCGGCCGATTCTCGCGGTACCGGCCGATCTTCCGGCCGGGGATGCGAGAACCGGCCGGGGACGGGGCTCGCGCTGGCAGCCTCGCGCCCGCGGGGCGAGGATCGGCCCGTGACCACCTCCACCCCCACGCTGCGCAGCCGGCTCGGCGGCGAGCTGTTCGCCCGGGTCGCCGGCCCGCGCGGCGACCAGGTGCGCGAGCGGATCCACACCACGCCCGGCACCCGCTGGTTCGGCCCGGACGACGCGATCCGCCGCGTGCACGGCGACGCGTCGATGTTCGTCGGCGGGCTGACCGCGCTGCTGCTGCAGTCCTGGCACCCGCTGGCGATGGCGGCCGTCGCCGCGCACTCCGGCTACCGGGGCGACCCGTGGGGGCGGCTGCAGCGCACCAGCACCTTCATCGCGACGACGACGTTCGGCACCGCGGCGCACGCCGAGCAGGTGATCGGGACGGTGCGCGCGATCCACGACCGGATCAGCGGCGTCACCGCCGAGGGCGAGCCGTACGCGGCGTCCGACCCGCACCTGCTGCGCTGGGTGCACGTCACCGAGGCGCACGCGTTCCTCGCCGCGCACCAGCGGTACGGCGCCGACCCGCTCGACGCCGCGGGCTGCGACGCCTACGTCGCGCAGGGCGCGCGGGTCGGGCGGGCGCTCGGCGCCGAGGACCTGCCGGAGACGGCCGCGGGCCTGCAGGACGCGCTCGACTCCTACCTCCCCGAGCTCCGCGGCACGCCCGAGGCGCGCGAGGCGGCGCGGTTCCTGCTGGTGCACCCGCCGCTGTCGGCCGCCGCGCGGGCGCCGTACGCGGTGCTGAGCGCGGCGGCGATCGCCGGCCTGCCCCGCGCGGCCCGGGCGCCGCTCGGCCTGCCCGACGTGCCGTGGCTGGACGCGACGCTCGCCCGCGGCGGCGGCCACGTGGTCACGCGCGCGATCCGGTGGGCGCTCGCGGCCGACCCGGCCCCGCCGACGCCGGCCGGGTAGCCCGCGGCTGCCCGCGGCTCCTCCCGCGAGGTCGTCGCACCATGGCGAGGTCGTCACACGACGGCGAGGTCGTCATGGACGACTGACGACCTCGCCGCGACATGACGACCTCGCGAGCCGGTGCACCGGCGCGCGGCGCCCCGGGACGGCGCGAGGGCGCCCCGGCTGGTGCCGGGACGCCCTCGCGGGTGCTGCGGGTGCTGCTCAGGCCTCCGTGGGGGCCTGAGCCGGCTGCGACGCCGACGTGCCCTCGCCACCGCTGCGGGTGCGGCGGCGGTTGCGGCGGCGACGCGGGGCCGCGCCGTCCTCGGAGCGGCCCTCGGCGGGGCCGGTCGAGCCCTCGGCGGGCCGCGCCGACGCCTCGGTGGCCGCCGCGGCGCCCTCGCCGGAGCCCGAGCCGCCGCGGCGACGCTCACGCTGCCGGCCGCCGCCCTCGCCCTCGGCGCGGGGACCGCGCTCGCCGCGCTCGCCGCGCCCGGCACCCTCGCCGCGGGGTCCGCGGCCGCCGTCGCGCGAGCCGCGCCCGCCGTCCCGCGAGCCGGAGTCCCGGCTCGGGGTGTGCCGCTTGCCGGTCTCGCCCAGGTCCTCGAGCACCTCGGCGCCCAGGCCCTCGCGGGTCTGCTTGGACCGGGGGAGCCGGCCCTTGGTGCCGGCCGGGATGTCCAGGTCGGTGAACAGGTGCGGGGAGCTCGAGTACGTCTCCTGCGGCTCCGGGAAGCCGAGCTCGAGGGCCTTGTTGATCAGGCCCCAGCGCGGGACGTCGTCCCAGTCGACGAACGTGACCGCGGTGCCCTTGTTGCCCGCGCGGCCGGTGCGGCCGGTGCGGTGCAGGTAGGTCTTCTCGTCCTCGGGGCACTGGTAGTTGATGACGTGCGTGACGTCGTCGACGTCGATGCCGCGGGCGGCGACGTCGGTCGCGACCAGCACGTCCACCTTGCCGTTGCGGAACGCGCGCAGAGCCTGCTCGCGGGCGCCCTGGCCGAGGTCGCCGTGCAGGGCGCCGGCGGCGAACCCGCGGTCGACCAGCTCGTCGGCGACCTTCGCGGCGGTCCGCTTGGTGCGGGCGAACACGATGGTCAGGCCGCGGTTCTCGGCCTGCAGGATGCGGGCCAGCACCTCGACCTTGTCGAGCGCGTGCGCGCGGTAGACGACCTGCTTGATGTTCTTGACGGTCTGGCCGACGTCGTCCGGCTCGCTGGCGCGGATGTGCGTCGGCTGCGTCATGTAGCGGCGGGCCATCGCCACGACGGCACCCGGCATGGTCGCCGAGAACAGCATGGTGTGGCGGGAGGCCGGCGTGCGGGCGAGCAGCTTCTCGACGTCGGGCAGGAACCCGAGGTCCAGCATCTCGTCGGCCTCGTCCAGGACGACGCACTTCACGCGCGACAGGTCCAGGTGGCCCTGGTTCATCAGGTCGATCATGCGGCCGGGGGTGCCGACGACGACCTCGACGCCCCGCTCCAGCATGGCGATCTGGGGCTCGTAGGCGCGGCCGCCGTACAGCAGCGCGACGCGCACCGACCGGCGCTTGGACGCGGTGTCCAGGTCGCCGGCCACCTGCACCGCGAGCTCGCGGGTGGGGACGATGACCAGCGCCTGCGGCTTGCCGGGGGCGGGCAGGGCATCGAAGCCCTCCTCGTCCGGGGCGACGACGCGGTGCAGCAGCGGGACGCCGAAGCCGAGCGTCTTGCCGGTGCCGGTCTTGGCCTGGCCGATGATGTCGTGGCCGGACAGCGCCACGGGCAGGGTCATCGCCTGGATCGGGAACGGGGTGGTGATGCCGGCGTCGGCGAGCGCGGCGACGATCTCCGGGCGGACGTCGAAGTCCGCGAAGGTCACGTCGGCGGCCTGGACGGACGCGGCGGTCGGGGTGTCGATGGTCTCCACGGCGACGTCCTCGGGCGCGAGGCCGGCGTCGGTGGTGGGGTCGGTCGAGGTCACGGACTGCTCTTCACTCGTGCAGGTGGCGTGCCGCACGTCGCGCCCGCGAGCGGATCCGCGACGGGCATCGCCACAGGTGGTCCGGCAGCCGATCGTGCAGGTCAGTCGAGGCGGACCGCGCGCCCGCAGGCGCCGCGCCGCTCGAGGAGCACCGAGGTCGAGACGACCGGGCAACCGATGAACACCGCCATGATACGCACCGACGGCCCGCGCGGCCCTGGATCGGGCGCCGGACGGGCGTGCCGGATCCCCGGCGCGCCCGCGCGGTCAGACGGCGACGGGTGCCGCCTCCGGCACCTCGGCGGCCCGGACGACGGCGGCGAGCCGGCGCTGCTGGGTCGCGGCGACGAGCAGCGCCACCACCGTCGCGGTGACCGTCACCGCGAACGCCGCGCGGTGCCCGGACAGGTCGGCGAGCCGGCCGGCGATGCTGGAACCGAGCGCGTACCCGACGCCGGTGGCGCTGGCCAGGGCCGTCATCGCGGCGCCGGTGCGGCCGGCGGGCACGACGCGCTCCCCGAGGGAGAACACGCCGATCATGTACGGCGCGATCGCGAACCCGAGCACCGCCACGGCGGCGGTGAGCGCGGGCAGCGACCCGACCAGCAGCAGCGGCCAGGACAGCGCCACCATCGCGGCCGCCGCGACGAGGACGCGCCGCTCGTGCCCGAACCGGGCCGGCAGGAACGCGGTGCCGATCCCGGCCACGGCGCTGCCGACCCCGAGCACGGCGTGCACCAGTCCGGCCAGCCCCGGCTGCCCCGCCTGCGTGGCGAGCACCGTGGTGCCGGTCTGGACGGAGCCGAACAGCATGCCGACGGCGGTCTGCGCGACGACGAGCACGCCGAACGCCACGGTCAGCAGCCGCCCGGTGTGGCGCACGTGCGGGCCGGACCCGGTGCGGCGGGCGGTCGGGTGCAGCGCGAACGCGGTGCCGAACACCGCGAGCAGGGCGGCGGCAGTCAGCAGCGCGCCGGCGGGGGACAGCGCGACCGCGACGACGCCGACCAGGGCGGGCCCGATCGCGAACGACGCCTCGTCGACGGCGCCCTCGTAGGAGAACGCGGCGTCGACCAGGCGGCGCTGCTCCGGGCCGGTGCCGGCGGTGATGGGGCGCCAGCGGACGCGGGCCAGCGGGCCCACCTGCGGCAGCGCGAGGCCGGTCACGGCGGCGACGGCCACCAGGACGGTGCCGGACGCGCCGTGGTCGGCGAGCAGGGTCAGCGTGGTGAGCGACGCCGCGCCGGCCAGCGACTGGACCAGGACCACGGGCCGCTGCCCGAACCGGTCGGCGAGCCCGCCGGCGACCGGCGCGCCGACGGCGTTCGCGACGGCCAGCGCGCCGGCGGCCAGACCGCCGAGGCCGTAGGTGCCGGTGGCGGTGGAGACGAGGAGCAGGGCGCCGAGCTGGGCCATCGCCATCGGCAGGCGCCCGAGGAACGCGACGACGACGTAGGCGGGGCCGGCCAGGCGGAACAGGCGCGCGTAGGCGCTCAGGGCGGACACGTGAGGGACCCTCCGGGTGCACGAGACGGGCGACGCGCCTCCCCGCCTCCAGGTCGCGTCCGATGTCCCTCAGCTGGGCGCCATCCTACCGGGACGAGGCCGCCGGGGACCGCGCGGCGATACGATCGCCGGATGACCGACGCCGTTCCCGAAGCACAGGCGCCCCCCGCCGCCGACACCGTCGAGCTGCTCGGGCTCGTCGCCCACCTGCAGCACGTCGCGTTCAACCGGCTCGCCGAGGACGCCCGCGTGGCACCCACGACCGCGCAGCAGCTGGAGCTGAGCCGGCTCGCCGCCGCCGCCGTCGACCGCCGGGACCGCGTGCTCGGCCGCGTCGTCGCGCTGGGCGGCGACCCCGAGCTCTGCCTGGGCGCGTACGCGCGGCTGCTCGAGGACTTCGACTCCCGCACCCAGCCCAGCACCTGGTGGGAGCGGCTGCTGCGCTCGTACGTGGCCGACGGGGTGTCCGACGACTTCTGCCGGATCGCGGCGGCCGCGGTCGACGCCGAGTCCCGGGCCCTGCTGCTGGAGGTCCTGGACGACGCCGAGCACGCGAACCTGGCCGTCGGCGAGCTGGAGGCGGCGGGGGCGCAGGACGAGGTGCTGGTGTCCCGGCTCGCGCTCTGGGGCCGCCGCCTGGTCGGCGAGGCGCTCGGCGTCGTGCAGCAGGCGATGTCCGCGCACCCGGGGCTCGGCCGGCTCGTGACGCGCCGGGACGCCGCGGACGCGGCGGCGGCCGCGGAGGCGACCACCGCGGAGGCACCCGCTGCCGCGACGCCGGAGGACCCGGCCGCGCCCGCGAAGCTGTTCGGCGAGCTCACGGCCGAGCACACCCGCCGGATGTCGCGCCTCGGCCTCACCGCCTGAGCCCACCGCCGCAGACACGACGACGCCCCGCACCGGATCGGTGCGGGGCGTCGTCGCTGCCCGGGGGTGCCGGGGGCGCCGAGAGGGCTCAGATCGCGCCGAAGCCGACCCGGCCCTTCGACTCCGTGCCGATCTCGACGTAGCCGATCGAGGCGGACGGCACGATCACGCGCCGGCCCCGGTTGTCGACCAGCTCGAGCACCGGGGCGCCGCCCAGTGCCGCGGTGACGGCGGCGGTGACCTCGTCGGCCGTCTGGTCCGACTCGATCACCAGCTCGCGGGGCAGGTTCTGCACACCGATCGTGATGTCCACGCTTGGTCGTCTCCTCGCTCGTGGTGATGCTGCCCGGTCATCCTAGGCCGGGCGCGCGCCGACCGGACCGCCGCGGGCGTCGCGTTCGCCCTCGGCCGACTCGACGGCGCCCTCGGGGAGGAAGTCGGCGACGCCGCCCCAGGCCAGGCGGGACACCAGCACGGCGGTCTCGCGGGCGGTCGCCGCACCCGGCGTCCGCAGCCGGCGGGTGGCGGCGGCCTGGGCCATCGCGGCGATCGACGGGGCCAGCAGGGCAGCGGTGGCCGCCGGCACGCCGGCGATCTCGGTGAGCACCGCCTCGAGCCGCCGCGTGACGGACCCGGTGGCGCGCTCGACCCGGGCGCGGACCTCCAGGTCGTGCCGGACGTCCGACTCGAACAGCAGCGCCGAGGACTCGCCCGCGTCGTCGACGAAGTCCAGGTAGGCGCGCACGACGCCGGTGACGATGGCGCGGGCGTCGTGCGGCCGCACCTCGCCCGGCGGGTGGGTCGCGACGGCGGCGTCGACGGCGGACAGCAGCTCGTCGCCCCGCGCGTCCACCACCGTCAGGTAGAGGTCGAGCTTGGACGGGAAGTGCCGGTACAGCACCGGCTTGCTGACCTCGGCGCGGTCGGCGATGTCGTCCATCGAGACGTGGTGGAAGCCCTCCGAGGTGAAGAGCTCCTGCGCGATGCGGAGCACCTGGGCGCGCCGCAGGGCGCGGGGCATGCGCACCGGGCGACCGCGGCCGGGCGGGGGCTGGTCCATCGGGCGATGATAGCCAGCGACGAGCGGCTCCACGGGGCCTCCTCCCGACCCGCCGCGACGGCCTGCGAGCACGCCCGCGCGGTCTCCCGGTGTCGGTGGCGTGTGGTGGGATCGAGCCCGTGAACCCGACCTCCGCCACCGCGCTGCGCCTGGTGCGGCCGGCGCTGGCGGACGTGCCCGCGCCCGTCCGCCTGGGCGCCGACCAGCGCGCGGTGGTCGACCGCCTGCTGGCGGGCACGGACCCGGCGCTGCTGGTGGTGGGCGCGGCGGGGACGGGCAAGACCCTGCTCGCCGTGGAGGTCGTGGCCGCCGCGCTGGGGGAGGACGAGGACGCGCTGTTCCCGGGGCCCGGCCGGCCGAAACCCGACGAGGTGCTCGTCCTGGCGTCCGGGCGGCGGGCGGCGGCGGAGCTGCGCGACCGGATCGGCGCCCGGGTCCGCCGCACCACCGGTCAGGCGATGGTGCGCACGGCGGCGTCGGCGGCGTTCGCGGTGCTGCGGGCACGCGCCGGCCTGCTGGGCGAGCCCGCGCCGACGCTCATCTCCGGGCCGGAGCAGGACCTGGCGCTCGCGGAGCTGCTGGCGGGGCACGCCGCGGGCGAGGGCGTGCCGATGCGCTGGCCGGCCGGGGTGCCGGACGAGGCGCTCACCCTGCGGGCGTTCCGCGGGGAGCTGCGCGACCTGGTGATGCGCGCGGCCGAGCGCGGGCTCGTGCCCGAGGACCTGGCGCTGCTCGGCGAGCGGCACGGCCGTCCCGAGTGGGTGTCCGCCGCCGTGCTGTACGAGGAGTACCTCGACGTCACGACGCTGCGGACCGGCACCCCCGACGCCGGCGCCCGCCTCGACCCGGCCGTCGTGGTCGAGGAGGCCGCCGAGGCGCTGCGCGCGTGGGACGCCGAGCTCCCCGGCACCGCCCGGCCGCGCTGGCGGCTCGTGGTCGTCGACGACTACCAGGAGGCCACGGAGGCGACCGCGCGGCTGCTGCGCGTGCTGCAGGACGACGGCGCCCGCCTGCTGCTGCTCGCCGACCCCGACGCCGCGGTCCAGACCTTCCGCGGCGCCACGCCGGCGCTGGTGGGGCGCGCCGACGCCGCCGGCTCCGGCCCGGGCGAGCTCGGCGCGCACCGGATGGTGCTGGACGGTGTCCGGCGGCACGGCCCGGTGCTGCGCGGCGTCGCGGCGGGCGTGGCGCAGCGCATCGCCGTGGTCGGCGGCGCCGCGCACCGCCGCGCCCTGCCGGTGAGCCGCGCCCTGCCGGTGAGCCACGGCGTGCCGGTGGTCCCCGCGCCGCGCGGCGAGGTCGGTGCGGGCGGCGCGACCGGTGCGGCCGGCGAGCCCGGTACGGCCGGTGGCGTGCCGTACGACGTCGTCCGGTGCGTCGTGCTGCCCAGCGCGGCGCAGGAGGCCGCGTGGATCGCGCACGCGCTGCGCCGCGCGCACCTGGAGGACGGCACCCCGTGGGCCGAGATGGCCGTGATCGCCCGGTCCGGCGGCCAGGTGACCGCGCTGCGGCGCGCGCTGGGTTCGGCCCAGGTGCCGGTCGCGGTGGTCGGCAGCGACGTCCCGCTGCGGGACGAGCCCGCGGTGCGGCCGCTGCTGGACGCCCTGCGCTGCGCGCTCGGCCCGGACGGCGGCGGTGCTGCGCTGGACGCCGAGCTGGCGGCGCGGCTCTGCCTGTCGCCGCTGGGCGGGCTCGACGCCGTCGGCCTGCGGCGGCTGCGGCGCGCCCTGCGCTCCGAGGAGGTCGCGGGCGGGGGCGGGCGGCCCAGCGACGAGCTCCTGGTCGAGGTGCTCGGTGCGCCCGCGCGCGCCGAGACGCTGTCCGGCGGGCTGCGCCGGCCGGTGGCCCGGCTCGCGACGGTGCTCGCCCAGGGACGGGCCGCGGCGACGGCGCCCGGCGCGGACGCGCAGGGCGTGCTCTGGGCGATCTGGGACGCGTCCGGCCTGGCGGAGCCGTGGCGGCGGTCGGCGCTCGCCGGCGGGCCGGGCGGGGCGCGGGCGGACCGGGACCTCGACGCCGTGCTCGCGCTGTTCCGGGCGGCCGAGACGTTCGTGGACCGCATGCCGCAGGCGCGCGCCGCCGCGTTCCTGGAGTGGGTCGAGGCGCAGGAGCTGCCCTCCGACACGATCGCCGCCCGCGCCAGCCGGGACGCCGTCTCCGTGCTGACGCCGGCCGGTGCGGCCGGGCGGGAGTGGGACGTCGTGGCGGTCGCCGGCGTGCAGGAGGGGGTGTGGCCGGACCTGCGGCTGCGCGACTCGCTGCTCGGCTCGCAGGCGCTGGTGGACGTGCTGTCCGGCCGGGGTGCGCCCGGCGCGCCCGGGGACCCGCGGTCGGCGGCCGAGGCCGGCGCGGCGGCGCGCGCGGCGGTGCTCGCGGACGAGCTGCGGTCGTTCCACGTCGCGGTGTCGCGGGCCCGCCGGCTGCTGCTGGTCACCGCCGTGTCCGACGAGGACGACCAGCCGTCCCCGTTCCTCGACCTGGTCGAGCCGAACGACGAGGACGAGGACCCGCGCCGCACCGTCGCGCCGGCGCCGCTCGACCTGCGTGGGCTCGTCGCCCAGCTGCGCGGCCGGATGGAGCAGGCGGCCCGGGAC
Organism: Cellulomonas sp. NEAU-ZC6; assembly: GCF_056844425.1. Lineage (NCBI taxonomy): Bacteria > Bacillati > Actinomycetota > Actinomycetes > Micrococcales > Cellulomonadaceae > Cellulomonas > Cellulomonas sp. NEAU-ZC6. The sequence goes on along the minus strand of NZ_JBXFYH010000001.1, from coordinate 1,445,550 downwards.
GGCGCGCCCGACGGCGGCGCCGCGGCGGTGCTCGCCCGGCTGGCCGACGAGGGCGTGCCGGGCGCGGACCCGGCGGAGTGGCACGGCCTGGCCGACCCGTCCAGCGACGACCCGCTGTGGGCGGCGGGCGAGCGCGTCACCGTCTCCCCGTCCCGGATCGAGACGGCGGGGACGTGCACCCTGCGCTGGGCGCTCGAGGCCGCGGGCGGCACCTCGCCCAGCAGCGCGAAGCAGTCGCTCGGCACCCTGGTGCACGCGCTCGCGCAGACGTACCCGACCGGCGGGCGCGAGCAGCTGCTGGCCGAGCTGGACCGGCGCTGGCCCGAGCTCGGCCTGGGCACCGGCTGGCCGGCGACGCTGGAGCGGCGGCGCGCGGAGGCGATGGTGGGCCGGCTCGCCGACTACCTCGCGAAGGCCGGCGAGCCGCTCGCGATCGAGGCGCGGTTCGAGCTGTCCCTGGACCGCGCCGTGGTGCGCGGGACGCTGGACCGGGTCGAGCGGGCCGCGCCGTCCGGGTCGCCGTCCGGGGCCGACGGCGGCGAGGACGGCACCGTCCCCGTGCGCGTCGTCGACCTCAAGACCGGCCGGTCCGCGCCGTCCGCGCAGGAGGCGCAGACCAACCCGCAGCTCGGCGCGTACCAGCTCGCGGTCGACGCCGGCGCGGTCGAGGGGCTGCCGCCCGAGGCCCGCAGCGCGGGCGCGCAGCTCGTGTTCGTGTCGGACGTGAACAAGGCGCGGGCGGCGCTGCGCGAGCAGCCCGCGATCGGCCCCGAGTCGCCCGACGACCCGTCCTGGGCGCGCACGCACATCGAGCAGGTCGCGGAGCGGATGGCGGCGTCGTCGTTCGCGGCGACCGTCAACCCGCTGTGCGACCGGTGCCCGGTGCGCCGGTCCTGCCCGCTGCGCGACGAGGGCGGGCAGGTGGTCGGATGACCGGCGTGACCACCCCCGTGCTGTCCGCGCGGGACGTCGCCGCGCTGCTGCACCGCGACCCGCCGACGGACGAGCAGGTGGCCGTCATCGAGTCGCCGCTGCGCCCCGCGCTCGTCGTCGCCGGGGCCGGCTCGGGCAAGACCGAGACGATGGCCGCGCGCGTGGTCTGGCTGCTGGCGAACGGCCTGGTCGCGCCCGAGGAGGTGCTGGGGCTGACCTTCACGCGCAAGGCCGCGGGCGAGCTGGCCGAGCGGGTGCGCCGCCGGCTGCGGCACCTGGCGCGCAACGCCGCCGCCGAGGGCGTGCACCTGCCCGGGCTGTCGGTCGCCGAGGACGCGGCCGACGGCGGCGCCGCGCTGCTGACCGTGGCCCGGCCGACCATCTCGACCTACAACGCCTACGCCGCCTCGCTGGTGACCGACCACGGGCTGCGGATCGGCGTGGAGCCGTCGGCCCGGCTGCTCGGGGAGGCCGCGCAGTGGCAGCTCGCCAGCGAGGTCGTCGAGTCCTGGACCGCCGACCTGGACTCCGCCGCGGCCGTGTCGACCGTCGTCGAGGCGGTGCTGACGCTGTCCGGCGCCCTGGACGAGCACCTGCTGGACGCCGACGGCGCCCGGCGCGGCATCGAGGCGATCGTCGACGCGGTCGAGGAGACGCCGCCCGGCACGCCCCCGCGGGCGCCCTACGCGAAGGTCCGCGACCTGGTCGGGTCGCTGCGGGAGCGGCAGCGGATGCTCGACCTGGTCGCGGCGTACCGGGAGCGCAAGCGCGCGGCCGACGCCCTGGACTTCGGCGACCAGGTGGCGATCGCCGCGCGGCTCGCCCGGGACGTGCCCGAGGTCGCGACGGGGGAGCGGGCCCGGTTCCGGGTGGTGCTGCTCGACGAGTACCAGGACACCTCCTACGCGCAGCTGGTGCTGCTGTCCGCCCTGTTCGGCGGCGGGCACCCGGTGACGGCGGTCGGCGACCCGCACCAGTCCATCTACGGCTGGCGCGGGGCGAGCGCGGGCGGCCTCGAGCGGTTCCCGACCGACTTCCCCGACGTCGCCGACGACGGCGACCGGCGCCGCGCGGCGGTGTACGCCCTGTCCACGTCGTGGCGGAACGACGTCGCCGTGCTGGCCGCCGCCAACCGGGTCGCCGCACCGCTGCGCCGGGCGGAGCGCGCCCGGGTCGCGCTGCCCACCCTCGACCCCCGGCCCGGCGCCGGCGAGGGTGACGTCGTGGCGCACCTCGCCCCGACGCTGGAGGAGGAGGCGCAGGCGGTCGCCGAGTTCGTCGCCGCGCGCTGGCGGCCCGAGGGCGGTCCCGGCGTCGACGGTGGCGCGCCGGCACCCGGCGGCGCGCGGGTGTCGGCCGCCGTGCTCTGCCGCAAGCGTGCCCAGTTCCCGGTGCTGCACCGCGCGCTGCGGGCCGCCGGCCTGCCGGTCGAGGTGGTCGGTCTCGGTGGCCTGCTCGCGACGCCGGAGGTGGTCGACGTCGTCGCGCTGCTGCAGGCCGCGCACGACCCGTCCCGCGGCGACGCGCTCATGCGGCTGCTCACGGGCGCCCGCACCCGGCTCGGCGCCGCGGACCTGCACGCGCTCGCGGACTGGTCGGGGCACCTCGCGCGCGGCCTGGACGCGCGGGCGGCGGCCGCGGTGGCGCGGGAGCGTGCCGGTGCCGGTGCCGGTGCCGGTGCCGGTGCCGGTGCCGGTGCCGGTGCCTCGCCGGACGCCGCCCCCGACGCCGCTCCCGACGCCGGTGAGGCCCCGGGTGCCCCCGTGGTCGCCGACGTCGTGGACGAGCGGAGCATCGTCGACGCCGTCGACTCCCCGCCGCCCCCGGGCTGGACCAGCCCGTCGGGCCGGGGCCTCACCGCCGGCGGGCTGGAGCGGGTGACCGCGGTCGGTCAGGTGCTGCGGGCCGTCCGGCAGCACACCTACCTCTCGCTGCCCGAGCTGGTCGCGCACGCCGAGCGGCTCTGGGGCCTCGACATCGAGGTCGCCGCGCGCGCCGGCGTCGCCCCGGGCCGGGCCCGCGCGCACCTGGACGCGTTCCGCGAGGTGGCCGTCCGGTACGCGGACGCCACCGACGACCCGAGCCTCGGCGGGTTCCTCGCGTGGCTGGAGTCGGCGGACGCGCACGAGCACGGCCTGGACATGCCGGTGGCCGAGCCGGACCCGGACGCGGTGCAGCTGATCACCGTGCACGCCGCCAAGGGCCTGGAGTGGGACGTCGTCGCGGTGGCCGGCCTGGTCGACGGCGGCCTGCCCGCCACCCGGACCCAGGGCAAGGACGGCCCGACCGACTCCGCGTGGCTGACCGGTCTCGGCGAGCTGCCGTACCCGCTGCGCGGCGACCGGCACGACCTGCCCGAGCTGGTCGTGGCCGGGGCCTCGGACCCGAAGGAGCTGGAGGAGCGGCGCCAGCAGTTCCTGCGCGACGCCGGCGACCACCAGGTGGCCGAGGAACGCCGGCTCGCCTACGTCGCCTTCACCCGCGCACGGTCGGCGCTGCTGCTCACCGGGGCGTGGTGGGGCGACGGCAGCCGGCCCCGGCCGCCGTCGCTGTTCCTGACCGAGGTCGTCGACGCGGGGCTGGCGCGGGTCGACGGCTGGTCGCTGCTGCCCGACGACGGTGCCGAGAACCCGCGCACGCAGGAGGCCGCGTCGGCCGTGTGGCCGGTCGACCCGTTCAGCGCACCCGGCGACGGCGCCCCGTCCCGCCGGCCCGCGGTCGAGGCGGCCGCGGCGGCGGTCCGGGCGGCGCGCGCCCGGGGTGGCGCCCGCCGGCCCGCCACCGGGTGGGACCGCACGGTCGACCTGCTGCTCGCCGAGCGCGCGCTGGAGGCCCGGCCCCGCCCCGAGGTCGAGCTGCCCGCGCACCTGTCCGCCTCGGCGGTCGTGCGGCTGGCGGCGGACGGCGGCGAGTTCGCCCGCGCGCTGCGCCGGCCGGTGCCGAACCGCCCGTCCCCGCAGGCCCGCCGCGGCACCCAGTTCCACGCGTGGGTCGAGGGCTTCTACGGCGCGCCCGCGCTGGTCGACCTGGACGACCTGCCGGGCGCGGACGACGACTCGGTGGCCGTCGACGCCGACGAGGCCGCCCTGCGCGCGGCGTTCCTGGCGACGCCGTGGGCCGCGCTGGAGCCCGTGGCCGTCGAGGTGGACGTCGAGACGACGGTGGCCGGGTACGTGCTGCGGTCGCGGATCGACGCGGTGTTCCGCGACCCCGAGCAGCCCGATGTGCCGGGCGCGGTCGTGGTCGTGGACTGGAAGACCGGCGCCCCGCCGAGCGACCCGGCCGCGACCGCCGTGCGCGAGCTGCAGCTCGCGGTGTACCGGCTCGCGTGGTCCCGGTGGACGGGCACGCCGCTGGACCGGGTCAGCGCGGCGTTCTGCTACGTCGGCGCCGGGCGCACCGTGCGCCCGGAGCGCCTGCTCGGCGCCGACGAGATCGAGCGGCTGCTCCTCGCGGCGACGCAGGACCCCGACGCCTGACGCCGGTGGCGGGCACGACCGCGCGCCGCCGCCGACCCGTCAGAGCGGCGCGGCGCCCGGCTCGGCGACGTCGCGGGTCTGCTCGTCCAGCTCGTCCAGCATCTGCACCGCGTCCGCCACGACCTCGTCGTCCCCGGCGCGGACGCCGTAGAGCAGCCACCGGGCCAGCGCGAGCTCGCCCGCGAGCAGGGCGCGGTCGGCCAGGTGCGGGTCCGTCAGCTCGGTGCGGCGCAGCTGGTAGGCCTCGAGGATCGAGTCGGTGGCGTCCTGCGGGGCGGCGACCAGCAGCCAGGCGAGGTCGTCCGCAGGGTCGGCGACCTTGGCCTCGCCCCAGGACAGCACGCCCGTGACGGCGCCGTCGGCGACCAGCACGTGGTCGGCGGACAGGTCGCCGTGCACGACGACGGGCGCGAACTTCCACAGCGAGACGTCCTCGAGCCGCTCCTCCCAGCGCCGGAGCAGGGTGGCGGGGACGCGCCCGGTGCGCGCGGCCTCGTCGACCTCGGCGAGCCGGCGGGTGCGGTAGGCGGAGGCGTCGTACACGGGCAGCCCCGCGTCCTCGACGACGGCGGCGGGCAGCTCGTGCAGGGCGGCGATCGACCGGCCCAGCGACGCGGCGACGCCGGGCCCGGGCGCGAGCCGCTCCAGGTCGACCGGACGCCCGGGCAGCTCCCGGTGCACGACGACGCGGCCGCCCTCCTCGAGGGGCGCGGCGCCGGCCACGCGCGGCACGTCGAACGGCAGCCGCCCGGCGTCGACCTGCTCGGCCAGCGCGGCCAGCAGCACCAGCTCGGCCTCCAGGGCGGCGCCCGCGGCCGCGGTCCGGGGCGCGCGGACCACCCAGTGCCGGCGCTGCGCGTCGGTCACCAGCGCGACGTCGTCGTCTCCCGCGCCCGCGGCGGCGCGCACCTCGCGGGCGTCGAAGCCGGGGACGGCGACGGTCGCGAGGGCGGCGAGGGCGAGGGGAGAACGCACCGGCCCAGCCTAGGACGCGTGGGCGCCCGGGGTCGTCCGCGCGCGCCGTCGGGCGTGTCCCGCGTCGGTCCGGCGGACGTCCGGCACAGGTCCGGCGGACGCCCGGCAGCGGTCCTGCCCCCGTGCCGCGTCGGGACGGGCCGCCGCCCGGCCGCCGACTGCGACCCGGCCGCGCGACGCGTACGGTGGCGACGTGTTCGCCTCCGACCTCCCTCTGTCGCGGACGGTCACGGACCGCGCCGCGGACCTCCGCGGTGACGAGGACCTGCTGGCCGCGCTGCTCGACGACGACTCCACCCGGGTGCTCCTCGTGTCCGGGGGGCGGGTCGTCACCCGTTCCCGCGGCCGTCGCCGCTCCCTCGCGCTGTTCTCCCCGCAGGAGGCGGCGCTGCGTGCGCCCTCCGGCTCGCTGGAGGAGCGCTGGGCGTTCCTCGGCTACGACGACGCCGACCGGGTGCCGGGCGTCGCGCCGGGCGAGACGCGGCCCGACGGGCCCGCGTACCTGGCGCACCACGTCCCCGAGGGCATGACCGCCGCGCTGGCGGCCGGCGACGAGTGGACGGCCCTGCGGGAGGTCGGCGGCGACCTGTCCGCGCGGGACGCGGGGCTCGCCACGGCCGCCGTCGCCCTGTACGAGTGGCACGTGCGCCACCCGCGCTGCCCCCGCTGCGGCGCCGAGACCACGCCGGTGTCCAGCGGCTGGGTGCGCCGCTGCCCGGTGGACGGGACGGACCACTACCCGCGGACCGACGCCGCCGTGATCATGGCCGTGGTCGACGACGACGACCGGCTGCTGCTGGCCAGCTCCGCGGCGTGGCCCGAGCACCGGTTCTCCACGCTCGCCGGGTTCGTCGAGCCGGGGGAGTCCGTCGAGCACGCCATCCGCCGCGAGGTCCGCGAGGAGTCGGCGGTGGTGGTCGGCGAGGTCGAGTACCGGGGCAGCCAGCCGTGGCCGTTCCCCGCCTCGCTGATGCTGGGCTTCCGTGCCCGCGCGCTGTCCACCGAGATCACCGTCGACGGGGTGGAGCTGCGCTCCGCGCGCTGGTTCGACCGCGACACGCTGCGCTCGGAGGTCGCGAGCGGTGCGGTGGTGCTGCCCTCCGGCACGTCCATCGCGCGGGCGCTGATCGAGGACTGGTTCGGCGGGCCGCTGCCGGAGTCCCCGGCGGGCGCGGGCTGGAGCCGCGGCGCGAGCGCGCCCCCGGAGCCCGCCGGCACGGGGACGGACCCGGCGCGGGAGGAGTCGGCCGCGTCCGACGGGCGTCCGACGACGACGGAGCCCACGGCGCCCGCAGCGCTGACGCGCCGGCAGCGCCGCGCCGCCGCGCCGGCCGCGGACGACGCCCTGCCGGGCACGGACTGACCGGGGACGAACCCTCGCGGCGTCCGCCGCCGGGACCGCAGAAGGCGGGGGTCCGCGACGTCGCGGACCCCCGCCTGCCGCAGGCCCCGGGCGCGCCCCGGCGTGCGGGTCAGGCGCTCAGGCGCTCGCGGACCTGCACCAGCGACGGGTTGGTCGCGGCGGAGCCGTCCGGGAACAGCACGGTCGGGACGGTCTGGTTGCCGCCGTTGACCTGCTCCACGAACGCGGCGGCGTCGGGCGTCTGCTCGATGTCCACCTCGGTGTAGGCGATGCCCGCGGAGTCGAGCTGCGTCTTCAGCCGGCGGCAGTAGCCGCACCAGGTGGTCGAGTACATGGTCACGGTGCCCGCGGCGGGCAGGTCCTGCGTGGTGGTCATCGTCTGCCTTCGATGGTGGGGAGGTCGGTGCACCGGGTGAACGCCCGGGCGCGGCCAGATCATCCCTGACACGTCTGCCGTCGTGCGGTCCGGCTCGCCGCGGGCCCCTGGGGACGGCGGTGCGACGGTGTCGGCGGGAGGTGCGAGGATCGTCGGCGATGTCTCCCGACGACCTGCTCGACGCCCTCGACCCCGACCAGCGGGACGTCGCACGCTCGCTCACCGGGCCGGTGTGCGTGCTCGCCGGCGCGGGCACCGGCAAGACCCGCGCCATCACGCACCGCATCGCGTACGGCGTGCGGACCGGCGTCTACGCGCCCACCAGCGTGCTCGCCGTGACGTTCACCGCGCGGGCCGCGGGGGAGATGCGGACCCGCCTGCGGGACCTCGGCGTGCCCGGCGTGCAGGCACGGACGTTCCACTCCGCCGCGCTGCGCCAGCTCCGGTACTTCTGGCCGCGGGTGGTCGGCGGCCCGGTGCCGACGCTGCTCGCGCAGAAGGCACCGGTCGTCGCGGACGCGTGCCACCGGCTGGGGCTGTCCGTCGACCGGGTGGCGGTGCGCGACCTGGCGTCCGAGATCGAGTGGGCCAAGGTCTCCCGGATCACCGCGGACGACTACGTGCGAGCCGCGGCCGCCGCCGACCGACCGGCACCGGCCGGCCACGACCACCAGGTCGTCGCGCGGCTGATCACGGCGTACGAGGACGCCAAGGACGCCCGCGGCGTGATGGACATGGAGGACATCCTCTGGCTGCTGTCCGGCATGCTCGTCGAGAACGGCGCGGTCGCGGACGAGGTCCGCGGCCAGTACCGGCGGTTCGTCGTCGACGAGTACCAGGACATCTCCCCGCTGCAGAAGTTCCTGCTGGACCAGTGGCTCGGCGGCCGCGACGAGCTGTGCGTGGTCGGCGACCCCAGCCAGACCATCTACTCGTTCGCGGGTGCGACCCCGCACTACCTGACCCGGTTCACCGCCGAGCACCCGAAGGCCCAGGTCGTGCGCCTGGTGCGCGACTACCGGTCGACGCCGCAGGTGGTCGGGCTGGCCAACGAGGTGCTGCGCCGGGCCCCCAAGGACGGCGCCCGGTGGGAGCCGCTGGAGCTCCTCGCGCAGCGCCCGTCCGGCGGCCCGGTGCGGTTCGCGGTGTACGACGACGACGAGGCGGAGGCCGCCGGCGTCGCGACGCGCATCGGCCGGCTGATCGCGGCGGGCACGAGGCCCAGCGAGATCGCGGTGCTGTACCGGACCAACGCGCAGTCGGAGGCGTTCGAGCAGGCCCTGGCGAACGTCGGCATCGGCTACGTGCTGCGCGGCGGCGAGCGGTTCTTCGCCCGCAAGGAGGTCCGGGACGCGATCGTCCGGCTGCGCGGCGCGGCCGTCGCGGCGGACGCCGACGCCCCGATGACCGAGACGGTCCGCGACGCGCTGCGCTCCGCGGGCTGGTCCGACGAGCCGCCCGCGGCCCGCGGCGCCGCGCGCGAGCGGTGGGACACCCTGCACGCGCTGGTCGCCCTGGCCGACGACCTCGCCGCGGCCGCCGCCCGGGACGGCCGCACCGCGACCGTCTCCGACCTGGTCGCCGACCTCGACGACCGCGCCGCCGTGCAGCACGCGCCGACCGTCGAGGGCGTCACGCTCGCGTCGCTGCACGCCGCCAAGGGCCTCGAGTGGGACGCCGTGTTCCTGTGCGGGCTGAGCGAGGGCCTCGTGCCGTGGGCCTCCGCCGACACCGCGGCCGACATCGCCGAGGAGCGGCGCCTGCTCTACGTCGGCATCACCCGCGCCCGCCTGCACCTGGAGCTGTCCTACGGGCGGTCCCGCACGCCGGGCGGCCGCGCGACCCGGCGGCGCTCGCGGTTCCTGGACGGGCTGTGGCCGCAGGAGGGCCGGGCGCGGTTCGGCGACGGGCGCCCGCGCGCCGTGCCGCGGCTGACGGGGCAGGTCGACGCGGAGCTGCTGGCCGCGCTGCACGCGTGGCGCGCCGACCTGGCCAAGCAGACCGCCAAGCCGACCTACACCGTGCTCGGCGACGCGACGCTGTCGGCGATCGCGGAGCTGCGCCCGGGCAGCGTGCCGGAGCTCGCGCGCGTGCAGGGGATCGGCCCGGCCAAGATCGACCGGTACGGCCCCGACCTGCTGGCGATCGTCGCCGGCCGGCGCCCCGCCGCGGCGGCCGACGGGACGGTCGCCGGGTGACCGGCCGGAACTCGTCGAAGTTCTGTCGTTAATTCGGTTGTGCGGCCCGCCCGGGCCCCTCTACGGTGAACGAGTCCTGATGGGAGGTCGCGCTGCGCCAGCAGCCGGCCCGAGCATGCGAAGGAGGTGGGTGCTGTGAAGAAGTTCATGACGAACGTGCTGAGCGTGATCGCGCTGCCGTTCATCGCACCCACCGCCGGCGTGTACCAGGGGACCACTGCGCCCTCTGCCGTCCACGGCACCGGGATCGTCTCCGGCCTCGGCGGCACCGGTCTCCGGCTGCGCAAGCGCGATCTCTGGATCGCTCCCGACTCCCTCCCAGGGGGACCGGTCATCTGAGTCGATGACCGATCTCACCAGGCCGCGGAGTCCACCGGATCCCGCGGTCTTTCTCATTCTCCGTCCCTTGGTGGCCGGGAGTGGGCGAGCAGCGGATCCACCGCCACCTCGCTCAACCCGCAAGTCATCAGGAGGACATCGTGCGGCTCACGACGCTGCTCGACACGATCGACCAGGGTGGATCCGGTCCCTGGCCGCCTGCCGAGGCCGCCACCGTCGCAGACGTGCAGTTCGACGCGCTCGTCGCCGGCCTCATCCCCTGCCGCTCGAACGACCCCGAGCTCTGGTTCGCCGAGCGCACGGCGGACGTCGAGCGCGCCAAGACGCTCTGCCGCTCCTGCCCGCTCCTCGAGGGCTGCCTCGCCGGCGCCGTCGAGCGCGAGGAGCCGTGGGGCGTGTGGGGCGGCGAGGTGTTCGTCGGTGGTCAGGTGGTCGCGGTCAAGCGCGGTCGCGGACGGCCCCGCAAGGACGCCGGCCCGGTCGCCTGACCGGAGGGGCCGGGCGGTCCGGGGAGGGCCGGCCGCCACGGCACCGCCACGGCACCGCCCGTCTCAGCCGGTCAGGGCGGCGCACCCGCACTCGGGGTGCGCCGCCCACGGCCGCAGCCGCGGCTCGACCTCCGGCACCGCGATCTCGTACTGCGCCCCGCGCGTGCGGGGCAGGCCGCCGTCCAGGTGCGCGAGCACCTCGGCGCTCGCGAGCCCGCCGGTGACGGCGGCCAGCGCGGCCGGCGGGCCCGACGACCCGGTCCGTCCGTCGCGGCGCCGCGGCCGGCGCTGCGTCGCCAGCAGCTCGGCGAGCACGACGGGCCACGCCGGGTCGGCCTCGGCCCGGTGCAGGTCGACGCACCGCAGACACGGAGCCGGCGCCCCGCCCGGTACGACCGGGACCGCGAACGGTCCCACGAGCGCATCCGCCTCCCGCGTCACGACGGGCAGGTGCGGCACGTCCGTCCCGAGCAGCGCCAGCGCGACGGCGGGGTCGGCGGCGTCCCGGGCCACGGTCACGGCGACGTCCGCCGTGGTCCCCGAGCTGCCGCGCTCCCGCACGCGGACGTGCGGGGCGAGCCGCTCCAGCGCGGCGCCGACGGCCGCGACCCGCGCCGACCCGACGTCGGCCGGCGTCAGGACGCCGCCGACGTCCGCGGGGCGCACCGGGGCGGGGTCCGCGAGCTCCAGGGTCCCGACGCCCGACCCCGCGAGCGTGCTCGCGATCGTGGCACCGACCCGGTCGAGGCCGGTGACGGCCACCGTCGCCCGGGCCCGGCGGCGCAGGAGACCGACGCCGTCGCCGTCCAGCCGGGTCAGCCCGTGGGCGAGCACCTCGGGGAGGTGCCCCGCCCGGACGCGGGGCGGGCGGGCACGGCGCGGCCGCAGCAGCCCGGCGGTCGCGAGACCGGCCAGCACCGCCGGCGGCAGCCCGTCGAGCGCGCGGTCACCGGCCTCGACCAGCCGGTCGGCCTGCTCCGGCGCGAGGCCGCGGACGCGGACCGCCCAGCGGGGGTCGGTGCCGACCTGGACCTCGTCCGGCGCACGCCGGACGACGCGCAGTCCCTGCCTGAGCTGCATGCGCGTCCCACCCCGTCCCGTCGACGACCACCCGGTCACCGACCACGGTGGCACGCCGGGCGGGTCCGCCCGCGGCCGTCCACAGGACGGGTTCGTCAGGCCTTGCCGAGGATGCGGTTCAGCTTGGTGCTGCAGACGGGGCAGACGGCCTTGGCCATCCGGCGCCCGGACTCGGAGACGACGACGTCACCCTCGGCCTGGCGCTTCTCCTTGCACTTCACGCAGTAGAACTCGCCGGCGTAGGTCTCGGCCATGGGGGGTCTCCTCAGCTCGCAACGGATGGCGCCGCTTCCCGGCGCCCGGGCCAGTATCCACGCTGATCGCCCGCCCGGGGAGGGTTCCGCCCGCACGTCACCGGGGGAGTTCGCCGTGATCACGGCCCCGAACCGCTACCGTGCTCGCGTGCAGCCGTCGAGGGAGCACCCGCGCACGCCGGTCGACCCGGCGGGCTCCGACGTGCCCGCGACCGCGCCCCCGACCGGCGACCGGTCGGGCGACCCGCGGCTCGGCCCGGTCGAGGTGCGCCGGTCGCGGCGCCGGTCCCGGACCGTCACGGCGTTCCGCGAGGACGGTCGCACGGTCGTCGCGATCCCGGCGGGTTTCACCCGCGCGCAGGAGCGCGAGTGGGTGCGCCGGATGCTCGACCGGCTGGCGAACCAGGAGCAGCGGCGCCGGCCGTCCGACGACCAGCTGGTCCGCCGGGCCACCGAGCTGTCCACCCGGTACCTCGGCGGCCGCGCGGTGCCGTCGAGCGTGCGGTGGTCCGCGAACCAGGGCCGGCGCTGGGGCTCGTGCTCCGTCGGCGAGGGCAGCATCCGCATCTCCGACCGGCTGCGCGGCATGCCGTCGTGGGTGACCGACTACGTGCTGCTGCACGAGCTGAACCACCTGCTGCACGCCGGGCACGGGCCGGACTTCTGGGCGGAGCTGGAGGCGTACCCGCGCACCGAGCGGGCGCGCGGGTTCCTCGAGGGCTACTCCTTCGCCGAGCGCGCGCCGGGCGACCCGGTGGACGGCGCCGGCGCCGAGCAGGCGGCTGACGACGTGGACGCCGGCGAGGCCTGAGGCGCGTCCGCGCCGGCCCGTCGGCGGTGGCACGCGGGCGCAGGGTGTGCGGCGAGCCGGGCGGAGCCGATCACCCGTCCTGCACCGGCACGTCCTCCGGGAGGCGGGGTCGCGGCACGTCACCGCCGGTCCCGGCCCTGGTCTCGGCGAGCGGCTGCGCGTGCAGGGCCAGGAGCTCCACGGCCCGTTCCGCGACCCGGGCCCCGGCGGGGGTGGGGGTGCAGCCCTCGAGCCCGCGCTGCAGCAGCCGGGCGTCGAGGCGGCGCTCGAGGTGCGCGACGTGCGCGCTCACGGTGCTGACCGCGCACGGCAGCTCCGCGGACGCCGTCGTCATCGACCCGTGCCTGACGACGGCGACGAACGTCTCGAGGTGGGTGAGCTCGACGTACACGGCGCCCTCCCGGTCGGAGCGTGAGCGGTGCCGCCAGTCTGCCCAGCGCGCCGTGCCTCGACCAGCCCCCCTTCGGACATCCCGAACGGGGTTGTGCCTCCGCCTGGGACCTCCGACTCTGGTTGTCAGCCGCTGCATCCGTTTCCCGATCGTCTGTCGAACGCCGACGGGCCGGGACGGAGCTCACGCGGCCCGCTGCCCGTGAGACCCGGCCAGCCCCTCGGTGACGACGACGTCTCACGAAGGGTCGTCCTCATGCATCCGGCAGCGAGGTGAGGGCGTCGCGCTCCGCCTCGACCCCGCTCGCGCTCCCCGTCGGCTCGGTCCTCCCCGGCGCCGTCGTCGCGGCGCCCGCGGGCGGGGCGCTCCGCACCACCCCAGCGAGCGTGCTGCTGCGCACCTTCGCGCGGTGCCGGCCGGCGACGCTGCCGGCCGGGGCGGTGCTCCCGCGGGCCGAGCGGCGCGTGCCGCACCCCGACCCCGTCCCCCCGATCATGAAAGGCGGTACCCGACGATGGACCTGACCAGGACCGAGCTCACCACGACCAGGATCCCGCTCGCCCTCCCGGTCCGGGGCCTCCTCGTGGTGGTCCTCGCCGCCTCCGGGGTCGCCGCCGCGCTGGCCGCCTCGGCCGGCGACATGCCGCCCTGGGCGGCCGCGCTCGCGGTCGCCGTGTCGGGCGCGGCCGTCGTCCTGACCGCGACGATGCGCCACTGGGTCGTGGTGGAGCGGGCCGGGATCGTGCTCCGGTTCCGGCCGTTCCTCACCCGGCGGATCGGCGCCGGCGAGGTGGTCGCGGTGCAGATGCTCGCCCGGGCGCACCCCCTCGGGTACGGCGGCTGGGGGCTCCGCCTCGCGCGTGGTGGCGTGCTCGCCCTCGTCAACCGGGCCGGACCCGCCGTGCGGATCCAGCCCGCCGTCGGACGGACGTGCGTCGTCGTGCTCGCCTCGGAGGAGGAGGCCGAGGCGGTGCGGCGACGGCTGGAGCAGCTCCTGGGACGGCCGGTGCCGGCGGGGAGGGACTAGCGCGGGCCGCCGTCCTCCGGCTCGTCCCCGGGTGCCTCCGGGGCGTCGTGGTCCTCGCCGAGGATCTCCGCCAGCGCCTTGTCCAGGTCCGCGTGCTCGCCCTCCGCCGCCGCGCGCCGCGTGCCGTAGCCGGCGGGGTCGTCGAGGTCCTCGGCGGTGGGCAGCAGGTCGGGGTGGTCCCAGACGGCGTCGCGCGCCTCGGGGCCCTGCTCCCGCGCGATCTTCGCCCAGAGCGCCGCGGCGTCCCGGGACCGGCGCGGCCGCAGCTCCAGGCCCACGAGGGTCGCGAACGTCTGCTCGGCGGGTCCGCCCGCGGCGCGGCGGCGGCGGATCATCTCGCGCAGCGCCACGCTGTGCGGCAGGTGGGGGAGCGCCGCGGTGGCCACGACCTCGTCCACCCAGCCCTCCACCAGCGCGAGCGCGGTCTCGAGCCGCGCGAGGACCGCCCGCTGCTCCGGGGTGGTCTGCGGCGCGAAGACGCCGGAGGACAGCGCCCCCTGCAGCGCGCTGGGGTCCGTCGGGTCGATGGACCGGACCGACTCCTCCAGGCTCTCGACGTCGATGGTGATGCCGCGCGCGTAGGCGTCGACGGCCGCCAGCAGGTGCCCGCGCAACCAGGTGACGTGCGTGAACAGGCGGGCGTGCGCGGCCTCGCGGAGCGCGAGGAACAGCCGCACCTCCTCGAGCGGGACGTCCAGGCCGTCGGCGAACGCGGCGACGTTGCCCGGGACCAGCGCGGTGGACGGCTCCGCGACCAGGGGCAGGCCGACGTCGGTCAGCCCGAACACCTCGCGGGACAGCGACCCCGCAGCCTGGCCGACCTGCATGCCGAACACCAGGGCGCCGAGCTGCCGCATCATCGTCGCCGGGTCCAGGCCGGGCGCGCCGAGGCCGGGCGGCAGCCCGGTGCCCTCGGGCAGCTGGTCGGCCAGCGTCGCGGCCAGCGCCGTGGACATCGAGGTCGCGACCGGCTCGGTGAGGGCCCGCCAGGTCGGCAGCGTGCGCTCGACCCACTCGGAGCGGGACAGGGCGCGGACGTGACCGCCCGCGGGCGGCAGGTCGGTCGCGGCGTCCAGCCAGAGCTCGGCGACGCCCAGCGCCTCGGTGGCCAGCCGCGCCTCGGCGGGGCTCAGCGTCGGGTCGCCGCCGGCGACGGCCACCTGGCGCGCCATGTCGTGCGCGACGTCCCAGTTGACGGGCCCGTCGCCGCCGGAGGACAGCATCCGCTGCACCTGGGCGATCACCTGGTTCATGAGCGCCGGGTCGTCGGGCAGCCCGGACGCCTTGGCCATCTCGGCCGGGTCCAGGCCCTGCTCGCGCATCTGCCGCAGCGCCTCGTCCGCGTCGGCTCCGAACATCTGGCGCAGCATCTGCTCCCAGGCGGAGCCGCCGGTGGGCTCGGGCTGGCGCGGGTCGTCAGTGCTCATGGGTGCTCCCGGGGCTCGTCGTGGTGCCACCGTAACCACAGCCCCCTGCGGCGGAGCAGGACCGGGTCGGCCGGTTCGCTGAGGGCGCAGGGAGGCGCAGGTCCCTGCACCGGACCTTCACGCGTCCGCCCCCTCGCACCGGCCGCGGACGCCACCGGTGGGGCATGA
This sequence comes from Cellulomonas sp. NEAU-ZC6, assembly GCF_056844425.1. Taxonomy (NCBI): domain Bacteria; kingdom Bacillati; phylum Actinomycetota; class Actinomycetes; order Micrococcales; family Cellulomonadaceae; genus Cellulomonas; species Cellulomonas sp. NEAU-ZC6. The sequence continues at coordinate 1,430,241 of NZ_JBXFYH010000001.1, read as the reverse complement.
TCGTCCGGTGCACGCCCAGCCCGACCTGCCCGCGGACGCCCCGTCGGACCCCGCGACCCCGTCCGACGAGGACGCCGCGCCCCGCTCCGAGCCCGTGACGCGCCGCGCGGCGCTGCTGTCCGGCGGCATGCTGCTGACCGCCGCGCTGCTCGTGCTGCTGCTCCTGATGCCGGTGCCGTACGCCGTGAACTCCCCGGGCCCGACCCTGGACACGCTCGGCTCGCACGACGACGAGGCGCTCATCAGCATCGACGGCGCCGAGACGTACGACTCGACCGGCGAGCTCCGGCTGACCACGGTGTCGTCCACCGGCGGCCCGGGGTACCCGTCGAGCGTGCTCGGCGTGCTGGCCGGCTGGGTCAGCGGCTCGCGCCTGGTGCTGCCGGTCGAGTCGGTGTTCCCGCAGGGCACGACGCAGGAGCAGCTCGACGAGCAGAACGAGGCCCAGATGGTCTCCTCGCAGGAGAACGCCGCCGTCGCCGCCCTCGAGGAGCTCGGGTACACCGTGCCGGTCACGCTCACGGTGCACGACGCGGTCGAGGGCTCGGGCGCGGTCGGCGTCGTCGAGCCCGGCGACGTGCTGGTGTCCTACGAGGGCACGGAGCTCACCTCGTACGGCCAGCTGATCGACCTGCTGGCCGGCACCGAGCCGGGCAGCACCGTCACGCTCGGCGTGCAGCGGGACGGCGAGGACCTGGACCTCGAGGTGGTCACCGGGGCGCGCGACGACGGTGACGGCAGCCAGCTCGGCGTGTACATCGACCCGTCGTTCGACCCGCCGGTGGACGTGTCGATCCGCATCGACCAGATCGGCGGCTCCAGCGCGGGCACCATGTTCGCGCTCGGGATCATCGACAAGCTGACCCCCGAGGACGAGGCGAACGGCGAGGTCATCGCCGGCACGGGCACGATGGACCTCAACGGGGCCGTCGGCCCGATCGGCGGCATCCGGCAGAAGATGGCCGGCGCGCTGCGGGACGGGGCGGACTGGTTCCTCGCCCCGGCCGACAACTGCGCCGAGGTGGTCGACCACGTCCCGGACGGGCTGCGGGTGGTGCGGGTCGAGACGCTGCACGAGGCGCGCGAGGCCGTCGAGGCCATCGGCGCCGGCGACGCGGCGGACCTGCCGACCTGCACGGCCGACGCCGCGGCCTGAGCCGCGTCGCAGCCGCGCCGCGCGGGCTCAGGCGAAGGTCGCCCGGAGCCCCTCGACCAGGCCGGGCACGACGTCGGGGCCCTGGCCCACGGCCTCGTCGCGGTCGGCCGACCGCTGGCGCACGGCGCACCACGAGGTGCCGTCGCGCAGCACGCCGACGGCGATCCGGACGTCCTGGCGCTCGGGGTGGGCGAGCAGCGCGGCGAGGGCGGCGTCGGCGTCCTCGGGCAGCCCCTCCTCGGCCTCGGGCGGCAGGATGATCCGCTCGACCGTCAGCGCGGCGCCGTGCACGCCCTCGGGCCAGCCCATCGCGCCGAGCAGGCCCTCCAGGTCGTCGCTCGAGGGCAGGCCCTCCTGCTCGATCGAGGTCAGGTGGTCCGGGTCCGCCGCCGCGGTCGCGAGGACGTCGGCGGGCAGCTGGTCCGCCAGCGCGGGCTCGGCCGCGAGGGCAGCCTGCGTCCGGACCAGCGCGAACACCCGCACCGGGCCGTCCCAGCCGCCGGTGGCGACGTGCCGCTCGATCTCCACCACCGCGTCCGCGAGCGCACGCTGGGCGGCGGTGCGGGCGGGGGCCTGGTCGTCGGTGGGGCCGGGGGTCTGCGGGTTCTGCGTCACGCCCGCCATCCTCGCACCCACGCAGGTGCTGGGGACGACCGCTCACGGCCCGCGGGGTGTGGGAACCTGGGCGTCTCCTGGCGCGTTGTGACCAGCGTGTGCGTCGGGTGTGCGTTCCCGACGCGTGCAGCGTGACCCGTACCCGACGACGAGGACCTCCAGGCCGTGACCTTCGCCAATCCGTCCGCCCGACAGCCCCGGGGGCCGCGACCGCCCCGGCCACCCCGCGGAGCCGCGGGCCGACGTCGCCCCAGCCCGATCGCGATCACCGTCGTGGTGCTCGCGCTGGTCGTGGTCGCCGTGCTCGTGCTCGCCCAGTTCTGGACCGAGGTCCTCTGGTTCGACCAGCTCGGCTACTCGCAGGTCCTGTGGACCCAGTGGCTGACGCGCGGCGCCCTCTTCCTCGCCGGCCTGCTGCTCATGGGCGGCGCCGTGTTCACCAGCCTGGCCGTCGGGTACCGCACCCGGCCGGTCTACGCGCCGTCCAACCAGGAGCAGGTCAGCCTCGACTCCTACCGCGAGGCCATCGAGCCGCTGCGCCGCGTCGTGCTGATCGCCGGCCCCGCCGTGCTCGGGCTGTTCGCGGGCATCGCCGCGTCGCAGCAGTGGAGCGCGATCCAGCTGTGGCTGCACAGCACCGAGGTCGGCCAGAGCGACCCGCAGTGGAACATCGACCTGTCGTTCTACATGTTCGAGCTGCCCGGCATGCGCTTCGTGGTCAGCTTCCTCATGGCCGTCGTCGTGCTGTCCGGCATCGCCGCCGTGGCCACGCACTACCTGTACGGCGGGTTCCGGATCGGCGGGACCGGCGGCACGCCCCGGATGACCAAGGCCGCCCGCGTGCACCTCTCGGTGATCGCCGCGGTGCTCATGGTGCTCATCGCCGCCAACTACTTCCTGGACCGCTACTCGATCCTGACGCAGGAGGGCGACCGGTTCGCCGGCGCGTCCTACACCGACGTCAACGCGGTCATCCCGTCCAAGAGCATCCTCGCGGGCGTGGCCCTGCTGGTCGCCGTCATGTTCGTCGTCACCGCCGTGCGCGGCACCTGGCGGCTCCCGGCGATCGGCGTCGGCCTGATGATCGTCAGCGCGATCGTGATCGGCGGCATCTACCCGGCGGTCGTCCAGCGGTTCCAGGTGAACCCGAACCAGCAGGACGCCGAGTCCGAGTTCATCCAGCGGAACATCGACGCGACGCTCGCCGCGTACGACCTCGAGGACGTCGAGACCTCGGACTACAACGCGAACGTCACCGCCGAGCCGGGCGCGCTGCGCGAGGACGCGGAGACCACCGCGTCGATCCGCCTGCTCGACCCGCAGGTCGTGTCCGACTCGTTCCGGCAGCTCGAGCAGATCCGCGGGTTCTACTCGTTCCCCGACACGCTGTCCGTCGACCGGTACGACGTGGCGGAGGAGAGCCGCGACACCGTGATCGCGGTGCGCGAGCTCGACCTGGAGGGTCTGGACGCCCAGCGCCGCAACTGGACCAACGACACCACCGTGTACACGCACGGCTTCGGCGTCGTCGCCGCCTACGGCAACACGACGACCTCCTCCGGCGCGCCGGAGTTCTGGCAGGGCGGCATCCCGTCCACCGGTGAGATGGGCGAGTACGAGCCGCGGATCTACTTCGGCCAGAGCTCGCCGACCTACTCCATCGTCGGGTCGCCCGACGGCCAGGAGTGGGAGCTCGACTACCCGGACGACGAGTCCGGCGGCGCGGTGAACACCTCGTTCCCCACGTCCGACGTCTCGGCCGGCCCGGAGATCGGGAGCTTCTGGCACAAGCTGCTCTACTCGATCAAGTTCGGCTCCGAGCAGATCCTGTTCTCCGACCGCGTGACGTCCGAGTCGCAGATCCTCTACGACCGCGACCCGGTCGACCGCGTGCAGAAGGTCGCCCCGTACCTGACGCTCGACGGCCGCGTGTACCCGGCCGTGGTCGACGGGCGGGTCAAGTGGATCGTCGACGGCTACACCACGTCGAACCAGTACCCGTACGCCGCGGCGCAGTCCCTCGAGGACGCCACCGTGGACTCGCTGACGGAGACCTCGACCACGATCGCGGCCCTGCAGCCGGAGAAGGTCAACTACATCCGGAACTCCGTGAAGGCGACCGTCGACGCGTACGACGGCAGCGTCACCCTCTACGCGTGGGACGAGCAGGACCCCGTCCTCCAGGCGTGGAGCGAGGTGTTCGACACCTCGCTGGCGCCGGTCTCGGAGATCAGCAGCGAGCTGATGAGCCACATCCGCTACCCCGAGGACCTGTTCAAGGTGCAGCGGACCCTGCTCGGCACCTACCACGTGACCGACCCGGGGCAGTTCTTCTCCGGCAACGACGCGTGGCGGACCCCCAACGACCCGACGGCGTCGGGCCAGGAGGTCGCGCAGCCGCCGTACTACCTGACGCTCGAGATGCCGACGCAGGAGGAGGCGACGTTCTCGCTGATGTCGACCTACGTGCCGGCGGGCGGGAACGCGCGGGACGTGCTCACCGGGTACATCGCGGTGGACGCGGAGGCCGGGTCGGCCGCGGGGGAGCCCGCGGAGGGCTACGGCAAGATGCGCCTGCTGGAGCTGCCCCGTGACTCGACGGTCCCGGGTCCGAACCAGATGAACAACAACTTCTCGTCGAACCCGGACGTGTCCAACGAGCTGAACATCCTGGCGCGCGGTGACTCCCAGGTCATCCGCGGCAACCTGCTCACGCTCCCGGTCGGCGGCGGTCTGCTGTACGTGCAGCCCGTCTACGTCCAGGCCGCCAGCGGCACGCAGTTCCCGCTGCTGCAGCGGGTGCTCGTGTCCTTCGGTGACGAGATCGGGTTCGCGAGCACCCTGGACGAGGCGCTCGACCAGGTGTTCGGCGGCGACGACGGCACCGCCGCGGGCGACGCGGGCAACGAGATCGAGCCGCCCGACACCTCGGGCGACGCCGGTACCGGCGACGTCGGCGACGGCACCACCACGCCGGCCACCCCCGCGCCGGAGCCCACCGAGGGTGCCGACGCCGGTGGCTCCGCCGACGCCGCGACCCGCCTGACCCAGGCGCTCGACGCCGCGAACCAGGCGATCGCGGACGGGCAGCAGGCCCTGGCCGACGGTGACTTCGCCGCCTACGGCGAGGCGCAGGAGCGGCTGCAGCGGGCGCTCGACGACGCGCTGGCGGCTGACCAGGAGCTCAACGGCTCCGGCGGCTGAGCTCCGACCGCACGACGGCCGCGGGCCGGGACCCCTCACCGGGGCCCCGGCCCGCGGCCGTCCCGGTCGAGGGCCTCCGGCGAGGTCGAGGGTTCGGCGCGAGGTCGAGGGTCTCCGGAGCGGCGCGTCCGACAACCCCTCGACCTCGGCGACGGGAGCGGGCGGGCGCGGGCTGTGACCGAGGGCACCTCGGGTCGATTTGGACCTCGTGGACACCCTGGCGTAACGTGGTGATCACCGACGCGGGGTGGAGCAGCTCGGTAGCTCGCTGGGCTCATAACCCAGAGGTCGCAGGTTCAAATCCTGCCCCCGCTACTCAACGCCGATGCAGATCGGTGACGAAGGCCCGGACCACACGGTCCGGGCCTTCGTCGTTCGCGCCTGCCGCCCGCCGCCACGCACGGACCGCCGGTGTGTGGCCCTCGTCGCAGCCCGGCGGGTAGGAACCTGGCGCCGTCCTCGCGTAAGGTGGTGGCTACCGACGCGGGGTGGAGCAGCTCGGTAGCTCGCTGGGCTCATAACCCAGAGGTCGCAGGTTCAAATCCTGTCCCCGCTACGCAGAAGACGACGGCCCGGACCACCAGGTCCGGGCCTTCGTCGTCCCGGACCGCGGGATCACCGCACCAGGCACGGCCGCTTCGGATCGAACGCCCACCCCGGCACCAGGTGCTGCATCGCGACGGCGTCGTCCCGCGCCCCCAGGCCGTGCTCGAGATACAGCGCGTGCGCGGCAGCCACCCGGTCCCGGTCCAGCGCGACGCCCAGCCCGGGCGTGGTCGGCACGGCGACGGCGCCGTCGACGATCTGCAGCGGCGCCGTGGTGAGCTCCTGGCCGTCCTGCCAGATCCAGTGCGTGTCGAGCGCCGTGATCGCGCCCGGTGCGGCGGCGCCGACGTGCGTGAACATCGCCAGCGACACGTCGAAGTGGTTGTTCGAGTGCGAGCCCCACGTCAGGCCGAAGTCGGCGCACAGCTGGGCGACGCGCACCGACCCCGCCATCGTCCAGAAGTGCGGGTCGGCGAGCGGGATGTCGACGGCGTCGGTCCGGATCGCGTGCGCCATCTGCCGCCAGTCGGTGGCGATCATGTTGGTGGCCGTGCGCAACCCGGTGGCGCGCTTGAACTCCGCCATCACCTCGCGGCCGGAGAAACCGCCCTCGGCGCCGCACGGGTCCTCGGCGTACGCGAGCACGTCGCCGGTGTCGCGCAGCAGCCGGACGGCGTCGGCCAGCAGCCAGCCGCCGTTCGGGTCGAGCGTGATGCGCGCGGCGGGGAACCGCTCGTGCAGCGCGGTGACGGCGGCGACCTCCTCCTCGCCGGCCAGCACCCCGCCCTTGAGCTTGAAGTCCTGGAACCCGTACCGGGCCTGCGCGGCCTCGGCGAGCCGGACGACGGCGTCGGGCGTGAGTGCCTCCTCGCGCCGCACCCGCTCCCAGTCGGACGCCCCGTCGGGCTCACGCAGGTAGGGCAGGGGCGTGCGGTCGGGGTCGCCGACGTAGAACAGGTAGCCGAGCACGGGCACCGAGGTGCGCTGCTGCCCGTCGCCGAGCAGCTCGGCGACGGGGACGCCCTGCTCCTGGCCGGCGAGGTCGAGCAGGGCCGACTCCAGGGCGGTCACGGCGTGCACGGTGGTCCGCAGGTCGAAGGTCTGCAGGCCCCGGCCGCCGGCGTCGCGGGCGGCGAACCGGGCGGCGACCTCGCGGAGCAGCGACCGGTAGCGGGCGACGGGTTGCCCGACCAGCAGGTCGGCGGCGTCGGCGATCGTCGACCGGATGCCCTCGCCGCCGGGGACCTCCCCGACCCCCTCACGGCCGTCGCTGTCCGTGACGACGGCGATGTTCCGGGTGAAGTACGGCGCGTGCGCGCCGCTCAGGTTGAGCAGCATCGAGTCGCGGCCGGCCACCGGCACCACCTCGACCCGCGTGATCGTGACGCTCATGCCAGCAGCCCCTCGTCGTCGGCGGAGTGCCCTCGACCGTACGGACGGGCGGCGATGCCTGTCCAAGCCCGATCCCGCATCCCGCGATGCTCCCGGGGCATCACCGGAGCCTCACGGCGTCACCGACGCCACCACGTCCAGCACCCGGCGCAGGACCGGCGTCACGTGCTCCCGGGACCAGATGGCGTGCAGCTCGACCGGTCGCTCCGGGTCGGCGTCGAGGCGGGTGTCGCCGCCGTGCTGCACCAGCGGCCGGAACACCACCCCGCCGACCTGCAGCGAGGTCGCCGACGCCGGCACCAGCGCCACGCCCTGCTCGGCGGCGACCAGGAGCATGGCGGTGAGCACCTGGTGCACCGACTGCTCGATCCGCGGGTGGGCGTTCGCGAGGAACCGCACCAGCAGCTCGTGGAAGTAGCGGGACTGCTGCGGGTGGTAGCCGATGACGGGCTGCCCCTCGAAGTCGTCCGGCGCCAGGGGCCGGTCCAGGGCGGCGAGCGGGTGCGCCTCGGGCAGCACCGCGACGAGGGGCTCGCGCAGCACCACTCGCGAGGACAGCAGGGTGGTGTCGAACGGCGGCCGCGCGAGGCCCAGGTCCAGCTCGCGGCGCCGGATGCCCTCGACCTGCGCCATCGTCACCCGCTCGGAGAGCAGCACGTCGACGTCGGGCAGCTCGGCGGTCAGCCGGCGCAGCAGCGGGCCGAGCACGGCGATCGCGGACACCGCGGTGAACCCGAGCCGGACGACGCCGGCGGCGCCCGCGTCGATCCGCCGGGTCCGGACGCCGGCGGACTCGACCAGGGCGAGCATCCGGTACGCCTCCTCGAGGAAGGCGGCTCCGGCAGCCGTCAGCGCGACCCGGCGGTTGTCCCGCTCGAGCAGCAGCGCGCCCACCGACCGCTCCAGCTTCTGGATCTGCCGGGACAGCGGCGGCTGGGTCATCCGGAGCCGTTCGGCGGCGCGGCCGAAGTGCAGCTCCTCGGCGACGGCGACGAACGAGCGGACCTGCTCGAGGGTGATCACGGGCTCTCCGATCGACGATGCACGATGTGGATCAGTCCATGCCCAACGGGGCTTGGACGGGCATCGTGGCCGTGCCTAGTGTCATAGGTCACAGCGTCCTGGACAAGGAGTGCAACGATGCGCCACCACACCACACGCCTCGCCCTCGTCGCCGGGGCGGCGGCCCTGGCCCTCACCGCGTGCGACGGGGTCTCCACCTCGACCGGAGGGGGCGGGGGAGAGACCGAGGAGTACCCGAGCGGAACCGTCGAGATGCTGGTCGGCGCCTCGGCCGGCGGCTCCTCGGACCTGATCAGCCGCGCCGTCTCGCAGGGCCTCGCGGACGCCCTCGGTGGCACGTTCCCCGTCATCAACCGCGAGGGCGCCAACGGCGCGATCGCGGCGGCGGAGGTCGCCTCCGCGGAACCCGACGGGTCGACGATCGCGATCCAGAACGCCTCGCTGTTCGCGATCACGCCGCTCGCCGTCAGCGAGGACGAGGTGACGAGCATCGACGACTTCGACGTCGTGCACGGCATCTCCCGCGACGACTACGTCATGGTGACCGCCGGCGGGAAGTACGCCGACCTCGAGGCCGTGCAGGCCGCGACCGAGACGGTCACCTACGGCACCACGGGCGTCGGCACCGGCGCGCAGGTGTCCTGCGCGCTGCTGCTCGGCAGCGCCGGGGTCGAGGGCGAGGCCGTGCCGTTCGACGGCGGTGCGCCGGCGCTGACCGCCGTGCTCGGCGGCCAGGTCGACACGGCGTGCCTGCAGGTCGGGGAGGCGGTGGAGAACATCGAGTCCGGCAAGCTCGTGCCGCTGACGGTGTTCTCGCCGGAGCGGATCGCGTACCTGCCGGACGTGCCGACCGCGCAGGAGCAGGGCCTGGACGTCGAGGTCGCGCAGTACCGGTTCCTCACGGTGCCGAAGGGCACGCCCGACGACGTGAAGGACCGGCTGGTCGAGGGCCTGGAGGAGACCTTCGGGACGGAGGAGTACCAGTCGTTCAACGAGCAGAACAGCCTGACGCCGATGGAGATCCCCGGTGACGAGGTCGTCACGCAGCTGGAGGAGGACAAGCAGCGGTACGCCGACCTGGTCGAGGAGTACGGCATCGACCTGGGTGGCGACAGCTGACATGAGCGAGCAGCGCGCCCCCGGAGCCGAGAGCGACGGCACCGACGTCCTCGCCGAGCTCCAGGAGGAGGTCGCCCGCGACCTGGCCGAGGAGCGCCCACCCGCGGGCGGGCCGGCGTACCAGGTAGCCGGCGCGGTGGTGACGATCGCGGTCGGCGGCCTCGGCGCCGTCCTGGCGCTCGGGTACGGCCTGGGGTCGCTGGACCGCCCGGGGCCCGGGCTGTGGCCGTTCGTGATCAGCGTGGTGGTCGTCGTCCTCGGCGCGGCGCTGCTGGTCGGCGGCCGCGGTGCGACGGACACCGAGCGGTTCTCGCGGTCCAGCCTGATCCCGGCCGCGGGCATCGCGACGTTCGTCGGGCTCGGGGCCCTGATGCCCGTGATCGGGTTCGAGATCCCGTCGCTGCTGCTGTGCGCGATCTGGCTCCGGCTGCTGGGCGGCGAGTCGTGGCGCAGCACCGTGCTGGTCTCGGTCGGCACCGTCGCGGCCTTCTACGCCCTCTTCATCTACGGGCTGCGCGTGCCGCTGCCCCACCTGTTCTGAGGAGCCGACGTGGACCTCTCCGCCTTCGTCGACGGCTTCGCGCTCGTCACCCAGCCCGCCAACCTGCTCTACTGCCTGGTCGGCGTGCTGATCGGCATGCTCATCGGCGTCCTGCCGGGCCTCGGCCCGGCGGCCACCATCGCGATCCTGCTGCCGATCACCTACACGATCGACCCGGTCTCGGCGATCATCATGCTGGCCGGCATCTACTACGGCGCGCAGTACGGCGGCACCATCACCTCGGTGCTGCTGCGCCTGCCCGGCGAGGCGTCGTCCGTGGTGACGGTCTTCGACGGGTTCGCGCTCGCCAAGCAGGGTCGCGCCGGCACCGCACTCGGCATCTCGGCGATCGGCTCGTTCATCGGCGCCACCGTGTCGATCATCGGCCTGACGCTGCTCGCGCCCCTGGTCGCCGAGTGGGCGCTCGACTTCGGCCCGCCGGAGTACGCCGCCCTGGCGCTGCTCGGCGTGCTGCTGGTCGCCTCCATCGGCAACGGCGGCATGGTCAAGGCGATGATCTCGGCGGCGATCGGGCTGCTGCTCGCCACCATCGGCCGGGACTCGTTCAGCGGTGCCGAGCGGTTCACGTTCGACTCGCTGCAGCTGTCGGACGGCATCGACTTCGTGATCGTGGCGATGGGCCTGTTCGGGGTGGGGGAGATCCTTTACAACCTCGAGGAGCGGCACGGCAAGCCGCACGTGCCCGCCGCCGTGGCCAACGTCTGGCCGTCCCGGAAGGAGCTGAGGGAGTCCTCCGGGTCGATCGGCCGCGGTTCGCTGATCGGCTTCGTGCTGGGCGTGCTGCCCGGCGGCGGTGCCGTGATGGCGTCGCTGGCCGCGTACGCGACCGAGAAGCGGATCAGCAAGCACCCGGAGCGGTTCGGCCGGGGCGCGCTGCAGGGCGTGGCGGCGCCGGAGACCGCGAACAACGCGGCGGCGACGTCGTCGTTCATCCCGCTGCTGACCATCGGCATCCCGGCCAACGCGTCGATGGCGATGCTGTTCGGCGCGCTCCTGATCCTCGGCATCAGCCCGGGGCCGCAGCTGGTGGACGAGAACCCCGACCTGTTCTGGGGCGTCATCAACTCGATGTACATCGGCAACCTGATCCTGCTGGTGCTCAGCATCCCGCTGGTCGGCATCTTCGTCCGGGTGCTGCGGGTGCGGCCGGCGATCCTGGCCCCGATCACGGCGCTCATCACGATCCTGGGCGTCTACACGATCAACAACTCCACCTTCGACATCTTCGTGATGATCGCGTTCGGGGTCGTCGGCTACCTGATGAAGAAGCTCGGGTTCGAGCCGGGGCCGATGGTGCTGGCGTTCGTGCTCGGCTCGATCGTCGAGTCCAGCGTGCGGCGTTCGCTGCTGATCTTCGACGGCGACCCCACCGGGTTCTTCACCCGGCCCATCTCCGGGACGCTGCTGGTCGTGTTCGTGCTGGTCGCGCTCTGGCCGGCCGTGAAGCTGCTGCGCGGGCGCCGGGCCGCGTCCCGCGCCCCCGCCGCCGACCCGACCGCGCAGGACACCCGTACCCCCTCCGGAAAGGCGGACCGATGACTCTCCTGATCGGCTACATCCCCACCCCCGTCGGCGAGGCGGCGCTGGACGCCGCACTGGCCGAGGCCGCGGTGCACGGCGAGGACGTGGTGATCGTCAACAGCGCGCGGCGCGGCGCCACCGTCGACGCCGACCAGGTGGACGACGACACCGCCCGCGCGCTGGTCGACCGCGCCGCGGCGGCCGGCGTCCCCGCCCGGCTCGAGCAGCCCACGCACGGCCGCGACATGCTCGACGCCTTCGAGGACCTGGTGCGCGAGACCGGCGCCCGGATGATCGTCATCGGCCTGCGCCGGCGGTCTCCCGTGGGCAAGCTCGTGCTCGGCAGCGACGCGCAGCGGATCCTGCTGGAGGCGAGCGTCCCGGTGCTGGCCGTCAAGGTCCCCGCGTGACGGCTGGGAGTGCCGGGCGGGTCAGCCGCGTCGTCGTCACCCCGGTCGCGTTCCGCGACCCGCCGCTGCTCAACGTCGTCGGCGTGCACCAGCCGTGGGCGCTGCGCGCGGTCGTGGAGGTGCACACCGACGACGGCCTGGTCGGCCTGGGGGAGACCTACGCCGACGAGGTGCACCTGGCCCGGCTCGAGGCGGTCGCGGCGGCGCTGCCCGGTCACGACCCCTGGGACGCGCACGGCCTGCACCGGCTGGTGACCGACGTGCTCGGCCGGGAGACCGGCGGGGGCGGCGCGTCGTTCGGCGGGATGCTCGACGTCACGTCGGCGGTGCCGACGGTGGAGTCCCCGTTCGAGGTGGCGTGCCTGGACCTGGTCGGCCGCGCCACGGGGCGGCCGGTCAGCGACCTGCTCGGCGGCGCCGTCCGGGACCGGGTGCCGTTCAGCGGGTACCTGTTCTTCAAGTGGGCGGGGCACCCCGGGGAGCCCGACGACGACTGGGGCGCCGCGCTCGACCCGGACGGGATCGTCGCCCAGGCCCACCGGATGGTCGACGGCTGGGGGTTCGGCTCGCTCAAGCTCAAGGGCGGCGTGCTCCCCCCGGACGACGAGTGCGCCGCGATGGAGGCCCTCCGGGACGCGTTCCCCGGCCTGCCGCTGCGGCTGGACCCGAACGGCGCGTGGACGCCGGAGACGTCGGTCCGCGTGGCCGAGCGGCTCGCGGACGTCGTCGAGTACCTGGAGGACCCGACGCCGGGCATCGACGGCATGGCGCACGTGGCCGCCCGCACGGCGCTGCCCCTGGCGACCAACATGTGCGTCATCGCGTTCGAGCACCTGCCGCCGGCGGTCGCGGCCGGCGCGGTGCAGGTGGTGCTGTCCGACCACCACCTGTGGGGCGGGCTGCGCGCGTCCGCGCTGCTGGGCGGGATCGCGGGCACCTTCGGGCTGGGCCTGTCGATGCACAGCAACTCGCACCTCGGCGTGTCCCTGGCGGCGATGGTGCACCTGGCCGCGGCGACCCCGGACCTCACCTACGCCTGCGACACGCACTACCCGTGGAAGACGCAGGACCTGGTCGCGCCGGGCGTGCTGGCGTTCGAGGACGGCGCGGTGGCGGTGCCGACCGGCCCCGGGCTGGGGGTCGAGCTGGACCGCGAGATGCTCGCCGTGCTGCACGAGCAGTACCGGACCTGCGGCGTGCGGCGGCGCGAGGACACGGTCTACATGCGGACCGTGGACCCCGCGTTCACCCCGAACACGGCGCGGTGGTGAGGGCTCAGGAACGCAGCCGGCTCCGCGTCCCGCCCAGGTGCACCCGCATCGCGGCGCGCGCCGTCTCGGGGTCGCCCGCCAGCACGGCCTCGGCGATCCCCGCGTGCTCGCGCCGCACCCGCTCGACGTGCGCGGTGTCGGTGAGCGAGTACTCGTCCCGCAGGCGCGTCCGCGGCAGCATGATCATCATCGGCCCGAGGGAGTCGACCAGGTCGAGGTAGAACCGGTTCCCGCTGGCCGCGGCGACGGCGCGGTGGAAGGCGAAGTCGGCCTCCACCGCCTCGTCCGGGCCGGCCGCCGCGAACGCCGCCAGGGCGTCCCGCACGGCGTCGGCGGCCGCGGGCGTCCGGTGCGCGGCGGCCAGGGCCGCGGCCTCGGTCTCGACGCCCAGCCGGAAGTCGATCATCGCCAGCACGTCCGCCTGGCTGCGGACGGCCGCCGCCTCGATGGCGAACGGCGTCGGCTCCGGCACCGCGAGCACGAACGAGCCGCGGCCCTGGAACGTCTCGACCAGCCCCTCGCCGCGCAGCCGCGTGACCGCCTCCCGGACCACGGTGCGGGACACGCCGTGCGCGGCGATCAGCTCCGCCTCGGACGGCAGCCGGGAGCCGGGCGGCAGCGAGCCGTCGAGGATCCGTGCCTTCACGCCGTCGACGACGACCTGCGCGAGCGTGGTGGTCACCGGCCGACGGTAGCGGTCTCGCGGGTGAGCGCGCGCATGCGGTCGCTGAGCGTGAACCCGAGCCCGGGGCGGTCCGACAGCCACATCCGGCCGTCCCGGATCTCCATCCGCTCCTCGAACAGCGGGTCCAGCCACTCGAAGTGCTCCACCCACGGCTCGGTCGGGTAGGCCGCGGCGAGGTGCAGGTGGATCTCCATCGCGTAGTGCGGGGCCAGCGCCAGCCCGGCCTGCGACGCGAGGGTCGCGAACCGCAGGAACGGCGTGATCCCGCCGATCCGCGGTGCGTCCGGCTGCACGATGCCGCGGTAGCCGGCGTCCAGCAGGGCCAGGTGCTCCGGGACGGAGGTGAGCATCTCGCCGGTGGCGATCGGGGTGTCGACGGTCCGGGACAGGTCGGCGTGCCCCACGGCGTCCCAGGCGTCCAGGGGCTCCTCGATCCAGACCAGGTCGTGCTCCTCCAGAGCGCGGCACATCCGGCGGGCGCGCGGCCGGTCCCACTGCTGGTTGGCGTCGACCATCAGCGGCGCGTCGCCGAGGTGCTCGCGCAGGGCGGACACCCGGCGCAGGTCCTCGGCCCAGTCGGGCTGGCCGACCTTGATCTTGATCCCGCCGATGCCGGCCTCGAGCGACTGCGTCGCCCGCTCCTTCACCTCGTCGAGCGACGCCTGCAGGAACCCGCCGGAGGTGTTGTAGACCCGGCAGGAGTCGCGGCGCGCGCCGAGCAGCCTGGCCAGCGGCAGGTCCGCGCGGCGGGCCTTGAGGTCCCACAGCGCGACGTCGAGCGCCGCGATCGCCTGCGTGGCCACGCCGGACCGGCCGACCGAGGCGCCCGCCCACAGCAGCGAGTCGTAGATCCGCTCGATGTCGGACGGGTCCTGCCCGATCGCGACCTCGGCGATCTCGGCCAGGTGCCGGTACTGCGCCGGCCCGCCCGCGCGCTTGGAGTAGCTGAACCCGGTACCCCGGTGGCCCTGCTCGCTCAGGACCTCGACGAACAGCAGCACGGTCTCGGTCAGCGGCTGCTGCCGGCCGGTCAGCACCTTGGCGTCGCTGACCGGCTGGTCGAGCGGCAGCACCACGTGGGACAGGGTCAGCCGGCGGATCCGGTCGGCGGTCATGGGTTGCTCCTCGACGTCGGCGTCAGTCAGGTTGTCCGATGAGTGGTGAACTTATATGACGAGTTGCCGCCCGGTCGAGCGATCCGCGATACCGCCCACGCATGAGTCCATGCGTTCTTGGGCTTGGACGCGCATGACCGACGGCTCCTACGGTCGACAGATCCAGCGGAACCCGGGAAGGACCGGATGGTCATGCGCATCGGATTCATCGGCCTCGGCATCATGGGCAAGCCCATGGCCCTCAACCTCGTCCGCGCGGGCCACGACGTCGTGGTCAGCCGGCACAGCGGCGCGGCGGGACAGCTCGCCGACGCCGGCGCGACGCTCGCGGACGGCCCGCGCGACATCGCCGGCCAGGTGGATCTGGTCCTCACGATGCTGCCGAACGGGCCCGAGGTGCTGCAGGTCGCCCTCGGCGACGACGGCATCGCCGCCGGCGCCCACGAGGGGCTGGTGCACGTCGACATGAGCTCCATCGCGCCGACCGCGGCCCGCGAGGTGCACGACGGCCTCGCCGCCGTCGGCGTGCCGGTGCTGGACGCGCCGGTCAGCGGCGGCGAGCCCAAGGCCGTCGACGGCACGCTGTCGATCATGGTCGGCGGCGACGAGCAGGTGTTCGACCGCGTCCGCGAGGTGCTCGAGGTGCTGGGCGCGTCCGTCGTGCGGGTCGGCCCCATCGGCGCGGGGAGCACCGCCAAGCTCGCCAACCAGGTCGTCGTCGCCGCGAACATCGCCGCGGTGTCCGAGGCGCTGGTGCTCGCCGAGCGGGCGGGGGTGGACCCCGCGGCCGTCGTCGCCGCGATCCGCGGCGGCCTCGCGGGCAGCGCGGTCCTGGAGGCGAAGGCGCCGATGATGCTGCGCCGGGACTTCGCGCCGGGCTTCCGGATCGAGCTGCACGCGAAGGACCTGCGCAACGCGCTGGAGACCGGGGAGCAGCTGGACGCGCCGCTGCCGCTGACCACGTCGGTGCTGGCGATGATGGACCGGCTCGACGCCGGCGGGCACGGCGCCGAGGACCACAGCGGGCTGGTGCAGTACTACGAGGAGCTGGCCGGCGCGCGGGTCGGCGGGGACCGGTCGTGACGGCCCCCGGGTCGGACCTGGTCGCGCGGCTCGGTCCGCGGCCGGTGGTGGCGATCCTGCGCGCGCCGGACGCCGACCGGTTCGTCGCCGTGTCGGAGGTGCTGTGGGAGGCGGGCTTCCGGTGCCTGGAGTTCACGCTCACCACGCGGGGTGCGCTGGACGCCGCCCGCGAGGTGCGCCGGGCGCTGCCCGACGACCTGCTGCTGGCGGTGGGGACCGTCCGGACCGAGCAGCACGTGCGCGAGGCGGTCGACGCCGGCGCCGACTTCCTGGTGAGCCAGGTGCTGCGGCCCGGGCTGGTCGACCTGGCCCGGGCGGAGGGTGTCCCGTTCATCCCCGGGGCGCTGACGCCCAAGGAGATCCTGGACGCGTGGGAGACCGGGGTGCCGGCCGTGAAGGTGTCGCCCATCGGGCCGCTCGGCGGCGTGGAGTACCTGGACCAGCTCCGGGCGCCGCTGCCCGACATCCCCATGATGCCGACCGGCGGTGTCGGCATCGACGAGATCGACGACTACCTGGACCGCGGCGCCGCGGCGGTCGGCCTCAGCGGCCCGCTGCTCGGGGACGCCCTGCTGCCCGGCGGGGACCTGGACGCCCTGGCCGAGCGGGCGCGGCGGGCCACGGCGGCGACGTCGGCCCGATGACCGGCACCGTCGTCCTCGCCCCGGACAAGTTCAAGGGCTCGGCCACCGCCGAGCAGGTCGCGCGCTCGCTGCGCGCCGGCCTGCTCGACGTGGCCCCGGGGACGACGGTCGTCGAGGTGCCCGTCGCGGACGGCGGCGAGGGCACGGTGGACGCGGCGCTCCGGCAGGGCTTCCGGGCGCTGCCGGTGCGGGTACGCGGGCCGCTGGGCGACCCGGTGGACGCGGTGGTCGCCGTGCGGGACCGGACCGCGGTGGTCGAGCTGGCTCTCGCCTCGGGCCTCGCCCTGGTGGGCTCGCGGCCCGCGCCGACGACCGCCACGACCTACGGCACGGGCCAGCTGGTGGCGGCGGCCCTCGACGCCGGCTGCACCAGCATCGTGCTGGGCCTGGGGGGCAGCGCCTCGACCGACGGCGGCGCCGGGATGCTCCAGGCCCTGGGTGCGGTCCTGCTCGACGCCGACGGCGCTCCGGTCCCGGCAGGGCTGGGGCACCCGCTCCGCACGCACGCCGTCGACCTGACGCGGCTGGACGCCCGGCTGCGGGACGCGGACGTCGTGGTCGCGACCGACGTCGACCACCCCCTGCTCGGCCGGCGGGGTGCCGCGCCGGTGTTCGCCCCGCAGAAGGGTGCCGACGCCCGGCAGGTCGAGGCGCTCGCGGACGCCCTCGCCCGGTGGGCCGCACTGGTCGGACCGGCGTCCGCGGCGGCTCCCGGCGCCGGCGCGGCCGGCGGGGTCGGCTTCGCGGCGCTCGCGGCGCTCGGCGCGCGCGTCCGGCCCGGGGTCGAGGTGGTGCTCGAGATCGTCGGGCTGGCCGAGCAGCTCGCGGGCGCGCGCCTGGTGGTGACGGGGGAGGGGTCGCTCGACGAGCAGTCCGCCGGCGGCAAGACCCCGGTCGGGGTGGCCCGGGCCGCGGCCGCCGCAGGCGTCCCGGCGGTCGCCGTGGCCGGGCGGACGACGCTCGCACCGGACGCGTTGCGGGCCCTGGGGTTCACGGCGACGTACACGCTGGTCGAGCGCGAGCCGGACGTGGCGCGCTGCCTCGCCGAGGCGCCGGCGCTGCTGCGCGCGGTGGGCCGGGAGATCGCCCGGTCGCTCTGACCGGCACACCCGGGCCGAAGAGCCCAGGCGGCGGCGCGACCGGGCACGGCATGCTGGTGGGCGTCGGCGATCCCGACGCCCGTGCCGCACCTCACCCACCAGGAGAGCCACCATGTCCGCCGTCAGCACCTCCCTGCGTCCCGCGTCCCGCCCGACGGTCCGCTCCGTCCTGGCGCACGTGCACGACGACCCCGCGCCGCGGTGGGAGCCGGGCAGCCGCGGCCGGTTCGCCGGCTACCTCGCGGGCAGCATGGCGGGATGGACGGTGCTGGGCGTCGCCGTGACGGCGCTGCTCGGCGCGCTGGTGGGCCTGGTCGCCTGACGCAGGAGCCTCGGCCGGGTGCCGGCCCGTCGCCGGCCGACCCGGGGGACGAGCCCGTCGCCACCGCAGGTGGCGGCGGGCTCGCGCTGCTAGCCTGACGGGCGTGACTGCAGCACCGACCCCGGCCCGGCGCGTCGTCGCCCTGCCCGCGTCGTGTTGCTGTCGCCCCCGACGCTGACGCGCGTCGTCCGGCGCCTCCCGGGCGCCGCCCCGGGCCACCGGCCGATGCCGGCGGGCCCGGCCCCCGCACCGCCGTCGTCCCCCCGCGTTCGGTCGTGAGCGCACCCCCTCCGTCACCGCCCGGCACCACCGCCATCTCCCGTCGTCCGGAAGGACCTCCCATGCCTGCTCCCGCCCCCCGCCCCGGCCGTGCCCGGACCCGCGCCCTCGCCGTCGCCGCCGCGGCTGCCGCCGCGCTCGCCCTCACGGCCTGCGGCTCCGGCTCCGGGGACGGCGACGAGGGGGCCTCGTCCGACGGCTCCGCGCTGGCGGCGGTGCAGGACGCGGGGGTGCTGCGGGTCGGCACCGAGGGCACGTACGCGCCGTTCTCCTTCCACGACGCGTCGGACGAGCTCACGGGCTACGACGTCGAGGTGATCACCGCGGTCGCCGAGAACCTCGGCGTCACGGCGGAGTTCTCCGAGACCACCTGGGACTCGATCTTCGCGGGGCTGGACGCCGGCCGCTACGACGTGGTCGCCAACCAGGTCAGCATCACCGAGGAGCGCACCGCGAAGTACGACTTCAGCGAGCCCTACACGGTGTCGACGGGCGTCGCGGTGGTGCCGGCGGACTCGACCGACATCACCTCGATCGAGGACGTCGCCGGCCTCACCACCGCGCAGTCCGCGACGTCCAACTGGACGCAGGTCGCCACGGAGGCCGGCGCGACCGTCGAGTCCGTCGAGGGCTTCACCCAGGCGATCGCGCTGCTCAAGCAGGGCCGCATCGACCTGACGTTCAACGACAACCTCGCCGTCCTGGACTACCTGAAGTCCTCCGGCGACACCGACGTGAAGATCGCCTTCGAGACCGACGACGTCGTGGAGCAGGGCTTCCCGGTGCTCAAGGGCTCGGACCTGGCGCCGGCCATCGACGAGGCGCTGGACGAGCTGCGCGCCGACGGCACGCTCGCGGAGATCTCCGAGAAGTGGTTCGGGCAGGACGTCACGCAGTGACCCCGCGTCACCGCCGTCACGTCCCCGGTGGGCGCTGCAGGTGCCGCGCGTGAACGACTCCACCTGGGACCTGGTCCGGACCTCGATCGGTCCGCTGCTCGAGGGGGCGATCCGCGGCACCATCCCGCTGACGATCATCTCGTTCGTGGCGGGGCTCGTCATCGCGCTGCTCGTGGCGCTCGCGCGCCTGTCGCGGGTGCGGGCGCTGTCGTGGCTGGCCCGCGCGTACATCTCGGTGATCCGCGGCACGCCGCTGCTGGTCCAGCTGTTCCTGATCTTCTACGCGCTGCCGTCGCTCGGGATCGTGATCGACCCGTTCCCGTCGGCCGTCATCGCGTTCTCGCTGAACGTCGGCGGGTACGCCGCGGAGACGATCCGCGCGGCGATCCTGTCGGTGCCGCGCGGGCAGTGGGAGGCGGCGGCGACGATCGGCCTCGGCCCGACGCTCACCCTGCGCCGCGTCGTGCTGCCGCAGGCGCTGCGGGTGTCGGTGCCGCCGCTGTCCAACACCTTCATCTCGCTGGTCAAGGACACCTCGCTGGCCTCGACGATCATGGTGACGGAGCTGCTGCGCAAGGCGCAGGAGATCGCGGCGCCCACGTACGAGTTCATGACCCTGTACTCGCTGGCCGCGGTGATCTACTGGCTGATCTGCCTGGTGCTCTCGGCCCTGCAGGTCCGGCTCGAGAAGCGCCTCGACCGGTACGTGGCCACATGACGGAGGACGACGTGACCGACACCCCCGCCGCGGGCCCGCTGGTCCGGGTGCGCGCGCTCGCCAAGTCGTTCGGCGACAACCGCGTGCTGCGCGGCATCGACCTGGACGTCGCACCCGGCAGCGTCACCGTGATCATCGGCCCGTCGGGCTCGGGCAAGACGACGCTGCTGCGCTGCCTGAACGCGCTGGAGATCCCGGACGCGGGCACCGTCGAGGTCGCCGGCACGACGCTCGACTTCGCAACCCGGCACAACCAGGCCGAGCTCCGCCGGCTGCGGGCGCGGTCGGGCATGGTGTTCCAGTCCCACCAGCTGTTCCCGCACCGCACGGCGCTGGAGAACCTGACCGAGGGCCCGGTGCACGCGCAGCGCCGCCCCGTGGCCGAGGCGACGGCCGAGGCCCGGGCGCTGCTGCAGAAGGTCGGCCTGGCCGAGAAGGCGGACGCCTACCCGCACGAGCTCTCCGGCGGGCAGCAGCAGCGGGTCGGCATCGCGCGGGCGCTCGCGCTGCGCCCGCAGCTGATCCTGTTCGACGAGCCGACGTCGGCGCTCGACCCGGAGACCGTCGGGGAGGTCCTCACCGTGATGCGCGACCTCGCCGCGGAGGGCTGGACGATGATCGTCGTCACCCACGAGATCCGGTTCGCGCAGCAGGTGGCGGACCACGTGGTGTTCATCGACGGCGGCGTCGTGGTCGAGGAGGGCCCGCCCGCCGACGTGCTCGGCCGGCCCGCGCACGAGCGGACCCGGCAGTTCCTGCGCCGGATCCTGGACCCGCTGTAGCGGGCGGCCGGGCGGTGCCGGCAGCGGGGGCACCGCGTCACGCGGTCGCGCGCGCGAGCTCTCCGGCGTCCTCGCACAGCCCGATGAACGCCCCGAGCTCGGCCAGGCCCGCCGGCGTGGCGGGCAGGTAGTCGGTCAGCTCCCGCGCCCGCACGACGACGGCCGTGTGCTGCGCGCGCGAGAGCGCGACGTTCAGCCGGTTCCGGCTGAGCAGGAACTCCATCCCGCGCGGGACGTCCTCCGGCGACGACGCGGCGGTCGACACCACGACGACCGGCGCCTCCTGCCCCTGGAACCGGTCGACCGTGCCGACCCGGACGTCGTGCAGGCCGGCCCGCTCCAGGGCGCGGGTGAGGGTCCACACCTGGGCGTTGTAGGCGGCGACCACGAGCACGTCGGACGCGACCAGCGGCCGGTCCACGCCGGCGACGGGGTCGGTCCACCGGCGGCCGACCACGCCCTGGACCTGCGCGACCACCTCGTCGGCCTCCTCGACGGAGGACACCGAGTTGGCGACGTGGTCGACCAGCACGCACCGCACGCCCGGCTCGACGCCCTCGATCGCGCGGCCCGCGGCCCGGTCGACCGCGGTGAGCCGACCGTCGTAGGACAGCGCGGACACGGGCGCGCACAGCGCCGGGTGCATCCGCCAGGTGGTGGCGAGGAAGTACCCGAGCTCCGCCGGCAGCGTGTCGTGGCCGTCGGTCAGCCAGCCGAGCGCGGAGGCGTCGACCGGCTCGGGGTGGTGCCCCTGGGAGACCTGCGGCAGCTGCTGCGGGTCGCCGAGCAGCAGCAGGTTCCGGGCCGCGCCGGACACGGCGAACGTGTTGGCGAGGCAGAACTGCCCGGCCTCGTCGACCACCAGCAGGTCGAGGCCGCCCGCGGGCAGCCGTGCGGCGTTGGTGAAGTCCCACACCGTGCCACCCACCACGTAGCCACCGGTCCGCGACGCGTAGAACGCACCGAACGCGGCGGTGTCCCGTGGCTGCACCCACGGCGTCGCGGGGTCGGGCCGCGTGCGCGGCTTCTTGGCGACCGCCGCCGCGTCCACGCCCGCCTCGACGACCTTCGCCAGCATGTTCTCGACGACGGCGTGCGACTGCGCGACGACGCCGACGCGCCAGCCCGACGCGACCAGGTCGGCGACGACGTGCGAGCCGGTGTACGTCTTGCCGGTCCCGGGTGGCCCCTGCACCGCCAGGTACGACCCGTCCAGGTCCCGCACGGCGGCGGTGATCGCGGCGACCATCGCGTCCGGCCCGGTGCCGGGGCGGGGGAGCGGCCCGCCGGACCGCAGCCGCGGCGCGCGCCGGCGGGCCAGGTCGAGCGCCGGCTGCGGCGGCAGGTCGGGCAGCCGGTCCGCGATGCCCGCGGCGAGGTCGCGCAGCGCGGCGGCGATCGTGGTGGTGCTCGGGGGCGGGGTCGGGCCGAGGCCCATCGGCGCCGAGTCGTGCGGGTCGTCGGCGGCCCGGAGCTGCTCGGCCACCCGCAGCACGTCCCGCGCCGCCGGGCCGTCGCCGGTGGACGTGACCTCCTCGACGGTGAAGCCGGGCGCCCAGCCGCGCGCGCCGGCCGCGCTGGTCCGCGCGTGCCCGGGCACGGGCCGGTCGAACAGCCCGAGGCACGCCGCGCCGGCCCGCAGCTCGCTGCCGGGCTCGAGCCGGCCCGTCATCTCGAGCACCCGCCGCCGGGTCCGCCGCCCGGGCGGCACGTGCCAGTCCTCCCGCACCTCGACGCGGTCGGCGACGAACGTCGAGCGCGCGTCGGTCCAGTCCGCGGGATCGGCGACCAGCCGGTCGTAGTGCGCCCACCAGAACGGCTTGTGCTCGCGCCAGTGGTACCCGAGGGACGCGGCGAGCAGCGCGACGGCCTGCTGGTCGTCGCTGCGCCGGCCGTCGACGTGCCGGGCCGGGTCGTCGGCGTGCGCGAGCAGCGCCGCGGCGAGGTCGTCGTGCTCCGGCGCGGCACCGTCGGCACCGTCGGCACCGTCGGCACCGTCGGCGTCGCCCGCCACGTCCTGCGCCGCGACCGGGCGGCCCGGCACGACGCCGACGTCCGCCGCGCGCGCCAGGAGCCAGTCCCGCAGCGCGAGCGTCGACCGGCAGTCGTACGCGTTGTAGGCGCCGATCGCGGCGACGGCCGCCGTCCAGCCGGCCTCGTCGCCCTCGGCCCGCAGCGCGCACGCGTGCGCGTACTCCGCGATGGAGTCGCCGGCGGTCGTCACGTCGCCGGTGCGGGCCTCCGGCATGTACAGCGGCTCCAGCTGCTTCAGCGAGTACGACCGCTGCCCGGTGCGCAGGCTCGCGCGCACGGTGGCGTACAGGTCCACCAGCACCCCGGCGGACAGCAGCTCGTCGACGACGTCCTCGCCGACACCGTGCCGCCCGGCCAGCCGCAGCAGGGCCGTCTTCTCGTACGGGGCGTAGTGGTACACGTGCATGCCCGGGTGCTCGGCGCGCCGCTCCTGCACGTAGGCGAGGAAGTCGACCAGCGCCTGCTTCTCCTGCGCCCGGTCGTGCGCCCAGAACGCACGGAACGCCGGCTCGGCGGCACCCTGCGGGGCCTCGACCAGCCCGAACAGGTACTCCAGGCCCCAGACCGCGGGCTGCCCGTCGGGGCCGACCTCGCCCGCGGCCCACAGCGGGTCGCCCTCGAAGTCGAAGAACACGTCGCCCGGGTCCGGCGCGGGCAGCGCCGCCACGGCCGCGGTGTCGACCAGCTCGAACGCCACGTACCCCGGGGCGGCCACGGCGTCCTGCCGGGCCTGCAGGGCCGCCTGCTGCTGCAGCGCCGCGAGCGTGCTGGTGCCGATGCCCGCCACGGGCTCCCGCCGTGCCGCGAGGTCCTCGACCGTCCGGACGCCGGCAGCGCGCAGCCGGGCGGCCTGGGTCGTGCGGACCCCCGCGACCAGCAGCACGTCGCGGCGCCGCTCGAGCTCGGGCGCGCAGGCGTCGCACCGCCCGCAGGCGCGGAACCGGTCGTCGCCCCACCGCACGGGGCCACCCGCGTCCTGGTGCCGGTCCAGCAGGTCCTGCAGCCGGCGCCGGCGCTCGCGGTACACGGGCAGCAGGTCGCGCAGCCGGTGGTCCGTCGTCACCTGGTCGCCGAGCACCAGGTGCACCTCGTCGGTGACGGGCACCCCCGCGGCGAGCAGCTGGTCCGCGTACGCCGTCACCTGCAGCAGCGCGGTCGGCCGCTCGTGCCGGGCGAGCTTCGTGTCGACCACGGCGTACCGCGGGCGGTCGCCGGTGTGCCGGCCCTCGCGGACCAGGAAGTCCGCCCAGCCGGTGAACCGGCCGTCGAAGAAGCCGGCCTGGTGCACGACGTCCGCGCCGGCGGCCGCCGCCTGCAGCGTCGCGTCGTGCGCCGCGAGCAGCGCGGCGCGGGTGGTGCGGCGCGGGCGGTCCATCACGACGACGCCGCGCCCGGTCGCCGGGTCGTACCGGCCGTGCCGCTCCAGGTGCTGCCGCAGCACCCGCTGCTCGTGCCGCGCGCCGAGCACGGCGGCCCGCTCCCGCGTGGCGTCGGCGGCCCGGCGCAGCGGCTCGGCACGGCCCAGGCGGGCGTCGAGGGCCCGCAGCACCGCGAACTCGCAGGTGGCCGCGTCCGCCATGTCGGTCGCGCTGTAGGCCAGCGAGCCGTCGTCCAGGATCAGCACGCTCGGAGGCTACCCGCGGCCCCGGACACGCGACCCCGCCCGCTTCCCCCGCTCGCCGCCCGGGACCGACCACGGTAGGAACGGACCATGGCTGACGTGCACCGCGAGGTCGAGCGCAAATACACCGCCGGGCCGCAGGTCGTGCTGCCCCCGCTGAGCGAGCTGCTGGCCGGGTCCGCCGCGTGGGCCGGCAGCGGCACCCCGGTGACGTCGGGCGAGGAGGTCGTGCAGCTGACCGCGACCTACTTCGACACCGACGACCTGCGGCTGGCGGCCGCGGGCCTGACGCTCCGGCGCCGGACCGGCGGGGCGGACGCGGGCTGGCACCTCAAGGTGCCGGCGGGCGCGGACACCCGGGACGAGGTGCGGCTGCCGCCGGGCCGCGCCGTGCGGACCGTCCCGGCGCCGCTGCGCGCGACGGTCCGCGCCGTCACGCGCGGCGGGACGCTGCGCCCGATCGCCGAGGTGCGCACCGAGCGGACCGTGCACCGGCTGGTCGACGCGACCGGCCGGGCCCTGCTCGAGGTGGTCGACGACCGGGTGCAGGCCCGCCGGGTGCGGCCCGTCCAGGGGTCCGGCGACGCGACCGGCGCGACGACGACGTGGCGGGAGCTCGAGGTCGAGCTCGTCGACGGCGACCCCGCGCTGCTGGACGTCGTCGAGGAGCGGCTCCGCGGGATCGGCGCGAAGCCGGCGAAGGCCACCTCCAAGCTCGACCGCCTGCTGGGCGGCGCCGGCACGGCCGGTGCGCCGGTCCCGGAGCCGACCCGCAAGGCGTCCGCCGGCGACGTCGTGCAGGCCTACCTCGCCGACCAGGACGAGCAGCTGCGCGCCCAGGACCTGCTGGTCCGGCTCGGCGCACCCGACTCGGTGCACAAGGCGCGGGTGGCGTCCCGGCGGCTGCGCAACGCGCTGCGCACCTTCGGGTCCCTGTTCGACCCGGCGGTGGTCCGCCCGCTGCGCGAGGAGCTGCGCTGGCTGGCGGGCGAGCTCGGCCGGGCGCGCGACGCGGAGGTGCTCCGCGACCGGGTCCGGTCCGGCGCCGACGCCGAGGACCCCGCGGACGCGTCGCTGGCGGCGGCCGCCACGGCGGACACGGACCTGGGCCGGGCCGCGCGCGAGAGCCTCGGCGAGGTGCTCGCGGTGCTGGACTCCGACCGCTACCACCGGCTGCTGGCGGACCTGCACGCGCTGGTGACCGACCCGCCCTTCACCCCGCGGGCCGCGGGTCGCGCGACGAAGGTGCTGCCCCGGCAGGTGGCGGAGCGGGACGCGAAGGTGCGCAAGCGCCTGCGCCGGGCGCGCCGGCGGCCGGCCGGGCACCGGCGGGACGAGGCGCTGCACGCGGCCCGCAAGGCCGCCAAGGGGGCGCGGTACGCGGGCGAGGCGGTGCAGGGCGTGCTCGGGGCGGACGCGACCCGGTACGCGGCGGCGATGGAGGACCTGCAGGAGGTGCTCGGCGAGCACCAGGACTCCGTGGTCACCCGGGGCCGGCTGCGCGACCTGGCGCGGCACGCACCGACCACCGACGTCGCGTTCCTCTACGGGCGGCTGCACGCCCTGGAGGAGGCGCGCGGCCGCGCCGCGGAGGAGCAGGTGCGGGACGCGTGGCGGGCGGCGCGGCGCCCGGGGCTCCGGCGCTGGCTGGCCTGACCGGTGCGGGCAGCACGCGTCACGGGCGCCCGCACCGGCAGCCCGCGTCAGCGTCGCGCCACGAAGTAGGCGTTGAACGGGTCGGCCGCCACCTGCTGCTGCTCGACGTGCCCGAACCCGGCCTCGGCGAGCATCGCCGCCGCCCGCTCGACGCCCCAGACGGTCCCGAGCCCGGCACCGCCCTGGCCGAGCGAGACGCTCATGCAGTGGTACGTCGAGATCGCGTACAGGTACGCACCCCAGGGCAGGGCGAGGTTCTGCTCGAGGTGGCTGGACGCCTGGATGTCGACCATCAGGAACGTGCCGCCCGGACGCAGAGCGCGCCGCACGGCCTCGAGCACGGCCGCGGGCCGCGCCTGGTCGTGCACGGCGTCGAACGCCGTGACCAGGTCGTACGCCTCGTGCACGTCGAGCGTGGCGACGTCCCGCACCTCGAACACCGCGTTGGTCAGCCCCATCGCGGCGGCCTCCGCCCGGGCGGCGTCGATCGCGGCCGCCGACGAGTCGTAGCCGGTGAACCGGCTCGCCGGGAAGGCACGGGCCATGAGGTTCACGGCGTGCCCCCGCCCGCAGCCGACGTCGGCGGCGTCCGCGCCGGCCCGCAGCACCGCCGGCAGGTCCGGGGCCAGCGGCAGGATGCCGTCGACCAGCGCGGCGTCGTGCACGGCTGCGCTCGTCTCGGCCATGTTCCGGTGGAACGTCGGGTAGTCCGCGTACGACAGCCCGCCGCCGTCCCGGAACCGCGCGATGGTCCGCTGCTCGACCTCGCCCATCATCGCGACGTGCTGCATGAGCACCGCGAGGTTGTCCGGCCCGGCGGCCGGGGTCAGCACGGCCGCGTGCTCCCGCGGGAGCAGGTAGGTGCCGGACGCGGCGTCGTACCGGACGACGCCGGCCGCGGTCATCCCGCCGAGCCACTCGCGGACGTACCGCTCCTCGAGGCCGGCGGCGTCGGCGACCTGCTCGCTGGTCGCGGCCGGCAGCCCGCCCATCGTCGCGAGCAGGCCGGTCTGGTGCCCGGTGCTGGTCAGCAGGGCGACCGCCGCGTCGTTCAGCACGCCGAGCATCCGCCCGGCGAACTGCTGCGCCGCGGCCGCCTCGGACGCGGACAGCGGGGTCGGGTCGAGCGCGGTCGGCTCGAGCGCGGTCGTGGTCGTGGTGCCTGTGGTGCGGGTCGTCGTCGTCACGGTCGTCCTCTCGGTTCTGCCGGGCCCGGGTGGCCGGCGTGCTCCGACGCTAGGAACGGGGCCGGGACGGTGGCATCGGGCAGATCGTGCGTCCCGTCGGCGCCGGCGTGGGGCGGATGGCGCACGTCCGCGGCGACGGGGTGCCGCAGGGCCAGCGCGAGCATGAGCGCGGTGACCACCAGGTAGAACGTGTGCAGCGCCCAGATCGGCCCGGCCGGCAGGCTGAAGACGTACACCGAGTGCACGACGTTGCCCGCGTTGCTCAGCAGCAGGCTCGGCACGCTGTACGAGGCCAGGTCCCGGGTGCGCAGCGCCTTGGCCACCATGGGCAGCATGCTCCCGGCGAAGACCGCCGTCGAGACGCTGCCCGCGACGACCGCGAGGTCGAGTGCCATGTCCGTCCGCTCCTGCCGGTGCCCGGCCGTGCGCCGGATGCCTGCGACGCTAGGAGCGGGGGTGCGGGTGCCGCGTCGGGCCTTCGGTGCAGCGCCCGGGCCGGACGGTGGGGCGGGTGGTGCAGGCGCTCAGCCGGGGGTGCGCACCCCGTGCTCGTGCGCCCACGCCGCCGCCGCGGTGCGCGAGGGCACGCCGAGCTTGGTGAAGATGTTCGCCAGGTGCCGGCTCACGGTCTTCTCGCTGATGACCAGCGTGCGGGCGACCTCGCGGTTGCTCCGCCCGGCCGCGACCAGGCCGAGCACCTCGCCCTCGCGGTCGGTCAGGCCGCCGGGCAGCCCGGCGCCCTCGTCCAGGCGCCGCACGTCGGGCAGCGCCCCCAGCTCGACGTAGATCGCGAGCGCCGTGGCCCGGTCCGCCGCGGCGACCTCCGGCCGCCCGGCGCCGACGTGGGCCGCGGCGAGCAGCTCGTGCACCTGCGCGAGCTCGTACCGGCAGTGCAGCCCGCGGTACTCGCGGGCGGCGGCCTCCAGGGACGCCACCGCGTCGGCGTACCGGCCGCGGGCCACCTGCACGGCGCCGCGCGCCTGGGCCGCCCAGCCGCGGAAGCCGGGGGTGTCGAACTCGGCCGCGACCTCCTGCAGGCGGTCGCACCAGCGCTCGGCCTCCGCGACCGTCCCCAGCGCGAGCGCCAGCGGCACCCCCGCCGCGAGCAGCCGGGCGCTCGCGAGCCGGTCCCGGCCGGCCAGCGCGCCGGACAGCCCCGCCCACGCGCCCGCGCGGTCGCCGGCGGCGTACCGGAGCAGGGCCTCGCCGGGCTGCGGGTCGGTGCCGAGCGCGCGGGTCCGGGCGTACGCCACCCGGGCGCCGTCGCGGTCGCCGCGCAGCCGCCGGAGCTCGCCGAGCTGGTAGAACGCCTCGGCGGCGACCCAGTCGTTGCGGCCCTCCAGCTCGGCGCCGCTGCGCTCGACGCCCGCCTCGGCGTCGGCCCACCCGCCCTCGGTGCACTGCAGCTGCAGCCGGTGCACCCGGCAGATGCCGGAGAACACCACCTCGCCGCGGAACTGCTCGCACCACCGCTCGGTCGCCCGGGTCCAGGCGCGCATCCGCTCCAGGTCCCCCAGCTCGTGGCACGCGTGGATGACGGTGCAGTAGACCTCGCCCGCCCACTCCGGCGGGAGCCGGCCGGCGAGCACCGGAAGCATCGACTCGTCCAGCTGGGCGAAGCCGTCGGCCGTCCGGCCGAGCCGCAGGTCCGCCAGCCCGGTCAGCACCAGGCCGAGCGAGGTGAGCGCGGGGTCGCCCACCCGCCGGGCGAGCCCGGCCAGCTCCTCGCCGGCCCGGCGGACGGGCGGCAGGTCCCGCCGGAACAGGGCGAGCGAGCCGTCCAGGTACAGCAGGTGCCCGTGCGCGGTGCTCTCGGGCAGGCCGGCCAGCAGCCGCCGGGCGCGGTTCAGCCAGCCGGAGGTGACCACCAGGTCGCCCCGGGTGAACCACACCAGCGCCAGGTCGAGCGCCCGGTCGGCCGCTCCTGCGGCGTCCCCGGCGTCCTCCAGCCGGCGGAACGCGGTCTCGGTGACCTCGAGCGACTCCTGCAGCCGGCCCACCCACCACGCGGCGCCGCCGAGCCGGGCGAGGTCGGCGGGCTCGAGCTCCGCGACCGCGCGCGCCCGCGACAGCGCCCCGTAGGCGGTCGGCCAGTCGCCCCGGGCGTGCGCGGCGCGGGCCGCGACGAGCTCGTCGGTGAGGTTCATCCTGACCGCACCGTAGCCCTGCGCCGCGCACGGCTCAGACGCGGAACCGGCTGACGACCTGCTGCAGCTCGGCCGACATCTGCGCCAGCGACGCCACGGCGCCCCGGGACTCCGCGGCACCCTGGGTGGTCAGGTCCGCCGCCCCGGCGACCCCGGCGATGTTCGCGGCGATCTCGCCCGACCCGGTCGCGGCCTCGGCCACGCTGCGGTTGATCTCCGACGTGGTGGCGGTCTGCTCCTCCACGGCGCCGGAGATGGACGTCTGCAGGTCGTTGATCTGCGTGATGATCGACTCAACCTGGTCGATGGCGGTCACGGCGCCGGCGGCGTCGGCCTGGATCAGCTCGACCCGGCGGGCGATGTCCTCCGTGGCGCGCGCGGTCTCCTGCGCGAGCTCCTTGACCTCGCCGGCCACGACGGCGAAGCCCTTGCCCGCCTCGCCGGCGCGGGCCGCCTCGATGGTGGCGTTCAGCGCCAGCAGGTTGGTCTGCCCGGCGATGGAGGTGATCAGCTGGACCACGTCGCCGATCTCCCTGCTCGACTCGCCGAGGCGGTCCATCGTCGCGGTGGTCGCGCCGACGGCGGCCACCCCGCGCCCGGCGACCTCGGCCGCCCGGGACGCGCTCTGCGCGATCTCCCGGATCGAGGCGCCCATCTGCTCGGAGCCCGCGGCCACGGTCTGCACGTTCCGGGACACCTGCTCCGCCGCGGCGGACACGACGCCCGCCTGCGCGGCGGTCTCCTCGGCGGCGGCCGCGATCTGACCGCTGCCCGCCGACATCTGCTCCGCGGCGGAGGCGAGCGCGGACGACGACGCGTCGATGGTGCCGATCACGCCGCGCAGCGTGCCGACCGCGGCGTCGAGCGCGGTGCCCATCCGGGCCACCTCGTCCCCGCCCGTCAGCCCGGCGGTCACCGTGAGGTCGCCGCGCTCCAGCGCGTCGGCCAGCGTGCGGACCCGCTGCAGCCCGCGGACGATCGACCGCGCCACCAGGGTGCCGAGCCCGAGCGCCAGCGCGGTGCCGACCACGAGGACGACGAGCATGGTGGTCCGGCTGGCCCGGTAGTCCGCGGCGGCCTGCGCGGCGGCGGCCGCGGCCGTGGTCTCCTCGGTGTCGACCAGCGTGGTGACCGCCGCGGACATCGCGTCGATCACCGGCTGCGCGACCTCGTCGCGGACCTCGGCGAAGGCGTCGGTGTCGTGCGCCCGGCTGGCGACGAGCAGCTGGTCGTCGCGGATGCCGACGTACTGGGCGAGGGCGGACTCGAAGTCCGCGAGCGCCTGCTCCGACGTCGCGTCCTGCGGCAGCGCCGCGTACGCCGCGAGCGCCTCGCGCAGCTCGGTCTCGCTGGCGGCGATCTTGTCCTCGAAGCCCGCCATGGTGGAGTCGTCGACGGACAGCGCGTGGTTGGTGACGTCCAGGCGCATCTGGACCATGGCGCGCCGCAGGGTGGCGGCGTGCTGCAGGCCGGCGAAGTTCTGCTCGTACATGGCGGTGGTCGCCGCGTTGGTGCTCGCGAGGGCCGAGATGCCGACGACGCCGACGACGGTGCCCACGACGGCCGCCAGCAGCACGGCGGCGAGGATGCGGGTGCTCACGCCGCGGTCGCGCACCCAGGAGACGAGCGACGGGCGGGTGGCGGCGGTGGTGGTGGTCACGTGCGGTCCTCCGGAAGGCGTCCGGAGCACCCCCTGTGCTCCGGTGCCCGACCTATCGGCCACGGTGCCTGTCGCGTCTAGGACTTTGGTCCCGGTCGTGCGCGGGGCCGGCCCGGCGACCCGGCTCGCCGCGCACCGTCGCCCCGCGTCCGCCAGGCTGGACCCGGCGGAGGACGGCCGAGGCGACGGGAGGGCACGCACGTGGCGGAGCGACGACGCGCCGGTGACGGCCGCGGCCTCGAGACGTACCGCTCGATGCGCGACTTCGACCGCACCGCCGAGCCCGCGGGCGCCGACCCGGCACCCGCCGCGGCCGGCGCGCGCCGCCGCTTCGTCGTGCAGCGGCACCGCGCGCGGCGGCTGCACTACGACGTCCGGTTCGAGGTCGACGGCGTGCTCGTGTCCTGGGCGGTGCCCCGTGGCCCGACCCTGGACCCGGACGTGCGGCGGATGGCCGTGCACGTCGAGGACCACCCGATCGAGTACGAGGACTTCGAGGGCGTCATCCCCGCCGGCGAGTACGGCGGCGGCGACGTGATCGTCTGGGACCGCGGCACCTGGGAGCCGCACGGCACGGACGACCCGGCCGCCACGA
The DNA here is from genome assembly GCF_056844425.1 of Cellulomonas sp. NEAU-ZC6. Lineage (NCBI taxonomy): Bacteria > Bacillati > Actinomycetota > Actinomycetes > Micrococcales > Cellulomonadaceae > Cellulomonas > Cellulomonas sp. NEAU-ZC6. Next base: position 1,398,895 of record NZ_JBXFYH010000001.1, on the reverse strand, counting down.
TCGCGGCCGGCGAGCTGCACGCCGACGTGTTCGGGGAGAAGCTGCGCGGCCGGATCGCGCTGGTGCGCAGCGGGCGGCCGGACCCCGGCGGCAAGGAGCAGTGGCTGCTCCTGCACAAGCACGACGAGCACGCCGTGCCCGGCTGGGACGCCGAGGACCACCCGCGCTCGGTGCTCAGCGGCCGGACCAACGACGAGGTGAAGGCCGACCCGGACCGGCTGTGGCGCTCCGACCTGCCGGCGGCGCAGGCGTCGGTGGACCTGCGGCCGCCCGAGGTCGACCCCCCGACGGACGACGAGCTCGCCGCCCTGGACGACCTGGGCCCGAAGGGCGGCACCTGGGAGGTGCACGGCCGGCGCCTCAAGGTGACCAACCTGGACAAGGTGCTGTTCCCGGCCCGCGAGGGCGAGGAGCCGGTGACCAAGCGCGAGCTGCTCCGCTACGCCGCGCGCATCGCACCGGTCGCGCTGCCGTACCTGCGGCCGGGCGCTGAACATGCACCGGTACCCGCAGGGCGCGGGCACGGCCGGGTTCTGGCACAAGGAGCTGCCGGACCACGCGCCCGACTGGCTGCCCCGCTGGGACAACCCCGAGGCGGACGACGACGACACGCGCACCTACCTGGTCGTCGACGAGCCCGCGGCGCTGGTCTGGGCGGCGAACTTCGGTGCGCTGGAGTGGCACGCCTGGACGTCCCGCACCGACGCGCCGCGCCGGCCGACGTACGCGCTCGTCGACCTGGACCCCGGCCCGTCGACCACGTGGGACGACGTCCTGCTGCTGGCCCGGCTGCACCGGGACGCCTTCGAGCACCTCGGCGTCCGGGCGGTCCCGAAGGTGACCGGTCAGCGCGGCATCCAGATCTGGATCCCGATCGCGACGGGGCCGTCGTTCGACGAGACGCGTGCGTGGGTCGAGCGGGTGTCCCGGACGGTCGGCGCCGTGGTCCCCGAGCTCGTCAGCTGGAAGTGGGAGGTCCGGGCGCGCGGCGGGCAGGCGCGGCTGGACTACACCCAGAACGCGATCAACAAGACGCTCGTCGCGCCCTACAGCCCGCGGGCCCGGCCGGGGGCGCCGGTGTCGGCGCCGATCACCTGGGACGAGCTGGACGAGCCGTGGCTGCGCCCGGACGCGTTCACGGTGCGCACGGTGCTCGACCGGGTCGCCGAGCGCGGGGACCCGTTCCGGGACGTGCTCCGCGCGGACCAGGTGCTCCCGCGGATCGGTTGAGGCCCCTGCGGACGCAGACCCGGCTCCGGTCACCGCCGCCGGCGGGCCACCAGCGCCGCGAGCGGGCCGCGGTGGGTGCCGCGCCGGGCGGGCAGATCACGCCGGGTGGCCCGGGAGCGCTCGTGCTCGAGCCGGTCGGCGAGCTCGCGCTCCTGCTGGCGGTACACGACGAGGAACAGGTCGGGGTGCATGGGGTCCTCCCGCACGGCCGGGGTGGCGGGTCGCGCCACCGGAGGGTCGCCGCGGAGGACGGGTCGCGTCCTCGCGGCCTGCGGGCCGGGTCGGCCCACCCCTCCAGCATGGTCCGCGCGCCCTGCCGCGCCCGGGACCTCGGTCCTGGACCGGACGCCGCCTCACCACGCCCAGGAGGCGTCGGCGTGCTGCTCGGGGCAGACCTCGGCGCCGTCGGGCAGCAGCTCGAAGTGCCACACCTCGTTGGCGTAGGTCTGGCAGAGCCCGTGCTCCAGGCCGTGCTCGACGAGCCAGTACGTGCCCTCGGTGGGGCCGACGTCGATCGCGAGGCCCTGCACGTGCGCGGAGTCCTCGGGCGGCAGCACCCAGCGGTAGGCCTCGGGCACGCCGTGCTCCTCGACCGCCTGGTCGACCAGTGCCTGCTGCTCCTCGGCGGTGCGGCTGCCGGAGACGAGCCGCAGCTCGACGCCGTCTGCCGCGGCGGCCTGCTGCGCGGCCGCGAACCGGGCGGCGAGCTCGGGGTCGAGACCCTCGGTGCCGGCCGTACCCGGATCCAGCGGCGGGGTGGGCTGCTCCACCGCGGCCACCGTGCCGGGCGCGAGCCCCGGGTCGGGTTCGGCGGCGGCGGCGCGGTCCCGGGAACCCGGCGCCGTGCAGGCGGCCAGCCCGAGCACGAGGACCCAGGCGAGGGCGGCGGCGGCAGCCGGGCGGCGGTGGCGGACCGGGTGGCGCACCGGGCGAGGAGCGGGGGAGGTGGTCATGTCACCACGCTCCCGCCCCGCCCGCGTCGGCCGCGTCCGGCGACGGGCCCACCCGCGCGGCGTGGTGTCGGACCGGGGGAGGACCCGCACCTGGTCCTGTGGGAGCACCGCCGGACGAGGGATCCGGGCGCGGACCGGTGTCCGGCTGTCGGGGGCGTGCGGCAGGATGGCCGCACCATGGAGCGCTGGACCCTCGAGGACGTGCAGGCCAAGGCGCCCGACGCGTCGTCGCTGGCCGCCGCGCGCAAGCTCGCCCGGCCGGGCCCGTGGTCGTCGACGGGGGCGAGCGACGTGCTGGTCTGGGGGCGGTGCCAGGGGTCGGGCAGCACGCCGTACCAGGTGAGCGTCGACCTGACGGCCCCCGCGTACCGCTGCTCGTGCCCGAGCCGGAAGTTCCCGTGCAAGCACGCCCTCGCGCTGCTGCTGCTCTGGTCCTCCGGGGCGCTGGCCGAGGGCGACGGCACCGTCGCCGCGTTCGCGCAGGAGTGGGCGGACGACCGCGCCGGGCGCGCGACCCGGCGTTCCGAGCGCGCCGAGGGCCGGCCCGCGCAGCCCGTCGACCCCGAGGCCGCCGAGCGGCGGCGCGCGCAGCGGGTGGCCACGATGAGCGCCGGCGTCGAGGACCTCGCGCTGTGGCTGGCGGACCTGGTCCGGGGCGGGCTGGCCGCCGCGCGCCGGCAGCCGCTGTCCTGGTGGGACGCGGCGGCCGCCCGGCTGGTCGACGCCCAGCTGCCCGGGCTGGCCGACGAGGTGCGGGCGGTCGGCGGCCGGCTGCAGCGCGAGGACGACTGGGTGCCGGTGCTGCTGGCCGCCGTCGGCCGGTGGTGGACGGTGGTGCAGGCGTGGCGCCGGCGCGAGGACCTGGACGCCGGGCTGACCGGCGACCTGCGCACCGCGGTCGGTTGGGCCGTCGCGGCGGAGGAGGTGCGCGGCCAGGACCGGGTCGCCGGCACCTGGGTGGTGCTCGGCGCGTTCCGGACGCTGGACGGGCGGGTGCAGCAGCAGCGCACCTGGCTCCGCGGCGAGGAGTCCGGCGAGACGGTGCAGGTGCTCGACTTCGCGGCCGGCGCCGACCCGCTGCCCGTGGCGCAGACCGTCGGGGCGCGGCTGCGCGGCGAGGTCGCCCGGTACCCCGGGGCGGGCGTGCGCCGCGCGACGTTCGTGGGCGCGCCGGAGGTCGTCGGGGCCGCGGCCGCGCTGCCGGGCGGCGGCGACCTCGCGGCGGCGCACGCGCTGCTGGCCGAGGTGCTCGCCGCGAGCCCGTGGACGCGCCGCGTCCCGGCGGTGCTGCGGGGCGTGACGCTCGACGTGGCGGGCGCGGCCGGATCGGGCGGGCCGGATCCCGCGGTCGTCGTCCGGGACGGCGCCGGCGGGCAGCTGCCCGTGGCGACCGACGTCGACCCGTGGACCCTGCTGGCACGGGCCGGCGGCGCGCCGGTCGACCTGTTCGGCGAGCTCGAGGACGGCGCGTTCCGCGTGCTGTCCGGGGCGGGCGTCGCCGGGGCCGACGGGGTGGTGGCGGCGTGACGGCCGACGTGCACGGCCGGCCCGGCCCGGCCCGTCAGCCCGGCCCGACCGGCCAGCCCGGCCCGCCCGACACCTGGTGGGCCGCGGTGACCGCCGCGGCGCTGGTCGGCACGGCGCGCGGCCGGGTGCCCCGGCTGCCGGACCTGCCCGGGCTGGGCGTCGGGGAGCGCCCGGACGCCGGGCCGGAGCTCGCGCTGCTCGACGCGGCGGCCGTCGGCGGTGCCCTGCGGGCCGCGGGCCGCGCGGTCCCGGCCGCCACCGCACCGCCCGGCCCGGCTCCGGCCGACGCGCACCCGCCGGCCCCGGCCCGCGCGCTGCAGGTGCTCCAGCTCGTGCTGACCCAGCCGCCCGTCGGTCGCGACCTGCGCGACCCGCTGCTGCACCGGTGGTGCGACACCGCCGCCGCGCACGGGCGCCGGGTGCCGCACGCCCTGCTCCCGACCCTGCTCGCCGAGGGCACCCGCCGCCCGGCCCTGCGCGCGTCGCTGCTCCCGGTGCTCGACGCCCGGGGCCGCTGGCTCGCGGCGCGCCGCCCGGAGTGGGCGTGGGCCGCGGGCGGCGGTGCCGGTCAGGCCGAGGCGCCCGAGGACGACGCCACCCTGCTCCGCCTCCCGGTCCGGGAGCTGGCCGAGCGCCTCACCACGCTGCGGGCGACCGACCCCGACCGGGCCCGCGCGCTGGTGGTGGCGGCGTCCGCGACGGCCGGGGCCGAGTCGCGCGCCACCCTGCTCCGCACCCTGGCGACCGGCCTCGGCCCTGCCGACGACGCCGTGCTCGAGCCCGCGCTCGACGACCGCGCCGTCACGGTGCGCGCCGTCGCGCTCGAGCTGCTCGACGCCCTGCCGACCTCGGCCCGGGCGCAGCGGATGGCCGCGCGCCTCGCCCCGCTGCTGCAGGTCACCGGGCTGCTGCGCAAGCGCCTCGTGGTCGCCGCGCCCGGCCCGCTGGACGCCGCCGCACGCCGGGACGGCCTGGGCGCCGGCCCGGGCGGGGCGCGGGACGCGGCGGTGCTCGACCGGCTGGTCACCGGTGCGCCGCTGGCGGTGCTCACCGCCGCCACCGGCACCGACCCCGCCGGCGTGCTGCGGCTGGACCCGGACCAGGCGCTGCGCTCGGCGGTCCGCCGGGTCGTCGTCGCCCGGCGGGACGTCGCGTGGGCGCGCGCGATGGTCGCGGACGAGTGGGACGCCGCCGCGGCGTCCGTGCTGCCGCCCGCCGAGCAGCGCGCCGCCGCCCTGCGCTGGCTCGCCGCCGGGCCGGCCGACGCCCTGGTGCCGATGGCGCAGACCGTGCCGGGCCCGTGGGACGCCGGGCTCAGCGTCGCCGTCGCCGAGGCGGTCGCCCGGGTCGCCGCGGACCCGACGACCTACCGCACCCTCACGCTGCCGGTCGAGCTGCTCGGCCGCCGGCTGCACCCCGCCGCCACCGACGCGCTCGACCGGGCCCGGGCGGTCGCCGACCGCGCGGCCACCGACGCGGAGCGCGCCGTCGAGCGCGCCCGCGACCCCCAGGAGTCGGGGCGGCTCGCGCTCGCCGCGTCGGCCGCCCGGACCCGTGCCCGCGCGCTGGCGGACCTGCTCCAGCACCTGTCCCTGCTCCGCACGATCGACGAGGCCTTCGCATGACGTCGCAGCACCCCGAGCCCCAGCCCGCCGACCGGTCCGAGGACCTGTCCGGCGGCCCCGCCGACGCGCCGATCCTGCGGGCGCACGCCGAGGACGCGTACGCCGCCGAGCTCGCCGCGCTCGCGGCCGCCGACGACCGCCCGCGCCCGCCGGGCTGGCGCCTGTCGCCGTGGGCGGTCACCACCTACCTGGTCGGCGGCACGCTGCCCGACGGCACGGAGGTGCAGGCCAAGTACCTCGGGTCCCGCCGGCTGATGGAGATCGCCGTGGCGTCGCTCGCCACGGACCGGGCCCTGCTGCTGCTCGGCGTGCCCGGGACCGCGAAGACCTGGGTCGGCGAGCACCTGGCCGCGGCGGTCAGCGGCGACTCGACGCTGGTGGTCCAGGGCACCGCCGGGACGCCCGAGGAGCAGCTGCGGTACGGGTGGAACTACGCCCGGCTGCTCGCCGAGGGGCCGTCCACCGACGCCCTCGTGCCGAGCCCGGTGATGACCGCGATGCGGCGCGGCGCGCTGGTCCGGATCGAGGAGCTGACCCGCATCCCCGCCGACGTGCAGGACGCGCTCATCTCCATCCTGTCCGAGAAGACGCTGCCGGTGCCGGAGCTGCACACCGAGGTGCAGGCCCGGCGCGGGTTCAACGTCATCGCGACGGCCAACGACCGCGACAAGGGCGTCAACGACCTGTCGTCCGCGCTGCGCCGGCGGTTCAACACCGTCGTGCTGCCGCTGCCGGACACGCTGGACCAGGAGGTCGAGATCGTCCGCACCCGGGTCGCGGCCGTCGGGCGGTCGCTGGAGCTGCCGCCGGAGCTGGCGGAGCTCGCGCAGATCGAGCGGGTGGTGACGGTGTTCCGCGAGCTGCGCGGCGGGACCACGCTCGACCGCCGGACCACCGTGAAGTCGCCGTCCGCGACGCTGTCCACCGCCGAGGCGATCTCCGTGGTGACCAACGGCACCGCGCTGGCGGCGCACTTCGGCGACGGCGTGCTGCGTGCGGAGGACGTCGCCGCGTCCCTGGTCGGCGCGGTCGTCAAGGACCCGGTGCAGGACCGCCTGGTCTGGCAGGAGTACCTGGAGACCGTCGTCCGGGACCGGCCGGGCTGGGAGGACCTGTACCGCGCCTGCCGGGAGCTCGCGTGACCGAGCGCGTGCACGTCCTCGGCGTCCGGCACCACGGGCCGGGCAGCGCCCGGTCGGTCGCCGAGGCCTTGGACGTCATCGACCCGGACGTGGTGCTCGTCGAGGGCGCGCCCGAGCTGACGCCGCTGGTCCCGTTCGTCGCCGACCCCGGGCTGGTGCCGCCCGTCGCCGGGCTGGTCTACGCGGTCGACCAGCCGGGACGCGCGAGCTTCTACCCGATGGCCGCGTTCTCGCCCGAGTGGGTGGCGCTGCGCTGGGCCGTCGCGCGCGGGCGGCGCGTCGAGCTGGCCGACCTGCCCGCGACGCACGTGCTGGCGCTGCGGGACGCCGAGCAGGCGCCCGACGCCGCGTCGGACGCCCCGTCGGTTGACCCGTCCGACGACTCGGCGGCCGGCACCACCGCCCCGGTCGTGCACGAGCGCCTCGACGTGATCGCCGAGCTCGCGGCCGCCGCCGGCTACGACGACCCGGAGCGCTGGTGGGAGGACGCCGTCGAGCACCGCTCCGGCTCGGCGCCCGAGCGGTTCGACGCCCTCCGCGAGGCGATGGCCGCGGTCCGGGCGACCGGCCCGGAGGACGACCTGGAGACCCGCCGCCGGGAGGCCGCGATGCGCCGGGCGGTCCGCGCCGCGCTCCGGGGCGGCGCCGAGCGGGTGGCGTTCGTCTGCGGCGCGTTCCACGCCCCGGCCGTGCACCCCGACGCGCGGGTGCCGGTCCGGGAGGACACCGCGCTGCTCGCCGGGCTGCCGAAGGTCAAGGTCACCGCGACCTGGGCGCCGTGGACCGCCGGGCGGCTCGCGGTCGCCAGCGGGTACGGCGCCGGCGTCACGTCGCCCGGCTGGTACCAGCACCTGTTCGTCGAGGGGCAGCGCCCCGGCAGCACGCCCGAGGACGTCACCGCGTCCTGGCTGGTGCGCGTCGGCCGGGCGCTGCGGGACGAGCAGCTCGACGCGCCGCCGGCGTCCGTGGTGGAGGCGACCCGGCTCGCGGCCGCGCTCGCCGTCGTGCGCGGGCGCCCGTCGGTCGGGCTCTCCGAGGTCACCGACGCCGCGCAGGCCGTGCTCTGCGGCGGGTCGGCCGCGCCGCTCGCGCTGGTGCACCGCACGCTCGTGGTCGGCGAGGCGATGGGCAGCGTGCCGGACGCGGTGCCGATGGTGCCGCTCGCCGCCGACCTGGCCCGGCGGCAGCGCGCGCTGCGGATGACCCCGTCCGCGGTGCCGGCCGTGCTGCAGCTGGACCTGCGCAAGGAGCTGCACCGCGCGCGCTCCCTGCTGCAGCACCGGCTGCTGCTGCTCGACGTGCCCTGGGGCCGGCCCGCCGAGCCGGGCACCCGGACCACCGGCACGTTCCGCGAGGCGTGGGACCTGCTCTGGGCGCCCGAGCTCGCGGTCCGCGTGGTGGAGGCCGGTCTGCGGGGGACCACCGTGCCCGCCGCGGCGGAGGGCACCGTGCGCGAGCGGGCCGCCGCGGCCACCGACCTGTCCGCGCTCGCCGGGCTGGTCGAGCAGTGCCTGCTGTGCGACCTGCCCGACGCGCTCGCCGCCGTGCTGGTGGCGCTGGAGCGGCGGACCGCGCAGCAGCACGACCCGGTGACCCTGCTGCGCGCCGTCGAGCCGCTGGCCCGGACCCGCCGGTACGGCGACGTCCGCGAGGTGGACACCGCCGGCGTGGCCCGCGTCCTCGGGACCGTCGTCACCCGCGTCGCCGTCGGGCTGCGGGCCGCGAGCCTGGCGCTGGACGACGACGCGGGGGCGGAGCTGCGGCTCGCCGTCGAGTCCGCCGACCGCGGCGTCCGGCTGCTCGACGACCCCGCCCTGGCCGAGCCGTGGCGCGCGGGTCTGCTCGCGCTCGCCGCCGACCCCGGCGCGCACGCCGCCGTGTCCGGGCGGGTGCACCGGCTGCTGCTCGACTCCGGGGCGATCGACGCGGCCACCGCCGCCGAGCGGATGTCCCGGCGGCTGTCCGTCGGCGCCCCGGCCGCCGACGGCGCCGCGTGGCTCGACGGGTTCCTCGAGGGCGACGCCCTGCTCCTGCTGCACGACCCCGCGCTGCTCGGCCTGGTCGACGACTGGGTGGCCGGTGTCGACGAGCGCACGTTCGAGGACCTGCTGCCGCTGCTGCGGCGCGCGTTCGGCCGGTTCAGCGCGGCCGAGCGCCGCCAGGTCGGGCACCGGCTGCGCACCCCGGGGGACCCGCGGGCCGGGTCGACCGACCTGGACCTGCCGCGCGGCCTGCCCGCGGCGCGCGCCGTCGCCCGGCTGATCGGCCTGGAGGTGTCCGCGTGAGCGACGACGACGTGGTGCCCGGGGGCACGACCGCCCGCGACCGGGCCACGCGCTGGCGGCTGGTGCTCGGCGAGCCCGCCGACGAGGGCCTGGGCGGCGTCTCGCTGAGCGCCGACGACGCGCGCCGCGACCAGGTGCTGCGCGACCTGTACGGCGAGGCCGGTGCCGACCGGTCCGGCGGGCTCGGCGGGTCGGCGCCGAAGGTCGCCCGCTGGCTCGGCGACATCCGCACCTACTTCCCGTCGTCGGTCGTCCAGGTGATGCAGGGGGACGCCATGACCCGGCTCGGCCTGCGCCAGCTGCTGCTCGAGCCCGAGATGATGGCCGCGGTGCAGCCCGACCTGGACCTGGTCACGACGCTGGTCGGGCTCGGACGGGTCATCCCGGAGCACTCCCGGGAGTCGGCGCGGCGGGTGGTCCGGGTGGTCACCGACCAGCTCGAGGAGCGGCTGCGGCAGCGCACCGTGCAGGCGGTCACCGGCGCGCTCGACCGGTCCGCGCGCACCCGGCGGCCCCGCGCCGCCGACATCGACTGGGCCGCGACCGTCGCCGCGAACCTCCGGCACTACCTCCCCGAGCACCGCACCGTCGTGCCCGAGCGCCTGGTCGGCCACGCCCGGCGCAGCACCCAGGTGCAGCGGGAGATCGTGCTGCTGATCGACCAGTCCGGCTCCATGGCGGAGTCCGTCGTCTACTCCTCGGTCTTCGGCGCCGTGCTCGCCTCCCTGCGGTCCGTGCAGACGCGGCTGGTCGCGTTCGACACCGAGGTCGTCGACCTCACCGAGCGGGTGTCCGACCCGGTGGACGTGCTGTTCGGCGTGCAGCTGGGCGGCGGCACCGACATCAACCGCGCCCTCGCGTACGGACAGGGCCTGGTCGAGCGGCCGACGGAGACCGTCGTCGTCCTGATCAGCGACCTGTACGAGGGCGGCATCGCCGAGGAGATGGTCGCCCGGGCCGCCGCGATGGTCCGCGCGGGCGTGACGGTGGTGGCGCTGCTCGCGCTCAGCGATTCCGGAGCCCCGTCCTACGACCGCGCGCACGCCGCGGCGCTCGCGGAGGTCGGCGTGCCGGCCTTCGCGTGCACGCCGGACCTGTTCCCGGACCTCATGGCCGCGGCGATCGAGCGGCGGGACATCGGCCGGTGGGCCGCGGACCAGGGGATCGTCACGGCGCACGCGGAGGGCTGAGCGGGGCGCCCCTGCCCGTCAGGTGGCGTCCGTCCGGCCCGGCGCGGCCAGCGTCCGCACGGTGTCCAGCGTGTCCGCCTCCGCCGCGGTCCTGTCGTCCCGGTACCGCAGCACCCGGGCGAACCGCAGGGCCATCCCGCCGGGGTACCGCGGCGAGCGCTGCACCCCGTCGAACGCGATCTCGACCACCTGCTCCGGCCGCAGCGTCACCGTCCAGCCGTCGTCCGCGACCTCGAGCTCGCGGAACCGCGCCGTCTGCCAGGCGAGCATCTCGTCCGTCATGCCCTTGAACGTCTTGCCCAGCATCACGAACCCGCCGTCGCCGTCCCGCGCGCCGAGGTGGATGTTCGACAGCTGCCCGGCCCGCCGGCCCGAGCCGCGCTCGACGGCGAGCACCACCAGGTCGAGCGTGTGCCGCGGCTTGACCTTGACCCACGCACCACCGCGGCGGCCGGCCTCGTACGGTGCGGACGCGTCCTTGACGATGACGCCCTCCTGGCCGGCGGCGACCCAGCCGGCGAACGCCTCCTGGGCGACGTCCGGGTCGGCGGTGACGACGCGCTCGACCGCGTGCGCGGGGGCAACGGCGTCCAGCACGGCGAGCCGCTCGGTCAGCGGCGCGTCCAGCAGGTCGCGGCCGTCCAGGTGCAGCACGTCGAAGAAGAACGGCCGCAGCGCGGTGGCCGCGGCCAGCTCGGCGTCCCGGGTCGCGCTGCGGGCGGCGGTCTCCTGGAACGGCCGGGGCCGCCCGTCCGGGCCCAGCGCCAGCGCCTCGCCGTCCAGGACCGCGGTCCGGACCGGGAGCCCGCGCACCGCCTCGACGACCTCCGGCACCCGCGCGGTGATGTCGTCCAGGCTGCGGGTGTAGACCCGGACGTCGTCGCCGTCGCGGTGCACCTGGATCCGGATCCCGTCCAGCTTCGCGTCGACGACCACCGCCCGGCCGCCGAACCCCGTGACCGCGGTCGGGACGTCCGGTGCGGACGCGGCGAGCATCGGCCGGACCGGGCGCCCGACGGTCAGGCCGAACGCCTCCAGCGCGGCGGTCGCGGCCGCCGGGTCGGCGGCGCCGAGCGCCACCTCGGCCACGGGCTCGCTGGCACCGGCGAGCATCGCGGCGCGGCGCACGGTCGCGACGGACACGCCTGCCGCCTCGGCGACCGCGTCCAGCAGCAGGGCGTCCAGCGCACCCTGCCGGACGTCGCCGGAGACCAGGCCGGCCAGGAACCGCTGCTCCTCGGCGGTGGCGGCGCCGAACAGCTCCGCGGCCAGCGTGGTGCGCGCACCCGCGGACCCCGGACCGGACAGCCCGGCCATGCGCTCGAACGCCGCGTCGACCGCGAGCACGTCGAGGCTCGGCTCGGCCGCCGGCGTCGGCAGCTGCTGCAGCGACCGCCAGCCGAGCCCGGTGCGGCGCTGACGGAGCTCGCCGGCGAGGTAGCGCGCGACGACCGGCACCTCGGCGGGCGCGGTGCGACCGAGCAGGTCGACCAGCAGCGCCCGCTTGGCGAGGCGCGAGCGGGTCGCGGCCAGGCCGGCGGAGGTGGCGGCGACGTCGGCGAGCAGCACGTCCGCCATCCTGCCGCGCGCCCCTGACACGCGCGCGTCGGTACGGAGCGCCGGCTGCTCCCGGGGCCCGGGCCGCTCCGGACCCGGTCCGGTCGGGCCCGACGGTGGTCCGAGGAGGCGTGTCAGTGGTCGTCGGTAGGTTCGGGCCATGCCCGATGACCTGCGCCGACGCCCCTCGACGGGTCCGTCGCGCGCCGGTGCACCCGGACCGGCCCGGTCCCGGAACGGTGCCGGCCGAGGTGTCCCGCGGCAGGGCGGTCCTGCGGGACACCGCCCCGTCGTCGACACCCTCCTCGCGGACGCGCTCCGCCACGCCGACCTCGTCCGGCCGAAGCCGGCCGCGGCGTTCCCGCCGGACCGGGTCGCCGCCGTCGCCGACCAAGGGCAGGAAGCGCTGCGCGCCGCGACGAGCGCCCCCGACCCGTCGACGCGCTTCCCGTTCCGGTGGGCGGACCCCGAGGCACCCGCCGACTGCGAGCCCGCGGCACCCGACCTCGACGACCCCGGCGTCGACCTCGCCGCGATGGCGCCCGGCCCGGAGCTCGCCGTCCTGCTGACCCGGATCGACCCCGAGCAGGCGAGCGACCACGCGCTGGTGGAGCTGGCGGCGGCGGCGGTGCGGCTCGCGTCCTGGGCTCAGGCGGCCTCGGGCCGGTACGCCGCCGCGCTGTCCGACCGCGACTCGATGCGCCCGGACTGGTCGGTGCAGAACCCGCGGCGGGCCGACGAGGGCGTGGTGGGGGAGGAGCTCGCGATGCGGCTGGCGTGGTCGCGGCGGGCCGCCCGGCGCATGGCCGCCGACGGCCGCTCGTTCCAGCGCGAGCTGAGCGCGACCGGCGAGGCGCTGGCGTGCGGCGTGATCGACCAGCCCCGGGCGCGCGTGCTGGCGGACTGGCTCGCCGGGCTGCCCGTGCCGGTCGCGCTCGACGTGCAGGAGGCCGTGCTGCCCCGGGCGCACCGCAGGACCGTCTCCCAGCTGCGTGGTGACGTGGAGCGCGCGCTGATCCGCGTCGACCCCGCCGAGGCCGCCGCTCGGAGGAAGGACGCGCGAGCCGGACGGCGCGTCGACAAGCCTCGGCCGCTCCCGCACGAGATGGCCGGGCTGTACGCGGTGCTGCCGGCGGCGAGCGCGATGCGGATGCACGCCACGCTCGACGCCGCCGCGCGGACCGCGCGCGCCGCCGGGGACGGGCGCTCGCTGGACCAGCTCCGCGCGGACGGCCTGACCGACCTCGTGCTGCACACGTCCTGCGCGGGCGCCGACCCGACGGCCGGTACGGCGTCCGACGCCCCGGCCGGACCCGAGCCCGCCGCCCTCGATGCCGACCGGGCCACCGGGACGGCGTCCGATGCCGCGGGGATGGCGTCCGATCCCGCCGACACCGACACCGACACCGACACCGACACCGACACCGACACCGGCACCGGCACCGGCACCGGCACTGGTACCGCCGGTGGCACGCCGTGCCCCGCGCGGCGGCGTCCCGTCACCCAGGTCCACGTCACCGTGGCGATGTCCACGCTCCTCGGTCTCGACGAGGAGCCCGCCGACCTCGCCGGCTACGGGCCGGTGAGCGCGGAGACGGCGCGGGCACTCGCCGCGGGCGGGGTCTGGCAGCGCCTGGTCACGGATCCGCTGACGGGTGCCGTGCTCGACCTCGGCCGCACCCGCTACCGGCCGACGGCGGCGCTCGCCGCCCACGTGCGGGCGCGGGACCGGACCTGCGTCCAGCCGTCGTGCGACGCGGCCGCGGCGTCCTGCGACCTCGACCACACGAAGGAGTTCCACGCCCGGCGCGGGCGGGACCCGGGCGACGAGCCGCTCGGGACCACCGCTGCGGACAACCTCGGACCGCTGTGCCATCGCGACCACCTGGTCAAGACCGAGGGCGGGTTCCGGCTGCGCCAGCGCGCGCCCGGTGAGTTCGTGTGGGTCACGCCCACCGGGCACGTCTACGACGTGCGGCCCGGTGTCGACACCGACCCACCCGACCTGCGGCCGACGGCACCGGACACGCGCTCCGAGCTTCTCAGGTCGCTGCCGCCCCCGCCCGGTCCGGACGAGGAACCGCCGTACTGACCTCGCCCCGCGCGCCCCGGCCGGGTTCGTCCTCGTCCCGTCGACTCGGACCCGGCTCGCCCGGGCCGGGCTGGCTCGGGCGAGCCGCACTCCCCGGCGTCTCGCCGCCCTCGCCCCCACCAGACCCGCCCGCGCCCGGCCCGCTCGCGTCCGGCGGCGGCAGCACGCCGGTCGTCGCGAGGCGGCGGTACCAGTGCCCGGAGTCCTTCACGGTGCGCCTCATCGTGTCGTAGTCGACGTGCACGATGCCGAACCGGCGCTCGTACCCGTAGGCCCACTCGAAGTTGTCCATCAGCGACCAGGCGAAGTACCCGCGCACGTCCGCGCCGGCGTCCATCGCGGCGCCGACCGCGTCGACGTGCGCGTGCAGGTACGCCACCCGGTCGGGGTCGTGCACGCGGCCGTCCGGCGACACCTCGTCGGCGTAGGCGGCGCCGTTCTCGGTGATGTGCAGCGGCAGGTCGGGCCGGCGGCGGTGCAGGTCGAGCAGCAGCTCCGTGAGCCCGGACGGGTCGACCACCCAGCCCATCGCGGTGCGCGGTCCGTCCTGGTGGTGCCACCGGACTCCGGTGGCGACGTCGGCGGGCGGGTGCACGACCGACCCGGGCGAGGCGGCGGGCACGTCCGGCGCGTCGGCATCCGCGTCCGCCCACACGTCACCGGCCACCGTCCTCTCGGTACCGGCCGCCGCGCCCTCGTCGCCGATCTCGGGGGCCGCGCCGACCAGGGAGGTCGTGTAGTAGTTCACGCCGAGCGCGTCGAGGCGGGTGCGCACCAGGTCCAGGTCGCCGTCGCGGACGAACGACCAGTCGGTGAGGTGCGCGGTCTCCGCGAACACGTCCTCGGGGTACGCGCCGTCCAGGACGGGGCCGAGGAAGACCTCGTTGGCGACCCGGTCCAGCCGCTGCTTCGCCGCGACGTCGGCCGGCGCCGTCGACGACGCCCGGTTCACCTGGAGGTTCAGGGTGAGCGACACCTGGGCCGCGTCGCCGACGGACGCGCGCACGGCCCGGGCGCCGAGGCCGTGCGCCAGGTTGAGCGTGTGCACGGCGGCCAGTGCCTGCGCCGGGTCCTGGACGCCGGGCGCGTGCTCGCCGGAGGAGTAGCCCAGGTACGCGGAGCACCACGGCTCGTTGAGCGTGGTCCACAGCGCCACCCGGTCGCCGAGCGCGTCGGCCACGAGTCCGGCGTACTCCGCGAACCGCCACGCGGTGTCGCGGGCGGGCCAGCCGCCCGCGTCCTGCAGCGGCTGCGGCAGGTCCCAGTGGTAGAGCGTCACAACCGGTGCGACGCCACGGGCGAGCAGGGCGTCGGTGAGCCGGTCGTAGAACGCGAGCCCCGCGGCGTTGGCGGGGCCGCTGCCGGTCGGCTGGACCCGCGGCCAGGCGACGGAGAACCGGTAGGCACCCACGCCCAGGTCCGCGAGCAGCGCGACGTCCTCGTCGAGGCGGTGGTAGTGGTCGGTGCCGCGGTCGCCGGTGTGGCCGTGCAGTACCGCCCCGGGGGTGCGGGAGAACGTGTCCCAGATGGACGGGCCGCGGCCGTCCTCGTCGACGGCGCCCTCGATCTGGTACGCCGCGGTCGCCGCGCCCCAGACGAAGTCCCGCGGGAACCGCCGGGGCGCCGGGCCGGCGGAAGCGGGGCCGACGGTGCTCATCGGGCCTCCTCCAGCGCGGGCTCCGGCGTCGCGTTCGCGACACCCGCGACGGCCGCGGGCGGCGCGTCGACGTGGGGCACCCCGCGCAGGTCGTTCGCGGAGCGCAGCACCGGGGCGGCGACCAGGTCGGCCAGGTCGAGCACGGCGTCGGTCGTGACGTGGAACGTCGCGCGCTCACCGGCGGGCAGGGTCACGAGCGCCTGGTCGACCCGGGCGTCGGCGGCGAGCCGGTCCACGTGCAGCGTGATGTCCCGGGCGTACGACCGCGCGACGACGTCCACCCGGTACCCGCCGGGCTCGCGGGCCGCGGTGGCGCGCACGGCGTCGGGGTCGAGCCGGGACGCGACGTCCTCGACGAACGCGTGCGTCGCGACCCGCGCGTCGGGTCCGGCGCCGAACCGGGCGACGACGACCTCGCCGGACGGGTCGCCGTGGGTCGCGACGTCGGCCGGGAGCGGCAGCACGACGACGGACCGCGGCGCGACGTCGACGGCCAGCCGGCCCGCCGCGGCGACGACGCCGAGCAGGGACTCGCGCCGCACGTCCGCGGACCCGGTCCAGGGCTCGTCCGTGTCGTTGGTCGCGACCAGGGCGAGGTCACCGTCCCGCTCGACGAGGAACACCGCGCGCGGGGCGCTCGCGGCGCGCAGCGCGAACCACAGCGGCTTGGGGCGCTCGGCGGAGTCGACGGCGGCCCAGGAGGTGACGGGCCAGCAGTCGTTGAGCTGCCAGACGACCCAGCCGGCGGTCCGCGGCCACCAGGAGCGGTAGTGCTCGACGGCGTGCCGGACGGCGCGCGCCTGGTTGAGCTGGGTGGCCCAGTGCCAGTCGGCGAAGTCGCGCGGCACGCCGAGGTGCGGGGCCATGCCGCGGTCGAGCTTGCCGTTGCCGTCGTCGGCCTTCTGGTGCACGAGGAACACGGGGTCCTCCTGCGGCACGGCGGCGTCGGCGAGCGGCCGGCCGTCGGCGGCGTGCACGGACTCGGTGAGGGTGCGCCAGGCGGGCGGCCCCTGGAACCCGAACTCGGAGCAGAACCGGGGGATCTCCGACCGGTACCGCGTGTAGTCGACCCGGTTCCACACGTCCCACTGGTGGTGCGTGCCGCGGTCGGGGTCGTTGGGGTGCACGTCCGCGGGGTCGCGGCGCGGCGTGAACGGGCTGTTGGTGGCGTACGGCCGGGTCGGGTCGAGCTCGGCGAGCACGGCCGGGAACAGCTCCTCGGCGTACCAGCGCCCCCACGTCGCGTCGCCGAGCAGCTGCTTCCAGCCCCAGTCCTCGTGGCCCCAGACGTTCTCGTTGCCGCCGTTCCACACCACGAGCGATGGGTGCGGCATCAGCCGCACGACGTTCTCCCGCGCCTCCGCCTCGATCTCGGAGCGCAGCGGCTCCTCCTCGGGGTAGGCGGCGCACGCGAGCAGGAAGTCCTGCCACACCAGCACGCCGCGCTCGTCGCAGGCCGCGTAGAAGTCCTCCGACTCGTACATGCCGCCGCCCCAGACCCGCAGCAGGTTCAGGTGCGCGCCGACGGCCTGGTCGATCCGGCGGTCCAGGCGCTCGCGGGTGATCCGGGTGACGAGGTGGTCGTCGGGGATCCAGTTGGCGCCGCGCACCTCGACGGCGCGGCCGTTGACGACGACCGTGAACCGCGTGCCGTGCTCGTCGTCGGAGGTGTCGACCTCGACGGACCGGAAGCCGATGCGGCGCCGCCACGCGTCCAGCGCGGACGCAGCGGCGCGCGGGCCTGCGTCGAGCAGGGTGACCTCCAGGTCGGCCAGCGGCTGGTCGCCGTGGCCGACCGGCCACCAGACGGGGGCGTCGGGCACGGCGAGCTCGACCGTCGCGGTGCTGGCGCCGGCCGGGACCGTGAGCTCGGCGGTCGCGCCGAGCACACCGGCGCGGACCGTGAGCGCCGTGGCGTCCTCGAGCCCGGCCCGCTCCACGTCGACGTGCACGGTGACGCGGCCGGTGCCGTCGGCGTCCAGCGTGACGAGCGGGCGGACCCGCGCGAGCCGGGCGACGGACCAGCGCTCGACGCGCACCGGCTTCCACAGCCCGGCGGTGCGCAGGTCGGGGCCCCAGTCCCACCCGAACGAGCACGCCATCTTGCGGACGAAGTTGAACGGCACCGGGCTGTACGCGGACGGCCGGTCGCCGAGGGCGGCGCGCACCTCGTCGGCGTAGGCGGTCGCGGAGCGCAGGTCGACCGTCAGGGCGCGGGCGGTCCCGTCGGCGAACGCGCGCACGTCGAACCGGTAGGAGCGGTGCATGTTCGCGGTCGACCCGAGCACCCGGTCGCCGAGGGCGATGGTGCCCACGGTGTCCACGCCGTCCAGCACCAGGTCCACGCGCTCGCCGGGGGCGGCCGGGTCGAGGACGAGCTGCCGCTCGTACCGCCACTCGGCGTCGTGCAGCCAGCGCACGGCGGCCTCGTTCGCGTCGAGGTACGGGTCGGGGATCAGCCCCGCGTCGAGCAGGTCCACGTGCACGGAGCCGGGGACGGCCGCGGGCAGGCCCGCGCCGAGGGTGCCGGCGATCGCGGCGGGGACGGGGCCGGCGGTGGCGGTGACGGTCCAGCCGTCGGACAGGACGGTGTGCTGCACGGGGTGCTCCTGGGGTGTCGCTGGTGCCGCGAGCATGTCGCGGGGAGGTCGCAGAGAAGTCGCAGGGTTCGCGGGGAGTCGCAGGGCGGGCGCGGGGTCGGGGTCGGCCGGGGTGCCGGGCGAGGGGGGGCGTCGAGCGGGGTCAGGACGGTTCGCGCAGCACCCGGACGCCGCCCGCGGGCACGGTGACGACCGGGCCGTGGTCGGTGCCCGTGAGCAGGTCGGTGCCGGTCGCGGTCGCCTTCCGGTCGACGTCGGTGCGGTTGAGCAGGAACAGCCAGGACGCACCCGCCGCGTCGCCGGGAGCGACGCGGCGCACGGCCTCGACGCCGGGGTCGGCCTCGACGGTGGGGGAGAGGCGCGCGTCCTGGACGAGGTGGTCGACGACCCGGTCGACGCCCTCGCGGGGCAGCGCGGCGGAGACGTACCAGGCGCTGCCGCCGGCGCCGCCCGCCCCGCCCGCGCCGACCGCACGCCGCGTCACCGCCGGCGCCCCGGCGAGGGACGACGACGTGTACCGGACGACGGCCTCGGCCCCGTCGAGCTCGACGCGCTCGGTCCAGTCGGCGACCGTGCTGCCGTCGTCGAGGGTGACGTGCTCGCCGGCCTGCAGGGGGTAGAACTCGTCGGTCCACGCGCCGAGCACGTCCCGGAACGCCCCGGGGAACCCGCCGGTGCGCACCCGCCCGGTCGGCTCGCACACGCCGGACAGGTAGGTGACCAGCAGCGTGCCGCCGCGCTCGGGAACGGCGCGCAGCCGGGCGGCCTCGGCGTCGTCGACCACCAGCAGCGTCGGCACGAGCACCAGGTCGTACCCGTCCAGGTCGGTGCCGGGCGGCACGACGTCGCACAGCACCTGCCGCTCCCACAGGGCGCGGTGCCAGGTGCGCAGTTCGCGCCCGTAGCGCAGCGCCCGGTGCGGGGTCAGGCCGTGCTGCAGCGCCCAGCCCGCGGGGTCGTCGACGACCATCGCCGCCCGCGCCGGCTCGACCACCGAGCCCTGCACCTCGGCGAGCGCCCGCAGGTGCCCGCCGAGCTCGACGACCTCCCGCCAGATCCGGGACCGGGTGCCGGTGTGCGGCAGCATCGCGGAGTGGAACTGCTCGGCGCCCGCGGTCGAGGCGCGCCACTGGAAGAACAGCGCGCCGTCGGACCCGCGCGCGACGTGCGCGAGGGCGTTCCGGGCGATCTCGCCGGGGTCCTTGGCGCGGTTGCGCTGCTGCCAGCTGGGCGCGCCGGTCGAGTGCTCCATCAGCAGCCACGGCCGCCGGCCCGCGGACATGCCGCGCATCCGGTCGCCCGCGAACGCGAGGTCCTGCTCCCGGTCCGGGTCGTCGACCAGGGTGTAGTGGTCGTTCGCGACGACGGCGGTGTGCGGTGCCCAGGACGCGTAGTCGACGACCTGCGCCCCCGGCCCGACCATCATGTTGGTGGTCACGGGCGCGTCGGAGTGCCGCTCGAGCACCTCCTGCTCCGCCAGGTAGTGCGCGAGCAGCGCGTCGGAGGAGTACCGCTCGTAGTCCAGGTACAGCCCCGGGTTGGGCGCGCCGTGCTTGCCGCGCGGCGGCAGGATCTCGTCCCACGCGCCGAACCGGTGGCCCCACTGGGCGGTGCCCCAGGCCTCGTCGACGGCGTCGAGCGACCCGTACCGGTCGCGCAGCCAGTCGCGGAACGCCGCCGCCGACACGTCGCAGTAGCACCGGGCGTTGCCGCCGCCGAGCTCGTTGCTCACGTGCCACAGCCGCACGGCGGGGTGTCGGCCGTATCGCTGCGCGAGCGCCTCGACGTACCGCAGCGCGTACCGCCGGAACACCGCGCTGCTCGGGCACCACGCCAGCCGGCCGCCGGGCGGCTGCTGGTAGAGGTCCGCGTCGTACGGCAGCACCTCGGGGTGCGCGGTGTGCAGCCAGGACGGCGGCGCGGCGGTCGGCGTCGCCAGGTCGATCGCGATGCCGTGGGCGTGCAGCAGCTCGACCACCTCGTCGAACCAGGTCCAGTCGAACGTGCCGTCCGCGGTCTCGACCAGGCCCCAGGAGAAGACGCCCAGGGTGACCAGGTTGACCCCGGCCTCGCGCATCAGCGCGACGTCCTCGTGCCAGACCTCGCGGGGCCACTGCTCGGGGTTGTAGTCGCCGCCGTAGGCCAGGCCGTCGACCAGGTGCACCGGAGGCGGCGCGTCGGCAGGCGGCGGGGGCACGACGGCGCTGACGAACTCAGGCACGGGCCCGCTCCTTCGCCGCGGCCTTCGCGGACGCCGCGGCCGAGGCCGTCGCCTCGGACGACGCCGCCTCCGCCTCGTCGATCGGCACCCACGCGCCGAGCGTGTGGTCGTAGCAGACCGAGTTGTCGATGCCGTCCCGCGCCGGTGCCGTGTCGCCCTCGCGCCCGACGCTGCCCACCCGGTCCGGGTCGGGGGCGGCCATCGCGAGCATCTTCGTGTAGTCGTGGTGCGGATCGAGGATGACGGCGTCGGACGGCCCGCGCTCGACCACCCGGCCGCGGTAGAGCACGAGGATCTCGTCGGAGAAGTGCCGCGCCGTGGCCAGGTCGTGCGTGATGTAGAGGACGGCCAGGTTGTCCTCGCGCTGCAGCCGGCCGAGCAGGTTCAGCACCCCGAGCCGGATGGACACGTCGAGCATCGACACCGGCTCGTCGGCGATGAGCACCTGCGCCCCCGGGGCGAGCGCGCGGGCGATCGCGACGCGCTGCCGCTGCCCGCCGGACAGCTCGTGCGGGCGGCGGGCGGCGATGTCCTCCGCGGGGTGCAGGTTGACCCGCTCCAGCATCTCCAGCACCCGGGCGTGCGTGGACGCGGCGTCGTGCGTGCGGCGGTGGATCCGCAGCGGCCGGGCGACGTGGTGCTCGACGGGGTGGAACGGGTTGAGCGACGCGAACGGGTCCTGGAACACCATCTGCACGTGCCGCTGGTAGACCGACCCCATCACGGGCGTCCGGTCGTCCAGCTGCACGTCGATCCGCCCGGCGGACGGCTTCTCCATCCGGGTGAGCAGCTTGGCGATGGTGGACTTGCCGGAGCCCGACTCGCCCACCAGGGCCACGGTGCGCCGCGGCACCAGGTCGAACGACACCCGGTCGACGGCCCGCAGCGTGCTGCGGCGCAGGCCGGAGCGCAGGGCGTAGTCCTTGGTCAGGTTGGTGACGTGCACGGAGGTCATGCCGTGCCCTCCTCGGGGTCGACGCCGTCGCGGATGAACGCGCCGCGCTCGCCGGACAGGCTGGGGAAGGACCCGAGCAGCCGGCGGGTGTACGGGTGGGCGGGGGACCGGTGCAGCTGCGCGGCGGTCTCCAGCTCGACGATCTCGCCGGCGAGCATGACGGCGATCCGGTCGCTGATCTCCAGCAGCAGCGGCAGGTCGTGGGTGATGAACACGACCGCGAAGTCGAGCTCGTCGCGCAGCCGGACGATCTCGCGCAGGATCTCGCGCTGCACCACCACGTCGAGGGCGGTGGTGGGCTCGTCCATGATCATGATCTGCGGCTCGAGCAGCATGGCCATCGCGATCATCACGCGCTGCCGCATGCCGCCGGACAGCTCGTGCGGGTAGGACCGCAGCCGCCCGGGGTCGACGCCGACCCGGGTCAGCACCTCCGCGGACCGTGCCCGGCGCTGGGCCCTGGACATCGAGGAGTGCGCGCGGAGGGTGTCGTCCAGCTGCGACCCGACGGTGCGCACCGGGTTGAGCGAGTTCATCGCCCCCTGGAACACCATCGACAGCTGGGACCAGCGGAACTTCCGCAGCGGCTCCTCGCCGAGCGCGAGCAGGTCGACGTCGCCGCCGTCCCGGTCGTGGAACACCACGGACCCGGACGCGATGCGGGCCGGCGCCTGGTGCAGGCGGTTGACCGCGTACGCGAGCGTCGTCTTGCCGCAGCCGGACTCCCCGGCCAGGCCGAGGATCTCGCCGCGGCCCAGCTGCAGGCTCGCGTTCTTCACGGCGGTGACGGGCTGCTCGACGTCGTAGACGACGGTCAGGTCGGTGACGGTGAGCACGGGGCGGCGCGCAGGCACGGCGGCGTGCGGCACCCGGTCGGTGAGCGCGGTCATCGGGCGGCCTTCCTGGCGGCGCGGGCGGCCGCCTTCGCGCGACGGCGCGCGGTCCGGGCGTTCTTCAGGCGGGGGTTGATGATCTCGTCGATCGAGAAGTTGACCAGGGACAGGCCCATGCCGAACAGGGCGATCACCAGGCCCGGCGGGACGAACCACCACCAGGCGCCGAGCGGCAGCGCGAACCCGTTCTGCGCGTAGAACAGCATCGTGCCGAGCGTGGAGGCGTTCGAGGCGCCGAGGCCGAGGAACGACAGCCCCGCCTCGCCGAGGATCGCCGCGATCACGGCGTACACGAACTGCGACGCGAGCACCGGCAGCAGGTTCGGCAGGATCTCCACGCCGATGACCCGCCACGGCTTCTCGCCGGACAGCCGGGAGGCGGCGACGTAGTCGCGGGACCGCACGGACAGGGTCTGCGCGCGCAGCACGCGGGCCGACGCGGCCCACGAGGTCAGGGCCAGCACCACCGCGATGGTCCACAGCCCGCGGCTCTCCCGCGGCACGAACCCGGAGATCACGATCACCAGCGGGAGGCCGGGGATCACCAGGAACACGTTGGAGAGCAGCGAGAACCCCTCGTCCGCCGCGCCGCCCAGGTAGGCGCCGTAGATGCCGAAGAACGCCGACAGCACAGTGGCGAGCACGCCGACCATCAGGCCGATCTGCAGCGAGCCGCGGGTGGCGTACGCCAGTTGGGCCAGCACGTCCTGCCCGGTCTGGGTGGTGCCGAGCCAGTGCTCGGCGGACGGGCCGCTGAGGCCGACGTCGCTGATCGCGTCGGGGTCGCCGACCAGGTAGGGCCCGACCACGCCGAGCAGCAGCACGCCGGTGATGAGCACGAGGCCGGTGGCGAGCCACGGCGTCATGGTCGGCAGCAGCATCCGCCACGCCGGGCGGGCCCGGCCGCGCGCGGGCTCCGGCCCGGTGGCGGTGGTCGGGTCCTGGGTGGGCACCTCGACGGGCCCGCCGGGCCCCTCGACGGCGACCTGCACGTCCGGTCCGATGTTCGTCATCTGCGCCGCCCCTCAGGCCTTCGCGCGGGTGCGCGGGTCGATGAGGCCGTACAGCAGGTCGACGACGAGGTTCGCGCCGAGCACGGCCAGGGTGATGAA
This sequence comes from Cellulomonas sp. NEAU-ZC6, assembly GCF_056844425.1. Classification (NCBI taxonomy): domain Bacteria; kingdom Bacillati; phylum Actinomycetota; class Actinomycetes; order Micrococcales; family Cellulomonadaceae; genus Cellulomonas; species Cellulomonas sp. NEAU-ZC6. The sequence goes on along the minus strand of NZ_JBXFYH010000001.1, from coordinate 1,375,856 downwards.
CAGGAACACGCCCTGCATGAGCGCGTAGTCGTTGTTGGTGACGGCGGCCAGCAGCCGGGACCCGATGCCGGGGTAGGAGAACACCTGCTCGGTCACGACCGACCCGGAGACGACGAACCCGAGCGAGATCGCGAAGCCGGCGATCGACGGCAGCACGGCGTTGCGGGCGGCGTAGCTCCGCAGGATCTGGCCCTGCGGCAGGCCCTTGGCGCGGGCGGTCAGCACGTAGTCCTCGGACAGCGTGGAGACCATCATGTTGCGCATCCCGAGCAGCCAGCCGCCGATCGAGGCGATGACGATGGTCAGCGCCGGCACGAACCCGTACTCGACGGCCGAGAAGATGAACTCCGGGCTCCAGCCCGGGTCCAGCACGACGTCGTAGCCGCCCTGCGACGGGAACCAGCCGAGCACCCGGGACAGCAGGTAGACCAGCACCAGCGCGAGCCAGAAGTACGGCACCGCGGCGAGCAGCGTGGTCAGCGGCACCGCCGAGTCGAGCCAGGTGCCGGGCCGCCAGCCGACGAACGCGCCGAGCAGCACGCCGATGGTCGCGGCGATGACGGTCGCGATGCCGACCAGCACCAGGGTCCACGGCATCGAGGTGCCGATGACCTCGCTGACCGGCGTCGGGAAGTAGGTGACGGAGACGCCGAGGTCGCCGTGCAGCAGGTTGGACAGGTACGTCCCGTACTGCTGCAGCAGGGAGTCGGTGGTGTCGCCGCCGAGCAGCGCGGAGTACGCCTCGCGGGTCTCGGGGGTGACGGTGCCGCCGCGCTGCTGCAGCTTGGCCAGCAGGATGTCCACCGGGTTGCCCGGCAGCAGCCGGGGGATGAGGAAGTTCAGGGTGACGGCGGCCCACAGGGCGACCGCGTAGAACCCCAGCTTGCGCAGGACGTAGCTCACGTCGGTGTGACCTCCTGGTCGACGGCGGGTGGGAGGGGTCGGCTGCCGGGCCGGGCGCCTCGCGACGCCCGGCCCGGGACCGCTCAGCCCTCGGCCGGCTCGAGCCGCTTGAAGATCTCGGCGGCGTCGAAGGCGGACCACACCGCCGGGAAGGCGTACATGTCGTCCTCGGTCGGCCACCCGGTGAACCGGGCGGTGTTCCACTCGCTGGTCGTGCCGCCCGTGAGGATCGGGATGTACGGCATGTCCTCGACGACCGTCTGCTGGATGGTGTCGAAGTGCGGCTGGCGCGCCCCGGTGTCGTCCAGCGGCAGCGTCTTGAGCGCGTCGAGCGCCGCGTCCACGTCCGGGTTGCTGAACCGGGAGTAGTTGTTGCCCGCGGCCTCGCCGACCTTCGCGCCCGAGGTGGACGAGAAGAAGTACGTGTACAGGTAGTACGGGTCGGGTGCCGGGCCCTGCCACAGCGAGTCGATCGCCAGCTGGAAGTTGCCCTGCGTGCGCCGCTCGGTCCACTCGTTCCAGGACGACTGCGCGGTCTGCAGGTCGATGCCGGCGGCCTTGGCCTGCTGCGCGATGGTCTGCACGGCCGTGATGTAGTCGGTCCAGCCGGTGACGACCTCGACGGTCACGGTCAGGCGCTCGCCGTCCTTGGCGTAGATGCCGTCGGAGCCCTTGGCCCAGCCCGCGGCCTCCAGCACCTCGGCGGCGCCCTCGGGGTCCGCCTTCTCGGGTGCCACCGGCTCCTCGACCGACTCCGAGATCCACGGCTGCTGCGTGGAGGTGAGCGCGAACGTCGGCGAGATCTCCGAGGCCGTCTCCTCGAACGCGAGCTGGTTCAGCTGCGTCCGGTCCATCGCCAGGTACAGCGCCTGCCGGACGGCCGGGTCGGTCTGCGGGCCGGAGCAGCCCTGCTCGACGCTGGAGCAGGTGGCCAGGACCATCTGGTTCTGCGCGGCGGTCAGGGTGTCGTACCCGGGGAAGTTCTCGGCGACGTTCTGGATGTCCGGCACGGGGCCGGTCTGCCAGTCGATCGTGCCGTTCGCGATGCCGTCCGCGCCCGCGGTGTTGCCGGACAGCGACAGGAACCGGATCGTCTTCACGGCCGGCTCGCCGCCCCAGTAGTCCGGGTTGGCGGTGTAGGTGAACGCCTGCGGCTTGAAGTCGCCGAGCTCGTACGCGCCCGTGCCGACCGGGTTCTCCACCACGTCGGCGGTCGGGTCGACGTCCGCCCACAGGTGCTCGGGCACGATCGGCACGCCGGACAGCACGTCCGGGCCCTGCACGAACGCCGGGGCGTCGAACGTGAACGTCACGTGGGTGTCGTCCGTGGCCGTGGCGGTGCCCGCGTAGCCGACGTTGTTGATCGCCGGGGTGCTGGCGAGCAGGTCGAACGTGAACACCACGTCGTCCGCGGTGAACGGCTCGCCGTCCGTCCAGGTCGCGTCCTCGCGGAGCGCCACCTCGAGCTCCGTGCCGTCCTCGTTCCAGGTGTACTCGGTGCCGAGCAGCGGCACCGGCTCCGACTCGGCGGCCTTGTTGATGAAGAAGAGCTGCTCGTAGATCGCCCCGAGGCCGCCGATCCGCGATGGGGAGAACGGGTTGAAGTTGACCTGGTAGTCACCGGACTGGCCGGTGTAGGCGACGAGCGTGGTGCCGTCGCCCGACCCGCTGCTGCTGCTGTTGCCACCCGAGTCCCCGCCGCCGCTGCAGGCGGTCGCGAGGAGGGCGACCGCCGCGACGCCGGCGGCGATCGGGACGGTCCGTGCTGACCTGAGGAACATCGCTGGTCCTTTCCACCCGTCGCGCCCGACGGTCTGGTCGAGGCCGCGGCTGTGCGGCTCGGGACATATCGTTACGTGCTTAAATTAAGCATGTCAAGATATGGTCGGGACATGCGGGCACCGTCCCGGGCCGCCACCGGCGCCCTCGTCCTCGACCTGATCCGGACCCACGGCACCGTGAGCCGGGTCGAGCTCGCCGACCGGTCGGGGCTGACCGCGGCGACCATCACCCACGTCGTGCGGGACCTGATCGGCGAGGGGCTGGTGCACGAGGTCGGCCGCGTCGTCGGCGGCGTCGGGTCGCCGCGGCGGCTGCTCGAGCTGGACGCGGGCGCCTGGTACGCGGTCGGCGTGCAGCTGGACCGGTGCGCCAGCAGCGTCGTGGTCACGGACTTCGCCGGCCGGCGCGTCGCCTCCACCGGCGTCCGGGGGGTGGGGCGCGGCGTGCCGGGGGAGACCCTGCCCGTGCTCGCCGAGCACATCGACCTGCTGCTGGACGGCGCGGGCATCCCCCGGGACCGGGTGCTGGGCGTCGGGCTCGTCACGCACGGGCCCCAGGACCGGGAGCTCGGCATGGTGCTGACCGGCCAGCCGACCCCGGAGTGGCGCGAGTTCCCGCTGACCTCGACCCTGTCGGGCCTGCTCGGCCTGCCGGTTCTGCTGGAGAACGACGCCACCGCCGCTGCCGTGGGGGAGCAGTGGGTCGGCGCGCTCGACGTCGACACGTTCGGCGTGCTCTACATGGCCACCGGCATCGGCGGCGGCGTGATCGCCGAGGCCGAGGTGTACCGCGGCCGCACCGCGAACCCCGTCGAGGTCGGGCACATCCCCGTCGACCCCGCCGGCCCGCCGTGCGCGTGCGGGAACCGCGGCTGCGTCGAGGTGCTCGCCGGCCCCGGCGCGGTGGTGCGGTCCGCGTTCGACGACCCGGCGCTCGCGGCCCGGCTGGGGCTGGACGGCGGGCTCGACGCGCAGCTCGCGGACTTCCAGCGGATCGCCCGCGCCGCGGTCGCCGGTGACGTCGCCGCGCTCGCGCTGGTGGACGCCTCGGCGCGCCGGCTCGGCACCGCCGCGGTGACGCTGATGAACCTCTTCGACCTCGATACGGTGGTGCTGGCCGGTCCCGCGTTCGGGGTCGCGGGCCCGCTGTACGTCGAGCGGGCGCAGCAGGTGGTCGACGCCGGTGCGCTGGCGCGGCTGCTGCGCCCGGTGCGGGTGCGGCTGTCCCGCGACGTGCGGGTGTCGGCCGCGGTGGGCGGGGCGCTGGTCGTGCTGCGGTCGCCGCTGGGGCGGCCGGCCGCCGTCGCCGTCGCGCCCGTCCCCGTCGCCGCCGTCCCCGCTGCCGTCGCCGTCGCACCGGTCCCCGCACCCGCGGCGGAGCCCGTGGCCGTCGTCTGACCCGTCATCCCGACTCGAAGGAGAGCCCGTGACCCCCGACCTGCCCGCCCTGCCCGACGCGTCCGCCGACCTGCGCTGGACCGTGCTGCGCCGCGACGGCGTGAGCGTGGTGCTCGCGCACCCCGCGACCGGGCTGCCCCAGGTGCAGCACTGGGGCGCCGACCTCGGGCCGCTCGGTGCCGGCGACCTGGTGGCGCTGCGCGCGGCCGCCGACCGGCAGACCCCGCCCGGGACCCTGGACGCCGCGGCGCACCCGTCGCTGCTGCCCGCGGAGCCCGACGGCTTCCCGGGCCGGCCCGGGCTGCAGCTCGTGCGGGACGGGGTGCCGCTGACCCCGGCGTGGACGCCGGGTCCGGTGACCGTGGACGACGCCGGCCACGCGGTCGAGGTGACCGCCGAGGACGCCGTCGCCGGGCTGACGGTGCGGCTGCGGCTGCACCTCGAGGCCGGCGGCCTGCTCGGCGTGACGCACCAGGTCGCGGTCGCCCCCGAGGCGCCGGGCACGGTCGAGGTGCACGCGCTGGAGCCGACGCTGCCCGTGCCGACCCGCGCGGACGTCGAGACCACGTTCTCCGGCCGGTGGACGCGGGAGAAGGTCCCCGCCACCGGCCCGCTGCCGCGGGGCTCCCTCGCCCGGCAGACCCGCCGCGGCCGGCCGGGGCACGACCACCCGTGGCTCCTGGCCCTGTCCGGCAGCGCGCCGCGGGACCGGGACGGCGAGGTGTGGGCGGTGCACCTGGCCTGGCCCGCGGACGCCACGTACCGGACGGACCGGCTGCCCGACCAGCCGACGCTGCTCGGCGCGGGCGAGCTGCTCCGGGCGGGCGAGGTCGTGCTGGCCCCGGGCGCCTCGTGGACCGCGCCGACCGCGTGGTTCGCCTGGTCCGGCGAGGGGCTGGACGGGATCAGCGCGCGGTTCCACACCTACCTGCGCGCCCGTCCCCAGCACCCGACGTCGCCGCGGCCGCTCGTGCTCAACACCTGGGAGGCCGTGTACTTCGACCACGACAACGCCACCCTGCTCCGGCTCGCCGAGCGGGCGGCCGCGATCGGCGTCGAGCGGTTCGTGCTCGACGACGGCTGGTTCCTCGCGCGCCGCGACGACACGAAGGGCCTCGGCGACTGGGTCGTCGACCGCACGGTGTGGCCGGACGGCCTCGGCCCGCTGGCCGAGCGGGTGCACGGGCTCGGCATGCAGCTCGGGCTCTGGTTCGAGCCGGAGATGGTCAGCCTCGACTCCGACGTCGCCCGCGCGCACCCGGACTGGCTGCTGCACGACCCCGCGCAGGTGCCGAGCCCGGACGGGCTGTCGTTCCGCACCCAGTACGTGCTCGACCTGGCCCGCCCCGAGGCGTACGCGCACGTGCTGGGCCAGATGTCGGCGCTCGTGGCGGAGCTCGGGATCGACTTCATCAAGTGGGACCACAACCGCGACCTGGTGGACGCGCGGCACGGCGGCCGGCCCGGCGTCGACGCGCAGACCCGCGCCGCGCTCGCGCTGATCGCCGAGCTCAAGGCCCGGCACCCGGGGCTGGAGATCGAGTCCTGCTCCTCCGGCGGCGCGCGCAGCGACCTGGGCGTGCTCGAGGTCACCGACCGGGTGTGGGCGTCGGACTCCAACGACGCCGTCGAGCGGCAGGACATCCAGCGCTGGACGCAGCTGCTGCTGCCTCCGGAGCTGGTGGGCGCGCACGTCGGCCCGCCGACCGCGCACTCGTCCGGGCGGACCGTCGACCTGTCCTACCGGCTGGCCACCAGCCTGATGGGCTCCGCCGGGTTCGAGTGGGACGTGCTGACCTGCTCCGACGAGGAGGTGGCCGTGCTGACCCGGTTCGCCGGGCTCTACCGCGAGCTGCGCGGCCTGATCCACACCGGGGTCGCCGTGCACGCCGACGTCCGGGACCCCGCGCTGCGGGTCACCGGCGCGGTCGCCCCGGACGGGTCCGCGGGGGTGTGGACGATCGCCACCGTCGCGACCCTGGAGGACGCGCGGCCCGAGCCGGTCCGGCTGCACGGGCTGCGGCCCGACGCCCGGTACCGGGTGCGGGTGCGCGACGAGGTCGGCGCCGCGCGGTGGGGCTGGATCACGCCGCCGTGGCTGGCCGCGGGCGAGGTGACGCTGCCCGGGTCGGTGCTCGGCACGGTCGGGCTGCAGATCCCGGCGCTGTGGCCGGCCCAGGCCCTCGTGCTGCACGTGACGCAGGTCTGAACCGGCCGCACCGGCACCGGCGCACCCGCTCGACGGCGGGTGCGCCGGGCCGTCGGCGGGGGTGCCGGCTGTCCCCGGTCAGCGGCGCGGGGGAGCGGTCGACCCGCGGGGGACGACGCGGACGCCCGGCGTCCGGGTGGTGCCGGGCGGGCCGCCGGCGACGGCGCGCAGCAGCACCTCGGCGGTGAGGGCGCCCAGCTCGTGCACGTCCCGGCTCACCACGGACAGCGGCGGGTGCGAGATGCGGACCCCCGCGGAGTCGTCCCAGGCGAGCACCGAGAGGTCCTCGGGCACGCGGACGCCCTGCCGGGTCGCCTCGCGCAGGCCCGCCAGCGGCATCAGGTCGTTGTCGTAGACGATCGCGGTCGGCGGCTCGGGCAGCGCCAGCAGCTCGGCCGTCCGCGCGGCGCCGCTCGCGTCGCCGTAGTCGCCCTCGCGGTGCACGCCCGTGACGCCCGCGGCCGCCACCGCCTCGCCGAACGCGGTCCCGCGCAGCTGGGTGTGCCGGTACCGCTGCGGCCCGGACACCCAGCCGATCCGCCGGTGCCCCAGCTCCGCCAGGAACTGCACGGCCGTGCGCATCGCCGCGTCGTTGTCGTAGTCGACCACCCAGCGCCCGTCCCCGGGCTCGCCCCCGAGCAGCACCGACGGCAGGCCGAGCTCCCGGCAGGTCTGCTCGCGCGGGTCGTCCTCGACGAGGTCCGAGATGACGACGGCGTCCACCAGGCCCTCGCGCGCCCAGCGCCGGTAGGCCACGAGCTCCGCGTCCAGGTCCGGCACGACGTGCACGAACACGCTGGCGCCGTGCGCGTCGAGCTCCTCCTCCATGCCCGCGAGCAGGTCGGCGTAGAACGGCTCCAGCGCCCCGTCGTCGTCCGCCGGCAGCAGCGCCAGCCCGACCCGGACGCCGGTGCCGCGGGGGTGGGGGGCCTGCTCGCGCGTCATCCCCGCAGCATCGCACGGCCCGCGGGCAGCGCGACGCCGCGACCTGCGCGGGGACCTGCGCGGGGGCCTGCGCGGGGACCTGCCGGACCGCCGCACGCGACCCTCGCACCACCGGTGCGTCACCCGTGCGGCGGGCTGTGCGCGGGCCTGTGCGCGCACCGTGCCATGCTGAGCGCCATGGACGGCGTCGAGCAGGGCCGCGGCGCCGTGCGGCGCGGCGGGCGCGCCCCGTCGACCACCCGCAGCCAGGTGCTCGAGCTGGTCCGCACCCGCGCGCCGATCAGCCGCGTGGAGCTCGCGGAGCACACCGGGCTGACGCAGGCCGCCATCTCGCACGCGGTGCGGGCGCTGCTGGACGAGGGGCTGCTCCGGGAGACCGGTGACCGCGAGTGGACCGGCGGCAAGCCGCGCGTGATGCTCACCCTCGACCCGCTCGCCCGGTGCGCCGTCGGCGTCCAGCTCGGTGCGGACTGGGTGGTCGTCGCGCTCACCGACGCGCGGGGCGCGGTGGTCGCCCGCACCCGGGTCCGCGGCGCGCGGCGCACCGACCCCGACGCGGTGGTGGCCGGCATCGCGCGGCACGTCGACGTGCTGCTGCGGGCGTCGGGGGTCGGGCGGCGCAGCGTGGCGGGCCTCGGGCTGGCGGTGCCCGGCACGCTCGACCTCGACGCGGGGGCGATCGCGGTGTCGCGCTCGCTCGACCGGTGGCAGGGGTACGCGGTGCGCTCGCGGCTCGGCGCGGCGGTCGGGCTGCCGGTGGTGATGGACAGCGACGCCACCGCGGCGGCCGTGGGGGAGTACTGGGCGGGGCGCACCGCCGGGTCGGCCGCGCACTGCACCCTCTACATGGGCGCGGGCATCGGTGCGGGCATCGTCGTCGGGGGCGCGGTCTACCGGGGCGCCAGCGGCAACGTCGGTCCGCTCGGCCTGATGCACCTGCACCGGGCACGGCACGACGCCGGCCCGACGCTCGAGGAGCTCGCGGCCCCGCACGCCGTCGCCCGGGCCGCCCGCCGCGCCGTGGCCGCGGGCCGCCGCACCAGCGCGCGGTTGTCCGCCGACGGCGACCCGATCACCGACTTCGGGGCCGTGGCGACGGCCGCGGTGCAGGGGGACGCGCTCGCCGTGGAGCTGATCGAGGACTCGGCCGGCTACCTCGCCGACGCCGCCGTCACCGCCGCCAACCTGCTGGACGTCGACTCGGTGGTGCTGGCCGGCCCGGCGTTCAGCACCGCGGGCTCGTTGTACGCCGCGGTGGTCGAGCGCCGGCTCCGCGTCGAGCTGCACGCCGCGGACCGGCACGGGGTGCGGGTGGCGCTCGCGGCGCACGTCGCGGACGCCGCGGCGGTCGGGGCGGCCGCCCTGGTGCTGCAGGAGGAGCTCGCGCCGCGCCGGCGCTGACCGCTCACCGCCGGCGCGCCAGCATCTCGCGGCTGACCGCGTCCACCATGAGCCCCTCGTCGTGCCGGACCCACCGCTCGCCGGTCTCGCGGCGCTCCGCGGGCGTCGCGAACCGGTACCGGTAGAGGCGGGCCCGCACCCAGCGCGGCGGCTCGCCGTCGAACGGGTCGTGCGCCAGCAGCCGCAGCGTCGCCCGGTCGGCCTCGAGCAGCCTGCCCAGGAACGGCACGAACCAGCGCAGCTGCGCCGAGGACCCGAGCGCCAGGAACCACATCAGCCAGTCCAGCCGCAGGTGGTACGGCGCGTACTGCCGCGGCAGCCGGCGCACGTCGCCGGGCTTGCCCTTGAACCCGTACTCCGCCCAGACCGCGTCCGGCCCCGGGTGCGCGTCCCGGGTGCCCTCCACGACCACCTCCGTGCGGCGTCGGGTGATGGTGCCGAAGGCGCCGTAGGCGTTGACCAGGTGGAAGACGTTGAACGAGGCGTTCATCCGCTGCTGCCGGGACACCAGGTTGCGCGCGGGCCACCAGGAGAGCGCCACGCAGAGCGCGCTGACCGCCAGCACCAGCACGACGAACCACGGCGCCGGGTCCCCGGTGGGCGCGCTCGTGACGTCGACGCCGACCAGCCCGAGCACCGCGGCCCAGGACCCGTCGTCGACCGCCGCGGCCGCCAGGACGATGGTGAGCCAGTTCAACCAGGCGAAGTTCCCGGACAGCACCAGCCACAGCTGGGTCACGATCATGATCCCCGCCGCCGTGCTCGCCACCGGCCCGGGCACCAGCAGCCCGAACGGCACCACCAGCTGTGCGACGTGGTTGGCGACGACCTCGACGCGGTGCAGCGGCTTCGGCAGCAGGTGGAACAGCCGGCTCGCGGGCCCGGGCATCGGCTGCGTCTCGTGGTGGTAGTACAGCGCCGTCAGGTCGCGCCAGGCCGGGTCCCCGCGCCACTTGATCAGGCCCGCGCCGAGCTCCAGCCGGAACACCAGCCACCAGAGCAGCGCCAGCACCGTCCACGGCGGGGCGACGGCCTCCGACCCGAGGAACGCCACCAGGAACCCGGCCTCCAGCAGCAGCGACTCCCAGCCGAACCCGTAGAACGTCTGCCCGACGTTCACGACGGACAGGTAGAGCACCCACAGCACCGCGAAGGCCAGCAGCGGCGCCCAGGGTGGTCCCTGCTGCGGCAGGCCCGCCACCAGCGCCAGGGCGACCAGCACCCCGACCCAGCCGACGGCGACCACCAGCCGGTCCGAGTAGCGCCAGAAGAACAGGCTCGGCGACGCCCGCCACGGCACCCGCTCGGTGAACTCCGGCACGGGCAGCAGGCCGCGCTCGCCCAGCAGCGGCCGGAACTGCCGCAGCACCACCACGAACGCGATCACGTACACCGCCGCGACCCCGCGCTGCGCGATCTCGCGGGCGATCGTGTACCGCTCGGCGTCGAACCACTCCATACGCCGTGCCCCCTCCTCGCACCCCGGACGGCGCGGCGTCCCGGGCGGCGGGACGCCGTCGTCCCAGCGTCACCGCAACGGCCCCGCGCCGCGAGCGCAAGTCCCGCGCGCCTCACCCGCGCTCAGGGCACACCGCCCCTGTCGCCCGTCCCGCCGAGGTGGCAGTTCCCGCCTCTGCGCGGCGTCCGCGCCGCAGGCGAGAGGTGTCATCTCGGCGAAGAGGGGCGGGGCGGCGAGGAGGCGAAGCCGGGGATCTGCTTGACACGAGACGCTAGCGATATATCGTTAGCGTCATGCGATACAACGACACGAACGACGAGAGCGAGGACCGCGCGGAGCGGTCCGGTCGCGGCCCGCACGGGTCGCACGAGGGGCACCACGGGCACGGCCCGCGGGGCTCCGGGGGGCGGGGGCCGCGCGGCGGCTTCGGCGCCGGTTTCGGGCCGGGCGGCTTCGGACCCGGCGGTTTCGGTCCCGGTGGCTTCGGCGGGTTCGGGCCCGGCTTCGGACCCGGGGGACCCGGGGGCCGGCGTGGCCGGCGGCCGCGCGGCGACGTCCGCAACGCGATCCTCCTGCTGCTGGCCGAGCAGCCGATGCACGGGTACCAGCTGATGGAGGCGATCGCCGACCGCAGCGGCGGGCGGTGGCGCCCGAGCCCGGGTGCGGTCTACCCGACGCTCAACCTGCTGGAGGACGAGGGCGTGCTGACCCTGACGGCGTCCGCGGGGCGCAAGCTGGCGACGCTGACGCCGGAGGGTCGTGCGCTCGTCGAGGCGGAGTCGGCGAGCTGGCCGGACCCGTTCGCGACGGACGAGGCCGCGCAGCAGGGCGTGGACCTGCGCGACGGCCTCGGCCAGCTCGCGGAGGCGGTCCGGGCGGTGGCGCGCGGTGGCACGGAGCCGCAGCGCGAGCGGGCGGCCGAGATCCTCGCCGACGCGCGCAAGGCCGTGTACCGGCTCCTGGCCGGCGACGAGCCGACCGCCTGACCGCGGGTCGCGCCCGGCGGCGCGGGGGTCGGGTCGCTCAGTGCCAGACGTGCGCGCGGGCGGCGAACTCCGCCGGCTCGCTGTGCACCGGGATCACGCACACCAGGTGCCCGCCCGGGACGCGCAGCGTCCGGCAGTCGAGCCACGCACCGACTTCGACGGCGCCGAGCGCCAGCAGCCGCTGCGTCTCCGCGGCCACGTCGTCGGTCTCCATGTCCAGGTGGTACCGCCCGGGCTCGCCGATCGACTGCACGGCCGTGACGAGGCCCGGCACCGGGTCGTCGAGGTGCGTGAACTGCTCCTCGCCCGGCACGGGTCGCGCGTCCACGCCGGTGGCGGCGGACCAGAACGCGACCGAGGCCGCTGCCTCGGCGTGCGGCGCGTCGATGAGCAGGGTCGAGATCCGGCTGCGGTGCACGGCGTCCTCCTGGTGTCGCCAGGGACGGTAGCGGTGATCCGGGTGCCGGCACCAGGGTCCCGGCGGGATCAGTCGTCCGCGGCACCCGCCGGGGCGGGGACGCGCGCGGGCCCGGCCGTGGTGTCCAGGGACGCGGTGCGACGGGTGTGCGTCTCGATCGCGACCAGCACGCCGGCCAGCACCGCCGCCGCCAGCAGGGTGGCGCGGGTGCCGAGCGCGTCCGGCGCGCTGACGACCGCGCCGAGGCCCGCGCCGCTGGCGAACGCGAGCACGATGAGCGCCAGCCGCAGCGCGACCACCCGCTGGGTGCGGTCGTAGCCGCTCAGCCACTCGAACGTGGCGGTGACGAGCGAGCGCAGGTTCCCGGTGGTCATCGTGGTGCTGTAGCTCGTCTCCCGGACCAGCCGGAAGGTGCTGACCTGCAGCGCGGCGACGAACGCGACCGCGGTCGTGGTCACCAGCTGCGGCGTGGCCGGGGACAGCCCGGCGACGGCGACGAGCACCGCGATCTCGACCAGCAGGACGACGCGGGTGGGGTCGCGCAGCACGGGGCGGTGCGCCGCGAGCGTCTCGGCGGCGACCAGGCCGAGCAGGAACGCCCCGATCACGGGCAGGTACGCCGTGGCCTGCGCCCACCGGCCCTGCGCGGCGTCCATCGCGACCAGCACGACGTTGCCGGTCTGGGCGTTCGCGAAGACGCCGCCGTGCGCGACGTACGTGTAGGCGTCGAGGAACCCGCCGACGACCGCGAGCGCGGCGCCGGTCACGGGGTGCTCCGGGCGGGTGCGGACCCTCACGGCTCGCACCGCCCCGGGAAGGTGCGACCGGGGACGGTGCGAGCCGTGCGGGTGCGAGCCGTGCGGGCGGTCCCGGTAGCGGGCCGACCCGTGACGACCGGGGCGAGGCCCCGGGAGGTGCCGTTCACCGGACCAGTGTCCGCCCGTTTCGTCCCATGACTCGTGACGAAGGTCCGGGCGCGGTCCGGCGTGGTGCTCCTGCGGTGCTCAGCCCTCCGCGAGGATCGCCGGGACCTGGCCGAGGGCCGCGGTCATCCCCTCGACCATGCCCATCTCGGCCAGCTGCTCCATCGCCTCGGCGCTGGGGAACCGGGACGCGATGGTCATCCGGGTGCCGGCGCCCGCGGGCGCGAGCTCGACGCGCGCGACGGTCGTGGGCATCGAGGTGTCCGGCGCCCCCGACGCGTCGGCGAACCCGTCCTCGAACTCCAGGGAGCGCGGCGCGTCGACCACGCGGACCCGCCACCACCCGTGCGCCCGGTCCCCGTCGGGGCCGGTCATGTAGTACGCCGCCCGGCCGCCCTCGGTGAGGTCGTGCTCGGTGAACGTGGCGGGCCACGTCGGCGGGCCCCACCAGCGCTCGAGCTGCCGGGGGTCGGACCAGACCCGCCACACGCGCTCCGGCGGCGCGTCGAACTCCGCCACGATGGTCAGCGTGAGGGAGTCGGTGTCCTTGCTCGTGTCCACGACCGTCATCAGGCATCCCCTTCCTGCGTCTCCTCGAGCAGGTCGCCGATGCGGTCGACGCGACCGCGCCAGATCTCCTCGAGCCGGTCGAGCAGCCGTGCGGCTGCCCGGATGGTCGCGACGTCGGCGTGCACGACCTGCTCGCGGCCGCGCCGCTGCTTGGTCACCAGATGGGCCCGCTCGAGCACCGCGACGTGCTTCTGCACCGCCGCGAAGCTCATCGCGTACGAGGCGGCGAGTGCGCTCACCGACTCCTCCCGGCGCAGCACCCGCGTGACGATGTCCCGGCGGGTGGCGTCGGCCAGGGCGGCGAACACGCGGTCCACCTCGTCGGCCTCCAGTTGACGTACAACCATGTGGTTGTACGTTACCCGGGTGTGGCGCGCGCCACAACCCCCGCGGCCGCGGGCCGGGGAGGAGCACACTGACCGGCGTGATCACCGCCGGACTCGTCCTCGCCGCCCTCGCGGCCCTCGTGCACGTCTACATCTTCACGCTGGAGTCCGTGACCTGGACCTCCGCGCGCACCCGCGCCGTGTTCGGCACGACGCCCGCGGGCGCGGAGGCGACCCGGGAGCTGGCGTTCAACCAGGGCTTCTACAACCTGTTCCTCGCGGTGGTCGCGGCCGTGGGCGTCGTCGTGACAGCGACCGGGTCGACGGCGGTCGGCAGCGCCCTGGTGCTGGCCGGGACCGGGTCGATGCTGGCGGCGGCGCTGGTGCTGCTGCTGTCGTCCCGCGACAAGGCGCGGGCGGCCGTCGTGCAGGGTACGTTCCCGCTGCTCGCCGTGATCGCGACGGTCGCTGGCCTGCTCGCCTGAGCAGCCCGGCCCGGACCGCCTCCGGTCAGGACGTGACGTCGGCGGTGGTGAACCGCGCCCACGCCAGCGACCCGAACAGCGCCACCCACGCCACCTGCACCAGCAGCCCGGTGCCGACGACGCCCCAGTCGACCTGCACCCGCAGGAACTCGGCGAAGTCGAACCAGTGGTGCGTCAGCAGCCCCGGGTGGATCGCGGACAGCTGCGGCAGCGAGTCCAGCACGGTCGACACGATCGCCACCACCACGGTCGCGGCCATCGCCCCGACGGGCACCTCGGTCAGCGTCGAGAAGAACAGCCCGACGGCGACCAGCCCGGTCAGCGACAGCCCGACGTAGGCCACGACGCCCGCCACCCGCAGCACGCCGTCCGCCACGCCGACCGTGTCGCCGGACAGCAGCGTGGTGTCGTGCAGGCCGAAGAACACCGCGCCCACCACGAGCCCGGTGACGGCCACGGCGAGCACCGCGGCGGCGGCGAAGGTGAGCGCGGCGACCGCCTTGACGGCGAGCAGCCGCCCGCGGGGGACCGGCACGACCAGCAGGTAGCGCAGCGTCCCCTGCGACGCCTCGCCGGCGACCGCGTCGCCCGAGGCGATCCCGATGCACAGCGGCAGCAGGAACGGCAGGCAGAGGAACAGCGCCGCCACCACCAGGAACAGCCCGTTCCCGGTGACCTGGGACAGGAACGCCGGGCCCTGCCCGGACAGCGCGCTGTCCCGGGTCACGAGCAGCACGGTGCCGATCACGACCGGCACCAGCGCGAGCCCGGCGAGCAGCACCTGGTTGCGGCGCCGGCCGAGCACCAGCCGCAGCTCGGAGCGCAGCAACCGGCCGAACGCCACGGGCGCCGGCGCCGGGCCCCGGCCGGTCGGCAGCACCTCCGGCGCGGGTCCGTCCACGGTCTCAGCGCGCGACATCGAAGCCCTCCCCGGTCAGCTCCACGAACACCTGCTCCAGGTCCGGCCGCGTGACGGCGAGGCCGACCAGGTCCACGCCGGCGTGCACCAGCGCGGCCGCGACCTTCTCCGGCGGCGTCGGCCCGAGCAGCGCGGTGACGCGGCCGGTGCCCGCGGCGGTCTCCACCTCGGTGAGGCCGAGCCCGGCGAGCACCTCCGCCGCCGTGGCCTGCTGCGCCGCCCGCGTGCGGACGACGACGCGCTCGGCCCCCGCGTCGGTGAGCGCCGCGCGCTCGCCCTGCAGCAGCAGCTGCCCGCGGCTCATGATCCCGATGTGCGTGCAGACCTGCTCGATCTCGGCCAGCAGGTGGGACGACACCAGCACGGTCGCGCCGCCGTCGGCGAGCTCGCGCACCAGGTGCCGCACCTCGCGGGTGCCCTGCGGGTCCAGGCCGTTGGTCGGCTCGTCCAGCACCAGCAGCTCGCGGGGCTGCAGCAGCGCGGCGGCGAGTCCGAGCCGCTGCTTCATGCCGAGCGAGTACTGCCGGTACGGCTTGGTGGCGGCGGCCGTCAGCCCCACGCGCTCGAGCGCCGCGTCGGCCCGGCGGCGCGACGTGCGCGGGTCCGCGGTCGCGTCGCCGGCGTCGAGCCGCGCCAGGTTGGCCCGCCCGGTCAGGTACGGGTGGAACGCGGGCCCCTCGACCAGGGCGCCCACCCGGGGCAGGACCCGGGTGGCGTCCTCGGGCATCGCCGCGCCGAGCAGCCAGGCGCGGCCCGCGGTCGGCCGCGCCAGCCCGAGCAGCATCCGGATGGTCGTCGTCTTGCCGGAGCCGTTCGGCCCGAGGAACCCGTAGACGGCGCCGCGGGGCACCCGCAGGTCGATGCCGTCGACGGCCACCTGGCCGGACCGGAACCGCTTGGTCAGCCCGGCGGTCCGGACGGCGAGGTCGCCGTCCGGACCGCCGGTGGCGGCGGGGTCGGTCATGCCGCGGCGCGCAGCGCGTCCGCCGGGACCGCGCCGACCAGCACCCGGCCGTCGTCGGTGAGGAGCACGCTCAGCAGCGTCGAGCTGAGCAGCCGACCCTCGGGCACGGTCTCGGTCATCTGGTCGAACAGCGCCGCGCCGTCCAGCGACGGCTTCGCGGGCCGGCCCTCCTCGTCGCTCGGCACGAACTGCTGCACCAGGTCCTGGGCCTCCTCCGAGCCGAGCACGCGGTCCGCGCCGGGCACGGTCGCGAGGGACGCGGCGTCGCCGCCGAGCAGGCCGGCCACGTCCACGTCGTCGACCGCCACGACGGTGGACCAGCCGGAGCCGCTGACCGTCACGCCCTCGGGCAGCAGCGCGGCCGGGTCGGTGCCGGGGTCCCAGCCCTCCGGCAGCGCGGCGGGGTCGGCCTCGGGCAGCGGGACGACGACCTCCTCCGTGGTCGCCCCGGCCGGCG
Source organism: Cellulomonas sp. NEAU-ZC6 (assembly GCF_056844425.1). Classification (NCBI taxonomy): domain Bacteria; kingdom Bacillati; phylum Actinomycetota; class Actinomycetes; order Micrococcales; family Cellulomonadaceae; genus Cellulomonas; species Cellulomonas sp. NEAU-ZC6. Next base: position 1,359,712 of record NZ_JBXFYH010000001.1, on the reverse strand, counting down.
GGGAGAAGGCCAGCACGGCCTCGTCGGGCGCGGTGAACGCGACGTCGGTGAAGCCGACCTCCAGGGACGGCGCCTCGCCGTCGGACGTGGACCAGACCTGGACGCGCAGCGGCGCCGAGGTCTCCGCGTCGACGGCGACGACCACCCGGGACACGAGCGTGGCGTCGTCGGCCGGGCTGACCACGAGCTGGTAGGCGTCCCGGCCCGCGACCGTGGTCGGGCGGTCGACGGTCACGTCGGAGTCCTCCTCGGCGTGCGCGAGCACCTGGGCGGCGGCCTGCTCGGGCGTCGGCAGGTCGGCGCCCGCGGGCGGGGTGGCGCCGGCGCGCAGCTGCTCCGCGAGGGCGTCGTACCGGGCCTGGTCGGCGGCGTCGAGCGCGAGGTGGGTCACGACGTCGTCGGTCGAGGAGTAGGTCCACGCCTCGGCGCCGTCGCGGACCACGGAGTACTCCGAGGTCGCCCCGAGCAGGGACACCCGGGACCGGTCGGACCCGTCGGACCACAGCCGCAGCGTCGAGGAGCCGCCGAGCAGGTTGAGCGGGTCGGCGCCGGTCATCTCCGCCGGCAGCTCGGGCAGACCGAGCCGCGCGGTGTAGACGACGGTGCCCTGGACGGGCGTGGGCTCGGCCTCGGCGACGCGGGCGAGCAGCTGCTCGGCGGTGACGTCGGGCGGGCCGGCGGAGTCGGCGGACGCCAGGGCGGGGACGCCGACCGCCGCGGCCACCGCGACGGCGACGACGCCGGGCACCGCCCAGCGGGCGCGGGGGGACAGGGTGCGGGGAGCACGCGGGGTCTCGGTCATGCGTCCACTGTGGACCTCCGTCCCTGAGGCCGTGCTGAGAGCGGGTGCGCGTCCCGGTGCCCCTCGCGCGCGTCGCGGGTGGGATGCTGCCGGGGTGCGGGTCCTGGTGGTCGACGACGAGCGCGGGCTGGTGAGCGCCCTGCGCCGCGGGCTGACGGCCGAGGGGTTCGCCGTCGACGTGGCGTACGACGGCGCGACCGGGCTGGACCTGGCCACCGACCGCGACTACGACGCGATCGTGCTGGACGTGATGCTGCCGCGGCGCAACGGCTACGACGTGGTGACCGGGCTGCGCGCGGCGGGCGTCACCACGCCGGTGCTGATGCTGAGCGCGAAGGACGGCGAGCACGACGTCGCCGACGGGCTGGACGTCGGCGCCGACGACTACCTGACCAAGCCGTTCTCGTTCGTCGTGCTGGTCGCCCGGATCCGGGCGCTGCTGCGCCGCCCGCCCCAGGTGCGGCCGGCCGTGCTCGCGGTCGGGGACCTCGTGCTCGACCCCGCCGCGCGCACCGTGACGCGGGCCGGCGTGCCGGTGGAGCTGACGGCCCGCGAGCTCGCGCTGCTGGAGTACCTGATGCGGCACGCCGACCGCGTGGTGGGCAAGGTCGAGCTGCGCGACCACGTGTGGGACGGCCCGGGCGAGGACGGCAACGTCGTCGAGGTCTACGTCGGCTACCTGCGGCGCAAGCTCGGCCGGGACGCGGTGCTGACCGTGCGCGGCGCCGGGTACCGGGTGGCGGGGTGACGCCACGGGAGGCGACGCGCCGCCGCTGGTCGCTGCGCGCGCGGCTGACCGTGCTGACGTCGGGCCTGCTCTGCGTGGCGCTGGTCGTCGGGGCGGTCGTGCTGAGCACGGTGCTGTCCCGCAGCCGGGTCGCCGCGCTCGACGACGTGGTCCGCGACCGCGCGCTGACGGTGGCCGGGCTGGTGGCGGGGGACCGGGTGCCCGACGCGCTGCCGGTCGCCGAGCCGGGCGAGATCGTCCAGGTGCTCGACGCCGACGGCCGGGTGGTCGCGACCTCGCCCACCGCCAGCCGGACGCTGCCGGTGCTGCCCGCCGACGTGCTGGCCGGGCTGCGCGGGGCGGCCGGCGGACCGGTGCCGCTCGTGGTCGGCACCGAGGACTCCGCCTACGACGCGCAGGCCCGCGCCGCGGTGCTGGTCGTGCCGGGTGCGGGGGCCGCGGCCGACGAGGTCGTGGTCGCCACGGTCCCGGTCGCCGAGGTGGAGGGCCTGGTGCGCGCGCTGCGCCTGTCGCTGGCGGGCGTCGTGCCGGTGCTGACCCTGCTGCTCGCCGCCGCGATCTGGGTGGCGCTCGGTCGCGCGCTGCGCCCGGTGGAGCGGCTGCGCTCCGCGGCCGCGCAGGTGGCTCGGGCGGGCGGGCCGGGGTCGCTGCCCGAGCCCGGCACCGACGACGAGATCGGTGCGCTCGCCCGCACGCTCAACGAGATGCTGGACCGGCTCGAGGTCGCGGCGGGGCGGCAGCGCGCGTTCGTCGCCGACGCCGCGCACGAGCTCCGCACGCCGCTGGCCGCCCTGGGCGCCACCCTCGACGTCGCCCGGGAGCACCCGGGTGCCTACGCGCGCGACGAGCTGGTCGCCGACCTCGCCGCGGAGACCCGGCGGATGCAGGTCCTCGTGGACGACCTGCTGCTGCTCGCCCGCCTCGGCTCCCGGCCGGTCCCCGGCACCCCGGTCGACCTGGGCGCGGTGGCGCGGGAGGCCGTCGCGCTCGCGGCCGCCGGGCGGGACCCCGACCGGGTCGTGGCGGTCGAGGTCCACGGCGCCGGGACGGCCCGCGGCGACGCGGCCGCGCTGGGCCGGGTGGTCCGGAACCTGGTGGACAACGCGCTGCGGCACGCCGCGGGCGCCGTGCGGGTCGAGGTCGCGGACGGGTCGGTCGTGGTCGTCGACGACGGCCCGGGGATCGCCGCGGACGACCGGGAGCGGGTGTTCGAGCGGTTCGTGCGGCTGGACGACGCCCGCGCCCGGCCCGGCGGCGGCAGCGGCCTCGGGCTGGCCATCGCGCGGGAGGTCGCCCGCGAGCACGGCGGCGACGTGCGGCTGGGCGACCGGACCGACGGCGCGGCCGGCCTGCGCACCGAGCTGCGGCTGGGCTGAGCCGGGCCGAGGTGGGCCGAGCCGGACCGACGACGCCACGGGCTCAGGACGGCAGGGACACCACCGCGGGCAGGCCGCCGGTGCGCACCCCGTCCAGCACCAGCCGCTCGTGCGGGACCACGGGCTCCGGCAGCGCCGCCAGCGGGAACCACCGCAGCTGCTCGGCCTTGTCGGGCTCGACGAGCGTCGGCTCGCCGGACCAGCGCCGCGCCACGAAGAACACGTCGCAGCGCTGCTCGACGGCCGGGCCGCCCCGCTCGAACCGGTGCAGCGTGGTGAGCGGCTCGAGGTCCGCGGGGTCGATCCGCACCCCCGCCTCCTCCGCGGCCTCCCGCACCGCGGCCTCGTGCACGGACTCGCCCGGGTCGACGTGCCCGGCGAGCGTCGCCCAGTGCCCGTCCAGGTACCCGGTGCCGCGGCGGAGCTGCAGCAGCACCTCGTCGTCGCGGAGCAGCAGGACGTAGGCGGCGGCCACCAGCAGGCTGCGGTGGCCGAGGTGGTCGTCGGCGGCGTAGCGGTCCGTCACGGAGGACGACTCTGCCACGGGGCGCCCGGGTGTGACGCATCTCATGCGCTCACGAGGTGACGCCCTCGGGCCGCGCGCGGACCTCCCGGTATGCCGACCACCTGCGCCCCGCGACCCGCCCGCCCCACCCGCCCTGCCGGCCCCACCCGCCCCGTCCTCGTCGTCGCCGCCGCGCTGGCCGCGCTCGCGCTGTCCGCGCCGCCGCCCGCGGCGCGCGCGGCGGAGGAGCCCGGGCCGGTGGAGATCACCGGCCACTCCGCGGGCCAGTGCCTCGCGGGGCGGTTCTGCGTGTGGTCCGGAGCGGACTTCACGGGCGCGTTCTGGTCCGTCGGCTCCGCGGGCACGTCGGCCCCGGTCGTGACCACCGCGCGCTCGGTGTGGAACCGGATGGCCGTCGACGTGTACACGTACCCGGGAGCGGGTGGCACGGGGACCCCGCGCTGCTGGGCGGCGGGTGCGCAGACCGGCGGCACGTCGGTCAGCACCCTGACCGTCCGTACCATGGGCCCGGGCACATGCTGACGGACGAGCAGAGGACGACGTGGGGGAACGCGGCGACGAGGAGGCCGGTGCGGCCCCCGCGGAGCAGGACGACGCTGCCCGGTTCGCCGCCGCCTACCGCCTGCTCGCCCCGCAGGTCCGCGGGTACGCCCGCCGCCAGGTGCCCGACGACCAGGCCGAGGACGTCGTCGCCGAGACCTTCCTGGTCGTGTGGCGCCGCTGGAGCGACCTGCCGGTGGGTCCCGAGCAGCTGCGGCCGTGGGTGTTCGGCGTCGCCCGGAACAAGATCCTGCGGGTCCGCGAGCAGCACGGGCGGGTCCGGCGGTCGGTCGCGAGCGTCGTGGCGGCGGGACCGGGCCGCCCGGCGGAGCCCGATCCCGCCGACCGGCTCGCCGGCGACGACCGCGCCCGCCGGCTGCTCGCGCTGCTCCCGCCCGCCGAGAGCGAGGCGATGTCGCTGACGGTCTGGGCGGGGCTCACGCCGAGCGAGGCGGCCGAGGTGCTCGGGTGCTCGCTCACCGCCCTCACCTCCCGCCTGTCGCGGGCGCGCACGCGCCTCGCCGCGGCGCTGGACGACAGCACCACCGCCGATCTCGAGAGGAGGGCCCGATGACCGAGGACCACGACGCGGAGCAGCGCGCCCTCGCCGAGGTCGCCGCGCTGCGGGACCTCCTGGGCCCGCACGGTCTGGGCGACCCCGCCGACGCCCCCGGGGCCGACGACGACGTCGCGATCGCGACGCTGCTGGCCCGGGCGGCGGCGGATCCGGCCGACGACGGGACCGTCGGCGGCGGGTCCGACGCCGCTGCCGACGCCGGTGCCGACGCCGACCGCGTGCCCGCGCCGGTGGTGCCCCTCCGGGCCGCGCGGCGCGGCCGCAGGCGCTGGGCGGTCGCGGCGGGCGTCGCAGCCGCCACGGTGGCCGGCGTCGCGATCGCGCTGCTGCCGGCCGACCGGGTCCCGACCGCGGTGGCCACGGGCTCGCCGCCGATGCTCGCGTACCCGGTGCCGCCGGAGGAGCTGGCGGCCGGCGCCGCCGCCGGTTCCGCCCCGGTGCGCGAGACCCTGCTCGACCTCGCCGCGCTCGCCGCGGACCAGGTGGACCCCGGCGCGCGCGGCCCGGTGCAGCACGTCCTGTCGCAGAGCTGGCTGCCCAGCACCACGTCGGACGCCGACGGCGCCCGCACCGCCATCGAGCCGACGGTCCGGGAGACCTGGCTGCCCGCCGACGGCGCCCTGGTGGCCGCCGAGTGGCGGGGTCCCGACCTGCGGCAGGACGGCCTGCTCGAGCCGGTGGACACGTCGCACGCGTCGGCGTCGGTGGACCGGTTCCCGGCGGGCAGCAGCGACCCGGACCTCGCCGCGGACCTGTCCCTCGACCCCGTCGTGCTGCGCGGCCAGCTGCTCGAGCTCGCGGGCGGTGACGTGTTCGGCTGCGGCCCCGGCACGGCCGACGGCGCCTGGTGCGTCTACCAGGGCCTCACGCTGCTCGACGCGTACGTGCTGCCCGCCGAGCTGGAGCAGGCGGTGCTGACGGTGCTCGCCGACGAGCCGGGGGTCGGGCTCGCCGGTGAGGTCACCGACCGCGCCGGGCGCCGGGCGGTCGGGATCTCGGTCCCCGCGGGCGCCGCGGACGTCGACCCCGTGGTCCGGCTGCTGCTGGTCGACGCGGGCACCGGCCGGCTGTCCGGCCGCGAGGAGGTCACGCTGTCCTCCGAGCGGATGGACATCGACGAGCCCACCGTGACGACGTTCCGCTACGAGGTGGCGGCCGACCGGGTCGCCGAGGTGGGCTGGGCCGGCGAGGGCTGAGGCCGGCGGTTCAGGCCTGCAGCTCCACCAGCAGGGCCGGCAGCTCGTCCACGAGCTCGCGCGCCAGGTAGCCGAGCGGGCCGATCCGGGCGGCCAGCCGGTCGCCCGCCGTGCCGTGCACGGCGGTGCCCCAGGCCGCGGCCTGCTCGGGCGGGGCCCCGGACGCCAGCACGCCCGCGATCGCGCCGGCCAGCACGTCGCCGCTCCCGGAGGTGCCGAGCCCCGCGTACCCGGTGGCCGACACCCAGCGCCGGCCGTCGGGGTGCGCGACGGTGCCGGCGCAGGTGACGACCGCGCCCCAGCGCTCGGCGACGCGCACCGCCGCGTCCCCGGGATCGACCTCGTCGACCTCGAGCAGCCGCGCGGCCTCGGCGAGGTTCGGGGTCAGCACGGTGCGGCCGGCCGGCAGCGTGGCGTCGTCGCCGAGGCCGGGCAGCACGCCGAGCGCGAAGGCGTCGAGCAGCAGCGCGGGTCCGTCGGCGCCCGCCTCGGCGAGGGCGGCCAGCACGACCCGCACCAGGGCCGCGGCCCCGTCCGGCTCGTCGAGCCCGGGCCCGACCACCACCGCGTCGGCGCGGCCGAGCTCGTCGGTCAGGTGCGCCGGCGGCTCGCCCGTGGGGGAGCCGTCCGCGGTCTCGGGGAGACCGAGCACCCCGGCCTCCGGCGTGGCGACGGCGAGCGCGGGCGCCACCGACTCCGCGACCGCGAGCGTGAGCCGGCCCGCTCCGATCCGCAGGGCGCTCAGCCCGGCCAGCGCGACCGCGCCCGGCGTCCGGCGGGCTCCGCCGACCACGAGCACCCCGCCGCGCGCGTCCTTGGTGCCGTCGCGGGCGGGCAGCGACCACTCGCGGAGCAGCGCCGGGGTGAGGACGACCGGCTCACTCATCGCCCTGCCCCGGGTGCTCGGTGACCTCGGAGTGCTCCTCGGCCAGGTGCGCCACGTCGTCGACGCGCTCGGCGCGCCAGCCGCCGGGGCCGCCCACCAGCACGGTCACGGAGGCGTTCCGGACGCTCCGCTCGGCGACCTGCGCCATCAGCTCGTGCTCGGTGAGCCCCTCGCACACGTAGCGCAGCAGCCAGATCACCGCGTCGTGGCACACCACCAGGACCCGCCGGCCCGCGGCCTGCCGCTCGATGTCCGCGACCACGGAGCGCAGGCGCAGGGCGACGTCGGCCCAGGACTCGCCGCCCGGCGGCCGGTAGTACATCTTGCCCAGCCGGTCCCGCCGGGCGGCCTCGTCCGGGAACCGGGCGTCGACGCCGTGCCGGGTGAGCCCGTCGACGATGCCGAGCTCCCGGTCGCGCAGCCGCTCGTCGACGACCGGCCGCAGGTCCAGCCCGGCCTCCGCGACGGCCAGCTCCGCGGTGCGCAGCGCCCGGACGTACGGCGAGCACCACAGCACCTCGGGCGCGCGGTCCTCGCCGAGCTCCTCGAGGTGGGCGCCCAGCGCCCGGGCCTGGTCCTCGCCGGTGGGGGACAGGGGGGTGTCGGCGTCGCGCGTGGCGACGTCGACGGTCTCGGCCCCGGTGCGCTCCGCACGGGTCGCGGCCACGTTGCCCACGCTCTCGCCGTGCCGGACGAGCAGGAGTTCGCTGGTCATGGGCCCCACGGTGGCAGCGGCGCGCGGAGCCCGCATCCGCAGGGCGCCGCGGCGCCCGGACGGCGGGCGCCGGCTCCCGGGTCCCGCCGGGACCGCGGTCGCACCCGTCTGTGACCGAGGTCACAGGCGGGTGGCGTGACGGATCGGTGCCACCCGGGGACTTCCCGGGTGACACGGGCGACGGTGCGGAGGGGCACCGGACCCGTGCGGTGGCCCGTCCGAGCCCGCAGGGGGCGGCTCGGGCGGGCCACCCTCTCAGCCCGCCGGCGGCCCGAGCGGCGCGGCCGCGAGGGCCCGGGCCACCCCGACCAGGTTCTGCGCCATCGCGCGGCCGGTGGAGCGGCTCCACTCGTGGCCCTCCTCGGTCTCCGAGTAGACCGGCCCGGGGCCCGGGCCCCGGTTCCAGTAGGTCCACGCCTGCGGGGCGATCGTGAACCCGATGTCCACCAGCCCGCCGGCGACCTCGGAGATCACGTGGTGCGCCCCGTCCTCGTTGCCGGTGACGACCACGCCCGCGACCCGGTTGTAGGCGACGGGGCGTCCGTCGTCGTCGGTCTCGGAGATCATCGCGTCGAGGCGCTCCAGCACCAGCTGCGCGTAGGACGACGGGCGGCCGACCCAGGTCGGGGTGGCGACCACGAGGATCTCGGCGTCGAGGATCGCGCGGCGGATCGTCGGCCACTCGTCCCCGTCACCGAGGTCGGACTCGACCCCGGGCGGCACCCGGTGGTCCGCCAGCCGGAACGTGGTGGTCGTGACGCCGTGGTCCGCGAGGGCGTCGATCACCACCTGGGCCAGGGCCCCGGTGTTCGACAGCTGCGGCGACGGCTTGAGCGTGCAGTTGAGGACGACGGCTCTCATCGCCCCACCGTGCACCCGGGGAGGCAGAGGTGCGACCCGGGCGCCGGTCAGGCGACGGGGGAGTCCCGGCGGCGCGGCGGGTTCGGTCGCGCCGGGCGGCGCCCGGAGGGGATCGACGGCGCGGGCGAGCCGGACGTCGCGGGCTCGCGCTGCTCCGACGCACCGGGCTCGGCCGGGTCCTCGGTGCCGAGGTCCGGGTCGGCGTCGGGCGCCTCCGCGACGACGGCGCGGGGGTCGGCCCCGGCGTCGTCGGCGAGCATCGGCATCATCTGCTCGAGCCGGGGCTGCCAGCCGGCGAACCGGTCGGGGAAGCACCGCCGGAGCAGGTCGAGCATGGCGGACGCCGCGGTGGACGCCCCCGGCGACGCACCCAGCAGCCCGGCGATCGAGCCGTCGGCGGCCGTGATCAGCTCGGTGCCGAACTCCAGCACGCCGCCGCCCTCGCCGCGCTTGATCACCTGGACGCGCTGCCCGGCGGTGATGAGCTCCCAGTCCCGGTCGCGCGCCGTGGGCAGGAAGGCCCGCAGCGACCGCAGCCGGGCGGTGCGGGACGCCAGCACCTCGCCGATCAGGTACTTCAGCAGGTCCAGGTTGTGCAGCCCCACCGCGAGCAGCGGCACCAGGTTGCCCGGGCGCACCGTGCGGACCAGGTCGGTCCACGAGCCCTGCTTGAGGAACTTCATGCTCCAGCCCGCGTACGGGCCGAAGAGCAGCGCGGGCTGCCCGCCGACCACGCGGGTGTCGAGGTGCGGGACCGACATGGGGGGCGACCCGACCGCGGCCTTGCCGTAGACCTTGGCGCGGTGCCGCTCGACCAGGGCCGGGTCGGTGGTGCGCAGGAACTGGCCGCTGATCGGGAAGCCGCCGTAGCCCTTGATCTCGTCGATGCCCGACGCCTGCAGCAGGCGCAGGGCGCCGCCGCCCGCGCCGATGAAGACGAACCGCGCGTCGAGGGTGGTCCGCCTCGGGCTGGCGTTCCAGGCGCGGTCGACCAGGTGCAGCCGCCAGCCGCCGCCGCGGCGCCGGCGCACCCGCCGCACCTCGTGCTGCAGCCGCACGTTCGCCCCGCGGGCCACCAGGTCGTCGACCATGTGCCGGGCCAGCGCGCCGAAGTCGACGTCCTCGCCGTCGAGCGCGCGGGTGGCCGCGACGGGCTCCGCCGGGTCGCGGCCGGCCATGACCAGCGGCGCCCAGGACGCGATCGTGGCGGGGTCCTCGGAGTACTCCAGGTGCGCGAACCGCGGGTGCGCGCTCAGCGCGGCGTGCCGCCGGCGCAGGTAGTCGACGTCGGCCGCCCCGCGCACGAAGGTCAGGTGCGGCACGGGCGAGCGGTAGCCGGCGCCGGGCAGCCGGCCGGCGTCGCGCAGGTGGTCCCACAGCTGGCAGGACAGCGCGAACTGCTCGTTGATCGTCACGGCCTTCGCGATGTCGATCGAGCCGTCGGCCCGCTCCGGCGTGTAGTTCAGCTCGCACAGGGCGGCGTGGCCCGTGCCGGCGTTGTTCCAGCCGTCGGAGCTCTCGAGGGCGATCCCGTCCAGGCGCTCGACGATCTCGATCCGCCAGGAGGGCTCGAGGTCCGACAGCAGCGTGGCGAGGGTGGCGGACATGATCCCGCCACCGACCAGGACGACGTCGACCGGCTCAGCAGTTGAGGGCACGACTCGATGGTAACCAGCGCGGAGGAGCACTCGCGCACCATCCCCGACGGACGGACACCAGGGACCGAGGTCCTGGGCCCGTCGAGCCGTGTGCGTTCGGCGTGCGAGCCGACGCCCGTGGTGCCAGCGTGGGGCCATGAGCACCGACGACACCACCACCGACGCCTACGACCCCGCCGAGGACCCGGACACCGACCCGGAGATGCTGAACCCGCGCACGGGCGCGCAGTCCTCCGACGACGGCGACCAGGGCGACCCCGACGCCGACCCGGACAACCTGAACCCGCGGGCCGAGGGCGCCGACGGCGGCGCCGCCACCCCGTGAGGCGCCTCGACCGCACGCTGCTCGACTCGTACCTCGGCGACCACCTCGCCGGGGCCACGGGCGGCAGCGCGCGGTTCGCGCGGATGGCCGACGCCTACGCGGACACCCCGCTGGGCCCCGAGCTCGACCGGATCGCGCGGGAGGTCGCCGACGAGCGGGAGTGGCTGCGCGACACGGCGTACCAGCTCGGCGTCGCGCCGAGCAAGGTCAAGCAGCTCGGCCTCGCGGTCGTCGAGCGGGCCGGCCGGCTCAAGCCGAACGGCCGCCTGACCACCCCCTCGCCCCTGTCCGCGGTCCTCGAGATGGACCTGATGCGCGGCGCGGTCTCGGCCAAGCGCGGCCTGTGGGAGACGCTCGACATCTGGTCCGACGAGCTCGGGCTGGACGGCGACCGCCTGCGCCGGCTGCTCGCGCAGGCGGACGACCAGATCGCCACGCTGACCCGGCTCGGGGCGGTCGCCCGCGAGCAGGCGTTCGCGGCGGACGGCGAGCCGGGGCAGCCGGAGCGCTCCTCGTGAGGGTCGTCGTCGTCGGCGGCAGCGGCAACGTCGGCACGGCGCTGCTGCGCCGGCTGCGGCAGGACCCGACCGTGACCTCGCTCGGCGGCGTCGTGCGCCGGGCGCCGCAGGGCCCGGTGCCCGCCCCGTACGACACGACGGACTGGGTGGGCGTCGACATCGGCGAGCCCGGCCCGGACGGGCCCGTCGTCTCCCGGCTGCGTCAGGCGTTCGCGGGTGCCGACGCGGTGGTCCACCTGGCGTGGCTGATCCAGCCGAGCCACGACCGCGACCGGCTGCGGCGGGTCAACGTCGACGGCATGCGGCGCGTGCTCGCCGCGGTGGTCGAGGCGCGGGTCCCGCACCTGGTCGTCGTGTCGTCCGTCGGCGCGTACAGCCCGTCGTACACCGAGCAGCCGCGGGACGAGGACTGGGACACCGGCGGCGTCCGGTCCTCGCAGTACAGCGTCGACAAGGTGGCCGTCGAGCGGCTGCTGGACGAGGCCGAGCTGCGCTACCCGTCGCTCGCCGTCGCCCGGCTGCGCCCGGCGCTGGTGTTCCAGCACGCGGCCGGCCACGAGATCAAGCGCTACTTCCTCGGCCCGTTCGTGCCGGCGCGGCTGCTGGACGGCCGGCTGCCGGTGCTGCCGTGGCCCGCGGGGCTGCGGGTGCAGGCGGTGCACGCCGACGACCTGGCCGAGGCGCTGCGGGAAACCGTCGTGCGGCAGGCGCGGGGTGCCTACAACGTCGCGGGTCCCGGCCTGGTCCGCGCGGCCGACGTCGCCGACGTGCTGTCCCGGGGCAGGTGGCGCGAGGTGCCGCACGGCCCGGTGCGCGCCGGGCTGAGCCTGGCCTGGCACGCGCGGCTGGCACCGATCGGTCCGGGCTGGTTCGACCTGGCCGCCTCCGTGCCGGTGCTCGACACGAGCCGGGCGGAGCGCGAGCTGGCGTTCCGGCCGCGGTACACCGGCGTGCAGGCGATGCGCGACCTGCTCGCCGGCCTGGTGCGCGGCGCGGGGACGGCGAGCCCGCCGATGCGGCCCCGCTGACGGACCCCGCCCGGCGAACCCGCCGGTGCGCGATGCTGGTGCCATGACCGACCGCTTCGTCCTGGGTGCGCCGGACGCTCCCGTCACCGTCACCGAGTTCGGCGACCTGGAGTGCCCGTACTGCCGGTCCGCCGAGCCCGTGCTGCGCCGCCTGGTCGAGGAGTCCGACGGTGGCGTGCGCCTGGTGTGGCGGCACTTCCCGCTGTTCCAGGTGCACCCGCACGCGCTGATCGCGGCGCTCGCCGCCGAGGCGGCCGCCGAGCAGGGGCTGTTCTGGGAGATGCAGCGGGCCCTGTTCGCGCAGCAGGACCGGCTGACCGAGCCTGACCTGCGCGCCGTCGGTGCCCGGCTCGGGCTGGACCCGGCCACCGTGGCCGGTCCCGGTGCGCAGCGGTTCGCCGACGCCGTCGAGGCCGACTACCTCGCCGGGCTCGACCTCGGCATCCGGGGCACGCCCACCCTGCTGGTGCAGGGCGAGCGGTACCGCGGGCCGATCGAGCTCGGGGCGCTGCGGGACGCCGTGCGGTCGGCGGCCGCCACCGGCTGAGGGCCGGCGGTCAGGACCCGGCGACCCAGGGCCGCGGCGGCAGGCCGGTCGGCAGCTCCTCGTCCGGCGAGCACAGCGGCAGCCGGTCGCCCAGGATCCGCAGCAGCGCCGTGCCGAGCACCGCGGCGACCAGCGAGCCGGCCAGGATGCCGATCTTCGCCTGCTCGCGCAGCGCGCCCTCGAACGCCAGCTCGGCGATGAACAGCGAGATGGTGAACCCGATCCCGGCCAGCACCGCACCGCCCACCAGGTGCCCCCAGCGCACCCGGCCGGGGAGCCGGCCCAGCCCGGTGCGGATCGCCAGCGTGGCCGCGCCGGTGATGCCGATCGTGTTGCCGGCGACCAGCGCGACCGCGACGCCGATGGTCACCGGGGACGTCGCCGCGGCGCTCAGGGCCGCGGCGTCCAGGCGCACGCCCGCGTTCGCCAGGCCGAACACCGGCACCACCACGAACGCCGACCACGGGTGCAGCAGCCGCTGCAGCCGCTCGCCGGCCGGGACCGTGGCACGCGCGGCCAGCTCGGTGAGGCGCTCGCGGTCGGCGGTCGGGTCCGCGAGCAGGCCGTCCACCCACCGCGGCACCTGGTCCACGTGCTCGCGCGCCATGGCCCGGGAGGGCAGCAGCAGGCCGACCAGCACGCCCGCCAGCGTCGCGTGCACGCCCGAGGCGTTCACCGCGAACCACAGCGCGATCCCGACCAGCGCGTACGGCGTCAGCCGCCACACGCCGAGCCAGCGGAGCGCCAGCAGCACCAGCACCAGGGCGCCCGCGACGCCGAGCGCCGCCAGGTCGACCCCGTCGTTGTAGAACACCGCCATCACCGTGATCGCGCCGATGTCGTCGACGATCGCCAGCGTCAGCAGGAACAGCCGCAGCCGGTCCGGGCACGCCGGGCCGAACAGCGCCAGGATGCCGACCAGGAACGCCGTGTCGGTCGACATCACGACGCCCCAGCCGTGCGCCGCCTCCGTGCCCGCGTTGAACGCCAGGTACAGCAGGGCGGGCACCGCGAGACCGCCGAGCGCGCCGAGGGCCGGGACCGCGATGGTCCGGCGGTCGCGCAGCTCGCCGCTGGTCACCTCGCGGTTGATCTCCAGGCCGACGACGCAGAAGAACACCGCCATCGCGGCGTCGTTCACCCAGTGGTGCAGGTCCAGGTCCAGCCCGAACGGGCCCAGGTGGAACCCGGCGGACGTGTGCCACAGCGCGTCGTACCAGGGCGCGAGCGGCGAGTTCGCCCACACCAGCGCGACGACGGTGGCCGCGAGCAGGAAGATCGCGCTGCCGGCCTCGGTGGCGAGGAAGCTGCGGACCGACGGGCTCACCGACGGCAGCCGGACGCGCAGGGCGGGTCCCGGCGAGCTGAGGGACGAGAGCGGTTCGGCGGAGTCCGTGGCCACGGGCGGCTCCTCGGGGGATCGGGCTGGTGGGGTGCGCGGCGCGCACCGCAGGTGCCGCCGTGACGACAACGTGCTGAGCAGCGACAGTATGCCGAGCCCGGGGCCCGGAGCGGCAGGGGTGCCCGCGCGAGCGGTCCCGGCGGTGCGCGACGATGGGGGCATGACGAGCCCCGTTCTCCCTGTGCCCCCCGTCGGTCCCGCCCCGCGCACCGCCCTCGTGACCGGCGCCGGCCGCGGCATCGGGCGCGGGCTCGCGCTGGGCCTGGTGCGCGCGGGCTGGGACGTCGCCCTGCTCGGCCGGACCCGGGCGCGCCTGGACGCGGTGGCCGAGGAGGCCCGGGCGGCCCGCGCCGGCGCGGTGGTGGTCGTCGAGCAGGTGGACGTCGTGGACCGTGCCGCCGTCGCCGCGGCGGTCGGGCGGGTCGAGGCGGCCTTCGCGGACGCCGGCGGGCTCGGGCTGCTGGTCAACAACGCCGGCGTCATCGAGCGCGCCGAGGTGGACCTGGTCGCCGACGACGTCGAGGACGTCTGGCGGGTGATCGAGACCAACGTGCGCGGGCCGCTGCTGCTGAGCCACGCCGTCCTGCCGGCGATGCTGGAGCGCGGCAGCGGCTACGTCGTCAACATCAACTCCGGGTCCGGTCACCGGCCGTCGTCCGTCTACACCGGCTACGGCATCAGCAAGGGCGCGCTCGCCCGGCTCACCACGATGCTCGACCGCCAGTACGCCGACCGCGGCGTACGGGTGCTCGACGTCGCCCCGGGGGTGGTCGTGACCGACATGACCCAGGCCATGCCGCTGCACGACGACCGCAGCGAGTGGACCCCCGTCGAGGCGACCGTCGAGCTGGTGGACGCGTTCGGCTCCGGCCGGCTGGACGCGCTGTCCGGGCGGTTCGTGCGCGCCGGGACGGACACGCCCGCGACGCTCGCCGAGGTCACCGAGCGGATCCTGGCGGCCGACGCCCGGACCCTGCGGCTCGCGCCGTACGGCGCGGACGATCCGGTGGCCTGAGCGCGACGCCGGCCCGCCGGTCGGCTGCCTCAGAGCGCGGGGGACCCCAGGGCCGCCGGCACGTGGGCCGCGTGCCCGGCGTCCCGCAGGGCGGCGCGCAGCCGCTCGGCGGCGGCGTCGAGCTGCTCCGCCGGGACGTCGGTGCGGGCGTTGGCGAAGCTGAGCTCGCCCTCGCCCCACGCGGGCAGCACGTGCAGGTGCAGGTGCGGCACCTCGAACCCGGCCGCCAGCAGCGCGGCGCGCGGGGCGTCCCAGGCCGCCTGCTGCGCCAGCCCGATGCGCTTGGCGACGCGGACCAGGTGCGCGAGCAGGTCGTCGTCCGCCTCGGTGAACGACGGCACCTCGTCCCGCGGCACCACCAGCACGTGGCCGTCGGTGATCGGGGCGATGGTCGCGAACGCGACGGCGCGCTCGTCGGCCCAGACGAACCGGCCGGGGATCTCGCCGGC
Source organism: Cellulomonas sp. NEAU-ZC6 (assembly GCF_056844425.1). NCBI lineage: Bacteria > Bacillati > Actinomycetota > Actinomycetes > Micrococcales > Cellulomonadaceae > Cellulomonas > Cellulomonas sp. NEAU-ZC6. The sequence goes on along the minus strand of NZ_JBXFYH010000001.1, from coordinate 1,344,543 downwards.
GACGATGCGGGTGAACAGGGTGCTCATGGCCCCACGCTACCCAGGTCGCCCGGGCCGCCGGTCAGAGCCGGGACCGGACGGCCAGCACGGTGCGCCAGCTGCGGCCGGTGCCGCTGCGACCGGCGAGGCGGTCGAGCACGCCGGCGGTGACCCGGGACCGGCCGATGCCGTCCGGGTAGTGCACGTAGCCCTCGCGGCCGCGCCAGGTGACGCGCTCGCGGCCGTACGCCGACAGGTCCGCCGGGCCGTCGGCGGCCGCGGGGCCGTCCAGGAACACCACGACCAGGTGCGCCGGGTCGTCGGCCGCGGCCTGCGGGTACGGGTTCGACGCGACGACGTCGTCGAGCTGCGCGGCCGTGCGCACGGTCAGGGCGAACGGCCGCCCGAGGCGCTCGGCGAGGTCGGCCGTCAGGCGCGCGGCCAGCCCGTCCGGGGTGCCCGGCGACCCCGGCGCGGGCGTGAGCAGCAGGTTGCCGGTTGCGAGGTACGTGGCGACGTCGGCGTGCCCGAGGTCGGTCGCGGCCGCGCGCAGGTCGGCCATGGGCAGCGCGCCGTGCCCGCCCACGTTGACCGCGCGGAGCAGGACGACGACGCGCTCGGGTCCGGCCACGTGCCCACTGTGCACCCCGGACACCGGCCCGCGTCAGAGGTAGCGCAGCGGGTCGAACTCCTCGAGCGGGATGATCCGCAGCCGCGGCAGCGTGACGTTGAACGCGCGGACGTCGGACTCGAGGTCGAACGCCTGCAGGCCGCGCTCCGACAGGTGCGACAGGGCGGTGCTGGTGAACTCGCGGAACGCCAGCAGCCCGACGCGGCGGTCGCCGCCCAGCAGCGCCTCGATCTCGGGTGCGAAGTCCCCGTCGTGCGAGGCGAGCAGGACGTCGCCCTCGCGGTCGGCCAGCGCCTCCAGCGTGCGCTTGATGCCGATGTCGACGACCTTGCCCTCGCCGGCCAGCGGGATCGGCTGGTAGCCGATCGCCAGCAGCGCCTGCACGAACGACATCGGCAGCGAGCCGCTGGTCGCGTTGAGGAAGAACAGCCCCTTCGGCTGCTGCCCCCAGGTGCGGTGCGCGAACTCGAGCACCCGCTCCCAGCGGGGTCGCTGCTCCGGGGTGGGGCGGCCGTTGAGGATGGAGGAGCCGAGGGTCGCGTCGATGTTCTCGCCGTCGACCAGCACGTACGTCGAGCGGACGCCGTCGTTCTGCATCGGGCCAGCGTAGGGGAGGACCGGGCCGTGCGGGCGCAGGCGGGGCGCAGGCTGGCGCAGGCGGCGCGGCCGGGCGCGCCCGTCGGAACACGTGCGGGTGCGCCGCCGTTGCAGGAGGGTAGATGCGAATGCATGGACCGACGGACGGAGCAGCGATGACGGCGCAGGAGCAGGCGACGGTCCCGGCGACGGACGCGGCGCCGGTCGACGTCCGGGCCGCCGCGACCGCGTGGGAGGAGCTGTTCCGGGCGCAGGTCGCGATCATGCGCCGGCTGCAGCGCGACCCGATCTGGGACCGGGTGTCGCTGCGCGAGTACGACGTGCTCTACACGCTGTCGGACGCGCCGGACGGGCTGCGGCTGCGGGACCTCGGCGAGTCCAGCCTGCTCAGCCAGCCCAGCCTGAGCCGCATGGTCGAGCGGCTCGAGGAGGCCGGCTGGGTGCGCCGTGCGCCGGCCGCGGGCGACGGGCGCGGCGTCGTCGTCGCCCTCACCGAGCAGGGCGCGGCGCTCCAGCGCGAGGTCGGCCGGCGGCACGTGCAGGCGATCGCGCACTACGTGGGCGGGGCGCTCGGCCCGGAGCAGCTGGCCGCGCTGACCCGCGTGGCGGGCGACCTGCGGGCCGCGCAGGCGGGGATCGCCGACCTGGACCGGTCGCCGGGCTCCTGACCCGGGCGGCGGGCGGGGGACCTCCGGCCCACGCCGGGACGCCTGTCGCACCGGACGATGGATGACGGCGGATCGGACCGGGCAGGGGCACCGGTCGACCGCCACGAACCGCTGGAGGGCAGAGCGTTGCAGATCCTGGTGACGGTGGCCTCGCGCCACGGTGCCACCGCGGAGATCGGCTCCGCGATCGCCGACGTGCTCCGTGCCGACGGGCACCACGTGGTCGAGGCCGCACCGGAGCAGGTCGCGGACGTCGACGCGTACGACGCCGTGGTCCTGGGCTCGGCGGTGTACACCGCGCACTGGCTGCCCGCCGCCCGCGACCTCGCCGCGCGGCTCGCAGCCGGGCTGCGCGAGCGCCCCGTGTGGCTGTTCTCGTCCGGTCTGGCGACCCAGCCGGCGGCGCGGGCCAACAGCCCGCACGAGCTGCTGGCGCTCGCGCGCGACATCGGCGCGCAGGGGCACCGGGCGTTCGCCGGCCGGCTGGTGCGGTCCGACCTCGCGTTCGCCGAGCGGGCCATCATCGCGGGTGCCCGGGCCAAGGAGGGCGACCACCGCGACTTCGCCGCCGTCGAGGCCTGGGGGCGGGAGATCGCCGAGCACCTGCGGGCGACCGCGGCCCCGCACGCCGCCTCGGCCTGACGTGCGTGCGCCGGCACGCCGGACGGTGCGCGCCGGCGGATCTGACATGACGTCGTGACAACGTCACGTCTGGGGGACCCGGTCCTCGACGGGCCGGTCCTGGCGACGATGGGATGATGGGGCGGTGTCTTCCCCCACCCTGACGGTGTCGTCGCTCGCACCGTACGACGCCGTGCTCCTGCTCTCGTTCGGCGGCCCGGAGAAGCCCGAGGACGTCCTGCCGTTCATGCGCAACGTGACGCGCGGCAAGGGCATCCCCGAGGAGCGCCTGGTCGAGGTCAGCCAGCACTACGCGCTGTTCGGCGGCCGCAGCCCCATCAACGACCAGAACCGCGCCCTGCTCGCGGCGCTGCGCGCCGAGATGGACGCCCGCGGCATCGGCACCCCGCTCGTGTGGGGCAACCGGAACTGGGAGCCCTACACCGAGGGCGCCCTGGACGGGCTGCGCGCGGACGGTGCGGGCCGGGTCCTGGCGCTGGTCACCAGCGCGTACGGGTCGTACTCGGGGTGCCGGCAGTACCGCGAGCACGTCGCCCAGGCGCTCGCGGGCGTGGCGGGCCTCGACGAGACGCCCCCGGACGCCGAGGCGGCCGCGGGGGTCCGGGTCGACAAGCTGCGGCACTACTTCAACCACCCCGGCTTCGTGCGCGCCAACGCCGACGCCGTGGTCGAGGCGTTCCGGGAGCTGGCCGAGCGGACCGGCCGGCCCGTGGCCGAGCTGGTCGCGCAGGCGCCGCTGCTGTTCGTCACGCACTCGATCCCGCTCGCCATGGAGGCCGGCTCCGCCGCCGCGCGGCCCGGCTACGTCGCGCAGCACGAGGACGCCTGCCGGCAGGTCGCCGCGCTCGTCGAGGCCGACCTGGGCGTCGCGCCGGCGTGGAGCCTCGCGTTCTGCTCCCGGTCCGGGCCGCCGTCGCAGCCGTGGCTCGAGCCCGACGTCAACGACGTGCTGGCCGAGCGCGCCGCGGCGGGCACCACCGCCGTCGTGATGTCGCCGATCGGGTTCGTCTCCGACCACATGGAGGTCGCCTACGACCTCGACACCGAGGCGATGGCCACGTCGCGGGACCTCGGCATCACCGCCGTCCGCGCCGGCTCGGCGTCCACCCGGGCGCCGTTCGTCGCCGGCCTGGTCGACCTGATGGTCGAGCGCGCGGCGGCCGAGCGCGGCGAGGACCCCGAGCGGGTCACCGTCGGCGCGCTCGACGCGTGGCCGGACCGGTGCGCCGTCGGCTGCTGCTTCCAGCGCGCGGGCGTCGACACCGGCCTGCCGACGATCAACCAGCAGCGGGGGCACGACACCACCGAAGGAGCAGCACCGCGATGAGCACGACCAGCACGGCCCCGGAGGGCGGGCACAGCCCCGAGACCGCCGACGAGATCAACGCCGCCATCCGGTACGCGATGTACGCGGTCTTCGAGACGTCCTCGTCGCTGCCGGCGGACGCCGCGGAGCGCACCCGCGTCGTGGACGCGGCGCTCGCCGCGCTGACGGGCCCGGACGCGCCCGAGGGCCTCGTGGTCCGCGGCTGGTACGACGTCGCCGGCCTGCGCGCCGACGCGGACCTCATGGTGTGGTGGTGGGCCCCGACGATCGAGGCCGTCCAGGAGGCGTTCCACCGGCTGCGGGCGAGCGAGCTGGGCGAGCACCTGCTGCCCGTCTGGTCGGTCGCCGCGATGCACCGGCCGGCCGAGTTCAACCGCGGCCACGTCCCGGCGTTCCTCGCCGGCGAGGAGCCCCGCGACTACCTGTGCGTGTACCCGTTCGTGCGGTCCTACGAGTGGTACCTGCTGAGCGACGAGGAGCGCCGCGAGCTGCTCCGCGAGCACGGCCACGCGGCCCGCGACTACGCCGACGTCCGCGCCAACACGCTGTCGGCGTTCGCGCTCGGCGACTACGAGTGGATCCTCGGCTTCGAGGCCGACGAGCTGCACCGCATCGTCGACCTCATGCGCGACCTGCGCGCCACCGGCGCCCGCCGGCACGTGCGCGAGGAGGTCCCGTTCTACACGGGCCCGCGCGTCGAGCTCGCGGACTGGGCCGAGCGCCAGCCGCGCGGCTGACCGGCCGCGCCGGCCCGACCGGGGGTGGACCTGGCACGAGGTGCCCGGACCTGCCGGGACGCGGTCAGGCCTCGGACGACCCGGCGGGGGCGGGCAGCAGGCGGCTGACCCGCCCCGCGCCGTCGGTGAGCTCGAGCGCGCCGTCCACCAGGGCGACGCGCAGCGGCCCGGTGAGCAGGTCCAGCACCGCGCGCTCGCGCGCCGTGTGCTCGGGCGTGCCGGCCATCAGCGTCGTCACGACCGGGCCGAACGTCAGCGTGCCGTCGGCGAACGACCACGTGCCCCGCAGCCGGTTCACGCCGCCGGTGCCGTAGACCTGGCCGTCACCGGCGAAGGTCAGCTCCGGGTGCGCCCGCTCGGGCCCGTCCTCCAGCCCCACGCCCGCGACCTGCACGAACCGCCACGTCCCGCCGACCACGTCGTCCATGCCGCCGATCCTGGCACGCCACGGCGCACGCCGCCGCCCGCGGTCTCGCGCCGTCTGCCGGTCTCGCCCCGGCCACCGTTTCTCGCGTCGCCCACCGTTTCTCGCTCGGCACCCCGCCGCGAGCGCGGGGTGCCGAGCGAGAAACGGTGGGCCGGGCGAGGGCCGCGGGCGGCGGCGCGCCCGGTCACCAGGCGGCGGCGAGCGCCTCCAGGGTGGCGATCCGGTCGGCCACGTCGTGCGTGGTCCCCGTGACGATCAGCTCGTCGGCGCCGGTGCGCGCGACCAGCTCCCGCAGGCGCTCCGCGGCGCGGTCGGCGGTGGTGGCGACCTGGGTGCCGGCGACGCGGGAGAAGAACTCCCGCGCCTGGTCGGGGTCGATCGTCGCGAGCAGCTGCTCCGCGTCCTCGGGCGTCTCGATCGGCGCGAGCGCACCGCGGGTGCGCAGCCGCAGCGCCATCACCTTGCTCGGCCCGGCGAGCCACTCGGCGCGCTCGTCCGACTCGGCGACGACCACCGACGCCGACACCATCAGGTGCGGGGCGTCCAGCACGGCCGACGGCCGGAACGACGCGCGGTAGACCTCGGCGGCCTGGGTGGTGATGCCGGTGCCGAAGTGGTGCGCGTAGGAGAACGGCAGGCCGAGCTCCCCGGCCAGCTGCGCGCTGAACGTGGACGACCCGAGCAGCCACACCTCCGGGGTGCTGGTCGGTGCCGGGGTCGCGGTGAGCCGGCTCGCGGCGGCGCCGGGCGCGCGCCCCGCGGGCAGCTGGCCCAGCAGGTGCAGCACGTCGAGCAGCTCGGCGGGGAAGTCCTCCGCGCCCAGGCCCTCGACGGTGCGGCGCAGCGCGGCGGCGGTCGCCTGGTCGGCGCCGGGGGCGCGGCCGATGCCCAGGTCGACGCGGCCGGGGTGCAGCGCCTCGAGCATCGCGAACTGCTCGGCGATCACCAGCGGCGGGTGGTTGGGCAGCATGACGCCGCCGGACCCGAGCCGGATCCGCTCGGTCGACGCGCCCAGGTGCGCGAGCAGCACGCCGGGGGAGGTGGACGCCACGGCCGGCATCGAGTGGTGCTCCGCGACCCAGAACCGGCGGTACCCGAGGGCGTCGGCGCTGCGGGCCAGGGCGGTGGAGTCGGCGAGCGCGTCGGCGCTGGTGCGCCCGGTGCCCACGGGGGCCAGGTCGAGGACGGACAGCGGGACGGGGTTCGGCTCGGTGCTCACACCTGCGCCAACGCGGCCTGGCCGGTGCTGCTTCCCGGCCCGGCCGCGTCGTGCCTCACAGCCCCCGGGCCCGGTCGGTCACGGGTAGAGCCCGCGCAGCAGGTGCGCCTCGGCCACCCGCCGCACGCCGATCACCAGCGCGGCGTCGCGCAGCGTGATCCCGTCGGCGCGCGCCCGCTGCGCGACGGCCGCGTAGGCGGACCGCATCCGGTGCTCCAGCCGGTCCTCGATCTCGCGCTCGGTCCACCAGTACGCCTGGTTGGCCTGGACCCACTCGAAGTACGACACCACCACGCCGCCCGCGTTGGCGAGGATGTCGGGCACCACGACCACCCCGCGCTCGGCCAGGACGCGGTCGCCCTCGCTCGTGGTCGGGCCGTTCGCGCCCTCGACCACCCAGCGCGCCTTGACGGTGCGGGCGGTCTCCGCGTCGAGCACGTCCTCGGTGGCGGCCGGGATCAGCACGTCGACGTCCAGGGCCAGCAGCCCGGCGTTGTCGATCGGGTCGCCGCCCGGGAAGCCCGCGACCGTGCCCGTGGTGGCGACGTGGGCGTGCAGCGCCGCGACGTCCAGGCCGGCCGGGTTGTGCACGCCGCCCTCGGCGTCGCTGACGGCCAGCACCCGGACGCCGCCCTCCGCGAGGAACCGCGCCGCGTGCGAGCCGACCTTGCCGAAGCCCTGCACGGCCGCGGTGACCTCGGACAGCTCCACGCCCGCGTCCGCCAGCGCCGCGGACGTCGCGTGCACGACGCCGCGCGAGGTGGCGGTCGCCCGGCCCAGCGAGCCGCCGACCGCCAGCGGCTTGCCGGTGACCACGGCCGGGATCGTGTAGCCGGAGTTCACCGAGTACGTGTCCATCACCCAGCTCATCGTCTGCTCGGTGGTGCCGACGTCGGGCGCCATGATGTCCCGCTCGGGGCCGATGATCGGCATCACCTCGGAGGTGTACCGCCGGGTCACGCGCTCCAGCTCCGCAGCGGAGTACTGCCGCGGGTCGATCGCGACCCCGCCCTTCGCGCCGCCGTAGGGCAGCTCCACGACCGCGCACTTCCAGGTCATCCACATGGCCAGCGCGCGGACCTCGTCGATGTCCACGCCCGGCGCGAACCGCAGGCCGCCCTTGCCCGGGCCGCGGGAGATGTTGTGCTGCACCCGGTAGCCGGCGTGCAGCTCGATCCGGCCGTCGTCGCGGCGCAGCGGCACCGCCACGTGCAGCTCGCGGCGCGGGGTGGCGAGCATCTGGTGCAGGCCGTCGTCGAGGCCGAGCAGCTCGACGGCGGACGAGAGCTGCGCGAGCGCGGTCGTCAGGGGGGAGGTGCGCGCGGCGGTCGCGGGGGTGGGCGACGCGTCGGGCACGGTGTGCGTGGCGGACATGCGGGTGCCTCCTGGGCGGTCCGGCGGCCCAGGTCGCGGCCTCGCTGCCGCTCCCGTCAGGTGAGCCTCCGGGTTCGCCCGCCACTGTGCCACAGCGGCGCCGGGGTCACCGGTCGCTCCGCCGGGACCGCGCGCGGGCGTGTCAGGACGTGCGGCCGGGGCCGTACTCGAAGTGCCAGTACTCCGCGTACGGCTGCCCCTGGCGCACCCGTGCGGGGGCGTACCAGCCGTAGGCAGGACCGTTCGCGACCAGCCAGTCGTACCGCGCGGTGCCGAACCCGTAGGTGCCGGGCCACTCCTGGACGTCCAGCGCGGTGCCGAGCCCGTGCGAGGAGGTCCCGGGCGCCGCGGCGAGCCCGCCGAACGCGGCCTTCATCGCGACCTGGTCCTCGTAGGACCGGTAGGTGAGGTCCAGGTCGAGCGGGGCGCCGAACTGCGCGCTGAACGCGGCGTTCAGCGCGGTCAGCGCGTCCGCGGCGTCGCACCGCAGGTACTGCGCGAACCCGAGCTGGTCCGTGCCCCACGGCACCAGGCACATGCTGGACATCGGCATCCGCCCGTTGGACCCGTCGCCGTCGGCGGTGGGCACGGAGGTGACCCACAGGACGTTCCCCGCGGCGTCGACCGGGCGGCCGTCGACGTAGCCCGCGATACCGGGGTCGGCGGGCCGGCCCCCGGGTGCCGCCCCGGCCCCGTCCCGCGCAGCGGCCTCCTGCGCGGCCCGCTCGGCGGCGGCCTGCTCCGCCGCGACCCGCGCGGCCTCCGCGGCGGCCGCCTGCTCCTGCGCGAGGCGGGCGGCCTCGGCCGCGGCGGCGGCCTGCTCGGCGAGCTGCTGCACGCGCTCGGTCCCGCGCTGCGCCGCGGCCTCGTCGGCGGCCGCGTCCCGCTCCGCCAGGAAGTCGTCCTCGGCGCGCGCGAGATCGGCGGTCAGGCCGATCGCCTGCGCGCGCCGGTCGTCCTCGGCCGCGCGTTCGCGACCCGCGTGCAGCTGGACGCCCGCGACGGCCACGGCGGCGACGAGCAGCGCGCTCGTCGCCGCCGCGACCACGGCGCGCGCACGCCCAGCCCCGCCGGGGCTGCTGCGCGCGGCGCGCCGCTCCCGTCGGGTCGGGGTGTGCTGCTCGGGCTCCGTCACCTGCCGCCCAGGGTGTCGATCCGCGCGAGCTCGTCCGCGGACAGCGTGAAGTCGAGCGCCCGGAGGTTCTCGGCGATCCGCTCCGGGTTGACCGACTTCGGGATGACGACGATGCCGTGGTCGATGTGCCAGCGCAGCACCACGTGCCGGGTGGTGACCCCGTGCGCCTGCGCGACCTCGGTCAGCACCGGGTCGTCCAGGTCGGTGCGCTTGAACGCGCTGTAGCCCTCGATCGTGACGCCGCGCTCGGCGTGCTGGGCGACCAGGTCGGCGTCCCAGTCGGACGGGCTCCACGGGATCTGGTTCACGGCGGGCGCCTCGCCGGTGGCGGCGATCAGCTCGTCGATCTGCGCGATGGAGTAGTTGGACACGCCGATCGAGCGCACCAGGCCCTCGTCGCGCGCGGCGATGAACTGCTCCCAGGTGGCGGGCGTCGCCTGCTTGTTCGGCGGCCAGTGGATCAGCCACAGGTCCAGGTGGTCGGTGCCGAGCTCGGCCAGCGACTCCATGAGGGTCTGGCGCTCGCGGCCCGCGTGGTCCGGCGGCAGCTTGGTGGTGAGGAACACCGCGTCGCGGTCCATGTCGCGCAGGGACAGCGCGCGGCCGACCTGGGCCTGGTTGCCGTAGCCGGTGGCGGTGTCGATGTGCGTGTAGCCGTGCTCGAGGGCGGCGACCACGGCGCGCTCGGCGTCGCCGCCCTCCGCCTGCCACGTGCCGAGGCCCAGCAGCGGCATCTCGCCGCCGGGCAGGGTGATGGTGGGGATCTGGGGGTGGGTCATGCGTCCATCGTCACCCAGGTCGCGGCGCGCGGCCACGCCAGCGCGTCCGGGCCGGTGAGCGCGGCGGGGCCGCGGGCGCCGCGGCGGAACTGCGCCGGGGTCTCGCCGGTCAGCCGGCCGAAGGTCCGGGTGAACGAGGCCTGGTCGTAGAACCCGGCCGCCGCCGCCACCTCCGCGAGCGGCAGCGGCGACGCGGTGAGCAGCGCGGCGGCGTGGTCGAGCCGCGCGCGCAGCACGTACTGCTGCGGGGACAGGGCGTACACGCGGCGCACCCGCCGGTCGAGCGTGGAGGCGGAGCAGCCCGCCGCCTCGGCCAGCTCCGCGACGGTCGGCGGGTCGGCGAGCCGGTCCTGCACGAACGCCGCCACGCGGGACAGCGCGGCGACCGTGGCCGCGTCGGCGTCCCCCGCGCGCAGCGCCTGGGAGATGCTCACCAGGCCCACGACCGTGCCGGCGTCGTCGCGCACCGGCTCCTTGGACGTGAGGTACCAGCCCGGGGCGCCGCCCGTGCGCCGGATCAGCTCGAGCTCGCGGTGCAGCGCCCGGCCCGTGTCCAGCACGGACCGGTCCTGCGCGTCGTACCGCTCGGCCAGGTGCGGCAGGAACAGCTCCGCCGCGGTGCGGCCGACCACCGCACGGCGCGAGCGCTCGGGGGTCCGGCGCACGAACGCGTCGTTGACCACCACGTACCGGCCGGTGACGTCCTTGGCGCAGAACATCGTGCCGGTCAGGTCGTCGCACAGCCGCAGCAGGGCGGGCGTGAGGGCGCGCAGCAGCGCGCGGGCCTCGGGCGAGGCGGCGGTCGGCAGGGCTGGACGGCGTTCCATGTCGCCAGGCAGCGTAGGTGGTGCGCGTGACGGGCTCGTGTCACGGATCCGCCGCCGTGGACCGGACGATGGGTGCAAGACGGGCGCGGCCCCGCCAGGGAAGGATCCCGCCATGACGACGACCGACCACCCGGCCCCCCGCGCCGGGGACGCCGCACCTGCCGCCGACGCGCTCCTCACCAGCGAGGCCGTGGCCCTCGCCCACCGGTGGATGGCCGCCACCGCGGCCGACGAGACCCCCGCCGAGCGGCGGGCCACCGGCCGGCTCGCCGCCCTGGTGGCGGACCCCGCCGGCCTGGAGATCGCCGTCCGGTTCGTGGACCGGGTGGCCCGCCCGCAGGACGTGCGGGTCGCCGCCGCGGAGCTGGCCGACCTGGGGGACCGCGCCGCCGACGCCGCCGGGTTCCTCGGCGTGGCGGACCGGGCCCTGCTCGGCCTCGGCGCCCGCGTCGCGCCGCTGCTGCCGGCCGCCGTGGTCCCGGCCGCGCGGATCCGGCTGCGTCAGCTGGTCGGCCACCTGGTCGCCGACGCCGGTCCGGGCCTGGCCCCGCACATCGCGCGCGCCCGGGCGGACGGCTTCCGGCTGAACCTCAACCTGCTCGGCGAGGCCGTCCTCGGCGAGGACGAGGCGAACCGCCGCCTGCAGCGCGTCACGGAGCTGGTCGCGCGCCCCGACGTCGACTACGTCTCGGTGAAGGTCTCGGCCGTCGCGAGCCAGCTCTCGACCTGGGACACCGAGGGCAGCGTCCGCCGCGTCGTGCAGCGGCTGCGCCCGCTGTACCGGGCCGCCGCCGAGCACGGCACGTTCCTCAACCTGGACATGGAGGAGTACCGCGACCTCGCGCTGACGGTGCGGGTGTTCGACGAGCTCGTCTCCGACCCGGCGGTCCGCGACCACGAGTTCGGCATCGTGCTGCAGGCCTACCTGCCGGACACCTCCGACGCGCTGGAGGAGGTCACCGCGATCGCCCGCCGCCGGGTCGCGGCCGGCGGCGCCCGGCTCAAGGTGCGTCTGGTCAAGGGCGCCAACCTCGCCATGGAGCAGGTCGAGGCGGAGCTGCACGGCTGGGCGCAGGCCCCGTACACCGGCAAGCCCGACGTCGACGCGCACTACGTCCGCCTGGTGCGCCAGGCGCTCGCGGCCGACCGCACCGACGCGCTCCGGGTCGGCGTCGCCAGCCACAACCTGTTCCACGTCGCCTACGCGCACCTGCTCGCGAAGCAGCGCGGCGTCGGCGAGGCGCTGGACATCGAGATGCTGCAGGGCATGGCGCCGGCCCAGTCCCGTGCCGTGCAGCGCGAGGTCGGGCAGGTGCTGCTCTACACGCCGGTGGTGGCCAAGCAGGACTTCGACGTCGCGATCTCCTACCTGGTGCGCCGCCTGGAGGAGAACTCCGCGCACCAGAACTTCCTGCACGCCCTGTTCGCCGAGTCCGGCGTCGACCTGTCCGAGGTCGACCGCGGCATCGGGGGCCAGGAGCAGGCGTTCCTCGCCTCGGTCGCCCGGGCCGCCACCGTCCCGACCGGGCGCCGCCGGCTGCCGCGCGCCGAGTCCGACGCCGCGGCCGGCCCGGTCGGGCCCGGCGCGTTCCGCAACGCCGCCGACACCGACCCGGCCGTCGCCGAGTCGCGGGCCTGGGCGGCACGGCTGGTCGCCGAGGACGTCGAACCGCCCGCCGGGGCCGTCACCGTGGCCACCGAGGCCGAGGTGGACGAGGTCGTGGCGCGCGCCGTCGGTGCCGCACCGGCCTGGGCCGCCCGCACGCCCGCGGAGCGCGCCGCCGTGCTGCGCCGCGCCGCGGACGAGCTCGAGGCCGCGCGCGGCGACCTGGTCGCCACGATGGTGCACGAGGGCGGCAAGACCGTCGCCGAGGCCGACCCCGAGGTGAGCGAGGCCGTCGACTTCGCGCGGTACTACGCCGACCGCGCCGACGAGCTGGCCGACGGCACCGTCCCGGGCGCGCTGTTCCGCCCGCACGGGGTCACCGTGGTCACCCCGCCGTGGAACTTCCCGGTGGCGATCCCGGTCGGCTCGGTGCTCGCGGCGCTCGCGGCCGGCTCGCCGGTGCTGATCAAGCCCGCGCCCCAGACCCCGCGCTGCGTGCGCGTGGCCGGCGCGGCGATCCAGCGCGCGCTCGACGCCGCGGGCGTCACCGAGCCCGCGCTGCAGGTCGTGCTGTCGCCCGAGGGCGAGGTCGGCCGCCGGCTGGTCACGCACCCGGACGTGGCGCGGGTCCTGCTGACCGGGTCGCTCGAGACGGCGCAGCTGTTCGCCGGCTGGCGGCCCGACCTGGACGTGCTGGCGGAGACCTCCGGCAAGAACGCCCTGATCATCACGCCGTCCGCCGACGTCGACCTGGCCGTCGCGGACCTGGTGCGCTCGGCGTTCGGGCACGCGGGCCAGAAGTGCTCCGCGGCGTCGCTGGCGATCCTGGTCGGCTCCGCCGGCACCTCGGACCGGCTGCGCCGCCAGCTGGCGGACGCCGTCACGTCGCTGCGCGTCGGCTGGTCGGACGACCTCGGCACCACGATGGGGCCGCTGGTCGAGCCCGCGTCCGGCAAGCTGCTCCGCGCGCTGACCACGCTCGACGAGGGCGAGGGCTGGCTGGTCCGGCCCCGGAAGCTCGACGACGAGGGCCGGCTGTGGACGCCCGGCGTCAAGCACGGCGTGCGCCCCGGCTCGTGGTTCCACCTGACCGAGTGCTTCGGCCCCGTGCTCGGCGTGATCCGCGTCGACACGCTGGACGAGGCGATCGCGGTGCAGAACGCCGTCGCGCTCGGCCTGACCGGCGGCCTGCACTCGCTGGACGAGGCGGAGATCGCGCACTGGCTGGACCGCGTCGAGGTCGGCAACGCCTACGTCAACCGGCACATCACCGGCGCCGTCGTGCAGCGGCAGCCGTTCGGCGGCTGGAAGGCGTCCGTGGTCGGCCCCGGCGCCAAGGCGGGCGGCCCGTCGTACGTCGCGCAGCTCGGCACCTGGGCGGACGACGCCGAGGTCGCGGCGCTGGACGACGACGCGTGGGTCGCCTGGGCGCAGCAGGACGACGCCCGCTGGTGGGGTGCGGAGTTCGGCGTCGCGCACGACCCCTCGGGCCTGGCGGCGGAGGAGAACACCCTGCGCTACCGCCCCGTGCCGCACCTGACCGTGCGGGCCGGGGCCGACGCCCGCGAGCGCGAGCTGCGCCGCGTGCTCACCGCCGCGCGCACCGCCGGGGTACCGGTGACGGTGTCCCGCGCGGCGGACGAGCCGGACGAGGCGTTCGCCGCGCGGGTCGCCGCCGGCGAGGTGACCGGCCGGGTGCGCGTGGTCGGCACCGCGCCCGGGCTGCGCGCCGCGGCCGTCGCCCGCACGGGCGAGGTGACCGTGCTCGACGCGCCCGTCGTGGCGAGCGGCCGGCGCGAGCTGATGACGGTCCTGCGCGAGCAGGCGGTCAGCCGCACCCGCCACCGGTTCGGGCACATCGACCCCACCCGCTGACCCGCGGGCGAGCCCCCCCTGACCGCACCCGCCCGGCGCCCTGACCGCCGGGCGGGTGCGCTGCCCGACGCGCCCGCCGGGCGAAGGCCTGCGCCGAGGTCGAGGGTCTGCGGCGAGGTCGAGGGTCTGCGGGACCGGTCGGGCGACGGACCCTCGACCTCGGCGGGCCGGTGCGCCCGGCGGGACAGGTCAGGCGGAGCCGCGGACGACGAGCTCCGGGGCGAAGATCTGCGCCGACGCCCGGGAGGGGCGGCCCTGGAGCTGGGCGACCAGCTCCTCGCCCGCGGCCCGGGCCATCGCGATCACCGGCTGGGTGACGGAGGTCAGGTGCGGCTTGGTCGTCGTCGCGAGGCCGGAGTTGTCGTAGCCGACCACGGCGACGTCGCCGGGCACGTCGCGGCCCGCCTCGGCGAGCACCGGCAGCGCGCCCGCGGCCATCAGGTCGGAGGCGATGAACACCGCGTCCACGTCGGGGTGCCGCGCCAGCAGCTCGCGCGCCGCCGCGGCGCCGCCGTCGACCGTGAAGTCGCCGTGCACGACCGCGTCGGCGGGCAGACCGGCCGCGGCCAGCGACGCGCGCCAGCCGGCGAGCCGGTCGATGCCGGCGGACATGTCGGCGGGGCCGGCGATGGTGCCGATCCGCCGCCGGCCGATCGCCACCAGGTGATCGGTGGCCAGCCGGCCGCCGAGCACGTTGTCGGTGTCGACGACCGCGGCGCCCTCGCCGCCCGCCAGCGGCCGGCCGATGAACACGGTCGGCAGCATCGAGCTCTGCAGGGCGCGGTCGATCGCGTCGTCCCGGTGGTGCGAGACCACGATGGCGCCGTCGACGTGGCCGGCGCGCAGGTACCGGGCGGTGCGCTCGGACTCGCCGGGCCGGGCGATCACCAGCAGCAGCTGCAGGTCCGACGCGGCGAGCGGCGTCGAGACGCCGTTCAGCACGCCGGCGAAGAACGGGTCGGACAGCACGCGCTCGTCCGGCTCGGGCACGATCAGCGCCACCGAGTCGGTGCGCCGGGTGACGAGCGAGCGCGCGGCCCGGTTCGGGGTGTACCCCAGGTCGGAGACGGCGGCGGCGACGGACTCCATCGCCTCCGGGGAGACGCGCAGGCCGCCGTTGATGGCGCGGGACGCCGTCGACCGGGAGACGCCGGCGCGCTCGGCGACCTGCTCGAGCGTGGGGACCGGGTGGGTCACCGACGGGATGGCTGACTGGTCGACCACGGTCGATCGCCCCCTGGAGGTGGTGAGTGGGTGGCGGGCGCGCGGCGCGGGTGCGCCGCCGACGCAGCGCGGTCCCGCGCGGGGGCCCTGGGCCGGACCCCCGCGCGGAATCGTATCGGTCAGCCCTTGACGGCCCCGGCCATGATGCCGGCGACCAGCTGGCGGCCCGCGACCACGAAGAGCAGCAGCAGCGGGATGATCGACAGCACGACGCCGGCCATGATCAGCGGCAGGTCCTGGAAGAACCCGGCCTGGAGCAGCTTCAGCGCCACCGGCAGCGTCGGGTTCTGGGCGCCGAGGACGATGGACGGCCAGAAGAAGTTCGTCCACGACGTGATGAAGGTGAACAGCGCCAGCATCGCCGCGGCGGGCCGGGCGGCGGGCAGCGCGATGGACCAGAAGGTCCGGAACATCGAGGCGCCGTCCACGCGCGCTGCCTCGATCAGCTCGTACGGCAGGGCCGAGTCGAGGTACTGGGTCATCCAGAACACGCCGAACGCCGTGACGGCCGCCGGCAGGATCACCGCGAGCAGGTTGCCCGTCAGGCCGAGCTCGCGCATGACGATGTACATCGGGACGACGCCGAGCTGGGTCGGCACCGCCATCGTCGCGATCACGAACACCAGCAGCGGTCCCCGGCCGCGGAACCGCAGCTTGGAGAACGAGTACCCGGCCAGCGTCGAGAAGAACACCACGGAGGCGCTCGTGACCAGGGCCACGACCAGCGAGTTGACGGTCGCGCGCACCAGGTCGATGTCGGCGTCGAACACACGCTGCAGGTTGGTCAGGAACTCGCCGCCCGGGATGAGCGAGGGCACCGGGTTCTGCGCCACCTCGGCCGACGTCGACGACGACAGCAGGAAGGTGAAGTACAGCGGGTACGCCGAGATCAGCAGGAACACCCCGAGGACGACGTAGGTCACCCAGCCCGGGCGCCGGTCGGCGCCGCCGCTGTCGCCGCGGCGGCGACGGGCCGCGCGGGCCGCGCCCTTGCCGGCGGTCTGCTCGATGACGGGGAGGGACGGGGCGCTCATCGGGGGTCCACCTCGATCGGGGCGGCCGCGGGCACCGCGGCGTCGGAGGTCCGGGTGATCCGGCGCTGCAGGTCGCGGGACCGGCCGCGCTGCTGCTTGCGGGCGGCCCTCGCGGACCGGCTCATGTCGTCCGCCGACGCGATCCGCCGGGTCAGCCAGTTGTTGATCAGCGCGAACACGATGATGATCAGGAACAGGATCCAGGCGACGGCGGCCGCGCGGCCGAGCTGCTGCTTGTTCCAGCCCAGCTCGTACAGGTAGAGCGTGACGGTCTTCCACTGCCCGTTGGACCCGCCGAGGCCGGTCGCGTCGTACATGCGCGGCTCGTCGAAGATCTGCAGGCCGCCGATGGTCGAGGTCAGGATGACGAAGATCATCGTCGGGCGGACCATCGGCACGGTGATGGAGAAGAACTGCTTGACGCGGTTGGCGCCGTCGAGCGTCGCGGCCTCGTACATGTCGCGGGGGATGGCCTGCATCGCGGCCAGCAGGATCAGCGCGTTGTAGCCGGTCCAGCGGAAGTTCACCATCGACGCGATGGCGATGTGCGAGGCGAACGCGTCCTTGTGCCAGCCGACCGGGTCGATGCCGATCTGGCCGAGCAGCGTGTTGATCATGCCCGAGCCGTCGGCGAACATCTGCGAGAACACCAGGCCGACGGCGACCGGCGCGACGACGTAGGGGAGCAGCACGCCCATCCGCCAGAACGTCTTGGCGCGCAGGTTCGCGTCGAGCATCGCCGCGATGACCAGGGCGGCGACGATCTGCGGCACGGTCGACAGCAGGAAGATGCTGAAGGTGTTGCGCAGCGACTTCCAGAAGAAGTCCTGGCCCAGCACGAAGGTGAAGTTGTCCATCCCGACGAACTCGCCCCGGCCGCCGATCAGGCTCCACTCGTGCAGGGAGACCCAGCCGGTGTAGATCAGCGGGAACAGGCCCACGACCGCGAACAGCAGGAAGAACGGGGAGATGTACAGGTAGGGCGAGAGCCGCACGTCCCAGCGGCCGAGCGTCTGCCGGAAGCCGATCTTCCGGGGCGGGCGGTCGTCGTCGCTGAGCGGTGCCGCGCCCCTCGGGGGCGCCGTCTGGGTGGCCATGGGGTTCCTTCGTGCGGACGGGTCGGGCGGGGCCGGGCGCGTCGGTGCGTGCCCGCGGTCGCGGGCCGGGCCGCCGGGATGCTCCCCGACGGCCCGGCCCGGTGCGTCAGCCGATCGCGGCGACGGCGTCCTCGAAGCCCGTCCAGGACTCGTCGGGGGTCATCGACTTGTCGACGTCCACGCGGTTGAACGCGTCCGACAGGCCGGTGCGGATGGTGAAGTAGTTCTCACCCTTGAACGGCTGCGTCGCGATGCCCGCGGCGCGGTCGGTGTAGATCTGGCCCGTCGGGGCGTCGTTGAAGAACTCGCGGGTCATGCCCTGGAGCTCCTCGGACTGCTGCGCCTCGATCTGGCTCGGGAAGTTGCCGTTCACGCCGAACGCCTTGAGCTGCTGCTCGGGGGCGGTCAGCCAGTCGGCGAGGGCCTTGGCCTCCTCCGGGTGCTCCGACATGGTCGGGACCGCGAGGAACGAGCCGCCCCAGTTGCCGCCGCCGCCGGGGAAGACGTTGGCGATGTCCCAGCCCTCGACGCCCGCGGCGTTGCCCTCGATGTTGCCGAGGAACCAGGCCGGGGCCAGCGCGACCGCGAAGCCGTCGCTCTGGAAGGCGCTCGTCCAGTCGGCCTCCCACTGCTTGAGGCCGGCGGACTGGTCGGCGTGCGACAGGATCGTGTCGTACATGTCCCGGATCTCCGGGTTGTCGAGCGCGGTGATCTCGCCGGACTCGGGGTCCTCGAAGGGCGCCTCGATCTGGTTGATCATGCCCTGGGCCACGGCGTCGGCCGAGTCGAAGAACGCCGGGCCGGTGCCCGCGGCCATGAACTGGTCGCCGACGGCGAAGAAGTCGTCCCAGGTGGCGTCGTCGCCCCCGAACAGCTCGGCGACCGCCTCGCGGTCCGTCGGCAGGCCCGCGGCGGCGAACATGTCGGAGCGGTAGGCGATGGCCTCCGGGCCGATGTCCGTCGGGTAGCCGAGCAGCGCGCCGTCCTGCGAGGTGGCCTGGTCGAGCGTCCACTGGTTCCAGCGGCCCTCGACGCTGTCGCTGGTCAGGTCCACGAACTGGTCCGAGTACTGGATGATCTGCGGCATCCAGTCGACCTCGACGCCCACGACGTCCGCGAGGCCCGAGCCGGCACCGAGCGCGGTCTGGAACTGCTCCTTGGCGTCGTCGGACTTGCCGAACTTGTTGTGCTCGATGGTGATGTTCGGGTTGAGCTCCTGGTACTCCTCCAGGAGGTCCTCGTAGCCGAACTGGTTGAACGTCGAGATGGTCAGTGTGACGTCGCCGCCCTCCTCGCCACCGCCGGCGGTGTCGTCCGACCCGCCGCCGCACGCCGTGGCGAGCAGCGCCACACCCGTCGCTCCGGCCACGGCCACCCACGTCTTCCGCGTGCTCCTGCGCACTGTGACTCCCTCGTCAGCGGGCGGCGTCGTCGCCGCCTCCATCGGGGACGCCGGCACCGGCGTCCGTTCGTGGAATCGCTCCCAGGTGGAACTGCGGGAGCGCTTCCACGCCTGGGTCGCACCCTCCCGTCACGGGGTGAGGGGTGTCAAGCCGATGTGGTCCGATCGGGCCGTGGAAGCGATCCCATGACTCCATCGCCGCAGGTCAGGGCGTTGCGGCCGCTGAACGCGTTACGGAATCGTTACGCCCTGACCGGCTCGGTGCGGCCCAGCGAGGTGGCCCCCGAGCCGGGACCCACGCCCAGGCCCCGCGTCGTGACCCGAGCCGGGACCCACGCCCAGGCCCCGCACCGTGGCCCCGCCCCGTGGCCCCGAACCGGGACCCGCACTCTGGCCCGCGCCGTGGGCCACCCGCGAGGTCGTCACATCACGACGAGGTCGTCACGTGGACGTGACGACCTCGCCCGGACGTGACGACCTCGCCCGGACGTCACGACCTCGCGCCCGGGCGCGCCTCGGCGCCGAGGCGAGGGTGCGGCGTCAGCCCTGGGGGTGCGCGGCGACCCAGTCGCGGGCGACGGCCTCCTCGGCCTGGAGCGCGGCGCGGACCGCCTTGGACGCGGCCTCCTCCACCGCCGCGCCGAACAGCGGCACGTTCGCCTTGAGCTCGCCGTCGTAGGTCACGGCCGACCCGTCGGCGGTCGCGGTCAGCGCCACGGTGCCGGTGAGCCGGACGGGAGCGCCGGCGATCTCCACCGCCACGGTGCCGGTGCGGGTGCCGTCGGCCGCGGCGGGCTCCCACGCCTCCACCTCGCGGACCTCGAGCCGGGAGCCCACGAACGCGCGGACGTTCGGCGGGATCTGATCGGTCGGCAGCGACCGGCGGGTGGTCACGGTGAACGCGCCGTCCTCGCCCGGGGCGACGTCGACGACCTGCTCCTCGGCGCCGCTCGCGCGGACCTTCGCGCGCACGTAGCCCGGGTCGGCCAGCATCACCCCCGCCGCACGGGGGTCGGTGGGGACGGGGACGGTGACCTGCAGGTGCACGACGACGGGTTCCTTCCGAGGTGCGCGGGTGACGCGACGGGTGTGCCGAGGGTATCGGGCGCGGCCCGCGCGCGCGTGGCGACGGGTGCCTCGCGCGGACGGAGACGCGGCGGTGCGGGTGTGGACGGGCCGCTGGGTGCCGCGCCGGAGCGCCTACCCTGGACAGGTGTCCACCCTGAGCGAGCTCGCGCAGCGCCACGCCCACCTCGACGCCGCGGACCTCGAGTGGCTGCACCTGCTGGTCGGCGACTGGCAGGTCATCTCCGACCTGGCGTTCGCCGACCTCGTGCTGTGGCTGCCGATCGAGGACGGGGACTTCGTCGCGATCGCGCAGTGCCGGCCGAGCACCGGCGCCACCGTGCACTACGACGACGTCGTCGGCTCCCGGGCGCCTGACGGGCAGCGGCCGCAGCTCGAGCGCTCGCTCACCGAGGTCCGCGCGCAGCGGTCCCGTGAGCCGCGCTGGTTCGGGTCGTACGCCGTGCGGGAGGAGGCCGTGCCCGTGGTCCGGGACGGCCGCGCCATCGCGGTGATCGCCCGGCAGACCAACCTGGGCGGCGCGCGGACGCCGAGCCGGCTGGAGCTCAACTACGTCGAGGCCGCCGACGACCTGATGGCGATGATCGCGCGCGGCGAGTTCCCGCTGCCCAACGCCGCCACCGGGCCCCGGCGGGGCGCGCCGCGCGTCGGCGACGGGCTGGTCCGGCTGAACTCCGAGGGCGAGGTGCTGTACGCCAGCCCGAACGCGCTGTCCTGCTTCCACCGGCTCGGCGCGATGGACGACCTGGTCGGCCGCTCCCTGGTCGAGGTGGTCGCGGACCTGGTCGAGCAGAAGTCCACGGTCGACGAGTCGATGCCCCTGGTGCTCATGGGTCGCGCGCCGTGGCGCACCGACATCGAGGCGCACGGCGTCGCCCTGTCGCTGCGCGCGGTGCCGCTCACCGAGGACCGCGAGCGGATCGGCGCCGTGCTGCTCTGCCGCGACGTCTCCGAACTGCGGCGTCGCGAGCGCGAGCTCATCACCAAGGACGCGACGATCCGCGAGATCCACCACCGCGTGAAGAACAACCTGCAGACCGTGGCCGCGCTGCTGCGCCTGCAGGCCCGCCGGATGAACCTGCCCGAGGCGAAGGCGGCGCTCGAGGAGGCCATGCGGCGGGTCGCGACGATCGCCCTGGTGCACGAGACGCTGTCGCAGACGCTCGACGAGACCGTGGTGTTCGACGACCTGGTCGGCCGGTCGCTGCGGCTCGCCGCCGACGTCGCGTCGGCCGGCGGCTCCGTGCGGACGGTCGTGCGCGGCACGTTCGGCCCGGTGTCGGCGGAGGACGCCACGGCGCTCGCGCTGGTGCTGACCGAGCTGGTGACGAATGCCGTCGAGCACGGACTGGCGGGCCGCGAGTCCGGCTCCGTCGAGGTCACCGCCGAGCGGGTCGAGGACGACCTGACCATCACGGTCGCGGACGACGGCGCGGGCATCCCGTCGGACCACGGCGCCGGCACCGGCCTGGGTACGCAGATCGTGTCGACGCTGGTCACCAACGAGCTGCGCGGGTCCATTGCGTGGTCCGCCCGCGAGGGCGGCGGCACCGAGGTGGTGCTGCGCGCGACCCTGCGCGCCGCCGGCCGCGAGGCCGCCACCGTCGCCTGACGTGCGGCGCACCCGCGCCGAGATGACAGTTCCGGCCTGTGCCGGGCGCCGTCGGCACAGGCCGAAACTGTCATCTCGACGACGACGACGGGCGGGCAGGGCGGGGGCGGACGCAGCGACGCCCGCCTGCCCCCGGGGGAGGGGCGGCGGGCGTCGGTCGTGCGGGCTGGGTCAGCCGGCGCGGCGCTGGCGGGCCGTGCGGCGCTTGAGGGCGCGGCGCTCGTCCTCGGAGAGGCCGCCCCAGACACCGGCGTCCTGGCCGGACTCGAGCGCCCACTTGAGGCAGGTGTCGACGACGTCGCACCGACGGCACACGGCCTTGGCCTCCTCGATCTGCAGCAGGGCCGGGCCCGTGTTGCCGATCGGGAAGAACAGCTCCGGGTCCTCGGTCAGACATGCAGCGCGGTGGCGCCAATCCATGGGAAAACTCCTCAGCACAGGGGCGAGCCACGACCAGGGGGCTGGGTGGCAGGCGCAGTCGCACACGTCGACGCACGAACGGAAAGATGTCGCGGGGGGCGTGAGCGTCGGCGCTCGGTTTCGAACTGCTGAGTACAAGATTCACATGGGGCCGGAGGGCGCACAAGGGGTTACGAGCAGGTTTCTGGCGCGTGACGGCTGAGGCGTCGGTCACACCTGTGTGGATCCTGGACGCCAGCACGCACGGTACTCCCCGGACGGCTCCGCGCGCCAACTCCGCTCGCCCACCGGGACCGACGTCCCGGTCCCGGACGGCGCGGCCCGCGGACCTGCGCGGACGCCCGGCGATTTCACCCGGGGCGCGCGTAGGGTCGCCTCCGTGACCGGATCCAGCACGCCCCAGCCGTCGCCGTCGACCCCCGGGGGCGCCGTCCCCGCGCCCGTCCGGGTGCTGACCGGGCTGGTGCTGCTGCAGGCGCTCGCCCTGGCTGGCGCGGCCGTCGCGCTCGTCGTCCTGCTGGTGCGGGGGTCGTCGATGCCGGGACCGGTCGTGTTCCTGGTGCTGCTCGCCCTCGGCGCGGCCGCGCTGCTGGCCGGTGCCGCGCGGGCGCTGCTGGCCGGCCGCCGCTGGGGCCGCGCGCCGGTGATGACCGTGCAGATCATGGTCGTCGTGCTCGCGGTCGGCTGGCTGGGCGTCGAGGTCGCGCCCTGGTCCGTCGGCGTGCTGGTGCTCGCGGTGGTCACGGGGGCGATGCTGCTGGTGCCGGCGGTCGTCTCCTGGACGACCGCCGGCACCGGGCGGTGACAGCGCGCTGACGGCGGCGGGCCGACGAGCCCGCCGGCCTCCTCAGTCGACGGCGAGTGCCGCGACCGGGGGCGTGCGCGCGGCCGACCGGCCGGGCAGCACCGACGCGAGCACGCCCGCGACCAGCGCCACGCCGACCACGACGCCGAGGTCGGCCCACGGCACCTGCAGCTCGAGCTCGGCGATGCCGGCCAGGACCGCGGCCGAGCCGAGCCAGCCGTAGGCCAGCCCGAGCAGCACGCCCACCACGGCGCCGACCCCGGCGATCAGGGCGCCCTCGACCGCCATGGACGCCCGCAGCTGGCGCCGGGTGAGCCCGAGGGCCCGGAGCGTCGCCGACTCGCGGCGTCGTTCGATCACCGACAGCGACAGCGTGTTGGTCACGCCGATCAGGGCGATGACCACCGCGACGGCGAGCAGCCCGACGACGACCGCGAGCACGGTGT
Source organism: Cellulomonas sp. NEAU-ZC6 (assembly GCF_056844425.1). Lineage (NCBI taxonomy): Bacteria > Bacillati > Actinomycetota > Actinomycetes > Micrococcales > Cellulomonadaceae > Cellulomonas > Cellulomonas sp. NEAU-ZC6. The sequence goes on along the minus strand of NZ_JBXFYH010000001.1, from coordinate 1,321,594 downwards.
CGATGGCCCGCTGGTAGGACGCGCGCTCGATCGCCGCACCCGAGATCTCGAGTGTGGAGTCGGCCGTCAGGTCCTGCACCTCGGTGGCGACCTGGCCGGACTCGTCGACGTCCGTGACGCGCAGCCACGCCGTGCTCGGCGTGCCCGGGGAGCCGAGCTGCTCGAAGGTGCCCGGGGTGACCAGCACCGACCAGTCCTGCAGCGCGGACACGGCGACGGTCAGGTCGACCGTGGGAGAGCCGTCCGCGACCGCGCCGGTCACGGGGTCGCCCAGCGCGACGGGGACGCGGTCGCCGGCCTCCACGCTGTAGTAGTCCGCCACGTCGGCCGAGACCACGGCGGTGCCGTCGGCCACCGCCGCAGCCAGGTCGGCGTCCCGCAGGACGTCGGCCGCCTGGTCCGGGGTGAGGGCGCGCGCGTCGACGGTGCCCTCCTGGTCGCCCAGGACGACGGTCTGGGACGCGAGCGTGGTCACGGACGCGACGCCCGGGACGTCCGCCAGCGAGTCCGCGACGCCGGCCGGCAGCGGCTCGGCGACCGGCGCGCCCGTGCTGTCCACCGACGTGGGCGCGGAGACCTGCAGGTCGACGGGGAACCGGGTGTCCAGCTCGCCGCCCAGGGTGGACCGGGCCGTGACCGCGCCGGTGCTCATCATCGCGACCAGCGTCACGCCGATCAGCAGGGCGGTGCTGGTCGCGGCGGTGCGGGCCGGGTTGCGGCCCGTGTTGGCGGCGGCGAGCCGGGCGGGCATCCCCGCGCGGCCGACCAGCCGGCCGATCGCGGCGACGACCTTCGGCATCCAGAACACGGCGCCGACCAGCAGGCCGACGAACGACGCCGCGCCGCCGAGGATCGCCACGGCGACCGCCACGCCGAGCAGGTCCGTCTGCGACATCGCGACGCCGCCGCCGAGCAGCAGCACGCCGCCGGCGACCAGCAGCAGGCTGACCACCAGGCGGAACCGCCCGGCGCGGCTGCCGGCGGCGGGGGCGTCGGCCGGCCGCAGCGCGGCGATCGGCGCCACCCGGGTGGCGACCCGGGCCGGCGTCAGCGCGGCGAGCACGGTGACGAGCACGCCGACCGCGAGCGGCGCGACCACGCTCGCGACGGTCGGCACGACCGCCGTCGGGACCGGGAACGGCAGGTCGGCCGACTGCATGACCCACAGCGCGACCTGCACCAGGCCGGTACCCAGCAGCGTGCCGAGCACCGAGGCCGCCAGCCCGAGGATGCTCGCCTCCAGCAGCACGGACCGGCGCACCTGCGACCGGACGGCGCCGACGCAGCGCAGCAGGGCCAGCATCCGGGTGCGCTGGGCGACGAGCACCTGGAACGTGTTCGCGATGACCAGGCCGGCGACGATCATGGCGACCGCCGCGAAGGCGAGCACGACGACCAGGACCGGCCCCGTGCCGTCGCCGGAGATGCTGCGCTCCGCGGCGGCGTCCCGGGTGAGGACGGTCGGCGTGCTGCCGTCGACCGCGAGGACGTCGCCGACCGCCTGCTGCACCCCGGCCGTGTCGGCCCCCGGCTCGAGCGCCAGCATGACCACCGAGGACGCGGCGTCCTCCAGGGTGGGCGCGCCCGCGCCCGACCCGGCGCTGGACCACAGGAGGGTGTCGGCCTCCGTGGCCAGCGCGGCCCCGCCGTACTGCGCCCACGCGGACGTCGGGTCGGTCGTGAGGCCGACGACCTCGACCGTGTCCTCGCGCTGCTGCACGACGGTGTCCTCGTCGCCGGAACCGGCGTCGGGCGCGGTGGTCGCGGAGTCCGGGGAGACGGTGCCCGCAGCAGGATCGGTGCCCGCCGCGGCGTCGGCCTCGGCGCCCCACCGGTAGTACGACACGGTCAGGTCGTCCCCGACCTCGACGCCGAGCCGCTCGGCGGCGCGCTCGGGCAGCGCGATCTGGCCGTCCCGGGTCGGCAGCTCGCCCGCGGTCACCTGCTGGGTGTCGAAGGCGTCGTCGCTCGGGACGGGGACGATCGTCTGGGTGATGGCCTTGTCGCCCGCGGACAGGTCGACGTAGTACGCGACGACGCGGGCGTCGGCCGCGGCCACGCCGGGCAGGGCCCGCACGGCGTCCAGCCGGGCCTGGGTGACCGGCGCGCCGCCGCTGTCGGCGACGAGGTCGGCGGTCCCGAACGACGCGGTGACCGAGTCGTAGGAGATCCGCTTCATGACGTCACCGGCGAGCAGGGTCGCGGCGACGAAGGCGGTGCCGATGGCGACGGCGATGCCCGCCGCCGTGAGCCGGCCGAGGCTGCCGCGCATCTGCGCCAGGGTGAGCCGCCACATCAGGCACCTGCCGGGGCGTCGGTGACCTCGAGCTGGCGCAGCGCGTCCAGCCCTGCGAGCACGGCCTCGGGGGTCGGGTCGACGATGTCGCCCGCGATCCGCCCGTCGGCCAGCAGCACCACGCGGTCGGCGTAGGCCGCCGCGGTCGGGTCGTGCGTGACCATGATGATCGTGCGGCCCAGCTCGCGCACCGAGCGGCGCAGGAAGCTCAGCACCTCGGCGCCGGAGCGGGAGTCCAGGTTGCCCGTGGGCTCGTCGGCGAACACGACCTCCGGCTTGGCGATCAGCGCGCGGGCGATGGCGACGCGCTGCTGCTGGCCGCCGGACAGCTCGGACGGGCGGTGCGTCAGGCGCTGCCCGAGCCCCAGCGTCGACACCAGGGTGTCGAACCACGCGCGGTCGACCTGGGCCCCGGCGAGCTCCAGCGGGAGCAGGATGTTCTGCTCGGCGGTGAACATCGGCAGCAGGTTGAAGGACTGGAACACGAAGCCGACGCGGTCGCGGCGCAGCCGGGTCAGGGAGTCGTCGTCGAGCGTGGTCACGTCGGTCCGGCCGAGGAACGCCGCACCCGAGGTCGCGGCGTCCAGGCCCGCGAGGACGTGCATCAGCGTGGACTTGCCGGAGCCGGACGGTCCCATGATCGCGGTGAACTCGCCGGCGGCGAAGTCGACGTCGACGCCGGCGAGCGCCCGGACCTCGGCCTCGCCGCGGCCGTAGACCTTGGTCAGGCCGCGGGCGTGCACGGCGGCGTGCGGGCCGGGTGCGCCGGCGGGGGTGGGGACGATCGGGTCCACGGGTGTGCTCCTGGCGAGGTGGGGGGTTCGGACGTCCTCGACGCTACGGAGCGGGGGGTGCCCGCGTCGTCCACCCGCGGTCCCGACCTCGGGTCATCCCGGGGTACGACCCCCGGGCCGAGCCGGTCAGACCCGAGCCGGTCGGACGCGAGCCGGTCGGACCCCAGCCGGTCCGGACCCCGGCCGGCTCAGGCGCCGGGGACGACCAGCCCGGTCTCGTACGCGACGACGACGGCCTGCACGCGGTCGCGCGCGCCGAGCTTGGCCAGGATCCGGCCCACGTGCGTCTTGACCGTGGCCTCGGCGACGTACAGGTCCTCGCCGATCTCGGTGTTGGACCGGCCGCGCGCCATCAGCACGAGGACCTCGCGCTCGCGCTCGGTGAGCGTGCCCAGGGCCTCGGCGCCCGCGCCGTCCTGCCGCTGCTCCGCGGGCAGGGCCGTGACCAGGTGCTCGAGCAGCCGCCGGGTGCTGGATGGCGCGATGACGGCGTCGCCCCGGTGCACGGTGCGGATCGCCGCGAGCATGTCCTCCGGCGGGGCGTCCTTGAGCAGGAAGCCGCTGGCGCCGGCGCGGATGGCGGACAGCACGTACTCGTCGAGGTCGAACGTGGTCAGCACGATGATCCGCGGCGCCGGGTGCTCCGGGGTGCCGGCCGCCACGACCGCCTCGGTCGCGGCCAGGCCGTCGAGGTTCGGCATCCGGACGTCCATCAGGACCACGTCGACCGGGCCGAGCACCCGCGCCTGCGCCGTCCCGGGCGTCAGCGCCTGCACGGCCTGCGCGCCGTCCCCGGCCTCGAGCACCACGGTGAGGTCGGGCTGGGAGTCGATGACCAGGCGGAAGCCGGCCCGCACCAGCTGCTGGTCGTCCACCACGCCGACGCGGATCGTCTCGGAGTCGCTCACGGCGGTCAGCCTAGGCGGACGCGGCACCGGGCACGGGCGCCGCGGGCCGCGTCGGCGCGCCGGGCGGCAGCGGCAGCTCCACCCGCACCCGGAACCCGCCGCCGGGCCGCGGTCCGGCGCTCAGCGTCCCGCCGACCATGGTCGCGCGCTCCCGCATGCCCAGCAGGCCGTGCCCGCCGCCGTCCGAGTCCGCCGCGGCCCCGCGGCCGTCGTCGGTGATCTCCAGCACCAGCGCCGCGGGCCGCCACTGCACGAGCACGGTCACGGTCGGGTCCGGGCCGGCGTGCTTGAGCACGTTGGTCAGCGCCTCCTGGCAGATCCGGTAGACCGTCAGCCCGATCCCCGGCGGCAGCCGCCGGGGCGTGCCCATCCGGACCAGCGACGCGCGGGCGCCGGCACCGCGCACCTGCTCGACCAGCTGCTCCAGGTCGTGCTCGGCGGGCTGCGGCGTGTACGGGGCGGCACCCGCCCCGGCGACGGCGCGGGTGGGCGCGGTGCCCGTGCCGCCCGGCACGGCGCCCGCCGGGAGCAGCCCGGGCGCCGTGGCGGCCTCCGGCTCCCGCAGGACGCCGAGCAGGCGGCGCATGTCCGCCAGGGCGGCCCGGCCGGTCTCGGCGATGGTGCCGAGCGCGCGGGTGGCGGCCTCCGGGTCCGCCGCGGCCGCGTACCGGCCGCCGTCGGCCTGCGCCACCACCACGGACAGGGAGTGCGCCACGATGTCGTGCATCTCGCGCGCGATCCGGGTGCGCTCGGCGGCCGTGGCGATCTGCGCCTGCTGGTCGCGCTCCACCTCGAGCCGCTCGGCACGGTCGCGCAGCGCGGCGATCGTCACGCGGCGGGACCGGCGCAGCAGGCCGAACGCCCAGGTGGCCAGGGCGCAGACGGAGCAGAAGACCCAGAGCACGATCGCGGTGACGGCCGTCTCCGCGGGCTGCGCGTAGCCGGACATCCCCAGCACCGCCAGCGTGGTGCCGAGCACGAGCGACCCGGCGAGGGCCGAGCCGATCGCGGTCCAGTGCGCCCAGCGCGGGCCGTGCACCGTCACCGAGTACAGCGCGATCAGGACCGCCAGGTCGGCCGGCATCAGCGTCGGCTGCCCGAGCACTAGGTGCAGCAGCCCGGCCGCGTACACGGCCACGGCGGAGGCCACGGGGTTGCGCCGCCGCCACGCCAGGGGCAGCCAGACCAGCGCGCTCAGCAGCGCGCCGACCGCCACGGTCTCGGTGCTGGTGCCCGCCCACGCCCCGGCGACCGAGGCGCCGAGGGGGATGACCAGCAGACCCGCCGCCAGCGTCAGGCCCAGGTCGATCGTGAACCGGTGGCGATCCTCCCACCGCGTGAGGCGTTCCCACCACGTCATCGCGCCAGCGTAGGTCGGCCCCGCGGGGCCCGGCGTGCCCCCGGGGACGGACCGAGGTCCCGGTGCCGTCCGTCCCCAGGCGGATCAGACGCACATCACCGAACCGATACCCCGGTGCGCCGTTGCTTAGACCGTTCCGTGACCTAACATGGCGCAATGACCCAGGTGCTGCTGGCGGAGGACGATCCCGCGATTGCCGAGCCTTTGGCGCGCGCGCTGTCCCGGGAGGGCTACGACGTCCGGGTGCAGGGCACCGGGCAGGGCGCCATCGACCGCGCCAGCGAGGCCGACCTGGTCGTCCTCGACCTCGGCCTGCCGGACATGGACGGCCTCGACGTGGCCCGCGCGATCCGCAACCAGGGCCTCACGACGCCGGTGCTGGTGCTGACCGCCCGCGCCGACGAGGTGGACCTGGTCGTCGGGCTCGACGCCGGCGCCGACGACTACGTGACCAAGCCGTTCCGGCTCGCCGAGCTGCTCGCCCGCGTCCGGGCGCTGCTGCGCCGGACCGGCGGCGACGCGCCCGACGAGGACGAGCTGCGCGGGCAGGACGTCCGCGTGGACGTCGCCGCGCACCGCGCGTTCCAGGCCGACCGCGAGCTGCACCTGACCGCCAAGGAGTTCGACCTGCTCCGCGTGCTGGTCGGGGCGGCCGGCACCGTCGTCGCCCGCGAGACGCTCATGCGCGAGGTGTGGGGCTCCGACCCGACCGGGTCGACCAAGACGCTCGACATGCACGTGTCGTGGCTGCGCCGCAAGCTCGGGGACGACGCCAGCGCGCCGCGGTACATCAGCACGGTGCGGGGGATGGGCTTCCGCTTCGAGTCCGGCGAGGGCAACCGGGGCTGACGTTGCGCCGCCGTGTGCTCCAGGCCACCATCGCGGCCGTCACGGTCGCGGTGGTGCTGCTCGGCTTCCCCCTCGCGTTCCTCGGTGCCCAGTACGTCCGGGACAACGAGATCGGGTCCCTCGAGACCCGCGCGTCCGACCTGGCGCGGCAGATCGACAGCCGCGTCCAGGAGGGCACGCCGCTGTCCGACACCCTGCTCGAGCCGTACGTCGACCGCGGCGGCGGCATCGCGGTGGCCATCTTCGTCGTGACGCAGGACGGCGCCCGCTACCAGGCCGGCCCCGAGGTGCCCGAGCGCACCATCACCATCACCGAGACGTCCACCACCGGCGCCCGGATCACCATGTACGCGCCGTGGTGGGACGTGTTCCTCATGAGCGCGCAGATCATGGGCCTGGTCGTCGCGGCCGCCGTGGTCGCCTTCGCCGCCGGCATCGCGATGGCCATCTGGCAGGCGAACCGGCTGGCGGCCCCGCTGGTCTACCTGGCCGCGTCCGCCGAGCAGCTCGGGTCCGGCCAGGTGCGTCCCCAGCTGGAGGCGTCCGGCGTCGAGGAGATCGACCTGGTCGCGGCCGAGCTGGCCCGCAGCGCCGACCGGATGGCCGGGCGGCTGGCGGCCGAGCGGCAGTTCGCCTCCGACGCCTCGCACCAGCTGCGCACGCCGCTGACGGCGCTCAGCATGCGGCTCGAGGAGATCATGCTCGCCTCCGACGACGCCGCGGTGCGCGAGGAGGCCCGGATCTCGCTGGAGCAGGTCGAGCGCCTGGTCACGGTCGTCGACGACCTGCTGACCCGGTCCCGGCGCGCGCAGGGCGGCACCACCGAGGCCATCGCCCTCGTCGACGTCGTGCACCAGCAGGAGGAGGAGTGGCGCCCGACGTTCGAGCAGGAGGGGCGCCGGCTGGTGGTCGAGGTCGACCCGAAGACGCAGGTCCTGGCCACGCCGGGCGCGCTCGCCCAGGTGCTGGCCACCCTCATCGAGAACTCGCTGCGGCACGGCGGCGGCACGACGACGGTGCGCTCGCGGCCCGGCGCGTCCCGTGCGGTGGTCGTCGAGGTCGCCGACGAGGGCGACGGCGTGCCGGACGAGCTCGCGCCGCGGATCTTCGAGCGCGAGGTGACGTCCGGCAAGGGCACCGGGCTCGGGCTGGCGCTGGCCCGCGACCTGGCGTCCGCGGACGGGGCGCGGCTCGAGCTCGCGCAGCGGCGGCCCGCGGTGTTCGCCCTGTTCCTCACCGGCGTCCCCGCGGCGATGGCACCGGACGTGGTGCTCCCGCGCGGGTCGATCATCTCGCCGCGGTCCGAGCGGGCGCGCCGCCGTCGCTGACGGTCCCGCCCGCCCGCGGTCACCCGCGGCGGGTGGCGGACCCGCGACGAGGCCGCGCTAGGTTGCGGTCGAGGGCGCCCCCGGAGGACCGGTGGCCGTGCCGCGCCCGGCGCCCGACAGGTGGTGACGACATGCCCGACCCACGACCCCCGGTGCGCGGCGGTGCGGACGAGACCGCCGAGCTGGTCGCCCGCGTCGCGGCCCTCGAGGCCGAGAACGCCCAGCTGCGGGCCGCTGCCGTGGCCCGCACGACGCCGGCCGTGGCCGGTCCGCTGCCGGCGCCCGTCGCGCAGCGCCGCCGGCCCGGGCGGGCCCTGGCCGCGACGGTCCTGATCGTCGTCGCCGCCCTGCTCGCGCCCGTGGCCGTCGTGGCCGTCTGGGCCCAGGACCTGGTCACCGACACCGACCGGTACCTGGCGACCGTGGAGCCTCTGGTCGACGACCCGCAGATCCAGAGCGCCGTGACCAACCGCGTCACCGGCGCGATCGTGGAGGCGGCCGACCTGGAGGGGCTCGCCGCCGACGGGGTGGCCGCGGTCGAGGGCCTGGACCTGCCGCCGCGGGTGGCCGCGGTCGCCGGGTCCCTGCAGGGTCCGCTCGTGAACGCCGCGACGGGCTTCGTCCGCGACGTGGTGGACCGGGTCGTGACCTCCGACCTGTTCGCCGCCGTGTGGGACGAGGCCAACCGCACCGTGCACGACCAGCTCAACGCCGTGCTGCGCGGCGACCCGGACGCCATCGCCAGCATCAACGCGCAGGGGACGCTCACCGTCGACCTGTCCGGCGTGATCGACACGGTGAAGACCTCGCTGTCCGACGCGGGCTTCACCATCGTCGACCGGCTGCCGACGATCGACGCCAGCTTCCCGCTGATGCAGAGCGCCGACCTGGTGCGCGCGCAGAACGCGTACAACGTGCTCGACGTCCTCGGCACCTGGCTTGTCTGGGTGGTGCTGGGCCTGCTCGCCGCCGGCGTGCTGCTGTCCCGGCACAAGGCGCGGGCCCTGGTGGTCGCCGGGCTGTCGCTGGCGGGGGCGATGCTGCTGCTCGGCGCGGCGCTGGCCATCGGGCGATCGGTGTACGTGAACGCGCTGCCGCCGGCCGTGCAGCGACCGGACGCCGCCGTGGTCGTCTACGACCAGGTGGTGTCGCTGCTGCGGATCACGCTGCGCTCGGCGCTCGTGCTCGGGCTGGTGGTGGCGCTGGTCGCGTTCCTCGCGGGCGGGTCCTCGGCCGCGCGGGCGCTGCGTGCCTCGTGGACCCGGGGTGCCGCGGCGCTGCGGGGTGCGGGGGAGCGGCGCGGGGTGAGCACCGGGCCGGTCGGCGTGTGGTTCGCGGAGCAGCGCACCCTCGTCCGGGTGGTCGTCGCGGCGGGGGCCGCCCTCGCGCTGGTGCTCGCCGACCACCTGACGCCCGCGTACGTGGTGACGGTGGCGGTCGTGGCGGTGGTGGTGCTGGCCGTCGCGGCGCTGGTGGCACGGCCGGCGGTGGCGGCCGGGGCGCCGGCGGCGGTGGCGACGGGGCCGGACGGCACCGGACCGGACGGGCGCGGTCCGGACGGGACGGGCCGCGGCGGCGACGGCGGCGTGGTGGCCGGGGTCTGACGCCGCGCCCTGCCGCGGTGGCGGGTGCGGGCGGGCGTCAGGCGTCGTCGACCGCGCCGGCGCGCGGGTGCGGGACGTCGCCGCCCGCCGAGCCCGTAGCGGACCCGGTGCGCGACTCGTGGCCGACCTCCGCCAGGGCCACCGGGACGCCCGGGAAGACGAACAGCTTGTAGCCGACGTACCGCACCACCGTGCCGAGCACGATGCCGACGACGTTCGCCACGTTGTCGCTGAACGGTCCCGACATGCCGAGCACGTAGTGCGAGAAGCCGAGCGCCCCCACGGTGAACCCGATGCCCACCAGGTTGATGGCGCCGAACAGCGCCAGCTCGTGGCCGCCGCGGTGCGTGCGCTGCCCCGCGAACGTCCAGTGCCGGCTCCCGAGCCAGGACACCAGCGTGGCCAGCACGACGGCCACGACCCGCGCGGTCAGCGGCTTGCCGTGCAGCAGGTCGACGGGCCCGAACCGCAGCAGGTTGTACACGCCGAGGTCGACGACGAACGCCACCGTGCCGACCGACCCGAACCGCAGCAGCTCCAGCGCGCGGGCGCGCAGGGTCGCCCGATCGGCGCGGAGCAGGGAGCCGCGCAGGCGTCCGGGACGGGCCTCGGGGGCGGGTCCCGGTGCGGCCGTGAGGCCGGGCGCACCGGAGGAAGTCACCGCCTCACGGTATCCCGAGACGCTGGGGGACACCTGGGTGGCGAGGTGATCGGCGGCCGACCTCCGGATCTGCGTGCGCATCGACCCCCGTCGGTTGTCGATAGGCTGCTCACCCGTCTGGACGTGCACCTGGTGGCGCGCGGCCACGTGCGTCGATGTCCGGCGCGCGGACGACACCACCCAGGGGAGCACGACCCATGCCGTTGAACGCACGCGCGGTCAGCACGCACCTGCGCGCCGGGGTCCGTGACCTCGCGCGCGTGGCCGGTACCGGCGCGGCCCCGCCGACCGTGTCGCTCGTGGACCGCCTGCGCTCCCGACCTTCCGACCCCGAGGTGCTGGTTCTCGGCCTGTACGACCTGGTGCTGGGGCGTGAGCCCGACGAGGACGGCTTCGCCGCCAACGTCGCCGCGCTGCTCGCAGGGACGCCTCGGGCCGACCTGCTGCGCGCCTTCCTCGAATCACAGGAGGGGCGTGCGCGCGCCGAGGCGACCGGGGAGCGCACTGCCGGGCTCGACGCCGACGCGGTACTCGCACACGGTGTCGTCGTCCTGGCCCGAGCCCAGGTGACGCCGGACGGGGTCGCGCAGCTGGTGGGCCGGCTGCGCGCGGGGGTCCCCGCAGCGGTGCTGGTCCACGAGCTCGACCCGACGCGCGGCAGCACGCCGTGGCAGTCCGTGCTCGTCCGGGCCTTGCTGCACGGCCTGCCCGCAGCCGCCGACCCCCGGGTCGTGGACCGGGTCCTGGTGAAGGTCGGTGCGTACGAGGAGCCCGAGGCCGTCCTGGCGGTCGTGATGCCCGGGCGCGACCCGTTGACCCGGCTGCGGCGTATGCGTCGCGCCTCGCGCGCGCTGGCGTACGCGACGCTCGAGCTGGCAGCCACCGGCTCAGCCGTGGCCGCGGCGGCGCCCATGGTCGTCCCCGTCCCGGCGAAGCCGGCGGCCGACGGAGATGTCCGGCACCGGGACGTGCTGCTCGAGCAGCCGGTGCCGGATCCGCGCCCGACATCGGACGTCCGGGTGGTCGAGGTCGACTCGATGCTGCTCGGCGTCCCGGGCGAGGAGTGGCGGCTCGCCGCGTTCCTCGAGCACCGCGGTCACCCCGAGCCGGGTCTGTCGGCGCTCATGCTCGCTCGCGTCGCGCCGGGCAGCACGTTCGTGGACGTCGGCGCGAACCTGGGCCTGTACACCGTCGCCGCGGCACGGGCCGTGGGCGCCGAGGGACGGGTGATCGCGGTCGAGCCGACCCCTGCCACCGCCGAGATGCTCCGGCAGAACATCCGGCTGAACGGGCTGTGGGAGTCGGGCGTCGTGGAGGTGCACGAGTGCGCGGCCGGCGCGGCTCCGGGCCGTGCGCGGCTCGCGACCAACCGCGCGGACTCCGGGCACAACTCCCTCTTCCCCGAGGCGACGGCGACAGGTTCTGTCGAGGTCGAGGTCGCGCGACTGGACGACCTGATCCCCGCCGGCGCGCGGGTCGACGTCGTCAAGATCGACGTGGAGGGCGCCGAGCTCGCCGTTCTGCACGGCATGGAGCGGATCGTCTCGCAGAACCCCGGCGTGGTCGTCTTCGCCGAGCTGTCCGACGAGCACCTCCGGCGGGCCGGCACCAGTGCCGCCGGCCTGGTCGCCGAGGCTGACGCCCTGGGTTGGAGCGCCGACGTCTTCGAGACGGTCTCGGGCGACCGGGCGACGCTCGACTCCCGCCTGCCCCTGACCGTCTGCCTCGTCCGCCGAGCCACGGCCGCGGCGCAGCAGCAGGACGCGGGTCGGGTGGACGGGTGAAGGTCCTGGTCGTCACCACCAGCGTCCCGTTCGTCCGGGGCGGTGCCACCCTCATCGTCGACTGGCTGAAGCTCGCGCTCGAGCAGCGCGGTCACGAGGTCGAGCTGCTGGCCCTGCCCTTCACCTCCGACCCCGGGACCATGCCGGCGCAGATGGTCGGGCTGCGCTCGCTCGACTTCACGGGCCGGTGCGACCGGCTGATCGCGGTCCGGACGCCCAGCTACCTGGTACGGCACCCGCACAAGAGCGTGTGGTTCCTGCACCACCATCGCCCCTCCTACGACCTCTGGCCCGTCGCGGCCGACGTGCCGGACGACGCCGACGGCTACGAGTTCCGGCGGATGATGTTCGCCTCGGACGACCTGGCGCTCGCGGAGTCGCGGGTGTTCAGCAACTCGGACGTGGTGCGGCGCCGGCTGCGCACGTACAACGAGGTCGAGGCGGAGGTGCTGTACCCGCCCCTCGACCCCGCGGGTGGCTACACGCCCAGCGGGGATGCACCGGGGGACACGATCGTCTACCCGTCGCGGATGGTCCCGCACAAGCGGCAGCTGCTCGCCGTGCAGGCGATGGCCCTGACGACGACGCCGGTCCGGCTCCACCTGATGGGGGCCTTCGAGCAGCCACGTGGGCCGTACCGCGCGGAGATGCTGGCGACGATCGCTGAGCACGGTCTCGAGGACCGGGTCGTGCTGAACGACCGGTGGGTGTCCGAGGAGTTCAAGCGCGACGCGATGGCGCGCTCGCTCGCCGTCCTCTACATCCCGTTCGACGAGGACTCCTACGGTTACCCCTCGCTGGAGGCGGCGGCCATGGACCGGGCCGTCGTCACCACCTCGGACAGCGGTGGTGTCCCCGAGCTCGTCGACGACGAGGTGAACGGCCTCGTGGTGGACCCCACGCCCGAGGCGCTCGCCGCCGCGTTCGACCGGCTGTGGCTCCACCGCGCCGAGGCGACGCGTATGGGCCTCGCCCAGCGCGATCAGGTCCAGCGGCTCCAGATCTCCTGGGACCACGTCGTCGAGAGGCTCCTCGCATGAAGATCCTGGTGGCGACGAACGGCGTCCCGTTCGTGCGGGGTGGTGCCGAGCTGCTCGGCGACGCCCTCGTGCGCGAGCTCCAGGCCCGCGGGCACGAGGTGGCGCTCCTGCGCATCCCGTTCCGGTGGGAGACCCCCGCGGAGATCGCGGACGTCATGCTGTACACCGCGACCCTCGACATCCGGGACGTGGACCGTGTGATCGCCCTCAAGTTCCCGGCGTACGCGATCCGGCACCCGCAGGTGACGGTGTGGTTGCTGCACCAGCTCCGCCAGGTCTACGACCTGTGGGACACACCGTGGGGCCCGCCGGTGGACGACCCGTCGTGGCAGGAGATCCGCACGGCCATCCGCCACGTCGACACGGACAGCCTGTCCTCCGCGCGGCGGTTGTTCGCGAACGACACGGTCACGCGGGACCGGCTGCGCACCCACAACGGGCTCGAGGCGACGATCCTGCACCCGCCGCTCCCCGACGAGGGCGACATCCGGAAAGGACCGTTCGGCGACTACGTGCTGTGCCTCGGCCGCGTCTCGCGGGGAAAGCGCCCTGACCTGGCGGTCGAGGCGCTCGCCCGTACCACCTCCGGGGTCCGCCTGGTCGTGGCCGGCCAGCCGGACAGCGACGAGATCGTCGCGGACCTGCACGCCGCGGTCGCGCGGCACGGCCTCGGGGACCGGGTCGACCTCAGGCTGCGGTTCCTCGGCACGGAGGAGAAGCGCGACCTCCTCGCCGGGGCGCTGGCGGTCTGCTACCTGCCGCTGGACGAGGACTCCTTCGGTTACGTCACCGCCGAGGCCATGACCGCGGGCAAGCCGGTCGTGACCCTCGCGGACTCGGGCGGCGTCCTCAACCTCGTGCACGACGGCCGCACGGGCTACGTCACCGCCCCCGAGGCGGGAGCGCTGGCGGCGGCGTTCGACCGGCTCGATGCGGACCGCCCGCGCACCCGTGCCCTGGGCGCCGCGGCGGAGGCCGAGGTGGCGGCTCTGGGGCTGTCATGGGACCACGTGATCGAGGAGCTGCTGTCGTGAAGATCGCCTGGTGCACACCGTTCTCGCACGAGAGCGCGATCGGCATGGTGAGCGCGATGGCCGTCGAGGTGCTGGCGCGCCGCGAGGGCGTCGAGGTGGACGTCTGGCACCCGTCACGGTCCGGGGGCCGGACGTGGTCAGGGACGACTCGTCAGCTCGACCCGGCGCACGCCGAGGTCCTCGAGGACTACGACCACGTCGTCTACCACCTGGGTGACCACTCGTGGAACCACCTGGACCTCTGGAAGGCGTCGCTGCGGGTCCCCGGGCTCGTCGTCCTGCACGACGTCGCGATGGCGAACCTGTTCCACGGTCACCTGCTCGAACGGGGCGACTACCCGGAGGAGTACGCCCGCTGGTACGGGTCGGAGGTCGAGGAGCAGGCCGAGCGCGCGCTCGCCGGCGAGCCGGTCGAGGCGCCGTGGGCCGCCGAAGGGGGAGCGGCGTACCCGTTCGTCTCCCTGGCTGCGGAGGGCGCCCGGCAGGTCGTCGTGCACTCGGAGTTCGCCGCCCGGCGGGTCAGGCCGGCGGTGCTCGCGGACGTCGAGGTGGTCGGTCTCCCGGTCGCCCCCGGCCGGGCGACGACTGTTGGCGCCGACCCGCTGCCGGACCTGCCGGAGGACGTCCCGGTGGTGCTCCAGGCGGGGGTGTTCAACCCCAACAAGCGGATCGACGTGGTGGTCGCGGCGATGGCCCGGCTCACCCGCACCCGCCGGGTCCACCTGGTGGTGGCGGGACGTTCTGGTGTGATGAGCGTGGACGAGGTGCGCACGCTGGTCGCAGCTGCGGGGCTGACCGACGTCACTGTCGTCGACAACCCCTCCGACGCCACCCTTGCTGCTTTCCGGGACCGGGCCGACGTCGCGGTGGTCCTGCGCGAGCCCTGCCTGGAGGGCGCCTCGTACGCGCTCCTCGAGAGCCTGGCTGCGGGAGTGGCTGCCGTCGTGGTGGACGACGGCAGCTACGCCGAGGTCTCTGGACCGTTCGTGGAACACGTGCCGACGCCGCCACGACCGGGCGAGGTGGCCGCCGCTCTCGGCTCGCTGCTGGAGCGGGCGGGACCCGAGCTCTCCACCGCAGCCCGGGCGCATGTCGCCGAACGCCACAGCGCTGACACCTACGTGGACGGGCTCCTCCGGGTGCTCCGGGACAGTCCGGGTAGCGGCCCGCGGGCGCGCCTCGTCGCGGACCTCAGCCGCGTGCTGCACACCTGGGGGATCGCTGACCTGGACGGGGTCCTCGACACCGTGGCCGCGCGGGTCGAAGAGCTGTTCTCCACGACCCCGGTCGTGCTCCCACCCCGTTGAGCGTGCTAGACCCGTCGCCTGCGACTGCGTACCGACCGCTGTGCCGGCGTCCTCCCCCGAGACCCACCTGGAAGCAGCTGGCCCCGGCACTTCTTGACAAGGTCGCGTCGGGCTCGCGACGGAGGTGCCCCTCGCGTGGCTTCAGCAGCTTGCGCCGGAGGGGCGCAGTACCGTGAGCGAGTCCGCGCGTGCAGCGACGAACCTCTGGTCGGCAACCAGAGTGTCCGCGATCCATCGGTAGCCCTCGACCCTGTCCTGGGGAGGTGGCCAGGACACGGCGTCGTAGTAGGGATCGATGTACGGCAGGACGACCGCGTCGACGTCGTCCTCCAGTGCGGCGCAGATCGCGTCGGCCCGTGCCGCGTCGTCCGTCCATGCGACTACCGCACGCTCGACCGAGGCCGGCCACGACGCGCGCGCGAACTGGTAGTTCTTGTCGGGTGCCGCGTTGTACGCGGCGGCGCCGGTGAAAGGGATCAAGCCGTTGACGAGGAAGTCATTCCTGCTCGGCAGGACGAGGACGCGTTCACCGGGACGAACCAGAGTGACGGCGTCGGCGATGACACCGGAGCGCACCGAGGTGAGGTGCGCAGCGTACGTGCGCGTGCTCTGCAGCACACGAGGGATGTTCGGGGCGGTCTCGAGGACGAGGAGAACCGCCAGCAGCACGACTCCCGGTCGCAGCGCAGCAGCACGGGAGGGAGCAGGCCGATGCCGCCACAAGGCGGCCAGACCGAGGCCGGCGAGCAGCACCAGGACCAGGCGGGTGAGAAGGAACCAGCGGTAGGTCGCTCGCATGGTCTCGAAGCCGGGCACATTCTCATAGAGCCACGTCGTCGGCAGCCCGCCGGCCGTCATCGAGACGGGCACGTCCCACACGGGGTCGATGGGTTGCGTCGTCGAGTAGATCTTGAGCGCAGGACCCAGCGCCAGGAGGAGTGCGACGAGTCCGGCCACAGCAAGAGCGAGAACGAGGCGCCGCTCTTCCCCGGGTCGGGAGCGCCGCAACACCAGGTAGGAAAGGGCGAGGGCGAGCGTCATGAACCCGACGTAGTTCCCCACCACGTTGGAGCCGTCACCCCAGAGCGTGCTCCCCAGTCGGCCGAAACCAGCGATGTCCGCCCACCACAGCGTGTCCTGCGGAACCAGCAGAGTCGCGAGGTCGAGGCCGAGGTAACGGAAGGCTCCGATGCCGACGGGGATGTCCGTGATGTTGTCGGGGGTGTAGGCAAGGAAAGCGATCAGGGCGACGAGGAACGAAACCCCGGGGACTACGAGAAGCAGCGCTCGAGTGCGCCAGCTCACCTCGCTGTCCCAGCAGCGCGCGATGAGCACGGCACCGACGGCCAGGAGGCCGGCGAACAGCGAGTAGCCGTCCGTGAACACCATGACGAAGGCCAGAGGAAGCGCGACCGCGACAGCTCGCAGTATCCGTGCCCGCACGATGAGGTCGGCGACGACCAGGGCGCTCAACAGGTACGCCGGAAGGAGCACGAATCCGCTGAAGGTGTACGCGAAGCCGTTCATCGCGATGATGCTGGGAGAAGCGAGGTATGAAGCGCTGGTGAGAAGGGCGATCCACCGGGGCGCGCCCCAGCGCCGCATGAGAAGAAACCCGGCGAGGAGGCCCACCCCGTCCACGATCGCGTTGGAGACCTGGTGCGCCGCCCACGGGTCCACCACTGGCAGGTAGTCGACCAGCCACCCCAGGTACAGCTGCGGCAGCCCGGTGAGCAGCGGAAGCCCTTCTGGAGCGCCGAGGGCGCGGCATGCGGTCCACAAGCTCTCGATGCCCTGGTCCCGCATGCACTGGATCACCCCAGCCCCGTGGAGCGTCATCAGTGTCGGCTGGCTCCGGCCGAACCAGAAGCCGTGCAGGTTCAGCAGCAGCGCCCACAGCAAGAGGCCGGCGACCGCGGTGAAGACGCCGGCCCGTGTGGGCCGACGCCGACGGGCGCGCGACGCCGCGCCGTCCCCGGCCCGGACGTCCGGCGGGGCGGGCGCGTCCGCGCTCACGCGCGGGCGGCGGCCAGGCGCTCGACGAGGCGCGCCGTGATCAGCTCCACGTCCGCGGCGGTCACGCCGAGGTGGGTCGGAAGGGAGATCCCCGTCGCTCCCAGGCGCTCCGCCACGGGATAGCGGCCGTCCTCCTGCCGGTACGGCGGCAGGTGGTGCAGCGGGTGGAACACGGGACGGGTCTCGATGCCGTCGGCGTGCATCCCCTCGATGACCTCGTCGCGCTGCTGGACGGTGAGGCCGTCGAGCGTCACCGTGTACATCCAGTTCACCCGTCGCGTACCAGGACGCTGCTGGGGGAGGGTCACGCCGGGGGCGTCGCGCAGGGCCTCGTCGTAGGTCTTGCTCAGCATGTCCCGTGCGTCGAGCATGTCCTCGAACCGCTCGAGCTGGGCGACCCCGATCGCGGCGGCGACGTTGGTCATCCGGTAGTTGAAGCCCACCTCCGGGAACCAGTACCGGCGCTCGGGGTCCATGCCCTGGCCGCGCAGGAGCCGCAGGCGCGCGGCGAGCTCGTCGTCGTCGGTGGTGACGGCGCCGCCCTCACCGGTGGTCACGATCTTGTTGCCGAAGAAGCTGAACGAGGTGGCGTCCGCGAGCGACCCGACCCGCCGGCCGTCGACCTCGGCGCCGTGCGCCTCGGCGGAGTCCTGGATCACCAGGAGGTCGTGGGCCCGGGCGATCGCGGTGATGGCGGGCAGGTCGGCGGGGTTCCCGTACAGGTCGACCGGCATGATCGCGCGGGTCCGCGGCGTGATCGCGGCCTCGACCGCGCGCGGGTCGAGGTTCATGGTGCCGGGCTCGACGTCGACGAACACCGGCTCGGCGCCGCAGTAGCGGACCGCGTTCGCGGAGGCGATGTAGGTCAGGACCGGCACGATGACCTCGTCGCCCGGGCGGATGCCGGCCGCGACGAGGGCGAGGTGGAGCGCGGTCGTCCCGTTGTTGGTCGCGATCGCGTGGGTGACCCCGCACAGGGCGGCGAACTCGCGCTCGAACTCGGCGATGAAGCGACCGGCCGACGAGATCCAGGTGGTCTCGAGGCACTCGGCGACGTAGACCTGCTCGTTCCCGGAGAGGTCGGGGGCGGCGACGTGGATCATGCGGGGACCTTCCGGGAGAGCGCTCGGGCGGGGTTGCCGGCGACGGTCGCGCCGGCGGGGACGTCGTGCACCACGACCGCACCGGCGCCGACGACGGCACCGTCGCCGATCGTGATGCCGGGGCGCACGGACGCTCCCACCCCCACCAGGGCGTGGGAGCCGACACGGACGGTGCCGGCGAGGTGCGCGCCGGGGGCCACGTGGCTGAAGTCGCCGACGACGCAGTCGTGGTCGATCGTCGCGCCGGTGTTGACGATGCAACCGGCACCGACCCGGGCGTAGGCGCCGAGGACGGCGCTGCGGAGCAGGACGCTGCCGGCGCCGACCTCGGCGGTGCGCGCCACCTGCGCGCTGCCCGACACGACGGTGAACGGGGCGAGGCCCAGGGCCGCGGCGTCGGCGGTGAGCCGGGCGCGGAGGCCGGGGGAGCCGATGGCGACGAACGCCCGCGTCACCCCGGACCGCACCAGGTCGGCCAGCACGTCGTCCCGGCCGAGGTACGGGACCTCGCCGTGCTCGGCGGGGTCGCTGCCGGTGCAGCCGATCGGCTGTTGGGGGGATGCCGTGGGCCAGGCGTCGACGCACGCGCGGGCGTGCCCGCCGTTGCCGATCACCACCACCCCGCTCGCGGTCTGCCCCCGTACCGCTTCCGTCATGCTGCGCCTCACGTCGACCGGATGTCGGCGTGATCCTAGCGAAGAGCGGGGGTTGCTTCAGACACCGATCGCGCAGATCAGGACAAACCTGACATCTCGGCCTGATCTCGCGCATCCGGTCGTCCACTAGGCTCCCTTCCCGTGGCAGCACCCGTGGTGGCAGTGGTCGGTGGTGGGCAGCTCGCCCGCATGATGGCGCCCGCGGCGACCGCGCTGGGCATCCACCTGCGGGTGCTGGTGGAGGACGCGGTGTCCTCGGCGGCGCAGGTGGTCGTCGACGCGCCCGTCGGCGCGGCGGCCGACCCGGTCGCCGTCGAGAGCCTGGTGGTGGGCGCCGACGCGCTCACGTTCGAGCACGAGCACGTGCCCAACGCCCTGCTCACCGAGCTGCAGGACCGCGGCGTCGCGGTACGCCCCGGCCCGGACGCGCTGGTGCACGCCCAGGACAAGATCGTCATGCGGACCCGGCTCACCGCGCTCGGCGTGCCGTGCCCGCGCTGGGCGCCGCTGGCCGCCGCCGAGGACCTGGTCGCGTTCCTCGCGGCCGGCGACGGCACCGCGGTCGTCAAGACCGCGCGCGGCGGCTACGACGGCAAGGGCGTGCGCGTGGTGCGGTCCGCGGACGAGGCCGCCGACTGGCTGACCGCCGCCGCCGAGGGCACCGGCGCCCCGCTGCTGGCCGAGGAGCGGGTGCCGTTCACCCGCGAGCTGGCGGTGCTGGTCGCCCGCACCCCGTCCGGCGAGGTGCGCACCTGGCCCGTGGTGGAGTCCGTGCAGCGCGACGGCGTGTGCAGCGAGGTGATCGCTCCCGCGCCCGACCTGGACCCGCGCAGCGCCGCGACCGCCGAGCGGATCGCGCGGGAGGTGGCCGACGGCCTCGGCGTCACGGGCGTGCTCGCCGTCGAGCTGTTCGAGGTCGCCGACCCCGAGGGCGGTGCGCCGCGGGTGCTGGTGAACGAACTGGCCATGCGGCCGCACAACTCCGGGCACTGGACCATCGACGGCTCGGTGACCAGCCAGTTCGAGCAGCACCTGCGCGCCGTCCTGGACCTGCCGCTCGGCAGCACCGACGCACGCGCCCCCTGGACGGTGATGGCCAACGTCCTGGGCAGCACCCGCGCCGCCCTGACCGACGGCCTGGCCGAGGTCGCGGCCCTGGACCCCGGCGCGAAGGTGCACCTGTACGGCAAGGGCGTCCGCCCGGGCCGCAAGCTCGGGCACGTCACCGTGAGCGGCGACGACCTCGGCGAGGTGCGCCGGCGCGCGGTCGCCGCGGCCGCCGTGCTGCGCGGCGAGGACCCCGACACCACCCCCGGAGGCTCCGCATGAACCCGCTGGTCGGCATCGTCATGGGCTCGGACTCGGACTGGCCCGTCATGGAGGCGGCCGCCCAGGCGCTCGGCGAGTTCGACGTGCCGGTCGAGGTGGACGTCGTCTCGGCGCACCGGCAGCCGGACAAGATGGTCGACTACGGCCGCGGCGCCGCGGCCCGCGGGCTCCGCGTGATCATCGCGGGCGCCGGGGGAGCGGCGCACCTGCCCGGGATGCTCGCCGCCGTGACGCCGCTGCCCGTGGTCGGCGTCCCGGTGCCGCTGGCGCGCCTGGACGGCATGGACTCGCTGCTGTCCATCGTGCAGATGCCTGCGGGCGTGCCCGTCGCCACCGTGTCGATCGGGGGTGCCCGGAACGCCGGGCTGCTGGCCGCGCGCATCCTCGGGTCCGGCACGGACGACGTCGCCCGGCGCGTCGCCGCCGCGATGCTGGCGTTCCAGGACGACCTGCGCGCCCAGGCCGACGCCAAGGGCGAGCGCCTGCGCGCCACCCACGGCGCGGGCCGCCGGCCGTCGGTGGGCTTCGGCAGCTGACGCCGGCGCGGCGCCCCGGCCGCCGCGGGCGGGTTCCTCGGGGCGGTGTGGAGGTCTCGTCGAGAACCCGGGAACCGGGGGCTGCTCGACGGGCGGTCGTGCGGGAGGCGACCTAGCGTCGAGTGGTGACGACCACCGCGCCGACCCGCCACGCCGACGCCGCGACCGCCGCCGCGGTCGCCGCTCCCGGAGCCGCCGTGCCCGCCGCACGCGCCCCGCGGCTCGCGGCCCTGGACGCCCTGCGGTTCCTCGCCGCGGTGGGGGTCCTGGCCTACCACTTCACCGCCCGGCAGACCGACGCCTGGGGCCGCGACCTCGCCGAGGTCGCGCCGGCCGTGTCCGGCTGGGCCACCTACACCTCGCTCGGCCCGGAGCTGTTCTTCGTGATCAGCGGGTTCGTCATCCTCATGACGGCCTGGGGCCGGTCGGTCCCCGATATCATCGGGTCCCGGGTCGCGCGCCTGTACCCGGCGTACTGGGTGGCGGTGCTGCTGACCGGTGCCCTGCTGCTGCTCGTGTGGGAGGGCAAGCAGATCACCGGCGGCCAGGTCCTGGTCAACCTGACCCTGCTGCAGAGCCTGGTCGACGTCGGCCACGTGGACGGCGTGTACTGGACGCTCTGGGTGGAGCTGCGGTTCTACGTGCTGATCGCGCTGTTCGCCGCGGTCGGGATCACCCGCCGCCGGGTGCTGTGGTTCGCGGCCCTGTGGCCCGCCGCCGCGATGCTGGCGCGCGAGGCCGGGCTGCACGACGCCGTGACCTGGCTCGTCGCGCCGTACGCCCCCCTGTTCGCGGCCGGCATGGCGCTGTACGTCATCTTCCGGACCGGGCACGCGGTGCTGCCGTGGCTGCTGGTCGCCGGCAACGCGGCGCTGGCGACCGCCGCCCTGGTGCCGGCGCGGATGGAGTCCCTCGGCGCCAACTCGGTGGTGGCGCCGGACGCCCGGCTGCTCACCGCCGGGCTGCTGGGCTGCGTCGGCCTCGTGGCGCTGGTGGCGCTCACGCCGCTCGCCCGGTGGCGCTGGGCCGGCCTGACCGCCGCCGGTGCGCTGACCTACCCGCTGTACCTCACGCACGAGTACTGGGGCCTGTGGGTGATCCACCTGCTCGGCGACCGGCTGCCCGTGTGGGCGGTGCTGCTGGCCGCGACGGGGTTCTCGCTGGTGCTGGCGTGGCTGGTGCACCGGTTCGTCGAGCGCCCGTTCGGTCCGCGGCTGCGCCGGGCGACCACCCAGGGCTGCGAGCGGGTCCGCGACGCGGGCGTCGCGCTCGGGCGGCTGGTCCGGGCCGGCTACGGCGTGGGGACGCCGCCGACGACGGAGCCCGGCTCCAGCGTGCCGTCGCGGAGCGCCGCGAAGAACGCGGGTGCCTGGTCCTCGTCGAGCAGGACCGTCGCGCCCACCCCACCCGGCCGGTAGTCCAGGTCGGCGATCGGCGGGGTGCCGGTCACGCCGTCCGGGCCGGTGGCGGCGCGGAACGCCAGGGCGAGCCGGCCGAGGTCGACGATGCCGGTCTCGTCGCTGGCGGTGAGCGCACCGGTGCCGGAGTCGATCAGCGACACCTGCTTGCCGGGCTGCACCAGCACGGACGGGTCGGCGGCCTTCGACGCCACGGCGCTGATCAGCTGCCGCTGGCGCAGGCCGCGCCCGATGTCGCCGGACGGGTCGGCGTACCGCATGCGCGAGAACGCCAGGGCCATCTCGCCGCCGACCGTCTGGCAGCCCGGGGCGTCCCAGATCAGCCCCGACTGCGGCTCGTTGACCGGGAACGTGATCCCCGTGCTGCCGTCCAGGCACAGCTCGACCCCGCCGAGGGCGTCGACGATCTGCTCGACGCCGCCGAAGCCGATCTCCACGTAGTGGTCGACCGTCAGGCCCGTCAGGCCCTCGACGGTCTGCACCAGCAGCGGGGCACCGCCCCACGAGAACGCGGCGTTGAGCTTGCTCGGCTCGTAGCCGGGGATGTCGGTGTAGGTGTCGCGGGGCAGCGAGATCAGCGCGGACGGGCCGGACTCCGGCACGTGCAGCACCAGGATGGTGTCGGTGCGGGAGCCGACCGTCTCGGCGTCCTCGATCACGCCGTCCTCGCGGGAGTCCGAGCCGGCCAGCAGGTAGGTGGTGCCGGGCGTGTCCGCGGCGCCCGACAGGGCGTCCACGTGCTCGATCTTGCCGTTCGCCCACCACAGCAGACCCACGGGCCAGGCGACGAGCAGCACGAGGACGAGCACGGCGACGGCGGCGACCACGCGGCCGCGGCGGCGCCTGCGGCGCGGGGCGGCGGCGGGCGGTCCGCCGGGGACGGTACCTGGCACACCGGGGCCACCCGGCTGACCCGGGCCACCCGGACGGGCGGGGCCACCCGGACGGGCGGGGCTCGCGGGCCGGGCCCGACCGGGACCGACCGGTGCGCTCTGCCGCGGCGCGCGCGCAGGGCTGTCGGCTCCCACGGGCACCGCCGGGGAGCCCGCGCGCACCGACGAGCGCGCCGGCTCCGCGGTGCTGCGCCCGGAGACGCGCACGGGACGGGCGTCGTCGTCGCCGGCCTGCGGTGCGAAGCTCGCGGGCCCGCGAGCAGCAGCGTCGGCGGCACCCGCCGTACCCGCAGCGCCCATGGCGCCAGCGCCCGCAGCGCGCGGCACGGAGGTCCGCCCGGGCGCGGCCGGGCGGACGGGCGGACGACCGGGGCGGGTCGCGCGCCGTACGGCCGGTTCGCCAGGGGCGGGCGCGCCGGGGCGCGGCTCGCCGACCGGCACGGCGCCGTCCGCGGACGGCCGGCGGCCGGCGGCGCCCGGCGAGAAGCTGGGCGGCGTCCCGCGGGACGCGTCGCGGGGGTTGCGGTCCTCGGGGCGGGCCACGATCAGCCGCAGACCGCGGTGATGTCGCCGGCCGAGAAGGCCTCCTTGCCCGCCTCACGGGTCTGGGCGACCTCGGGGGCCGGAGCGGTGGTCGCGGTGCCGGTGCCGGTGCCGGGGTCGGCGCCGACGTCCGTGCCGGGGTCGGTCGTGCCCGTGCCGGGATCGGTCGTGCCGGCGCCCGGGTCGGCGGGACCGTCGGTGCCGGTCCCGGAGCCGTCCTGCGACGTGCCGGCCAGCATCGGCTGGTCGCCCGCGAGGTTCGCCCAGATGGTGTCGGCCTCGGAGGTCCACACCACCCGGTTCGGGTCGCTCGGCGCCGCGGCGAACGGGATGGTCATGAAGGTGATGCTCCCAGCCGAGGTGCTCCGCAGGCTGTAGGCGAGCCCGGCCATGTCGGAGATCGAGCTGAACCCGCTGTCGATCGACAGCGACTCGGTCGCGGAGTCGAGGAACCGGATCAGCTGGGTGATGTCCGTCAGCATGTTCTTGCCGAGCACCTCGCGCACCACGGCGGCGAGCAGCTCCTGCTGCCGGCCCAGGCGGTTGGTGTCGGACCCGTCGCCGACGCCCTGGCCGGTGCGGGCGCGGGCGAAGGCCAGCGCCTGGGACCCCGTGAGCGTCTGCTGACCCGCGTTGAGGAACAGGCCGGCCTTGGGCGCCGACATGTCGTTCGGCACGCAGATCGGGACCCCGCCGATGGAGTCGACCATCTTGGTGAACCCGGCGAAGTCGACGACGACGAAGTGGTCGATCCGCACGCCGGTGTTCTGCTGCACCGTGTTGACGGTGCAGGCGGCGGCGGAGGCGATGTCGCCGCCCTGGTCCGCGCCGATGGCGAAGGCGGAGTTGAAGATGGCGTCGCGCTGCGCGTAGCTGGTGGAGCCGTCCGTCATGGTGCAGGACGGGATGTCCACCAGGGAGTCGCGGGGGATCGAGATCAGCTCGACGCGGCTCCGGTCGGCCGAGATGTGCGCCACGATCGTGGTGTCGGACCGCATGCCGCCGACGAAGCCGCCGATGGCCTCGTTCTCCCCGTCGCGCTCGTCGGAGCCCATCAGCAGGATGTTGACGTCCCGGCCGGCGTTGGGGTCGTCGGGGTCCGCGGGACCGGTGGGGGTCGGCTCGGGCAGCGCCTGGATGAGGTCGCTGGCGTCGATCGTGTTGATGTTGCTGTTCAGCTGCAGGTACAGCGCCGCCGCTCCGGAGGCGCCGAAGCACAGGACCGCGACCACGCCGAGCGCGACGCCGCGGAGCACCGCGTGGCTGCGCCGGGGCCGCCCGTGGCGGACGGCGCGCGGGCGTGCGGGAGCGGCGTGGCGGGAGGTCACGGACGGAAGCATAGGAGCCGACCCTCGGAGCCCGGCGGACCACCCGGGGGCGCGCCGTGGAGGATCTGTGCAGATCACCCGCTCGGCGGCCCGCTTCCGCGGCCCCGTCCGGGGACGACGACGGCCGCCCGACGCGGGGTCGGGCGGCCGTCGTGGAGCCGGGTGCGGGTCAGCGGCCGAGCTGGGCGTACTTCGCCTCGGTCGCGTCCTTCTGCGGCCGCCACCACGCCTCGTTGGCGCGGTACCAGTCGATGGTCGCCGCGAGGCCGTCGCGGAACGTCGTGTAGCGCGGCTCCCAGCCGAGCTCGGTGCGGAGCTTGGACGCGTCGATCGCGTAGCGCAGGTCGTGGCCCGGGCGGTCGCTCACCAGGTCGTAGGCGTCGGACGGCTGACCGGTCAGCTCGAGGATCAGCTCGACGACGGTCTTGTTGTTCTCCTCGCCGTCCGCACCGATCAGGTAGGTCTCGCCGAGGCGGCCCTTGGTGATGATGTCCCAGACGGCGCTGTTGTGGTCCTCGACGTGGATCCAGTCGCGGACGTTCTCGCCGGTGCCGTAGAGCTTGGGGCGGATGCCGTCGATGACGTTGGTGATCTGCCGCGGGATGAACTTCTCGACGTGCTGGTACGGCCCGTAGTTGTTCGAGCAGTTCGACAGCGTGGCGCGCACGCCGAACGACCGCGCCCACGCGCGCACCAGCAGGTCCGAGGACGCCTTGGTGGACGAGTACGGGCTGGACGGGTTGTACGGGGTGTCCGGCGTGAACTTGGCCGGGTCGTCCAGCTCGAGGTCGCCGTAGACCTCGTCCGTGCTGATGTGGTGGTAGCGCACGTCGTACCGGCGCACCGCCTCGAGCAGCGTGTAGGTGCCGATGACGTTGGTGTGCACGAACGGCCACGGGTCGTGCAGCGAGTTGTCGTTGTGCGACTCGGCGGCGAAGTGCACGACCACGTCGCTGTTCTTGACGAGCTCGTCCACGACGTCGTGGTCCGTGATGCTGCCCTTGGCGAAGGTGATCTGCTCCCAGACCGGGGCCAGGCTCTTCTCGTCACCCGCGTAGGTCAGCGCGTCGAGCACGGTGACCTGGACCTCGGGGTGCTCGCGCACGACCTGGTGGACGAAGTTGGAGCCGATGAAGCCGGCTCCGCCGGTGACGAGCATGCGCACGGGAAGGTCCTCCAGGTCGGGGGTGCTGCGACGGACCACGATACCGAGTCCGCGTGCGGGCCGGGTGCCGGGCATACCGGAGCAAACAGGACCGGTTCCGCGCGGTTCCTTGACTCGTTGTCAAGGAGGCCTCACCCTCCACGGAGTACGTGCCCGGTCGATGTCAGGACTCGTCATGCTGTTGCGTTTGCTCCTCGCCCTGTCGGTCGCCGTCACCGGGGCGGGCTTCGCGTCCCCCTCGGTCGCGACCACCTCGAGCCGGACCGACGCCGTCGTGCGGCCCGCTGCCGACGCACCGGCGACGGACCCGGAGGTGGAGATCACGAGCGCCGAGCTCGTCGTCGCCTCCGCGGCCGACGCGCAGGCCGCGACCGCGGACGCCTTCACCGCCGACCCGGCGCCCGCGCCGGACGCCGCGCCGGACCCGACGCCGTCGCCGTCCGCCTCGCCCGGCGTCCCGGAGCCCTCCGCCGCTCCCGGCGCGCCGGAGCAGCCCGCCCCGGAAGGGGCCGGCGAGGCGGCGGGCGAGGGCGCGCGTGCCCTCCTGACGCCGCGTGCCACCGAGGACGAGGCGGCCGAGGAGAGCGTCGACCCCGCCGAGGAGCCGGTCGTCGCCGACGCGCTGACCGAGGACGGTCGCGTGCTGACGCCGTCCGTCGCGACCGAGGGCGTGCAGACGCTGGGCGTCACGTGGCCGCAGGGCGCCGACGCCGCCGAGCTGGCGCCCCGGGCGCGCACGCTGACCGCCGGCGAGTGGTCCGGCTGGAGCGAGCTCGACGTCGCGGACGACGGTCCGGACGAGGGCACCGCGGACGCCCGGGCCGAGCGGCGCGGGGGCACGGACTCGTTCTGGATCGGCGAGGCCGACGCGGTGCAGCTGTCGTTCGCCGCCACGGGTGCCGGCGGTCCGGCCGACCTGGACCTGACGCTGGTCGGGTCCGCGCTGGTCGAGCCCGCCGGAGCTGCGACGGCACGCAGCAGCGCCGCGTCGGGCGAGGCCGTGTTCAGCAACGCGGTCGCCACGACCCCGCGTGCCGCCGCGACGGTCGTGCCCGCGGCCTCGACCCCTGGCGTCATCACGCGAGCCCAGTGGGGCGCCCAGGCGCCGGTGTGCAGCCCGGACGTCGCCGGCTCGCTCGTCGGCGCGGTCGTGCACCACACCGCCGGCAGCAACTCGTACGGTTCCGTGGCTGCCGCGATGCAGCAGATCCGCAACGACCAGGCGTACCACATCGGCGGTCGCGGCTGGTGCGACATCGGGTACAACTTCGTCGTCGACAAGTGGGGCAACATCTACGAGGGCCGCGTCGGCAGCATGAGCAAGGCGGTCATCGGCGTGCACGCCGGCGGCTTCAACACCGGCACGGTCGGTGTCGCGATGCTCGGCACCTACGACGCCGCCCCGTCCGCGGCGACGCAGGACGCGGTCGGCCGGGTGATCGGCTGGCGCCTGGGCGTGTACAGCCGCGACCCGCAGGGCTGGATGTCCTACGCGACCGGCAACGGCGAGAACTCCCGCTACAAGAACCAGACCGTCAGCCTGCCGCGGGTGTTCGGGCACCGTGACGTCTCCTACACGGCCTGCCCGGGCAACGGCGGCTACGCGGCGCTCGGGACCATCCGGGCGGTCGCGGCCGCCAACCTCGGCGTGCCCGCGATGCCCCGCGCGACGGCGCAGGCGGTGGTGCGGGCGCTGTACGCCGACCTGCTGGACCGGGGGACCGACTCGACCGGTCTGAGCACGTGGACCACCCGGCTGATGCAGGGGACGAGCCAGGCCGACCTGGTGGCGGAGCTGACGCGGAGCGACGAGTACATCAACAAGCGGGTCCGGCAGGCGTACCGCGAGGTGCTCGGCCGCGAACCCGAGCCGGCGGGTGCCGCCAACTGGCTGGCCGCGGTCCGCAGCGGCATCGCGACGGTCGACGACGCGCAGCGTCGGTTCTACGACTCGCAGGAGTACTTCAACCGCTCGGGCGGGACGAACGCGGGCTACGTGCGGCTGCTCTACTCGACGGTCCTCGGCCGGTCGGCGACCGCGGCGGACGTCGCCGTGTGGGCGCCCCGCATGGGCACGCCGCAGGGTCGCGCGGCGGTCGTGGACGGCATCTGGTTCTCGCAGGAGGCGGCGAAGCGGCGGGCCGGTGCGTACTACCGCGTGTTCCTGCAGCGCGAGCCCGACGGCCCCGGGGTGCAGAGCTGGGCGAACGTCCTGCTGCAGCGCGGCGAGGGCGCGGTCCGCACGGGCATCGCCGGGTCGCAGGAGTACCAGAAGAAGGCGCTGGTCCGGTACCCGGCCTGACACCGGGACGAGGCAGCGGGGCACCAGGACGGCCGGCGGAGATCTCCGCCGGCCGTCCTCGTGCACGCCGGCCGGGTCAGCCGGCCGGCGTGCCCTCGGGCGGCAGCGTCACGATGGTGCCGTCCTCGTCGACCGTGCCGATCCAGACGGTCGACGTCCGCACCTCGGGCTCGAACGGCAGGTAGGACAGCGCGTACGACCAGGTGGAGATCTCGGTCGTCCGGAACGGAGCCGGCACCTCGTCGCCGGCGAACGGCAGGTCGTCCGGCCGGAACGCCACGACGGACACCACCGGCACGTCCCAGGCCTCGCGGACGCGCTCGAGCTCGTCGGCGGTGGGCGGACGCTCGACCTGGATCACCTCGACGTCGCAGATCGACCGCAGCGTGGCCAGGTAGTTCGGACCCCCCGCCTGGATGTACACCACGTGGTCGCTGGGCAGCGCGGCGCAGATCGCGCGGATCTCACCGAGCCGGTTGTCCTGCTCGGGCACCCGCAGCAGCGGCGTCCACGTGGTGAAGGGCGTGACGGCGACGACGGCGGCGAGCGCCGCGGCCACCACCTGCAGCCACCGGCGGCGGGCGGTCCAGAGAGCGTGGAGGGTGACCGCCGTCGCCACGAGGAACCCGGGGAGCGTGACGGGGAGCAGGCGACGCATCGCCCACACCTGGTCCGGCGTGATGCTGACCCGCCAGAGGTACAGGGCGGACGGCGCCGCGATGACGGCGAGGAGCACCAGGAGGCGCGGGTCGCGCCGGGCGATCGCGCGGTGGGCGAGGACGGCCAGACCGGCGAAGGACAGCACGACCATGGGCCAGCCGTAGTACCAGGAGAGCCAGCGCACCGACCAGTCGTCGTAGCTGCGGGACGGCTCGACCGGCATGCCCTCGCGCTCCTGCAGCCCGGCGACGACGTTCGCGTAGCCGCTCGCGGGGTCGAGGTCGTGCCCGGGAAGCCAGAGGAACCGGGTGCTCAGCAGCACGGCGACCAGCACCACCGCGACCACGGCGGCGGCGGCGAGCCCACGGCGACGGCGCACGAGCACGCGGCGCAGCGGGTCCCAGAACCTCGGGACCGTGATGAGCACGCCGACCACCGCGGTCGCGACGAGCACCCCGGCGAGCATCTCGAACTGGTCGCCGAGGTCGGACAGGTACCCGGGGCTGTGCAGGCGCAGGTCCGCGTAGCCGAGCGCGACCAGCAGCAGCGCGGCGCCTCCGGCGGCGAAGAAGGCCGCCTGGCCCCGGCGGCGGGCGCGCGGGAGCAGCGCGGCACCGGCGGCGACCGCCAGCCCGGCGATGAAGCCGATCACCGAGGCGGCGCCGTCGATCCGGGCGAGGGCGGTCGCCCCGACGAGCGCGCCGGACAGCAGGTGGCGCCACCACGACCGGGTCTCGAACGCCGTCCACGAGAAGGTCAGCGCCCCGAACACGAGCGCGACGTTCAGCGGCTCGGTGTACGCCGCCCGGGAGAACACCAGCATGGGGATCGACGCGCCGAGGGCCACCACGGGCAGCAGCGCCCACCAGGAGCCCACGACCCGGCGGGCGAGGCCGTAGACGGCGAGCAGCGCGATCCCGCTCACCAGCAGGTTCGTGACGAGCACCCCGGCGTCGCCGCCGGCCCACCCGCCGAGGCCGAGCAGCCCGGGCAGCAGCTTCGCGCCCTGGGCGTGCAGGGCGCCGTCCGAGGGGAAGTACGCACCCGTCTCCGCGGTGAAGCCGCGCACCGAGTCGGCGACGGCCTCGGCGGACCCCATCGGGATGTCCGGCGACGCGTGCTCGGTGAGCCAGAAGCCCTCGAGGGTGAGGAACCCGGGGTCGCGGGTCACGACGACGTACCGCGCCACGTAGGGGACGTTCAGCGCGACCCAGAGCGCGACCAGCCCGAGAGCGCTCAGGGCACCCAGGGCGGCGGACCGGGTGGGCAGCACCGGCGCGGGCACGAGGCGCCAGGTCGCCGCGAGCACGGCCACCAGGAGCGGCAGCACGACCACCGGCGTGAACTGCCCGACCAGGACCGTGACCGACACGACGACCGAGGTCCAGAAGAGCAGGACGACGAGGCGGTCCGGCACGCCCGCGACCGCGGCCAGGAGCCGGCGGCCGCGGACCGGCCGGGGGGAGGTGCGAACCTCAGACATGGTCGAGGACGAGCTCGGGCGCAGCCCACACCGGCCCGACCGTCGCACCGTCCGACGCCACGGAGAAGCTCGCGACCTCGCGCAGCCGCGCGAGCTCGGCGCCGCTCGTGGCCGCGACCGCCCCGTGGCAGCTGTACTGCCCCTCGCCGAGCCGCAGGTCCCGCAGGCGGATCTCGTAGCGCTGCCGGCCGACCAGCGGGGACAGCGTCTGCCCGAGCAGCGCGGTGTTGGTGCCGAACACGGTGACGCCCAGCCCCGTCTCGATGCCGACCCCGATGATCGGCTCGGCGACGGCCTCCAGCGCCTCCGCCGTCACCGCGATGGTGACGTCGGACCCAGGGGTGATCTCGCTGACCGGCTCGCCCGCGGGGCCCAGCAGCTCGACCGCGTGGACGGTCACGCGCGGGGCGACGGGCTCGTCGACCTTCTCCAGGGTCTCGCGGCGGTGCTCGATGTCCTCCTGGCGCTGCTGGTCGAACTCGTGGCGCAGGGTGCGCAGGGCGTCGCGGGTCTCGCCGTCGGCGATCACCCGGCCGCTCTCGAGGACGACGGCGCGGTCGCAGACGTCCGCCACCTGGTCCAGCGAGTGCGTGACGAGGACGATGGTCCGGCCGTCGTGCTGGAACTCGCGGATGCGGTCCATGCACTTGCGCTGGAAGGGCTCGTCGCCGACGGCGAGCACCTCGTCGACCAGGAGGATGTCCGGGTCGACGTGCACCGCGACGGCGAACGCGAGGCGGACGTACATGCCGGACGAGTAGAACTTCACCTGGGTGTCGATGAACCGCTCGATGCCGGAGAAGTCGACGATCGCGTCGAAGTACTTGTCCGTCTGCGCCGTCGACAGGCCGAGGATGGACGCGTTGAGGTAGACGTTCTCGCGGCCCGTGAGGTCGGGGTGGAACCCGGCGCCGAGCTCGAGCAGCGCCGCCATCCGGCCGCGGGTCTGCACCGTGCCCGAGGTCGGCTGCAGGATGCCGCCGATCGCCTTGAGCAGGGTGCTCTTGCCCGAGCCGTTCGGGCCGATGAGCCCGACGGTGGTCCCGGACTCGATGCTGAGGTCGACGTCCCGCAGCGCCCAGAAGTCCTCCTTGTGGAGGTTCGAGCGGCCGAAGTTGACGATGCGCTCCTTGAGCGACTTCTCCTTGCGGATGACGAAGCGCTTGGACAGGTCGCGGACCTCGACGACGGTGGTGGTGGTCATCAGAGCTCCTGAGCGAAGTTGCCCTGCAGGCGCGCGAACACGCGCTGGGCGATGAACGTGAACACGATGCCGATGCCCAGCCAGGCCCACAGCATGCCGGTCAGGTCGTCCGGCACCGGCTGGTCGGCCCCCGCGACCCAGAAGGTCTGCTGGAAGCCCATGATCGCGGCGGTCATCGGGTTGGTGAGGTAGAGGTTCTGCAGCGTCGGGCTGAGCTCGCCCTGCACCAGCGCCCACGAGTAGACGATCGGGGAGGCCCAGAACGCGATCATCAGCGCGATCTCGACCAGGTACTGGATGTCCCGCAGGTAGACGTTGACCGCGGACAGCAGCAGCGACCACCCGAGCGCGGTCACCACGATGACGGCGAGGGACAGCGGCAGGTACCCCCAGCGCGTCCCCGTGGGGAAGTTGCCGACGGCGACGGTGGCCGCGACCAGGATGCCCAGCTGGATGGCGAAGTTGAACAGCGCCGAGCCCAGGGAGGACAGCGGGAAGATCTCCCGGGGCAGGTAGACCTTCTTCACCAG
This sequence comes from Cellulomonas sp. NEAU-ZC6, assembly GCF_056844425.1. NCBI lineage: Bacteria > Bacillati > Actinomycetota > Actinomycetes > Micrococcales > Cellulomonadaceae > Cellulomonas > Cellulomonas sp. NEAU-ZC6. The sequence goes on along the minus strand of NZ_JBXFYH010000001.1, from coordinate 1,289,463 downwards.
CCCGGCGTTCTGCACGATCGAGGCCGTGCCGGTCGACACGGCCTCCGAGAACAGGCCCCACGCCGTCAGGCCGGTGTAGATGAAGATCGCGAAGTCCGGGATGTCCCGGGCCGCGCCGAGGAACTTGCCCAGCGCGATGTAGTAGATGAGCAGCATCGCCAGCGGCCGCATCAGGCTCCACACGAAGCCGAGGGCGCTGTCCTTGTAGCGGGCCTTCACCTCGCGCTTGATGAGCAGGTCGAGCAGCTCGCGGTGGGCCCAGATGTCCTGGACGGAGGAGCTGAACCCGCGGAAGAAGCCGGGGCGGCTCCCGGCGGTTCGCAGCGGCTGGGCGGCGAGCTGCACGGCGCGCGCGTCGCGGAGGTCCATCGTTCTCCTGGGAGGTCGTCCTGCGGTCGAGGCTGCCCGACCGGCGCCGACAGCCTACCCGTCACCCGGACGCACCCTGGCGGACGCCCTCAGGACGGGAGGGGCGGTGCCGATAATGAACGGGTCAGGCTCGCGCCCCGCGGGTCCGCCGCACGATCGGAGCCCACCATGCCCGCCAGACTCGCGCGAGCGGTCGCGCGCCTCGCGACGCTCGCCCTCGTGGCTGCCGTCGCCCTCGTGACGGGCCCGGCCCCGGCACCGGCGTCGGCCCTGGCCCCCGCGGCCGGCGGGACGGTCGCCGCGGCGGGCGACACCCTGACGTTCTCGGGCCACGGCTGGGGGCACGGCCGCGGCATGGGCCAGTACGGCGCCCTCGGCTACGCCGTGAACCACGGCTGGAGCGCGGCGCAGATCCTGGACCACTACTACGGCGGCACGGTCGCCGCGAACGTGGGCAGCCGGCAGATCACGGTGGAGCTCACCGCGCTGACCGGCAAGGAGCTCGTGGTCATCGGCCGGGACCTGCGGGTGAACGGGGCCGCGGTCGGCAGCGGGAACGTCGCGCTGCTCGCCCGGGCCCAGGCCGACGGGTCGGTGCAGCTGTTCACCGGTGCTAACTGCGCCGGTCCCACCTGGACGCGGCTCGCGGGCACCTACCGCGCGGGGAGCCTCGAGATCGGCACCGCGAGCCAGGCGGGCTTCGACCGCCTCATCCGGGTCTGCGAGGGGGCCGGCGAGCGCGCCTACCGCGGCTCGCTCACCGTCCAGCGGGTCGGCAGCAACCAGATGACGTTCAACAAGGTCGCGTCGGAGGACTACCTCCGCGGCGTCGTGCCGCGCGAGTCGCCGGCGTCCTGGGGGTCGTCCGGCGGAGGACGGGGCATGCAGGCGCTGATGGCGCAGTCGGTCGCCGCCCGCAGCTACGCCCTCTCCGGCACCCGGCCCTCGGGCGCCACCACGTGCGACACCACCGCGTGCCAGGTCTACTCGGGCGCGGCGTTCCAGCCGTGGAGCCAGCCGCAGACCGTCCTCGACGCCGCGGCGACGAACCAGGCGATCGACGCCACCGCCGGGGTGGTCCGCCAGGTCCCGGGCACCGGCGCGATCGCCCGGACCGAGTTCAGCTCGTCGACAGGCGGCTACACGGCGGGCGGGGTCTTCCCGGCCGTCGTCGACGCCGGCGACGCGGTCGCCTCGAACCCGAACCACAGCTGGGTCGCGCCGATCTCGCTCGCGACGGCGTCCGCCCGGCTGGGCGTCGGCACCATCCGCTCGATCGCCGTCACGCACCGCAACGGCCTCGGTGCGGAGGGCGGCCGGGTGCTGCAGGTCGCCGTCACCGGGACCAGCGGCTCCACGACCATGACCGGCAACCAGGTGCGCGTCGCCCTGGGGCTGAAGAGCGACTGGTTCAGCATCAGCTGGACCTCGCCGGGGGAGGCCGCGTCGGTGGTCACCGCGCTGTACGTCGACCTGCTGGGCCGCGGCCCGGACCCGACCGGCCTGAGCACCTGGACCAACCGGCTGCTGCAGGGCACGAGCCAGTCCGAGCTGGTCGCGACCCTCACCCGCAGCGACGAGTACATCAGCAAGCGGGTGCGGCAGGCGTACGTCGAGGTGCTCGGGCGCGAGCCCGAGCCCGCCGGCGCCGCCGGCTGGCTGGACGTGATCCGCCGCGGCGGGGCGACCGTCGACGACGTCCAGCGGCGGTTCTACGACTCGGTGGAGTACTTCAACCGCTCGGGAGGGACCGACACGGGCTACGTCCAGCGGCTCTACCAGACCGTGCTCGGGCGTCCCGCCTCGGCGGCCGACCTGGCCGTCTGGGTGCCGCGGATGACGTCCCCGGAGTTCGGCCGCGGCCGGGTGGTCGACGGCATCTGGTTCTCCAACGAGGCCGCGAAGCGCCGAGCCGGTGCCTACTACCGCGTGTTCCTGCAGCGCGAGCCCGACGGTCCGGGCCTGCAGGGCTGGGCGGACGTGCTGCTGCGCAGCGGCGAGGGTGCGGTGCGCACGGGCATCGCCGGGTCGCAGGAGTACAAGAACAAGGCCGTCCAGCGGTTCCCGCGCTGACGTGACGAGGGGGGGGCACCACCCACCGGGTGGTGCCCCCCTCGTCGTGCCCGTCACGCGCCGGCTGTCGCCTCCGGGAGGACCGCGGGTCCCGTCAGCCACTGCCAGGCCTCGTCGGCGTACTGGTCCCAGTCGCGCCCGGGGCGGGCCAGCGCGGCCGACCGGAGCTCCTCGAGCCCCTCGTCGTCGGTCAGCAGCAGCCGCATGGCGTCGGCGAGGGCGTGGTCGTCGCGCGGGTCGACCGTGACGGCGCCCCCGTCCCGGGCCAGCTCGGCCATGCTGCCGAAGTCGGAGGTGACGACCGGTGTGCCGACCGCCAGCGACTCGGCCACCGGCAGCCCGAAGCCCTCGTTCACCGAGGGGAACACCGTGAACCGGGCGAGCCGGTAGGCCGCCCACAGCTCGCCGTCGGACAGCCCGCGGCGGGAGTCGACCGGCCGGCCCGCCCGCACGAGCGCGGCGAGCTGGGCCTGGAACGCGTCGCTGCCCCAGGCGTTGCCGCCGACGAACGACAGCGAGAAGCGCAGGCCCTCCCGCCAGAGCAGCTCGGCCGCGTGCAGCACCGCGAGGTGGTTCTTGCGCGGCTCGTGGCTGCCGACCACCAGGACCGTCGGCAGGGTGCCGACCAGGAAGTGCTCGCGGGCGCTCGCCGTGTCCTGCACGGTCGGCTCGGCGGCGTGGACGGGCAGGGGGACGGACCGGATGGACGGCCCGGGCACGCCCACCGCCGCGAGCATGGACCGCCAGCCCTCGTACTCGGTGCACGCGGCCTGCGAGATGGCGGCGACGCGGTCGAAGTACCGCACGGCCGCGAGGTTGCGGGCGAACACGGCGGCGAACCCGCGCTGCGTCGTCTCGGCGGTCGTGATCGGCACCAGGTCGAACCCGATGGACCCGGTGCGGTTGCCGGAGAACCGGGCGAGCGCCAGCAGGGCCGCCGTCCGCCCCGGCTCGGCGCCCAGCTCCGGCACCAGGTAGGTCGCGCGCCAGGGGACGACCACCGTGAGCAGGTCGTCGGGCCGGGGTGCGAGCTCCGAGGCGGACGCCCGGCCGCTCACCAGCAGGTCGTGCTCGGCCCGGCTCAGCTCGCGGATCGCGGCGAAGCCGGCCGTCCACGACACCGGCGTCACCCGCGGCCGGTCGAGCCAGCGGCGCGCGGTCTCCCGGGCCACGCGCTGGATCCCGGTCATCAGGGGGGTGGACACGGTGTGCGCGACGTCGACGAGCACCTCGTCGCTCACCCGGACCCGGCGGGTGAGGTCCTCGGGCCCCGTCCGCCGCTCGATCTCCTCGGCCAGCGGGGCCGCACCGCGGAACTCCCCGGCGCGAGCGACCTCCACGACCGTCGGCTCGTCGGGGAACCGCGCGGTCAGGACGGCCAGCGCGAGCCAGACGTGGCCCCGGTCGGTCGCGTCCACCACGCCCTCGAGCGCGGCCGCCAGGTCGGCGGACGACGCGAGCGGTCCGGCGGGGACGGGCGCACCCAGGGCGCGGGCGAGCTCCGCCGAGCGGTCGGCCCAGACGGCCCAGCGCGCGCCGTCGGCCTCGGGCGCCGGCACGGGCGCGGTCCGGCGCAGACGTACGCGCATCAGTCCTGGTCCTCCGTCGTCGTGTAGAAGTCCCACAGCTCGGCGGCGTACTCGTCCCAGGTCCGGCGGGGCCGGGAGCGGGCCGCCTCGGCGAGGCGGGCCCGCTCGTCCTCGTCCGTGAGCAGCCGCCGCAGGGCGGCGGTCACGGCGTCGTCGTCCCGGGGGTCGACGGTGACGCAGCCACCACCACGGGCGATCTCGGCCTGGCTGCCGAACGAGGCGGTCAGCACCGGGGTGCCGCACGCGAGCGCCTCGGCGACCGGCAGGCCGTACCCCTCGTGCAGGGAGAGGAACGCGACCAGGTCGGCCGAGCGGAGCTCCCGCCACAGCTGGTCCTCGGGCACCCGGCCGACGTCCGACAGGGGCCGGCCGTCCGCGAGCAGCCGCTCGATCGCCGGCTGGAGCACGGCGTCGGACCAGCCGCGGCCACCGACCAGCCGGACCTCGAAGTCCAGCCCCTCCGACCAGAGCCGCTCCGCCGCGTGCAGCAGGGTCCGCTGGTTCTTGTGCGGCTCCCGGGTGCCCGGTGCCAGCACGACCGGTCGACGGCGAGCGGGCTGCGCGGCGTCCGGTGCCGGTGCGGCCGCGGGCGGTGGTGCGTCCTCGGTCAGCACGACCTCGGCGACGACCGGGCCCCGGACGCCCTGGGCCGCCAGGGCCTGGACGAAGCCCGCGAACTCCGCGGTGGCCGACTCGCTGATCCCGGCGACCCGGTGCGCGTGCTTGACCACGGTGAGGTACTGCGCGCTCGCCACGGCGTCCACGTCGGGGCGCTGCTCGGCGCTGGTGATCGGGATCATGTCGTAGCCGATCATCCCGACCCGGTTGCCGGAGAACCGTCCCAGCGCCGCCAGGCAGTCGCACGTCGCGGTGCTCGGCACGTCGGGGAGCACCACCAGGCTGCGCCAGGGCACGACGAGCCGCGGGCGGTAGGCGAGCTCGTCCTCGAGCGGGATGTCGACCACCTCGCCGTGGTGCAGGACGCGCGCGTCCTCCCGCGGGGCGAGGGCGCGCATCGCGTCGTAGGTGTCGACCCACGCCGTCAGGGTGAGGTCGTGGTCCCGCGCCCAGCGGGGCACGGTCTCACGGACGACCCGCTGGATCCCGGTGTGCGTCTCGTACCGGGCGCAGAAGTCGACGTCCACCACGGTGCCGCCGTCCACGACGGTCGCGTGCAGGTCGTGCCGCCCCGACCCGCCGCGCGCGAGCGCCTCAGCGAGCAGCCACGACTCCACGTGCTCGGTGGGCGCGAGCTCCAGGCGCCGGCCGAGGTCCTGGACGTCCGCCTCCGTCGGGAACGCGGCGTGCACGACGGTGAGCAGGAGCCACCGCAGGTCGGTCCGGTCCGCGGGCCGGCACGCGTCGAGGAGCGCGGGGAGCAGCCGGGCCGCGACCCGCTCGGGCGGCTCGCCGTCGGGGACGACGAGGCCGGTCACCGCCCCGGCGGCCGCGAGGCGCTGCGCGAACGCGGCCAGCAGGACGTCGGCCGCGGGGGTGCTGCGGTCGGTCGCGCTCACCGCAGGGCCCGCTTCACGCGGCCGGCGACCCGGCGGGCGAGGCGCAGCGGCCGGGTCACGCGCCAGGACACGGTGCGGCGCATCGCGGCGAGCTCCGCCCGTGCCGGGCCGCCGTCGTCGACCACGACGGGCGGCTGGGCGGCGGCGGTCACCGTGGCCAGGGCCTCCGACCACTGCGCGATGGCGACCGCGCGCCAGTGCACCGTCTGGCGCTCCAGCTCGTCGTGCGTCTCCTCCAGCGCGCTGATCCGGGTCCGCAGGCCGACGAGCTCGTCGGTCGTGAAGAAGTCGAGGGGGCCCGCCGGCACGGACAGCGCCTCGGCGAGCTCGGCGTGCTCCTCCGCCACGTAGAACCGCGACAACCCGTCGAACTGGCAGAAGACGTACCCGGCCCCGGTGACGATCGCCTCCCACTCGTCGTGGGTCGGCCGGATGGCCCGGTCGTCCGACCGGCCGTTGCTCGGCGCGGTGGCCTCGACCACCAGCACCCACGGGCGTCGCCGGCGCAGGTCGACGCTCTCCAGGACCTCGCGCTCGGCGCCCTCGACGTCCACGACCATGAAGTGGATCGGGTCGTCCTCGGCCAGGGACTCGTCGAGCACCGCGTCCAGGGTCGCCGCGCGGACCTCGACCTCGCTCACGTCGAGGCCGACGCTGGCGTGGTCCGCGCCGATGCTGTCGACGAGCGTGGACAGGCCGGTGCCGCCCACGACGTGCAGCGTGACCGTCTCGGCCGGACGGCTCGTGACGGCGGCCTCGACCTGGGTGTCGCGGGGCCGCTCGGCCCGGTGCAGGTCGACGAACGCCGGGACCGGCTCGACCGTGACGCCGCTCCAGCCGCGCTCGTAGAACGCGCGGGTCACCGAGTCGTGACGCGGGTGGTTGGCGCCGACCTCCACGTAGCGGCCTGCGCCGACGTCACGGAGCGCGCGCCACAGCACGACGTCCTCGCGGTTCTGGGCGTACGACACGAACGTGTTCTCGGGCACCTGATGGATTGTAGGGCCGCGCCCTGTCCAGGGTGGTCGTCGCCCCGGGAGTCGGTACTCTGGGGCCGCCCTGCCCCGACCACGTACCGAGGAAACATGCCCCGCGCACTCATCACCGGCATCACCGGCCAGGACGGCCTGTACCTGTCCGAGCTCCTGCTGTCCAAGGGGTACGAGGTCTACGGCCTCATCCGCGGCCAGAACAACCCCAAGCTCGAGCTGGTCCGGTCCACGGTCCCGGACGTGCGTCTGGTGACCGGCGACCTGACCGACATGTCGAGCCTGATCCGCGCGCTGGAGGTGGCGCAGCCGGACGAGGTGTACAACCTGGGCGCCATCTCGTTCGTGGCGTACTCGTGGGACAACGCGCTGCTCACCTCCGAGGTCACCGGCAAGGGCGTGCTCAACATGCTGGAGGCGGTGCGCCTCTACTCGCACGACGACCCGGCGAAGGTGCGCTTCTACCAGGCGTCCAGCTCGGAGATGTTCGGCAAGGTGCAGGAGGTCCCGCAGCGCGAGACCACGCTGCTGTGGCCCCGCTCGCCCTACGGCGTGGCGAAGGTGTTCGGCCACTACATGACCATCAACTACCGCGAGTCGTACGGGATGCACGCCTCCTCGGGCATCCTGTTCAACCACGAGTCGCCGCGCCGTGGGCCGGAGTTCGTCACCCGCAAGGTCTCGCAGGCCGTGGCGCGCATCAAGCTCGGCCTCCAGGACGAGATCGTCATGGGCAACCTCGACGCCAAGCGCGACTGGGGCTTCGCCGGCGACTACGTCGAGGCGATGTGGCGGATGCTGCAGCAGGACACCGCGGACGACTACGTCGTCGCCACGGGGGAGACCCACTCGATCGGCGAGCTGCTGGACATCGCGTTCTCGGCCGTCGGCATCGACGACTGGTCGGGCTACGTCCGCCAGGACCCCGCCTTCATGCGTCCTGCCGAGGTGGACCTGCTGATCGGCGACCCGGCCAAGGCGCGCGACGTCCTCGGCTGGGAGCCGCAGGTCGGGTTCTCCGAGCTGGTCACGATGATGGTCGAGAACGACCTCCAGGAGCAGCGCGCCCAGGCCGGGCGCTGACACGTGGCACGTGTCGTCATCACCGGCGTCACCGGTCAGGACGGGAGCTACCTGGCCGAGCGTCTCGTCGACGAGGGTGCCGAGGTCCACGGGCTGGTGCACTCCGCGGACGCCGCCACGGCGGCGTTCGCGGAGTCGCACCCGCGGATCCGGCTGCACCACGGCGACCTCGGGGACGAGGAGTCGCTGCGGCGGCTCCTCGACGACGTCGAGCCCGACGAGGTCTACAACCTCGGCGGGATCAGCTCGGTCGCGCTGTCCTGGAAGGAGCCGGTCCTCACCGGCCGGCTGAGCGGTCTCGCGGTCACCGTGCTGCTGGACGCCGCCACGCGCGTGCAGGAGCGCACGGGCCGGCGGGTGTCGTTCGTCCAGGCGAGCAGCTCGGAGATCTTCGGGGACGCCCCGTCGTCCCCGCAGGACGAGTCGACCCCGCTGAGCCCCGTGTCGCCGTACGGTGCCGCCAAGGCCTACGCGCACCACGCGGCGGCGGTGTACCGGGGCCGGGGGCTGCACGTCGCGACGTGCATCCTGTTCAACCACGAGTCGCCCCGCCGTCCGACGATGTTCGTCACCCGCAAGATCACGTCGGCCGCGGCCCAGATCGCCCGCACGGGGTCCGGCACCATCCGGCTGGGCAACCTGGAGGCGCGCCGCGACTGGGGCTGGGCGCCGGACTACGTCGACGCGATGGTCCGTGCCGCCCGGCACGACGTGGCCGGCGACTTCGTCGTCGCGACCGGGTCGACGCACACGGTCGCCGAGTTCGCGGAGGCCGCCCTGCGGCGGGCCGGGCTCGGCGACGACTGGGAGCGCCACGTGGAGTCCGCCCCGGAGTTCTTCCGGCCCGCGGACACCTCGGTGATGGTCGGCGACCCCGGCAGGGCGCGGCGCGAGCTGGGCTGGCGCCCGACCGTGGACTTCGAGGAGGTCGTCGGTCGCATGGTCGACCACGACCTGGAGCTGGTGGAGAGGGAGGCCGGGGCGTGAGCAGCGGCAAGGAGAAGCGGCCGCAGGTGCGGCCGGGCGTGGTGTCCGTGGTCCTCGTGAACTACCGCGGTGCGGACGACACGATCACCTGCCTGCGCGCGTTCGACGACGTCGACTGGCCCGCCGGGGACCTCGAGCTGATCGTGGTCGACAACGACTCCGGCGACGGCAGCGTGGAGCGGATCCGCGCTGCGGTGCCGGGGGCCGTCGTCGTGGACGCGGGGTCCAACACCGGGTTCGCCGGGGGGTGCAACCTCGGCGTCGCGCACGCGACCGGCGAGTTCGTCGCGTTCATCAACAACGACGCCCGCCCGGACCGCGGCTGGGTCCGCGCGGCGGTCGACGCGATGCGCGCCGACCCGGGCGTCGGCTCGGTCGCGTCCAAGGTCCTCGACTGGGAGGGCGGCCTGATCGACTACGTCGACGGCTCGCTGACCTGGTTCGGGATGGGCTACAAGCGCGAGGTCGAGAAGCCCGACACCGGCCAGTGGGACACCGCGCACGACGTGCTGTTCGGCACCGGTGCGGCGATGTTCGTGCGTGCCGAGCTGTACCGCGAGGTCGGCGGGTTCGACGAGCGGTTCTTCATGTTCTACGAGGACGTGGACCTCGGCTGGCGCCTGAACCTGCTCGGCCACCGGGTGCGGTACGTCCCCGGCTCGGTCGCGTTCCACAAGCACCACGTGACCATGAAGAAGTTCGGCAACTTCCGCGAGAGCTACCTGCTGGAGCGCAACGCGCTGCTCTCGATGTACAAGAACTACGACGACGAGTCGCTCGCGCGCGCCCTGCCGGCGGCGATGGCGCTCGCCGTCCGCCGGTCCCTGGCGCGCGCGGACGTGGACGCCACGTCGCTGGACCTGCAGCGCTCGCCCGGCGGCGACGACGTCGGCAGCCTCGAGCTGCCGAAGATGGCACTGACCGGGACCTACGCGATCGACTACTTCGTCGAGCAGCTGCCGACGCTGCTCGAGACGCGCCGGGAGCTGCAGGCCACCCGCCGGCGGAGCGACCGGGACCTGTTCCCGCTGTTCCGCAAGGCGCTGGAGCCCGCGTACGGCATGCCGTCGTACCTGGCCGCGCACGACGTGCTGGTCGAGGCGTTCGGCATCGCCGAGCACGTGAACAGCCGGCACCGCGTGCTCGTCGTCACCGGCGAGCCGCTGCTCGAGCGGATGGCCGGGCCGGCGATCCGCGCCTGGGAGGTCGCGACCGCCCTGTCCGCGGAGCACGACGTGCGGCTGGTCTCGACCGGTGGCGCGAAGCGGACGTCGTCGGCGTTCTCGGTGGAGTACCTGCACGGGGCCGCCCTGGTCGAGGCCACGCGGTGGGCCGACGTCATCATCTTCCAGGGCTTCCTGCTGGAGCAGGCGCCCTGGCTGAAGGACAGCGACAAGATCGTCGTCGCGGACATCTACGACCCCATGCACCTCGAGCAGCTGGAGCAGGCGAAGGACCTCGGCCCCGACGGGCGCGAGCGTGCCGTCCGCGCCACCACGGACCTGCTCAACGAGCAGATCCGCCGGGCCGACTTCCTGCTGTGCGCGTCCGAGAAGCAGCGCGACTTCTGGCTCGGCCACCTGGCCGCGCAGGGTCGCGTGAACCCGTCCGTGTACGACGAGCACGCGAACCTCGACAACCTGCTCGCCGTGGTCCCGTTCGGCGTCGCCGACGAGGCGCCGGTCCAGCGTCGTCACGGCATCAAGGGCGCGGTCGACGGGATCGGGCCGGACGACAAGGTCATCCTCTGGGGCGGCGGCGTCTACAACTGGTTCGACCCGCTCACGCTGGTGCGCGCGGTGGCCCGGCTCGCCGAGCGCCACCCCGAGGTGCGCCTGTACTTCCTCGGGATGAAGCACCCGAACCCCGGGGTCCCGGACATGGAGGTGGCCTGGCGGACGCAGGAGCTGGCGCGCGAGCTCGGTCTGACCGGCCGGCACGTCTTCTTCAACGAGGGCTGGGTGCCCTACGAGGAGCGGGCGGACTACCTGCTCGACGCGGACGTGGGTGTCTCCACCCACTTCCAGCACGTCGAGACCGCGTTCAGCTTCCGCACCCGGATCCTCGACTACCTGTGGGCGTCGTTGCCGATCGTCGCGACGGACGGCGACACCTTCGGGACCCTGATCCGGGAGCACGGCCTCGGCCGCGTCGTCCCGGCCGAGGACGTCGAGGCGCTGGAGGCGGCGCTCGAGGAGATGCTCTTCGACTCCGCCGCGGCCGACGCCGCCCGGTCCGCCGTGCGGGAGTTCGCGGGCGACTACGCCTGGTCGCGGGTGCTCACGCCGCTCGTCGAGTTCTGCCGGGCTCCCCGGCGGGCGGTGGACGTCGCGCTGCGCGGACCCGCGGAGCGGGCGGAGCGCGTGCCCGACATCCGCCCGCGACCGAGCGTCCGGGCCGATCTGGCCCTCGCGCGGGACTACCTGCGCGCGGGCGGGCTCGGCGAGGTCTCCCGGCGCGCCGCCGGCCGGGTGCGCCGCATGGCCGGGGGCGCCTGACCGCGCACCGGCAGGACCACCGACCCGGTCCGGGCACCCGCCCGGACCGGGTCGCGTCGTCTCAGTCCCGTCCCGGCCGCAGCCGCCCGAGCAGCCGGCGCGGCGCGGACGCCGGTGCGGCCTGCGGCCGGTCGGCGATCTCGGCCAGCCGGGCCGCGATCGCCGCGCCGGCCGCAGCGGGGGAGTGCAGCTCGGCGACGTCCCGCGCCGCCTGCGCGCCGCGCGCGGCGGCACCGGCCGGGTCGGCGACGACCTCGCGCATGAGGCGGGCGGCGTGCGCCAGGTCGGGGTCGGCCCAGGTGGAGCCGGCCGGGTAGGGCGCGGCGTGCGCCGGCACCGGTGCGGGCGTCCAGTCGACCAGGTAGCTGTTGGCGTCCGTCATGAACTGCAGGTTGCCGCTGTAGCGGGTCGCGATGACGGGCTTCCCCCACGCCATGGCCTCCGCCATCGTGAGCCCGAGGCCCTCGCTGCGGTGCAGCGACACGTAGCAGTCGCACGCCGCCATCAGGGCGTCCCGGGCGTCGGCGTCCAGGTACTCCTCGACCAGGCGCACGTGCGGCAGCGCCGCCACGCGCAGCCGCAGCCGCTCGGCGTCGGCGGGCCGCTGGTCGGCGTTGATCGACTTCACGACCAGCACGGGACCGTCCTCCGGGCCGAACGCCGCGCAGAAGGCGTCGACGAGCCCCAGCGGGTTCTTGCGCTCGGCGGTGCTGAGGAAGTCGAAGGCGAACAGGAAGAGGGGGCCGTCCGGCAGCCCCAGCTCCGCGCGGGACAGCGCGGGACCCGTCGCCGGACGCTGCGGCAGCGGTGGCGTCAGCGTGCGCACGGGCAGCGTGGTGTGCGGCTCGACGGCGGCGCGGACGAAGTCCGTCGCGACCCACACCTCGTCGACCGCGGCCAGACCGCCGTGCTGGGACGCCGGGAACTCCTCCACCTCCCAGTACCACATGCCGATCCGGTAGGTGCCGTCGTACGCGACGGGCAGGGTCGACGCGACGGTCGGCGTCAGGTCCGAGTTGACGCAGAGCACCGTGGTCGCGAGGGGAGCGCGGCGCACCGCCGGCGGTCCGTCGGCCGGGCGCTGGCGGCTGCTCAGGTGGGTGTCGACCGGCACGGTGGCCCGGGGCACGCCGGCGGCGTCGAGCGCCTGGACGAGCAGCCGGGCGGACTCCCCGATGCCGAGCTCGCCACGGAGGAACCCCACGACGTTCACGCCCGGCTCGTACGTCGCGGGTGGTGCCGGCGGGGCGGTCCAGCGCCGGACCGACTCGGCGACCAGGTCCTCGTCGAAGCCCTCCGTGGCCGCGTGCTCCACCGCCCACGCGACATAGGCCTCCTCGTCGCGGCCGGGCACGCCGGCGAAGAACCCGGCCAGGTCCGGCCGGCCGGCCCGCACGGCGCGCAGGTACCGGCCGGGGCCGCCGTCGGCGGCGGGCGCGGTGAGCCAGTCGAGCAGCGCCGCGCGCTGCGTCGGGTCGAAGGGGTCGGGCGCGTCGTCCGACACCGCGTACAGCGCGCGCAGCGGGGCGTCGACCCGGCCGCCCAGCGACGTCCGGGCCCAGGTCTCGGCCCCCGGGGGCGACGTCACCTCGTCCTCGGCGAGCCGGGCCAGGGCGGTCGCGACGCGGGCCGCGAGGGCGGGGTGCTCGCTCAGCCGGGCCCGCGGGTCCCCGGAGACGCCGGCGTCCAGCAGCCACGGGACCGCGGGGTCCGCCCGGGTCAGGTCGAGGGCGGTGACCGGGCGGTCGTCCAGCAGCAACCCGGCCCGGTCGCCGTCGGCCACGACGTGCTCGGGCAGCAGCGACCAGGAGGAGACGAGCACGGCGGGGTCCCGCAGGACCGCGTGCGGCACCGTCCCGGCCGCCAGCTGCGGCCAGGCGGCCACGTCGTCCGTCGCGCGCAGCCCGTCCGCCCAGGCGGCGAGCGCGTCGCCGCGGTCCGGCCGCACCGCCAGCAGCGCGGGGCTGTGCGGCCCGGCCGCCAGCAGGTCCGCGGGCGTCGGCTCCCGGCGGTCGTCGGGCAGGCGACCCGCCCGGGCGACCAGGGCGAGACCCGCCTCCGCGGCCGCGGCCACCAGCCGGTCCGGTGCGGACAGCAGCAGCACGCCGGGCTCGACCACCACCACCGCGCGGCTCCCCGGGTCGCGGTGCGCGAGGTGGCGCTGCGCGGCGCGGGACCGGACCACGTCCAGCGGGTGCCGCACCGCCCACCGGTGCAGCTCCGTCGTGGTGACCGGGACCCCGTCCGGCCCCTGCACGTGCTCCTCGCCGACGGGCCGGTAGCCCCCGTCGAGGTCCAGGACGGTCACCGCACCGAAGGGCAGGGCGGAGCGCACGGTGGACCGTGCCCGTGCCGCGGTGCCGGAGGTCGTGACGACGAGGATGTCCACGCGCGCTCGCTTTCGTGCCGGGGCGGGTCGGAGGGTGGGGCCGGGGCCGGCCGTCGTGGTCAGCGGGCGACCGCGCGGTAGACGGCGGCGTGCTGCTCGGCCGCGTCGGCCCAGCGGAACTGCGCGGACCGCGCGCGCCCGGCCGCACCGAGCGCCGCTCCGTCGCCGGAGAGCGCGCGCTCGAGGCCGGCGGCGACGTCGGTGGGGTCCAGCGGGTCCACGAGCACGCCCGCGTCGCCGACGACCTCGGCCATCGAGGTGCCGCGGGACGTGACGACCGGCGTGCCCACCGACATCGACTCGAGCACCGGCAGCCCGAAGCCCTCCCACGTGGAGGGGAAGCAGAACGCCGACGCGGCGGCGTAGGCGGCGTGCAGGTCGGCGGCGGCGAGCCGGCCCAGCGACAGCACGCGGGACTCCCACGCCCCGGCGGGCGGCCGGGTCGGCAGGTCCCCCCAGCCGGGCGGACCGACCAGCACCAGGTGCACCGCGGGGTCGCGCTCGGCCAGCTCCGCGAAGGCCGCGAGCAGCCCGCCGACGTTCTTGCGGGGCTCGAGGGTGCCGCACCACAGGACGAACCGCTCGGGCAGCCCGAGCCGGGCCCGGACCTCGGCGACCTCGTCGGGACCGACGGTCCAGCGCGGCGCGCCGTGCGGGACGACGTGCACGCGCTCGGCGGTGATGCCGGCGGCGACGCAGTCGTCGGCCGTCGCGCGCGACGGGACCACGACCGCGGCGGCCTCGCGGCGGGTCCGGTCGAGCGCGCGGGTGAAGAAGGAGACGCCGCGGGGGGTGAAGTGCCCGGGGTCGCGCAGGAACGCGACGTCGTGCACCGTCACGACCAGCGGCCGGGACGTCGGCGGGATGGCCCACGTGGAGGCGTGCACGACGTCGAGCCCGCGCACCGCCCACTCGGGCCGCGGGGCGCCCAGCCAGTTCCACGCGCGGTACAGCGGGTAGCGCGGCAGCCCCATGGACCGGACGGGCACCGGGGACCGGTACTCCTCGGGCGCGGGGTGCCGGTGGGCGGCCGCGAGCCCGGTCAGGCGGACGTCGTCCCGCTCCCGCAGCGCCTCGAGCAGCGCGACCGTGTAGGCCGCGGACCCGCCTGGGACCCGCTGCCAGGACTGCTCGACCGTGACGCCGACGTGCACCGGCGCCGTCACGCGGGCGACCCGTCCGGCACCAGCAGCGCCGCGACGTCCGCGCGCGGGACGCGTGCTGCGCGGTCCACCGTGCGGCGCCGTCGCAGCGCACCGGGCGTCCTGCCGAGCACCCGCGCCAGCACCGTGGCGCGGCGCCGTCGCTCCGGGCCGAGGACGACGCGCGCGAGGCTGCGGGCGAACGCCCGGGCGACGACGGGCACGGGGGCGTGCACGAGGACGACGAGCAGGCGGTTGCGCTCGTTGTGGTCCCGGAAGAACGCGGACGTCGCGTCGGAGGAGCCCGCGTGGTCGTGCACGGTGACGGCGTCGTGCACGTGCGCCACCGCCCAGCCCCGGCGGCGCAGGCGCCAGGACAGCTCCGTGTCCTCGTAGTACATGAACAGGGACTCGTCGAGCGGGCCGGCGTCCTCGAGCGCGGCGCGGGCGATCGCGGCGCTGCCGCCGTTGAACCCGAACACCGCCGCGGGTGCGGCGGGCGCCGACGCGGGCGCCAGCCAGTCGCGGTCCCGGCCGTTCCCCGAGCGGGTGACCTCGTTGCCGGTGCTGTTCAGCAGCAGCGCACCCGACGCGTCGTCGGTGCGGACCCAGGTGCCCCCGGCGTGGTCCACCAGGCCGGGCTCGCCGGGCGCGCCGGACCGGAACCGCCCGCTGAGCACGACACGGCCGGTCGTGGCGCCGAGCCGCGCGCCGTCCACGCCGTGCCCGCCGTGCCCGCCGTGCTCGGCGTCGAACGGTGCGACCAGGTGCTCCAGGTACCCCGGCTCCGCCACGGCGTCGTTGTTCAGCAGGACGACGACGTCGCCCGAGGTCGCCGCGACCCCGGCGTTGACGCCGCCGGCGAACCCGGTGTTGCGCCCCAGCGGGACCACGCGCACGTCACCCCGGGCGCGCAGCGCCGCCACGGTGCCGTCCGTCGAGCCGTTGTCGACGACCACCACCTCGACCTCCCGGCCCGGGACCTGCTGCCGGCCGAGCGAGTCGAGGCACCGCTGCGTGAGGTCGAGCCCGTTCCACGTGACGACCACGACGCTGACCGAGCGCACGGTCACCCGGCGGACCCGACCGAGCCCACCGCGGGGCGTCCTGGTCCTGCCGGGCGGTCGTCCCGGGTGTCCGGGTCGGGGAGGTCACGGCCCGGCGCGGCGGTGGCGTGCTCATCGGCGGCCACGCTCTCTCCGCCGGGAGCCGGGACCGCCGGGTGCGGTCCGGGCTGCCGGGCGGTCCACGCGACCAGGACGCCGAACGCGACGGTCGCGACGAGCCCGAGCGGCAGGAGCAGGGCGAGCGGCACCGGCGGCAGCCACGCGTCCGGTGCGAGCGAGAACCAGCCCCCGGTCTCGCCGTTCACGTACCGGTGCAGGTTCTCCAGGAACGCGGCGAGCTGGACGAACGCGAGCAGGGCGCCCAGCACGACGGCGACCTGGGCGCCGATCCGCCGGACGGCCGGGGCCCACGCGACGGGCACCTCCTGCGACCGGCCGTGCAGCACGTACGCGGCGAGCACGGGGACGCCGATCGCGACGGGCAGGATGTAGCGCCCCTGCCAGATGAAGCCGAGGAAGTGCGCCTGCGAGGCGTGCACGACCACCGGCAGCGCGAACGTCGCGGCGGCGACGGCCACGACGCCGGCGCGGTCCCGCCAGCGGCCGACCGCCAGGGCGGCGAGCACGACGAACGCGGACCCGGCGGCGAACGCCATCAGCACCCAGCCCTCCAGGGGCGTGTCCATCCAGCCGAACTGGCCCACCATGTTGAGCACGAACCCGTCCCACGCGAAGAACGTCAGCTTCGCGGCGGGCACGAACGTCAGGTCCGGGTGGTTCACGGCGTCGCCGGAGCCCAGGGAGTTGGTGCCGACCACCCAGCCGGCGGCGGCGACGCACGCCAGGACGACGACGGCCAGCGGCGGCCAGGCGGCACGGGTGCGGACCACGTCGAGGAACGAGCGCCACGGCGAGACGAGCAGGACGGCGGCCACCAGTACCGCGCAGTACAGCAGCGACAGCCCGCGGGCGTTGACGAAGAACGTCGTCGCCAGGGCGACCCACCACATCCGGCTGCGGACGAGCGCGGGATCGGGGTGGCGCAGCAGCGCGAGCAGCAGGCTCCACAGCGCGAAGGCCGCGGTGATCTCGATCGCGGCGGGGTTCACCGTCGAGGTCAGGAACACGACCATCGGGGTGAGCGCGCCCGCCAGGCCGGGCACGGCCCAGGGGGCGGGCCCCGTCTGGGCGAGCGCGCGCAGTCCGAGCGCGACGAAGAAGGTGGTCAGCGCCGCCGACAGGATCCGCATCGCGTAGAGGGCGCCGTCACCGGCGGGGAGCAGCGTCGGCAGCCCGACCACCGAGTAGTACAGCGGGTTGTACCGGCCGGCCGGGGTGACGGCGTCCGACGCGGCGTCGAGCTCCTCCGTCGGCACGATGTCGCAGCCGGCGGGCTCGTCGGGCACGAACATGTAGCACGTGGGGTAGGCCGTGACCAGGCGGTAGAAGTACGGGACGTCGACGGCGGTGCCGCCCTGGGTGTCCTCGCCGAGCAGCTGCCCGCGCGCCACGGCCGCGGCCTTGACGGTGTGCGCGGGCTCGTCCGGCGACGCCATGAGCGGGTTGGCCAGTGCCCACAGGGACGACAGCAGGAACAGGACCGCCCACCAGCCCCAGAAGACCTTGTCGTGCGACCTCACCGGGCGTCCTCCTGGCTGGGCTGGTCGCCGGGCCCTGCGGCCGGCGGGCTGCTGTCCGGCCGGTGCTGGTGCTCCTGCACGCGGACCAGGTGCTGGCGGACGTCCAGGCGGAGCAGCGCGACCTCCTCGGCGAGGGTGCGGGTCTCCTCCTCGAGCGCGGACACCTCGGTGCTGAGCTGGATGCACACGGCGAGCAGCACCAGGCTCGCCAGGGCGAACACCAGGTTCGCGGGTGTCTGCACGCCCACCAGGTCGGAGAGCCAGAACGCGAGACCGGGGAACACCCCGATCACGACGACGGCCAGGGTCAGGACGATCCACACGGCGGCGTACTTCTCGCGGATGCGGCGCGTCCGCAGCAGGTGCAGCAGCGACAGCACCAGCGCCAGGCAGACGACGATCGCGACGACGGTGAGCCTCATGCGGGTGCCTCGATGTCGAGCGCGGGCTGGGCGGGGACGGTCGGCCGCGACAGCGCGATGAGGAGCGCCAGCGCCGCGCGGGCCAGGAACACCGCGGCGCGCACGGGGGAGTGCGACGGCGTGCCGCCGGCCCGCGGTCGCATCGCCACGCCGACCTGGCGCACGACCAGGCCTGCGCGGGCGGCGATCACCAGCGACTCGACCGTGTCGCCCAGGTACTCCGCGGGGTAGTTGGTGGAGAACAGGGTGATGGCGCGGCGGCTGCTCATCTTGAACCCGGACGTCGCGTCGGTCAGGCGGGTGCCGCAGACGCGGGACAGCACACCGGCGAGCAGCCGCATGGACCACCGTCGCGGGCCGCGTGCCTCGTAGCTGCCCACCCCGGCGAACCGCGCCCCGATGACGATGTCCGCCTGCTCCTGCTGCATCTCGGCGAGCAGCCGGGGGATCTCGCGCGGGTCGTGCTGGCCGTCGGCGTCCACCTGCACGGCCAGGTCGTAGCCGTGCCGCATCGCGTAGGTGTAGCCGGCGCGCATCGCGCCGCCCACGCCCAGGTTGATCGGCAGCTCGAGCACCAGGGCGCCCGCGCGGTCCGCCTGCTCGGCTGTGCGGTCGGCGGAGCCGTCGTCGACGACGAGGACGTCGGCGTCCGGGACGGCGGAGCGGAGCTCGGACACGACGCTGGCCACGGTGTCCTGCTCGTTCCAGGCCGGCACGATGACGAGCATCCGCGCGCTGCTGGCGGAAAGCATGCGCGCCATCCTAGCGGTGCCCGGCGGTCGCACGGCGCACCGCCACGGCGTGCACGAGCACGCCGACCAGCGGGCCCGCCGCGAGGCTGACGACGGCCCGCACCTCGATCGACCAGGGCGCGAGCAGGACGGCGGCGGACACCGCGGTGGCCACCAGCCAGCCGGCGGCGTACGCGCGGTGCCGTCCCAGCGCCAGCAGCGCGGCGCCGGTGAGGGTCAGCAGCGCCAGCGCGCACGCGCTCGCCGTCAGGGCGGCGAGGACGCCCCCGGCGACGCGGTAGTCCGGGCCGAGGACGGTGGCCATCAGCCACGGACCCACGAGGGCCGCCGCACCCGCCCCGACCGCGCCGACGCCCAGCACCACCGCCGCCACCTGCAGCAGGGGCCGCGCGCCGCGGTCCCGGTGCGCCAGGAAGTGCGTGATCGCCACGCCCTGGTAGGCGTTGAGCGGGATCAGCAGCGGCGCCCGGGTGAGCTGGACGGCCATCAGCAGCGGGGCGGCCAGCTCGTACACGTCGGCCGGGGTCGTGAGCCGCAGCAGGACCGGGAACCCCACCACCAGGGCGGCGCTGGCCGCGGCGCCGGCCATCGCCTGCGCGGTCGCCCCGGCGAACGCCCGGCCCGGCACGCCGACCTGCAGCGCCCGCGCGGCGCGGACGGCCGGCACCGCGGAGAACCCGAGCCAGGTCGCGGCCGCGAAGCCGGCGCCGGCCGCCATCCCCGCGGTACCGAGGCCGACGGCCGCCGCGACGCCGGTCAGACCGAGCCGCACGACGGACTCCGTGCCGACCAGCCGGGCGTAGGCGGACCACGCCCCGCTGCCCGCGAGCGCGCCGGCCACGGCGGCGTGCCCGGCGAACGCGACCACGGACACCGCGACCACGACGACCAGGGGCCACGGCCGCGACCCGAGCACGGCACCGCCCCACAGGGGCGCGGTGACGAGCAGCGCGAGCGCGAGCGCCGTGCCGACGAGCAGCCCCGCGCGCAGCACGCGGGGGCCGCGGCCCGGCGCGCCCCCGGGCGCCGCGAGGGCGACGTGCACGGCGCGCGTGGTCTCGTTCTGCAGCCCGCCCAGCACGCCGAAGAAGAAGAACAGCAGCGCCCAGAACGCGAGGAAGTCCGCGTTCTGGGCGGGGGTGAGCACCCGCGCCGCCACCAGCAGCACCAGGTACCCCGCCGCCGCGGCGACCAGGGACGCGAGCCCGACGCCGCCGACCCGGGCGGACCCTCCGGTCGCGGGCCCGGTCGCCGGCCCGGCGTCGGCGGTCACGCGCTGCCCCGGGCCGCGGCCAGGTACGCGTCCTCGTGCGCCGTCGCGCACGCGGACCAGGTGAACAGCCCGGCGCGGTCCAGCCCGCGACGCTGCAGGCCCGCCGCGTCGGCGAGGGCGGCGCGCACACCGTCCGCGATCGCGCGCGCGTCGGTCGCGTCGAACTGCACGGCCGCGTCGCCGCACACCTCGGCGAGCGCGCCGGCGGACGACGAGGCGACCGGGCAGCCGGACGCCATCGCCTCGATCGGCGGCATCCCGAAGCCCTCGTAGAGGCTGGGGAACACCAGGCAGGCGGCCGTCCGGTACAGCTCGAGCAGCTCGGCGCGCGGGACGTTGCCCCGGGACTCGACGCCGTCCGGCAGCGGGCCGAGCGTCTCGTGCCCGCCGCCGGTCAGCACCAGCCGCAGGTCGGGATCGGTCGTCCGCAGCAGCGCGAACGCCTCCAGCAGCCGGGCGTGGTTCTTGTGCGCCCAGCCGCGCGCGGGGTACAGCAGGAACCGCTCGCGCGGACCGAGCTGCGGGGTGAAGGCCGTCGTGTCGACCGCCAGGTGCGCGACGGTGATGCGCTCCGCCGGGACGCCCAGGTGGTGCACGATCCGCTGCTTGCTGAACTCGCTGATCGTGATCACGTGGTCCGCGCGGCGTGCCGCCCGGTCGTAGTACAGCCGGCGGTACGCGAGCTCCGCGCGGGAGAACAGGTGCGGCATGTCGAGGTGCTGGACGTCGTGCAGCGACTGGACGACGCGGTCGCCGCGGCGGGGGAGCGGCACCGTCGCGGTGAACGGGTAGTGCACCACCGCGCCCGCCGGTGCACGGCCCAGCAGGCGGTCCCGGTGCCGCACGGAGGTCGCGAGCGTGCGGACCCGCGCCGCCGTCGACGGCCCCGGCGTGATCTCCGGCGCGAGCGCCTCCGGGAGGTCCGGGACGAAGCCCGCGGCGGCGGCCGGCAGCAGCACGGACGCCCGCACCCGGGTCGACGTCGCCAGCTCCCGGCCGAGCTCCCGCGCGTACGTCTCCGTCCCGCCCATCCCCCCGGGGACCAGCGTCAGCATGGAGAGCGCGACGCGCGGGAGGGCGGTGGACGAGTCGGTCACAGGGGTTCTTCCTCCGGGTCGGGTCGGCCGCCGGGCGCGGCGCCTCTAGTCTGGCCCATGTCACCCGCCCGTCACGGAAGGCCCTGCATGCCGCTCGACATCTTCGTCCCGTACTGGGGCGACCCCGCCCTCCTCCGCGAGACGGTGGCGAGCGTGCTGGCCCAGCGCAACGGCGACTGGCTGCTCACCGTGGTCGACGACGCCTACCCGGACGAGTCCGTCCCGGCGTGGTTCGCGACGATCGACGACCCCCGGGTGACCTACGTCCGCAAGCCGGTCAACGAGGGCATCACCGCGAACTACCGCACCTGCGTGTCGATGGCGACGCAGGAGTCCGTGGTGATCCTCGGCTGCGACGACGTGCTGCTGCCGGACTTCGTCGACGTGGTCCTGGCCGCCCGGACCCGGTTCCCGGACGCCGCCGTCATCCAGCCCGGCGTCGAGGTGATCGACGAGCACGGCCGGGTGGTGCGCCCGCTCGCGGACCGCGTGAAGCAGGACGTCGTCCGGCCGCGCGCGAGCGGCACCCGGGTGCTGCAGGGCGAGCCGCTCGCCGCCAACCTCATGCACGGCGACTGGCTGTACTGGCCGTCGCTGGTGTTCCGCCGGGACGTGCTGGTGCGCACGCCGTTCCTCGACGACCTGCCGCTGATCCAGGACCTGGCCCTGGTCATGGACATGGTGCTGGACGGCGAGCAGCTCGTGCTCGAGCCCGCCGTCTGCTTCCGGTACCGCCGGCACGGCCACAGCGCGTCGTCCGCGTCGCTGCTCGACGGCCGCCGGTTCCGCGGCGAGCGCGCGTACTTCGCGCACGTGGCGGCGCGGTGCGACGCGCAGGGCTGGCACCGGGCGGCGCGCGCCGCCCGCCTCGCCGTGACCTCGCGCCTGCACGCGCTCACGCTGCTGCCGCGTGCGGCGCGCACCGGGCGCGCCGGCGTCAGCACGATGCTCCGGCACGCCTTCGGGCCCATGCGCCCGTGACCGCCGACCCGACACCGACGCACGGCGGACGACCCGCCGGCACCCGACGAGAGGACCCCGCAGTGAACGCGCCCACGCCCGCCCGCACGCCCCAGGAGGAGACGGTCCTCGTCACGGGCGGGGCGGGCTTCATCGGCACGACGATGTCCGCGGACCTGGTGCGCACGTTCGGGCGCGTGGTCGCGCTCGACAACCTGCACCCGCAGGTGCACGCCCGCCCCGAGCGCCCGGCCGACCTGGCCGAGGGCGTGGAGCTCGTCGTCGGCGACGTCACCGACCCGGCCGCGTGGGACGCGCTGCTCGCCGACGTCCGCCCGGACGTGGTGGTCCACCTCGCGGCCGAGACCGGCACCGGGCAGTCGCTCACCGAGTCCACCCGGCACGCCGAGGCCAACGTGGTCGGCACGACCCAGATGCTGGACGGCCTGCGCCGCGCCGGTGTCCGCCCGCGCCGGATCGTGCTGTCCAGCAGCCGCGCCGTCTACGGCGAGGGCGCCTGGCGCCGCGCCGACGGCTCGCTGTTCCTGCCGGGGCAGCGCACCGCGGAGATCCTCGAGCGGCACGAGTGGGACTTCCCCGGCGCGGAGCCGGTGGCGATGTCGGCCGCGACCACCCGCCCGGCACCGGTCAGCGTCTACGGCGCCACCAAGCTGGCGCAGGAGCACATCATCACCTCGTGGGCGAACTCCGAGGGCGTCGAGGCGGTCGTCCTGCGGCTGCAGAACGTCTACGGGCCCGGCCAGTCGCTGACCAACTCCTACACCGGGATCATGGCGCTGTTCTGCCGCCTGGCCCGCGAGGGGACCTCGATCCCGCTGTACGAGGACGGCGCCGTGCGGCGCGACTTCGTCCTGGTGGACGACGTCGCCCGGGCGCTGCTGGCCGCGACCACCGCGCCGGCACCGGGCAGCGACCCGATCGACATCGGCTCGGGGGAGCACCAGACGATCGCCGACGCCGCGCAGCTGATCGCGCAGTTCTACGGCGCGCCCGCTCCGCACGTCACCGGCCAGTACCGGCAGGGCGACGTCCGGCACGCGTGGGCCGACGTCACCCGGGCGGCCGAGGCCCTGGGCTGGGCCCCGCAGGTGTCGCTGGCCGAGGGCGTCGACCGGCTCGCCCGCTGGGTCGACGAGCAGCAGGGCGCCTGACCGCCCGCCCGCCCCCGCGTCAGACCGTGGCGGGGGCGGGCTGCGCGGTGGCCGTCGTCGAGCGGCGGGCCCAGCGCATCGCGGGCCGCTCGACGAGCAGCCAGCTCGCGATCGCCAGGGGTGCCGTCGCGGCCAGCGCCAGGACGTCGAAGACCGCCAGGGGCAGCGTGTCCGCCCCGCCCAGGACCAGCAGCTGCTGCACCGGGAAGGCGTAGATGTACACGCCGTAGGACACGTCGTGCCGGCGGAGCAGCCCCGGGATCGGCAGCACCGAGCCGAACCAGATCAGGGCGTAGGCGAGGAACGGCGCGGTGAGCTGGGCGCCCCAGCCGTCCAGCAGCCAGACGGCACCGGCCACCACGGCGACCGACACCGCCGCGGCGACGGCGCTCATGGGCAGCCGGTGCCGCAGCCGCTCGACCAGCGCGCCACCCAGGAACAGCGGCAGCAGCTTGAGCAGCAGCTGGGCGTCGTAGTTGCCGCCGAGCAGCGTGCCGACGCCGTGCGCCCAGCCCGCGTGGCCGAGGACCGACAGCAGCCAGGCCCCGGCGAGCGCCCAGGTGCTGCGCCGGACGAAGCCGACCAGGGCCAGCACACCCACGACCAGGTAGCAGAGGAACTCGTAGTAGAGGCTCCACAGCGAGCCGTTCCAGGCGCCCGGGTACGGCACGCCGGCGGGCGTCCCGGCGACGTCGTACACGTTGATCCGCAGGAACAGGTTGCTGAACACGTAGTTCGCGGGCGTCGTGCTGGTGGTCAGGTAGCCGTCCAGCGTCCCGTGCGCGGCGAGGAAGCCGATCGGACCGAAGACCACGACCATCACGACGAGGCAGACCACGAACGCGGGCAGGATGCGCGCGACGCGGTGCACGAGGTAGGTCGACAGCGGGTTGCGCCACCGGCTGCCCGTGATGAGGTAGCCGCTGACCGCGAAGAAGCCGAAGACCGCCCAGCCGCCGAGGTTCTCGCCGTCCACGTGCGGGCCCTCGCCGCGCCCGGCGATGTAGTAGGCGTGCGCGTGCAGCACCAGGGCCGCCAGGCCCAGCCGGACGACGTTGAGGCCGTTGCGGCGCGGGTCCAGCTGGTGCCCCTGCCAGCGGCCGAGCCGCGCGGTGGGCGCCGGACGGACGTCGGTGCGGGCGGGCGCCAGCTCCTGCGGGGTGGCGGCCGTCATGCGGGCGTGCCGGGGATCGCGGGGTGCATGGCGGACATCCTCCCGCATCCCCGGCCCGGCGCGGCGCACCTACGATGTGCCGGTGCGAGTTCTGTTCGATGCGACGGCCATCCCCGCCGACCGGGGCGGCGTCGGCCGCTACGTCGACGCCCTTCTCCCGGCGCTGGCGGACGAGGGGGTGGACCTGCGGGTGGTGTGCCAGGCCCGGGACGCCGACCAGACCGCCGCGCTCGTGCCCGCCGCCGACGTCGTCACGGTCCCGGCGGTCGTCGAGCGCCGGCCGGCCCGGCTGGCGTGGGAGCAGTCGGGGCTGCCGGCGCTCGCGCGCTCCGGCCGCACCGACCTGCTGCACAGCCCGCACTACACCGTCCCGCTCGCCGCCCCGGTCCCCGTGGTGGCGACGCTGCACGACGCCACGTTCTTCAGCCACCCGCAGCTGCACTCGCCGGTCAAGGCGCGGTTCTTCCGCACCTGGACCCGGCTCGCGGTCCGCCGGGCGGCCGCGCTGGTGGTGCCGTCCCGGGCCACGCGCGACGAGGTGGTCCGGTACGTGCACGGCGACCCCGCACGGTTCACGGTGGCGTACCACGGCGTGGACACCGCGATCTTCCACCCGGTCGACGCCGCGGAGCGGGCCCGCGTCCGGGCCGCGGTGGGCCTGGCCGAGGACGAGCCGTACGTCGCGTTCCTCGGGACCCTCGAGCCCCGCAAGAACGTCCCCGCGCTGATCGAGGCGTGGGTCCAGGCGTGCGCCGGCCTGCCGGGCACGCCGCCGGCGCTGGTGCTGGCCGGTGGCGCCGGCTGGGACACCCGGGTGGACGCCGCGATCGCGGCGGTGCCCGCGGGGCTGCGGCTGCTGCGCACCGGCTACCTGCCGCTCGGCGACCTGGCCGGGCTGCTGTCCGGTGCCGCGGTGCTCGCGTACCCGAGCCTCGGCGAGGGGTTCGGGCTGCCGGTGCTCGAGGCGATGGCCTGCGGCGCCGCCGTCCTGACCACGCGGGAGCTCTCGCTGCCCGAGGTCGGCGGGGACGCCGTGGCCTACACGGGGACGGCCGCGGGGCAGATCGCGGTCGCGCTGCGGGAGCTGCTGGACGACGCCCCGCGCCGGGTGCACCTCGCGGCGGCCGCGACGGAGCGGGCCGGCACCTTCACCTGGCAGGCCGCCGCGCGGGCGCACGTCGCCGCCTACGAGCAGGCGCTGGCCGCCCGCCGCTGAGGACGGGGCGACCAGCGCCGGAGGAGCTGCTGCGCGGGCCGGTCAGGCCAGGCCGGCCAGGTACGCCTGCACGGTCGCGTGGTCCGGCAGCAGGCCGGCCGCGCGGGCGTCGGCGAGCGACGGAGCCGCGAGGTCCTTGTCCGACAGCTGCGGGGTCAGCGGCGAGCCGTCGCGCCCCTGCGTCGGCCAGTCGATGCCGACCTCCGGGTCCAGCGGGTGGATGCCGTGCTCGCGACCGGGCGAGTACCCGGTCGAGCACAGGTACATCACCGTCGAGTCGTCCTCCAGCGAGAGGAACGCGTGACCGAGGCCCTCGCCGAGGTAGATCGCGCGGCGGTCGACGTCGTCCAGCAGCACGGAGTCCCAGGTGCCGAAGGTCGGCGACCCCACGCGGATGTCGACCACGACGTCCAGCACAGCGCCCTTGGGGCACGTGACGTACTTGGCCTGGCCCGGGGGCACGTCCGCGAAGTGGATCCCGCGCAGCACGCCCGCCGCCGACACCGAGAGGTTCGCCTGCTGCAGGTCGAACCGGTGGCCGGCCGCCTCCGCGAACGGGCCGCCCTGGAACGCCTCCAGGAACACGCCCCGCGGGTCACCGTGCTGGGTCGGCGTGATCTCCCACGCGCCGGGGACGCTGAGCGGGCGGTATGTCATGGTTCTCCTTCGTGCGGCGGGTACGCGGCACAGCCTATCCAGCCGGGTAGGTTGGACGAGGTGTCCGCCCGGACCGGGGCGGACGGGACGGACAGGAGACGACGTGCGGTGGTTGGTGGTCGGCGCGACCGGCATGCTCGGCAAGGACCTGCTGCGGGTGCTCGGCGAGCGCGGGTACGACGCCGACGGGCTGGGCAGCGCCGGGCTCGATGTCACGGACCCGGCGGCGACCCTCGCCGCGGTCCGCGGCTACGACGTCGTGGTGAACTGCGCCGCGTACACCGCCGTGGACGCCGCCGAGACGGACGAGCCGGCCGCCTTCGCCGTGAACGCCGTCGGCCCGGCGAACCTCGCGCGCGCGTGCGCCGCCTCGGGGAGCCGGCTCGTGCAGATCTCGACCGACTACGTCTTCGACGGCTCCGCGACGGACCCGTACCCGGCGGACGCGCCCGTGGCGCCGCGCTCGGCCTACGGCCGCACGAAGCTGGCCGGCGAGTGGGCCGCGCGCGCCGGGGCGGACGACGTGCTCGTGGTCCGGACGGCGTGGCTCTACGGCGCCCACGGCGGCTGCTTCCCGAAGACGATCGCCCGGGTCGCGCGCGAGCGCGGCGGCCTGGACGTGGTCGACGACCAGGTCGGGCAGCCCACCTGGACGGCCGACCTCGCGGAGCTCGTCGTCGCGCTCGTGCAGGCGCAGGCGCCCGCGGGCACCTACCACGGGACGTCGTCGGGCCAGGTGAGCTGGCACGGCTTCGCGCAGGCCGTCGTGGGCGCCGCGGGCCTCGACGAGCAGATCGTCCGGCCCACCACGAGCGCGGCGTTCACCCGGCCCGCGCCGCGCCCCGCGTACTCGGTGCTCGACCACGCGAGCGTGCGCGCCGCGGGCGTCGAGCCCATCGGCGACTGGCGGGAGCGCTGGGCCGTGGCCGCGGAGTCCGTCCTCGGCTGAGCGCGACCCGTGCGGCGCGGGGCCCCGGACCGGGGCCCCGCGCCGGCGTCAGTCCCGGCCGTCGGCGAGCAGCCCCAGCAGGTACGTCCCGTACCCGGACTTCACCAGCTTCTCGGCCCGCTCGCGCAGCTCGTCGTCGCTGAGGAACCCGCGCCGCCAGGCGACCTCCTCCGGCGCGCCGACCTTCAGGCCCTGCCGGTGCTCGATCGTGCGGACGTAGTCGGACGCCTCGAGCAGGGAGTCGAACGTGCCGGTGTCGAGCCAGGCCGTGCCCCGCGGCAGCACCTCGACCTGCAGGCGACCCTGCTCGAGGTAGGCGCGGTTGACGTCGGTGATCTCGTACTCGCCACGCGCCGACGGCTCGAGGTCGCGGGCGATCGCCACCACGTCGTTGTCGTAGAAGTACAGGCCGGGGACGGCGTAGGGCGACTTGGGCTGCGCGGGCTTCTCCTCGAGCGACAGCGCCCGGCCGTCGGCGTCGAACTCCACGACGCCGTAGGCGGTGGCGTCCGCGACCCGGTAGGCGAACACGGCGGCGCCGTCGATGCCCTCGAACCGGTTCAGCTGCGAGCCGAGGCCCGGGCCGTAGAAGATGTTGTCGCCCAGGACCAGGGCCGCCGAGTCGTCGCCGACGAAGTCCGCCCCGAGCACGAACGCCTGGGCCAGGCCGTTGGGCTCCGCCTGCACGGTGTAGCTGATCGAGATGCCGAACTGGGATCCGTCGCCCAGCAGCCGGCGGAACTGCTCCGCGTCGTGCGGCGTCGTGATGATCAGCACGTCCTGGATCCCCGCGAGGATCAGCGTGGACAGCGGGTAGTAGATCATCGGCTTGTCGTAGACGGGGACCAGCTGCTTGCTGACGCCCAGGGTGATCGGGTGCAGGCGGGTGCCGGAGCCTCCCGCGAGGATGATGCCGCGCATGGGCACACAGTCTGGCCCATCGGGGCGGTTCCCGGGGGCCACCCGGGTCCCGGGCACGGGTGAGGTAACCTCGGCAGTCGCCCGAACGCCGGCTCCTCCCTCGATCCAGGAACGTGATGAAGGTCTTCGTCCAGATCCCCTGCCTCAACGAGGAGGAGACGCTGCCCTCGGTGCTGGCGTCGATCCCGCGGGAGATCGAGGGGGTGGACGAGCTCGAGATCCTCGTGATCGACGACGGGTCGTCCGACCGCACGGTCGAGGTCGCGCGCGAGCTGGGCGTGACGCACGTCGTGCGGCACTCGCGCAACATGGGCCTGGCGCGCTCGTTCCGGGACGGCGTCGACTACGCGCTGGCGCACGGCGCCGACATCGTGGTCAACACCGACGGCGACAACCAGTACCCGCAGGACCGGATCCCGGACCTGGTCACGCCGATCATCGAGGGTGTGGCGGACATCGTGATCGCGGACCGCCAGACGGCCACGATCGCGCACTTCTCGCCGTTCAAGCGCCTGATGCAGCGCGTGGGCAGCGCGGTCGTGAACAAGGCGGCCGACACGCGGCTGCCCGACGCGGCGAGCGGGTTCCGGGCGTACTCCCGCGCCTCGCTCTACCGGCTGAACGTGGTCACGGAGTTCTCCTACTGCATGGAGACGATCATCCAGGCGGGGCACAAGCGGCTGCGGATCGCCTCCGTCCCCGTGACCACCAACGCGAAGACGCGCGAGTCCCGGCTGTTCAAGAACATCTTCCACCACATGGCCAAGTCCGGGTCGGCCATCGTCCGCAGCTACCTGATGTTCAAGCCGTACGTCATCTTCGCGACGCTCGCCGTCGTGTTCGGCGTGCTGGCGCTCATCCCCATGGTGCGGTTCCTGATCATCTGGATCCTGCAGGGCGACAACTCGGGCAACATCCAGTCGCTGATCTTCGCCGCCATCATGTCCGTGGCCGCGCTCCTCGCCGGCGCGCTCGGGGTGCTCTCCGACCTGCAGCGCACCAACCGGGTCCTCCTGGAGGACCAGCTGGAGCGGATCAAGGAGATCCAGTACGGGTCTCGCTAGCGGGGGTCGATGCCCCGCGCGCCCGGACGGCGGCGCCGGCCGCGACCACCGCGTCCGCGACCACCATCGCCACCCGGCTGACCAGGGCGACGAGCAGCGCGTCCGGCCGGCCCATCAGGCCGCTCAGCGCGAGCACCAGAGCCGCTTCGCGGGGCCCGGCGCCCGCCGGCGCGATGATGACGACGAACCCGACCACCCACGCGAGCGCGAACGCGCCGGCGGCGATCACCACCGCGGTCGCCCCGCCGTCCGGGTGGAGGTCGGTCACGAGCAGCGCGGCGTGCGCCCCGAAGAGCAGCCACATCGCGAGGGACCACGCCGCGGACGCGAGCAGGCCGCGGCCGTCGACGCGGACGGTGTCCGGGCCGCGCCGCGTCACGCGCATGAGGAGCGCGACCGCGCGGTTGAAGACCGGCGGCGCCAGGCCGACGACGCCCACGGGGACCACGGCGACCGCCCACCAGTACTCGGTCAGCGACCCGGGGGCTCCCGCAGCCAGGCAGACGACCGCGAAGGCGCCGCCGACGACGACCATCACGGCCATCGCCCCGAGCGCCACCACCGCGCTGCGCGCGCGGGAGATGCGGTGGGCCTTGCCGAGCTCCGCCTGGGCGACCACGGTCCACACGCTGCCGGGCACGTACTTGCCCAGCTGGCCGTGGAAGTAGATCCTGGCCGACGCCATGACGGGTGGCACCGGACCCGTGCCACCCAGCAGGGCGCGCCACGACAGCATCTGCGCCACCAGGCCCGCGACCGCCGCCACGGTGGCCAGCAGGACCGTGGACAGGCGCAGACGCGTCATCGCCTCGGCGAGGTCGTCCCAGTTCCGGACGACGGACACGACGAGCAGCGCGATCGCGAGGGCGAAGAACGCTGCTCCGAGGATCTTCCGCCACGAGCGCATCGCACGAGGATAGGCGCGGCACGTAGCATCTCCGACCATGGCCATGGAGGAGGACCGCCCGACGGCGGCAGGAATCGGCGAGATCGCACGGTCGGCGTACGTGGCGGTGTCCCGCGGGGCGCGCGGCGTGGCCCAGCGCACCGGGGTGCTCGGGCGGCTCGACAAGGCGTACCGGGAGGACCCGGTGAGCGTCCGCGGCCACCTCCGGACGCTCGCCGCGATCCACGACGTCGAGGACCTCGTCGCGCTGGACGTGCCGTGGTGGACGTACCCGGCGATCGCCGCGGTCGAGGAGCACCTGACCTCGCTCGGCGGCCGGGCCCGGGTGTTCGAGTACGGCTCCGGGGCCTCGTCGGTCTGGCTCGGCCGGCGTGCCGCGGAGGTGCACAGCGTCGAGCACCACGTCGGGTTCGCCGAGGTGATGACGACGGTCCTCGCGGAGGCCGGGCTGGACGGGACCGTCGACCTCATCACGGTCCCGCCGACGACGTCCGCCACGCCCCGGATCCCCTCCACCCGCCGCGGCGAGCAGGGCCGGGACTACGCCGACTACGTCCGGTCGATCGACGACGTGCCCGGCGAGTTCGACCTGGTGGTCGTCGACGGCCGCGCCCGCGGAGCGTGCCTGGAGCAGTCCGTGCGCCGGCTCGCGCCCGGGGGGATCGTGCTGTTCGACGACAGCCAGCGGCCGCGGTACCGCGCCGCGATCGACGGCAGCGGGCTCCGGGTCGTCCGCCACCGCGGCTGGGTGCCGTCCCTGCCGTACCCGCGGGAGACGGCCGTGCTCAGCCTGTCCCCGGCCGCGGGCGGCTCGCGCTAGCATCCGAGCCGCCGCCGGCCGATCTCCGACGAGGAACCACGTGTACCGCCTGACGAACGCCATCCAGAACTACGCCTGGGGCTCGCGCACCGCGATCCCGACCCTGCTCGGGACCGAGGTCACCGGGTCGCCGGTCGCCGAGGCGTGGTTCGGCGCGCACTCCAGCGCGCCGTCGCACTGCGTCCGCGACGACGGCCGGCCCGGCGCCCCGATGACGGACGTCATCGCCGCGGACGCCGCGGGCGTGCTGGGCGAGGACGTGCAGGCCCGGTTCGGTGCCGCCCTGCCGTACCTGCTCAAGATCATCGCCGCCGAGACCCCGCTGTCGCTGCAGGTGCACCCGCACGTCGAACGCGCACGCGAGGGCTACGCGGAGGAGGAGGCGGCCGGTGTCCCGGTCGACGCCCCGCACCGCAACTTCCGCGACCGCAACCACAAGCCCGAGCTCGTGTACGCGCTCACCCGGTTCGAGGCGCTGTGCGGGTTCCGAGCGCCGCGGCGTGCCGCGGAGCTCCTGAAGGACCTCGGTGCGCCGCTCACGGACGAGCTGCACGCGATGCTGGCGGACCGTTCCGGCGCCGCCGGGATCGAGGCCGTGTTCACCTGGCTGCTGCGTCCGGAGACGCGGCCCTCGGCCGAGGACGTCGGCGCGGTGGCGGCGGCGTGCGCCGCGCGTCTCGCCGACGGCTCGCCGTCGCCGCGCGCCGACCGCACCGTCGTCCGGCTGCAGGAGGCCTACCCGGGCGACCCCGGCGTCGTCACCTCGCTGCTGCTGAACCCGGTCACGCTGCACCCGGGGGAGGCGCTGTTCGTGCCGGCCGGCGGCGTGCACGCCTACCTCAGCGGCACCGGGGTCGAGATCATGGCGAGCTCGGACAACGTGCTGCGCGCGGGCCTGACGCCCAAGCACGTGGACGTCGACGAGCTGCTGCGCAACGTCGACTACGTCGCGGCGCCGCCGATCCGGATCGCCCCCGAGCGGTTCCACGGCGCGACCCGCGTCTACTACGCACCCGTCGACGACTTCGAGCTGTCGGTGACAGGGGTGTCGGACGAGCTGGTGCACCCGCTGCCCGGGCGCGGACCGCGCGTGCTGCTCTGCCTCGAGGGCCGGCTGGTCGTGTCGTCGCAGCACGACGGCGAGCTCGAGCTGACCCGGGGCCAGGCGGCGTTCGTCCCGGCGTCGGACGGGACGCTGACGGTGCAGGGCGACGGCACGGTGGTCCAGGCCGACGTCCCGTGACGTGACCGGCCCGCGACGGACCAGGGCCTCCGTGCGGGGAGGCCCCGCCGCGGAGCGGTGGCGTTCCGCGGTGCTCGCGCTGCCCGACCGGGTCGCGGTCGCGCTGGGGCTGCTCGGCGTCGTCGCGGTGCTGGCGGCCCAGGTCGGCCAGCTCCGGCCGCTGGTCGTCCTGCCCGCGGCCGGCCTGCTGGTCGCGACGACGTGGCGGCTGGTCCCCGGCCTCGCCGACACCCCCCGTGACCGGGGCCCCCGTGCGGTCGCGGCGGTGGTCGCCCTGCTGCTCGTGGTGGCGGCCTGGCTGGCCGTCGGCGCGCGGTTCGCGGCGCAGTACGTCGTCGTCAACCGGGACCCGGGGTTCCTGACCCTGCGTGCCCTCTGGCTCGCGGACCACCCGTCCGCCCTCGTCCCGGTCGGGTCCGCCGAGCAGGCTGCCACGGCCGTCGCGGGCGCGAGCGCCGGCACGGAGGCGTTCTGGCTGCAGGACGGGCTGCTGCACGCGCAGGGCAACACGATGCTCCCCGCGCTCCTCGGGATGCAGGGCTGGCTCGGTGGGGAGCGCGCGGTGCTGGCGGGCAACCTGACGATCGGCGCCGTCGCGCTGCTCGCCGTGTTCGCCGCGGCGCGCCGGTTCGCGGGGCCGCTCTGGGCGCTGCTGCCCACGGCCGCGATGGCGCTGAGCCTGCCGTTCCTCACCTTCACCCGGGCCGCGTACACCGAGCCGCTGACGGTCGCGCTGCTCTGCGCAGGCCTCGCGGTGGCGCACGGGGCGTTCCGCGCCGGCCGCGGCGCCGCCGGCTCCCACGGGCTCGTGGGCGTCCTGGTCGGCGCGGTCGCGGCCGCGCGGATCGACGGGGCGGTGGTCGTCGTCGGCCTCGCACTGGGCTACCTGGTGGTCGGGGCGTCGCCGCTCGGGTCGCACGACCGGCGCGCCGCCGTCCGGTCGGCGCTCGCGGCACTGGCTGCCGCGGTCGCCATGACGGCGCTCGGGGTGCTCGACGTGCTCCGGCTCAGCCCCGAGTACGTGCGCGAGCACGCGGACCAGCTCACCGCGCTCCTGGCTGCTGCGGGTCTCGTCGTGGTCGTCGTGGTCGTCCTGCTGCTGGTGCCGTCCCGCGTGCTGCGGGGACCCCGCCTGCTCGCGCTGCGCCGGCGCCACGGCCTGGGCGACGTCGCGGCCGGTGCCGTGGTCGCGCTCGTCCTGGTGCTCGCCACTCGTCCGCTGTGGTGGCAGGGGAGGGCGTTCGACCCCGCCTCGGGCCTCGGCTACGCGGTCCAGGTGCTGCAGTCGGCTGCCGGGCAGCCGCTCGACGGCGCGCGCTCCTACGACGAGCAGACGCTGGCGTGGGTCGTCTGGTACCTCGGTCTCCCCGCGGTGGTGCTCGGGTTCGTGGGTCTCGCCCTGCTCGCGCGACGCGGCGTCGCCCGCAGGGACCCGGCGGTGGTCGTCCTGGTCGCCGTGGTCGCGGTGGCAGCGGTCTTCCCGCTGGTGCGGCCGAGCATCACGCCCGACCAGATCTGGGCGGTGCGGCGCCTGCTCCCCGCGACGATCCCCGGCCTGCTGATCGCGGGGACGTGCGCGCTGGACGCGCTGCGGGGCGCACCCGCCGTCGGCCGCGACCGCCGGCGCGGGTGGCTCGGTGCCGGGAGCACCACCCTCCGCCGCGCCGTCGCCGCCGCGCTCGCCGCCGCCGTCGTCGCCTTCCCGCTGACCACGTGGCGCCCCGGCGCGTCGGTCGTCGAGCTCTCCGGCCGCGCGACCCAGGCGCACGCCGTCTGCGACGCGCTGGCCGACCTCGGCGTCGAGCGCGTCGTCTGGACGCACTCGAGCCCGTTCCGCTACCTCGCGACGCTGCGGGTGCTGTGCGACGTCGAGGTGGTCGAGGTCCTCGAGCCGCCGAGCGCCGCCGACCTGGCCGCGATCCGGCGCGCGTGGGGCGACGAGCCGGTCGCGGCGCTGTCGTTCGACGTGACCGACTACCCGTGGACCGAGCAGCCCGCCTCGTCGGTCGGCGGGACGGCCTCCACGACCCTGGGCCGGACCCTGGTCGGGGTGCCCCGCACCGTGGACACGTCCTGGAGCGAGGTCTGGGTCGGTCTGGTGCAGCCCGACGGCTCCGTCAGCCCCGCACTTGTGCAACCGGCCGGCTGAGGGCGCTGGTCAGAGCCGGGCGGTGACGCGCTCGGTCGTCGCGATCCGGTCGGCGCGGTCGGGGCCCTCGCCCGGCTCGGGGTGCAGCAGCACGACGGAGCCGCCACCGGCGAGGACCCCGAGCACGGTGAGCAGCACCGCCGGGGTGGCCGACCGCTCGTCGCCGACGGTCAGCAGCGTCCGGGTGCCGGCCGGCACCGGTGCGGCGCCGAGCGCGTCCGCCACCAGCCGGTCGTGCGGGACGGGGGTCGCGCCCAGGTCGAGGGCGTCGCGGGCCGGCTCCACCGCGGGCACCCACCCGATCACGTCGCCGTAGGTCATCACCGACTGCGCGGCGTCCAGCGCCCCGGCCGGCAGGTCGCCGTCGAACCGGCGCGCCAGCGCGGGCAGGGCCACGGCGACGACCCCGGCGTGCCGGGGCAGATCCAGCGCGCCGGGCCGGTCGGAGACCACCACGTCGGCGCCGGACGGCGCGCCGACGGCCACGGTCGCACCGACGCGCCAGGTGGCGAGCGCCCACACCACGGTCCGCCAGTGCGGTGGCAGGTCCAGCAGCACCCGCGTCCCGGGCCCGGCGTCGAGCTCCTCGACGAGCAGGTTGGTGGTCTTGCTCACCCAGTTGTCGAGCACCGAGCCGGACAGCTCGATCCGCTCGCCGGCGGGGCCGTACCAGGTCAGCCGCGGACGGCCCGGCTCGCTGAGCAGGGAGGGGAGGACGTCCGCCACGGAGGCGGCGGGGCGGGGCGAGGAAGAGGGCACCCCGGCAGCCTAGGTCCGGCGTGACCATCAGCAATCGGACATATCACCCGGCAAGCGCTTCATTACCAGTCTCCCGCTTGACTACGCGGAACGACACGCGTGTAATTCCCTCAGCGGACGGCTCAGCGCCGACCGCGACCGGCCGATCAGGTGACCGGTAGCGACGCACGACGGGGGAGGCACACATGTGGAGTCTGCTCGACGACGAGGGACCCTTCCCGACGGAGGCGACCAGTCCTCAGGGTGACACGACCATGGCCAGCGTGCTGCCCATGTTCGGCACGCCCGAGGACGACGGCATCATGGGCTGGCAGGAGCGCGCGCTGTGCGCCCAGACCGACCCCGAGGCCTTCTTCCCGGAGAAGGGTGGCTCGACCCGCGAGGCGAAGAAGGTCTGCACCGGCTGCGAGGTCCGCGCGGAGTGCCTCGAGTACGCGCTGGCCAACGACGAGCGGTTCGGCATCTGGGGCGGTCTGTCGGAGCGGGAGCGCCGCAAGCTCAAGCGGCGTGTGGTCTGAGTCGCGTCCCCGCCGGGGCGCATGATGTCGTGAGCATGTCCGACACCACGCACTCCGGCGCGCCCGCCACGGGGTCCCTCGCGGCCCCCGCCCCCGTCACGGCGGTGGTCGTGGCCCGCGGCGGCACCCCCTTCCTGGCGACCACGCTGCGCGCGCTGGCCGCCCAGACGCGTACCCCCGCCCGGGTCCTGCTCGTGGACGTGGGCGACCGTCCCGACCCCGGCCTGGCGGCGCTGCTCCGGGACGCCGGGCTGCCCGCGGGGTCCACCACGCTGCTGACCGCTCCCGGCGCCCGCACGTTCGGCGACGCCGTCCGCACCGCCGAGGCCGCCGAGGCCGCGCTGCCCGGCGGCGGCTCGCGCTGGCTGTGGCTGCTGCACGACGACTCGGCGCCGGACCCGACGGCGCTCGCCGAGCTGGTGCGCGCCGTGCAGGCCGCGCCGTCGGTCGCCCTGGCCGGCGTGAAGCAGCGCACGTGGACGGCGCCCGCCCGCCTGCTGGAGGTCGGGTCCCGCACCACCCGCTCCGGCCGCCGGATGACCGACATGGAGCCGGGCGAGGTCGACCAGGGCCAGCACGACGGCCGCGAGGACGTGCTCGGCGTCGGGCTGGCCGGTGCGCTCGTCCGGCGCGACGTCTGGTCCGACCTCGGCGGCACCGACCCGGCGCTCGGGCCGTTCGGCGACGGGCTCGACCTGTCCCGCCGGGCGCGCCTGGCGGGCCACCGCGTGGTCGTGGTGCCCGCGGCCGTCGTCCGGCACGCCCAGGCCGGGTACCACGGGCTGCGCGACCCCGGCACCGACCCCGCCTCGATCGTGGACCTGGACGCCGACGGCGAGCCGGACGGCGCCGACCCGCGCCGGTCCTTCGCCGCGCGCCGTGCCGCCCTGCTGCACCAGCGCCTGGTCTGGGCGCCGCTGCCCCTGGTGCCGCTCGTCGTGCTGATGGCGCTGGCCGCCGGCGTCGTGCGGGTGCTCGTGCGGATCGCCGCCAAGGAGCCCGGCCTCGCCGCCGCGGAGGTCGCCGCGCCGCTGCGCGCGCTCGGGCGGCCCGCCGCCGTCGTCCGGGCCCGGGCGGCCGCCCGGCGCACGCGGACGGTGCCGCGCCGCACGCTGCACCCGCTGCAGGCCGACTGGCGGACCGTCTGGCAGCAGTGGCGCGACCGGCGCCTGACCCGGGTCGAGGCCCGCCGCGTCGTCCGCGCGCCGTCCGAGCTCGAGCTGCGCGAGCTCGCCGCGCTGGCGCTGCGGCGCCGGTCCGCGCTCGCGGCGCTGGTGGTCGTCCTGGTGGTGGTCACCGGGGCGGCGTTCGGCCCGCTCGTGCTCGGCACGCTGAGCGGCGAGCGCCTGGTCGGGGGCGCGCTGGTCGCGGCGTCGTCGCGGCTGGGCGACCTGTGGGACGCGTCGACCGCCGGCTGGGTGGCCGGCGGGCTCGGCACCCCCGGACCGGCCGACGCCCTCCTGACCGTGCTGCTCCCGGGGACGGCGGCCGCCGGCGGCAGCCTCGCCGTCGCGCTGGCCGTGCTGGTGCTCGGGTCCGTGCTGCTGTCCGGTCTGGGGGCGTGGTTCGCCGCCGGCGCCGCCACGCGGTCCGTCGGGGTGCGGGCGTGGGCCGCGGTCGTCTGGGCGGCGCTGCCGAGCCTGCTGCTCGCGGCCGGCGAGGGCCGGGTCGGGGCCGTGCTGGTGCACGTCGCCCTGCCGTGGCTGGTGCTGGCCCTGGCGCGGGCCGTCGGTGCGCAGCAGGTGGACGTGGTGCTGTCCGGCGTCGCGACCGCCGCCCGCGCCGACGAGCGCGACGGCGGGACGGGTCGCGAGGTCGGCGCGGAGGAGTGGCCGGACCCGGAGGCGTGGGCACGCGCGGGCGAGAAGGCCGGGCGCCGGCGCGGGCGGCGTGCCGCCGGACGGGCCGAGACGCCGGGTGACCTGGACGGGACCGGGGCGGACGCGGCTCCGGCGGACGGCGTACCGGCCGCCGACGGGCACGGCGACGCGGCGGACGCGCTCGGCACGTCCGAGGCCGACGGGTCGCAGCCGCACGACGCCGTGGCCCCGGCGGACGCCGCGCCCGCCGACGACCCCGCGACCGGCGACGACCCCGCGACCGCCGCCGACGTCCGGGGCGCGGACGACGGGGGCCGGGACGAGGCCGACCACGCGACACCCGTGCGGGGGACGCGGGTGGTCGCCGCGACGAGCGGCAGCACGCCCGCGGTGACCGCACGGGTCTCCGACGAGCCGGCGGTGGACGCGGGCCCCGGTTCCGGTCCGGGGACGCCGGCCACTGACCGCACCTCCGCACGCGACGCCACCGACGCCACCGACGCCCCCGACACCCCTGACGCGCCCGGTGCCGTCGACGCACCCGAGGCCCTCGCGCCGCGGCGTCCCTCCGGCTCGATCGCCGCCGCCGCGGCCGCCTCGCTGGCCTTCGCCGTGGTCGCGGCCGGTGCGCCCGCGCTGCTGCTCCCCGGAGTCCTCGCGCTGCTGGTCGTCGCCGCGTGCGCCCCGGCCGGCCGGCGGCTGCGCGTGGTCCTGGCCGTCGTCCCCGCCCTGGTGCTGCTGGGCCCGACCCTGGCCGAGGCGGCCGGGCGCGGCACCGAGGGCCTGCGGCTGCTGCTCGCGGACCCGGGTGTCCCGGTCGCGTCGGACCCGGCGTCGCCCGTGGCGGCGCTGCTGGGCGTCCCCGTCGACGCGAGCGCGCTCGTGCCGTCGTGGCTGCCCGGCTGGGTGCCCGACGGCGTCGCGACGTGGTGGCCCGCCGTCACCGGTGCCGCGGTGCTGCTGCTGGCGCTGCTGGCCCTGCTCCGCGGTGCACCGCAGGCGCGGGCGGTCCGGATCGGCTGGTTCGTCGCCGCGCTGGGCCTCGCCGTCGCGCTGGTCGCCGGCCGCGTGGGCGTCGGTGCCGACGACGGCACGCTGGTCGTCGGCTGGGCCGGTTCCGGCGTCTCCCTGGCCGTGGCCGGCCTCCTGACGGCCGCGGTGCTCGGTACCCGCGGGGTACGGGCCCGGCTCGACGGCGCGTCCTTCGGCTGGCGGCAGGTGACGGCCGCGGTGGTCACCGCGGTCGTGGTGCTGCTGCCGCTCGCCGCCTGGGGAGGCTGGGCGTGGCAGGCGCGCGCCGGGGCGGCCGCCGACCTCACGACGATGGACCGCGCGGTGGTCCCGGCGATCGGGCGGCAGACCCAGCAGTCCGCGGACGCCCCGCGCGTCCTGGCGCTGGCGCCCTCGGCGGCGCAGCCCGACGCCGTGGTGGACTGGCAGCTGTTCCGCGGGGACGGCCCGCAGGTGGTCGAGGGGGCCGCGGCGTCCCGCACGGCCGAGCTCGCCGGTGATCTGCCCGAGCCCCGGCCCGCACCGGCGGACGAGGCGGCGACCGAGCTCGAGTCCGTCGTCGGGACGCTCGCCGTCGGGTCGAGCGCGGACGTGTCCGCGGACCTGGCGGCGCTGGCGGTCGCCGACGTGCTGGTGCCGCCGCTGCCGGCCGCGCAGGCCGACGACCCGCAGGCCGCCCAGGCGCGCACGGCGCTCGTCGGCAGGCTGGACTCGACCCCGGGCCTCGAGCGGATCAACGAGGGCGACGCGGGCGTCATCTGGCGCGTGCAGCCCTCGGCGGGCGCCGTGGGCGAGGACGCCGCCACCGACGGCGCCGACGGCACGGAGAGCGCCGACGCACCGGCGACCCCGTCCGTCGTGACCGCCTGGGCGCGCCTCGTGCCCGACGCCACCGCGGCCGAGGACGCCGCCGGGCTGGCCGGCGGCTCCGTCGCGGTGCCGGCGCAGCCGGGGGTCGTGGGACGGGTGGACACCGCGATCCAGCCGGGTGAGCCCGGCCGGCTGCTGGTGCTGGCCGAGCGGGCGGACGCCGGCTGGCGGGCCACCCTCGACGGCCGTCCGCTGCGCGCGGTGACGGACGGGTGGCGGCAGACGTTCGAGGTCGGGGCGGAGGGCGGCCGGCTCGTCGTGGTGCACACCGCGCCGGACCAGACGATCTGGACGGTGGTGCAGGGCGTCGTGGGGCTGCTCGCCGTGCTGCTCGCGCTGCCGGTGCGGCGCCGACGGGCAGGGAGACGATGACCGTGACGGAACCGATGGACCCCGTGGACCCGACCGCTGCCGCGGGCCCGACGGCCCCGGCCGGTGCCCGGTCCCGCGGGCGCGCCGCTCGCGTGCTGTCCGGCGTGCTCGTCCTGGCGCTGACCGGCGGTGCGGTCGCCCTGGGCGTGCTGGCGCCGCGTAGCGCGGCCGACCCGCTGCCCGCCGCGACGGTGGAGGTCGCCCCGGTGGCGACGACGCTGGTCTGCCCGGGCCCGCTGCAGCTGCCGGACGACACGCTGTCGGGCGACTCGGCCTTCGACCGGGTGCCCGTCGCCCCGGTGGAGCGCGTGTCGGCGTTCGACACCGTGCTGTCCGGTGCGGCCTCGCTGACCGTGCTCGGCGACGCGCCCACCGCGCTCGACGACGGCTCGGGGCAGGTCCGGTCGCCGTCCGCCGCGACGATCCTGCGCGCCGACCCGGTCGACGGCGAGCCCGCCCGCGTCGCCGGTGCCACGTCGTCCGTCGTGACCGACGGCGACCTGCGCGGCCTGACGGCGGCGTCCTGCGCCCGGCCGTCCGCCGACGTGTGGCTGGTGGGCGGCAGCACCGAGCTGGAGAGCACCGCGGACCTCGTGGTGGTGAACCCGGGCGCGACGGCGGCCGACGTCACGGTCGAGGCCTGGGGTCCGTCCGGAGCGGTCGACCTGGCGAACGGCGCGAGCTTCCTGGTGGCGCCCGGCGAGCAGCGCGTCCTCGCGCTGCCCGGGGTGGCCGCGGAGCAGCGCCGGATCGCGGTGCGCGTGTCCGCCGCCGGCGGTCAGGTGTCGGCGTACCTGCAGGACTCGCTGCTGGACGGCTTCACCCCGCGCGGCACCGACCTGGTGACGGCCGGCGTCGGCCCGGCGACGACGCAGGTCGTGCCGGGCGTGACCGTGGTCGCGACGGAGGTCGACGCGCCCGACGCGGGCGCGCTGCGGCTGCTCGCCCCGGGGGAGGAGGGCGCGACCGCGTCGGTCCGGTTGCTCGGGCCCGACGGCGACGTCGCCCTGCCCGGTGCGGAGGCCGTCGAGCTGGCGCCCGGCGAGGTCACCGACCTGTCGCTCGGCGGGCTCGCGACCGGCGCCTACACCGCGGTCGTCGAGTCGACCGCGCCGGTGGTCGCCGGTGCCGTGCTGGCCCGCGAGGGCCGGGCCGGGGAGCTGGACGTGGGTCCGCGGCTGGAGCGTGCGTGGGCGGCGTCCGGGACGACGGGGACCGGTCTGGTCGCCGTGCCGCCGGGCACGCGCGGCACGCTGGCGCTCACGGCGGTCCCCACCGGCGACGCGCCGGCCGGCGCGGAGCCGTCGCCCTCGGCGACGCCGACCCCGGAGCCGACCCAGGGTCAGCGACCCGACCCGGAGGCGGACGAGCAGCCGACCGGTCCCACCGTCGCCGTCACCGTGCGGGCGTTCGGCGCGACGGGCCTGCTGGACGAGGTGGACGTCGAGGTCCCGGTCGGCGCGACCGTGCCGTTCGACGTCCGACGGCAGCTGGGCGACGACGTCGTCGGGCTCGAGGTCGTGGCCCCGGCGGATCCCGCGGCCGACCTCGCCTGGGCGCTCGTGGCCTCCGTCTCGCGGCCGGACGGGACGCTGTTCTCGGTGGTCGCGCCGCTCACGGACGCGACGGCCGTCGACCGGGCCCAGGTGCGCGCGGGGACGCGCCTCGGGCTGGACTGAGCGCCCGCGCCGACCCAGACGGACCGGACCGGAGCGGCTCAGCGCGCCGCGCGCAGCTCCACGACCTCGCGGGCCCGCAGCCCGGCGGAGATCGCCAGGCGGACCGGCCACTGGTACCAGCGGCCGTAGCGCCGGTGCAGGTAGCGCTCGGCCGAGGCGTGGTGCGCGGAGATCATCGCGGCCGGCCGCGCCTTCCAGGACACCCCGCCCACGTGCGTGACCCGCGCGGCCGGCACGTACAGGTTGGGCCAGCCCGCCAGCGCGAGGCGCTCGCCCAGGTCGACGTCCTCGAAGAACATGAAGTAGTCCTCGTCGAACCCGCCGACCGCCTCGAACGCGTCCCGGCGCAGCAGCAGGCACGCGCCGGACAGCCAGCCGGCCACCCGCTCCTGACCGGCGGTCTCCTGGCGAGCCTGGTAGCGCCGGGTCCACGGGTTGTGCGGCCAGACCTTGCCGAGCAGCGCGTGCCCGACCCCCTGGGTGAGCGAGGGCAGCTCGCGGGCCGACGGGTAGACCGTGCCGTCCTCGTTGAGCAGCGCGGGCCCGAACGCCCCCACGGCGGGGTGCCGGTCGGCCGCGTCGAGCAGCGTGTCCAGCGAGCCCGGCTCCCACAC
Source organism: Cellulomonas sp. NEAU-ZC6 (assembly GCF_056844425.1). Lineage (NCBI taxonomy): Bacteria > Bacillati > Actinomycetota > Actinomycetes > Micrococcales > Cellulomonadaceae > Cellulomonas > Cellulomonas sp. NEAU-ZC6. The sequence goes on along the minus strand of NZ_JBXFYH010000001.1, from coordinate 1,247,701 downwards.
CACGTCGGGGTTGGCGACGACGATCCACGGCTGCGCGGCGCCCCGCGCGCCGGCGTTCGCGCCCCCGCCGTAGCCGAGGTTCGCGCCGGTGCGCAGCACCCGGCCGCCCGCCTCGGCCGCGACCCGGTCGGCGACCTCGGGGGCCGTGCCGTTGTCGACCAGCACCAGCTCGACGTCCGCCGTCGTCGCGGTGGCGAGGGAGCGGGTGAAGTCGGCCAGCTCGTCGCCGGGGTGGAACACGATGCTCACCACGCGGACCGCGCGGCGTGCGGCCGGCGCCTCGGGGTCGGCGGTCGGAGCGGGGCGCGGGTCGGGGGTGGGCGTCGTCATGGCCGGGTCAGGCTACCGCCCGTCGCCCAGCTCGGGGTCCACCTCGTCGGGGGACCGGCCCAGGTGGTGCGCGACCTGCTCGACGACCACCTCGTGCACCAGGTCCGCGAGCTCGTCGGCGTCCCCGGCGCGGGACTCGACCGGCCGGCGGTAGACCACGATCCGCGGCGGCAGGCCCGGCTGGGCGGGGAACGAGCGGCCCAGCGGCACGCCGCCGGACTCCCAGGGCGCGGGGTTCGACGGCGGCACGTCCTCGACGGCGAACTCGACGCCGTCCAGGAACGCGCCCCAGCGGGCCTCCAGCCGCTCCACCGAGTCCAGCACCAGGTCGTCGAAGCGCTCGGCCCGGGTGCGGTGCGCGGGCAGCGTCGCCGGCAGCAGGGGCCCGCGGATCCCGCGGCCCCGCCGGTCGCGGCGGCGGACCGGCCCGCCGGCCCCGGGCGAGCCGGGGCCACGGTCGCCGGGGAGCGCGGAGACGTACCGACGGTGTGCCACCCGGGCACTGTAACCGGGTGAGGTGCGCGGGTCGTGCGCGCCTCCCGGGCCCGGGCGGCGGTACCGTCTACACCGTGAGACCCGTCCGCCAGTGCTCCCGCACCGCGTGCGGTCGTCCGGCGGTCGCCACCCTCACGTACGTGTACGCGGACTCGACCGCCGTCCTCGGCCCGCTCGCGACCCTCGCCGAGCCGCACTCCTACGACCTCTGCGCCGAGCACGCCTCGCGCCTGACGGCCCCCCGGGGCTGGGAGGTCGTCCGGCTGACCCCGGAGTTCGTCGAGGCCGGCCCGAGCCACGACGACCTGGTCGCGCTCGCCGACGCCGTGCGCGAGGCGGGTCGTCCCGCCCTCGCGCCGGGCCGGCACGCGGCCGCCGTGCCGGACGGGCTGGCGCCGGCCAGCGCGCTGGCCGACACCGAGACCCGCCGCCGCGGGCACCTGCGGGTGCTGCGCGGCGAGGACGGCTGACCGTCGTGGCGACCGCGGGGGGCGGTGCCGGGCGCCGGAAGGGCCGCCGGGGCGAGCCCGAGGCGACGCCGCTGGGCTCGCTGAGCGCCCCCGCGAGCGGTGTCCACGCGCCGGGCACGGGGGAGTGCGAGGTGTGCGGGTCCACCCGCCTGACCCGCCTGCACCTCGCGCTCGCGGACGGCACCGACGTGACCTTCGTGTCGTGCCACGAGTGCGAGCATCGGGCGTGGTTCCCGTTCGCGGGCGACGGCACGTCGCTCAGCCGGGACGAGGTCGTCCGGCGGTCCAGCAAGGCCTGATCGCCGCAGGTCGGCGGGGCCCCGCATGGGATACCGTGACGGGCGTGCCTGAGACCCCCGCGCTCCCCGACCTGACCGGCCTGATCAAGGCGTACGACGTCCGGGGCACCGTCCCGGACCAGCTGAACGCCGACGTGGCGCGGGCCATCGGTGCCGCGTTCGCCGACGTCGTCGTGCTGCCGGAGGTCCGCGAGGGCGCCACGCCCCGCGTCGTGATCGGCAACGACATGCGCCCCTCCGGCCCCGAGCTGGTCGGCGCGTTCGCCGAGGGGCTCGCGGCGCGCGGCGTCGACGTGATCACGATCGGCCTGTGCTCGACCGACGGCCTGTACTTCGCGTCCGGCGAGCTCGACATCCCCGGCGCGATGTTCACCGCGAGCCACAACCCGGCCGAGTACAACGGCATCAAGCTCTGCCGCGCCGGGGCCCGCCCGGTCGGGCAGGACTCCGGGCTGTCGCAGGTGCGCGACCTGGCGTCGCAGTACCTCGGCACCGGGCTGCCCGCCGCCGCCGCGGGTGCGCGCACCGGCGAGATCACCGAGCAGGACCTGCTGGCCGACTACGCCGCGTTCCTGCGCGGCCTGGTGGACCTGTCGGGCATCCGCCCGCTCAAGGTCGTGGTCGACGCCGGCAACGGCATGGGTGGCTTCACGGCCCCCGCGGTCCTCGGCACCGGTGCCGGGCTCCCGGAGCTGCCGCTGGACGTCGTGCCGCTGTACTTCGAGCTCGACGGCACGTTCCCCAACCACGAGGCGAACCCGCTGGAGCCGGAGAACCTGCGCGACCTGCAGAAGGCCGTCGTGGAGCACGGCGCCGACATCGGCCTGGCGTTCGACGGCGACGCCGACCGCTGCTTCGTCATCGACGAGAACGGCGACCCGGTCAGCCCGTCCGCCATCACGGCCCTGGTCGGCCTGCGCGAGATCGAGCGGGAGAAGGCCGCGGGCCGCACCCCGACGGTGATCCACAACCTCATCACCTCGATGGTGGTGCCGGACCTGGTGACGGCCGCCGGCGCGAAGGCCGTCCGCACCCGCGTCGGCCACTCGTTCATCAAGGCGCAGATGGCCGAGTCCGACGCCGTGTTCGGCGGCGAGCACTCGGCGCACTACTACTTCCGCGACTTCTTCTTCGCGGACACCGGCATGCTGGCGGCGCTGCACGTGCTCGCGGCGCTCGGCGGCCAGCCGCACCCCCTGTCGGCGCTCGCCGAGCAGTACCAGCCCTACGTCGCCAGCGGGGAGATCAACTCCCGGGTGGCCGACGTCGCCGCGGCGCGCGAGCGCGTGGTGCACGCCTACGTCGAGCAGCAGGGCGCGGGCCCCGTCGTCGTCGACGAGCTCGACGGCCTGACCGTGTCGCACTGGGACGGCCACCCGCAGTGGTGGTTCAACCTGCGGGCGTCCAACACGGAGCCGCTGCTGCGGCTCAACGTCGAGGCCGCCGACGAGGACATCATGGAGAAGGTGCGCGACGACGTCCTCGCGCTCGTCCGCTCCGGCGGTCAGGCGTGAGCACCGTGCCCGGGCCGGCGGGGACCACGGGGCTGGCGCCCTGGGTCCGCGAGCTGCTGCGCTGCCCGGTGACGGGCGCGACGCTGGTCGACGGGGTGGGGCCCGGCGGGCAGCCGGAGCTCGTCTCGACCGACCCGGACCGCCCCCTCGCGTACCCCGTGCGCGACGGCATCCCCGTCCTCCTCGCCGACGAGGCCCGCGCGGTCTAGCATCACCGCTCGGGCCTGCAGCGGCCCCCGCGCCCGGCACCGGTGCGCGGTGGCACGGCGGAAGGACGGGCATGGCACACGGAGGCGGGAACAAGGCGATCATCGCCGCGCTGTCCGCGAACCTGGGCATCGCGGTGACGAAGTTCATCGCCTACCTGCTCACGTTCTCCAGCTCGATGCTGGCGGAGTCGGTGCACTCCTTGGCCGACTCGGGCAACCAGGTGCTGCTCCTGCTCGGCGGGAAGCGGGCGCGGCGGGCGGCCGACGAGGAGCACCCGTTCGGGTACGGGCGCGAGCGCTACATGTACGCGTTCATCGTCTCGATCGTGCTGTTCAGCCTCGGTGGCCTGTTCGCGCTCTACGAGGCGTGGCACAAGTTCTCGGACCCGCACCCGATCGAGTCCTGGCAGTGGGTGCCGATCGTCGTGCTCGTGGCGGCGATCGTCATGGAGTCGTTCTCGTTCCGCACCGCGATCGTCGAGGCGAACCACGTCCGCGGCAAGCAGGGTTGGGTGTCCTACATCCGCACGGCGAAGGCGCCCGAGCTGCCCGTCGTCCTGCTCGAGGACCTCGGCGCGCTGGTCGGCCTGGTGCTGGCGCTGTTCGGCGTCTCGATGACGCTGGTGACGCACGACGGCCGCTGGGACGCGGTCGGGTCGGCCGCGATCGGCGTGCTGCTGGTGCTGATCGCGATCGTGCTGGCGATGGAGACCAAGAGCCTGCTGCTGGGCGAGTCCGCGACCCGCAAGGACGTCGACGCGATCCGCGCCGCGCTGGTCGGCGCGGGCGTCCCGTCGGTCATCCACCTGCGCACCCTGCACCTGGGCCCGGAGGAGCTCCTGGTCGCCGCCAAGATCGAGGTGACGGCGACGGCGAGCGCGGCGGACGTGGCGACGGCGATCGACGCCGCCGAGCAGCGGGTCCGCGCCGCGGTCCCGATCGCCCGCGTCATCTACCTCGAGCCGGACATCCGCCACGCGGACGTCCCTGCCTGACCCCCGCGCCGAGCGGGCAGTACGTGTCCCCTCGGCAGCGCCCGAGGGGACATGTGCTGCCCGCTCGGCGGAGACGACTGCGCCCCGGGACCCTTGCGGTCCCGGGGCGTGGTCGTGAGCGAGCAGAGGCCGTCAGACGCCCGCCTGCTCCTTGAGGTCCGTGACGAAGTCCGGGTTCTCGTCCAGCCACTGCTGCACGGAGCCCTCGGGGTCCGAGCCGCCGTTCTCGTTGAACATGATGTTCTCGAGCGAGAACAGCTGCTCGTCGGTCAGCGTGAAGGCCTCGATCAGCTTGGTCAGCGTCGGGTAGTCCTCGCTGAAACCGGTGCGGCCGACCGTGTGGATCTCCTCGGCCTCGCCCATGGCGCCCTCGGGGTCCTCCAGGTCGCGGACGGGGTAGGCGTCGTACGCCCAGTGCGGGCGCCACAGCGTGACGGCGATGTTCTCGCCGGCGTCGGTCGCGCCCTGCAGCTCGGCCAGCATCGCCGGCGTCGAGGACACGACGAACTCCATGTCGTCCAGCCCGTAGGCCGGGATCGCCTCGTCCTGGGTGATCCGGGTGAGGCCGGCGCCGGACTCGATGCCGACGATCCGGTTGCCGAACTCGTCGGCGTTCGCGGCGAGCTCGTCCAGCGAGGTGATCGGCGCGTCCTCGTTCACCGCGATGGTGAGCTTCGCGTCGTCGTACCAGACGCCCAGCTGCTCCATCTCGTCGCCGTACTGCTCGAGGTAGTCGGCGTGCGTGGTCGGCAGCCACATGTCGAAGTTCACGTCGAAGTCACCACCGGTCAGGCCGGTGTAGACGACGCCCGCGTCGGCCTCCTGGGACTCGACGGTGTAGCCGTCGGCCTCCAGCATCTCGGCGAACAGCGCCGACACGGCGATGCCCTCGTCCCAGCCGGAGTGCACGCCGATGGAGACGGTCGACAGGTCGCCGTTGTCCAGTCGGTCGCCGTCCGAGGCGCCGTCGGAGCCCGAGTCGGAGGCGCAGGCCGTGAGGGCCAGGCCGGCGGCGAGGGCCGAGGCGGCCAGGGCGGTACGGCGGGTGCGGTTGTGCATGGTGTCCTTCCTGAGGGGCGCGCGGCATCGTGCCGGCGCCGGTCCGGTGGGCGTGCGGTGGGTCCGGGAGGACCCGGGAAGCGGGGGGGGTGCGGCGTCAGGACTTCGTGGCGGCTGCCACGGCCCGGGCCGTCCTCGAGCGGGTGCCGAGCGCGGACGTCACGCGGTCGAGGAACATCGCGAGGATGACCACCGCGAGGCCGGCCTCGAACCCGAGGGAGACGTTGACGCGCTGCAGGGCCTGGACGACGTCGCCGCCGAGGCCGCCGGCGCCGACCATGCCGGAGATGACGACCATCGACAGGGCCAGCATGATCACCTGGTTGACGCCGGCCATGATGGTCGGCATCGCGAGCGGCAGCTGGATCTGGCGGAGGATGCGGCCCTCGGAGGACCCGAAGGCGTGCCCCGCCTCGACGACCTCGCGGTCGACCTGGCGCAGGCCGAGCTCGGTGAACCGGACGCCCGGGGCCATGGCGAAGATGACGGTCGCGACGATGCCGGGGACGACACCGACGCGGAAGATCACCACGGTGGGGATCAGGTACACGAACGCCGGCATGGTCTGCATGAAGTCCAGCACCGGCCGGATCGCGCGCGACACGTGGTCGTTGCGGGCGGCCCAGATGCCGAGCGGGACGGCGAGCAGCAGGGCCACCGCGCTGGCCAGGATGACCAGGGCCAGGCTGTCCATCGCGTTGCCCCACTGGTTCACGCCCGCGATGACGACGAGCCCGACGAGGGTGCCGACGGCGAGCTTCCAGCCCTTCGCGAACAGGGCGATCAGCGCCAGCGCGACGGCGACCAGCCAGAACGGCGGGCCGCTGAGCACCACGTCCAGGCCGTCGTAGGCGCCCTCGAGGACGCTCTTGATCGCGGAGAAGACGCCGCGGAAGGTCGAGGTGACCCAGTCGATGCCGGTGTCGACCCACGTGCCGAGCGGCAGGCGGGGGACACCGGTGTCGGTGGTCTCCAGGGCGAGGATCGAGACGCTCACGCGCGCACCTCCGTCGTGTCGGTGGCCCGGCCGGCGGTCGGGGCCGCGGTGGCGGCGTCGGCGCTCGTGCTCGGGGTGTCGGTGGGGTCGCCGGGCTCGGGCTCGCCGGGAGCGGGAGCGCCGGCGGACCCCGTGACCGGGGTGCCGCGCGGCGGCGTGCTCGTCTCCGGCGGGACCATCGCCTCCAGCAGGATGGCCCGGGGGATCACGCCGGCCAGGCGGCCCTTGTCGTCCGTGACGGGCACGGGCAGCGGGGACTCGGCGGCGGGCGCGAACACCTCGGCGAGCGGCGTGTCCACGGAGACCGAGGTGAGGCTGTCGTCGACCAGGCCGTCCAGGGTCTCCTTGCCGGCGCGGGTGGCGTCGACGGCGTCGGCGTCCCGGATGATGCCCTTGAGCACGCGGGAGCGGTCGACGACGTACGCGGCGGCCACCTGCGCGTCCCGCATGGTGCGCAGCGCCTGGCGCGGTCCGCCGGCGAGGAAGGCGGTCGCCGCGGGGCGGCGCATCACCGAGGAGGCGGTCAGCACGCGGGTGCGGTCGACGTCGGCGATGAACTGCGCGACGTAGTCGTCGGCCGGGTTCGACAGGATCTGCTCGCTGGTGCCGACCTGGACCACGCGGCCGTCCCGCATGACGGCGATCCGGTCGCCGAGGTACATGGCCTCGTTCAGGTCGTGCGTGATGAACACGATCGTCTTGCCGAGCGTCTGCTGGAGCTCGAGCAGCTGGTCCTGCATCTCGCGGCGGATCAGGGGGTCGAGCGCGGAGAACGCCTCGTCCATCAGCAGGATGTCGGTGTCCGCGGCCAGGGCGCGTGCCAGGCCCACGCGCTGGCGCATGCCGCCGGACAGCTCGTGGGGGAGCGAGTCCGCCCACTGGCCGAGGCCGACCATCTCGAGCGCCTCGTGCGCCTTCGCGCGGCGGGTCTCCTTGTCGACGCCCTGCAGCGCCAGCGGGTAGGCGGCGTTGTCCAGCACGGTGCGGTGCGGCAGCAGCGCGAAGTGCTGGAACACCATCGAGACCTTCTGCTGGCGGATGGTGCGCAGCTGGCCCGCGCTCACCGCACCGAGGTCGTCGTCGCCGAGCAGCACGCGCCCGGCGGTGGGCCGCCACAGCCCGTTCAGCATCCGGATCAGGGTCGACTTGCCGGAACCCGACAGACCCATGACCACGAAGGTCTCGCCGCTCGCGATCTCGAGGTCGACGTCGATCACCGCCGCGGTGCCCCACTGGCGGACGTCGTCGCGGGTCGCCCCGTCCCGGAGCCGCTTGACGGCCTCGCCCGGCCGTCGGCCGAACACCTTGTACACGCCTTCGACGCGCAGTCCTGTCACTTCTCCACCCTCGTCACGTCATGACGCGCGGCCCCGTCCCCCCGCCGGAGCGAGGTCGGGTGCGTCCCGGGGGCGGGACGTGCCGGGGGCGGCGCATCGAGGTCGGCGCGCCCGCGCGGCCCACCCGGAGGGGGCCAGCTGCGCGGCGGCGGACGCGCCGCGGCCCTCGCTCGTGCGGCCCCGGGGAGGGGGCGCTGCGAGGGCCGGAGACAGGCGTCACACGCCGACCGTTCGTCGATCTGGTCGTGGTCTACCGTGCCCCATCCCGGCGCGGATGGCGAAGCCGGGCCGTGTGTTTTCGGTGGATGATGGGACGACTCGGCCGGACGATCGACGCGCTGACCTGCGGTTTTACCATTCCTTGGATCGTTACCTCTTTGTGACCTCACGGTCGGGTTTCCCCCGGCGCGGGGAGGGGGACAGCCCCCGGTGCGACCGGCGGGACGACCGGGTGCCACTGAGGCGGTCCCGCGCGGGACGATGGTGCGGTCAGCCCGTCCGGCGCCTCGCGAGGAGCACCTCATGTCCGCCACCCACCCGACCACAGCCGCGTCCCCGGCGTACGCCGGCGCGCCCGGCCCGGTCGCCGGGACGGTGCCCGGCCAGGGGCCGGTGCACACCACGGCGGAGCTGCCCCGCGGCGCCATCTGGGCGCCCGGCGTGATGACCCGGACCTGGCGGGAGTACGGCTACCTCTTCCTGGCCCTGCTGGTCGCGCCGTTCGGCTTCGTCTACGCCGTGATCGCGGTGGTGCTGCCGCCGGCGATCGGGATCACCGTGGTCGGGCTGTTCGTGGCCGGCTGGGTGATCGTCGGCGGCCGGATCTGGGGCGCGCTGTACCGCGGGATGGCCCGCGGCATGCTCGGCACGGCGATCGCGTCCCCGGTGCCCCGCCGGCGGCGACGCGGCTTCTGGCGCCGGATGGGCGGGCTGCTCGGCGACGCGTCGGGGTGGCGGGGGATCGCGTTCGGCGCGCTGGCGTTCCCGCTGTCCATCGTGTCGTTCGTGACCAGCACGACGTTCCTCGCCGTCGCGCTCGGCGGCGTCACGCACTGGTACTGGTACCGGTTCCTGCCGGAGCAGGAGGCGTCGGACGGCACGCTGCACCGCGGGGCGTCGTTCGGCACCGACTACTTCATCGACACCCCGGCGCGGCAGTGGATCCTGATCGGGGTCGGCCTGCTCGCGTTCCTCGTGTGGCACCGGCTGGTGCTCGGGTTCGGGCACCTGTTCCGGATGCTGAGCGTCAGCCTGCTCGGCCCGACGGCGGCCAGCCTGCGCGTGGCGCACCTGGAGCAGAGCCGCGGCGCCGTGGTCACCGACGCCGCCGCGCGCCTGCGGCAGATCGAGCGCGACCTGCACGACGGGACGCAGGCCCGGCTGGTCGCGGTCGCCATGCAGATCGGCGACGCCCGGGACCGCCTCGCGCTGGAGGCCAGCGCCGACCCCGCGCACGCCGAGACGGTCACCCTGCTCGACGACGCGCACGGGAATCTCAAGGAGACCCTCGCCGAGCTGCGGGAGATCGCGCGCGGCATCCACCCGCCGGCCCTGGACGGCGGCCTCGCGGTCGCGCTCGAGACGCTGGGCGCGCGGTGCCCCGTGCCGGTGACGGTCGACGTCGACCTGCCGGGCCGGCAGCCCCCGGGGATCGAGACGATCGCCTACTTCGCTGTCGCCGAGCTGCTCGCCAACGTGGTGCGGCACTCCGGCGCCACGGGCGCGTACGTCCGCGCCGAGGTCCTGGACGACGTGCTCCGGGTGCGGGTCCGGGACGACGGGCACGGCGGGGCGCGCCCGGGCCTGCCGGGCGCGTCCGGCGGCACGGGCCTGTCCGGGCTGGCGGACCGCGTCGCCGCCGTCGACGGGGCGATCGACGTCGACAGCCCCGTCGGAGGCCCTACGGTGGTCACCGTGCACCTGCCGCTGAGCACCACCCGATGAGGATCGTCATCGCCGAGGACTCGGTCATCCTGCGGGACGGGCTCGTGGCCCTGCTGTCCCGCCGCGGGCACGAGGTGGTGGCGGCCGTCGGCGACGGCGACGCCCTCGTGGAGTCCGTCGCCGCTCTGGCCGCGGACGACGCGCTGCCCGACATCGCGGTCGTCGACGTGCGGATGCCGCCGGGGTTCACCGACGAGGGCCTGCGCGCCGCGCTGACCCTGCGGGCCACGCACCCCGCGCTCGGCGTGCTGCTGTTCTCCCAGTACGTCGAGACCCGGTACGCCGCCCAGCTGTTCGGCGGCGACGCCCGCGGCGTCGGGTACCTGCTCAAGGACCGGGTCGCGGACGTGTCCGACTTCCTGGACGCCCTGGAGCGGATCGCCGACGGCCGGACCGTCCTCGACCCCGAGGTCGTGTCCCAGTTGATGGGCGCCGCCCGCGTCGAGCCCGGGGTGTCCCGGCTGACGCCGCGCGAGTCCGAGGTGCTCGGCCTCATGGCGCAGGGACGGTCCAACGGCGCGATCGCCGAGGCGCTGTTCCTGTCGTACGGCGCCGTGGAGAAGCACGTCACCTCGATCTTCGGCAAGCTCGACCTCGCGCCCGACGCCGGTGACCACCGCCGCGTGCTCGCGGTGCTGCGCTACCTCCAGCTCGACGCGACCTGATCCGCGCGGGCCGCCGCCCCCGGTCGCCGGAACCCGCCCCGCGGGCACGGGCCGGCCGTTACGGTCGGGCCATGCCGAAGCTCACCGCGCCGCAGCTGCTCTGGACGGGCGTCGCCCTCGTCGTCGTCGGGATCGTCGGCAGCTGGGTCGGGCAGTCCTTCCTGCTCGGGTACCTCTACCGTGCCGCGTGGCTGTTCGGCCTGGCGTCCACCGTCGGCTCGGCGCTCACCGCGGTCGGGGCCGCGCTGGTCGCCGGCGCGTTCGTCGTCGCGGCGCTGCAGCGCGGTGCGGCACCGGCTGGCCTGGGCCCGGGTGCTCACCCCGCCGCCGGGCCGGTCCCGCAGCCTCCGTCCGGGGTGTACCCGACGCCCGGTGGCTACCCGGCTCCCGGTGCTTTCGGCTCCCCGGCTCCCGAGCCGGCCCCGCCTGCCCCGCCTGCCCCGCGTTCGCCGTACGCGCCGGTCCCGGGCCCCGTCCCGCCCGCACCCGGCACCGGGAGCGGGGACCCGGACGGTGCGCCGGCCGGCGACCGCTGAGCGGCGGCAGGCCCGACGTCTCCCGCGGGGGACGACCCCCGCCCGCCGTCGGGATGACCGCGGCTCAGGTCGGCGGCTGACCCCGTTCTGACCTGCGGCGATGCTCGCCAGGCTGGTGCCGTGCCCGATGGCCGGGCACCCGCGCGGACTCCCGTGCGGTCCCCCCGGGAGCGCCGCCATGTCGACCGTCCTGCCCACCTCGCACCGCCCGTCCCCGGCCCCGGACGACCTGAACGTCCTCGCGGTCCCGGACCCCGTCCGCGCACCCGCGCCCGCGGTGCCCGCACCCGCCCGGGTCTCGCGCCGCGACCCGTTCGTCGAGGGCGTGCGCGCGCTAGGCACCGTCCTGGTCGTCGCCCTGCACTGGCTCATGGTCGAGGCGACCTGGGACGGCCGCGAGCTCGTCGTCGGCAACGCGCTGTCGCACGGCTGGGCGTGGTTGCTCACCTGGCTGCAGCCGCTGCCGCTGCTGTTCTTCGCCGCCGGTGCCGCCGCCCGGTACGACCTGGTCCGGCACCCCGGCCAGCCCGGGTGGCGGTTCGCCGGGGTGCGGCTGCTGCGGATGGCGCGGCCCGTCGCGGTGTTCGCGGGGGTGTGGGCGGTGCTGGTCGTGGCGCTGCCCGTCGCCGGCGTGCCGCAGGGCGCCGTCGACCGCGTCGCGCGGATCGTGCCGCAGCCGCTGTGGTTCCTCGGCGTCCAGCTCGGCCTGCTCGCGCTGACGCCGCTGCTGCTCGCGGCCCTGCGCCGGTGGGGCGCCGCGCGGGTGCTGGTCGTCGCCGCGGCGCTGCCGGTCGTGGTCGACCTGCTGCGGTTCTCCGACGAGGTGCCGCTGCCCGGGGTGCCGAACGTCCTGCTGGTCTGGGCGGTGCCCTACCTGGGCGGCCTGGTCTACACCGAGCGGCGGACCCGGCCGGAGCCGCGCCGGGACGCGGTGCCGGAGCGCACCGCGCTGGGGCTGCTGACCGTCCTCGGGCTCGGCGCCACGGTGCTGCTGCTGGCGGCGGGGCCGTACCCCGTGTCGCTGATCGGCATGCCGGGCGACGCGATGTCGAACCTCGCGCCGCCGACAGCGCCCGTCGTGGGCTTCGCGGTGGCACAGGTGGCCGGGGCGATGCTCGTGCGCGACGCCGTCGCGCGGTGGGCCCAGGGCTCGCGGGTCGTCGCCTGGGTCGGCGCACGGTCCATGGGGCTGTACCTGTGGCACCTGACGGCGATGTTCCTCGTGGCCGGGGTCGTGCTGCTCGGCGTGGAGGAGGTGCTGCCGGAGCCGTGGACGTGGGACTGGTGGACCACCCGGGCGGCCTACCTCGGGGCGGCAGGCGTCGTGCTGGCGGGTCTGGTGGCACTGGCTGCACGTGCCGAACGGGTGACGCTCCCGCGCGCGGCCGGCGTGCCGGCCGCAGCGGTCGTCCCGTCGCCGTGACCCGCCGCACCGGCCACCCGTCTGCGGCCGGGTCCCAGCCGGCTCCCAGGTGCCCGTGCTGTGCTGACCGGGTGCTGCCCGACGACGCCCGCCACCCCGACGAGCCCTGGGCGGTCCGCCGCGCCGGCCTGCTCGACGTCAACCGCATCGCCCGGATGATCGGCGAGCACCGCCCGTTCATCGACCTGGACGGCGACGGCGAGCCCGACGAGGTCCCGCACCCCGAGCACGCCGGGACCGCGACCCGCCTGATGCTGAGCCTGGGCGGCCTGGAGCACGGCGAGCTGTGGTTCGCCGAGCAGGACGACGCCGTGACGGCGGTGGCGTTCTGGCTGCCGCCGGACGCCGAGCACCTGGCGCAGGACCTGCACCGGGTGATCAGCCGCGAGCTGGACGTCGTCCCGGTGCGCGACCCGGAGCCCGCGCACGCCCCGCTGCGGTCGATCGTGACGGCGACGTCGCAGACGCTGGCCCTGATGCAGACCGCCGACGCCGAGCGCGTGCTGGTGCTGCTGTCCGACGACGGCACGGCGACGGGGGAGCGCCGGCGGGCGCTGCTGGCGGACGTGCTGGCGCCGGTGGTCGCGGAGCAGGCGGTGGCGGGGCGGCCGGTGCTGGCCGTCACGGTCGACCCGGCGCAGGTCGCCGACCTGACGGCGCTCGGGTTCGCCGAGCTGGACCGGACGCCGCTCGGGGCCGCGTCGCTGTGGCTCGGCGTGCTGCGCGGCGACGTGCCCCGTCGTGCTGCTCAGGCGGCTCAGGCGGCGATCGCGACCGCGTAGCCCGCGGCGTCCTCGTCGAGGTCGCCGGTCTCGCCGTCGGCCACGGCGCGGCGGCCGAGGACGATCGTGTACGCCCAGAAGGCGGCGAGCGCGATCGCGCCGATCACGATCTTCAGCCACCAGGCCAGGTCCGACCCGGTCACGAAGCCCTCGATGATCCCGGAGAGCAGCAGCACCCCGACCAGGCCGATCGCGACCGTGATGAGCGCGCGGCCCTCCTCGGCGAGCGCCCGGGCCCGTGGCCGGCCCTGCGGGTCGACCCACGTCCAGAACAGCCGCAGCCCGGCGGCACCGCCGACGAAGATCGCCGTCAGCTCGAGCAGGCCGTGCGGCGCGATGAGCTGGAAGAACACGTCGAGGCTGCCGTGCGCGGCCATCATGCCGCCGGTGGCGCCGACGTTCACGGCGTTCTGCGCCAGGACGTACGCCGGGCCGATGCCCGAGATGCCCAGGCCGATGCACAGCGCGGTCACCCAGGCGTTGTTGGTCCAGACGACCGCCGCGAACCCGGCACCCGGGTCGTAGTAGGAGGCGAACGCCTCGTCGACGTAGGCCTGGCGCTCGGTCGGGGTGCCCATCGCGGCGAGCGCGTCCGGGTCCGTCGCCACGTACCAGCCGGCGACGGTGCCGACGGCCAGGAACGCGACCATGACGCCCACGGTCCACCACCGGATCCGGTACAGCGCGGCCGGCAGCGACACGACGACGAACCGCCGCACGTCGCGCCAGGCGGGCTCGTGCGTGCCGGCGATCCGCGCGCGGGCCCGGGCCAGCAGCTGGGACAGCCGCTGGACCGTGTCGGGGTCGGGCGCGGAGGACCGGACGGTGGACAGGTCGGTGGCCACGGACTGGTAGAGGCGCACCATCTCGTCCGCCTCGGCCCCGTCCAGCCGGCGCTGCCCGGCGAGCTCGTCGAGGCGCGCCCACGAGGACTGCCGCACGGCGGAGAAGGCGTCGAGGTCCACGCCCGATACCCTGCCACACGGGACCCGGCGCGCACCGGGTGACCTGGGGCCGGACCGCGTGGAGGTGGACGTGCAGGACGAGGGCATCGTCATCGGCGAGGGCGTGCTGCTCGACGCGCGCCCGACGTCGTTCGCCAGCCGGGTCGCGGGGGCGCTGATCGACGTGGTCGCGCTCGGGGTGACGCTGCTCGTGCTGCTCTGGCTCGCGGGCGTCGTGGGCCTGTCGGCCGAGGGCGACGTCGCGCAGGTCCTCACGGTCGTCCTCATGGTGACGGTGCTGGTCGTCGTCCCGACGACCGTCGACACGCTCACCCGCGGCCGGTCCCTGGGCAAGCTCGCGGTCGGCATCCGGGTGGTGCGGGACGACGGCGGCCCGCTCCGGTTCCGGCAGGCGCTGGTGCGCGCGCTGGTCGGCGTCATGGAGCTGTGGCTCACCCTCGGGTCGGTCGCCCTGATCACCTCGCTGGTCAACCCCCAGGGCAAGCGGCTCGGCGACCTGCTGGCCGGTACGTACGCCGTCCGGGTGCGCGGCCGCACCCAGCCGCAGGCGGTGGTGCCGATGCCGCCGTTCCTCGCGGGCTGGGCCGCCGGTGCGGACGTGGCGCGGCTGCCCGACGGGCTGGCGCTGCAGACCCGGCAGTTCCTGGTCCGCGCCGCGGGTCTGCACCCCGGGTCCCGCTACGCGCTGGGCCAGCAGCTCGCGGCCGACGTCTCGCGGTACGTCGCCCCCGGCCCGCCCGCGGGCACGCACCCGGAGGCGTTCCTCGCCGCCGTGCTGGCCACCCGGCGGGACCGGGAGTACGCCGCCACGACGCGAGCCGCGCAGCGTGCCGCCGCCGAGGCCGTCACCCTGCACCGCCTGCCGCACGGGGTGCCCGACCCCGCCCGCTGACCCGCCGCGGTCGGCCTCCCGGCGCCGCCCGGCCCGGTGGTCAGACGCACCCGCCGTCGGTGCCGGGCTCGTCGACCAGGCGGTGCAGCAGGCGCAGCAGCTCGTCCTGCTCGGCCGGCTGCAGCCGCGCGAGCAGCTCCTCCGCGTGCTGCCGCCGCCGCTGGTCCGCCTCGGCGAGCACGGCGCGCCCCTGGTCCGTCACGGCCACGAGGGTCGCCCGCCGGTCGGTCGGGTCCGGGCGCCGCTCGACCAGCCCGGCACGCTCCAGGTCGTCGACCAGCGACGTGACCGAGCGGGGCACGACGTCGAGCGCCGCGGCGAGCGCCGTCTGCCGCTGCGGCTCGGGCTCCCGGGCGACGACGCGCAGCAGCCGGTGCCGTGAGGGGGTCAGGTCCACCTGCTCGCGCACGTCGCGGCGCATGGCTTGCAGCGCCCGGCGCAGCAGCCAGAACAGCTCGTCGCCCGGGTGGGCCGGCGGGTGCGCGTGCGGGGTGACCGGGATCATGGCACCCAACATAGCGAACATGGCACATAGAGAGGTAGCCTCACTAACAGTTCCCACCCCCGGGAGGCCCCATGTCCATGCACGGACCCCAGGGCGGAGGCGGCGGCCGGGCCATGTACCGGTCGTTCCGCTCCGACCCCTCCGTGACGCAGCGCCGCATCAGCCGCGCCGTCCTGCGCCGGATCCTCACCTTCGCCCGCCCCTACCGCGGGCTCATCACGATCTTCCTGATCCTGGTCGCGGTCGACGCCGCCATCGGCGCCGCGACCCCGCTGCTCTACCGGCAGATCATCGACAACGGCATCGCGCAGGGCCGGACCGGCCTGGTGCTGGGTCTGGCCGGCGTCGTCGCCCTGCTCGCCCTCGCGACCGCGGGCCTGACGCTGGCCTCGCGCTGGCTGTCCTCGCGGATCGGCGAGGGCCTGATCCTCGACCTGCGCACGCAGGTGTTCGACCACGTCCAGCGGATGCCGCTGGCGTTCTTCTCCCGCACGCAGACCGGTGCGCTGGTGCAGCGGCTGAACGGCGACGTGCTCGGCGCGCAGCAGGCCTTCACCTCGACGCTGTCCAACGTCGTGTCCAACGTGCTCACCGTGGTGCTGGTCATCGCGGCGATGCTGTCCCTGTCCTGGCAGATCACGCTGATCTCGCTGGTGCTGCTGCCGGTGTTCGTGCTGCCGGTGCGGGCGATGGGCCGGCGGCTGGCGGCCGTGACCGCCGAGTCGTACGC
This sequence comes from Cellulomonas sp. NEAU-ZC6, assembly GCF_056844425.1. Classification (NCBI taxonomy): domain Bacteria; kingdom Bacillati; phylum Actinomycetota; class Actinomycetes; order Micrococcales; family Cellulomonadaceae; genus Cellulomonas; species Cellulomonas sp. NEAU-ZC6. The sequence goes on along the minus strand of NZ_JBXFYH010000001.1, from coordinate 1,231,554 downwards.
GCTGAACGCGGAGATGGGCCAGACGATGACCGAGCGGTTCAACGTCGCCGGCGCGCAGCTGGTGAAGCTGTACGGCCGGGCGGACGACGAGACCTCCGTGTTCGCGGGGCGCGCCGCCCGGGTGCGGGACATCGGCATCACCAGCGCGATGTACTCCGCCGTGTTCCGCGTCGGGCTCACGCTCGTCGCCGCGGTGGCCGTCGCCATCGTCTACGGGCTGGGCGGCGTGCTCGCCATCCAGGGCTCGCTGACCGTCGGCGTCGTCGTGGCGCTGACGTCGTACCTGACCCGGCTGTACGGGCCGATCACGGCGCTGTCCAACGTCCAGGTGGACGTGATGACCACGCTGGTGTCGTTCGAGCGCGTGCTCGAGGTGCTCGACCTGAAGCCGACCGTGGCCGACGCCCCCGGCGCCCGCCCGCTGCCGGACGACGTCGCGCGGACCGCCAGCGTGGAGCTGGACGACGTGAGCTTCCGGTACCCCGCCGCGTCCGAGGTGTCGCTCGCGTCGCTGGAGTCGGTCGCGCGGCTGCAGACGGAGGTGCCCGGCACGACGCTGGAGCACGTCTCGTTCACGGTGCCGCACGGGCACCTGGTGGCCCTGGTCGGGCCGTCCGGCGCCGGCAAGACGACCATCGCGCAGGTCGTCGCCCGGCTGTACGACGTCACCGGCGGCACGATCCGGGTCGCCGGCCAGGACGTCCGGGAGCTGACCCAGGACAGCCTGCGGGCCGCGATCGGCATCGTCACCCAGGACGCGCACCTGTTCCACGACACCATCCGCGCCAACCTGCTGTACGCCCGCCCCGACGCGGACGACGCCGCGCTGGAGCAGGCGCTGCGCCGGGCGCAGATCTGGGACCTGGTCACCCGGCTGCCCGACGGCGTCGACACCGTGGTGGGCGACCGCGGCTACCGGCTGAGCGGCGGCGAGCGGCAGCGGCTGGCCATCGCGCGGCTGCTGCTCAAGGCGCCGCCGGTCGTCATCCTCGACGAGGCCACCGCGCACCTGGACTCCGAGTCCGAGGCCGCCGTGCAGCGCGCGCTGGCCGAGGCGCTGGAGGGCCGGACGGCGATCGTCATCGCGCACCGGCTGTCCACCATCCGCGAGGCCGACTCGATCGTGGTCCTGGAGCGGGGCCGGGTGGTGGAGCAGGGGACGCACGAGGACCTGCTCGCCGCCGGCGGCCTGTACGCCGACCTCTACGAGACCCAGTACGCAGCGGCGGGGTAGCGGCGCCTCAGGGCCCCTCGGCGACCTCCACCGCGTGCGCGTGCGCGTCGTCGGCCGCGAACCGCACGAGGCGCTCCGCCTCGGCCAGCACCTCGGCACGGGCCGCCCGCGGCCACGGCCGCAGCGGGGTGACGGTCAGCCGGGCGAGCTCGCGCCTGCCCTGCTCGCCCGCGGGCCGGGGGAGGCGCTCGCGGCGGATCACCCACGAACCCGCGACCACGCCGTCCACCAGCACCGTCCCCGGCGGCATCCCGTTGCGGCTGGCCAACGCCGGCCGCACCTCGGGCGGGACCACCCGGGTGCGGTCGTCGTGCGCCAGCAGCATGTTCTCGAAGTCGGGCAGCAGCCGGACCGGTGCGGGTGCGTCCGGTCCCGGGCGCGGGGCGCCGGGCAGGTCCAGCAGCACCCGCGGCCGCCCGCCCGGCGGGTCGGCGTGCGTCAGCTCCACCAGCGCGGGCCGGAGCCGGTCGACGACCGTCCCCAGCCGGGTGAGCCCGCACCACTGCTGCACGTCGGCCACGGTCGCGGGCCCGTACGCGGCCAGGTAGCGCCGGACCAGGTCGGCGAGGACGGCGTCGCGGTCGGCCGGGTCCGACAGGTCGGCGGTCGGCCGGCCGAACCAGGCGGGCGCCGGCGTCCACGTCGTCGCCATGCTGCGGCCCCAGACGCCGCGCGGGGTCACCTGGACCAGCGGCAGCAGCCCGCGGGCGCCGAGCGCGAGCGCCCGCGGGTCCAGGTCCGGCCAGGTGGCGGCCAGGCGGTCGCCCAGCGGGCCGGCGGCCAGCGGCCCCTCCGCCAGCGCCTCCAGGGCCGCCCGGGCCAGGTCGTCCAGGTCGACGTGCCGCAGGGTCGGCCCGGCCGACGTCGCGGAGATCGTCCGGCGGCGCAGCATCGGCTCCAGCAGCGGCCACAGCCGCAGGGCGTCGTCCGCCGTGACCAGGTGCACCGTGTCCCGCAGCAGCGCGATCCGGGCCACCCGCCGGTCGGTCATCGCGTCGGCGAGGTCGGCGTGCCGGAAGCCGGCGACGCGGGCGTGCAGCGCGAGGTAGGCCGAGGACGGGTTCTGCGACTGCAGCGCCACCAGGTGCGCCACCTCGCCGACCACGTCGGACGGGACCCGCTCCAGCAGGTGCTGCCGCGCGAGCAGCGCGCGGTTCAGCCCGCGGGTGGTGATGACCTCGTCGCCGCTCACGGGCCCACCGTAGGGCAGGGCTACAGGCGGCCGGCGGCCTTCAGTGCCAGGTACGTGTCGGCCAGGCGCGGCGCCAGGTCCTCGGGCAGCGCGTCGACCACCTCGACGCCGTGGCTGCGCAGCCGCTGCGCCACGGCGGACCGCTCCAGCTCGGTGCGCTCGGCCGCGGCGGCGTCGAACAGCGCGGCGACGTCCTCGCGACCGGTGCGCAGGCGCTCGACCTCCGGGTCGCGCACGGACGCGAGCACCACCTGGTGCCGGGACGCGAGCCGGTCGACCACGCCGAGCAGCCCGTGCTCGACGGCCGCCGGCTCGAGCGCGGACAGCAGCACGACGAGCGCGCGCTGGGACAGCCGCTCCTGGACCTGGGCGACGACGCCGGGCCAGTCGGCCTCCACGAGCGACGGCTCCACGCCGGCCAGCGCGTCGGCGACGGCCGGCATCAGCCGCGGACCGGAGACGCCGGCGACGCGGGCCCGGACGGTGCGGTCGTACGCCAGCAGCTCGACCCGGTCGCCGGCGCGGGACGCGAGCGCCGCCAGCAGCAGGGCGGCCTCGACGGAGGCGTCCAGCCGCGGCTCCTCGCCGGTGCGGGCCGCGCTGGTCCGCGAGGTGTCGAGCACGATCAGCACGCGACGGTCGCGCTCGGGGCGCCAGGTGCGGACCACCACGTCGGCGCGCCGGGCGCTGGCCCGCCAGTCGATCGACCGGACGTCGTCGCCGATGACGTACTCGCGCAGGGAGTCGAACTCGGTGCCCTGGCCGCGGACCTGGACGGCGGCGCGGCCGTCCATCTCCCGCAGCCGGGCCAGCCGGCTCGGCAGGTGCCGGCGCGAGGAGAACGCCGGCAGGACGCGCTGCGTCCCCGGCACGGTCATCGAGGCCTGCCGCGCAGCGAGCCCGAGCGGCCCCAGCGTGCGGACGGTCACCCGGTCGGCGTGCAGGTCGCCGCGCCGCGACGGGCGCAGCGCCGTCTCCACGCGGCGGGACTCGCCGGGCGGGAGGTCGACCCGGTGCCGGTTCGCCGTGGCGCCCGCCGACGGCTGCCACGCGTCCCGCACCAGGGCGCGCAGGCGCCGCGCCCCGGTGTGGGTCAGCGTCAGGCGCGAGCGCCCGGCCTCGTGCAGGCGGACCGCCCCGGAGACGTCCCGCCGGATCGCCACCGCGCGCGGGGACGCCGCCAGGGCGGCGTCGACCCCGCACAGCAGGACGCACAGCAGGGTCCACACCAGCACCGTGCCGGGCACCGGCAGGAGCAGCACGACCGGGACGCCGAGCGCGGTCAGGACGACCGCGCGCCAGGTGATCGCCACGCCCGGCCCTCAGCGGGGGACCGGCACGGACGCCAGCACGGTGTCCAGCACGGTCTCCGCCGTGACGCCCTCGAGCTCGGCCTCGGCGCGCAGCTGGATGCGGTGCCGCAGCGTGGGGTGCGCGAGCGCCTTGACGTCGTCCGGCGTCACGTACGGCCGGCCCGACAGCCAGGCCCAGGCCCGGGACGTCGCGAGCAGCGCGGTCGCGCCGCGCGGGGAGACGCCGAGGGACAGCGACGGCGACTGCCGGGTCGCGCGGACCAGGTCGACGACGTAGCCGAGCACCTCGGGCGCGATCTGCACCTGCGCGACCTCGGTGCGGGCGCGGGCCAGCACCTCCTTGCCGGCCACGGCGCGCACGCCGGCCTTGACCAGGTCCCGGGGGTCGAACCCGGCGGCGTGCCGGGCCAGCACCTCGATCTCCTCGTGCCGCTCCGGCAGGGGGAGCGTCAGCTTGAGCAGGAACCGGTCCAGCTGCGCCTCCGGCAGCGGGTAGGTGCCCTCGTACTCGACGGGGTTCTGCGTCGCGATGACGATGAACGGGTCCGGCAGGGCCCGCGGCGTGCCGTCGACCGACACCTGCCGCTCCTCCATGGCCTCGAGCAGGGAGGCCTGCGTCTTCGGGGGCGTGCGGTTGATCTCGTCCGCGAGCATCAGGTTGGTGAAGACCGGGCCCTCGCGGAACGAGAACTCCGCCGAGCGCGCGTCGTAGACCAGCGACCCCGTGACGTCACCGGGCATCAGGTCCGGGGTGAACTGGACGCGCTTGGTGTCCAGGTCCAACGCCGCGGACAGCGCGCGGACCATGAGGGTCTTGGCGACGCCGGGCACGCCCTCGAGCAGCACGTGGCCGCGGCAGAGCAGCGCGATCACGAGGCCCGTGACGGCCGCGTCCTGGCCGACGACCGCCCGGCCGACCTCGCTGCGCACGGCGCCGAGCGCCTCGCGGAGCTCCGGGGAGGGCTGCGGGACGTGCTGCGCCGGCGCGTGCCGCGGGGCACCCTGCGGTGCTGCCGGGGCGCCCTGGGGCGCTGCCGGGACGGCGTGCTGGGCCGCCGGGGCGGCGGCGGGCGCCGGCACGTGCGGGGACGGCGGCGCGGCGGGGGCGGGCGGCACCGGGGGCGCCGCCGGCGCGTGCTGCTGCCACGGGTCCGGGGCGGGGTGGTCCTGGGTCACGTGGGGTGAACCTCGCTCTCGAGCTGGTCGAGCCGGCGGGCCAGGTGCTCCAGGCCCGCGTCCGACGTGGGGGGTGGTCCGTACAGCAGGTCGGCGACGTCGGCCTCGTCGCGCCGGGCGGCGCGGGCGGTCGCGGCGACGACCTCGGGCGCGGCCGCGGAGCGGGGCAGCCCCAGCCGGCGGGCGCAGCGGTCGGCGGTCCCGGCCCGCAGGGACGCGGCGGCGTGCCCGTACGACCGGGAGGTGCGGTAGAGCCGGGCGCGGCCGCGGGTGGTCTCCGCGGCGCGCACCACGACGGGCAGCGACTCGGTGACGACCCGCCCGAGCCGGCGGCCGCGCCACAGGGCGAGGGCCCCGACGACGACCAGCGCCTGCACCAGCGCCAGGCGCGCGGCCGGCGGCAGCAGGTCCCCGAGGCCGGGCGCGGCCTGCGCGTCCCCGCCCAGGTCCGCGGCCGACGGGACGTACCAGACCAGGTGCTCGTGCCGGCCGAGGGCCCGCAGCGCCAGGGCCGCGTTGCCCTCCTGCGCGACCTGCGCGTTGGTGACCAGGTCGGCGTCGCCCAGCACGGTCACGCGCCGGTCCTGCGCCTCGGTGACCGAGTAGAGGTAGGTCTGCGGCTCCGTGCCGGGCAGCGGGAAGCACAGCGTCGTCCCGGTCGGCGCCTCGGCGTCCGCCGTGCGTGGCAGGACGCCGGCGCCGGAGCCGGTGATCGTGCCGGCCGCCGTGGCGTCGGGGTCCGAGCAGGCCGCCGGGAGCGACGTGGGGGTGCCGCCGCCGGACCAGCCGGTGTCGAGGTCCTCGACGGCCTCCCAGAGCAACGTGGTCGGCTCCAGCAGCACCAGGTCGGCGGCGGTGCCGGCGAGCGCGGAGACCTGGGTCTCGGACAGCAGCCAGTCCGAGGTCACCAGCAGCGTGCGGCCGGGCCCGGCGGCGTCCACCGCCTCGGCCGAGGTGCGCACGTAGTCCACGGTGACGCCCTGGTCGCGCAGCACCTCGGCCAGCGCGCGGGCGCCGTCGTCACGGGGGTTGTCCGGCGCGAGCGGCGTGCTGGACCGGGCGGGGGCGGGCAGCACGGTCGCGAGGACGCCGACCAGCAGCACCCCCAGCACGGCGAGCACCCAGCGCAGCCGCCGCCACCGGGACGCGGCGCGGCTGCGGGCGGTGGTCCCGTCGCCCAGGACGACGGCCTGCTCCGCGGGGCGGGTCGTGGCGGGGGCGCTCACGCGTCCACCCCCGCGCGCAGTCCGGCGAGCAGGGTCGGGCGGGTGGCGGCCACGCGCGCGTCCAGCTCGCGCAGCGCGGCGTCGTCGGCCGCGCCGGGGGTGCGCTCGCCGTAGACCACGTCGTCGAACAGCCGGCCGGCGGACCGCAGGTCGACGGCGTGCGCGGGCAGCCGCAGGCCGGCGGCCTCGACGGCCTCGTGCGCGGTGCGCCCGGGGCGCTCCTCGAGCACCGTGCGCTCCTCGAGCGACCGGACGACGGCCCGGAACCGGTCGGCCACCGCGGTCGCCCAGTCCCCGCGCGCGGCGGCGGCGTCGGCCGCGGCACGCAGGTCGGCCGCGGTGCGGCGGTCGTCCGCGTCCAGCACCGAGCCCGGCCCGGCGACCCGGCGGCTGCGCCGGACGGGCCCGGTGACCAGGAACGCGATCAGCACGATGACGAGCAGGCCCGCCAGGACCGCCAGCAGGGTGCCCGTGTTGCCGATCCCGACGCCGCCGAGGCCGTCGAACAGGTCGCGCAGCCACTCGAGCAGCCGCTCCAGCAGGCTCGGGCGCTCGTGGTACACCGGGTCGGCGAGCTCGCGCTCGAGCCAGCGGCGCGCCTCGTCCGCGTCGGGGACGACCGGCACCCCGGCCGCGGGCACGGCGACGAGCGCGCCGAGCGCCAGGGAGCCGCCGGTCACCGCTCGGCGTCCGCCGCCCGCGCGAGCTCGACGTCGAGGCCCTCGCGGCGCATCCGGACGTCGATGTAGGCGAGCGCGACCACGCCGGCCATGAACACGGTGGTGATGGTGGTCGCGACCGCGGTGCCGAGCGCGGTGAACGCGATGGCCGCGCCGCTGGTGAGGAAGGGGTCGTTCAGCACGAAGCTCGCGATGATCGTGATCGGGAAGACCACGATCTGCGCGACGATGCCGACCAGGATGTTGACCAGCACGTACAGCCCGAGCAGGCGCCAGAAGCTGCCCCGGGTCAGCCGCCACGCGCGGGCGATCGACGCCCAGAAGCCGCCGCCCTCGAGCATCAGCGCGGCGGGCGCCAGCAGCGTGCGCACCGCGATCCAGCAGCCGCCGACCACGAGCGCCGCACCGACCACGAAGACGGTGAGGATCGTCAGGCCGACGCTCTCGGTGCCGCTGCCCACCAGCACGACCAGGCCGATCAGCAGCGCGGCGACCACGCTGATCGCCAGCCCGAGCAGCAGCGTGAAGCCGATCACCCAGGCGATCCGCTTGCCCGAGCCGCGGACGACCTCGCCCACGCTCACCCGCTGGCCGATCACCGACCGGCTGACCGACAGGATGAGCAGGCCGGTGAGGATCGTCGTGGCGAGCGCGGTGAGCGGGACGGTCGCGACGGAGGCGAGCGAGGTGCCGAACGAGCTGCCGAACAGCTCCGTCTCGGCCGTCGTCAGCCCCGCGCTGCCGGTGAAGAACGAGTTGACCGAGTCCGCGAGCAGGCCGGCCAGGTACCACTGCACCAGCGCGCCGATCGCGGTGGCGACGGCCACGACCACGGCGGTGAGCCCGAACATGGTCTTCGGGTTGTGCCGGATGGCCCGGAAGGCGCCGTCGAAGATCTCCCAGATGCTCAGCGGGCGCAGCGGGATGATGCCGGGCTGCGCCACGGGCGGCTGGTACGGCGTCGGGCCCCAGCCGGCGGCACCGGGCCGGCCGTACTGCCGCTGGCCGTACTGCTGCCCGGGAGCCGGGGGGAAGCCGGGCGCCGGAGGGTAGCCGGGGGCCTGGCCCGGGGGCGGGGCCTGCCCGTAGCCGGGCGCCTGCCCGTACCCGGGGGCCTGCCCGTACCCGGGGGCCTGCCCGTACCCGGGGGCCGGCGGGACGTCACCCGGACGGCCGCCGCCCGGGTGGGTGCCGGCGTCACCCCAGGGGTTCACCGGCTGGCCGGGCTGCGCCGGCTGGCCGGGCTGCGGCGCGCCGGGCGCCTGCCAGCCGGCGGGGGCGTACTGCCCGTACCGCGGTGCGGGGCGCTGCTCCTCGCCGGGACGTGGTGCGTCCTCGGGGCGACCCTCGTCGTGCGGCGTGCTCATCGGGTGCTCCCTGGTGCTCGGGGGACGTCGTCGCGGCGCCCGCGCGCGGGCGGCTCCGGACGGCTGACCGCCATCGTGCCACGTCAGGTCGACGGCGGGCGGCTGGTCCGTCCGGGGGGCTGCGGGACGTCGGCGACCTGGTCGGGACCGCCGGATGCGATCATGGTGCGATGAAGGGACGCGTTCTCGTGGTCGACGACGACACCGCCCTGTCCGAGATGATCGGCATCGTCCTGCGTTCCGAGGGGTTCGAGCCGGTCTTCTGCGCGGACGGGGACGAGGCACTGGACATCTTCCGGGCCTCCCAGCCGGACCTGGTGCTGCTCGACCTGATGCTCCCGGGCAAGGACGGCACCGAGGTGTGCCGGCTCATCCGCGCGGAGTCGGGCGTGCCCATCGTCATGCTCACCGCCAAGGCCGACACCGTGGACGTCGTGCTCGGCCTGGAGTCCGGTGCGGACGACTACATCGCCAAGCCGTTCAAGCCCAAGGAGCTGATCGCGCGGGTGCGGGCCCGCCTGCGCCGCAGCGACGAGCCGGCGCCCGAGCACCTGCGCATCGGCGACCTGTCCATCGACGTCACCGGGCACCGGGTGACGCGCGACGGCGCCCCCATCTCGCTGACGCCGCTGGAGTTCGACCTGCTGGTCGCCCTGGCGCGCAAGCCGTGGCAGGTGTTCACCCGCGAGGTGCTGCTCGAGCGGGTCTGGGGCTACCGGCACGCCGCCGACACCCGCCTGGTCAACGTGCACGTGCAGCGGCTGCGCTCGAAGATCGAGGCCGACCCCGAGCGCCCCGAGATCGTGGTGACCGTGCGCGGCGTCGGCTACAAGGCGGGCGCGACGCCGTCGTGAGCGCGGCCCGGGCCGGCACCTCGTCCGCGGCCGGCGTCGCGGGCAGGCTCGGCCGCGCGTGGCGGCTGGCCCGGGTGCGGGCGGCCGCGCGGGGGAGGCGGCTCGCCCGCGCCTGGCGCGGGTCGCTGCAGGCGCGCGTCATCACCTGGACCCTGGTGGCGGGTCTGGGCGGCCTGGTCGTGCTGGGCGGCTACCTGTCGGTCAGCGTGCGCGACGGCCTGTTCACCCAGCGGGTCGACCAGGTGCTGGCCGAGTCGGCCCGCAGCGCCGCGCAGGCGCAGGAGACGTTCGACGCCGGCACCGCGACCACGGCGCCCGAGGTGCAGCAGCTGCTCAACGACACGGTGGGCGCGCTGCGCTCCGCCGGGGCCGGTGGCCGTGAGGTGTCGATGCTGCGCACGCGCGGCCAGCAGCAGCCGATCCTCGTCACCAGCGCCGCCACCGACCCCGCCATGGTCGCGGTGGTGTCCGACGACCTGCGCGCCGCCACCGCGCAGAACGAGGGCCAGCGCTGGGAGTCGGTCGCGTTGCCGGCGTCCTCGTCGGCGACCGGGCGCGAGGAGCCGGGCGTGATGGTCGGCCAGGCCGTGACCGTGCCGGCCGCCGGGTCGTACGAGCTCTACTTCCTCTACTCGCTGCAGGCCGAGCAGGAGCGGCTCGAGTTCCTGCAGGGCGTGCTGGCGATCGGGGCGCTGGCGCTGGTGGCGCTGCTCGTCTCGATGACCTGGCTCGTGACCCGGCAGGTGGTGCGCCCGGTGCGGCTCGCCGCCCACGTCGCGGAGCGGATCGCGGACGGCCGGCTCACCGAGCGGATGACCGTGCGCGGCGAGGACGAGATGGCGCGGCTCGGGCGGTCGTTCAACGAGATGACCGAGAGCCTGCAGGACCAGATCGTCCGCATGGAGGAGCTGTCCGCGCTGCAGCGCCGGTTCGTGTCGGACGTCTCGCACGAGCTGCGCACCCCCCTGACCACGGTGCGGATGGCCGGCGAGATGCTGTACGAGGCCCGGGACGACTTCCCGCCCGCGGTGCGCCGGTCCGCCGAGCTGCTGCAGCAGCAGCTGGACCGGTTCGAGGACCTGCTGGCCGACCTGCTGGAGATCAGCCGGTTCGACGCCGGTGCCGCCGTGCTGGACGCCGAGGCGCGCGACCTGCGCGACGTCGTCTCGGCGGCGGTCGACCAGGCGGTGCCGCTCGCGGCAGCCAAGGGCAGCTGGCTCTCCGTGGCCCAGCCGGCCCAGCGCTGCGTCGCCGACGTCGACCCGCGCCGGGTGGAGCGGGTGCTGCGCAACCTGCTGGTCAACGCGATCGAGCACGCGGACGGCACGGACGTCGAGGTCACGGTCGGTGCCGACGAGCGCGCGGTCGCGATCACGGTGCGGGACCACGGCGTCGGGATGTCCCGGGACGAGGCGGCGCACGTGTTCGACCGGTTCTGGCGGGCCGACCCGGCCCGGGCGCGCACCACCGGCGGGACCGGGCTCGGCCTCGCCATCTCCCTGGAGGACGCGCACCTGCACGGCGGCTGGCTCGAGGCGTGGGGGCGGCCCCGGCAGGGCGCCTGCTTCCGGCTGACGCTGCCGCGGCGGGCCGGCATCGTGCTGGACTCCTCGCCGCTGCCCCTGGAGCCGCCCGCCGCGACCGAGCCGGCCGCGGGCACGCCGCGGCGCGACGACGACCGGGCGGACCCGGCCTCGCTGCCCGACCTGCCGCCGACCACCGGGTCGTTCGACGTCGTCGAGCGCGTCCGGGAGGCCCAGCAGGCGGTCGCCCGCGCCCGCCTGCGGGAGCAGCAGCAGGAGCAGGAGGCCGTCCGCGACGACCGTCCGCAGCCGGCCCGGCACGGCGGCGGCAGCACGGAGGAGGACCGATGACGGGCGGACACCGGCGCGCGCGGCTCGCGGCGCTGCTGGCCCTCGTGCTCGCCGCCCTCACGGCGTGCGTCGGGATCCCGACCTCGGGCCCGGTGGGCGTCGGCGTCGAGGGCGTCAGCGACCAGGGAGCCGTCGAGCCGCTCGGCGACCCGCCGCCGCAGGACGGCGCGCCTGAGGACATCGTCCGGGGCTTCCTCGGGGCGAGCGCCGCCGGGTTCACCCGGGACACCACGTCCGCCGACGCCGCCGACGACTTCCGCAACGCGCGGGAGTACCTGTCCGGCGAGGCCCGGCGCACCTGGAGCCCGCGCGACCGCGTGGTCGTGTACGCGACCGCCTCCAGCCCGGACATCCGGCTCGTGGGGGAGTCGCAGGTGCAGGTCGACGTCCGGGTCGCGGCGCGCATCGACGGGGAGGGCCAGTACGCCCAGAGCGGCGCGGACGCCCAGGAGTCGCTGGTCTTCGACCTCGTGCAGGACAGCGAGGGGCAGTGGCGGATCTCCGGGCTGGAGGACGGCGTCGTGCTGTCCGAGCCGAACTTCGAGGCGGTGTACCGGTCGGCGACGCTGTACTTCCTCTCCCAGGACGAGACCTTCCTGGTGCCGGAGACCCGGTGGTTCCCGCTGCGGAACCTGGCGACCTCGATCGTCCGGGCGCTGATCGCGGGCCCGTCGGAGTGGCTGCGGGACGCGGCGCGCAGCGCGGTGCCCGAGGGCGCGGTGCTGCAGCCGGACGCGGTGTCCGTCGACGACGCGGGCGTCGCGACCGTCAGCCTCGCCGCCGGCGGGCTGCCCGCGGAGCCCGACGACCGCGCCCTCATGCAGGCGCAGCTGGAGGCGTCGCTGCGCCTGGCCCGCGTCCGCACCGTCGAGGTGTCGGCGGGCGGCGTGCCGATGGACGCGCAGGCGGCCCAGCTGGAGCGCGGGCAGGACTGGGGCGGCTCGCTCGAGGCGGTGCAGGACGACGCCCTGGTGCAGATGGCCGCCGGCGAGCTCGAGCCGGTCGACGGCATCGCGTCGCTCGCGGGGCTCGACGCGCACGACCCCGCGCGCGACGGCACGGGCGACCTGCGGGTGATGCTCTCCGGTTCCGACGCGCTGGTCACCGTGCCCACGACCACCGTCCCGTCCAGCACGCTGCTGCGGGCGCCCGACCTCGTGGCGCCGTCGGTCGACCGCCTGGGCTGGGTGTGGACGGCGTCGACCCAGGAGCCCGGGCGGCTGCTCGCCGTGGACGCCGACGGCACCGCCGTCGACGTCGAGGCGGAGTGGCTCCAGGGGCGGTCGGTGCTGTCGCTGCGCACGGCGCGGGACGCGACCCGCGTCGCCGTGGTCTCCACCGGCTTCGACGGCGTCCGGGTCGACGTCGCCGCCGTCGTGCGCGACGACTCCGGCACCCCCCAGGTGGTCGGCGAGGCCTGGCGCACCGGTGTCACGCTGGTCGACGCGACCCGGGTCGTGTGGGTCGACGAGTCGACGCTCGGGGTGCTGGCGCGCTCGGGGACGCTGACCACGCCCGTCTACCACCTGGTGCCGCTGTCGGGTCAGGTGCAGGCGCGCCGGGCCATCGTCGACTCGGTCGACATCGCCGGCGGCAAGGGGGAGAGCGCGCTGTACGTCGCGACGTCGGAGGGCGGGCTGTTCGCCCGGTCCGGCGCGGCGTGGGAGCAGGTCGGGGAGGACGTGCGGGACCCGTCGTTCGCGGGATGACGCGCCACCGGCCGGTCCCCAGGCGCACCGCACGGGCGGGTGGGGGACGGCCGGCCGTCCCGCGGGGCTCGGCACGCCGGACGCCGGGCAGCGTGGGGACGTGCTCGTCACCGACCTCGCCCACGACCTGCTCGACCTCGTGCTGCCCGCGACCTGCGCCGGCTGCTCGGCGCCCGGCCGCGCGCTCTGCCCGGCGTGCCTGCACCGGTGGGCGGGACCGCCCCGCCGCTGCGAGCGGGCCGCCGGCCGGCTGGACCGGATGGACGGCAGCACGCTGCCCGTCTGGGCGCTCGCGGAGAACGACGGCCCCGTCCGGCGCGCCGTCGTCGCCTGGAAGGACCGCGGGCGCGCCGACGTGACGCCGTGGTTCGCCGCGGTCGTCGCCCGGGCGGCGCCGGTGGTGGGCGCCGCGGTCGGCGACGGTCCGCTGCGGGTCGTGCCGGCGCCCGCGTCGCCGCGCGGCCGGGCCCGGCGCGGCGAGGACCTGGTGGGGGCGCTCGCGCAGGCGCACGCCACCGCGCTGAGCCGCGCGCTGCCCGGCGCGGGTGCCACGGCGGCCCCCGCGCTGCGGCTCGCCGCGGGCGGCCGGGACCAGGTCGGCCTCGGCGTGCACGGCCGCGCCGCGAACCTCGCGGGGCGGGTCCGCATGCGCCCGCGCTGGCGACCCGCGCTGGGCGGCGCGCGCGTGCTGCTGGTGGACGACGTGCTCACGACCGGCGCGACGCTGGCCGCCTGCCGGACCGTGCTCGAGGACGCGGGTGCGCAGGTGGCGGGCGCGCTGGTGCTCGCCGTCACCCGTCCGCCCGGATCCCCGACCGGTTGGTTGGAAGCGGTGGCGAACCCGGGCTAGCGTGGACCCCCACAGCGGTCGGACGGCACTGTCGTCGTCCGGCTACCGAGATCTTGTGCGGCCTGCCCGCACGAGGGAGGTGATGCCGTCGACCCGCCCCACCGGGGCGTTTCAGAGCATGCTGCCGGGTGGGCCACGCCCGCCCCTGGACCTCCAGGAGGTATCCCATGGAGATCGTCGTCGCAGGCCGTCACACCGACGTCCCCGAGCGGTTCCGCCAACACGTCGCGGACAAGCTCGCCAGGCTCGAGCAGCTCGCGCCCCGCGCGCAGCGCATCGACGTCGAGGTGACCCACGAGCCCAACCCCCGGCAGGCCGCGGCCGCCGAGCGGGTCGAGCTCACCGTGGTCGGCAAGGGGCCGGTGATCCGGGCCGAGGCATCTGCGGACGACCGCTACGGGGCGTTCGACCTGGCGATCGACAAGCTGGCCGAGCGGCTCCGCCGCGCGCGGGACCGCCGCAAGAACCACCGTGGCAGGATCCCGACGCCCGCGGCCGACACGCCGCCGCCCGCGCCGGAGCCCGAGCCGGAGCCCACGACGGTCACGCGCACCGAGGACGGCGCCGTCGAGACCACGCTGGGCGACTCGCCCGTGGTCATCCGCGAGAAGGTGCACCTGGCGCAGCCGATGACCATCGACGACGCGCTCTACGAGATGGAGCTGGTCGGCCACGACTTCTTCCTGTTCGTCGACGCCGAGACCGCGCAGCCGTCGGTGGCCTACCGCCGCCGGGGCTGGAGCTACGGCGTGATCAAGCTCGACGCCGCCGTCACCAGCATGGCGACCGCCGACGGGACCACCGCGGTCTCCGGGTCCGGCGGGGTCGCCGCGCCCGCAGGGGCCGCCGCCCGGGCCTGACGCCGCAACGGCACCGCGCCCGCCGACGACCCTCCGGTCGGCGGGCGCGGTCGCGCCCGGGGCCTGCGTGCCCGGGCCCTCTCCCGGGATCTCGTCGAGTGTCCAGAAACTCACGGACATACCGGACGAACCGAGCGGGCTTCTGGACATTCGACGAGCGGGTCCGCCCGCGCGGGGCCCGGGCGCGTGTCGGAGGTGCGCGGCACGATGGGGCGATGGCCAGCAGCCCCGTCGTCGTGCCCTCCCCGCAGTCCGAGAGCCCGTCCCACGCCGGGCCGCCGCCTGGCGCGGGTCCGGGTGAGGGCGCGCAGCAGGGTGACGACGCGCACGTGGTGGAGGACGCGCGGCCGGTCGGGAGCACGTACCCGGTCGGGGGCGCGTTCGACACGGGTGACGGCCGCCTCGCGGGTGACGGCCGCCTCGCGGGTGACGGCCGCCTCGCGGGGAACGGCAGTCTCGCGGGGGTCGCGCCCGCCGGGGCCCGGAGCGGCCGGCGCACGGGCACCGCGGTCCGGGCCTCGGGGACGCTGTCGCTCTCGCAGGCGCGCCGCGTCGCACTGCGCGCGCAGGGGCTGGACCGGCCGCGGGCGGCCCGCCCCGGCCCGGCCACGATGCGGCAGCTGCAGCAGGTCGTCGACCGGCTCGGGCTGCTGCAGATCGACTCGGTCAACGTCGTGGCCCGCGCGCACCTGATGCCGACGTTCTCCCGGGCCGGCGCGTACGACACCGCCCTGCTCGACCGCGCGGCGGGCACGGCACCGCGGCGCCTGGTGGAGACCTGGGCGCACGAGGCGTCCTACGTGCCGCCGGAGACCTACGCGCTGCTGGGCTGGCGGCGGCGCGCGTACGAGAAGCACGCCTGGGGGGTCATCCGCGAGGTGCCGCTGAGCCTGTCCCCGCTGGTCGAGGAGGTGCTCGGGATGGTCGCCGCCGACGGTCCGCTGACCGCCAGCCAGGTGCACGCGCGGGTCGAGGGGGACCTGCCCCGCAGCCGCCCGGAGTGGGGCTGGAACTGGACGGCGGCCAAGCGCGTGCTCGAGTACCTGTTCTTCACCGGCCAGCTGATGTCGGCCCGCCGGAACGCGCAGTTCGAGCGCTGCTACGACCTGCCCGAGCGGGTCCTGCCGGCGCACGTGCTGGCCGCGCCGGAGCCGGACGACGCGGACGCCGTGCGGGAGCTGCTGGCGATCGCCGCGCGGGCGCACGGCGTCGCGTCCGAGCGCTGCCTGCTGGACTACTTCCGGATCCGGGGCCCGCGCGCCCGCACGGCGGTGCGCGAGCTGGTCGAGGACGGCACGCTCCTGCCCGTGCGGGTGGAGGGCTGGACGCGGCCGACGTACCTGCACGCCGAGGCGGACCTGCCGCGGCGCGCGACCGGCCGGGCGCTGCTCAGCCCGTTCGACCCGCTGGTGTTCGAGCGCCGCCGCCTCGAGGAGCTGTTCGGGCTGCGGTACCGGATCGAGATCTACGTCCCCGAGGCGCAGCGGGTGCACGGCTACTACGTGCTCCCGTTCCTCCGGGACGAGCAGCTGGCGGCGCTGGTGGACCTCAAGGCCGACCGCCGCGCCGGGGTCCTCCGGGTGCACGCGGCGCACCCGACCGCGCCTGGTGCGCCGCAGGCCCCCGGCGGCGGCGCGGCGGACGCGGACCCGGTGGGGGTCGCCGAGGACCTGGCCGCCGAGCTGCGCCTGCTCGCGGCGTGGCTGGGGCTGGACGACGTCGTCGTGGGGGACAAGGACGGCGCCCCGCGGGGTGCCCTCGCCCCGGTGCTCGCGCCGGTGCTCGCGGCGGGATGACCCCCGTGGGGCGGCGCGCGGACCTCGGGGTTGCTGCCGGTCGCGTCGCCTCACCTACGATGGACCGGGCCCGGCTGTGCGGTCGGGACGCCAGGACGTCGCACGTGGCCACGTGCGGCGCAGCGAGTCGGGAGTGCACGTGCCTGCGATCTTCGAGAAGGTCCTCCGCCTGGGTGAGGGACGCGTCCTCAAGAAGCTGTCGGGCGTCGCCCAGCAGGTGAACGCGCTGGAGGACAGCTTCACGTCGCTGTCGGACGCCGAGCTGCGCGAGGAGACCGACCGGTTCAAGGCGCGGCTCGCCGACGGCGAGACCCTGGACGACATCCAGGCCGAGGCGTTCGCCGCGGTCCGCGAGGCCGCCCGGCGCACCCTCGGCCAGCGGCACTTCGACGTCCAGCTCCAGGGCGGCGCGGCGCTGCACCTCGGCAACATCGCCGAGATGAAGACCGGTGAGGGCAAGACGCTGGTCGCCACCGCGCCGGCCTACCTCAACGCCCTGACCGGCAAGGGCGTGCACGTCGTCACGGTCAACGACTACCTGGCCAGCTACCAGGCCGAGCTGATGGGCCGCGTCTACCGGTTCCTCGGCCTGACCACCGGCGTGATCGTCTCGGGCCAGACCCCGGCCGAGCGCCGGGTCCAGTACGCCGCCGACATCACGTACGGCACGAACAACGAGTTCGGCTTCGACTTCCTGCGCGACAACATGGCGTGGAGCTCCGAGGAGCTCGTCCAGCGCGGCCACAACTACGCGATCGTGGACGAGGTCGACTCGATCCTCATCGACGAGGCCCGCACGCCGCTCATCATCTCGGGCCCCGCGTCCGGCGACGTGAACCGCTGGTACGCCGAGTTCGCCAAGGTGGTCCGCCGCCTGCAGCCCGAGCGCGACTACGAGGTCGACGAGAAGAAGCGCACCGTCGGCGTCCTGGAGCCCGGCATCGAGCGCGTCGAGGACTACCTCGGCATCGACAACCTCTACGAGTCCCTCAACACCCCGCTGATCGGCTTCCTCAACAACGCCATCAAGGCCAAGGAGCTGTTCAAGCGCGACAAGGACTACATCGTCGACAAGGGCGAGGTGCTCATCGTCGACGAGCACACCGGCCGCGTCCTGCCGGGCCGCCGGTACAACGAGGGCATGCACCAGGCCATCGAGGCCAAGGAGGGCGTGGCGATCAAGGCGGAGAACCAGACGCTCGCCACGATCACCCTGCAGAACTACTTCCGGCTCTACGAGAAGCTGGCGGGCATGACCGGTACCGCCGAGACCGAGGCGGCCGAGTTCCAGGGCACCTACAAGCTCGGCGTCGTCCCGATCCCGACCAACCGCGGCATGCAGCGCATCGACCAGCCCGACCTCGTCTACAAGAGCGAGGAGGGCAAGTACGACGCCGTCGTGGCCGACATCGTCGAGCGGCACGCGAAGGGCCAGCCCGTCCTGGTCGGCACCACGAGCGTCGAGAAGTCCGAGATCCTGTCCCGCAAGCTGCGCAAGGCCGGCGTCCCGCACGAGGTGCTGAACGCCAAGCAGCACGCCCGTGAGGCGTCGATCGTCGCGCAGGCGGGCCGCAAGGGCGCCGTCACGGTCGCCACCAACATGGCCGGCCGCGGCACCGACATCATGCTCGGCGGCAACGCCGAGTTCATGGCGGTCGCCGACCTCGCCGCTCGCGGGCTGGACGCCAAGGAGAACCCCGAGGAGTACGAGGCCGCCTGGCCCGCCGCCCTCGAGAAGGCCCGGGACGCCGTCGCGGCCGAGCACGACGAGGTCACCGAGCTCGGCGGCCTGTACGTGCTGGGCACCGAGCGGCACGAGTCCCGGCGCATCGACAACCAGCTGCGCGGCCGCTCCGGCCGCCAGGGCGACCCGGGCGAGTCCCGGTTCTACCTGTCGCTGCAGGACGACCTGATGCGCCTGTTCAACTCCGGCATGGCCGAGTCGATGATGACCCGCGCGGGCTTCCCGGACGACATGCCGCTCGAGTCCAAGATCGTCACCCGCGGCATCCGCTCCGCCCAGTCGCAGGTCGAGGCGCGCAACTTCGAGATCCGCAAGAACGTCCTCAAGTACGACGACGTGCTGTCCCGGCAGCGCGAGGTCATCTACGAGCAGCGCCGCCGCGTGCTCGAGGGCGAGAACATGCAGGAGCAGGTCGAGCACTTCCTCGAGGACGTGCTGGACGAGTACGTCACCGCGGCCACGGCCGAGGGGCACCCGGAGGACTGGGACCTCGAGCAGCTGTGGACCACGCTGAAGACCGTGTACCCGGTCTCGATCGAGGTCGACGAGGTCGTCGAGCAGGCCGGTGGCCTCGGCCGGCTCACCCCGGAGCTGCTCAAGACCGAGCTGCTGTCGGACGCGCGGATCGCCTACGGCGAGCGGGAGACCTCGCTGGGCGAGGCGAACATGCGGCAGCTGGAGCGCCGCGTCGTGCTGTCCGTGCTGGACCGCAAGTGGCGCGAGCACCTCTACGAGATGGACTACCTCAAGGAGGGCATCGGCCTGCGCGCGATGGCCCAGCGCGACCCGCTGATCGAGTACCAGCGCGAGGGCTACCAGCTCTTCCAGGCGATGACCGACTCCATCAAGGAGGAGGCCGTCGGCTACCTGTTCAACATCGAGGTCAAGGTCGCCGAGCCGGCCGCCGCGACCGCCGCGGGCGACGGGCAGGTGGCCCCGGCCGCCGAGGGGGCCGACGGCACGGCCGAGCCCGTGCTGATCGCCAAGGGCATCGACGGCCCCGAGCGCCGGGTGCCGCTGCAGTACTCCGCCCCCAGCGTCGACGGCGACAGCGGCACGACCGTCACCCGCAGCGGCCGCCGTGCCGCCGGCGGACCCGCTGCCGGCACCCCCGCCGGTCCGGCGACGGGCGCCACCGGCGCCGCGGGCGGCGACACGGCGGGCGAGGACGCGGGCAACCGCGAGGCCCGCCGGCGGGCCGCCAAGCAGCAGCGCCGCCAGGGCTGACGCCGAGCCCGGTCACCGCACCACGACGCCGCCCGCCCCGCACGGGGCGGGCGGCGTCGTGCGTCGGGCACGGGCCGGTGCGTCAGCCGACCACCAGCGCGCTGGCCCGCCACCAGCCGGACGCGCGGGTCAGGCGCACCGCCACCGCCCGGACCCGGTCGCCGTGGGCGACGACCACGGACGACTCCACGACGTGCTCGTCGACCCGGCACACCCGCACGCGGCGCACCGACGCCCGCCGGGCCGCCGACCGCCCGTCGTCGTCGCGGCGCACGTCGCGCCGGCCCGCCGCGGTGTCGAGCACCCGGGTGCCCGGGGCGGTGAGCGCCGCCCGCCGCGAGAGCGCGTCGTACACGTCCGGCGTGAGCCAGCGCGCCAGCTGGGCGAGCGGCCGGCGGCCCGCCAGCACCTCGACCGCGCCGAGGGCGACCATGCAGCACGCCTGCCGCGGGTCGAGGTCCGGCGCGGCCCCGGGCGCCGCGCCGGGCGGGCCCGGGGGAGCGGCCCGCGGTCGCGCCGGGGCGCCCCCGGGCGTGGGCCGCCGGTAGCCACCGACCCGTGGGGTGCCGACCGGTGGCGTGCTGAGCCGCGGGGTGCCGAGCCGCTCCACCACGGGCGCGTCCGCCGCCGGTGCACCCGGTGCGCCGAGCCCGTCCGCCCCGTCCGCTCCGCCCGGCCCATCCGGCCCGCCAGGGCCTGGAGGAGGGGCCGGGCGATCCTGCTCGGGTGGCGAGGCCGGCGCCGGTAGCAGCCCCGGCACCAGGCGGACCTCGACGGGCACGGTCGTGCTGCTGGTCGAGGTGCTCCCGCGGGTCGCCGTGCCGGCGGTGTCGGTGCTCATGGGGTCGTCCTCCGTCGTTGGATGGTCCGCACGTTCGACGCCCACATCTACCGGCGCGGCACGGGCCCGGTCCAGGGCAGCGCGCGGTCTGGGGACAACGACCCGGCGCGTCGTGCCCGGCCTGTCCCGGCTCGCCCCGCTTCGTCCCCGATGTGCACCGTGGTGGGCCGCCGGACGGGCACACTGGACCCGTGCGCCTCTACCTGCCTGCCACCCTGGACGAGCTCGACGACCTGCTGAGCGGGCGTGCCCCGCTCGCCGCCCCCCGCCGGGCCCACGCGGTGACCCCCGCGCTGTCCGCGCTGCTGCCGGAGGAGGACGAGGAGGGTGTCGAGTTCGCCGCGCAGCTGATGGCCGCGGACGACGCCCTCGTGCTGCTGGCCTCCCGCCCCGAGGCCGCCGGCCTGCGGCTGGTCGTGACGGTCGAGGTCGCCGACGGCGCGGTCCGCGACGCGGCGCCCGAGGACGGCGCGGGCGTCGACGACGAGGCGGCCAGCCTCGTGACGCTCACGGAGCCGGTCACGCTGGACGAGGTCGTCTGCGCGCACGTGGACGAGCCGGCCGCCCGCGCGGAGGTCGCCCGCGCGCTGGACGGGGACGACGCGGCCCTGGACGCCCTCGCCGAGCGGGACCTGCTCTGGTACGACGCGTCCGAGCTGGACCGCATCCCGCGCTGAGCGCGGCGACGCCGGCGCGGCGACCCCGCGCCGGCGCGTCAGTCCTCGATCAGCGGGTCCAGCACCTGCAGCGCGGCGTGGTGCAGCCGCCCGTTCGAGACCAGCGCCGAGCCGCCGAACGGCCCGTCGACGCCCTGCACGGACGTGAACCGCCCGCCGGCCTCGGTGACGATCGGCACCAGCGCGGCCATGTCGTGCAGTGCCAGCTCGGGCTCGGCGGACAGGTCGACGGCGCCCTCGGCGACCAGCACGTGCGACCAGAAGTCGCCGTAGCCGCGCGTGCGCCAGACCCGCCGGGTCAGGGCCAGGAAGTGGTCGAGCCGGCCCTGCTCCTCCCAGCCGCTCAGGCTGGAGTAGGCCAGCGAGGCGTCCTGCAGCCGGCCGACCTCGGAGACCCGCATCCGGGTGGCCGAGGCGAGCGACCGGCCGGTCCAGGCGCCGGAGCCCGCGGCGGCCCACCACCGGCGGCCGAGCGCGGGGGCGCTGACCAGGCCGACGACGACCTCGTCCCCGTCGAGCAGGGCGATCAGCGTGGCCCACACGGGGACCCCGCGGACGAAGTTCTTGGTGCCGTCGATGGGGTCGACCACCCAGCGGCGCGGGCCGTGGCCGGTGTCGGCCATCTCCTCGCCGTGCACGGCGTCCCGCGGGCGCGCCCGGGCCAGCTGGCCGCGGATCAGCTCCTCGGCGGTGCGGTCGGCGTCCGAGACGGGCGTCAGGTCCGGCTTGGTCTCGACGCGGAGGTCCTGCGCCTTGAACCGCGCCATGGTGACCCCGTCGACCTGGTCGGCGATCACGTGGGCGAGGCGCAGGTCGTCGTCGTACCGGGTCATGGCACCGACCCTATCCGGGCGCGGACCGGGCCCGTGCCTCAGCCCGCGCCGTCCGCCGCGCCGGTGCGGCTGACCAGCAGGCGCCGGAACGAGTCGACGCGGGCGGTGCGGGCCGCACGGGTCTCGTCGTCCGCCGCGGCGCCGACCCACTCGTCGAGCGCGCAGTCCGGCGCGTCGGCGGCGTGCGTGCACCCTCGTGGGCACTCCTCGGCGACCGCCGCGAGGTCGGCGAACGCGCCGAGCAGGTGGTCCGGGCCGACGTGCGCGAGGCCGAACGACCGGACGCCGGGGGTGTCGATCACCCAGGTGCCGCGGGGGCCCGGGACGCGCAGGGCGACGGCCGAGGTCGAGGTGTGCCGGCCGCGCCCGGTGACGTCGTTGACCACGCCGGTGACGCGCAGCGCGTCCGGCACCAGGGCGTTGACCAGCGTGGACTTGCCGACGCCGGAGTGGCCGACGAGGACGGAGGTGCGCCCGGCGAGCGCCTCGCGCAGCTCCTCGATCCCGTCGATGCCCTCGGAGCCCGAGCCGCTGCCGTCCGTGGCCGCGGTGGCCGCGCCGGCCCACCGGGTCACGACCACCCGCACCCCGATGGGCTCGTAGAGCGCGCGCAGCACGGCCGGGTCCGCGAGGTCGGCCTTGGTGAGCGCCAGCAGGACGTCCATGCCGGCGTCGTAGGCGGCGACGACGCACCGGTCGATCATCCGGGTGCGCGGCTCGGGGTCGGCCAGCGCGGTGACGACGACCAGCTGGTCGGCGTTGGCGACGATGACGCGCTCGACCGGGTCGGTGTCGTCGGCGGTGCGGCGCAGGACCGTCGAGCGGTCGCCGATCCGGACGATCCGGGACAGCGAGCCGGTCTCGCCCGTGGTGTCGCCGACCAGGTCGACGTGGTCGCCGGGGACGACGCGCTCGCGCCCGAGCTCGCGGGCCTTCATCGCGATGGCCACGCGTTCGCCGGGCCCGTCGGGGTCCACGAGCACGGTGTACCGGCCGCGGTCCACGCCCGTGACCAGGGCGCTGTCGGCGTCCGCGTGCTCGGGGCGGGTCTTGGTGCGCGGCCGCGAGCCGCGTCGGGAGGGCCGGACCCGCACGTCCGACTCGTCGAGCGCCCGGCGCGCCACGATCAGCGACCCCCGCTCACGCGAGCATGCCGTCCCACAGCCCGACGAAGTCGGGGATGGTCTTGGCGGTGGTGGCGACGTCCTCCACGAGCACGCCGGGGACGGCGAGGCCGAGCAGCGCACCGAAGGTCGCCATCCGGTGGTCCGCGTAGGTGCGGACGGTGCCGGCGTGCAGCGGTCGCGGCGTGATGACGAGGCCGTCGGCGGTCTGCTCGGCCTGGCCGCCCAGCCGGGTGATCTCGGCGGACAGCGCCGCCAACCGGTCGGTCTCGTGCCCGCGCAGGTGCGCGATGCCGCGCAGCCGGGTGGGGGAGTCGGCGAGCGCGGCGAGCGCGGCGATGGTCGGGGCGATCTCGCCGGCGGCGTGCAGGTCCAGGTCGACGCCGTGCACCGTGCCCGTGCCGGTGACCGCGAGGACGTCGCCGTCCAGCCGGGTGCTCGCGCCCATCTGCTCGAGGATCCCCGGCAGCAGGCCGCCGGGCTGGGTGGTCGCGGCCGGCCAGGCGGCGACGCGCACCGTGCCGCCCGCCACCAGCGCGGCGCACAGGAACGGCGCGGCGTTGGACAGGTCGGGCTCGACGCGGACGTCACGAGCCGCGACGGGACCCGGCTCGACGTGCCAGATGGTGGGGCGGGAGTCGTCGACCTGCACCCCGGCGGCACGTAGCGCCGCGACCGTCATCTCGATGTGCGGCAGGCTGGGCAGCGTGGGTCCGGTGTGCCGGACGGTCAGGCCCTGGCCGAACCGGGCGGCCGTCAGCAGCAGCCCCGACACGAACTGCGAGGAGCCGGACGCGTCGAGGTCCACGCTGCCCCCGCGGACGGCGCCGGTCCCCGTGACCGTGAACGGCAGGTGGCCCGGCTCGCCGTGCTCGGTGACCCCGACGCCGAGCGCGCGCAGGGCCCGCAGGACGGGACCCATCGGGCGCACCCGGGCCCCGGCGTCGCCGTCGAACCGCACCGGGCCGTCGGCGAGCGCAGCCACGGCGGGCAGGAACCGCATGACGGTGCCCGCCAGGCCGCAGTCGACGGTGCGCGGGCCGCGGAGCGCCCCCGGCGTGACCAGCCAGTCGCCCGGCGCGGCGGGGTCGTCCTCGACGGCCGTGCCGAGGTCCCGCAGGGCCTGGGCCATCAGCAGGGTGTCGCGCGAGCGCAGCGGGCCGCGGAGCCGGCCGGGCCCGTCGGCGAGCGCGGCCAGCACCAGGTACCGGTTGGTCAGGCTCTTCGACCCGGGGACCGGGACCGTGGCGTCGAGGGGTCCGTCCGCGGTCGGGGCGGGCCAGTCGAGGTCCACGTCGGGGCTGGTGCTCATGCCGCCCAGGCTACCGACCCGCCCGCGACCTGCCGTCGCGGCGTCCACGCCGGGAGCGCGCGGACACGACGCGCGCGGACCCGCTCCGGGTGCGCGCTCGTGCGGTCGGTGCGCTGCTCGCGCGCCGGACGCCGGTCAGTGCACCGCGTCGGCGATCTTCTTCGACGCCGCCTTCTTCGCCGCCGCCGCGGTCGCCGCGGCGGCAGCCGCCTTCGCGGTGGCCGCGCGGGTGGCGCGGGCGTGCTCGACCCGCCACCGCACGCCCGGCCGGCCGGCCGTGTCCGCGGCGGCGATCAGCGCGCCGCCCGTCATCGACAGCCCGCGCAGGAACCGGGCCCGGCGGTCCTTCTTGTCCTGCTCGCCGAGGTGCGTGCGCTCCTTGCGGGACGCCGGCGCGTCCGCCGCGGCCAGGGGCAGGGTGAGCGCGGCGAGCGCCAGGGCGGCGGCCCGCGGCGCCCGGCCCGTGGCGAGCAGCAGCGCGGACAGCGCGGTCGCCGCGCCGTGCGCCCGCACCACGGTGGCGAGCTGTGCGTCCGACGGGTGCCGGTACGCGTCCAGGGCGCCGCCGAGGGCACCGGCGGGCACGGTGGCGGTGAGCCGGTCCACGGCCCCCCGCGCGACGGCGACGTGCGCGGCGGGCCGGCGCAGCGCGTCGACCCCCTCGCTCAGGAACCACGACGCGAACAGCGGTCGGGCGATGCGGCGCAGCAGCATGACGTCCTCCAGTCGGGCCGTCCGCGACGCGCGGACGCCTGCTGACCAAACTATCGGCCCGGGAACCTGTGCGCCGCCCGGGAATGCACCGGGCGGGGGGCGACGTTGTGCAGGCCATGAGCTGTTCCACCCTCGAACGACCTGCGGCCGGCGCCGCGCCGGGCGGCGTCGCCGTGCTGACGCGACCCCCGGCCGACGGCACGACCCCCGTGCTCGGACTAGGCTCGGCGGTGATGAGCGAGGACACCACACGCGCCCCCGAGTCCGAGGACGACGCGGCGCGCAGCGAGCGGTTCGAGGCCGAGGCGCTGGTCTACCTGGACCAGCTGTACGGCGCCGCCCTGCGCATGACCCGGAACCCGTCCGACGCCGAGGACCTGGTGCAGGAGACGTTCGCCAAGGCGTTCGCCGCGTTCCACCAGTACCGGCCGGGCACCAACCTCAAGGCGTGGCTGTACCGCATCCTCACCAACACGTTCATCAACTCGTACCGCAAGAAGCAGCGCGAGCCGCAGCAGTCGCAGGCGGACGAGATCGAGGACTGGCAGATCGCGCGCGCCGAGTCGCACACGTCGACCGGCCTGCGGTCGGCCGAGGCCGAGGCGCTGGACCACCTGCCGGACTCCGACGTGAAGGACGCGCTCGCGCGGCTGCCCGAGGAGTTCCGGATCGCGGTGTACCTGGCGGACGTCGAGGGCTTCGCCTACAAGGAGATCGCCGAGATCATGGGCACCCCGATCGGGACCGTGATGTCGCGGCTGCACCGCGGCCGCGGCCAGCTGCGCGACATGCTGGCCGACTACGCCCGCGGACGCGGGCTGGTGGCGTCGGCTGCGGCCGGCGGGGAGAAGACCGGGACGGGATCGTCGAGGAGGACGCGATGACGGGCACTGACGCCGCGGAGGACCAGCCCGCGACGGGGTCGGTCGCGGAGGGCTGCGGCCCCGACTGCGAGCAGGCGCTGGGCCGGCTGTTCGCCTACGTCGACCGCGAGCTGGAGTCCGGTGACGCCGCGCAGGTGCGCGCGCACATCGAGGACTGCCGCCCGTGCCTGGACGAGATGGCCGTGGAGACGATGCTCAAGGAGCTCGTGAAGCGGTGCTGCCAGGAGCAGGCGCCGGCGGACCTGCGGGTGAAGATCCACGCCCAGCTCACGACGCTGCGGGTGACCCGCCCCGTCTGACGCCGCCGCGTGCTCGGCGAAGGACTGCTGGTACGACGAAGGGCCCGTTGCGCTGCACCGGGCCCTTCGTCATCCGTGCGGCTGCGCCGCCCGACGCGCTCAGGCGTTGGGGCGCTTGCCGTGGTTGGCGGAGCTCCCGGCACGGGAACGGCGCTTGCGACCACGCTTGCTCATCGATCTCTCCCTGGTCAGGCATTCCGGCCGGACGAGGTTGCCCCGACGGCCCAGTGACTCCCCATCGTCCCACATCCGCGGCGCTGGTCGGCACCGATGGTTCAAGGACCGGCCGCTTCCGGCCGATGGAACGGGGGTGAGCGACCAGCCCCAGTCCGTCGTCCCCCTCCTGCACGCCCTGGCCCAGGCGGGCGGGTCCGACCTGCACGTCAAGGTGGGGTCCGAGCCGCGCGTGCGCGTGGACGGGCGGCTGCGCCGGCTGCAGGTGCCGTCGCTGATGCCGCGCGACACGGAGCACATGCTGGGGGAGGTGCTGCCCGACGACCTGACCGGGACGTTCCACCAGACGCACGAGGCGGACTTCGCGTTCTCGCTGTCCGGCGTCGGCCGGTTCCGCGTGAACGCGTACCAGGCCCGCGGCACGTACGGCATGGTCTTCCGCCTGGTCTCGACGGGCGCGCAGTCGCTGTCCGAGCTGACGCTCCCGCCGGTGCTCGGCGAGCTCGCGCTGGAGCCGCGCGGCCTGGTGCTGGTCACCGGACCGACCGGCTCCGGCAAGACCACCACGCTGGCGTCGATGATCGACCTGATCAACACGACCCGCGAGGCCAACATCGTCACGATCGAGGACCCGATCGAGGTGCTGCACCCGGACAAGCGCGGGATCGTCTCCCAGCGCGAGATCCGGCAGGACACCGCGGACTTCACCGTCGCGCTGCGCGCCGCGATGCGCCAGGACCCGGACGTGATCTTCGTCGGCGAGATGCGTGACGTCGAGACCGTGCGCGCGGCGCTGTCCGCCGCCGAGACCGGTCACCTGGTGCTGTCGACGCTGCACACCATCGACGCGGCCGAGTCCATCAACCGGATCGTCGACTTCTTCCCCCCGCACGAGCAGCAGCAGATCCGCGTGGCGCTGGCGCAGGCGCTGCGCGGCATCGTGTCGCAGCGGCTGGCCCGCCGGGCGGACGGCCAGGGCCGGATCGCCGTGGTGGAGGTGCTGGTCAACACGGGTCGTACCGCCGAGGCGATCGTCGACCCCGCGAACGCGGAGCCGCTGCTGGACCTGATCCGGCAGGGCGACTACTACCAGATGCAGACCTTCGACCAGCACCTGGTGCGCCTCGTCTCCGACGGCACCGTGACGTACGACGAGGCGCTCGGGGTGGCGACCAACCCGCAGGACCTGACGGTCGAGCTGCGGTCGGTCGGCGTGATCGTCTGACCTTGTGGGCCCGGGCGGCCCGGGCTAGCGTGGCAGGACGCGATATATCTCGAGGACGAGGGAGAGCGTCATGGCCACGGAGTCCTGGGTCGTCATCGGCCCGCAGATCATCGAGCTCGAGGACGTGCGCTCGCTGCGCGTCCAGGTCAACGGCGGTCGCGTCGACGTCGTGGCGCACGACGACCCGACGCTGACCGGGACCCGGGTCGAGGTGCACCGCGTCGACGGCCTGCCGCTGGAGGTCACGTACGCGGACGGCGCCCTGTGGGCCGGCGTCCGGTCGGTGACCGGGCTGGACGGCCTGCTGGACAAGCTCCGCGGGCCGCACCAGCGCGACCGGGTGGACGTGCACATCGCGGTGCCGGCGGCGGTCGCCGCGTCGCTCGCGTCGGTGAACGCGGACCTCCTGCTCGCGGGCCTGCAGCAGGACGCGAGCGTCTCCACCGTCGGGGGCGCCATCCTGACGGACGGCACGCGCGGGGCGCTGTCGGTCAAGAGCGTGTCGTCCGCGGTCGTGGTCCGGGACCACGCCGGCGACCTGTCCGTCGGCACGGTGTCCGGTGCCGCGACCGCCTCCGGCGCGCTGTCCCGGGTGACCGTGACCACCGTGTCCGGCGAGGTCACGCTCGACTGCGCGTCGGCCAGCTCCGTCTGCCACGTCCGGACGGTGTCGGGCGACGTCGCGGTGCGGCTGCCCACCGGCCACGGCGTCGGCGTCGAGGCGCGCAGCGTGTCCGGGCGGGTGGTCGTGGACGGCGTCGAGCACGGTGACCGCCGGCCCGGCCGCACCAGCGTCGACCTGCGGGACGACCGCGCCACCTGCTTCGTGTACTCCCAGACCGTCTCCGGACACCTGACGGTGCTGCACGGCGCGCCGCTCCCCGAGCCCGCGGAGGGTGCCGGCGCGGGGACCGCCTGATGCCCGTGTTCGCGCACGGGCAGCTCCGGCTCTACCTGCTGCACCTGCTCGAGGCGGGACCGCGGCACGGCTACGAGCTGATCACCGCGCTGTCCGAGCGGTTCGGCGGCACGTACCGGCCCAGCGCCGGCACGGTGTACCCCCGGCTGTCCCGGCTCGAGGAGGAGGGCCTGGTCGAGCGCACGGTGTCCGGGCGCAAGACGACGTACACGCTCACCGAGCGCGGCCGCGCCGAGCTCGAGGCGCACCGCGCGGAGCTCTCCCTGCTGGAGCGCGAGTTGGCCGACACCGTCCGGCGGCTCGCCGCGCAGGTGCGGCGGGAGGTCGCCGGGTCGATGGCCGGGATGCGTGCGGACCTCGCGGCGGCGGCGCAGCAGGCCCGGGCGGCGGCGCGTGAGCCGGGGCGCGACCCGGCTCGTGATCCAGTGCGCGGCCAGGCCCGTGACTCGGGGCGCGAGGCGCACGCCGCCGGGGCGAGGCGGGCGCTGCGGGCCGAGATCGAGGGGGAGCTGACGGCGTTCCGCCAGGACGTGCGGGCGGCGCTGCGCGCGGCCGAGGCGCACGGCGGCCCGTCCCCGCTGACGGCCGACACGGTGCGGGCGGTGCTCGCGAGCGCCCGCGCGGCGATCAGGTCGACGCTGCCGCCCTGAGCCGACGGCGGCGGGTCAGACCACGTCCTCCGGCAGGCCGAGCCACGCGTTCCAGTGCGAGTGGAGCACCAGCCAGGCCATCAGCCCGTAGCCGGCCTGGCCGGGCAGCGAGCCGTCGCCGGCCGCGAGGTCGGCGAGCCACTGCTCGTGGCCGGCCAGCGGGGAGAACGTGTCGACGTACGGCACCCGGCGGCGGGTGGTGACGTCGGCGAAGGCCGCGGACAGGTCGGCGAGGGCCGTCGGGTCGACCCCGGCGCCCGGGGGCGGGCCCACCACGAACGCGGGCATCCGGCGCTGCTCGGCGGCGTCCAGGATGTTGGCGAGGTTCAGCCGGCTGCGCGCGAGGGAGAGGTTCACCAGCGCGTCGGCCCGGCCCAGCGCCACGACCAGCCGCGTGTCGGCCTCGGCGGAGGACCGGCGTGCGACCTCCTCCTCCCAGCGCGCGGACAGGCCGGAGGTGTTCTCGCCCGGGACCGCGAGCGTGAGCACGGTCGGCGGTACCGGCGCGGCGGTGCGGGCGGCGACCCGGCCGACCCAGCCCAGCGCGCGCGGGTCTCCGGCGCCCGCGGCCAGCTCGTCCCCGATCACCACCAGGCGCAGCGGCAGCTCGCCCACGTCCGTCCCCGTCCTGTCGCCCGTCTGGTCCCGCGCGGCCCGCGAGGCGGGTCGTGCGCCGGACCAGTCTCGCAGCCGGACGGCGGTGCGGCCTCGACCGACGCGCTCGCCGACGCGGTCAGGACAGGTGGTGGCCGGTGTCCTCGGTCCAGTCGTGGCGGGAGCGCGGCGGGCTGCGGTGGCCCAGGCCGTCGGTGCGCACCCAGTCGTAGAGCCGGGCACCGAGCCAGGCGGTCAGCGTCAGCAGGGCCAGGAGGATCAGCAACGTGGTCATGGCAGAAATCATGTTCTCGTCGACGTGCCGCCACGAGTGGCAGGACTGCCCGATCCCATCGACATCCCGCCAGTTGGCGTGGCAGGCTACGACCATGCTGCAGCGAGTCGCCGCGATCGCGGTCCCCGGGGTGTCGGCGTTCGAGCTCGGGCTGGTCTGCGAGGTGTTCGGCATCGACCGCTCGGACACCGGCGGCCCGGTGTTCGACTTCACCCTGTGCACGCCCGAGCCCGGCCGCGTCGCCATGGAGCCCGCGCTCGCGGTCGAGGTGACGGCCGGCCTGGAGGCCGCCGCCGACGCCGACCTGGTGGTGTTCCTGCCCTACAAGGCGCCGTACGGGCTGCCCGACGCCGCGCGGGACGCGCTGCGCGCCGCCCACGACCGCGGTGCCTGGGTGATGAGCATCTGCTCGGGCACCTTCGCGCTCGGCGAGGCCGGGCTGCTCGACGGGCGGCGCTGCACCACGCACTGGATGTACGCCGACGACCTGCAGCGCCGGTACCCGACGGCTGAGGTCGACCCGGCCGTGCTCTACGTGGAGGACCGCGGCGTGATCAGCAGCGCCGGCACCGCCGCGGGCATCGACGCGTGCCTGCACCTGGTCCGCCGCGAGCTCGGGGCCGAGCAGGCCGCCGCGGTCGCCCGGCGCATGGTCGTGCCGCCGCACCGGGACGGCGGCCAGGCGCAGTACGTCGACACGCCGCTGCCCTGCGACGCGGACACGCTGGCGCCGCTGCTCGCGTGGATGACGGAGCACCTCGACGCCGAGCTGACCGTGCCGGACCTCGCGGCGCGCGCGCTGATGTCCGAGCGCACGTTCGCCCGGCGGTTCCGCGCCGAGACGGGCACGACGCCCGCCGCGTGGGTGACCCGGCAGCGGCTCGTACGGGCGCAGGAGCTGCTCGAGCGCACGTCGGCCGGCGTCGACGAGGTCGCGCGCACCAGCGGGTTCGGCAGCGCCGCGATCCTGCGGCACCACTTCGCCCGCGTGCTCGGCACCAGCCCGCAGGCCTACCGCCGCCAGTTCGCGTGCACCGACGAGGCCGAGTCCGCCGCCGACCGCAACGCGGTCGCCGTCGCCTGACCCGCGCACCCACCTCGCGCACCCACGCGCGCGGCGTTGAAAGCGCACAAACCTCAGGACAGAACAGTCCATACCGGGCGGGTTTGTGCGCTTTCAACGCCGCGGGCGCGCAGGGGGAGAGGCCGGGACCCCCGCGGGGGTCCCGGCCTCTCCTGGGCCGCGGGTCAGCGGGCGAAGGCCTCGCGGAGGAGCTCCGCCTGCTCGGCCTGGTGCGCCTTGGCCGAGCCGGCCGCGGTGGACGCGGACGCCGGGCGGGAGACGGCCCGCACCGGCGCGCCGACCACCTGGGGCAGCGCGAGCGAGACGTACGCCCACGGGCCCTGGTTGCGCGGCTCGTCCTGGACCCAGACCAGCTCGGCGCCGTCGAACGGCGCGAGCGCCGACCGCAGGCCCTCGTGGTCGAGCGGGTACAGCTGCTCGAACCGGACGATCGCGGTGCGGTCGTCGCCGAGCTTCTCCCGCTGCGCGACGAGGTCCCAGTAGACCTTGCCGGAGCAGAGCAGCACCCGGTCCACGCGCCCGGCCTCCGCCGCGGCGCGGTCGTCGCCGACGACCGGGCGGAAGGTGCCGGAGGTGAAGTCCTCCACCGCCGAGGCCCCGGCCTTGAGCCGCAGCATCGACTTGGGCGTGAACACCACCAGCGGGCGCCGCGGCCGGGCGTAGGCCTGGCGGCGCAGCAGGTGGAAGTACGACGCGGGCGTGGTCGGCTGCGCGACCGTCATGTTGCCCTCGGCGCACATCTGCAGGAACCGCTCGATGCGGGCGGACGAGTGGTCCGGCCCCTGGCCCTCGTAGCCGTGCGGCAGCAGCAGCACGACGGACGAGTGCTGGCCCCACTTCTGCTCGGCGGAGGAGATGAACTCGTCGATGACGGTCTGCGCGCCGTTGACGAAGTCGCCGAACTGCGCCTCCCACAGCACCAGGGCGTCGGGGCGCTCGACGGAGTAGCCGTACTCGAAGCCGAGGGCGGCGTACTCCGACAGGGACGAGTCGTAGATCCAGAACTTGCCCTGGTCCGCCGACAGGTACAGCAGCGGGGTCCACTCGGCGCCGGTCTCGCGGTCGTGCAGCACGGCGTGCCGCTGCACGAACGTCCCGCGGCGCGAGTCCTGCCCGGCCAGGCGCACCGGCGTGCCCTCGATCAGCAGGGAGCCGAACGCGAGGATCTCGCCGAAGCCCCAGTCGATGCCGCCCTCGCGGGACATCTGCTCCCGCTTGGCCAGCAGCTGCGCGAGCTTCGGGTGGATGGTGAAGCCCTCGGGGGCGCGGACGTGCGCGGCCCCGATGCGCTCCAGCACCTTGCCGGGCACGGCGGTCTGCCAGCCGATGATGACGCCCGCGTCCTCGCGCTGGGACTCCGGGCGCTCCAGGCCGGCGACGGGCTCGGCGTCCGGCGACGGCGGCGTCCAGCCCTCCTCGCGGGTCTCGGCGAACACGCGCTCGAGCTGCGCCTGGTAGTCGCGCAGGACGTGCTCGGCCTCCTCCAGCGTGATGTCCCCGCGGGAGACGAGCGCCTCGGTGTACAGCTTGCGCACCGACCGCTTGGCCTCGATGAGGTTGTACATCAGCGGCTGGGTCATCGAGGGGTCGTCGCCCTCGTTGTGGCCGCGGCGGCGGTAGCAGACCATGTCGATGATGACGTCGCGGTCGAACTGCTCGCGGTACTCGAACGCGAGCTCGGCGACCCGGACGCAGGCCTCGGGGTCGTCGCCGTTGACGTGGAACACCGGGACCTGCAGGCCCTTGGCGACGTCGGTGGCGTACTGCGAGGACCGCGAGGACGACGGGCCCGTGGTGAAGCCGACCTGGTTGTTGATGACGACGTGGATGGTGCCGCCGGTGCGGTAGCCGCGCAGCTGCGCCAGGTTGAGCGTCTCGAAGACGACGCCCTGGCCCGCGAACGCCGCGTCGCCGTGGATGAGGATCGGCAGCACGGAGAACCCGTCGCCGCCCAGGTCGATCCGGTCCTGCTTGGCCCGGACGATGCCCTCGAGCACCGGGTCGACGGCCTCCAGGTGCGACGGGTTGGCCGCGAGGTAGACGCGCGTCGAGGCGCCGGACTCGGCCTGGAACACGCCCTCGGTGCCGAGGTGGTACTTGACGTCGCCGGAGCCCTGCACGGACTTCGGGTCCTGGTTGCCCTCGAACTCGCTGAAGATCTGCCCGTAGGACTTGCCGGCGATGTTGGCCAGCACGTTGAGCCGGCCGCGGTGCGCCATGCCGATCGCGACCTCGTCCAGGCCGCCGTCGGCCGCGCGGGACAGGATGGCGTCGAGCAGCGGGATGACCGACTCGCCGCCCTCCAGGGAGAACCGCTTCTGCCCGACGTACTTGGTCTGCAGGAACGTCTCGAACGCCTCGGCGGCGTTCAGGCGGCGCAGGATGCGCAGCTGGTCCTCGCGCGGGGTCGGCGCGTAGCCGGCCTCGAGCCGCTCCTGCAGCCAGCGCCGCTGGCGCGGGTCCTGCAGGTGCATGTACTCGAAGCCGGTGGTGCGGCAGTAGGAGTCGCGCAGCAGGCCGAGCACCTGGCGCAGCGTCGCCCGCGGCCGGCCGGTGAAGCCGCCGGTCGGGAACGTCCGGTCCAGGTCCCACAGGGACAGGCCGTGCGTCTGCACGTCCAGGTCCGGGTGCCGGCGCAGCCGGTAGGCCAGCGGGTCGGTGTCGGCCATCAGGTGGCCGCGCGACCGGTAGGAGTGGATCAGCTCGGCGATCCGGGCCGGCTTGATCGCCTCGGCGTCCGGGTCGGCCGCCTCCTTGACCCAGCGGATGGGCTCGTAGGGCACGCGCAGCGACGCGAACACCCGGTCGTAGAAGCCGTCCTCGCCCAGCAGCTTGCGGGCCAGGATGCGCAGGAAGTCGCCGGACTGGGCGCCCTGGATGATCCGGTGGTCGTAGGTCGACGTGACCGTCAGGACCTTCGACACGCCCATCTTGTTGAGCTGCTCGTCGGACGTGCCCTGGAACTCGGCGGGGTAGTCCATCGCGCCGACGCCGATGATCGTGCCCTGGCCCTGCATCAGGCGCGGCACGGAGTGCACGGTGCCGATGGTGCCCGGGTTGGTCAGCGACAGCGTGGTGCCCGCGAAGTCGTCCACGCCGAGCTTGCCGCCGCGGGCTCGCCGCACGACGTCCTCGTACGCGGTCCAGAACTGCGCGAAGTCGAGCGTCTCGGCCTTCTTGATGCTCGGGACCAGCAGCTGGCGGGTGCCGTCCGGCTTGGCCAGGTCGATCGCGAGGCCCAGGTTCACGTGCGCCGGCGTCAGGACGCCGGGCTTGCCGTCGACCTGCGTGTAGGCGCTGTTCATCGCCGGCATCTCGCCGACCGCCTCGACCAGCGCGAAGCCGATCAGGTGGGTGAACGAGATCTTGCCGCCGCGCCCGCGCGCCAGGTGGTTGTTGATGACGATGCGGTTGTCGACCAGGAGCTTCGCCGGGATCGCGCGGACCGACGTCGCCGTCGGCACGTCGAGGCTCGCCTCCATGTTGGTGACGACCCGCGCGGCGGGGCCGCGCAGCCGCTGCACCTCGTCGGTGGCCTCGGGCGCCTCCTGCTCCGCCTCGCGCGCCGCCTTGGCAGCGGGGGCGTAGGGGGCGGTCGCGGGCTGGGCCGTCGCCACGGGCGACGTCGGCGGCGCGGCCTCGGGGTCCCGGGACGCCGGCTGGTCCTGCGGCGGGGTGGCCGCGGGGGTCGGCGCCGGCCCGACGGGCCGGCCGTCGCCGGTGTGCGCGGGCCGCTCGGCGCCGGCCGCCTGGACCGTGCCCGGGCGCTCACCCGCGGGTGCCTGCCCGTCGCCGCCGGCGGGTGCCTGCCCGTCGCCGCCCGCCGGGGCGGGACCCGGGGGCGTCGCCGGCGGCGCGGACGCGGGCGCCGGCGGGGTCGCCGTGGCCGCCGGTGGCGCCGACGGCGTCGGACCCGCCGCTCCGCCGCTCACCCCGTCCGGTGCGCCCGACGTCGTCGCGGCGGGCGCCGAGGGCTTGTAGCCCTCGAAGAAGTCCCACCACGCGGGGTCGACCGCGGACTTGTCCTGGAGGTACTGCTCGTACAGCTCGTCGACGAGCCAGGTGTTCGCGCCGAAGTCGGCACGGTTCACGTCAGGCTCCGCATGCTGGGACACGCGAGGATCGCCCACTTCCTCCGCGGCCACCAGACCGCGTCATCGCCGGATCAGTTCGTCCCCAACCCTACGTCCTGACCGGGCGTCATCTCCCCTCGGGGCGGGCGGCTCGCCGAGGGTTCACACGCTTGTCACACGACGGGTCGTCCCGGGGTGTCGGGCTCCCCATCTGCGCGTCTGCCCCGGGTCTGCATCAGACCAACTCGGTCATGCCCCGGCCGGGACCGGCGCACCGGCGCCCCCGGCGGGCGCCGTGACCGCGAGCCGGGTCGCGAGCAGGGCCACGACGCTGACGGCCACCATGGTCACCGCCATCGGGAGCGCGTCGTGCTCGCCGGCCAGCCCGACCAGCGGCGACACCACCGCGCCCAGCCCGAACTGCAGCGCACCCATCACGGCCGACCCCGTCCCCGCGGCGTGCGGGACCTCGCCCGTGGCCAGCGTGGTGGCGTTGCCGAGCACGAGCCCGAGCGAGCTGACCGCGAGGAACAGCAGCACGAGCGTCGGCCAGCGGGGCAGGTCCAGGAGCACGACGTCGAGGAGCAGCAGCACGCTCAGCACCGTCAGGGCGGTCACGCCCGCGACGAGCATCCGGCGCGGCGCGATCCGCCCGACCAGCTGCGTGCTCAGGCCGGCCACGACCGACAGGCCGAGCGCGTTGGCGGCGAACGCCAGCGAGTAGCCGAGCACGGACAGGCCGAGGACGTTCTGCAGCACGAACGGCGACGCCGAGATGTAGGCGAACATCGCGGCGAACGCGAAGACGAGCGCGCCGGTCCAGCCGAGGTAGCGGCGGTTGGTCAGCACGCTGCGGGCGTCACGGAGCGTGGCGGCGAGCCCCCCGGCGGTGCGGTGCTCGCGGGGGAGCGTCTCGGGGACGAGGGCCAGGACCCCGGCCAGCATGAGCGCGCTCATCCCGGCGAGGATGCCGAACACGCCCCGCCAGCCGACCGCGCCGACCAGCGTGCCGCCGAGCAGCGGCGCGAGCACCGGGGCGACGCCCTGGATCGCCATCATGAGGCCGAACAGCTGCGCGGCCGCGGTGCCGCGGGCGCGGTCGCTGATGACCGCCCGGCTGAGCACCATGCCCGCGGCGCCGCTGAAGCCCTGCACGAACCGGGCGGCGATCAGGAACCCGATGGACGGCGCCAGCGCGCACGCCAGGGCGGCGGCCGCGCAGACCGCGGCGCCCGCGACCAGCAGGCCCCGCCGGCCGCGCTGGTCGGACAGCGGGCCGATCACCAGCTGACCGAGCGCCAGCCCGATCATGAACGTGGTCAGCGACAGCTGGACCGCGGACGCGCTGGTCCCGAGGTCCGCGGCGAGCTGCGGGAACGCGGGCAGGTACATGTCGGTCGCCAGCGGGGCGATCGCGGTCAGCAGGGCCAGGACCGTGGTCGTGGCCAGCGGCAGGGCGTGCCGGGGCGGGGTGGGGCCGGCGGTCCCGGACGAGGCGGTGGACCCGGTGCTGGTCCCGGCGGCGGGCACGGCGGTGCCTCGGGTGGTGGTCATGGGGTGCTCCGATGCGCAGAAGGGCACGACGCGGGGGCGGCGGCCGACCGGAGCACTCTATCTATGAAGTCATATATGTCTAGCCATATGCACCCTGCTAGGCTCCGAT
This sequence comes from Cellulomonas sp. NEAU-ZC6, assembly GCF_056844425.1. Taxonomy (NCBI): domain Bacteria; kingdom Bacillati; phylum Actinomycetota; class Actinomycetes; order Micrococcales; family Cellulomonadaceae; genus Cellulomonas; species Cellulomonas sp. NEAU-ZC6. Next base: position 1,195,091 of record NZ_JBXFYH010000001.1, on the reverse strand, counting down.
GGTGACCGACGCCACCGCCGACGACCTGCGCGAGCTCGCCGTCGCCCTGCACGACCTGTCCCGTGCGGTGCGCCAGGCGCAGGGGACGCAGGACGGTCCGCCGCGGCTGCCGCCCACGGAGTTCGAGGTGCTGCGGTACGTCGCCGCGCGACCGGGGACCAGCGTGGGCGGGGTGGCCGCCGCGCTGGACCTGCGGCAGTCCAACGTCAGCGCCGCGGTGCGCGGGCTGGTCGCCCGCGGGCTCGTGGAGCGCGCCGCCGACCCCGGCGACGGCCGGGTGACCCGCCTGCGCCCGACGGCGCTCGCCGAGCAGCACCGGGACCCGGTGGAGGAGGGCTGGGGACGGACGCTCGCCGCCGCGCTGGCCGGGCTGTCCCGCGCCGACGCGGCGGCGGTGCGCGCCGCCGCCGGCCCGCTGGCGCGGCTGGCCGCGCGCACGCGCACGCCCCCGCCGTCCGCGCCCGGGGGCACGGAGGACGGGGGCGCGAAGCGACCGGTCAGGTGATGTCGCGCTTCAGGGTGGTCAGCCGGCCGAGCAGCGCCAGCAGCACCGCGTACCCGATCAGCACGGCCGCGCCGGCGGCCGGGCCGAGCAGGTCGCCCGCGCCGGTGGTCGAGTAGAACGAGCCGCCGCTGATCGCCTCGCCGGCGGCCCCGGGCAGGAACCTGCCGATGCCCGCGAGGGACTCGTTGAGGCCGAGCACCAGGCGGGCGATCGGCTCGACGAACTGCGTGAAGGCCAGCACGACGACGATGGCGACCACCTGGTTCGGCATGGCGAACCCGAGGCCGACGCCCACGACGCACCAGACGGTCAGCGCCAGCGCGGTGCGGGCGATGATGCCCCAGATCTCGGGGTCGTCCAGGCCGTTCGCCGCGCCGGTGACCGCGAAGCCCGCCGCGCCGGCCCCGACGGTCGCCAGGGTGCCGAGCACGCCGTAGACCAGGCCCATCGGGATGCTGGCGAGCAGCTTGGCGCCCACGAGGACGTTGCGGTCCGGCTGGGCGAGCAGCGTCGGGGTGAGCGTGCGGTGCCGGAACTCGGCCGTCACCGCCAGCAGCCCCACGAGCAGCGGGAGCGCGTAGCCGAACGAGGCCGGCAGCGTGTAGACGGCCGTGGCCAGCGCCGTGCCGTCCAGCTGGACCGGGCCGCCCGACGTCCCGGTGACCTCGGCGCCGTCGAACGTGAGGGCGAACGCCATCATGGCGCCGAGGAACGCCATGTAGCCGACCATCACGATCAGCAGCACCCACCAGGTGCGGGTCGTGACGATCTTGCGGTACTCGGAGACCAGCGTGTCCTTCATCGCGCACCTCCGGCGACGGTCGTGGTGTCGGTGGGCGCCTGCGGGGCGGGGGCGGCGTGCGCGCCGTGCGGCACGGCCGGCGCGGTCAGGCGCAGGAACACGTCCTCCAGCCCGACGCCGTGGGCGGCGAGCTCGTGCAGCTCGAGCCCGGCGGCGAAGGCGGCGTGGCCGACCGTGCGCACGTCGGTGCCGACCAGCTCGGCGACGCCCGGCACCGGGGGACCACCGGCGCGCTGCCAGCCTCCGCCCGCGACCAGGGCGTCCAGCCCGGCCACGTCCGGCGACGCGACGCGCACCCGCGGCTCGGCGAGCGCGCTGAGCTCTTCCAGGGTGGAGGCGTGCACGAGGCGGCCGCCGGCGATGATGACCACGTCGTCGACCGTCTGCTGGACCTCGGACAGCACGTGCGAGGACACCAGCACGGTGCGGCCCTGGGCGGCGAGCGCGCGCAGCAGGTCGCGCAGCCAGCGGATGCCCTCGGGGTCCAGGCCGTTGGCGGGCTCGTCGAGCAGCAGCACGGGCGGGTCGCCGAGCAGCGTCGTGGCCAGCGCGAGCCGCTGCCGCATGCCGAGTGAGAACCCGCCGACGCGGCGCTTCGCGGCGTCGCCCAGCCCGACCAGGTCGAGCACCTCGGTGGCGCGGGCGTCCGGGACGCCGGCCTGCGGGGCGTACACGCGCAGGTGGTCCAGGGCCGTGCGGCCCGGGTGGAAGTCCGCGGCCTCGAGCGCGGCGCCGACGGTGCGCATCGGCCGCTCCAGGTCGGTGTACCGCCGGCCGCCGATCGTGGCGGTGCCGGCGGTCGGGGAGACCAGGCCCAGCAGCATCCGCAGGGTGGTGGTCTTGCCGGCGCCGTTGGGTCCGAGGAACCCGGTGACCCGGCCGGGCCGGACGGTGAAGCTCAGGTCGTCCACGGCCCGGACCTGGCCGAACGTCTTCGTCAGGTGACTGACCTCGATGGCGTGCGTCGCGTCGGGTGGCATGCCCCGACCCTAGGGAACTCGGGTCGCCCGGCGGATCAGCCGCGAGGTGGAACCGGTGCCGTCCGCTCCGCCGCGAGGCGGAGCAGGCCGCCTCAGAACGCGCCGGTGGCCGGCCGCGACGTGCGCCGGGACGGCAGCATCACGCGCATCGTGCAGCCCGTGTCGCTGTCCGCGACCTCGACGGTGCCGCCGTGCAGAGTGACCGCCCACCGGACGATCGACAGGCCGAGCCCCGTGCCGCCGGTCGAGATCTGGCCGGTGATGGCCGGGGTGTTGCCGCGGGCGAACCGCTCGAACACCCGCTGCCGCTGGTCCGCCGCGATGCCGGGACCGGCGTCCACGACGTCCAGCTGCACCCAGCCGCCGGCGCGGCGCGCCTCGAGCCGGACCTCGGCGCCCTGCGGGGAGTGCCGCACGGCGTTCTGCACCAGGTTGGCGACGACCTGGTGCAGCCGCTCGCGGTCCGCGGGCAGCGTCAGGTCCGGCGGGTCGACGACCACCGGGAACGTCAGGTCCTTGGAGGACCCCACCAGCCGGCCCTCCTGCGCGGCCTCCGCGAGGAACTGCGCCATCGGCACGTCGGTCACCTGCAGGTCGACGGCGCCGGCCTCCAGGCGCGACAGGTCCAGCAGGGTCGCGACCAGGCGGCTGAGCCGCTGGGTCTGCGCCAGGGCCGCGCGCATCGCCTCGGGGTCCGGGTCGTCCACGCCGTCGACGATGTTCTCCAGCTGCGCCTGCAGCGCGGTCACGGGGGTGCGCAGCTCGTGGGAGACGTTGGCGACCATCTCGCGGCGGACGGTGTCGGCCTGCTCCAGGTCGTCGGCCATCCGGTTGAACGCCGTCGCCAGCTCGCCGACCTCGTCGCGGCTGGTCGCCCGGACCCGGCGGCTGTAGTCGCCGGCGGCCATCGCCCGCGCCGCCGAGGTCATCTCCCGCAGCGGCGAGGTCATCCCGCGGGCCAGCAGCTGGGTCATCAGCAGCGCGATGACGATGACGATCGGGAACGTGCGGGTCGGGCCGAGCGCGTTGCTCATGCCGAGCCAGGTGAGCATCGCGGCGACGAACACCGCGGCGGCGACGAGGACGCCGAGCTTGATCTTGATCGACCGCAGCCGGTCGAGCGGGCGCACGTCCGGCAGCCGCCCGACCCGGCGCTGGTGGCGGGGGACCGTCACGCCGGACCGGCTCCCGCGGTCCCGCCGGCGGGCTCGAGCGCGTAGCCCACGCCGTGCACCGTCCGGATCAGGTCAGCGCCGAGCTTCCTGCGCAAGGCCTTCACATGCGAGTCCACCGTGCGGGTGCCGGAGGCGTCCACCCAGTCCCAGACCTCGGCCAGCAGGCGCTCGCGGGTCAGCACCGTGCGGGGGCTCGCGGCCAGGGCGAGCAGCAGGTCGAACTCGGTCGGCGTGAGGTGCACCTCCTCGCCGCCGCGGTGCACGCGGCGCTGGGCGCGGTCGATCACGACGTCGCCCACGGCGACCGGCGGCTCGGCGTCGGCCGCGCCCGCGGTCAGCTCGGCGGCCAGCGCGGCGCGCTGCTGCCGGCGCAGCAGGGCCTTCACCCGGGCCACGAGCTCCCGCATCGAGAACGGCTTGGTCATGTAGTCGTCGGCCCCGACGCCGAGCCCGATGAGCATGTCGGTCTCGTCGTCCCGCGCGGTGAGCATCAGGACGGGCACCGGGCGGTCCGCCTGGATCCGGCGGCACACCTCGAGGCCGTCGATCCCGGGCAGCATCACGTCGAGCACCACGACGTCGGGCCGCAGCCGGGCCGCGGCCTCGACCGCCTGCAGGCCGTCGCCGACGGTGTCGACCTGCCAGCCCTCGGCCGACAGCCGGCGGGCGACCGCGGTGGCGATCGCGGGCTCGTCCTCGACGACCAGGACCGAGGTGGACACGGCGCCCGGGGCGCCCGCGGGGGAGCCGGCGGCGCCGCCGGGCCGGGATGTCGACGTCATCGGGCCAGCGTAGAGCGCGGGTGTGGAGGTTTCGTATGATCGAGCCACCATGAGCAGCTCAAGTCGCTGCCGGCGTCCTCCCCGTGCCGACCGGCCCGGGAGCGACCACGCCGGCCCCTCCTGCCTCCTCCCGCTCGCCACGGACGGTGACCCGTGCTGACCGAGTGCCTGCTCGTCGCCCTCGGCGTCGTGCTCACCGCGGGCACCGCGGTGTTCGTCGCGAGCGAGTTCTCCCTGGTCACCCTGGACCCCGGCGTGGTCGAGGGCCAGACCCGCCCCGACGACCGCCGCGGGCAGAGCGTGCTGCGGTCGCTGCGCCGGCTGTCGACCGAGCTGTCCGGCGCCCAGGTCGGGATCACCGTCACCACGGTGCTGCTCGGCTACACGACGCAGCCCGCCGTCAGCACGTTGCTCGGCGGGGCGCTGACGGACTCGTTCCTCGGGGCCGCCGCCGGCGGCGCGGTCGCCGTGGTGCTGACCCTGGTGCTCGTCAACGGGTTCTCGATGCTGTTCGGCGAGCTGGTGCCCAAGAACTTCGCGATCAGCCGCCCGCTGCCCACCGCGCGGTGGGTGGCGCCGCTGCAGGCGGGCTTCACGTCCGCCCTGCGGCCGCTGATCTCGCTGTTCAACTCCAGCGCGAACGCGCTGCTGCGGCGGTTCGGCGTCGAGCCGCGCGAGGAGCTGTCCGGCGGGCGCTCGCCGCAGGAGCTCGCCGCGCTCGTCAAGCGCTCCGCCCAGGAGGGCACGCTCGACGAGTCGACGGCCACCCTGCTCACCAACTCGATCGAGTTCACCGACCTGACCGCCGTCGACGTGATGACCGACCGGCAGCGCGTCGTCGTGCTGCGGCGCGAGGACACCGCCACCGAGGTCGTGCGGCTGTCCCGCGAGACCGGGCACTCCCGGTTCCCCGTGATCGGCGACGACTCCGACGACATCGTCGGGCTGGTGCACCTGCGCCGCGCCATCGCCGTGCCGTACGAGCGGCGCGACGAGGTCCCCGCCGCGGCGCTCATGGTCGACGCCCCGCGCGTCCCGGAGACCGTGCACCTGGGGCCGCTCCTCGTGGACCTGCGCGAGCACGGCCTGCAGATGGCGGTCGTCGTCGACGAGTACGGCGGCACCTCCGGCGTCGTCACGCTCGAGGACGTCGTCGAGGAGCTGGTCGGCGACGTCGCGGACGAGCACGACCGCCGCCGCTCGGCCGCCTCCCGCCGGGCCGACGGGGCGTGGGTGGTCTCCGGGCTGCTGCGTCCCGACGAGCTCACCGAGACCACCGGCCTGGTGGTCCCCGAGGACGGCCCGTACGAGACGCTCGGCGGCCTGGTGATGGCCGCGCTCGGCCGGGTGCCGCTGGCCGGGGACGAGGTGGTGGCGGGCGACGTCCGGCTGCGCGTCGAGTCGATGACCCGCCGCCGGGTCGAGCGCGTGCTGGTGCAGCGCGCCGAGGCCGGCGCCGAGGGGGGTGCCGCGTGAGCAACCAGGTCGCCCTCGTGCTCGCCGTCGCCCTGCTGGCCGGCAACGCCTTCTTCGTCGCGGCGGAGTTCGCGATCATCTCCGCGCGCCGTTCGGCGATCGAGCCCCTGGCCCAGGCCGGGGACCGGCGCGCCACCACCGTGCTGTGGGCGATGGAGCACGTCTCGCTCATGCTCGCGTGCGCGCAGCTGGGCGTCACCGTGTGCTCCACGAGCCTCGGCCTGGTCGCCGAGCCCGCGATCGCGCACCTGATCGAGGACCCGCTGCACGCGCTCGGGGTCAGCACCTCGCTGGCGCACCCGATCGCGTTCGTGGTCGCGCTGCTGGTGGTCGTCTACCTGCACGTCGTGCTGGGCGAGATGGTGCCCAAGAACCTCGCCGTGTCCGGCCCCGACCGGGCGGTGCTGGTGTTCGGGCCGCCGCTGGTCTGGCTCGCCCGCGTGGTCCGTCCCGTGATCTTCACGCTGAACTGGGTGGCCAACCACGTGCTGCGGCTGTTCCGGGTCGACCCGCGGGACGAGGTCGCCTCGGCGTTCACGGCGCAGGAGGTGCAGTCGATCGTCGAGCAGTCGCGCGCCGAGGGGCTGCTGGACGACGAGCAGGGGCTGCTGTCCGGGGCGCTCGAGTTCTCGGACCGCACCGCGGCCGAGGTGATGGTGCGTCCCGACGACCTGGTGACCGTGCCCGTCGACGTCACCCCCGACGACGTGGAGCGGCTCGTGGCCCGCACCGGCTACAGCCGGTTCCCCGTCCTCGGCCGCGACGGCACCCCGACCGGCTACCTGCACGTGAAGGACGTCCTGTACGCCGACGACGAGTCCCGGCGCCTGCCGGTGCCGTCCTGGCGGGTCCGTGCGCTCGCCGTGGTCGCGCCGGGCGACGAGGTCGAGGAGGCGCTCGCCGCCATGCAGCGGTCCGGGGTGCACCTCGCGCGGGTGGAGGACGACGGCCGGTCCGTCGGCGTCGTGTTCCTGGAGGACATCCTCGAGGAGCTGGTCGGCGAGGTCCGCGACGCCATGCAGCGGGGCGCGTTCCGGCGCTAGCCGCCCGGTCGTTCACCCGTCCGTGGGACCTGCGTCACACGGACGGGTGGTCCCGGTGGGTGATCTGCGGCGACACGCCGATGATCCGTCAACTACCCCGCCCCAGGGGGTTGGAGGCGGCGGGCTCCGCCCGTTACAGTTTCGTGATCGTCTCCCCCCGGACGGTCTCGGCCGCCGCGCTGTCGCGCGCTCGCCGGACGGGGGCCGGTCGCCCTCGTCCGCCAGTCCCGTCAGCGAGCCCCGGAGGTCCTGTGGTGCAGCACCGCGCGCAGCCCGCTGCCGCCGGCGCCCCCACTCGTCGCCAGCTCCGCGAGGCCGCCCGTGGCGGCGCCGCGCCGGCCCCGGTGGTCGCCGCCCCCGCCGCACCCGTCCTCGACGCCGACGCCGCACGCGGCCGGCACGGCAACCCGCTGGCCCGCTGGGGCACCCGCGCCGGCGTGCTCGTGACCCTGGCCGCCGTCACCGTCGCGATCCCGCTGTCGCAGCAGTCCGCGCGCAGCGAGGCGGTCGCCGACGTCGCGGCCGACCTGACGCTGCCGAGCACCGTCGAGGCCCTGACGTCTTCCTCGTCCGCGGTGCTGCCGCCCGCCTCCCTGGTCTCCGGCGACGCCACCGCGGTGCGCCAGCAGGTCGACGTCAGCCGCAGCGAGGTGCGGGAGATCCTGCCCGGCTGCGACGGCGAGGCCGGCACCGACAGCGCGAACGGGCAGCTGCCGCAGGGCGACCTCTGCTCTCTGTGGGACGGCGGCACGCAGCTGCGCGCCGACGCCGCCGAGGCGCTCGCCGAGCTCAACGCCGTGTGGGTCACCCGGTTCGGCACCGACCTGTGCCTGTCCTCGGGCTACCGGACCCTGGCCGAGCAGCGCGCCGTCAAGGCGGCCAAGGGCGGGCTCGCCGCCCCGGCCGGCCGCAGCAACCACGGCTGGGGCCTCGCGGTGGACCTGTGCACCTCGCAGACGACCGGCGCGCAGTGGGAGTGGCTCAACGAGAACGCCCCGGTGTTCGGCTGGGAGAACCCGGCCTGGGCGAAGCCCGGCGGCAGCGGCCCGTACGAGCGCTGGCACTGGGAGTACACCAAGGGCGTCATGGCCGACGGCGAGTACTACGGCTGACCCCCCCGACGCACGAACGGCCCCGCCTCCTGCCGAGGCGGGGCCGTCCGCGTCTCCGGCCCCCTGCACCCCCTCGCCGAGGTAGTACGGTCCGCACGAGGTCGAGCGCCGTGACGCTCGACCTCGGCGAGCTCGCTCGACCTCGGCGGCCGTGCGCGGGCCGGGGGAGGCGGCCGGTCAGATCAGGGTCATGCCCCACGTGACCGCGTGGGTGGCGCCCGGGGCCAGGCGGACCAGGCGCTCGCCGGTGCGGAACGCGTCGGCGATGCAGCTCATCGGCTCGGCCGCGACGCCGCGGCGCGAGATCCGCGGGATGCCGTCGCCGGTGCACACCTGCCAGGTGTCCATCGACCCGTCCATCCACATCGCCGCGCCGTGGCCGTCGGTCGACCCGAGCACGACCCAGGACAGGCCGTCCGCGTCGCGGGTGACGTCGACGAACGCGTCGTCCAGCGCCACGCCGGCCAGGGGCTGCGGGGTGGTGCGGTCCTCGGCGCCGGACAGCGGCCGCGTGCCGGTCGGCAGCAGGCGGTCGTCCACGGTGACCTGGGAGGTGGCGTCGACGCGCAGCGTGCAGTCGTCCACGGCGGCGGGGCCGGGGGAGAGCCAGGGGTGGAAGCCGATGCCGTACGGCGCGTCGGTCGCCTCGAGGTTGGTGGCGGCGACGTGCACGCGGAGCCCGGCGTCGGACAGCGAGTACGTCACGTCGATCCGCAGCGACCACGGGTAGCCGGGCGTCGGGACCACGTCGTGCCGCAGCGTCACCGAGGTGTCGCCGTCGGGACCGGGCTCCGAGGCGACCTTCTCGAACCGGACCTGGGCCACGAGGCCGTGCAGGGCGGTCATCCGGTCGGGCTCGGTGACGGGGACCTGGTGGTCGGTGCCGTCCCAGGTGTACTGCCCGTCGCGCAGGCGGTTCGGCCACGGGGCCAGGACGGCGCCGGAGTAGGCGGGGGCGAGGTCGCCCTCGTCGAACGGCAGGACGACGTCGCGGCCGCCGACGGCGTAGGTGCGGACGCTCGCGCCCACCTCGGCGATCGTGGCGCGGTGCTCACCGTGCGCGAGGGGATGCTGTCGTCCGGAGGGTGCAGGCGTGTTCACGCTCACACCGTAGTGGCTGCCGGTGGGGCGGACCCGGCCCCGCCCGGCAGCGGGTAGCCTGGACCGTCGTGGCAGCCACCGACTTCCCCGCCGAGATCCGCAACCTGCGCACGACGCTCGGGACGATCCAGGCGGTCTCCGACCCCGAGGTCCTCCGCAAGCGGATCGCCGAGCTCTCCGAGCAGGCCTCCGCGCCCGACCTCTGGGACGACCCGGACGCCGCGCAGAAGATCACCAGCGCCCTGTCGGCGTCGCAGTCCGAGCTGGACCGCGTGTCGAAGCTGGGCGGCCGGATCGACGACCTGGAGACGCTCGTCGAGATGGCGACGGAGGACGGCGGCGACGCCGACACCCTCGCCGAGGCCGAGGCCGAGCTGCTGACGATCCAGAAGGACCTGGGCGAGCTCGAGGTCCGCACCCTGCTGAACGGGGAGTACGACCAGCGCGACGCGGTCGTGACCATCCGCGCCGGGGCGGGCGGCGTCGACGCCGCGGACTTCGCCGAGATGCTGATGCGGATGTACCTGCGCTGGGCCGAGCGGCACGGCTACCCGACGACGGTGCTCGACACCTCCTACGCGGAGGAGGCCGGCCTGAAGTCGGCGACGTTCGAGGTCAAGACGCCGTACGCGTTCGGCCACCTGTCCGTCGAGGCCGGGACGCACCGCCTGGTGCGCATCTCGCCGTTCGACAACCAGGGCCGCCGTCAGACGTCGTTCGCGGCGGTCGAGGTGATCCCGCTGATCGAGCAGAGCGACGACAACATCGAGATCCCCGAGTCGGAGATCAAGGTCGACGTGTTCCGCTCGTCCGGCCCGGGCGGGCAGTCGGTCAACACGACCGACTCCGCGGTCCGCATGACGCACATCCCGACCGGCATCGTCGTGTCGATGCAGAACGAGAAGTCGCAGATCCAGAACCGCGCCGCCGCGCTGCGCGTCCTGCAGTCCCGCCTCCTGCTGGTCCGCAAGGCCGAGGAGGACGCGAAGAAGAAGGAGCTCGCCGGCGACATCAAGGCGTCGTGGGGCGACCAGATGCGCTCGTACGTGCTGCACCCGTACCAGATGGTCAAGGACCTGCGGACCGAGTACGAGGTCGGCAACACCGCCGCGGTGTTCGACGGCGACATCGACGGGTTCCTCGAGGCCGGCATCCGCTGGCGGCGCTCGGCCACCGTCGGGGCCTGAGCCGCACCGGAGCCACCCATACCGGGCATTCCGCCCGGTACGGCGGGTGGTGCGCCGACTCACAGGTACCGGTGCGGCGTGTCACGGGCGGGTCACGACGGGCGGCTGCCTACGCTCGACGAGGCCAGGAGCACCAACCCCTCCGTCCCCCGACCGCTGGCCGCCCTCAGCCTGTGATCAGATTCGAGAACGTCACCAAGGTCTACGCGCGCGGCGCCCGCCCCGCGCTGGACCACATCAGCCTGGACGTCGAGCGCGGCGAGTTCGTGTTCCTCGTCGGCGCGTCGGGGTCGGGCAAGTCGACCTTCCTGCGCCTGGCGCTGCGCGAGGAGCGGCCCTCGGCCGGCCGCGTGTTCGTCGCGGGCAAGGACCTGACCACGCTGTCGTCGTGGAAGGTCCCGCACCTGCGGCGCCAGATCGGCGCGGTGTTCCAGGACTTCCGGCTGCTGCAGAACAAGTCGGTGTTCGAGAACGTCGCGTTCGCGCTGCAGGTGATCGGCAAGCCGCGGCACCACATCCTCACGACGGTCCCGGACGTGCTCGAGATGGTCGGCCTGGCCGGCAAGGAGAAGCGCCGCCCGCACGAGCTGTCCGGCGGTGAGCAGCAGCGCGTCGCGATCGCGCGCGCGTTCGTCAACCGGCCGTCGATCCTGCTGGCCGACGAGCCCACCGGCAACCTCGACCCGACCACCTCCCTGGGGATCATGCGCCTGCTCGACCGGATCAACCGCACGGGGACGACGGTCGTGATGGCGACGCATGACGACGAGATCGTCGACCAGATGCGCAAGCGCGTGGTCGAGCTGTCCGGCGGCGAGATGGTGCGCGACCAGTCGCGCGGCGTCTACGGCTCGGACCGCTGAGGGGGCCGCGCGATGCGACTGCAGTTCATCCTCTCCGAGATCGGCATCGGCCTGCGCCGGAACCTGTCGATGACGGTCTCGGTCATCCTGGTGACCTTCGTGTCCCTGACGTTCGTCGGCGCGGCCGCCCTGCTGCAGATGCAGATCGGCAAGATGCAGGACGACTTCTACGACCGCGTCGAGGTCAGCGTCTACCTGTGCCCGGCGGGTATCTCGGCGGAGCCGACCTGCGCGGGCGGCGAGGTCACCGCCGAGCAGAAGCAGGCCATCCAGGACGCCCTGGACGCCCCGGACGTCGCGCCGTACATCGCCGACGTCTTCTCGGAGTCGAAGGAGCAGGCGTTCGAGACGTTCCAGCGGCAGTTCGAGGGCCAGTTCTGGGCCCAGGTCACCACGGTCGACGACATGAACGAGTCGCTGCGGATCAAGCTGACCGACCCGGAGAAGTACGAGGTCGTCGCCGACGTGCTGCAGGGGCGGCAGGGCGTCGAGCGGGTCCAGGACCAGCGCGAGCTGTACGACTCCCTGTTCCGGGTGCTCAACAGCGCGACGGTGCTGGCCCTGGGGCTGGCGGGCGTGATGCTGCTGGCCGCCGTGCTGCTGATCACCACGACGATCCGGCTGTCGGCGCTCAGCCGCAAGCGCGAGACCGGGATCATGCGGATGGTCGGCGCGTCCAACCTGTTCATCCAGCTGCCGTTCATGCTCGAGGGCGCGATCGCCGCCACCATCGGCGCGGTGCTGTCGGTCGTCGGGCTGTGGGCGGGCGTGAAGTACCTGGTCACCGACTGGCTCGGCGGCCAGATCGCCTGGATCCCGTACGTGACGACGCACGAGGTCTGGCAGGTGGCGCCGTTCCTGGTCGCCGCCGCCATCCTGCTCGCCGCGATCTCCTCGCTGGTGACCCTGAGCCGCTACACGAAGGTCTGACATGACGACGCCCCGTCCCCGCAGCGCGCAGCCGTCCCGCCGCACCCGGCTCCTCGCCGGGTCGCTCGCCGGCGTGCTCGCCGTCCTGGTCGGGCTCACCGCGGCGGGTCCCGCCGTCGGTGACGACCTGGACGACCGCCGGGCCGCGCTGGAGGCCCAGCAGTCGCAGCAGGAGCAGCAGCGGGCCGACGCCGAGGCGGCGCTGGAGGGGCTGAGCGCGCAGTTCCAGCAGACGGCGAACGACCTGCTGGCCGTGGAGCAGCAGCTCCCGGGCGCCCAGCAGGCGCTGAGCGCCGCCGAGGCCGCGCTGGCGGGCTTCGAGCGCGAGGCCGCGCTGATCGCGGACCGGCTGGCGGACGCGCAGGACCAGGAGACGACGATCTCCGCGACCATCGAGACGGACGACGCGCGCGGCGACGAGATCCGCGGCCAGATCGGCCAGATGGCGCGCGAGGCGTACCAGGGCGGGCCCGGACTGTCCGGGCTGAGCATCGTGGTCGACGCGGAGAGCGTCGAGGACTTCACCGAGCAGTACGGCCTGGCGAGCACGGCGCAGCGGGCGCAGAGCGCGGTGCTGGACGAGCTCGCGGGCCTGGAGGCGGCGAACCGGAACAGCCAGGCCCGGCTCACCGCCGTGCGCGAGCGGATCACCGAGCTCAAGGCCGAGGCCGACCAGAAGGTCGCCGAGGCCGAGCAGGCCCGTCAGGAGGCGGCCGACCGCAAGGCCGAGGTCGAGCGGCTGATCGCCGAGCAGGCCGCCAAGAAGCGGCAGCTCGAGGGCCAGAAGGCCGCGGCGCAGGCCGAGGTCGACAAGATCGACGCGGAGGCCGCGAAGGTCCGCGCCGCGCTCGAGGGCGTGGCCGCCGAGCAGCGCCAGCGGGCGGCGGCCGCGGCCGCGGCGGCGGGTCAGCCCGCGCCGGCGGCGGGGCCGGTCAGCGGCGCCGTGTTCGGCAACCCCACCTCGATCAACCCGATCCACGTCACCAGCGAGTACGGCATGCGGCTGCACCCGATCCTCGGGTACTACCGGCTACACGCCGGCATCGACCTGCGGACCTACTGCGGCACGCCGATCTACGCGGCCCGCGCGGGCACCGTCCAGTGGGCGCGGTGGCGCAACGGGTTCGGCAACCAGGTGATGGTCGACCACGGGCTGTACAACGGCAGCTCCCTGATGACGTCGTACAACCACATGACCAGCTTCGTCGTGGGCGGCGGCCAGCAGGTGTCGCAGGGCCAGCTGCTCGGCTACTCGGGCAACACCGGCACCTCGGCGGCCTGCCACCTGCACTTCGAGGTCTACGTGAACGGGGCCACCCAGAACCCGCGGCCGCTGCTCGGCCTGTAGCGGAATCCGGTGGGCGGCCGGGGCGCGGCCGGATAGGCTGCCGCGTCACCCCTTCCCGCACCACCTCAGGAGGACGCCTCAATGGCCAAGCAGAGCGGACGGTCGCTCGTCGCGTCCAACCGCAAGGCGCGCCACGACTACCTCATCGAGGACGTGTTCGAGGCCGGCGTCGTGCTGAGCGGCACCGAGGTCAAGGCGCTGCGCGCCGGCCGCGCGTCGCTGGTCGACGGCTGGTGCTCGGTCGACGGCGGCGAGGCGTGGCTCGAGGGCGTGCACATCCCGGAGTACTCGCAGGGCACGTGGACCAACCACGCGCCGCGGCGCAAGCGCAAGCTGCTGCTGCACCGCGAGGAGATCGACCGCCTCGAGGCGAAGACGCGCGAGAAGGGGCAGACGATCATCCCGCTGTCCCTGTACTTCCTGGACGGGCGCGCCAAGGTCGAGATCGCCCTGGCCCGCGGCAAGCGCGAGTACGACAAGCGCCAGGCGCTCCGCGAGCGGCAGGACAACCTCGAGGCCGTGCGGGCGATGCGGGAGAAGCGCGACCGCTGAGGCGCGACGCCCGTCCGCCGCGCGCCCGCGCGTCGCTCCCGCCGAGATGACAGCACTCGCCTGTGCGAGGCCCCGGCGGCACAGGCCGCAGGTGCCATCTCGGCGCCCCTCCCTCAGGCGAGCGCGGCGCGGAGGATCCCCGGGTCGGTCGTCGGACGCTCGCAGACGAACCCGCGGCAGACGTAGGCCGCCGCGCGGTCGCCGACCAGCGGGCGGTCCCGGAGCAGGCCCACCGCGTCCGGCTGGGCCGCGACCTCGTCGGGTTCGCCCTGCGCGAGCACCAGCCCGGGGGCGGCGGACCGGACGGCGGTCCGCACCAGCGCGACGCGCCCCGGGTCGTCGGCGCGGCCCAGCACGGCGACCTCCCGGGGACCGTCCAGCACGGCCTCGGCCGTCGCGAGCGCCCAGGCCACGGCGCGCGGGTGCCGGTGCGCGATCGACAGCGGCCCGGCGAGCGCCAGCTCCGCGACCTGGCGGTCGGTGGCCGACCCGGTGAGCGCGGCGCGCGCCAGCAGGGCGCCCGCCGCGGCCGACTGGCCGGCCGCCGACGGGCCGTCCGCGACGTCCGGCCGGGTGGCCAGCCGCGCGACCACGGGGTCCGTCTGGTCGTCGGCGGTGTCCCGGAACGCGTGGTCGGGCGCGCGGAACCGCGCCAGCACGGTGTCGAGCAGCGCCGAGGCCCGGGCCGACCAGTGCGGGTCGCCGGTGACGCCGGCGAGCACGAGCAGGCCCTCCGCCACGGCGGCGTAGTCGGTCAGCACGCCCGGGGCCGTGCCGACCGCGCCGTCCCGCGAGGTCCGGGCGAGCCGGAGCAGGCCGTCCCCGCCCGCGAGCAGGTGCACCTCGTCCAGCACGCGCGCGGCGTCGACCGCGGCCGCGACCCACTCCCGCCGCTCCAGCATCGCGCCGGCCTCGGCCAGCGCGGCGATCGCGAGCCCGTTCCAGGTGGCCACGACCTTGTCGTCCCGCGCGGGCTGCGGCCGCTGGTCCCGCGCGCGCAGCAGCGCCCGGCGGACGCGCTCGAACCGCATCTCGTCGTCGGGGTCGTCGCGGAGCTGCAGCACCGACGTGCCGGCCTCGAACGTGCCCGCCGCGGTCACGCCGAACAGCTCCGCCGCCCACGCGGCGTCCTGCTCGCCGAGCACCTCCACCAGCGTCGCCGGGGTCCACACGTACGTGGCGCCCTCGACGCCGGCGGTGTCCGCGTCCAGCGACGAGGCGAAGGCGCCCTCGGGGGTGCGCAGCTCGCGCAGCAGCCAGTCGGCCGTGCCCTCGACGACGTGCCGGGCCAGCTCCGAGCCCGTGCTCCGCCACCAGTGTGCGTACACGCGGAGCAGGATCGCGTTGTCCTCGAGCATCTTCTCGAAGTGCGGCACCGTCCAGGTGGCGTCCACCGCGTACCGGGCGAACCCGCCGCCCAGCTGGTCCGCCATCCCGCCCCGGGCCATCGCCTCCAGGGTGCCCTCCGCCATGGCGAGCGCCTGGGAGTCGCCGGTGCGCGCGTGCCGGCGCAGCAGCCACTCCAGGGTCGTGGACGGCGGGAACTTCGGGGCGCCGCCGAACCCGCCCCGCTCGGCGTCGTAGCTGCCGGCCAGCGCCTGCACGGCCAGGTCGGACACCTGGGCGACGGCGCCGAGGTCCAGCGCCGGGCCCTCCGGGGAAGGGACAGCGTCCGTCGAGCCCGGTGCGTCGGTCGTCGCGGTGCCGCCGCCGAGCGCCGTCAGCAGCTCGTCCGCCCCGGCCAGCACCTCGGCGCGGCGCTCGCGCCAGGCGCCCGACAGCGCGGCCAGCACCTGGCCGAACGACGGCCGGCCCGCGACCGGCACCGGCGGGAAGTACGTGCCGCAGAAGAACGGGTCGCCGTCGGGGGTGGCGAACACGGTCATCGGCCAGCCGCCCTGGCCGGTCATCGCCTGCGTCGCCGCCATGTACGCCGCGTCCAGGTCCGGCCGCTCCTCGCGGTCGACCTTGATGCTGACGAACCGGCTGTTCATCACGGCTGCGGTCTCCGGGTCCTCGAACGACTCGTGCGCCATCACGTGGCACCAGTGGCAGGCCGCGTAGCCGATCGAGACCAGCAGCGGCACGTCCCGGCGCCGGGCCTCCGCGAACGCCTTCTCGCCCCACTCGTACCAGTCCACCGGGTTCTCGGCGTGCTGGCGCAGGTACGGGCTGGTGCTGCGGGCGAGGCGGTTCGGCATGCTCCCACTGTCGCGCCGCGCCGGGGCGCGCGCACCCGCGGGCCGCACCGGACGCGCTCACCGCGCGACCGGTGCCCCGGCGCGGTAGACAGGCACGGTGACGGTTCCCGGTGGCACCCCGGTCGGGCCCCCGGTCGAGGACGCCCGGGTCACGGTGGTCGTCATGAGCCGCGACCGGCGCGACGAGCTGGTCGGGTCCCTGGGCCGGCACCGGGCGCCGGTGGTGCTGGTCGACAACGGCTCCACCGACGGCACCGCGGCCGCCGTGCGGGCCGCGCACCCGCACGTCGCGGTGGTCGAGGCGGGACGGAACCTCGGCGCCGCGGCGCGCACCCTGGGCGTGCGGCTGGCCCGGACGCCGTACGTGGCGTTCGCGGACGACGACTCCTGGTGGGCGCCGGGGTCGCTGACGACGGCGGCCGACGTGCTCGCGGCAGACCCCGAGGTCGCGGCGGTGCAGGCCCACGTGCTGGTGGGCCCGCAGGAGCTCCCCGACCCGTTCTGCGCCGTCCTCGCCGCGTCGCCGCTGCCCCGGCCGGCCCGGACGGACCTGCCGACGACGCTCGGGTTCATCGCCTGCGCCGCGATGGTGCGCCGGGACGCGTTCCTCGCCGCGGGCGGGTTCGACGACGTCGTGCGGTTCCCCGGCGAGGAGGAGCGGCTGGCGCTGGACCTCGCCGCCCGGGGCGACGCGATCGTGCACGAGCCGCGGGCCGTCGTGCACCACCACCCCTCGCCACGCCGGCACGCGCCGGAGCGGCGCGTGGCCGCCGTGACCCGCGCCCACCTGCTCACCAGCGTGCTGCGCCTGCCGTGGGGCGAGGTCGCCCGGGACGTGCGCACCGCCGCCGGGACACGGGCCGGGCGCCGGGGGATCCGCACCGCGCTGCCCGACCTGCCCCGGGCGCTGCGGCGACGGCGGGTGCTGCCGCCGCACGTGCTGCGGCTGCGGGCGCTGCTCGCCGCGGTGCCCGCCGGGCCCGGCGCCGCCACCGTCCGGGAGGAGCGCCGATGAGCAGCGCGCCCGCGTTCCGCCGCGCCGTCGTGACCGGCGGCGCCGGGTTCCTCGGCAGCCACCTGTGCACGGCCCTGCGCGCGGCCGGCACGGAGGTGGTGTGCCTGGACAGCTTCCTCACCGGCGAGCCCGCCAACGTCGCGCACCTCGCGGACGACCCGGGGTTCCGGCTGCTGCGGTGCGACCTGACCGACTACGTGCACGTGCCGGGCGACGTGGACCTGGTGCTGCACTTCGCGTCCCCGGCCTCGCCCGTCGACTACCTGCACCTGCCCATCCAGACGCTCAAGGTCGGCTCGCTCGGCACCTGGCACGCCCTGGGCCTGGCCAAGGACAAGGACGCGCGGTTCGTGCTGGCCTCGACCTCCGAGGTGTACGGCGACCCGCAGGTGCACCCGCAGCCGGAGACCTACTGGGGGCACGTCAACCCGATCGGGCCGCGCGGCGTCTACGACGAGTCGAAGCGGTACGCCGAGGCGCTGACCACCGCGTACCGCAGCGCCGAGGACGTGGACACCGCCATCGTGCGGATCTTCAACACCTACGGGCCGCGGATGCGACCGCACGACGGCCGCGCTATCCCGACGTTCATCCGGCAGGCACTGGCCGGGGAGCCGGTCACCGTCGCGGGCGACGGCAGCCAGACGCGGTCGGTCTGCTACGTCGACGACCTGGTGCGCGGGATCCTGGCGCTCGCGGCCTCCGGGCACCCCGGCCCGGTGAACATCGGCAACCCCACCGAGCTGTCCGTCCGGCAGATCGCCGAGGACGTGGTCGCCGCGACCGGGTCCCGCTCGCGCATCGAGCTGGTCGAGCGGCCGGTGGACGACCCGGAGGTCCGCCGGCCGGACACCACGCTGGCGGGGCGCGTGCTGGGGTGGGCGCCCGAGGTCACCTGGGCGACGGGTCTGGAGCGGACGGTCGCGTGGTTCGCCGGGGCGCTGCGGGCGCCGGCGTAGCGACGGCGACCAGCGCCCGCCCCACCGCGTCCCACGCCTGGTCGACGGTGATCCGGTCGAGCGCCGGGTCGACCTCGGTGCCGTGCGGGTCGCCGGCGTAGCCGGGGCCGCCGCGCCACAGCACCCGGTGCCGATCCGGGTCGATCCGCGGCCCCCAGCCGGCGGGCGGCGTGGGGCCGAACAGCAGCACGGAGGGCGTGCCGACGGCGGTCGCGAGGTGCGCCACGCCGGTGTCCCCGCACACCAGGAGCCGCGCCCCGGCGACGAGCGCCGCCAGCGCGTCCAGGTCCAGCGCGCCGGACAGGTCGCGCGCACCGGCGCCCGCCAGGTGCGCGACCCGGCCGGCCAGCGCGCGCTCGTCGGGCCCGCCGGTCACGGCGACGGCCCAGCCGGTGGTGGTCAGCCGGGCACCGAGGGCGCCCCAGCGGTCCGCCGGCCACCGGCGCGCGCCGGACGCCGCGCCCGGGTGCAGCAGCACGACCTCCCCGGCGCGCGGCGACCGTCGCAGATCAGGCACCTCGAGGCGCAGGTCGTCCGGCCCGCACGGGCCGCCGGCGCCGGACACGAGTCGGCACCACCGGTCGACCTCGTGCTCGTCCGGCCGGAAGCCCGGGCCGTCGCGCGCCCCGGGCCCGGCGAAGGCGACCAGCCGCCCGGGCCGGGTGGCCGTCAGCACCCGGTGGCTCTCGGGCCCGCGCCCGTGCAGGTTGACGGCGACGTGCCCGCCGCGGCCGGCGCCGCGCAGGGGCTCCAGGCCGCAGGCGGGCAGCACCGCGTCCACGACGCCCCGCCGGACGAGGAACCCGCCGACCGCCGGGGGAGCGGCGAGCACCAGCCGGCGGCCGGGCCAGGCCCGGCGGACGCCCCGGAGCGCGGCGACCCCGGTCAGCGCGTCGCCGAGGCCCAGCGCGCGCAGCACCAGGACGTCGTCCGGCCTCAGGGCCACGAGCTCTCGCCCGACGCCATGACGAGCAGCTCGCGGATCTCGCTGCCGACCGACTGGGTCAGGGCCGTGACGACGACGCCCGCGGTCGCGCGCGGGTCGTTGAGGTCCGCGTCCGGCCCGGGCCGGTACTGCTCGGCCCGCCCGTCGAAGAACGGGGTCCGCATGCCGCCCGGGATCAGCAGCGTGACGCCGACGCGCCCGGCGTACTCGGCGGCGAGCGCGTGGGTGAAGCCGCGGACGCCGAACTTCGACGCCGAGTACGCGGTGGCGTCCCCCATCCCGCGCAGCGAGAGCGTCGACCCGACGGTGACGACGGTGCCGCGCACCCGCTCCAGGTGGGGCAGCGCGGCCCGGACCACCGCGACCGTGCCGAACAGGTTGACCCGGACGACCTGCTCCCACGCCGCGGGGTCGATGTCGGTGAGCGCGCCGCACGCGTCGATGCCGGCGGCGGTGACGACGGCGGTGGGCGGGCCGACGGTCAGGGCCAGCTCCTCGACGGCGGCCGCGGCGGCGGCGGAGTCGCCCAGGTCGACCTGGACGGACGGGACGCCGGGGCGCGGCGTGGCGCGGTCCAGCACGGCGGGCTTGCCCCCGGCGGCCTCGACGGCGTCGACGACCGCGGCGCCCAGGCCGGAGGCCCCGCCGGTGACGAAGACGGTGCCGAGGTCGCGCGGGGCGGGCGGCGGGAGAGTGGTCACGGGGTGCTCCTTCACGTCGTGGTCCGCGCCCGGGCGGCGCCCGAGCGGTCGAGGAGGGCGCTGGTGGACCGGCCGTCCAGGAACGGCAGCAGGACGACCCGGCCGCCGTGGCCCTCGACGACGTCCGCCTCCGGCAGCCGGGTGCCGCCGTAGTCGCCGCCCTTCGCCCACACGTCGGGGCGCAGGCGGTCGAGCGCCGCCGCGGGGTCGTCCTCGTCGAACACGACGACCGCGTCCACGCAGTCGAGGGCCTCGAGGACCCGGGCGCGGTCCGGGGCGCCGACCACCGGGCGGTCCGGGCCCTTGAGCCGGCGGACCGACGCGTCGGAGTTCATCAGCACGACGAGCGCGTCGCCGAGCCGGCGGGCGGACTGCAGGGTGGCCACGTGCCCGGCGTGCACCAGGTCGAAGCAGCCGCCGGTGGCGACGAGCGTCCC
Source organism: Cellulomonas sp. NEAU-ZC6 (assembly GCF_056844425.1). NCBI lineage: Bacteria > Bacillati > Actinomycetota > Actinomycetes > Micrococcales > Cellulomonadaceae > Cellulomonas > Cellulomonas sp. NEAU-ZC6. The sequence continues at coordinate 1,174,976 of NZ_JBXFYH010000001.1, read as the reverse complement.
GCCCCGCGTGCGCAGCCGGGCGGCGAGGTCCGCCAGCGGGTCGTCGCGGCCGGCCGGTGCGGGGGCGCCCACGGGGTCCGGGGGAGGGTCGCGCCGGACCCGGAAGCCCTCCGCCCCGCCCGCCGCGACCCACGCCGAGGCGTCGGCGACCGCGCCCGTCACGGCGCGCGACGGGACGGCTCCCCGGGCCAGGGCGACGGCGGCGGACGCGGCGAACCGGTCACCAGCGCCGCACGGGTCGCCGTGGGGCGCGGGTGGCGCGGGGACGAACACGGCGTCGCCGCCCGCGGCCAGGTACGCACCGCGCGCCCCCGCGGTCACCACGGCCGCGCCGACCCGCCAGGCGTCCCGCAGGTCGCGGGCCAGCGTCTCGGGCGGCGTGCCGGCCGGGACCTCGAGCGCACCGCCGGCCTCCGCGAGGTTGGGCGTGACGAGCGTGGTGCCGGGCAGCGGCCGGCCGCCGCGCGGGTGCGGGTCCCAGACCGTGCGGGTGCGACCGGCCGCCCCGGCGAGCAGGTCGCGCAGCCGGGGGTCCGTGGTGGTGCCGCCGCCGTAGTCCGACACCAGCACCGCGTCCGCGCCGGCCAGCGCCGTGCGCACGGCGGCGAGCAGGTCCGCCGGGACGACGCCCGGGCGCCCGGGACCGCCCTCGTCCAGCCGCACGAGGGACTGGCCGCCGCTGCGCACGCGGGTCTTGGTCCGGGTGCCCCCCACGTGCGGCAGGGCGACCAGCGCGACCTCCCCGGCCAGCAGGGCCCGGAGCCGGCGGCCGCCGTCGTCGTCGGCGACGGGGGCGACCAGCGTGACGTCGGCGCCGGACGCCGCGCACAGCAGCGCCGCGAGGCCGGCGCCGCCCGGGCTCTCCCGGACCGTCGCGACGTCGACCACGGGGGCGGGGGCGTCCGGGCACAACCGGTCGGTGCGGCCGTCGACGTCCCGGTCGAGCAGCACGTCGCCGACCACGACGACGTGCGGTCGCCGGGCCGGCGTCCGGTCGGGCCCCGGCACGCCCGCCGCTGCGGGCGCGGCCGGGGGGACGACGACCACCGGTGCCGGGGACCCGGCCGCCGGGACCGTCCCGGCCGCCGTTGTCCCGACCGCCGATGTCCCGGCCGCCGGGGGAGCGGCCGCCACCCGGGCGTCGAACGCCGCGCACAGCGCGTGCACCGCCACGAGGTGCACCGCCTGGACGCCCGCCGTCGACGGCGCCGGCACGCACAGGGCCTCGTCGGCCAGCGCGGCGAGGGGGTTGGGCGCGGGGCCGGTCAGGGCCCACACCGTCAGCCCGAGCGCCCGCCCCCGCTCGGCGGCGCGCAGCACGTTGGGGCTCGTCCCCGAGGTGGACAGCAGGACCAGCACGTCGCCCGGCCGGCCGTGCGCCTGCACCTGCCGCGCGAACATCTCCTCCGCGCCGTAGTCGTTGACCAGCGCGGTGACGCTCGACGTCTCGGCCGTCAGCGCCAGCGCCGAGAACGGCGGCCGCTCGTGCGTGAACCGCCCGACCAGCTCCGAGGTGAGGTGCTGCGCCTCGGCCGCGCTGCCGCCGTTGCCCGCCGCGAGCAGCCGGCCGCCGCCGCCGAGCACCCCGGCCAGCGTGGCGCCCCAGCGGTCCACCCGGGCGGAGTCCGCACCGAGCGCGTCGAGGGCGGCGCGCACCTCCCGCAGGTGGCCGCCGAGCCAGCTCCTGGCCGGCGGCCGGGCCGGTGCCGTCATCCGACGCTCACCGCCTCCGCGGTCCCGCGGCCGGCTGCCGGGTCCAGGAGCGTGGCGTAGACCGCGGCGGTCTGCACGGCGACGCGGTCCCAGGCGTACCGGTGCACGGCGGCCCGTCGCGCCGCCCGCCCGTAGGCCGCCCTGCGCCCGTCGTCGTCGAGCAGCGCGCGCAGGGCCGCCGCCAGCGCGGCCGGGTCCCGGGGCGGCACGAGGGTGCCGGTGACCCCGTCCTGCACGGTGTCGAGCAGGCCGCCCACCGCGCTGCCCACGACCGGCACGCCGCACGCCGCGGCCTCGACCGGGACGATGCCGAACGGCTCGTACCAGGGGGTCGCGACGACCACGTCGGCAGAACGCAGCAGCGCCGGGACGTCCACGTGCCGGACGCCGCCGAGCAGGCGCACCCGGTCGCCGACGCCGGCCTCGCGCGCGACGTCGAGCAGCCGCCGGGCCTCGGGGTCGTCGCGGAGCCGGTCGCGGGGCGGGCCGCCCGCCACCCGCAGGTCCGCACCGGGCACGTCCGCCAGGGCCCGGACGACGGTGTCGACGCCCTTGCGCTCGACCAGCCGCCCGATGACCACGAGGCGCCGGCCCGCGCCGCCCGCACGGCCCACGCCGGAACCGCGGGCGGGCGTGAAGCGGTCCACGTCCACGCCGCACGGCACGACCCGGGTGCGCTCGGCCGGCAGTCCCAGCCGGCCGAGCTCGGCGACCTCGTCCGAGCAGGTCGCGATCACCAGGTCGGCGCGCCGCGCGACGACCGTCTCGGCGCGCACGCGGCCCGGCGGGCTGGTGTCGGCCGCGCCCTGGTACCGGCGCTTGACGGAGCCCAGCGCGTGGAACGTCTGCACGACCGGCACGTCCAGCGGCGCCGCCGCCTGCAGCGCCGCGAGCCCGGACATCCAGAAGTGCGCGTGCACCACGTCGGGCGGCGTCGTGCGCTCCCAGCGGTCGGCCAGCCAGCGGCCCAGGTCGCCCATCCAGGGGAGCAGGTCGTCCTTCGGGACCGGTGCGGCGGGTCCGGCCGGCACGTGCACCACCTGCACGCCGGGTGCGAGGGGGACCTCCTCCGGCAGGCCGGGGTCGTCGCGGCGGGTGTACACCTCCACCGCGTGGCCGAGCCGTGCCAGCTCGGTGGCCAGCGCGGCGACGTGCACGTTCTGCCCGCCGGCGTCGACGCCGCCGAGCACGGCGAGCGGGCTGGCGTGCTCCGAGACCATCGCGATCCTCATCGGGTCACCTCCGTCAGCAGGCGGGTCCAGTCGGCGCGGAACCGGTCCATGCCGAACCGTCGCAGGGCGTGCTCCCGGGCGGCGGCGCCGCGCTCGCGGGCCTCGTCCGGGTCGGCGAGCCAGCGCCGCGCGGCCGCGACGAGCCGCCCGGGGTCGGACGACACGACGCCCGCCGCGGGCGGCACGGCCTCCGGGGCGGCCGTCGTCGCCAGGGCCAGCACGGGCATGCCGATCGTCATCGCCTCGACCAGCGCCAGCCCCAGGCTGGTCCACCGGTACGGGTGCAGGTAGGCGCGGGCCTGCCCGAGCCGCGGGTGCAGCTCCGCCTGCCGGACGTCCTCGTGCAGGTGCGCGGCCAGGTCCGAGCGGTCGGCGGACCGCTCGGCGAGGGCGGCCGTGCCCGCGCCGTAGACCTCGACGGGCACCCGGGCGGCGACGTCGAGCAGCACGTCCGTCCCGGCGACCCGCCACCGGCGCACCGGCTCGTTGACCACCGCCGCGACCCGCGCGCGCTCGCCGGTGTAGAGGTGCCCGGGGTCCGGGACCGCGTGCTCAACGACCGCCGTCGGCGCCGACCCGTTGTCCCACACCAGGGCGTTGAACGCCGTGACGTGCACCAGCAGGACGTCGTCGCGGTCGGCCAGCGGGTGCCGGGTGGCGACCGCCGGTCCCGCCGGGGTGTTGTGCTCGACGTACACCGCCGGCACGTCGACGCCCGCGCGCAGCCCGGTCCACGCGCGCAGCAGGTCCAGCTCGTGCGGGCGCTGCAGCACGACGACGTCGACCGGCTCGTCCCGCAGCGCCTCGACCGGGACCTCGCGGGCCCGGGCGGGCCAGTCCCAGGTGCGTGCGCGGCCCAGCCCGTCCCGGGAGCGCGTCGCATCGACGGGGATGACGCAGTCGTGGTCGCCCTGGACGAACGACGTCATCCAGGACCCGTGCACGTGCCAGGCGAGCACCTTCACGCCGGCACCCCCGCCCGGGCGGCGAGCAGGCCCACGGCGTCGACCACGGCGGCGGGCTCGACGGACGCCAGGCACGGGTGGCCGGGCACGGGGCACGCGCGTGCCCGGGTGCCGGCGCACGCGACCCGCTGGTCGCCGAGCAGCACGGCCGGCACGCCGTACGGTGCCCACCGGTCGGCCGGCACCACCGGCGCGAACAGCGAGACCACGGGCGTGCGGACGGCCGCGGCGAGGTGCGCGGGCCCGGTGTTGCCGACCACGACCGCGGCGGCCCCGGCGAGCACCGCCGCCAGCGCCGGCAGGTCCGTGCGGCCGCCGAGGTCCGTGACGCCCCGCCGTCCGGCGGCGACCCGGGCGGTGAGCGCGCGCTCGGACGGGCCGCCGGTGACCAGCACCGCCCAGCCCGCGGCGGCCAGCGCGGCGGCGTACGCGCCCGCGTCGTCGGGCCGCGGGGCGCGCGCCGGGACGGACGCGCCGGGGTGCAGCACGACGTAGGGCCGGTCGGGGACCAGGTGCGCGACGTCGGGCAGCGGCTCGCGGACCGCGAGCCCGCCGTCGTCCCCGGGCACCAGGTGGCCGCCCGCCGCGTGCGCGAGGTCCAGCGCCGCCCGCACCTCGTGCAGCCCGTCCGCGCGGCGGTGCCGGACGTCGAGCAGCGACCCGGGGTAGTCCTCGCTGGTCGCGGCGACGAACCCCACGCCACCCAGGCGCAGCAGCACCGCCATGGGCAGCGGGCTCTGGTGGTCCGAGGTGAACACGACCGCGCGGGCGTACCGGCCGGACAGCGCACCCACGACCCGCGCGACCTCGCCCGGGTCGAACGGGGCGGGGCGGTACCCCGTCCACGGGGCGGCGAACGTGCGCACCTCCTCGACGCCCGGCAGCAGCGTCGCGGCGTGCGCGCCCTGCGGGGAGGCGAGCACGTCGACCGGGCCGAGCACCCCGAGCGCCCGGATCGCCGGCCCCGTCAGGAGGACGTCGCCGTCGCTGTCCAGCCGGACGGCCAGGACCCGGCTCACGCGGCGGCCCCGGTGGTGCCGGCGGCCCGGGCCGGCCCGGCGGCCCCCGTGCCGAGGGCGGCGGGCGCGCGCCGAGCCGATGGCGGCACCAGGACGCCCGGCACCAGCCGCGCCACGGCCGACCGCAGGTCCGGGGCGACGTCCGCCGCGGCGGCGACCTCCTCGGGCCGGGTCGCCGGGGTGGGGACCAGGACGGCACGCGCACCCGCGGCCACGGCGGCCCCGACGTCGGCGCCGATGTCGCCCACCACCGCGCAGGCGGCCGGTGGCACGCCGATCGCCCGGGCGGCGGCCAGCACCATGCCGGGCGCGGGCTTGCGGCAGCCGCAGCCGTCGCCGGGACCGTGCGGGCAGACCTGCACGGAGTCGAACGGGCCGAGCAGCTCCGCGACGCGCGCGTCCACCGCGTCGACCTGGGTGCGGTCCAGCAGCCCGCGCGCGACCCCGGACTGGTTGGACACCACCCCGACGGCGACCCCCGCCGCGCGGAGCGCGTCGAGCACCTCGCGGGCACCGGCGACGGGGCGCACCCGGTCGGCGTCGCCGTTGTACGGCACGTCGTGCACGAGCGTGCCGTCCCGGTCGAACAGCACGGCCCGCACGGGCAGCGGCCACGGGTCCGGTGGCCGCCGGTGCGCCACGGCGCCGCGGACCCGGTGCCGCACCGCCGCGAACGGGATGACGGCGCTGGTCCAGGCCATCCGGCGCCACTCGGCGGCCCCGTCCGGCTGCCACGGCCGCGGGCCCGGGGCGAGGCGCCGCCACGCGAAGTCGGCGGTGAGCACGAGCCACGCGGCACCGGCGACCGCTGCCGCGCCCGGGCGCCGGGCCACGAGCGCGCCGGCGGCGACCGCGGCGGCGGCCACGGTGGCCACGTGCCAGCGGAACCGCCCGCGCCCGGTCTCGGCGAGCGCGCGCCAGGACGGGCCGTGCAGCGCCCGCATGAGCGCGTCGTCCGCCGCGCCGGCCTGCACGCGGACGCTCACCCGGTCGTCGGCGGGCCGCACGGGGTGCGTGGTGCCGCGGGAGCCCCGGGTCAGCCGCCAGCCCGCCAGCCGCAGCCGCAGCGCGAGGTCGGCGTCCTCCCGGTAGGCCCGCGGGAACCGCTCGTCGAAGCCGGCCAGCTGTTCCAGGGCCTCCCGGCGGAACGCCATGTCGGCCGTGGCCCAGCGCGCGTGCTCGAGGCCCGCGGTGCTGCGCTCCCGGTCGAGCGGCGGCCGGTGCGACGGCAGCGGCACGTGCAGCCGCGCCTGGGTCGCCGCCACGTCGGGCGCGCACGCGGCCAGATCGGCGGCCAGCGCGTCGGCCCAGCCGTCGGGCAGCACGACGTCGTCGTCGAGGAACGCGACCCACGTGGAGCGCGCGGGGGTGCTCCGCCAGCCGGCGTTCCGCGCCGCCGCCGGGCCGCGCCCGCCGGTGCGGACCACGGTCACGGGCGCGGGCAGACGCAGCCCGTCCAGGTCCAGCGGGACCGTCGTCGTCAGCGGCCGGTCGTCCGCGACCACCAGGGCGTCGGGCGCCGGCAGCGCGTCGAACCGCTGCGCCGCGAGGGAGACGAGCAGGGCGCGCAGCTGCGGCCGGCCGATCGTCGGGACGACGACGGACCACCCCGGCGCCGGCGCCGTCGTCACCCGGGCACCCCGGCCGCGAACAGGTCCCCGCGCCGCACCAGGTGCGGGCCGAGCACCAGCAGGTCCACCGGCGCGGAGCCGAAGAGCTCGAGGGCGTCGCGCGGGTCGTCCACCATCGGGCGGCCGGCGGTGTTGAGGCTCGTGTTGATCACCACCGGCAGCCCGGTGCGGTCCCGGAACGCCGCGATCGCGGCCGCCAGCCGCGGCTGGGTCGCCGGGTCGACCGTCTGGATCCGCGCGGTGCCGTCGACGTGCACGGCGGCCGGGATCCGGTCGCGCCAGGTCTCGGCGACCGTGTGCGTGAACAGCATGTACGGGCTGGGGACCGGCCCGTCCGAGAAGATCTCCGCCGCCTGGTCCAGCAGCACCATCGGCGCGACCGGCCGGAACTGCTCGCGGCCCTTCACGTCGTTCAGCCGCTCCAGGTTCTCCGCGTGCCCGGGGTGCGCCAGCAGGGAGCGCTGACCGAGCGCCCGCGGCCCGTACTCGCTGCGGCCGTCGAACCACGCCACCACGCCGTCGTCCGCGAGCACCCGGCCCACCTCGTCCGCGAACGCCGCCGCGGTCGGCGGCGTGCGGAACGGCACCCGCGCGAGCCGCAGCCGGCCGGCGATCTCGTCGTCGGTCCACGAGCGGCCGAGCGCCGCGGACGGCATCGGCACGACGGCGTCGCCCTCGTCGGCCGCGACCTGCAGCGCCGCGCCGAGCGCCGTGCCGGCGTCGCCGGCCGCGGGCTGCACCCACACCTCCTCGAAGCCCGCCTCGCGCCAGACGCGGGAGTTGGCGACGCAGTTCAGCGCGGTGCCGCCGGCCATCGTCAGCACCCGGTCGCCGGTGCGCTCGTGCAGCCAGCGCGCGAGCTCGACGAGCACCTCCTCCAGCCGGGCCTGCAGCGAGCACGCGAGGTCGGCGTGGTCGCCGCCCCAGGTGCCGTCGTCCACCCGCGGCGGTGCCCAGCGGGTCCAGTCGGGGGCCTCCGCGACGAACCCGCCGTCGCCCGTGGTGCGCACGACCTCGCGGAGGTCCGCCAGGAACCGCGGCTCGCCGTAGGACGCGAGCGCCATCACCTTGAACTCGTCGCTCGACCGCAGGAACCCGAGGTGCTCGGTCAGCGACTCGTAGACCAGGCCCAGCGAGTGCGGCAGCTCCTGGCTGGCCAGCACCTCCAGCCGCCCGTCGGTGTACCGGCCGGCCAGGTGCGAGGCGCGCTCGCCGCGGCCGTCCAGGACCAGCACGCTGCTGGCGCGGTGCGGCGAGGCCAGCGCGGCGGACGCGGCGTGCGCGACGTGGTGCGGCACGTACCGGACCCGGGACCGGTCGAGCCCCGGCAGGGCGGTGGCCAGGAAGCCCGGCGCCTTCTCCGCGTACATCAGCCGCAGGTGGTCCCACGGGTCGTCCAGGCCGAGCTCCTCGGCCGGCTTCGACAGCGCCGGGTCGAACGAGTAGGCCACCGCGTCCAGGTCGGCCGGGCGCAGACCGCCGGCGTCGAGGCACCAGCGCATCGCCGCCTCCGGCAGCTCCCACGCCGCGAACGGGACGGGGCGCTTGCCGTGCTTGCGGCGGCTGAACCGCTCCTCCTCCGCGGCGGCGACGACCTGGCCGTCGACGACGAGGGCGGCGGCGGGGTCGTGGTAGATCGCGTTCACGCCGAGGACGCGCATGAGTGGCCGACCTTCCCCGAGTCGTCCAGAGTCGAGGTGCTCGACGGACGAGGGACGGGCCGAGCCCGTGTCCGGACCCGCGTGCTGCTCCACCGCCACTGTGCTCGGGTGGAGCACGGTTCGCATCTTGAACCGTGCTTCCGGTTCGTCCCGGTTTCACCCGACCTCCCGCCCGCTCCCCAGGAGAGCCGATGACCCTGACGCCCGTGACGCCGCCCGAGCAGGTCCCCGCCCGCGGCGGTCCGGCGTCCGGCGGCGGGCGCGCCGCGCCCGGGCGGTGGCTCGCCCGCACGATCGGCGGCGGCCGGCCGCGGGGGCTCGACCCGGACGCCGGTGTCGTGGTCACGGACGTGGGGCCCGCCGACGCCCCGGTCGTGGTGCTGGTGCACGGCATCGGGACCTCGGAGCGGTACTTCCGCGCGCTGACCGGCGAGCTCGCCCGGGACCACCGGGTGCTCGTCCCGGACCTGCCGGGCTTCGGTCGCAGCGCCCGCCCGCGCCGGGTGCCGGCCGTCGAGGACCTGGCCGACGTGGTGCTCGCCGTGCTGCGGCACCGCGGCCTGGACCGTGCCGTGCTGGTGGGGCACTCGATGGGCGCGCAGGTCGTGGCGGAGGCGATGCTGCGGGCGCCCGACGTCGTGGAGCGGGTGCTGCTGATCGGCACCGTCGTCGACCGCGACGCGCCGGGCGTGCTGCACCAGGGCCTGCGGCTCGCGAAGGACGGCCTGCACGAGCCGCTCGGCGTCAACGCGGTGGTCGCCAGCGACTACGTCCGCACCGGCCCCGTCTGGTACTCCGCGGTCCTGCCGCACATGTTCGCCTACGACACCGAGGCGGCCGTGGCGCGCCTGCCCGGGCCGGCGCTCCTGGTCCGCGGCGAGCGCGACCCGGTGTCGTCCCGCCCGTGGAACCGTCGGCTGGCCGCGCTGGCCCCGCGCGGTGCCGTCCGCGAGGTCCCGCGCGCCGGGCACGTGGCGATGGCCACGCACGCGCCGCTGGTGGCCCGCTGGGTGCGGGACGGCGTGGGGGAGCACGCGTGACGGCCGGGACGCGGCTGCGCCGCGCGGTCTGGTGGGCCGCCGACTACCTCTACGCCGCGGAGCGCCAGGTGCGGGGCCTGCTGTCCCGGACCACGCCGGACAGCTACACCCGACCCGACCCGGCACGGCGCCCGCCGGTCCTGCTGCTGCCCGGGGTCTGGGAGACCTGGCGGTTCCTCGAGCCGCTGGCGCGCGCGCTGCACGCCCACGGGCACCCGGTGCACGTGGTGGCGCCGTTCGGCCTGAACCGCGGCAGCGTCCCGGACATGGCCGAGCTCGCCGCCACCTACCTGCGCGAGGCTGGCCTGCGGGACGCGGTGATCGTCGCGCACTCCAAGGGCGGGCTGATCGGCAAGTCCGTCATGGGCCGGGCCGACGTGGGCGACCGGGTGCTGGGCATGGTCGCGGTGAACACGCCCTTCTCGGGCTCGCCGTACGCGCGGTGGCTCCCGGTGCGCTCGGTGCGGGCGTTCCTGCCCGACGACGAGGTGCTCACGGCGCTCGCGGCCCAGCGCGCCGAGCACGGGCGGATCGTGTCCGTGGCCACCTGCTTCGACCCGCACATCCCGGACGGCAGCGAGCTGCCCGGGGCGCGGTTCGTCCGCCTGGCGACGCCCGGGCACTTCCGCTCGCTCACCGACCCCGCGCTGCTGCCGCTGCTGCTGGCGGAGCTGGACCGGTTCCGGGTGACCGCGCCCCCGCCCGCCGGCTGACCCGGCGGCGGGCGCGCACCCGTCCGGGGCGCGCGGCTCAGTCGCCGAGCACCGAGCGCGTAGGCACCGTGGGCTTGTCCACACCGCGGCTGCGCAGCGCGCCGCGGCCGACCACCTGCTGCCAGGTCGCCGTGCGCTCCGAGCGGCCGCGGCCGATGAAGCTCACCGCCCAGTGCAGCAGCGTCGTGATCCGGTTCTTGAACCCGACCAGGTACACCAGGTGCACCCCGAGCCAGAGCAGCCAGGCGAAGAACCCCGCGGTCTGCACCGGGCCGATCTTGGCGACCGCCTGGAACCGGGACACGGTCGCCAGGCTGCCCTTGTCCTTGTACCGGAACGGTCCGGCGCTCGGCTCGCCCTGCACCTGGCGGACGATCTCCTGCGCGGCGTACCGCCCGGTCTGCATCGCGGCGGGCGCGACGCCGGGGACGCCCTTGCGGGACGCCATGTCGCCGACGACGAACACCTCGGGGTGCCCGGGCAGCGAGCCGTTCGGCTCCACCGTGACGCGGCCCGCGCGGTCCACCTCGGCGCCGGTCTGCTCCCCGAGCTGCCGGCCGAGCGGCGACGCCTGCACGCCGGCGGCCCAGACCTTGGTCTGCGCCGGGATCGTGGTGCGGCGGCCGTCCCCGTCCTCCACCGTGACGGACTCCGCGTCGACGTCGACCACCTTGTGCCCCATCAGCAGCTCGACGCCGAGGCCCTCGAGCGTCCGGGCGGCCGCGGCCTGCAGCTTCTCGGGGTTGCCCGGCAGCACCGTCGGGACGGGGTCGACCAGCAGGATGCGGGCCTTCGTCGTGTCGAGGCTGCGGAACGACCCGCGCAGCGACCGGTGCGCCAGCTCGGCGAGCTGGCCCGCCATCTCGACCCCGGTGGGTCCGGCGCCGACGACGACGAACGTCGTGAGCCGCGCGCGCTCCTCGGGGTCCGTGGTCAGCTCGGCGACCTCGAACGACCCGAACACACGGCCCCGGATCTCCAGGGCGTCGTCGATGCTCTTCAGGCCCGGGGCGAAGTCGGCGAACTGGTCGTTGCCGAAGTACGACTGCCCGGAGCCGGCCGCGACGATCAGGCTGTCGTAGGGCGTGCGGGTCTCGCCGATCGGAGACGACGACACGACCTCGCGCCGCTCCAGGTCGATCGACGTGACGACGCCCAGCAGCACCCGGGCGTTGCGCTGGCTCCGCAGCACGTCGCGCGTGGCGGGGGAGATCTCGCCCACGGACAGCACGCCCGTCGCCACCTGGTAGAGCAGCGGCTGGAACAGGTGCGTCGCGGTGCCGTCGATGACGGTGACCCGGACGGGCGCGTCGGCGAGGGCCTTCGTGGCGAACAGCCCGCCGAAGCCGGAGCCGATCACCACCACGTCGTGCGGCTTGCCGGGCGTGCGCGAGGGGACGGAGGCGCTCATGGGGGTCCTTCCGCGGGACGGTCGAGGTACCCGATCGACACTACGAGCGGGTCCCGCCGAGCGCGCGGCGAGCGGGGCGCCCGCGGCGGGCGGGGCGCCCGCGGCGGGCGGGCGGTCAGGTCCGCGGTGCCAGGATCTCCGAGAGCCGGAAGCCCACCGGCTCCTCCAGCTGGGCGTAGGTGCACGTCGCCGGGTCGCGGTCCGGACGCCACCGCTTGAACTGGGCGGTGTGCCGGAACCGGTCGCCCTCCATGTGGTCGTACCCGACCTCGACGACCAGCTCCGGCCGCAGGGGGACGAACGACAGGTCCTTGGACGCGTTCCACCGGCTGACCGCGCCGGGCATCCGCTTGTCGCCGTGCGCCGACTGGTCCGCCCAGTCGCCCCACGGGTGCTGCGACAGGTCCTCGGCCCGCAGCGGCGCCAGCTCGTCGACGAGGGTCTTGCGGCGCGCCATCGGGAACGAGGCCGCGACGCCGACGTGCTGCAGCCGCCCGTCGTCGGTCCACAGGCCGAGCAGCAGGGAGCCGACGACGCCACCGGTCTTGTGCCAGCGGAACCCGGCGACCACGCAGTCGGCGGTGCGGGTGTGCTTGACCTTGAACATCGCGCGCTTGTCCGGCTGGTAGACGCCGTCCAGCGGCTTGGCGACGACCCCGTCGAGCCCCGCGCCCTCGAACTGCGTGAACCACTGCCGCGCCAGCTCCAGGTCGCCGGTGGCCGGGGTGACGTGGATCGGCCCCGCGGCGTCGCCCAGCGCGTCCAGCAGGCGCGCGCGCCGGTCGCGCAGCGGCGTGCGCATGAGGTCGTCGTCCCCGAGCGCCAGCGCGTCGAACGCCACGAACGACGCCGGCGTCTGCCCGGCGAGCAGCCGGACGCGGCTCTCGGCCGGGTGGATCCGCTGCTGCAGCGCGTCGAAGTCCAGGCGGTCGCCGGCGACCACGACGATCTCGCCGTCCAGCACGCACCGCTCCGGGGTGTGCGCCTTGATCGACTCGACCAGCTCGGGGAAGTACCGGGTCATCGGCTTCTCGTTCCGGCTGCCCAGCACCACCTCGTCGCCGTCGCGGAACACGATGGTGCGGAACCCGTCCCACTTCGGCTCGGTGTGCCCGAGGTCGGGGATCTCGGGGACGGCCTTGGCCAGCATGGGCGACACGGGCGGCATCACGGGCAGGTCCATCCGCCCATCCTGCTGGTCGGGGGCGCGCGCGGCCAGGGGGAGTGCCGGGCTCAGCCCGCGTCCGGCTCCTGCGGCGACCGCACCGGCGCGGCCGTGTCCGGCACCGGCAGCCCGGGCGCGCCCTGCGCGGCGGGGTCGAACCCGAACGTCCGCACGGTCCGGTCGCCGTCCGGCCCGATCCGCACGGTCGAGATGCTCGCGTTCGCGAGCGGCTCCATCGGCACGGTGCCGGCCATCGAGAGGTACGCCAGCAGCGTCACGCCGTGGCTGACGACCAGCACGTCCCCGCCGCCGGCGTGCGCGGCCTCGATCCGGCCGAAGGCGTCCGCGACGCGCGCCAGGTAGTCGGGCGTGCGCTCCGCACCGGGGAAGCCCTCGTACTCACCCGTGAGGATGCCGCCGAACAGGTCCGCCGGGTCGCCGAGCGCGAGCAGCTCCGCCTCGGGCCGGGCCTCCAGGTCGCCGAAGTGCATCTCGCGCAGCCCGTCGTCCGTGGTCAGCCCGACCCCGTCGTGCGGCGCGAGCAGCTCCTGGGCGGTGGCGACGGTGCGGCCCGACGGGCTGGCGTACGCCGCGTCGAACCTGCGGTCCGCGAGGACCCGCGCGGTGGCCCGGACCCCGGCCAGGCCCTCCTCGGTCAGCGGGGAGTCGCACCAGCCCTGCAGCAAGTGCGCGGTGTTGTACTCGGTGCGCCCGTGCCGGACCAGGTACAGCGTGGTGGTGCCGTCCGGGGCGGGCTCGTCGTCGAGCGTGCCGCCGGGGCCGTGCTCCGCCTGCCGGGCGGTGGTCGCGAGGAAGGGCATGCCCGCGATCCTAGGCACGGCCCCGGCACCGGGGCGCGGCCTGCGTCGCCGGCTCAGACCCGGCGGCGCAGCGCCCACGTGGCGCCGGCGACCGCCACGGCGCACCACACCAGCAGCACCACGAGCGACCGGCCCGGCATCGTGAACGTGTCGCTCGCGAGCCCGGACCGGATCAGCTGGGCCATCGGGGCGATGGGCAGCCACTCGTGCGCGGTCTGCAGCCACTGCGGCATCCGGTCAGCGGGGTAGCTGACGGGGGAGAACAGCATGGTGACGAAGACGAGCACCTGGGTCATCAGCATGGCGAGCGTGGGCTTGAGCACGGAGGCCATGCCGTACCCGACGGCCGCCGAGGTCAGCGAGACCAGGAGCGCGGCCGGGACGAACCACGGGGTGACCGACAGCTGCACGTCGAACCGCAGCGCGCCCGCGACCAGGCCGAGCACCATGCCCGGCAGGGCGATCAGCGTCCAGACCAGGAGGTCGCTGACCAGGAACAGCGGCCGCGGCACGGGCAGCGTCCGCATCCAGTCCATGCTGCCCTCCGTGCGGGACTGCGCCACCATCTGCGGCGCCATCACGAGGCCGACGATGATCAGCGTGATGGTCGGCGCCCCGGTGGCGAGGAACAGGCCGGTGGCCGGGTCGGTGTCGCCGACCAGGAGCCCGTAGCCGATCACCGTGGCCACCGACATGAACACCTGCACCAGGACCAGCAGCGGGAGCATCGTCGACTGGCGGCGGAACTGCCACTGGGTGAGCAGCAGGGTCTGCTGGACGGCGGTCACGCGGCCACCCCCGCCCCGACGGCGTCGTCGTCGGCCGCGCGGGGGTGGCCGACCAGCTCCACGTAGGCGTCCTCCAGGGACGCGGGGGTCAGCGCGTACCGCTCGAGCGCCCCCGCGCGCACCTCGGCCTCCGCCCACCGGACGACCTCGGCCGCGTCGGCCGACGGGACGCTCCCGGTGCGGCGCCCGCGCGCGTCGGTGGTCGGCGTCACCGCCGGGTGCCAGTCGACCGGCGCGCCCGGTGCGACGTCGACCTCCACGGTGAGGGTGCCGCGCCGGGACGCGGTCAGCTCGGCGGGCGTGCCGTGCGCGAGCACGACGCCGCCGTCCAGGATGGCGAGCCGGTCGACGACCCGCTCCGCCTCGCGCACGTTGTGCGTGACGAGCAGGACCGCGTGCCCCCGGTCGGCGAGCGCGCGGATCTGCTCCCAGAGCAGCCGGCGCCGGACCGGGTCCACGTCGTTGGTCGGCTCGTCCAGCACGACCAGCCGCCCCGGCCGGACCACGGTCATCGCGAACGCGGTCAGCCGGGCGATCCCGCCGGACACCTTCTCCGCCGGGATGTCCGCCCAGGGGGACAGGTCCAGCGCCGCGATCAGCTCGGCCGTGCGCGCCTGCACCGCCGGGCGGTCGCCGCCGCGGATCCGGCCGACCAGCTCGATCGCCCGGCGGGGGGTGAGCCCCGTGATCGGCACGTTCGCCTGCGCCTGGATCGACGTGCGCTCGCGAGCCAGGTGCGGCTGGGCGATCGCGTCGATCCCGTCCAGCCGGATGCTGCCCGCGTCGGGGAGCACGAGGCCGACCACCTGGTTGACCAGCGTGGTCTTGCCGGCGCCGTTGTGGCCGAGCAGCCCGACCACCTGGCCGGCGGCCACGTCCAGGTCGATGCCGTCGTTCGCCTGCACGCCCGTGCGCCCGCGGTAGCGCTTGCGCAGCCCGCGGACGGTGAGCACGTCGTCCGAGCCCATCGCGTTCCTCCTCGTTCAGATACCGATCGGTACATGCTGGAACGTAGCAGTGCACGTCAGCGGATACCAGAGGGTATGTCGGGCGGTGACGCCTCCATTGGCGCTGCCGGGGGGGGGGGGGGGGGGGGGGGGGGGGGGGGGCGCAAAACACACCCCCCCCCCCCCCCCCTCCCCCTCGACCCCCCTCGTCTCCCTCGCCGTACCCACCCCCCCTCTCCCCCGGCCGCGCAGATACCGACCGGTATGCCGTCCGCTACGATCGGGGCATGTCGCGTTCCGAGCCCCAGGACCACGAGTCGATCGGCGCCGCCACCCGCGCCCTCGCCGACGCGACGGCCGCGCTCACCCGCATGCTCGGGAACCAGGTCGTCCCGGAGGTCGGCGAGGCGATCGCGACCAGCCTCCGCGAGGCCGCCCGGGGCCTGACCGACGCCTCGGAGAACGTCGCCCGGCGGGCCGGTTCCGCGCGCGCCGAGGAGCGCCGCCGGGAGCGCGTGGACCGCACGCGGTCCGACCTGCTCGACGCCGCCGCGCGGGTCATCGCCGCGCAGGGCTACGAGGGCGCGTCGGTGGGGGACATCGCCGCCGAGGCCGGCTACACCAAGGGCGCGCTGTACGCGCACTTCCGGTCCAAGAGCGAGGTCATGCTCGCGCTGGCCCGCGAGCGGCTCGGGATCGCGCTGGCGGACCCCGAGATCGCGCTGCCCGGGATCTCGGACGACGGCGTCGACGTCGACGAGGTCACCGCGTGGCTCGCCGGCACCCTGGAGGACCCCCGGGTGCTGCTGTCCCTGGAGTTCCTGACCTACGGGTTGCGCAACCCCGAGGCCGGCGACGAGCTGGCGGCGCTGCACCGCGCCATGTTCGAGGCCGTGGCCGCGCAGGTGGCCCGGATCCGCACGGGCCAGGGCCGGCCCCGGCCCGACGGGCGACCGACCCAGGACGACCGGGACGACGCGCTGGTCGTGATCAGCGTGCTCAACATCGCGACCCTCGAGGGGATGCTCACCGGCTCGCCCGACACCTCGCCCGAGGCCGCAGCGCGGGTGCTCGCCCGGCTGCTCGCGCCCTGAGCGGTCAGTCGGAGTCGCTGCCGGTGTCGCGGCCCGCCCGCCGGGACAGGCGGACCGGGACGAGCACCCAGACCACCGTCAGCCCGACCAGCACGCTGACGCCCGCGATGACGCCGGCGGCCCGGTCGACGACGACGTCGAACAGCAGCAGCGCCGAGCCCGCGAGGACCAGGGCCAGCATCGCGAGCCCCGTCTGCGCGAGCCGGTCGGCGGAGTCGACCAGCTCCCGCTTGAGCCCCCGGCGGAACAGGATCCGGTGCAGCGACACCGGCGCCACGATGAAGCCGGTGGCCGCCACCGCCAGCACCACCAGCACCAGGTAGACGCCCCGCTGGTAGGCGTCGAGGTCGGCGAACCGCTGCTGGAACGGCACGGTCAGCAGGAACCCGGTCAGGATCTGCACGCCCGTCTGGGCGACGCGCAGCTCCTGCAGCAGCTCGTTCCAGTTCCGGTCCATCCGCTCGGTGACCGTCTCGTGCCGGTCCCGCGCCAGGTCGCTGCTCGTGTGCGCGTCCATCGGTGTGCCCCGTCCTCCCTGCCGCGGCGGGCGCCGGTGCCGGCCCGCCGCGGTGGCTCAGGCCGGTATCGTGCCGCGACCTCCTCGTGCCCGCAGGTCGAGCAGCAGCGTGTCCGACCCGCCGACCCGCCCGACCGCGCGGAACCCGCGGCGCTCGTAGGAGCCGCGCGCCCGGTCGTTGCCGTCCTCGACGGACAGGCTGACCGCGCGGTGCCCGGCCGCGCGCACGGCGGCGAGGCACGCGTCGAGCACCGCGGACCCGACGCCCCGGCCGCGCGCCGGCTCCAGCACCGCGACCGACAGCTCGGGGACGTCGGGGGCGACGAAGCCCCAGCCCGGCGCGTCGGCGGGCAGCAGCCGGACCCACGCCGCGCCGAGCGGGCCGCCGTCGTCGTCCGTCGCCACCACCCCGAGGTCGCCGGGGCGGCCCCAGTCGAGCACGTAGCGGGCCAGGTGCGGGTCGGCGGCGACGTCCTCCGGGCGCACGCGCTGCTCACCGGTCCAGTTCACCGCCGCCGCGACCAGGCCGGTGAGCAGGGCGACGTCGTCCGAGGTCACGGGGCGCAGGAGCATCCCGGCAGTCTGGGCCCCCGGGTCCGCGGCGGGCCAGGGGAATGATCGTGCGCGGGGGTGCGTTGGACCCGTATGCTGGACGCGTCGCGTGCGGCGGCCGGGAGACCGGGCGGCGGGCGGGACGATTGACAACTCCACATGGGGGTGATCGGTTTCGACGGTGATTGTCGAACCAGGAGAAGCGGGCCGAGGACACACGGTTATCTCGCTAACGATCCGTGTAAACCCATAGGTGCCGATAACAAGCGCACCGACTTCGCCCTCGCCGCCTGAGCGAGCCTCGAAGTCCGTCAGCCTGAGCTAGCTTCCGACTCAGTTCCTGGCGTCATCTAGGGAGCCACTGCTCGTAGCCTTCGTCATCGGGGCTGCGGGGACTTTGAGATGACTGAGCCTGTCCACCACTTGTCTGCGTGATGGTGGGGGCCGAGAAAATCGCAGCAGACTGCGCCCGGAGAAGTCCTGGTCCCACGTCATCGGACGCGGGTTCGATTCCCGCCACCTCCACCACGAGTGCCACGAGGCCCGTCCCCACCCGGGGGCGGGCCTCGTCGCGTCCCTGCCCGCAGCCGCGAGGTCGAGGGGTTGCGACGAGGTCGAGGGTTTCCGAGGTCTGTCGCGCGACGAACCCTCGACCTCGGGCTGCGCCGCCCGCACGCGGGAGCGGCGGGGGACGGGCGTCGCGCGGGCATGGGACCATAGGGGCAGTCCCGACCCTGCGAAACCGAGGGAGCTCGTGTCCCCGATCCCCAGTGCCGCCCAGTCCCAGCGCATCGCCCCCGCGGCGACGGCGCCGGAGCTGCTCCGCAACTTCTGCATCATCGCGCACATCGACCACGGCAAGTCGACGCTCGCCGACCGGATGCTCCAGCTCACCGGCGTGGTCGACTCGCGGGCCATGCGCGCGCAGTACCTCGACCGGATGGACATCGAGCGCGAGCGCGGGATCACCATCAAGTCGCAGGCCGTGCGCATGCCGTGGGCGCTGGGTGACACGCCCTACGCGCTCAACATGATCGACACCCCGGGGCACGTCGACTTCACGTACGAGGTCTCGCGGTCGCTGGCGGCGTGCGAGGGCGCGGTGCTGCTGGTCGACGCGGCGCAGGGCATCGAGGCGCAGACGCTGGCCAACCTGTACCTGGCGATGGAGAACGACCTCCAGATCATCCCGGTGCTGAACAAGATCGACCTGCCGGCGGCGCAGCCGGAGAAGTACGCCGAGGAGCTCGCCGGGCTGATCGGCGGCGACCCCGAGGACTGCCTGCGCGTGTCGGGCAAGACCGGCGAGGGCGTCGAGGCGCTGCTGGACCGGATCGTGCAGCTGGTCCCGGCCCCGGTCGGCGACCCGGACGCACCCGCCCGCGCGATGATCTTCGACTCGGTCTACGACACCTACCGCGGTGTCGTCACGTACGTCCGGGTCAAGGACGGCAACCTCAACCCGCGCGAGCGGATCGCGATGATGTCGACCAAGGCCACGCACGAGCTGCTGGAGATCGGCGTCATCTCGCCGGAGCCCGTCGTCACCAAGGGGCTCGGCGTCGGCGAGGTCGGCTACCTGATCACCGGCGTGAAGGACGTGCGCCAGTCCAAGGTCGGCGACACCGTCACCAACGCGAGCAAGCCGGCGAGCCAGGCGATCGGCGGGTACTCCGACCCCAAGCCGATGGTGTTCTCGGGTCTGTACCCGATCGACGGCTCGGACTACCCGGTGCTGCGCGACGCGCTCGACAAGCTCAAGCTCAACGACGCCGCGCTGAACTACGAGCCCGAGACCTCGGTCGCGCTGGGCTTCGGGTTCCGCGTCGGGTTCCTCGGCCTGCTGCACCTGGAGATCATCCGGGAGCGGCTGGAGCGCGAGTTCAACCTGGACCTCATCTCGACCGCGCCCAACGTGGTGTACGAGGTGACGCTGGAGGACCGCCAGGTCGTCACCGTCACCAACCCGAGCGAGTTCCCGGGCGGCAAGATCCGCGAGGTCCGCGAGCCGGTCGTGAAGTCGACGATCCTGGCGCCGAGCGAGTTCATCGGCGCGATCATGGAGCTCTGCCAGGGCAAGCGCGGCGACCTGCTCGGCATGGACTACCTGTCCGAGGACCGCGTCGAGATGCGCTACACGCTGCCGCTCGCGGAGATCGTGTTCGACTTCTTCGACCAGCTGAAGTCCCGCACCCGCGGCTACGCGAGCCTGGACTACGAGCCCGTCGGCGACCAGGTCGCGGACCTGGTCAAGGTCGACATCCTGCTGCAGGGCGAGCAGGTCGACGCGTTCAGCTCGATCGTGCACAAGGACAAGGCCTACGCGTACGGCGTCATGATGGCGTCCAAGCTCAAGGACCTGATCCCGCGCCAGCAGTTCGAGGTGCCGATCCAGGCCGCCGTCGGCTCGCGCGTCATCGCCCGCGAGACCATCCGCGCCATCCGCAAGGACGTCCTCGCCAAGTGCTACGGCGGTGACATCACCCGCAAGCGGAAGCTGCTGGAGAAGCAGAAGGAGGGCAAGAAGCGCATGAAGACCATCGGCCGGGTCGACGTGCCGCAGGAGGCCTTCATCGCCGCGCTGTCCTCCGACGCCGCGGCGCCCAAGGACGCCAAGGACGCGAAGAAGAAGTGAGCCCCGCCCTCCCGGACGGCGACGCCGCCCCGGCGGACGGCGCCCTCCCGGCCTCGGTGCTCGACGGCGCCGACGGTCGCGGGTTCGGCGTGTACCTGCACGTGCCGTTCTGCACGGTGCGCTGCGGGTACTGCGACTTCAACACGTACACCGCGACCGAGCTCGGCGGCGGCGCCTCGCAGGCGTCGTACGCGGACACGGCGCTGGCGGAGATCGCCCTCGGCGCGCGCGTGACGCGCGCGGCCGGGCTGCCGGCGCGACCCGCGTCGACGGTCTTCGTCGGCGGCGGCACGCCCACGGTGCTGCCGGCGTCCGACCTCGTCCGGATGCTCGACGGCGTGCGCGCGGCCTGGGGCCTCGCGGACGACGCCGAGGTGACCACCGAGGCCAACCCGGACTCCGTCACGCCCGAGTCGCTGGCCGAGCTGCGTCGCGGCGGGTTCACCCGGGTGTCGTTCGGCATGCAGTCCGCCGTCCCGCACGTGCTCGCGACGCTGGAGCGCACCCACGACCCGCGCCGGATCCCCGACGTCGTCCGGTGGGCGCGGGACGCCGGGCTCGCGGTGTCGCTCGACCTGATCTACGGCACCCCGGGCGAGACCCTGGACGACTGGCGGCTCTCGCTGGAGACGGCGCTGGCGACCGGGGTCGACCACGTGTCCGCGTACGCGCTGGTCGTCGAGCAGGGCACCAAGATGGCGGTCCAGGTGAAGCGCGGGCTGCTCGCGCTGCCCGACGAGGACGACCAGGCCGCCAAGTACGAGCTCGCCGACGACCTGCTGACCGCGGCCGGCCTGCACTGGTACGAGGTGAGCAACTGGGCCCGCACGCCCGCCGACGCGTGCCGGCACAACCTGGCCTACTGGCGCAACGACGACTGGTGGGGCGTCGGACCCGGCGCGCACAGCCACGTCGGCGGCGTGCGGTGGTGGAACGTCAAGCACCCGCGCACCTACGCGGCGAGGCTCGCGGCGGGGGAGAGCCCGGCGGCCGGCCGCGAGACCGTCGAGGACGAGGCGGCCCGGCTCGAGCGCGTGATGCTCGGTGTCCGCCTGGACGAGGGGCTGCCGGTCGACGCGCTCAGCCTGCCCGCGCGCACCCGGGTCGCCGGACTGGTGGCGGACGGGCTGGTCGACGGCCGCGCGGCGCTCGGCCGCGGGGACGTGCCGGGGCAGCGGGTGCGCCTGACGCGCCGTGGCCGGCTGCTGGCCGACGCCGTGGTCCGCACGCTCGCGGACTGACCGCGGCCGCGCCGGGTCACGCCGGGCTCGTCCCGGGCGCGAGGTCGTCAGGAACGGGCGAGGTCGTCATGGACGGATGACGACCTCGCCGACGTGTGACGACCTGGAGGGCGCCGCGCGGGACGACGGAGGGCCCCGACCCCGTGGGGGATCGGCGCCCTCGCGTCGTCAGTGCTGGTCAGTGCTGGTCAGTGCTGGTCAGCGCTGCGCGGTCACTTCACCAGGCGCAGGGTGACGGGGTAGCGGTGCCACTGGCCCTTGCTGACGGCCACGGCGGCGAGGATGCAGAACACCGCGTTGACGCCCCACACCAGGAACGGCAGGAATTCGAGGAAGAACAGGATCGCCGACGCGATGTACGCGATGGTGACGGTGATCTGGAAGTTCAGCGCCTCCTTGGCCTGGTCCTCCAGGAACGGGCCGCGGCCCTTGAAGACCAGCCAGACGACCAGCGACGGCAGGAAGCCGAAGATGATGCCGCCGAGGTGGCTCAGCAGGGACCAGGTGCGCTCCTCGTCGGGACGCAGCGGCGGCTGGGTGGCTGCGGGCGGCTGGGGGGCGTAGGACATGGGACTCCTCGTCGGATGCTGATCGGCTACGGCGAGCGAAGCGTAGCGGGCGTGTCGACCGTTTTGTCCCGTCTTCCAGGGCGAACGCTTCTTGACACGCTGCCGTCGCCTTGGGTTCGCTGACCCGACGGGCGACGGTCGTCCGCACCAGGAGGACGCCATGACCGAGAACCCCGGCCCCGACCCGGCACGCGACGACGACCCGTCGACGCCGCCCCCGTCCCAGCCCGGTGCGCCCGGGCCCGCGGACCCGCAGCCGGCGGCTCCCGACCAGCCGGGGGGCGGGTACCCGCCGCCCACGACGCCCGGGTACGGCCCCGGCGGGCCCCAGCCGCTCTCCGGTCAGCAGGAGCCGTACGCGCAGCAGCCGCCCTACGGGGCGCAGCCGCCGTACGGCGCGCAGCCGCCCTACGGCGCCCAGCAGCCGTACGGGGCGCCGCAGCAGCCCTACAGCCAGCAGCCGTACGGCCAGCAGCCCTACGGTCAGCCGCCCGCCGGGTACGCCGGTGCCCCCGCAGCCGGCGTCGGCGAGGCGTTCACCTGGGGCTGGGCCAAGTTCACCCAGAACGTCGGCCCGTTCCTGCTCGGGGTGCTCGCGTACGGCGCCGTGATCGTGGTCGTGTCGATCGTGCTGTTCTCGATCACCGTCGGGAGCGTCGCCGTCGGGGTCGACCCGGACACCGGCGAGCTGCGCACCGGAGCCGGCGTCGGCCTGTTCTTCGGGTACCTGCTGGTGCTCGCGGTGATCATGCTGATGGCGGCGTTCATGCAGGCGGGGGTCATCCGCGCCACGCTCGAGGTCGCGAACGGCCGGCTGGCGCAGGTGAGCACGTTCTTCAAGTTCGACGACTTCGGAAAGATCGTCGTCGCGGCGCTGCTGGTCGGCGCCGGCACGGCGGTCGGCTACCTGCTGTTCGTGATCCCGGGCATCGTGTTCGCGTTCTACGCCCAGTTCACGCTCTTCTACGTCATCGACAAGCGGATGTCGCCGGTCGACGCCCTCAAGGCCAGCTTCACGCTGGTGAACCGGAACCTCGGCACGGTCGTGGTGCTGTTCCTCGCCGTGTACGCCGCCAACCTGATCGGCAGCGCGTTGTGCGGCGTCGGCCAGCTGGTGTCGTTCCCCCTCGGCCTGCTCGCGACGACGTACCTGTACCGCCGGCTGCAGGACGAGCCCGTCGCGCCGTGACGCACCGGCACGGGCAGACCGACGGCGCCGCATCCTTCGGGTGCGGCGCCGTCCGCGTCCGCTCGCTCACCTCGCGCAGCCTGCCTCGCTGTTGCTCGGATGGCCCTCTGCAGGCGCGTGCGCCGCTGTCACGTCTGCCCGACCGGCGGGCCGTGACGCTCGCGGTGACGGCGAGAGCTCTCCTCCAGAAGCCACCGGCGATGCGCGTCGTCCACCGGCTGGAGGACGACGGCGGGAGGCGTGGGAGGCTCCCACTGCTGGGTGCGGGCCCACGATGTCGCGAACCGCGACCCGGTGGCGAGAGCCACGGGCTCCGTAGGCCCGGCTGGCCAGGACTGCAGCAGATAGCGCTCCCGTGGCCGAGTGGCGACACCGTCGAACTCCGCGTCCCGGTCACACGCGTGGACACGGAAGCGGTACCAACCGGGGCCGACGCTGTCGAGACGCAGTTCCGGCGGCGGGTCGCCCTCGAACGGCCCCGCCACCACGACAGGTTCGCGCCCGGCCTCGAGGCTCACCTCGACGACGTCCTGCCATCCCGGCTCGATGCCGCGGGGCACCTGGAGCGGTTCCACGGTGACGTGGACCGGCCCCATCGCCACGCCCGTTAGCACGCGCACCGGAGCCACGCGAAGTCCGCTGACGAGGCCGCCGACGGCATCTGATCGGTGCCGGTGGGCCCGTGCGTGGCGGATCTCGATCCCTCGGAGGTCGGCACGCGCGACGTAGTGGGATGCCGGTGAATGCCCCCTCCCAGGACGAGGCGAACGGGTACTCGTCGCAGGTCAGACCGTCAGGCCGCTCGAAGGCGGCGTTGTGGGGACAAGCGGTGTCGCGGTTGCGCTGGATCAACGCGTCGTCCGTCAGACGGTGCAACGGCCGACCGGAGTACCAGGACCCCGGCAGCCCGCTGAACTCGGCGTTGAGCAGGTGGTATCCGAAGGTCGGCCACTGGCCGTACGAGTAGACGAGCTCGACTGCGGTTTCTGGGATCACGCACCCGGACGTCATAGAGCCCCGCAGCGCTTGGTCGCACCGCACCGTCGGAGCACCGCCCCAGTAGCCGTTCACGACGTTCTGCGCGGTCGGACTGTCGATGACCACGCTCCACGAGGGAACGGCTTGGCTGATACCCCCAGGCAGCACGGGCGACGAGAAATGAGCCTCGCCGTTGGCGTTCTCGTGCAGTCGCGGGATCTGGATCGGGAAGGAGGACGTCTCCGTGGTGCAGCCTCCCGTGCACGTCGCCACACCGGAGAATCTCGTGCCCGCTGCCTCTCCCCGGATCGTGTTGGGTGAGAGCTGGATCTGCGTGGCCCAGTCCGTCATGTTCGTCGAGGTGTATGTGTAGCGGTAGACGCTGAGCGCCATAGCACCGACTTCGGTGGTGACGTTGCCGGAGGTCCGGGTGATGCTGAGGTAGGCGTCGTAGATGCCGCATGCCTCGGTTCGGGTCTGGTGCATGACGTTCCGCTCGGAGGCCAGGCACCACGCTGGGAACTGCTGGATGGCACGACCGGACGGGATCGGCCCCACCGGGGGTGCGTCCGCGCCCACCGTCATGCACACCTGCGTTCCGATGCCATCCGCTTCGGAGCACTGGGTGCCTGACCCAGAGCGGAGTACCGAAACGTTCGCGCTGGTGACGTGGGTGTCGACGCGTACGCCTTCCTCGCCGGTCTCGGAGGTCACGGTGGCGGCTGCGGCCTCGACGGGCGGTGGTTCTTCTGCGCCGGCTGTCACTTGTGCAGGAAAGAACAGGGCGACCGTCGCCGAGACGCTGACCAGAAGACGAGTCTGTGCCCGCATGGATGTGGCTCCCTAGGCCGGTGATCTGGCCCCCCGGGGCAACAGGCTGGCGGCTGCCGGGGCCACAACGCCATAGGCCGATGGTCCCGACGCCCGCCGGGCAGCGGCGGGGGCGGGCGGTCGGGTCACGGCGGGCGCCCGGCCGGGCGTAGGCCGGGCGTCATCCCCTCAGGGCGCGGTGACGAAGTCGATGAGCTCCTCGACCCGGCCGAGCAGCGACGGCTCCAGGTCGGCGTAGCTGCGCACGCTGCGCAGGATCCGCTGCCAGGCGCGGGCGACGTCCGCCTGGTCGTCGGCGGGCCAGCCGAGCTCGCGCAGGATGCCGCGCTTCCACTCGGTGCCGCGCTCGATCGTCGGCCACGCGGTCAGCCCCACGCGCGCCGGCCGCACGGCCTGCCATACGTCGACGTAGGGGTGGCCGAGCACCAGCAGCGTGCCGGCGGGCACGGCGCGCACCGCCTCGTCGGCGATGCGCTGCTCCTTGGACCCGGGCACCAGGTGGTCGACCAGCACGCCGACCCGCTTGCCCGGGCCCGGCCGGAAGTCGCGCAGCGCGTCGACCAGGTTGTCGACGCCGTCCAGCAGCTCCACCACGACGCCCTCGGCGCGCAGGTCGTCGCCCCAGACCTTCTCCACCAGCTCGGCGTCGTGCTTGCCCTCGACCCAGATCCGGCTGCCGATGGCGACCCGGGCGCGCTGGTCGGCCGCGGCGAGCGAGCCGGACGCGGTGCGCTTCGGGCCGGTCGCCGCCGGGGCGGCCTTCGGGGCGGTCAGCTCGACCGGCTTGCCGTCCACCCAGAACCCGGGGCCGAGCCGGAACGTGCGCGTCTTGCCGTGCCGGTCCTCGAGGACGACGACGTGCTCGCCGCCGGACTTCTCGACGCGGACCACGGCGCCGACCCAGCCGGTGGTGACCTCCTCGACCACCAGGCCGCGCTCGGCCGCGACCGGCTGCGAGGTCGGGCGGCGGTGCGTGCGGGGGGAGGCGGCGGCGAGGACGTCGGGTCCGTAACGGTCGGTCACGCGCGGCAGCCTAGGTGCCGACCCCGCGCCGCCGTGGTACGACACGACGGTGACGTCCAGCCCCGCACCCCGTCCGGCGACCGACCGGTCCACCGCCCCCGAGCCCGACCCGCACCGCTGGCGGGCGCTCGGCGTCTGCCTCGCCATCGGGTTCATCACGATGCTCGACGTGTCGATCGTGAACGTCGCGCTGCCGTCCATCGAGCGGAGCCTGGACGCCGGAGCGAGCCAGCTGCAGCTGATCGTCGCCGGCTACACGCTGGCGTTCGGCCTGGTGCTGGTCCCCGCCGGCCGACTCGGCGACGCGCGCGGCCGGCGCGGCCTGTTCCTGGTCGGCCTGTCCGGGTTCGCGCTGACCAGCCTGGGCGCCGGGCTGGCCCCCTCCGACGAGGTGCTGGCCGCGATGCGGCTGCTGCAGGGCGTGAGCGCGGGGCTGCTGAACCCGCAGGTGGTCGGCACCATCCAGCAGCTGTTCACCGGGTACGAGCGCGGCAAGGCGTTCGGCTACTTCGGCGCGACCATCGGGGTCTCCACGGCGATCGGCCCGCTGCTCGGCGGGATCATCATCCAGCTGGCCGGTGCCGAGCACGGCTGGCGGTGGGTGTTCTTCGTCAACGTCCCGGTGATCGCCGTGGTGCTGCCGCTGGCCGTGCGGTTCCTGCCGCGCGGGGCGGTCGGGGCGCCCCGCGGGATCGCCGGGCCGGGCGGCCGGCCGCGGCTCGACGTGCCGGGCCTGGTGCTGATCGCGCTCGCGACCGCCGCCGTGATGGTGCCGTTCGTCACGACGACGGGGGAGGGCGGCGACGACCCGGCCCGCTGGTGGTGGCTGGCCGTCGCCGCGGTGCTCGCGGTCGCGACCGTGCTGTGGGAGCGCCGGTACCAGCGCCGTACGGGCGCCGCCGTGCTGGACCCGCGGGTGCTCGGCGAGCCGTCCTTCCGCAACGGCGCGCTGCTCGGCATGGCGTACTTCGCGGGGTTCACCGCCGTGTTCCTGGTCACCACGCTGTACCTGCAGCAGATCGCCGGCTTCACCCCGCTGCAGGCCGGGCTGGTCGGCATGCCGTTCGCCATCGCGTCGGCCGTGGCCGCGCAGCAGTCGGGGCGCCTGGTCGGCAGCCACGGCCGCGCCGTCGTCGTGGTGGGCCTGGCGTTCGTGGTCGTCGGCCTGATCGGCACGGATCTCGCCATCCGCCTGGTGGACCCGCCGGCGGTCGGGTTCGTGGTGGCGGCGACGCAGATGGTCGCGGGCGCCGGCAGCGGCCTGGTGATCGCGCCGAACCAGACGCTGACCCTCGCCAAGGTGCCCCTGGACCGCGCGGGCGTCGCCGGCAGCATGCTGCAGGTCGGCCAGCGCGTCGGCTCCGCGCTGGGCGTCGCGGTGGCGCTGTCCACCTACTACGCGGCGCTGACGTCCGGCCTGGAGGGCGGTGCCGCGGCCGGCCGCGCCCTGCTCATCACGGTCGTCCTGGTGTCCGTCGCGCTGGTGATCGGCGTCGTGGACCTGGTCGGCCGGCGCCGCGACGCCGCGAACGCTCCCGCGGACGCGTAGAATTGGCACTCGGTCGGAGCGAGTGCCAGCAGCGGCTGGCGTCGGGGAGGTGGCGATGAGCGAGGACCGCAGGCTGGACGTGCTGCGAGCGATCGTGGAGGACTACGTCGCGACCCGTGAGCCGGTCGGCTCCCGCGCGCTGGTGGAGCGGCACTCCCTCGGGGTGTCGCCCGCGACGATCCGCAACGACATGGCGGCGCTGGAGGAGTCCGGCTACATCGTGCAGCCGCACACCTCCGCCGGCCGGGTGCCGACCGACAAGGGCTACCGGCTGTTCGTCGACCGGCTCGCGACCGTCAAGCCGCTGTCCGCGCCCGAGCGGCGCGCCATCGAGGCCTTCATGGAGGACGCGGCCGACCTGGACGACGTCGTCGACCGCTCGGTGCGGCTGCTCGCGCAGCTGACGCACCAGGTCGCCGTCGTGCAGTACCCGTCGCTGCGCCGCACCGCGCTGCGGCACGTCGAGCTGGTCCCGGTCGGCGAGCGGCACCTGCTGGTCGTCATCATCACCGACCACGGCCGCGTCGAGCAGCGCACCCTCGAGCTCGCGGACACCCTCGACGTGACCGTCGTGCACCGCCTGCGCGCCCGGCTGAACGTCGCCGCCGCGGGCCGCCGCCTCGCCGAGCTCGAGACCGTGCTCGCCGACCTCGCCGACGACTTCCTGCCCGCCGACGCGCCGCTGGTGCGGGCCGTGGTCGGGGTCGTGGAGGACACGCTGGCCCGCGAGAGCGAGGAGCGCGTCGTGCTGGCCGGCACCGCGAACCTCGTGCGCGGCGGCGGGACCGACTTCGCGCACACCATCAGCCCGGTGCTCGAGGCGCTCGAGGAGCAGGTCGTCCTGCTGCGCCTGCTCGGCGAGATGGCCGAGGACGAGGCCGCGGTCTCCGTCCGGATCGGCCGCGAGACCCAGCACGAGGGGCTGCTCGAGACCAGCTTCGTGACCACCGGGTACGGCGGGCCCGACGACGGCGGTGGCAC
The DNA here is from genome assembly GCF_056844425.1 of Cellulomonas sp. NEAU-ZC6. Taxonomy (NCBI): domain Bacteria; kingdom Bacillati; phylum Actinomycetota; class Actinomycetes; order Micrococcales; family Cellulomonadaceae; genus Cellulomonas; species Cellulomonas sp. NEAU-ZC6. Next base: position 1,146,711 of record NZ_JBXFYH010000001.1, on the reverse strand, counting down.
CGCGGTCGCCCGGATCGGCTCCGTCGGACCCCTGCGCATGGACTACCCCGGGACCATCGCGACGGTGCGCGCCGTCGCCCGCTACCTGTCCCGCATCCTCGCCGGGTGAACGGCCCGTGGGCACCGAACGGCGCCCGTGCACGTTCAGCAGGCACCACCGACCCGCGCACGCGCGCGCGACCGACCCGCACAGGAAGTGACGAGTGAGCGACTACTACGAGGTCCTCGGCGTCGACCGTGACGCCACGCCCGAGCAGATCAAGAAGGCGTACCGCCGGCTCGCGCGCGAGCTGCACCCGGACGTCGCCGGGGCGGAGGCGGGGTCGGAGGACCGGTTCAAGGACGTCTCCCGCGCGTACGAGGTGCTGTCCAACCCCGAGAAGCGCCGCATGTACGACATGGGCGCCGACCCGTCGTCCCCCGGGGGCGGCATGGGCGGCGGCGCCGGCGCGTTCGGCTTCCAGGACATCTTCGAGACGTTCTTCGGCGCCGCCGGGGGCGCGGGCGCGCAGCGCGGCCCCATCCCGCGCGCACGCCGCGGCCAGGACGCCCTGGTCCGCCTGGACATCGACCTGGCCGAGGCGACCTTCGGCACGCACCGCGAGGTGCCCGTCGAGACCGCCGTCGTCTGCCCGACCTGCGACGGCTCCTGCTGCCGCCCCGGCACGTCGCCGCGCACCTGCGACGTCTGCGGCGGCCGCGGCACGGTCCAGCGCGTGGCCCGGTCGTTCCTCGGCCAGGTCATGACCTCGCAGCCGTGCGCCGCGTGCCACGGCTTCGGCACCGTCATCCCCGAGCCCTGCACCGAGTGCGCCGGCGAGGGTCGCGTCCGCTCGCGCCGCACGCTCGAGGTCGACGTCCCCGCGGGCGTCGACACCGGCACCCGGATCAAGCTCACCGCGCAGGGCGAGGTCGGCCCCGCCGGCGGCCCGGCGGGCGACATCTACCTCGAGGTGCGCGAGCGCCGGCACGACACGTTCATCCGCGAGGGCGACGACCTGCACTGCACGCTGCCGGTCCCGATGACCGCCGCCGCGCTGGGCACCGTGCTGACCCTCGACACCCTGGACGGCCCGCAGGAGGTCGACCTGCGCCCCGGCACGCAGCCGGCCCAGGTCGTCACGCTGCGCGGGCTCGGCGTCGGCCACCTGCACGCCGGCGGCCGCGGCGACCTGCACGTGCACGTCGACGTCCAGGTCCCCACCTCGCTGGACGACGAGCAGACGGACCTGCTGCGCCGGCTCGCCGTGCTGCGCGGCGAGGAGCGTCCCGACGCGCGGCTGTCGGCGTCGGGCGGCGGCGTGTTCGCCAAGCTGCGCGACAAGCTCTCCGGGCGCTGACGTGACCGCACCGGTCTTCCTGGCCGAGCCGGGTTCCCTCGGCGCGCTCGCGGCCGGCGGGTCCTACGTGCTGGACGGCACCGAGGGCCGGCACGCCGGCGTCGTGCAGCGGCGCGCGCCGGGGGAGCGGGTCGACGTGGTCGACTGCGCGGGCACCCGGCTGGTCGGGGAGATCGCGTCCGTCGGGCCCGAGGGCGTGCACCTGCGGGTCCGCGAGGTCGTCGTCGAGCCGGTGCCGGCCCCGCGGCTGGTGCTGGTGCAGGCCCTGGCCAAGGGCGACCGGGACGAGATGGCCATCGAGGCCGCGACCGAGGTCGGCGCCGACGCGGTCGTCCCGTGGCAGGCCGAGCGGTCCATCGTGGTGTGGCGCGGCGACCGGGCGGCCAAGAGCCGCGCGCGCTGGCTCGGCACCGTGCGCACCGCGGCCAAGCAGGCCCGGCGCGCGCACGTGCCGTCGGTCGACGTCGCGCTCGACTCCGGCGCGCTCGCCCGGCGGGCGCGCGAGGTGGTCGCCGCCGGCGGGTCGGTGCTGGTGCTGCACGAGGAGGCGACCGTGCCCCTGGCCGAGGCCGCGCTGCCCGCCGCCGGCGTCGAGGCCGACGTGCTCGTCGTGGTCGGGCCCGAGGGCGGCATCTCCGCGCGCGAGGTGGACCTGCTGGTCGAGGCGGGCGCGGTCACCGTGCGGCTCGGGCCGCACGTGCTCCGCACGTCGACCGCGGGACCGGTCGCGCTGGCGCTGCTCGCGCAGCGGCTCGGCCGCTGGGGCTGAGCCCGGCCGCGCGGGCCGCTCCCGCCCGCTCGCTTGGAGCCCGCACGCGCCTGCGTCCACGCGCCCGCTCGCGCCCGGCCGCAGGCGTCGAGTGTCCAGGAACTCGGCCGATCTGGGCGATATGTCCGCGAGCTTGTGGACTTTCAACGCGCACGGACGCGTGCGCGTGGACCCGGTACGCACGGACGGGCCCGGGGGGGGGGGGGGGGGGGGGGGGGGGGTTGGGGTTGTTGGGGGGGGGGGGGGGTGACCGGGGAGGCGAACACCT